>NZ_QOHG01000018.1 GCF_003319125.1 Blastococcus sp. TF02A-26 | reverse complement strand
TCCGCCACGCTCAACTCCCTCATCGAGGGAGCGTCAAGGATCAGCCGAAACAGCTGTCAACCATCAACCGCAACACTGTCGCGCCTCACCCGAAGCCCCGTGGTCAAGCATCAGGCGAGACAACACATCATCGCGAGTGGGCCCCGTGGGGATCGAACCCACAACCCGCGGATTACAAGGTTGTGCGTTCCGCCCGGGATGTCACCCGACGTGACGACGCCCTCATCATCGCCTTCCCGCCGCGCAGCATCGACCCGCAGCTGCTCGAGCCGTCCCGGATGGCGGCCGCGTCGTGAGCGAGCTCGACAGCCACGACGTCGTCGTCCAGGCGCTGGTCGGTCAGCGGCCCGACTCGACGGTCGTCGTGGATGGGGTCGCGGTGACGGCCCTGAGCGACGTCGGCCAAGGCGTGGTCGACCGGCTGCGCGGCAGCGCCTTCGGTCGACTCGAGGACGTCCTCGCGGGCGGTCAGCCGAAGCTCGAGCGGCTGCGGCCCGCCGAGCTCGACGTCGACGTCGCGGCCTGCCGGGTCTGCGGCTGCACCGAGGACGCCGCATGCCCGGGCGGCTGCTGGTGGGTCCCCGACCCCGAGCAGCTCGGTGAGCTCTGCAGCCAGTGCGGGGCGACGTCGTGACCGCGACGGCCGAGCAGCAGGCCGGACTGCGCCTCTGGGCCCGCGGCCTCTACCCGTACGAGGCCGGCGTCGAGCTACTCATACGCCACCGCAGCCTGGCTGACCGGATGGCCGCCGGGGGCTTCCTGCTGAGCAACGCCGAGGACCCCGAGGTACCCCGGGGCCTGGTCTGGCCCGACGTCGCCGGCTTCGTCGACTCCGGCCCCGGGCTGTCCGGGTCGCAGCGGCGCATCGTGGCCATCATCGGCAGCCTGCTCGGCGTCGAGGGCTACGCCGTCGACCTCTCCGACGCCGTCGCCGGCCTCGACCGCGACAACATGGCGCTGGTGCTCGCGGCGCTCAGCCACGCGAACGGCGCGCACGAGCACCGCGACATGACCGCCCTGCACCAGGCGCTGGCCGAGGCGCAGCGGGACGGAGCTACCACCCTCGCGTGGGACCCCGCCGCCGATGAGCCGCTGCCCCCGCTGTACCCGTGGCCGGCCGAGGCGGTGACGGCGGGTGGCTGAGCGGATGCCGCTGGCTCAGCTGCTGGCCCAGTACGGCCCCGGCAGCTACGGCCCGCCGTGGTCCTGGGACGACGAGGTGCGCGACCTGGTCGACCAGGACCCGAGCTACCAGCGGGAGCTCGAAGCCGAGCTGCTCGCGCAGGGCGTCCGCGAGCCCGTGCTGCTCGGGCCCGACGGGCGTGTCTGGGACGGTCATCATCGGGTGGTCGCCGCCATCCGCCTCGGACTGCCGGACCTGCCAGTACTGGTCGCCGCGGAGACGCCGGCATGACCGGCGCCGTGCTCGAGCGCGCCGACCGGGGACTACTCGCCGCGCTGGCGATCGCCTTCGACGAGGTCGGCGTCCGGGACCGACCGAGCCGCCTTGCCTACGCCGCCCTGTACGTCGGCCGCCCGCTCGCGTCGACGAGCGAGCTCGCCCCGGATGAGGCCCGGGAGCTCCGCCGCTACCTGCGGCGCCACCGCGGGGAGGACGGCGTCCTCCCCGATCTGATCCGGACGGCGGACGAGCGCCGCCAGGCCGCCGAGCGGACGGCGCCGCGGCCGTCGACGTGCGCGTGCACCGACGGTGGCCGGCCCGGCCAGCCCAGCGCGTGCGACCCGGCGGGCTCCGGCCGGTACTGCCCACCGGCGGTCTGCTGGTGCGGCTCCTGCCCATGGTGGGCGCCTGCGCCCCCGCCCAACTACGCCGCGGCGATCGCCAAGCTGGCCGCCGAGAAGAGCGGTGCCCAATGACCTTCACGTACACCGTGCGGCCGATCAGCGACCGGACACCGTTCGCCGGCGCGCACGAGAACAGCCAGTTCACCGCGACCTGGTCGGACACGCTCGATGTCCTCGACCGCGAGCTCTACGCCCTGGACGCGGAGCACATCGTCATCGAGGTCGACGTCGCTGAGCGGGGGATCCGCGCGGACGGCATGCTCCGGGCCGACGCCCGGGCGGCGTCGCCGGCGGTCCGCCTGGCCTTCGACTCGGTGCACGGGCCGCTGCAGTACGCGACCGACCGCTTCGTCCGCCCGTCCTGGCGCCGCGACGGCATGCAGTCGGACTGGCAACACAACCTGCGCGCGATCGCGCTCGGCCTCGAGGCGCTGCGCAAGGTCGACCGCTACGGCATCACCCGCCGCGGCGAGCAGTACGCCGGGTGGAAGGCGCTCCCCTCCGGCGGCGGGGACGCGATCCCGATGCCGGCCGCCGCGATGACGGTCGACGCGGCCGCCCGCTTCGTCGCCGAGCACGCCGACGGTGTCACCGCGGACGACGTCCTCGGCGAGTGGCTGACCGGGCGGAGCAGCGCCTACCGAGTCGCCGCCCGTCGGCTGCACCCGGACAACGGCGGCGACGTCGTCGCGTTTCAGCGGCTGCAGGACGCTCGCCGGCTGCTCGACGAGTACCGGGCGACCGCGTGACCGCCTGTGACCGGGCCGGCGCGGCGTCACCCGTCCGAAGGTGAGCGCACCACCCGACCGAGGCGTCCCGGATGCTGCGGACCAGCCAGTCCCGTACGCCTGCCGCATGAACGACTCGGGGGACCTGACCGCTGAGCTGCTCGAACAGTGGGCCGTGTGGATGCGCGGCGCCGGCATGAGCGAGCGCACGGTCAGTAACCGGCTGGGCCTGGTCGACCACCTCGGCCGGTATGCCGGCGTCGAGGCGGCGCTGGCCGAGTGGCAGCACCTCGCGGAGTTCCTGGGCCGGGACGCGACCCCGCTGATCTCGCCGTCGACCAGGGCCGCCGGCGGGACGACGTCGCCGGCGTCGCGGGGGCGGATCTCGCCGGGCACCCGGGCGGTGAACTACGCCGACCTGCACTCCTGGTTCTCCTGGCTGGTGGCCATGGGCTACCGCAGCGACAACCCGGTCGACCGGCTGCACAAGCCGCGCGGCGTGAAGCGCACCGCCAGGCCGATCACCACCGCCCAGCTCGAGCGAGTACTCGCGACGGTGAACCGTCGGCGGACCCGGGCGATGGTGCTGCTGGGCGCCTATCAAGGGCTGCGCGCGCACGAGATCGCGAAGTTCCGGGGCGAGGACATCGACGGCCCGTGGTTGTCCGTGGTGGGGAAGGGCTCGAAGCCGGCGAGGCTGCCTCTGCATCCGGCGGTCGCGGCGATCGCGCACGACTTCCCCCGCTACGGCTGGTGGTTCCCCGCGCACCGCGGGCCGGGCCCGGTCAGCGGCAACTCGGTCTCGAACACGATCAGCAAGCTGATGCGGCGGGCGGAGGTGAACGCGACCGCCCACCAGCTGCGCCACTGGTATGGCACCGAGGTGCTGCGGGCGTCGGGCGGGAACACCCGGATCGCGCAGGAGCTGCTGCGGCACGAGTCGCTGACCAGCACGCAGATCTACACCTTCGTCGACGACGACGAGTGCCGGGCCGCGGTGCTCGGTCTGCCCGTGGTCGGGGCCGCCGCGGTGGCCGGCCGGCGGCTGCGCGTCGTGTCCCCGGCAGACGACAAGCGCCCCTCCCCCGCCACGGGCTGGCGGTGGGAGGGGCGCTCGGGGGTGGGCTGACCAGGCCCGGGTGTTGCTCTCCACGTGACGCCTCCAGGCGGCGTCGTCAACGGTAGGGGCGACCGGTGACAGTTCCGGGGCTCACCGCTGTACGTACACGGTGCAGCCGCCGCGGAAGCGACCCTCGACGCCGACCCGGCGCTGGCGGTGGACCCGGGACAGCGCGGCCGAGGCCTTGCCCTGGCGCCAGCCGGCGCGGTCGCAGAGCTCGTGCACGGTCAGGCCGCGGGCGCCGGCGGCGGCCACCCAGGCGACCGCCTGGTCGGCGACCGTGTCGGCCGGGGAGATCTCCGGCGCGCTCGTCGGCCGGCTGGTGGCGCGGCCGGGACGGCGGCGGCCGTCGAGGGACGTGACGCCGCCGGAGTCGTCGAGCCGGCCGGCCGCGCGCAGGACCTTGAGGTCGCCGGCAACGGTGCCCGCGGAGCCGGCGCCCGGGGTCGCCTTGATCGCGCGGACGCTCATCCCGGCCTGGCGCATGGTGAGCAGCCGCTCCTGCCGCGGCTCGGCGGGCAGCCGGAAGTTCAGGTCGCCGAACTCGGCGGCCAGGTAGTCCTCCCAGCTGCCGTGCCCCAGGGGCTCCCAGACCCGGCCGGACCACGCCTCGATGAGCAGGTCGACGGCGACCTGCAGCGTCTCGCGGATCCGGTTGGTGATCCGGCGGGCGGCAAGCTCGTCGAGCATCGGGGCAGCCGGCGCCTGCAGGGCGGCGGTCACGCTGCGACCGCCAGACGGGCCTCAGCGGTGGCGGCCGCGGCCGCGGCGCCGGCGGTGCCGCGGGCGCGGAGCCAGTAGCGGGCACCGAAGTGGTCGAGCAGCACGACGACGGCGGGGTCGTCGGCCTGCTGCGGGGTGAGCGAGGGCTGGAGGCGGAGGGCGCCGGCGGTCTCGTCGAGGACGACGACGGCGGAGCGGGCCTCGGCGACGGTCGAGACCATCGCGGCGGTGATGCGCGGAGCGGTCATGCTTCCATTTTCGGCACTACCCCCTGGGAGCTGTACCCGAAAATGGAAGTAGTGTCACCCGGTCGGGGGAGGGGTTCCGTGCTCGGCGGCCGCGACCAGGCTGGTGACGTCCATGCCGAGCGCGGCCGCGATGACCTGGACGTCGTCGAAGTCGAACGCGGCGGGCCCGTTGAGCTTGCGGCTCAGGCTCGACTGCGGGATCCCAGTCTGCTTCGACAGCGCATAGGCGCTTACCTGACGCTCGTCCATGAGCCGCCGCACCTGCATCGCGATCGCGCGGGACAGCTGCTCGGACATGACCACGCACCCTAGTTCGGCGTCTGGGGACTGATCCTGGAGCCGAACCGCTCCCCTCCCCCAGCAACGACGACGAGGCCCCTCCCGCCGGGTGGCGGGAGGGGCCTCGGTGCTGGGCGCCGATCTCCCAGCGCGCCGGCGCGGTAGGAGATCAGCCTCTCATGGGGGTGTGACAGAAGTCGGTCAGTCCAGGCCGTACTCGGCGCGCAGCTTCCTGACGTCGACGAACGGGCCGGCGACCTGGGTGCGCTCGATCAGCGCGGTGTCCGGCGCCGACGGCGGCTCCGGCCGGCTGAACCAGCGCGCCGGGGGCACCGGCGGCAGCTGCCGGGCGGGGACCAGGCGGACGCCGTCGTCGTCGCGGGGGTCGGCGAGCGGCGTGACGTGCCGCCGGGCCCGCAGGGCGCCGAGCAGGCTGGAGCCGGCGCCGACGACGGCGACGATGCCGAGCCCGATCAGGTGCGCGGCGAGCTCGCTGATCTCGGCGGGCAGCAACACGCCGCGGCGGGCGAGCCAGCCGACGAGCAGGGCGGTAGCCCAGGTGGCGATCGCCGCGGTTTGGGCGGCGCTGAGGACCGGCTGCGGGCGGCCGGGAGAGGGGCGGGTCACGGGCAGGACCTCCGTCACTGGAACTTGTCCATGATGTTCACGATCAGCCCGATGCCGGCCAGGCCGCTGCCGCAGGCGAGTCCGACGACCCAGCGCCGCCCCTCGACCAGGCGCCGCTCGAGGCCGGTGACCTGTTCGCGGGCGGAGGCGACGTCGCGCTGCCGCTCGGCTTCCTCTTCGCGGACGGCCAGGCTCAGCTCGTCGAAGCGCCGGTCGGCCTCGCGGCGGTGGATGTACTGCTCGGGGAGCTTGGCGAGCTCGACGCGCATGTCGGCCGACAGGCGGCCGACCGAGTCCTCGACGCGGCGCAGGCTCTCGACGACCAGGCTGAGGACCCGTCCGGTGCCGTCGGACTCCGGGCCGCGCTGCACGGGGATGGTCACCGCAGCACCACCCCCGCCAGGACGAAGCTCAGGACGGTCGCCGCGGCGATGGTGATGACGAACCAGCGCGGCGTCTGGAACGGCTGCTGCAGGTCGTCGACGCAGCCCATGCGAGCGCCGTCGACGCCGGCGTAGGTGTCCTGCGCGCCGTCGGGCCGGGCGGTCACGTCGCCAGCCCCAGGGCGCGCCAGGTGTTGCGGCCGACGACGCCGTCGACGTCGAGCCGGCTGCGACGCTGGAACTCCCGGACGGCCGCCTCGGTGGCCGGACCGAAGTCGCCGTCGACGACCAGGTGGCCGGCGTAGGCGGGGTAGGCGGTGCGCAGCCGCTGCTGCAGGGCCTGCACGTGGCCGCCGGTGTCGCCGCGGCGCAGCGTCGGCCGGCCCGCCGCCGGCGCGGGGACGGGGGTGGCCGCGGCGGCCGCGGCGTAGGCGGGGTAGCCGAAGCCGCCGCGAGCGCCGACCGAGCGCCGGCGCTGCCGCATCACCTGGCCGCCGGTGCGGGACCCGGCCGCGTCGGTGTTGCCCTCGATGGCCGTCCAGGACCCGTCGGGGTGGACGGTCTCGACGATCCCGACGTGGCTGATCCGGCCCATGCCGGGCCACTCGTAGAAGACGATCGCGCCGACCCGCGGCGTGCTCCCCCAGGCGCCGCGCTGGCGGAACCAGTCGGCGCCGGCCGGGGTGTACGCGTGGCGGGGGATCAGCGCGCTGGCGCCGGCCGTGATAGCCACCCAGGAGACGAAGACGGCGCACCACGGGTAGGCGTCGCCCGACACCTCGCGGCCGTAGAACCAGGCGTTGTACTTCACGCGGTTGGAGCCGATCGGGGACTCGGCGGTGCCGAGCTCGGCGCGGGCGACGTCGAGGACAGCGACGGCGGTGGACATCAGGCCTCCTGAGGGCATGGCGAAGGGCCCGACCTCGGGAGGTCCGGCGGGGAACGTGCAGGAACGCGGCAGCGCGGGAGGGTCAGTCGCCCAGGCGGGTGATGACGAGGTGGTTGCGGAAGCCGTTGGTGCCGTCGGCCACGTCAGAGCTGGGCTGGACGATGCTGCCGCCGATGTAGCTGCCGGCCGAGATCCGGGCGACCGTGGAGGTCTGGGTGCTCGAACCGGTGATCGTCGTGCCGATCGTGCGGACGTCGGTCATGTAGTTGACGCGCACGCCCGCGGGCGCCGTGTTGCCGGCGGACTCGTGCTCTACGAAGTAGAGGCCGGACTTCTTGATCAGGATCCGGCGGTCGTCGGTGGCGCTGAAGTCGTGGCCGAAGTACTCGCCGCCGCCGATCTGCGGGGTGCCCGCGTAGCCGGGGTCGTAGGACGTGAAGGTGTCGTAGCCGTCCCACGGCACCGGGTACCAGATCGAGGGGGAGTTGTAGCCGGCCGAGTTGGCTCGGAAGACGCGGATCGAGGGCAGCTGCCCGAAGGGCGCGGCGGGGTCGTAGGTGGTCTTCCAGACCGCCGGCGGGCCGGCCGCGGTGCACAGCTGCACCTGGCCGTTGTCGAGCCGGTACACCTCGAGCCCGGGGAAGGCGGTCAGGGCGTCCCGCTCCGCCTGGTTGCGCACGGGCACGCGCGCACCGCGAGCGACGGTCTGCCGGGCGGTGTTGGCGATGGTGACGTTGGAGCCGTTGGTCGACGTCGCGCCGGCAGCGACGGTGACGGTGCCGAGCTCGGTGGCGCCGACGATCGTCGACAGGTCCGGCTTGGTCGGCGTGCCGGTGCTCGAGGAGCCCTTGAGGACGCCGTACTCGGGGCCGGTGGCGGCGTCCGGGGTCGGTACGCCGGAGGTGGTGTCGCGCTGGCGCTCGTAGACGACGTCGATGCGCGAGCCGGTGGCCGGCGCCAGGTCGACGTCGACCTCGAGCGCGGCGTCCAGCGTCGGCCCGAGGTAGGGGCCGTTGGCCACTCCGCGGGAGCCGACGGAGTGGTGCACGCCGATCAGCACGCTCATCTTGGGGCCGGTCTTCGCCGTGCCCGTGATGAGGGCGGTCGAGCCGGGGCCGTGCAGGACGCCGGTGCGTACGTCGAGCGCGGTGGGGCCCTGGACGGCGAGCAGGCCGCCCACGGCGTGCCGGGCGTCGCGCTGGTCGGTCTGACCGGCGCCGGCGGTGAGGGCATCGAGGCCGGGCATGGGACTCCTTCACAATCGGGTGACCCGGGGCGGGTCGGCTTGAGTCGGGACCGGCGAGGGCCGATACCTGAGGCATGCGCATGGGTGAGGTGCTGTCCGCGGTACGGACGAAGGCCGGGCTGGCTGTCGTGGGCGCGGCGCTGGTCGCCGCAGGTGTCGGCGTCGGTGCGGCCGCGGCGGCCGGCGACGACGAGACGGGCACCCGCGAGGTGGCCGATACCGGTGCGGTGACGACGTCGTCGACGCCGGCGGCTCCGTCGGCCGAGCCGGCTCCGGTCGCGCCGCCCTTCGCGGAGCAGCCGGTCGCTACGGTCGAGGACGTGACCGAGCCCCAGGCCCCCGCTCCGGTGCCCGCGCCCGCGCCCGCGCCGGAGACAATCCCGGCCCCGCAGGTGAACCCCGACGGCTCGCTGCCGGAGGGCTGGACCCCGCCGCAGAACCCTGGCGAGCCGCCGGTCGCGCCCGACCCGGGTTGGACTCCGGCCGAGCCGCTTCCTGGCGAGCCGGGATACGTGCCGCCGGCTGGCTAGGCCTGCTGCGTCCGCCAGCCGAGGGGCTCGACGCGCAGGGCTCCCGAGCCGCTGGTCCGCCGGCCCTGGATCTTGATCGTCAGGTCGCTCATGTGCGCGCCGGCGACGGCCGCCGGACCGACGTACCTACTGGCCACGACGAAGCCCTCCGTGGCCACGGGTCCGATTTGCACGTCGTTGACGAGGACCCGGGTTTCACCGGTCGTCCCGGACGTGTCCATCGTCGCCCGGTAGCCCACCTGCAGCCGCGGCTGCTGCTTGGTGATGGTGGTGTCCCAGAGGGTCTCGAAGGTCGACGACGTCGTGGTCACGGACATGTCGGCGAACCGGGTACGGGAGAAGGCGCCGGACAGCCACGGCCGGGCGATGCCCTGGCCTGAGTCGGTGTCGTCGGCCAGGACGACGTTGCCGCCGCGGTCGTACCAGTTGGCCGCCTGTCGGAGGACGCCGTCGCTGGTGTTGGCGTCGAACATCGCCAGCGCGGGGGTGCCGTCCGCGCGCCGGATGACCAGGCCCTGCTGGATGGTGCCGTCGGGCATGGCGGGGCCGACCGGTCCGATCTCGAAGAGGACGACGCCCGACGCGGTCTCCAGCGCCAGGCGGCCGCCGTCCTTGATGGTCAGGCCGGCGCCGCCGGTGATCGAGGCGTTGCGGAGGAACCCGGAGCGGGCGAACCCGGCGATGGCGTCGTCGATCATCTTCTGGACTCGGCCCCAGAAGCCCGGGGGGACGGCGGCTTCCTGGGTCATCCGAGGGCCGCCTGCAGCGGGTACATGTCGAGGACCACCCTGTCGGTGAGGTTGCCGGTCTTCTTCCGGATGCGGAGGCGGTGCTCGCCGGTGCCCAGCCAGGGGTGGCCGGCGGTCTTCACGCGGGCGTAGTCGCCGGCGCGGACCTCGGTGGCGGCCGAGGCGTGGACGGTGACCTTCCAGACCTCGACCGGGCGGGCTGAGCGGTCGCGGAGGTTGGCGGCGTGGCCGTCGAGGGTGTCCTGCTGCTCGACGCTGGACCGGCTCTCCTCCTGCTCGAGCGGCGGGTAGCCGGCGTCGAGCAGCGTGGTGTTGGAGGCGGTCGCGATGAGCATGTCCCGCTCGCTGCCGTTGCCGGTCACCCAGGCACGGGAGCCCATGACCGTGGCGTCCCCCTCGGTGCCGATGCCGAGCACGGGGGAGCGCCGGGTGGTGGTGTCGAAGACCCAGTCGCGGCCGATCTGGGCCAGCTGCGGGGTCTGCTCGGTGCCGGTCTCCATGAGCCACTGCAGGAAGCGGCGGTCGTCGGGGTTGCGTCGGGCGGGGAAGCGGATGTCCGGGGCCGCCGTCTCGCGCTGGGTGAGCTCGCGCAGCTGCTGCCCGACGTTGAGCAGCTTGTAGCCCGGGAACGTCTCTGTCCGCGTCCCCGCCGCGGCCTCCGGTAGGACCAGGGGCAGGTCGCCGCCGACGTGGGTCATCGCCTGGGCGACCAGCGCGCGGGCGATGCCGCCGAGGTCGGTGCCGGCGATGGTGGTGTCCGCGGACGGGTCCTGTACGCGCTGGCCGGCGGCCAGCACGGGGATCACCTTGCGGTAGTCGAACAGGGACCACAGGCCTGCGGCGCCGAGGGTGAGCTGACCGCGCACCCAGTCGTAGGGGAACGTCCAGATGGGCCCGGCCTCCTGGATGCGGTCGTCCTGCTCGACGGCGAGGAACGCCCGCGGGCCCATGACGGTCTGGCGCAGCTGCAGCCGCTCGATGACGTCGTTGGGGACCGTCACCTGGTCGATCGAGCCGGCGCCGTTGAGCGTCTGCGCCCAGGAGCAGCCGGTTGGGGAGAGCTCGCCGAGGATCCGGCCGGTGCGCAGGTGGCCGTAGAGGACTCGCGTGGTCACCAGTACGTGTCCTCCCATCGGGCGGTCAGCAGGGCCGCGGGGTCGCGGGTACCGCCGAGGGAGGTGAACTGGACGGTCAGCGAGCCCGGCGCTCCGGTCTGCTGGTCGCGGCCGGGCACGAGCAGCCAGTCGCTGTTGAGCAGCTCGAGGCGGCGGTCCGCGGTGCCCTCGGCGAGCACGGCGCCGGTCTCGGTGTCGATCTCGATGTGCTGGCCGGGCGGCACGGCGGTGCCGTAGGTGATGCGCCGGCCAGCGGCGGAGATCTCGAAGCCGGACGGCAGCCCGTGAGTCGTCCCGGCGGCGACCTCCAGGACGATGCCGGCGTCGGCCGTCCCCTCGTTGACCAGCACCAGCTGGCCGCTGGTCCCCGCCGTGCCCCAGTCCAGGACCCCGTTGGCGAACAGCGGCCAGGCCAGGCCGCCGCCGGAGGCGGGGAGCGCGGTGGAAAGGCTCTTCTCGGGCCCGTAGCGGAGCGGGTCCGTGCAGCGCCAGGCGAGCGCGAACGGGACGTGTCCGGAGGCGTAGTCCTCCCCCACCGGCAGCGAGCGCCGGACCAGGCGCGCGCCGGCGGTGAGCCGGCGGCCGAACGTCTCGATCGTCAGCGGCTCCTCCTCGGAGGACACCGGGGTCGCTCCGAGGACGGCCTGCACCAGCTGGTCGCGCGCCTGGCGGTTGGCGATCGCCCCGCGCACCGTGACGGTCCGCGCGCGGGAGTAGATCGGGCCGGGGTGGTCGCCGTGCGCCCGGACCCGGGGCTGATCCAGCGAGGTGTCGAGGTCGTCGAGGTCGTCCCAGCCGGAGATCTCGTGGACGTCGATGTCGGTGTCCCCGCCGATGGTCAGCCCGCGCCAGAGGATCTCGGTGTCAGCCATCGAGACCCCTGGTGGCCGCGGTCCAGGTCAGCTTGTCGGCCATCTCGAAGCCGGTCTCGTCCCGCTGGGTGACGACCTGCCCGACGGTCGGCCGGCGGTCGGCGATCGCGGCGACGACGGCGCCGAGCCGGTTGTAGTCGATGTCCAGGCGGACCACCCCTCCCATGGCGGCGGGCGCCGCGGCGGGCGCAGGGGTGAGCACAGGTGCCGCGGCCGCCGCCGCGGCGGCGGCCGGCTGACGGAGGGCCTGCGCGGTCAGGTCGGCGGGGGTGACGTAGCCCTGCGCGCCGAAGCGGACGAGCTCGGGACCCTTCTCCCCCACGAGGAAGGTCTGGTTGGGCCACACGGGCCCGCCGACGGCGCGCTCGGCGTTCTGCCGGAGCGCGTTGACGTCGGCGCCTCGAGTCGAGCTGCCGCCGGCCGTGGTGGCGACGATCGTCGCGTAGCGGATCCGGGAGAGGTTGGCGAGCGCGGTCTCGGCGTCGCGGGTGTCGGCGGTGACGTAGACCTGCCCGTTCGGCAGGGTGACGATCTTGTAGCCGAGAGCTTCGATCTGCTGCCGCTGCTGGTCGGTCGGCGCGTCGATGACGACGCCCTTGTAGCCGGGGATCTCGGTGACCTTGGCGCCGAGCTCCTCCATGCGGTCCTTCGCCGCGGCCGCGTGCACCCCGGTCTCCTGCAACGAGACGCCGGAGGCCTCGAGCATCGCGATCTGCTGGTCGATCGCGCCGGCGAGCTCCGGGCCCGCCGCGTCGCGGAGCCGGTACAGCTCCTGCAGCGCGCTCGTCTGCAGGATCCGCGCGTACTCCTCCGAGCCCTGGGCGGCACCGGACATGTCGGCCTGCTGCTGACCGAACGCGACAGCGGTGTTCTTCGCCGCCTCGGCGGCCGCCAGCTGGGCGCGCTCGACGTCCTCGGTGCTGGTGCGGATGTCCTCGTTGGCGTCGTTGAGGTGCGCCTGCGCCTCGGCGACGGCGGCCTGGGCGTCCTCGAGCTGGTTCAGGCTGTTCTGGTAGCCGAACTGCGAGTCGATCGCGGCCAGCGCCTGGTTGGCCTGGTCGATCATCGCCTGCGTCACGCCGTAGAGCGCGAGCTCGGTCTCGCCGGCGGCGTCAGCGACGTCGCGCTGCGCCTGCTCGTACCGCTCCTGAGCGCCGGTTGCCTCGGCGCTTTCCCGGCCGTGGTCGCGGATGGCGTTCGCGAGCTCGGTCTCGGCGACGGTCACGTTCTGCTGGGCGACCTGCAGCGGGGTCAGGGAGTCGTTGAACTCCTTGGCCTCCTCGTAGGCCTTCTGGAAGTCGCCACCGATGTCCGCGGCGGCCTGGCGCAGCCGCTCGAGGGACTGCTGCGCGGCCTCGGCGTCGGGACCGCCGGCCCGCACCTTCGCGAACAGCAGGGCGGCCGACTCGCCGAACTCGCGCACGTTCTGCTCAGCAGACGCCATCCCGGCGCTCACCGCCGCGACGCCGATGCCGATGATCGGGAGCGCCTTGCCGACGTTGGTGAGCGCACCGCCTGTCCGGCCGAGCGCGGTGTTGGACGTCCCGAGGCGTCCCTCGAGGGCCTGCATGTTGTTGCCGAGGCCACCGATCAGCGACCCCGCGAAGCCGGCGGCCTTCATGCCCACGAACCCGGCGATGATCGCGGGCAACGCGGGGCCGAGCGCCTGGGCGGTGTTGAGCACCAGGCTGAGCCCGGAGTTGACCGCGGGCAGCGTGGCCGCGACGGCCGGGAGGACGTCGCCGGCGAGCTCGGCGCCCTCGCCGATCAGCGTGGCCAGGACCGGCAGCAGCTCGACGACGACGTCGCCGAGCCCGTCGAAGGCCTGCTGCGCGGCGGGGGACTTCTCGGAGAGGTCGGCGAAGAAGTCGCCGACGGCGGTGCCGGTGCGCTCCATGAACGACCCCAGCCCGTCGACGGCGGGGCCGGCGTTCTCCACCGCCGCGACCAGGCCGGGGAGGGCGTTCTCGGCCATGTCGAGGGTGGAGTCGGTCAGCCGCTCCATCTGCGGAGCCGCGGCCTCGACCGCGTCGATGATCTGCGGCTTCATCCGCTGGAAGCTCGCGCCCATGCGGTCGGCGATCCCGGGCAGGACGTCGGCCATCGGCTGCCCGATCTCGTCGACGCCGTCCTTGACGGTGTCGACCAGCCCGGCGAACGCGGCCTTGACCTCGTCGTTCTGGGAGGCGGCGGCGATGCCGATGACCCCGAAGCCCATGGCCACGCCGGCCAGCGCGACCGGCAGCGCCACGCCGGCCGCGGTGGCCGCCCCCACCACGAGCGCCAGGCCGCGGGCGATCGAGGCGACCTCGTCGCGGCTCTTGGCGGCGGCGACCTCGACCGCCAGGCGGTGCTTGGCGGCGGCGTCGGCCATCGCCTTCTGCTGCTTGTCGTACTCCCGCTGCGCCTTCTTGTAGGCCGACACCGACACCTCGGCCTCCGCGGCCGCGGCGCGGATGGCGCGCTGCGCGTCGGACGAGTCGCCGAGCAGCTTGATCACGACGTCCTTGGTCAGACCGTTCACGTGTCGGCCCTCCCCTCCCCCGGGCCGGACCGGGCGTCTGTTCAGTTCTGGACGGTCGGGCGGGAGGGCCCGCAGGACGGGCAGTCCCTGGCCGGCATGGGCGCCAGCACGACGTGCTGGCCCGGCGGGAGCTCCTTGAAGTGCTGCTGCGCGCTGTGGGTCTTCACGCAGCCGGGGCACTCGTCGGACAGGTGCGCGTGGTGGGCGTGCGGGTTCTCGGCCCAGTCCTCGGGGTGGGTGCCGCAGCCGCGGCAGCGGAGAGCCTCGTGAGCGGCCCACTCGAGGGCAGCGTTCTGGGAGCGGCGCGACCAGCGCAAGAAGGCGTCGAGCTCGATGCCGCGGGGCCCGCAGTAGGCCATCCGGGCAGCGTGCAGGCGGTCGCGCCTCAGCCTTTTCCCTGGCGCCCGTCCGGGGTGTTCAGGTTGAGCGCCAGCAGCGCGTTGTTCAGCGCGAGCAGGTCGCCCTTGGAGTACTCCGGGCGGGCGAGCTGCTCGGCCCACCAGGACTCGGCCTGCAGCTCCTCGTCGATGCAGGACGCGGCGAGCAGCGCTGCGCGGACGCCGGTGAGGTCGACGTCGCCGTCGTCGTCCCGGGGGGCGTCGCCCAGGACGGCGTCGAAGACGTCGTCATCGAGGGACTGCAGCTCGATGAGCACGACGGTGTCGGCCTCGGCCTGCTGCGCCTGGGCGAGCTCGCGGCGGAGCTCCGCGCTGCGCTCCTCGAAGCGCAGCGTCTCCTCGGTGCTCTCGGCCGGGTCGGTCGCCGTGTTCAGGTGCCGGTCGAGGGCGGCCTGGCAGACGGCGACGGCGGCCGCGGCGGCGGCGACGTTCCCGACCTGCAGGGGGAACGTCGCCGTCCGCCGGGCCTTGCCCTCGATGCGGGCGCGGAGGCTCACGGGATGTCGAGGACCGCGACGGTCACCGAGGCGACCGCGGAGTAGTCGACGTACACCGAGCCGTCGGTCTGCCGGTAGGCGTCGCCGCGGCTCAGGCCGATGAGCATGTCGGCGCCGGCCGGGACGGCGACGACCCTGTCGGCGATCGCGAGCCCGTCGACCGTGCCCGGGGTGGGCAGGGTGACGTTGATCGAGACGCCGGACCCGTTCTTGATCCGCAGGGCGCGCGCCTGGCGGAGCACGAACGAGTTGCCGTCGACGTTGGCCGGCTCGAAGGCCGGCGTCAGGCCGGCCGGGGTGGCCACCTGCGGGGTGATCGCGGTGCGCGCCATCGGTCAGGCCTCCAGCATCTTGGTCAGCGCGGGGACGGTCATGGCCCAGGCCTCGTACGAGGGGACGCCCAGGCTCATTGCCTGGTCGACCAGCTCGGACTTGTCGGCCCGGGCGGTGCTCGTCCGGGGAGCGGTGGTGGGGGTGGTGTCGTCCACGAGGTCCTCCTGGAGCTCGCTCAGCGGGTGGGGGGCGAGGCTCAGAGGCCGGCGGGGAGCGTGATCTTCTCGACGCGCTGGATGCCGAAGTCGACGCGGATCTTGAAGTAGTCGTTGTCGAAGTTGCGCAGGTTCACCACGGCGCCGACCTCGACCTGGAAGACCTCGCCCGGGCGGCCGGAGACGAGCCCGCGGTCGGCGAAGGCCAGGTAGAAGGTCTGGCCGACGGCGAACTCCGCGGCGGCGTCGTTGCCGAGCTTGTCCGCCGTGAAGGTGATCGAGGAGCCCTCGAGCGTGATCGCGCCGGCGACCTGGGTGCGGGTGCGGGACTTCGCGCGCCGGCGCTCGATGAAGTTGGTGTTCGACGACCAGCCGGCGAGGTCGAAGACCTCGTTCAGCAGCTTCAGGCCGCCGTTGATCTCGGCCGCGGTCGGCTGCAGGCCGGTGCTGTCGGTGATCGTGTTGATCCGGACGATCTCGGCGACGCCGGGCTGGTAGAAGGCCTGGGCGTTGGCGATCTCGGGCATGGGTGCGGTCCTCTCGGGCATGGGGAAGACCCGGGCGCCGGCGGCGTCCGGGGGCTGGGGCGAGGGGCCGACCGTTCAGTTCTGAACGGTCGAGGGGATCAGCGGAAGCCGGCCTCGCGGGCGGCGTCCTCGGCGGCCTCCGCGATCTGCTGACGGGCCTTGTCACCCATCGCGACGACGGCCGGCCAGGCGTAGGGCCGCTCGGCCTGAGACACCCAGACGTCGCGGTTGCCGTAGACGGGGTGCCGGAAGGAGCCGCCGCGGCTGCCCGCGTCGGAGATGCCCTCGTAGGCGCGGGCGTGCGGTGCGTCCGCGGAACTGACGCGCAGCTGCAGCCCGACCCGGCCGGCTGCCACGCTGGCGATCGGCCGCACGGACATCGCGGCCGGGATGCGGGTCGACCAGCTGGCCCTGCTCTTGGCGTCGGCCAGCAGCGGCTGGCCCAGCGCCTCGATGCGCCTGCGCAGCGCGCCGCGGGTGGCCGCGCTCATCCGCAACAGGTCCTTGGCCAGCTGGTCAACCGTGACCGATCCGAGGCGGTCGGTGGCCACGACGTCAGGCGGTGGCGTAGCGGGCGGCGAGCGGGTGCGGGGCGAGCTCGCGGACGATGGCGTCGAGCTCGGCCGCGCCCATCGTGCCGACCGGGCCGGCGGCGAGCAGCTGGCCGCGGCGGGCCTCGATCGCCGCGGCGGCCCGCTCGAGCTCGGCGCCGTCGAGGTGGGCGAGGCCGGCGAGGATCTCGGCCGAGCGGAAGCCGGTGAAGCCGTCCGCGGTGTGCGGGTTGGCGCCGAAGTTGACGATCGACACGTCGCCGCGGTCGATGTCGTACTCCTCGATCCGGTACTCGTCGTAGTTCGGGGACCACTTGCCCTTGGTGATGCGGAAGGCGAAGGACATCTCGTCGAGGTCGCCGCGCTCGACGGCGACCTGGATGTCGCGGACGGCGGTGACGCGGGTGTCGAGGCGGGCGACGGCGCGCAGGCCCTCGTCGACCTCGGACAGCTCGAGCGTCCCGCTCTTCGTGCGGGCCAGGGTCATGCCGCGGTGGTTGAGCAGGAAGGCGACGTCGGGGTTGCGGGACAGGCTGAGCGCGCCGGCGCCGGCGGAGACGACCTCGGTGTAGGGGCCGTACCAGTCCCACATCTCGTAGCCGCGCTCGTAGGTCGAGGCGATGCCGTCGAAGACGATCTCGCCGTCGCCGTCGCCGGAGGCGCGGAACTGGACGGAGCTGATCGGCATGCGGACGACGGCGGGCGCGTCGGCGGCGGGGGCGCCGCGGCGGGCGGAGGGGCTGTCGGCGAGGGCGGCCGCGCCGGCGGCGCGGAGCTCGGCGGCCTTGGCGGCGCTGGGCAGGGTGGCGGTGGACATCAGTTCTCCGTCGAGGGGGTCGGGGCGGGGGAGGACTTGCCGAGCAGGCCGGCGTCCTTGAGCGCGGTGATCTCGGCCGGCGTGAGCGGCGGCTTCTCCTCGAGCTCGCGCGGCTCGTCGAAGGCGTAGACGCCGTTGCGGAGCCCGATCTCGTAGGCCTTGAGGCGGGTGAGCATGTCGGTGGCCAGCAGGGCGCCGCGGTTGAACTTGACCCACTCCCCCGGGCCGACCAGGCGGTTGAGGGCGTTCTCGCGGCGCACGATGGTCGGGCCGAAGCGGTACGTCAGGAAGTCCAGGGCGCGGTCGACGCGGTTGGCGTAGGTCAGCGAGGACCCGTCGGCACCGCCCCCGATCAGCTCCGCGGGGACGTTGAAGATGCGGGCGGTCTGGTTGACCCCGAATCGCATCGTCTCGAGGAACTGGGACTCGTTGGGCGCGACGGACAACTGGTCGAACTTCCAGTCGCCGCCGAGGACGACGGGCTCGCGGCTGCCGTTGACCGCGGCCATGAACCGCGCCTTCACGACCGCCGCGGTGGTCTGGTCGATCGTCGAAGCCTTGGTGTTGCTGATCAGCGCGGTGGGGTGGGCGCCGTCGCGGAAGAAGTCGGCGCCGAACTGCTCAGCAGCGATGTTGATGCCCAGCGACCGGGCGCACGCGGCGATCGGCGACAGGCCGATCGGGACCTCGCCGGGCTCCTCGTTGCAGGTCTCGTGCCAGATCTCGCGCGGCTCGAAGAGCTTGCCGTGGCCGGCCACCCGGTACATCAGCTCGCCGGCCTTGGTGATGACCGGGCGGACGGTGTCGGGGTGCTGCAGCTCGATCTGCGTCGCGCGGCCGCGGGCGTCCCGGTCGACCACGATCCCGTAGCCGTTGCCCCGCAGGTCCAGGCTCTTCTGGGTGGCCGCCAGCCACGGGATCAGCTCCCAGCGTGCGGCCGGCTTCTGCAGCACCGCGGGCGGCTCGATCTGCTCGGGGTGGCCGTTCTTGCCCCGGCGGAAGACCTGGACCGGCAGGGTGGCCAGCAGGTCGTGGCGCAGCCGGACGGCGTCGAGGGCGGCCGGGATGGCCTGCGAGCCGGACCAGCCGACCGGGACGGGGGAGCCGCCGGCGCCGCGGCCGCGGCCGGCTGCGAGCGCCTCGAGCATGGACGCGGGGACGTCAGCCGACCGCTGCTGCGCGCGGGCGCCGGAGAACAGGCCCATGGTCAGGCCGCCCGGTAGTCGGCGAGCAGCGCGAACGCGCTGGCGGTCACCAGGGCCCAGCTGTAGCCGGCCAGGGTCCAGACCCCGGCGACGGCACACACCAGCGCGGCCAGGCCGGGCCAGCGCCGGACGAGGCGGCCGGCCAGCGCGGCCGCGGTGCCGGCGGCGGCGATCGCCGCGGCGCGCAGGCCTGCTCGAGCTCGGGTCATGCGGGGGGTCTCCTCACCAGATGGTCTGCAGCACGTCGACGTCGTTGACGGCCATGCGCTCGTAGGCCCAGCTGGCCAGCGTCACCGCGACCAGGGGGCTGATGTCGGTCGTGGATGCGCGCCGGTCCCAGGTCCAGCCGTCGCCGCTCTGCAGGCGGCGCTTGGCGGCGCCGGCCAGCGCGGCGTTGAGCTGCGCCTGGTTGCGGTGCCGGAACACCGGGGGCAGCAGCAGGCCGCCGTCGGTGGGCTGGGACGTGGCGGCGTTGTAGAGGGCGCCGCAGGCGGCGGCGTACTCCCGGGTCGTGACGGCCAGCAGCGGCTTCAGCTCGGCCGCGATGGCCTCGTTGAGCAGGGCCGCGGCCTGACTGGCGGGGTCCAGGGCGAAGGCCAGCGGATCCCAGCGCTCCTGCAGCTCGACCAGTCGCGGCACGACCCAGCTGGTGCCGGGCCGGTGGTCGATGACCTGGCCGGTCGGATTGCCGCCGGCGGTGCGCCCGGCGACGGCGACCGCGGCCCACGAGCTGTCCGGGGCGACGTCGACGGCGAAGGCGACCCGGCCGGCCGGCGCGGGCGCCTCCTCGTCCTCGGGCGCGCACGCCTTCCAGTCCTCGGCGGGGATGGCCTGCACGCCGACCTGTCCGTCGCGCCACTGGTTGAGGTAGGCGCGGCAGAACTCGTCGAGCTTCCCCTCGCGCGCGAACGTGGCGTACTCGGTCTCGATCGCGGCCTCGGTGACGGTGTGGCCTAGCGCCGGCATGCACGACCACCAGGTCGCCGGGTCGGCCGGATCCGCATCGTCGGGCGCGGAGTACTCGAAGTAGGCGACCCGGCCGTGCTGGCCCTCGAGGGACCGCTCGCGGCCGGCGTCGATCTTCTTCCGGAACGGGATGCTGCCCGCGTCGCCGGCGGTGGAGATGACCCACAGCTGCGCGCCGTCGCGGGTGATCATGGCCGGGCGGACGGCGCCCTCGAGGCGGTCGTCGACCTGGGCGAAGAACTCGTCGAGGATCGCCAGGTCGATGGTGCGGCCGTGGCCCGACGTCTTCTTGGTGGCCATCAGCTTGTGCCGAGAGCCGTTGCGCCAGGTGATCCCCTCCGACCCGGCCGCGGTGCGCGGCTCGCCGCGGAAGAGGCCGGCGAACGGGGACGCCTTGAGGATCTCGTACTGCTCGTCGACGAGCTTCTGCCGCGAGTCGTTGCGGGTCTGGGCGGCGTAGACGATCGTCTGCCGGCCCTTCGGCCAGGGGACGACGCCGCGGTCGACCGCGACGGACAGGATCTCGGTCGTCTTCCCCGACTGGCGGGGGACGGTGACGACGACCTCGCGGTAGTAGAGGTCGCCGGTGGCCGGGTCGATCTCGCCGGCGACGTCGGCCACGTGCCGCTGCCACGGCATCATCGGCATGCCCAGCGCCCGGGCGACCTTGGCCTGGCGGCCGCCGATCGTCTTCCGCGATGGGTCGCGGGGGGTGCCGAACCGCGGCGCGCAGCTACGCGGCGCCGTCGTCGTCATCGTCGTCGGACGCCAGGTCGGCGAGCAGCTCGTCGAGCTCGCTCTTGTCGGCCTTCTGCGGGAGCAGCTGCTGCAGCGTCACGGCGAGCTGCCGGGCGGCGCCGGTGGCTGACGGGGTGACCTGACCGAGCGAGAGCTGCAGCTGGTTGGCCAGCGCCAGCGCGATCGAGGTCAGCGACCGCCGGAACGGGTGGGTCAGGTCGGCCTCGGCGAGCTCGGCCCGGACGGCGCCGACGACGTCGAAGGCCCAGGCCTCTCCCCCACTGCTGGCGGCCGGCTCGTCGACGTCGCGCACCACTGCGGTGGCCTCCGGGTCGACGCCCTCGTTGCGCTTCTTGTCGCGCCGACGCTGGGTGGCCAGCCGGTTGGCCGCCGTACAGGCGGTGAGCCGGCAGCCCTTGCGGTACTCGGTCGTCGTCCAGTCGTCGACGTCGGCCCGGGCGGGGCATCGGGGCTGGTCACAGGCTCGCGCCATCGGCTGGACACCTCCCGGCGGGGCGTCCGGCGGCAGGCCGCCGTACCGCCGTACAGCTCGTGCGGGCCGGGGGGAGAAATGGCGACGCGGACGGGTCACCGCCCGCACGGGGCTCTAAGAACCGGCGGGCCGCTGACCTGCATGTTCGCGCCGGTCCGGCGGCGAGGTCCTCCCGCCGAGGTCAGAGGGTCGTGCCACCCAGCCCGCGCGCCTTCCGGGCGCGGGACCCATCCACCGAGCTTCGGTTCGCGGTGTCTCGGGTGGGCCGGCGTCCGCCTGGGGCGGGCTGGGTGGCACGGGTCGAGGCCGGCCGCGCCCGGGTCAGGTCACCAGGCGCGGTCGGTGTTCAGGGGGACGGGACGGTCGGCCAGCGGCCGCGTGCCCTTCGAGCTGTTGCAGCCCAGGTGCATCGGCACCGCGTTGGCCGGGTCGAGCGGGGCACCGCCCTCGTCGAGCGCGACGACGTGGTCGACGCTGAAGCTGCGCGGATCCGGCCAGGCGAGGTCCAGGTCGATGGGCTCGAAGCACCAGGCGCACCCGGCGCCGCGGGCGACCAGCCGGCGGACGTGGGCGACGAGCTGGCGCCAGGCGTGGCCGGACCGGCCAGGGGATCGGGGAGGTGCAGGCAACGGGAGCTCACCTGCCTCCGGGCATGGCTCACCGCCGCGGGAGGAAGGTACGAGCTGACGGCCGGAAGGTGGGGGACGAGCGGCCGTGTCGGTGTGTCGGGACACGCCGCCGCGATCCGTCGCCCGCCGCCGGTAGCGTGCGACGGGTGCGAGCGTGCGCCTGGTGCGACGGTGAGATCCCGACCGGCGTACGCCGTGACGCGGTGACCTGCTCCCAGCGGTGCCGCCAGGCCCGACACCGAGTGGCTCGCTACGCGTCGCCCGTGGCCACCCGCGACGGATCTGCCGCGTCGGGCAGCTCGGGATCCGTCGTGCAGGGCCTCCCGCGACGGCTCGCCTACGCGGACCCGCCCTACCCCGGGAACGCCGGGCTGTACGTCGGCCACCCGGACTACGCCGGCGAGGTCGACCACGCCCAGCTGCTCTCGCTCCTGTCCAGATACGACGGTTGGGCACTGTCTACGTCGGCCGCCGCGCTGCCTCAGGTCCTCGCGCTAGCCGTCGCGCAGGACCTCCCGGTACGCGTCGCGGCCTGGATGCGTGGCGCTCGGCCGAACGCGACGGCTCGCTACCCGGTGAACGGATGGGAGCCCGTCGTCTACGTGCCCGTCCCGTCGCGCGCTCAAGGAGAGCGACGGGTCGATGTCCTCGCGCACGGGGTCACCCCGCTGACGACGCTGCCGTCTCGGGTGATCGGAGCCAAGCCGCCGGCGTTCTGTCGTTGGATGCTCGACCTGGTGGGCGCGACGGCTGAGGACAGCTTCGACGACCTGTTCCCCGGCTCCGGCATCGTCGGGAAGACCTGGGAGCTGTACCGCGCGGCCGCGCACGACGCGTCGCCTGCCACCGCGGTCGAACACGACGGATCCGCCATCGCCAGCTGAGCAGGGCCCGCCGATCTACGACGTGTCGCGACGTCAAGCCGGTCGGTGGTCGTCCAGCAGGGCCAGGACGAGCAGCACGACGAGCAGCATGGCGACCGCAGGCGTCACGGGGACGGGACCTCGTCGGCGACTGCGGGGGAGGGGAGCGCGGCGGTGGCGGCCATCGCGTCGGCGAGCGCGTTGAGGCCCTCGCCTCGCCACCAGCCGGTGCCGCAGTGCCTGCAGGTGACGTGGAGGACCTGGCCGTCGCGGAAGCTGATGGCCAGGGCGGGGGTGCGGACGGTCTCGCCGTCGCGGTCCTCGAGGACGTGCTCGCGGCCGCACTCGGGCTCGGGGCAGGGGACGCCGCGGACGGGCACGACGTCGACGCTGCCGTCCTCGTCGAGGTCGAGCGCCTCCTCAGCTCGCAGGACCCAGGCGCAGAAGCGGCTGGCCCACCAGTCGATGAGGTCGGCGTCCTCGGTGTCCACCACGGTGACGGCCAGCGCGCGGACGCTGGCCGCGAGGTCGAGCTGGCGGACGCCGAGGACGCGGGCGCGGCCCTGCCGGTAGCGGGCGCGCTCGCGGTAGCGGGGCCGGTCGCCGTAGGCGATGAGCGCCTCGACGGTCAGCGTCTCGATCTCGGCCAGCAGCGAGGTGATGGTCAGGTCGAGCGGGGCTCGGGAGCCGCCGGAGGACTTGCCGCGGCCGCCGCCGCTGTTGGTTGAGGCCTGCGCCTCGGCGAGCTGCTCGAGCAGCGAGGGCAGGTCGACGTGCTCGACGGTGGACTGGCCGCCGTCGGGACGGCGGACGAGACGACGCCGGCGGGACTCGGTGAGCCGGTCGACCCAGCGCCAGGTGTCGCCGGTGTCGACCGGCTGGTCGCTCACACCAGGACCTTGAAGGGGCGCTGGATCCGCAGCTTCTGGTAGGCGGCGGCGATGCGAGGCCGCTCGGCCTTGAGCCGGGTCGGGTCCAGGACCATGGACCGCACCTCGCGGTGCTCGGCGACGGCCTGGTGCGTCTCGGCGATCGCGAGGACCTCGGCGCCGCCCATCACGTCGAGCAGCGCGGCCTTGGCGGCCTCCTGGGCCTCCTTCGCCGCGGCGACGCGCTTCTCCGCGCGCTTGTAGGCCCGCACCAGCGGGCCGACGTCGGCCCGCGGCAGCTCGACCGCCACCGGGACGGTCGCGGCCGGTGCAGGCGAGCTCTTCGACGTGGTCACAGTTAGTGAGGTTCCCCGCGCTGCGGGTGGTCACGCCAGGACCAGGCGTCCCTACGTCTCCCCCGCCGCCTGGCAGGTCCCTACAGCGCGCTGCCCCCGCCGCTGCAGGCGTCCCCGGCGCCCCTGCTCTCCGCGGCCGAGCAGGTCACCAGGGCCGCCGGTAGTGGCCGAGGTACAGTCGGCCGAGGGTCAGCTGCACCGTGCCGCGACGGTCGATCCAGAGCCCGATGGCCAGCGGCTGCGCCCGTCCGAGTGAGCGCCAGTCCGCCGTGAAGCGCGAGCCGCGCACGTCGACCTGGATCACAGCAGGACCAGCTCGACGGTGAAGCCGATCATCACCGCGGCGCCCTGCTGGTCGGCGACCTCGGCGAGCTGGCGGTCGGCACCGAGCCGGGCCCGGGCGACCTGGTCGCTGAGCGTCGGGTCGCCGTCGAGGTGGGCGCGGACGGCGGCGAGGAGCTGGCCGGCCTGGCGGCGCCACTCGGTGAAGTCGAGGGCGCCGGAGGCGACGTAGCCGGTGCAGGCGACCGAGTGGGTGACGCGTGCGCGCCGGCCGGCGCCGAGGGTCTCCTCGACGGTGGTGACGGCCTGCTGGTCGTCCTGCCAGGGGGTGCCGACGGCGAGCCAGATGGGCGCGTACTCGGCCCGGCCGTCGGGGCCGTCGAAGACGACGACGTCGAGGGCCTGGCCGTCGGGGTCGATGATCTGCGCGGTGGCGGCCACGGTGTTGAGCAGGTCGGCGACGACGTCGACGGCCTGGCCGTCGGTGATCACGCCAGCGCCGCCAGTGCGTAGGGAGCCATCAGGTCGGCGGCGCGGTGCGGGATGGCGAAGCCGCTGCCGCCGGCCGGCTGCGCCGGGGCGCCGGGTCGTCCACCTTGGGGGCGGCTGCGGCGCTGGGTCTCGTTCAGGTGCCCGGCGATGATGAGCGTCGCTTCCTCGAGGTCGACCTGCGCCTGCGTCGAGGTGATGGTGACCCGCCAGGTGCCGCGCTGGCCGACGGGGACGCGGACGATGCCGGCGAGCTCGTCGACCTCGGTGGGCGTGACGGTGACGCCGTCTGGTGCGACGACGGCGGTGACGCTGTCGAAGTTGATGGCCGGCAGGAGCAGCGCGGTGCTGCCGGACGCCGAGGTGACCCGCAGCGTGCTGGTCCCCTCGATCGCCTGGCCGCACCGCGAGCGGACGTGCTTGAGCGCCGCGTCGAAGTGCCGCTGCAGCTCGGCGCGCTCGGCCGGGTCGGTCGGGGCGACGTTCCCCGGCAGGTTGAGGAACGTGGCGAGGTTGTCGAGCGTCAGGGCCACCGCCGCGCTCCTCCTCCTAGGTCGGGCCGGCTCAGGCGGAGCGGGTCGGGGTGGTCGGGGTGGCGGCGCGCTTCCGCGGCTTGGTCGGCGCGGCCGGCTCCTCGGGCGCCGGCGTCTCCCCGCCCCGCTCGGCCTCGGCAGCTTCGGCGGCCGCGGCGACGTCCGCGCCGTCGCCGTCCGCGGCCGCGGCGTCGACGTCGGCGGGCTCGTCGTCCGGGTCGCCGTCGTCCGGGTCGTGGTCGTCCGGGTCGTCGTCGAGGTCCTCCGTGGCCTCGGCGATGCCCTGGGCTCGGGCCCAGGCGGCGAGCTCGAGGTAGGGGGCGGCGTGCTCGGCCGGGAGCGGCTCGGCGTCGCGGTCGAACTGCTCGGCCATCTGCTCCCAGGTGAGGCCCTGGGCGATGCGTGCGTCGGTGTAGTTCTCCCGGACGTGGTCCGGGATGGTCATCTCGAAGCTGGTCACGGGGACCTCGTCTCCTGGTCGGGGTCGACCGTTCAGTCCTGAACGGTCGGGGGTGGGGCCCGGCGGGCCGCGGCCGGGGAAGCGCCGCGGCCCGCCGGGGCTGGTCGGGTCAGAAGGTCGGGGCGACCTGGCCCTGGCCGGCGGTGGCGTCGACGCCGCCGATCTGCGCGACGGCGCCGGGGTAGCGGCCGGAGGTGAAGGCCGCGTAGCCGTAGACGACGAGCTTCACCGTGAGCGAGCCGCCGCCGGTCTGGTCGAACCGCAGCTGCCTGGGCTGGCGGTCTCCCTCCTCCCACAGCAGGCACTGGCTGCGGTCGACGACGAACGCGACGTCCTCGACGTTGGTCCCGATGTTGGTCGGGACGTTCCCGTCGGTGACCAGGGGCAGGCCCTGGAGGGAGCCGGGCGTCACGAAGCTCTCGGTGTCCGTGCCGTCGCCGCTCCCCCCGCCGTAGGCGCCGGGGTTGGTGTTGAGCGCGAGCACGTTCATCGGGCCGCCGACGCCGGGGACGACCAGGGGCCGGCCGGCGGAGTCCATCTGCCCGGTGAGCCAGCCCCAGCGCCGGGCGGCGGCGATGATCAGGTTCGGGTTGATGCGGGTGCCGGCGCCGGCCATGTTGGCGATCGCCCCGGCGACCTTGAGGTTGAACAGGCCCGGCGTGATGGCGGCGCCGTAGGCCGCCGCGATGAGCCGGCCGGTGGTCTGCAGCATCCCCAGCATCTGGTTGCCCGTGCCCGACCCGTTGACGACCTGCCGGTCGAGCTCGGCGTGGTAGGCCGCCGCCAGGTCGAGGTAGGTGAGCTCGTCGAGGCCGGGGGAGCCGCGCTCGAGGGACTGGCGGGAGATGTCCTGCTGGCCGGCGATGGTCCGCACCGGCACCTGCAGGTCGGTGTAGACCTGGTCGGTGTTGGACACCGCGGCGTTCTCCGCCGTCTGTGACGCCGCGCTGGCGCCGGTGGTGCCGCGGGGGATGGTCAGGACCATGCCCTGCTCGGGCAGCGGCAGGCCCTGGACGGCGTTGGCGACGGGCCGGCCGCTGCGCAGGACCGGGGCGGCGAGGTCGACCAGGTACTGCGGGGCGACGAGGCCGGCGAACGAGCCGGTCGACGCGGCGCGCTCGCTCATCCCCTCCCCCTCGACGACGACCTCCTGCCCGTGCCGCTCGAGGCGGGCGCGGGCGGACAGGTCGCCGTTGTGGCTCATGCGGTAGAGGTCGACGAAGAAGCTCACCTCGCCGCGGGAGGACTTGTGCGCGGTGTAGGTGCGCTCCTCGCTGGTGACGCGGGCGCCGCCGGCGGGGCGCTCGGTGCGGGTCTCGCCGGCGGGGACGAGCTCGCGGCGCAGCTCGGCGGCGCGGGCCTCGCGGCGCTCCTCCTCCAGGGCGTCGTTCAGGCCGGCCGACAGCTGGTCGATCTGGGCGTCGACGGCGGCGACGGCGGCGCGGGCCTCCCGCAGCTGGGTGGCCTGGGCCTCGGTGGGCTCGCCGGTGCCGATGGCGGCCCGGACGGTGCTGACGGTGTTCTCGTGGATGGTCCGCTGCGCGAGGGCCTCGCGGATGCGCTCGCGGTACTGGTCGGGAGTCATGGCTGGGGAAGGTCCTCTCGGGTGGGGGTGACCAGATCGTTACGCAAGGCCAGGGCCTTGCCCTACATGTCGGTGGTCGCGCGCGCCGGGCGGCGGCCGCGGCTGCCCGTCCGGTGGCGTGACGGGCAGCTCGGTCACCTGGTTGGCGCGCAGGTACGCGGTGACCCAGGACCGGCGGATCCGGACGGACCGGCGGATCCGCTTCGACTGCAGCTCGCGGGCGTCGACGAGGCGGTAGACGGTCGCGGGCGAGACCCGGAGCAGTTCGGCGACCTCGCCGGCGGTGAGCCACGGGTCCGGGTCGGGCGGCGGGGTCTGGCCGTCGCGGCGGGACAGGATCACGCGCTCACCGCCGGCGGTCGGGTCCGTGCGGCGAGCTCGGCTCGGCACTTTGCGACGCCGCGGGCGCCTCGCTCGGCTGCGCCTGGGGTGCGCACGTGGTCGCAGGGCTGGCCGGTCGACAGGTAGCCGGCGGTGTCGCAGGCCTCGCAGGCGTCGACGGCGCGCTGACGCTCGGCCTGGGCGGCGGCGGCCCGCTCGCGCTCGGCGCGGATCCGCTCCTGCTCAGCGGTCACCGCGGCCGCCGCGGCGGCGGCTCGTCGGCCGGCCCGGGTGTTAGTGCCGCAGCCGCGGCAGCCGGCGTGCGGCTGCGCGACGGGGTCGCAGCCGGCGCTCGGTCGCGCAGCGGCCGGCGGGCTGGTCGACGAGGGAGCGGGATCGGTTCCCCCCTCGCTCGCGAGGGGGGGTAGGGGGGTAGTAGTTCTTCTTCTCCTTCTAGGGCGTGATTCGGGGCGTGACGCGTCACGTGACGCGTGACGTGACGCGTCACGTGACGCGGGGTCCGTGCAGGTCAGTGCCTCGCCCGGTTCGGCGTCGCCGTCGTTCGTGTCGGCGGGATCGGGCACGACGGTGAGGGAGGGCGCTGCCGTCGCGGCGGCGTCACGTGACGCGTCACGTGACGCGGGGACCAGCAGGGAGGTCTGGCCGGCCTCGACCGCGAGGCGTTCGGCCTTGGCCTTCACGTTCTGGCGGTACTTCTTGGAGCGGTCCGCGGCGGCCTTCTGCTGGGCGTTGAGCCCCTTGACCGAGCCGATGACCTCCTCCCAGTCGGCCACCAGGTAGCAGTCGCCCTCGTCGACCCAGAGCTCCTCCTCCAGGAGCGCCTCGACGCGGGCAGCCGTGTCGTCGGGGGCCAGCCGGGCGACGATGCCCTTCGGGATGCGGCCGTCGAGGGCGTACTTGCCGCACCAGGTCCAGGCCCGGGTCCAGAGGACCTCCGCGGGTTCGCCGGCGGCGAGCATCCGCGGGTCGTCGCTGATGTTCAGGGGGAACGCGACCCACTTCAGGCGCTTCGCGGCGGTCATGCTGCGACCCGTGTCGCGTGGACCTGCCGGAGGCGGCGGTCGCTGAGGTTGAAGCAGGCGGCGTGGGCGTCCAAGCACGGCGCACAGGCGTCCTCGCCGCGGCTCCTGTGCTGGTGGTAGCCCCGGTTGGTGCCGTGCTCTCGCGCGAGGGCGGGACGGCCGGGGCCCCGGCGGCGGTCACGTTGCTCGAGCGCGATGGTGGCGGCCACCCGAGGGGTGACGCCAGCGCGGACCAGCCGTTCGAACTCGGCCCGTTCAGGGGTGGGCATGGCGGGGGACTCCTTCGCTGCGCGGAGGCGGGAAGAGCGGCGGGCACGTGGTCAGGCGGGCCCGCCCAGGTCGGATCAGGGGGATCGGGGCGGGTCCGTGTCAGGTCACGGCCGGCCCCGGTTGGCCAGGGCCGTCGGCGAGGCCGGCCTCGTAGCCGTAGACCGCGGCGAGGTTCCGGCGGTCGTCGGCGGTGAGCTGCTGCAGGCGGCCGTCGTGCAGGCCCGCGGTGCGCGCCGCGGCGACGACCAGGGCGATCGCCTTGATCAGTTCGTTGACGCTGAGCGTCTGACCGTCGGGGCCGTAGAACCACCCGCCGGCGACCGCCTGGGCGGTCTCCCAGTCGGCTTCGGACGGCTCGGGCGCCGACGGCGACGGTGACGTCACTGGTGCCCGTCCCGCCAGGCATCGGCGATGCCGATCGCCACCGACCACTCCTGGTGGTGCATCACCCAGGTGTGGCCATCGCCGCCGACCACCTCCGCTCGCCGACGGGTGCGCTCGTTCTGCGCCTCGACACCGGCGGCATCGTGGACGGCCAGCTCGAGCAGCCGGATGAAGCCGGCCAGCACGCGGGTCTGCGGGTTCGCCGGGTCCCAGTCCGCCATCTCGGCCCGCATCTCGTCGACGACGGCGCGCACCTCGGCGACCGTGTCGTTCCGGGCGTCGCCGGTGGCTGCGCTCATCGGACGGTCCCGGTGAACTGCTTGCAGCCGCATCCGACGGACTCTGTGAGGGAGTAGTACCCGGGCCGGGTCCGTACGTCGAGACCGCCGCAGGTGCCGTTGGCCAGGTCGTGGAAGGCGAAGTCGTGTCCACATCCGCAGGCACTGGCCGCTTTCGGTCGGACAGGCCCTGTGTGGTTGATCAGCCACCTGGCGATCAGCAGCACGGTGGCGAGAGGCGCTCCCAGGCCGAAGATCAGCTCGAAGTTCACCGCAGGATCCGCCGGCTGCTCAGGTCGATGACGAGCGACGCCGCCCCGCGCGTTTGGTGGCCGCCACCGCGACCTCGACCGCGGGTCCCGCGTCGGGCCGGCCGGGACGCCGCCGCGGCGCGGGCCTGCCGGTCGCGGATCTCGGCCGGACAGGTCGCGACGTGCGGCATGGCGCGGTGCTCGAACGACGCCAGCGGCCGCGCCTTGGACAGCTGCCGGATCCGGAGCCGGCGCAGGTGGTCGACGTAGACAGCCTGGTTCGCCTGGGTGTCGTCGTCGGGGTAGCGGGCCGGGTCGATCGCCATGCGCTTCCCGTTCTCGGTGTAGCCCCAGAGCACCTCCCCACCGCAGCGGGGGCACTCGTTCGGCGGTGTCCACATCACGACCACCTCGCGTCGTCCTGGTCGCCGTCCCGGAGCTCGGCGTCCGGGACGACGTCGGCTCGCAGGGGCAGCTGCAGCTGCCCCTCGACGTGGTCGACCGGCTCGAGCTCGGCCGCGGGCACGCTCACGCGGCCACGTCCGGGACGTGGGCGGCGACCCTGCGCACCGCGGTGACGCTGACGCCGAGCGCGGCCGCGATCTCGACCCGACGAGTCAGGCCTGCCCGGCTGCAGGCGTCGACGGCGGCGGCGAGCTCCTCGTCGGTCCAGCGCCTCCGCCCAGACGTCGTCGCGGCGTGCGCGGCCGGCGCGATGCGGGTCGGCAGGGCGACAGGTGCCGGGTCGACCGGAGCTGGCACGGGCAGCGCGGGCGCGGCCGCCGGTGGCGCGACGACGCGCTCGACGGGCTGGGGAGCCGACGTTGCCGGCTGCAGGGCCGGCCGCTCGCGGAGCAGCTGCTTCCGCTGTCGCGGGGTGGTGCCGCCCCAGACGCCGTCCCAGGTCTGCACGAGGCGGTGATCGAGCGCGTAGTCCAGGCACTCGTCGCGAGCCTCGCAGCCCCCACACAGCCGCTTCGCGTCCCGGACGGAGCCGCCCTTCTCGGGGATGAACTGGTCGGGATCGGTCTCGGCGCACAGTGCCGGCGCGCTGAACCGCGGGACGTCGAGGTACTGCGGCGCGGTCATCGCGCCTTCCGCTTCGGTCGACCGACGATCTGCTGCTCGATGTCGGAAAGCTCGTAGCCCTGGTCGACCAGGAAGCTCAGCCAGCTGACGAAGCGGTCGCGGCGGTGGTCGCCCTTGCGCCACGCCTCCTTCGTCATCCCGCCTTCGATGCCGGCGGCGACGTGGGCGAACAGCTGCAGCGGCAGCCGGGCGTCGGTGACGTGCTCGCCGTTGGTCAGCGAGGGGCTGGTCGACGCCGGCCCGTAGCGGCGTGGCTTCTCCAGGCCCAGCTCGGTCCAGGCGTGCTCGGCCTCCTGCGAGGCCATCCCGGACGTCCACTCGTAGAGGGCGTCGGGGTGCGCGGCGATCGCCTCGACGGCGAAGCGCAGGACCTCCTTGGGCGCCTTGGTCCGGCAGAAGTACTCCCGGAGCCACGCCCGCCGGGTGGTGTTCGCCGCGGCCATCGCCTTGTTGTTCGCGATGACCTCGCGTCGCTCGGCGCGCTGCCGCTCGAGCTCCTCGTCCGACATCGACGACCCCGGAGTGCCGCGCGGGTCTCTCCCCCACCGCTGGCTGTGCCCGTTGCCGGCCGGGTCGGTGCAGACCTCGTCCTCGCGGATCTCGATCTCGCCGCCCCAGTGCCGGCCGCTGATCGCGACGGCCGACCCGGGACAGCTGGCGTGCTGCTCGGCGTCGACGGTGTTGCCGTCCTGCAGCAGGTTGAAGAGGCGCTCAGCCTGCTGCTGGCCCGGGCCTTCCTCCTGGAGGACTCGTCGGCCGGCTGCCTCGAGCTCGGCGCGCTTGGTCGCGACGGCCTCGGCGAGCTGGCGGTCCTGCTCGGCGCGGGTGACGGCGTGCGCGAAGCGGCCGGGTCCCTCCCCCGCCGCGGTGACGAGCTGGTCGACCACGTCCGGGCTGTCCTCGTAGCGGACGACGACGGCGGCCTGGTCCAGGGTCAGTCCAGCGTCGGCCACTGCGGCGGCCGCGGCCGGGGCGAGGCGGGCGACGCCGGAGGCCTTGAGGACCCGGGACCGGTCGAGGCCGGTGCGGGCGGTGACGTCGGCGACGTCGAAGCCGAGGTCGAGCATCGTCTGGACGCCGCGGGCCTCCTCCACCGCGGTGAGGTTCTGGCGGTGCAGGTTCTCGGCGAGCATCGCGCCGACGTGCTCGGCTTGGACCCGGTCGTCGTCGACGTCGGCGGCCAGGTCGCGGCGGACGATGCACGGCACCCGCTTGAGCTCGGCGGCGAGGGCAGCCGCGGCACGGCGGTGGCCGGCGATGAGCAGGTGCCCGCCGTCGGGCAGCGGCACGACGATGAGCGGCTCGAGTACTCCCTGCGCGGCGATCGAGGCGGTGAGGCCGGTGAGGTCGCCCAGGTCGACGCGGACGTTGCGCGGGTGCGCGGTCAGCTCCCAGGGGTCGAGCAGCTCGACGTCGACGTCGACGACGTCCTGACCGATCGCGGGGACGGCGGTCACTGCCGGGCCCCCCGGCACCGCTTGCCCACCAGCCGCGGCTCGAACGACGTGAAGCACCGGAAGCACCGGACGTGCGTGAGCACGATCGAGTCCGGTCCGAGGACGACCTGGCCGCCTTCGGTCCAGGAGCGGGCGTCGTCGACGGTGATGGTGTGGGTGACGGCGACGACCCAGACGTGCTCCTCCGCCTTCGTGGCGTAGGCGACGTCGGAGGCGAACTGCTCGCTGGCCCGGGCCAGGCGGGCCGGCGTCAGCTTCGGGTCGGGCGCTGCAGCCGGGCGACCGTCGGCGCCGATGGTCGCGGTCATGCCGGCACCCCCGGCGCCGGCAGGCAGGTGCCGAGGTGGCCGGGGGACAGGACGCACGTCGAGAACGCGAGCCCAGGGCCGGTGGTCGAGATCCCCTGCCCACACGTCGCCCGGCGCGGCCAGGACGACGCGCGGGACGTCGACCCAGCGGCGTGCCGCGCGGCCGGCGGGGTGGTGCCGGCGACCGGCGCGTCGTCGAGTCCCCCCGCGCCGGTCGCCGGGATCGGGGGACGGCCGCGCACCGTGGCGGTGGCGGTCATCGGGCTGCGATCCGGGTCGCGCGGGCCGCGGCGTCGCGACGGGCGATCTCGGCGACCAGCGCCTCGGGGGACAGGCCGTCGGGGCGGGGACGGTGTCGGCCCTGCGTCGCGGGCTGGCTGGGCGGGTGTGACATGGGAACCTTCCTGGTGGGGGTCGGCGCCGCCCGCTCAGCACGCCCAGGAGTCGGATCCCGGGGAACGGGCGGCGCTGGTCTTCAAGGCGCCGGCGTCAGCGCGCCCGGGTGGAGCGGCCCCGGAGGCGCGCAAGCAACCTCCGGGACCGCCGACCCACCGAGGAACCGGCCCGAAGAGGGACCCCGGCCCTGTCGGTGGGCGCCCCTACGGTCGACCGCGAGCGATCCGGCGTGCCAGCGCCGGGGCTCTCGACCGAAGAGGACGACTCATGCCGCTCCTGTTGCACTACGCCGGGGACTCCTTCCGGCTGCACAACCACACCGACCTCGTGGCGCTGACCAACGCCGCCGGCAGCGCGACCCAGGCGTGGCGGAACATCCGACTCGCCGACGGCATCGAGAGCGCCTTCCTGATGGGCGGCGGCATCCCCGTCGCGATCACCAACGACGAGCCGGACATCCACATCCCCGACTTCTCGTCGGGGACCTGACCCGGGCGTCCACGGCTCGTCGAGCCACGCCCAGAACTCAGAGGCGGCGACTGGGCTCGGCGAGCCGCTGGACGGGTCCAGCCGCTCGTACTGAGCGACCGCCTGGTCCAGCTGCTCGATCTCGTGAGCGGCTGCGGCCAGCGCGGCCCGCTCAAGAAGGCGGACCTCCGGTCGGCCGCGCGCGGCGAGGCGGCAGTACTCGACTACGTCCCTGACCGTCTCGGAGACGGAGGCGACCCGGTTGAGTCGCGCGATCACCTCACTGCGAGCCGCGCTCGAGGCCCGGAGGACCTCGCGCCTACCTGCCTCGGACAAATAGTCCCCGTCACCGAAGGTCGCGTCCGCGGTCACGCGACACCGACCGTGGGGAGGCGGGACGGCCGGCCGACCGGGCGACCGGTCCGCCGCCGAGCTCGGGCGTCGTCCCGGCACCTCCGGCACTCCCGGCCGACCGGGCGACCGTGCCGGGTCTGGATCAGCAGGTTGTCCCCGGCGAGCTCGTGGTCGCGGAGGCAGTGCGTCTGCCGGGCCAGGTAGGCGGTCGGGGCCTCGCTGCGGAGCACGTTGACCTGCGGGGTCACCGCCTCGAGGTGCTGGGGGTTCACGCAGAGACGGACGCGGCACAGGTGGTCGATCTGCAGGCCGTCCGGGATCGGACCGTGGACGGCCTCGTAGGTCACCCGGTGCGGGCTGAGGCGGTGACCGTCGCTGGACCAGGACCCGTAGCCGGCCGACGTGACCGCTCCCGTCCAGAGCCAGCATTCGCCCGACCGGTCGACCTTCGCCCAGAACCGCGACGGCAGGGCTGAGGAGTTCACGCCGCACCGGCCGTGCTGCCGACCGGCGTCCGCGGCAGGTCGACGAGCTCCTCGACGGTGACGTCGAGGAAACGGGCGACCTGCACGATCTCGTCCGCGGAGAACGGCACCAGCCCGCGGACCCGCTTGCTGACGCGGTGCTCGTCGGACTTCATCGCCGCTGCGAGCTGCCGGCGAGTGCGCCGCTGTCGCCCCAGCTCGGCTCGCACGTTGGCCGCGACTCGCTCGACCGGGTCTGTGGACCTGCTCATCACGCCGCTCAAGTTAGCTCTATCGGCTGACGGGCGTCCACCGAAAGTGGCCGCTTCGGCGTGTCTGCGTAGCCAAGGAGGTAGGCGCGCCCGCGCTCTATGGGCTAACTTGCACCCATGGGACTGCTGCAAGGTGATCGACTTCGGGAAGTGCCGGGCCGACCGACTCGGACCTACGCCGGACAGGTGGCTGAGGACCTGCGGGTCCTGCTTCGCCGGCACGGCATCACGAACCGCGAGCTCGGTCGTGCTGTCGGTCGCAACGACTTCTGGGTCGGCAAGCGCCTCAACGGCCAGGTGCCGATCGACCTCGACGACCTGGAGCTGATCGCCCGCGCGCTCGGGATCGCGCCGGCCGAGCTCCTGCCCACCGAATGGGTGGTGCCCGAGCCGGATGGTGACGCTGGGTGGGCCCCGTCGGATTTGAACCGACAACCCGCGGATTAAAAGTCCGCTGCTCTGCCAGTTGAGCTAGAGGCCCGGTGGGTGCGGTGGACGCGGCCCGCGCCGAGGCTACCGCCGCTCCACTCTGCGGGCGGATCCACGACGTTGCCGGTCGGATCGCGCCGGCAACGTCCGGAGGACGCCGGGGAGGTGGCCCCTGCCGAGACCGTCAGAGGACGTCGAACGCGACCAGCAGGACAAGCGTGATCAGCGCGGAGACGAGCAGCGAGCCCAGGCAGCCCAGTCGGGACGAGAAGAGGAAGAACACCCCACGGCGGTGCCCACGAGCCGGAGAGCCGAACCGAGGGTGACGCAGAGCGCACCCGAACGGATTCCGTCACCCGGTCAGGGGATCGCTGTTCCCGCGGCCGTTACATAGCGTCATGTCCGTTCCGCCGAGAAGCCGCGCATGCGCCGGCCCGGCAGGACACCGAGCCCCGGCCCGGCCGCCCCGTTCCCCCCGGGGCGGCCGGGCCGGTCTCCATTCGGGGCGCGGCCGCCACGACTCAGGACGGCGTGCAGACGCGCACGGTCAGCAGACGGAGCAGTTCCCGCTGCGACTCGTCCAGCGGCAGGTCGACCGGGATCTCCTCGCCGCCGTCCACCGAGACCGACAGCGGCATCAGGTAGGGCTGCTTGACGTCGGCCAGCGCGTGCGGATCGCACCGGGCGGTCGTGAGGGTGAGCTCCACCGAGGCCTCGCGCTGCCCAGCGGTCAGCTCGAGCGGCAGCGGCGCGTCGGCGGAGTAGAGGACGTTCCCCTCCACCCGGGTCGCGACAACCGGACGCTCGTCGTCCCCGGCGCGGGTCAGCACGAGGCGGCCGACGAGGGACTCCGGCCGCTCGACGAGGTCGACCACCTCGACCGTGACGAGATCGCCGACCGCGAGCGAGGCGCACAGCCGGCCGTGGACGACGGTCAGCACCTCGGCCGCCATCGGCACCCGGAGCTCCTCCACCGCGCCCGACGGGCGGACGACGGTCAGCCGGGCCGCGGCCGGTTCGGCCGCGGTGTCGCACACCGGTGCGCCGTAGGGCGTGGGGAGGTCGATCCGCCGGCCCGGCACGAACGACGCGGTCACCGGGACGGCGGGCAGCGGCTCGAACCCCGGCGAGTCGATCGCCACCGAGGTGACCGAGAACGGCTCCGCGCCGGTGTCGCTGACCTTGACCTGCACCTGTCCGCCGGCGGCTCGGTCGGTCCGGTTCTCCACCGCCTCCGCGGCGATCCCCTCGACCGGCGGCACCGGCGCTCCGGTCCGCAGCGCCGCCGACGACGGACCCGGCGAGGACGACGTCCCCGACGACGACGGCGAGGCGTCGCTCCCGCACCCGGCGCAGGCGAGCAGGACCGCCAGGGCCGCCGCCGTCCGCCTCACACCGCGGCAGCCTAGGAGCCCCAGCGGCCTCAGCGCTGGTGGCTGGGCAGCCGGGCCATGACCCGGCCGGCCTCCATCCGCACCTCGAGCTTCTCCTGCGGGTTGGCCGCCGGGCCCCGCCGGGGCTGGCCGTTCTCCAGGTCGAACGCCGAGTCGTGCCAGGGGCAGACCAGGCAGGCGTGCCCACGGACCTCCTCCACGGTGCCCTCGTGCAGCGGCCCGGAGAGGTGCGAGCACGCGCCGATGAAGACGTCGACCCGCGCTCCCCGGCGGACGGCGGCCAGCGGCACGTCCGCGCCGTGGCCCTTCCCGGTGCGCAGCGCCGGCCGGCCCTCCGGGAAGTCGTCCAGGGGGCCGAGGTCGATCCAGTCCGTGGTGAGCGCGCGCGCCGCGGTCGCCGCGTGCGACGGTCCCGACGACTGGGCGTAGGACATGTGGCCACCGATGGCCGCCGATCCGCCCGCGAGGCCCAGCCCGGCGTAGGACAGCACCCGGCCGAGCGTGCCGCGGCCCTTCGCGCGCGCGGCGAGCGAGCCGACGTACAGCCCCAGCGCGGCGGTGTTCAGCACGGCGTGCACGGCACCGAGCCGCCGGACGCCCGTGCCCTGTTCCGACCAGTCCGCCGCCCCGGTCGCCGCGGCCGGCAGCGCGGCCGCCACCCCCGTGCCGATGAGCAGCGTCGCCGCCGGCCGCATCGCCGGGATGGCGTCGAGGATGCCGGCCGACACCCAGCTGCCCACGGGCACCTGCACCAGGACCGGGTGCAGGGAGTGGCCCAGCCACGTGCCGTGCAGGACGTCCTTGACCGCACTCGGCACCGACTGGACGGCCTTGCGCGCCGGTTCCATCGCCCCGTCGAAGGTGTCGACGTCGGCCCAGCGATCGAGGAAACCCATCAGACCCATGGCCGCCCCCTACCCCCGTCGGCCGCGGGGCAAGCCGCCCGTCCCGCCGCGCCCGGCAGGCCGGCGGGACCGCTTCCCGTCAGTGCCCCGTGGTGTCATGCAGGACGAGCGAGCAGCGGCCCGGGCCCCGTCCGGGTGACGGCGCTGTTCGCAGCCGGAATACCGCTGGCGTCCAGGGAGCTCCCAGGAGGAAGCTGGACAACTGTCCGTGTGCACACCCAGGAGCTGACCGTGAGCCACCCGACCCTCTGCCGCCCGCGGGGCGAGTGGGTCGAGGCCGCCCTCACCCGGGTCAGGGGCGACGACACGCTCGGGCAGTTCAGCCGGTTCGTGCTGGTCGGCGGCTCGACGAGCGCCCTCTACGCGCTCATCTTCGTGCTGTTGCACGACGTCGGCGAGCAGCCGGCGAACTGGATCGGCTCGGTCATCACCTCGGTCATGGCCAACGAGATGCACCGGCGGCTCACCTTCCGGGCCGGCCAGCGGGTCAGCTTCCTGACCGCCCAGGTCGAGGGCGGAGCCCTGTCGATCGCCGGCCTGGTCTCGACCAGCGTCGCCCTGGCCTGGCTCACCGCGGTCAGCGACACCGACGACCCCTACGTGCAGTTCGGTCTGGTCGCGCTCGTCACCGCCACGATCGGCACCCTGCGCTTCATCGCCCTGCGCTGGCTCTTCCGCGGCCGCCCCGCCGACCAGGTCAGCTGAGCCGCGCTCCACGTCGGCGGACGCGGAAGCGGTCCGGGCTCCCTAGCCTGGAGACATGAGCACTCCGGCCGACCGGCCCGACCCGGCCGGCCCGGCCGGCCCTCCGGACGCCGACGATCCGGCAGAGATCCCCGGGGGGACCCCCGACCGGCGGGCCCGCCTGCGCCGCGCGGCACGGCGGGCCGGGCGCTGGGGCGTGTGCGTCCTGGTGGCGCTCACCGGCGCCATCGTCGGCGTCCTCCTGTTCGGCCGGCTGGACGCCCCGCTGGGACCCTTCGACGCGCGCTTCACGGTGGGCACCACCGGGGGCGGGGTCGCACTGGACATCCCGCCGCTGGGTGCGCTCGACGTCGACGCCTACGACGGGCCGCTCGGACTCCAGGTGCAACTGCAGCGGGCCGACGAGCGCCGGATCCAGGCGCTCGTGGACGACCCGCGCCGGTTCGACAGCCTGGTCGACCGGATCACCGACGACATCGGGGACGCCGTCACCGAACTGGCCGTGCGCTCCTCGCTCGGCGCGGTCGGCGGCGCCGTCCTCCTCACGCTGGCGGTCTACCGGCTGCGGTGGCGCGAGCCCCTCGTCGCGGCCGGGACCGTCGTCGCCGTCCTGGGCGGCGCGGCCGGGCTGGGCGCCGCCACCTGGCGGCCCGAGGCGCTGGCGCAGCCGACCTACACCGGACTGCTGGTGAACGCGCCCAGCCTGATCGGCGACGCGCAGGACATCGTCGCCCGCTTCGACGCCTACCGGGCCTCGCTGGAGGACCTGGTCGGCAACGTGAGCACCCTCTACGGCGCACTGTCCGCGCTGCCCGCGCCGGGCGGGGACGGCGACACCGTCGCGCTGCTGCACGTGTCCGACATCCACCTCAACCCGGCCGGCTTCGACCTGATGGGCCAGGTCGTCGACCAGTTCGGGGTGGACGGCGTCCTGGACACCGGGGACATCACCGACTGGGGCAGCCAGCCGGAGAACCAGGCGATCTCCTCGATCGGCGGGCTGGGCGTCCCCTACGTGTACATCCGCGGCAACCACGACTCGGCCACCACGGCCGGGCTGGTGGCCTCGCAGCCGAACGCGACCGTGCTCGACGACACCGCGGTCACCGTCGCCGGCATCACCGTGGTCGGCGCCCCCGACCCCCGGTTCACCCCCGACCAGGACGCCACCGGCGACACGCAGTCGCTGGAGGAGACCGGGGAGGAGCTCGCCGAGGTGGCCGAGCAGCAGCCGGAGCCCCCGGCCATCGCGATGGTGCACGACCCGAAGCAGGCGCCGCCGCTCGACGGGGTCGTCCCGCTGGTCCTCGCCGGGCACACCCACGACCGCGACGTCTCCACCCTCGACGAGGGCACCCTGCTCATGGTGCAGGGCTCGACCGGCGGCGCGGGCCTGCGCGGCCTGCAGGGCGAGTACCCCGAGCCGCTGACCTGCACGGTCCTCTACTTCGACCGCGCCACCGGCCGGCTGACCGGCTACGACGACATCACCCTCGGCGGGCTGGGCGAGACCGAGGTGACCATCGTGCGCACCCTGGTCGGCGCGGAGGAGACCGGCGAGGGCGGCGACGGGGACGACGTCGACGGGGGCACCGACGGGGGCACCTCGACCGCGCCGACGTCCCCGGGCGGGTGACCCGGCCGCCCTACGCTCGGGACATGACGACGTCCCGGAACGCCCTCGCCGGCACCGTGCTCGCCGGCGGCCTCGGCCTGCTGTCCCTGGCCGGCTGCTCGTTCACCAGCGAGAACTTCTCCTGCGACAGCAACTCCTGCACGGTGACCCTCAGCGGGGACGGCGCCGAGGTCGACCTGCCGATCGGGCCGACGATCAGCCTCGGCAACGTGGAGAACGGCCGCGCCTCGATCAGCGTCGGCGGCGCCAGCGCCTCCTGCGCCGAGGGCGAGAGCCTCTCGGTCGGTGGCCTGGCGCTGGAGTGCACCTCCGTGTCCGACGACGAGGTGAAGCTGAGCGCCAGCCTCAACTGAGCCGTCTCAGCCCGGGTGCGCGACCTCGACCACGATCCTCGTCGGCCCCTCGAGCAGGTACACACGGAACGGCGACTCCCCCGCCGTCCCGACGAAGGCCTGCGTGACGCCCTCGAACGTCGGCCCCACGACCACCTCGGTGACCGCCGCCCCCGGTCCGGGGACCGGTCCGTCCGGGACGAAGGGGTCGACGCCGGTGTCGAACGGATACCCCACACCGCTCACGAGCACCTGCAGGACGGCGGCCCCGGCCACGTCCACCGGGTCGCCGCTGCCCTCCTGGGTCGGGTCGTCGACGTAGCGGACGTCCCAGCCCGGGACCCCTTCGCCGTCGACCTCGAAGACGACGCGGTCGAACCCGTCGTGCTCCCCGGTCCGGACGTCGGTGACCGTCACCAGGGCGTCGGCCGACGCCGCCTGCTCGGCGCTGCCGACGCCGGACGGGAACGTCGGCACGTTCGGGTCCTCCCCCGCGTCGCTCCCGGACGCCTCGGACCCGGGGGTCGTGCTCGAGGCGGCGGACGACGACGTCCCGCTGCCGGCCGACCCCGTCGCCCCCGTCGGCTCGGGGTCCTCCTCGGTCGCGCACCCCACCAGCAGCAGTGCGGCGGCCACGAGGACCGGGACGGGGGTGGCACGGCGGCGGGTACTCACCGCGCGAGCCTCCCAGCAACCGCCGCCGACGGAGGGCACCGCGGCAGCCGTGTCGCCGGCCGGACGCCCCCGGGACGCCCCCTGTCGGAGCGCGTCGGAGGGCCATGTACAGTTCTCAGCGCCCCCGGCGAACACCGAGCCCTCATCGTCTAGTGGTCCAGGACGCCGCCCTTTCAAGGCGGTAGCACGGGTTCGAACCCCGTTGGGGGCACGCAGCACCAGAAGGACACAGCAAGGCCCTGTAGCGCAGTTGGTTAGCGCGCCGCCCTGTCACGGCGGAGGTCGCGGGTTCGAGTCCCGTCAGGGTCGCTCTCCGGTGGAAGCACCGGACTGGGGCAGGTAGCTCAGTCGGTACGAGCGCTCGCCTGAAAAGCGAGAGGTCGGCGGTTCGACCCCGCCCCTGCCCACACCTCTTCCGCGCGGCCGGCCCGAGCGGCCCACCCGCGAACGGCGCCGGTACCCGGCGCGGCGATCCCGGCGTCAGGACGCGACGCGATCCCCCACGACCTGCGCGTACACCTGTGCGTGCACGTCCTGCACCGCCGCCCGCTGCTGCTCCCGCCACGTGCGGTCGGCCGGGCGCGGGGCCGGACGGGTCAGCGCGGCCGCGACGGCGCCGTTGAGCGACACCGGGTCGAACCCGTGCTCCTCGTCGTTGCCGTACGTCACCACGTCCGACCACTGGTCGGCGAACCAGCCGCAGCTGGGCGCCACGACACGGGTGCCGACGTCGCGGCACACTTCCAGCTCGGTCGAGTGCGTGCCGCGGGACTGCGGCAGCACCGCCACGTGCAGCTCCTGCAGCTGGGCGGCCCACCGCTCCTCGTCCAGCGGCTCGAGCTCGAGCGACGCACTCTCCGCCATCTCGCCGAGCGGCGGCAGCACGAAGCCGGGCTCCACGAACAGCCGCAGCCGCCCACCGCCGTTGACCGCTCCGTTGAGCGCCGCCCGGACGAGGGCGGCCGGCTCGGGCATGCAGGTGCCCGAGCGCAGCGGCAGCCCGACCACGCCCCGCTCGCCGCCACCCTCCGGGTCGGGGACCGCGACCGACGGGTGCGCGACGACGATCGGCGTCCGCCCGTACCGGTCGGCGATCTCGTCGGCGGCGCCGGGCGTCAGCGTGAAGACGACCTCGGCGGTCGCCAGCAGTGCCCGCAGGTGCGCGTCGTGCCGGGTGGGCAGGGCCTGCGCGGGGTCGCGGAGCTGGTGGACGGTGGTCACCAGCGGGACGCCGGTGCGGCGGATCGCCTCGGTGAAGCAGACGATCTCGTCCTCGGGCAGGTGCCCGTAGCCGGAGTGCACGTGGACGACGTCCACCTCGTCGGCGTGCGCGGTGAGGTACGCCGGGTCCAGCCACGGGCTCGGCCCCTGCTCGCGGCCGACCCGCACCACACCGGCGGGCAGGACGGCGTCCACGTAGGGGTCGCGGTGCGGGATGGAGGCCACCCGGATCGCGGGCAGCCCGACGGTGTCGGCTGCCCGCGGGTCGTCTACGGGGTCCACGCGGACGGCACGCTCCTGACGCCGAGCACGCGACGGCAGGGCGGTGCTCTCGAAGGGATTCCGGTCGTTCTCCGGCTACCCAGCATCCCCCGTGGCAACCCCGTGTGGTCACCCGGGGCCGCCGGCGTCACTCTTCCGAGTCGCCCCGGTCCGTATCCCCGGTCCGCGCGAGGACGCGCTCCCGCTGCGCCCGCGCGTAGGCCGGCGCGCGGAACCGGGCCATCGGCCCGTCGGCCACCAGGCCCGGCGGCGGGTACCGGACGGCGTCGAAGCGGACGTCCGGATCCGGGCCGGCCTCCGGCTCGCCGAGCGTGAGGACGGCGAACGGCCGCCACGGGCCGGCACCCGTTGCGACCGCGAGGGTGTACGCCGTCCGGGCCTCCCCCAGGTGCGCGACGAGCGGCTCGGGGTCCGACGGGACCGGACGGTCCGCCCAGGCCGCCAGCCGCAGCGTCCCGGCCGGCGAGCGGTACCCCATGATCGAGGAGTAGGGGCCGGCGGCATCCCGCCGCAGGACCGGGACCTGACGGGTCAGCGCGCCGCGGCCGGTGCTCGACAGCAGCAGGTCCACCGGCCGGCCGTCCTCGGGCACGCGGACGGCGAACCCGAGGAGGTCCGGCCACGGGGCGGGGAGCCCCGCGCCGCGGCTGAGCCGCACCGCCACGTCGTCCCGGGCCGGCCGGTCGAGCCAGGGCACCCCGGTGCCGGCTCCGCCGGTGCGCTCGAGCACGCCCCGCGCGACGACACCACGGGGGTGCATCGGCTTGCCACGGCGCCACCGCGCGAGCGCGCCCAGCGGCACGGCGACGGCCTGGCCGGCCAGTCGGGGCACGGAGGTCACGGAGGTCTCCTGTCGTCGGGACCGTGCTCCTACCCCGTCCGGCGGCCGGACAGCCTCGCTGGCACGTTCGCCAGGGCCCCCTGCCGTCGGCGCCGGACGGACTGGCAGGACCTGCACAATCCACGGGGGAGGTCCGTACGGATCTGCCACCGGTGATCCGGTGACACGAACCGGTCCGGCGCTTACGTTCAGTACATGTTCACGACGCTCTTGGTCATCGGCGGGGTCCTGGTGGGGCTGTTCGTGCTCCTCACGCTGATCGTCGCCCTGAGCGCCCGTCCGGCGACCCGCACCGGCGCCTCGCCCGCGCCGCAGTGGGTGGCCCAGACCGGGCGCCGCCATCCCGACGCCTGGTCCCCGCTCACCGAGACCAGCACCAACGAGATCACCGCCGTCCGCTGACGCGTCCCCAGACCCGGCGTCCCGGCGGCTGCGACGACGCGCCGCCGGGACGCTCCGGAAGGCGGCTCAGCCGCCTCCTCCGCACAGCTCGGCAGCCCGCTCGCCGACCATGACCGCGGTCGCCGCGGTACCCCTCGACGGAACCCGCGGCAGCACCGAGGTGTCGGCCACGCGCAGGCCGTCCACGCCGCGCACCCGCAGCCGCCCGTCGACCACCGCGCCGGGATCCGTGTCGGGCCCCATCCGCGCGCTACCGGACAGGTGCACCGCCGTGCCGAGGTGCCGGCCGATCCAGGCGTCCAGCGCGGCGTCGTCGGCGAGGACCGCGGACGACAGTCCGTCCCCGGCGGGCAGGTCGGCCGCCGGACCGCCCAGCCCGGCCAGCGGTGCGGTGCGGAGCAGCTCCGTGGCCAGCCGGACGCCCGCCCGCATCCCCGCACGGTCCGCCGCCGACCCGAGGTAGCCGTAGGCGATCCGCGGGGCATCCGCCGGATCGGCCGACCGCAGCCACAGCCGCCCCCGGCTGTCGGGCCGCAGGAGCGAGACCCCGAGGTCGAGCACCCCGTCGTCCACCGGGGCGGCGCCCCACGGCGGGAGCAGGACGCCGAAGGACCGGAACCACGGCAGCACCTCGACGCCGCCCGGCGCGCCGTCCGGAGCCGCGTGCAGGACCTGCTCCAGCGCCGGCCCCGGCGGGGCCGGGAAGCCCGGGAGCGGACGCCACGGCACGGTCACCATCGGGTGGTCGCTCAGCCCCTCGCCCACCCCGGGGACGTCGGCCACGACGGCGAGACCGAGGGCCCGCAGCGCGTCCGCGGGGCCGATGCCCGACCGCAGCAGCAACTCCGGCGACCCGACCGCCCCGGCCGAGAGGACCACCTCGGCGGCGCGCACGTCCCCGTCGTCGGTGCGGACGCCGACCGCCCGGCCCTTCTCGACGAGCACCTGCCGGACCACGACGCCTCCGCGCACGGTCAGCCGCGGCTGACCGCGCAGGTACGCCGTCGCCGCGCTGATCCGTCGGCCGTCCACCGCGTTCGCCGGCATCGGACCGCAGCCGGCCGGCCCGCCGCCGTTCTTGTCCGGCTCGGCGGGCACGCCCAGGGCCGCCGCGGCGGCGGCGAACGCCTCCGCCGGTTCGTAGCCGAGCCGGGGGCGGACGACCGGGACCGGACCGTCGCCGCCGTGCAGCGGTGAGTCGCCCAGGTCGCGGTCGGACTCCAGCCGGCGGAAGGACGGCAGCACCGCCTCCCACGACCACTCGGGCATCGCCCAGCCGTCGCAGTCGGCCGGCGTGGCGCGGATGAAGTAGCAGCCGTTGACCGCGCTGGAGCCGCCCACGCCGCGGCCGCGCACCACCGACCGGCCCACCCCGGCCGCGAGCTCGACGGGCACCTCCACGGCGGCCGGCGAGCCCGGGACGGCGGCTCGCATGGTCGTGGCGTCGGCGGACTCGGGCAGGAGCTCGCCGGGGCCGGCCTCCAGGAGCAGCACCGTGCGCCCGGCCTCGGCCAGCCGGGCCGCCAGCGCGCAGCCCGAGGTGCCCGCCCCGACCACCACGACGTCGGTCTCGCGAGGGAGGCTCACGTCCCCAGTCCGAGCAGGCCGGGCAGGTCCAGCCGGCGCACCTTGCCGGTCGAGGTCCGTGGCAGCTCGCCGACCGGGTGCAGACTCTTGGGCCGCTTTGCCGGCGCCAGCCGTTCCCGCGCCCAGGCCGCGAGCGCCCCCGGATCGGCGTCGCCCACGTAGGCGGCGACCACGCGCTGCCCCCAGTCCGCGTCGGGAACGCCCACGACGGCGCTCTCCACGACCCCCGGGTGGGTGTCGAGGACCGCCTCGACCTCGGCGGGGTAGACGTTCACCCCGCCGGAGATGACCAGGTCCTCGCGGCGACCGTCGAGCCACACGATGCGACCACCGCGGCCGTCGTCGTCGACGCGGCCGAGGTCACCGACGGTGACCCGGTCCCCGCGCCAGGCCGCCGCGGTCTTCTCCGGCGCGCGCCAGTACTCGAAGCGGGCCCAGCGCGGCACGGTGCACCACAGCTGACCGCGCTCGTCGGTCTCCAGCGCCCGGCCGGGACGGGCCCGGCCCACGCTGCCCGGATGCGCCAGCCAGTCCTCCGGCGAGCACACGGTGAACTGCGCCTCGGTCGAGCCGTAGAACTCCCAGACGCTGCCCTCGGGCGCCGCGTCGAGCACGGCCCGCTTCAGCGGCTCCGGACACGGCGCGCCGGCATGCACCAGCCGGCGGAAGGAGGACCAGTCGACCCGTCCGTGCGCGATCAGCCGCTGGAGGTGGGTGGGCACGCAGAACGCGGTGGTCGGCCGCAGCGTGGAGATCGCCTCGGCCGCCCGGATCACGTCGAACGGCCCGGGCAGCAGCACCTCGCCCCCGGCCAGCAGCGTGTGGATGGAGAAGCGCAGCGGCGCGGAGTGGTGCAGCGGGGAGAGCACGAGGTGGCGGTCGCCGGGGACGAACCCCCACAGGTCGATCTCCTCGGCGGCGAGCGCGCGGGCGTCGTCCTCGTCGAGCACCCCGGACCAGACGCCCTTCCGGCGGCCCGTGGTACCGGACGTGTAGTGCATCGGCCGGGCCAGCGGCACGTCGACCAGGTCCGCCTCCCCCGTGCCGGTCAGCAGCCGCGCCGGGTCGTCGCCGACGTCGAGCGCCGGGTCGGCGTCGGCGGCGAGCTCCGCCCGTTCGGCTGCCGGCAGTGCCGGGTCCAGGACCACCGGGACGATGCCGGTGCGCAGCGCGCCGAGGACGACGGCCAGCAGCGCCGGGGACGCGCCGGCGGAGACCAGCAACCGGTCGCCGGGGCGCACGCCCGCCGCGTGCAGCGCGGCCGCGGCCCGCCGCTGGTCCCGCTCGCTGTCGGCGGCGCGGACGACCGGCACCGCCGTCATGCGGGGCGGACCTCGTCCCCGGACACGGTCAGCCTGCCCTCGAGCGCCAGCTTGTCGAGCATGGAGCGGGTCGAGGCGGCCGCGGCGGGCCACACCTCCCGCGGCACGGCGGCGTAGATGGTGGCCACCAGGTCGTCGACGCTGCGGGCTCCGTCGGCGACCGCCGCCAGCACCTGCTGCTCCCGGAAGCCGCGGTGGGCCAGGTAGTAGTCGAGGACGGCGAGCGGGTCCTCGGTCAGCTCCGGCCCGTGCCCGCAGTACAGGGCGCTCGGCCCGAGGTCGTACACCCGCCGCAGCGACTCCAGGTACGCGATGACGTCGCCCTCGGGGTGGGAGATCACCGAGGTGCCACGGCCTAGCACGTGGTCGCCGACCAGCACCGCGCCGGACTCGACGCGGAAGGCGAGGTGGTCGGCGCAGTGGCCGGGGGTGGCGACGACGTCCAGCGCCGTCCCGGCCAGCCGCAGCCGCTCGCCCTGCCCCAGGACCCGCCCACCCGGGCCGGCCACGGCGGGGTCGGCGGCGGCCACCTGCGCGCCGAACCGCTCGCCCCACGGCAGAGCCGCCTCGGCGTGGTCCCCGTGGTGGTGGGTCACCAGGACGGCGACGCAGCGGGCGTCCCGCGCGGCCAGCGCCTCCTCGACGGCGGCCAGGTGGGCCGCGTCGTCGGGGCCGGGGTCGACCAGGACCGCCTGCCCGCTGCCCGGCGCGCCGACCACGTAGGTGTTGGTGCCGTCGAGGGTCATGCCCGACGGGTTGGGTGCCAGCACGCGGGTGACCAGCGGCTCCAGCTCAGCCGTGCGCGCCATGGAACCCGGGTCGGGCAGGGCCCAGGTGAGCCGTGGGTCCAGAGGTGCGTCCACGCGCCGCACGCTAGCGGGTGACAGCAGGCAGCGCGCCGGACCACTACGGTCCTGACCCATGCGCGCTCTCCGACGCCTGGCCCCTCCCATGGTCGCCACGGCCGCCGCCGTCCTCTTCCTGGCCGGCTGCGGTGGTGACGACGACAACGACAGCTCGTCCTCGTCCTCCTCCTCGAGCTCCAGCTCCAGCAGCTCCTCCTCGTCCGAGACGAGCGAGAGCTCCGGCGGCGACGAGGAGCTGGCGGCGTTCTGCGCCGACGCCGAGGCGTTCGTCAGCGACCTGACGGCGGTGCAGTCGGCCAGCGACCCGGCGCAGATCATCCAGCAGCTGGGCGTGGCGTCGCAGACCTTCGACGCCGCCGAGCCCCCGGCGGAGATCGCCGACGACTGGGCCCTGCTGGGCGACGCGCTCCGCAACTGGGTCGAGGTCGGCAGCTCCGTGGACCTGGCCACGCCGGAGGGCCTGCAGCAGTTCCAGGCGGCCAACGAGGAGTTCCAGGCCGCCTTCACCGGTCCGTCCGGGCAGGCCGTCGACGAGTTCGGCAGCGCCAACTGCTCCTGATCGACCGCCCTCACTGAGCGGAGCGGCCCGCCACCCCGTCGGGGTGGCGGGCCGCTCTCGTGTCGGGAGGGGGGTGGTCAGCAGCCGCTGATGCTGACCCCGCGGGCGCGCAGCCACGGGACGGGGTCGACCTGGCCGCCGTGGGTGGCGCCGCCGGGGTGCACCTCGAAGTGCAGGTGCGGGCCGGTCGACTGACCGCGGTTGCCGACCTCGGCGATCTGCTCGCCGGCCGACACCCGCTCGCCGGCGCGGACGAAGTAGTCGTTGACGTGGCCGTAGACGGTGACCGCGCCGTCGTCGCCCTTGATGTAGACCGCGAGGCCGAACCCGGTGGCCGCGCCGGCCCGCACCACCACGCCGCTGTGCGCGGCGTAGATCGGCGTACCGATCGGCGCGGCGATGTCGACGCCGCCGTGCAGCGAGCCCCAGCGCGAGCCGAAGCAGCTGGAGGTCCGGCCGGAGGTCGGCTTGACGTAGGGACCGCTGCCGCCGGACGCGGCGCTGCCGCCCCCGCCCCCGCCGCTCCCGCTCCCGCCGCTCTGGGCCTGCGCCCGGGCAGCGGCAGCGGCAGCAGCCGCCTCGCGCGCCGCCTGCTCGGCCGCGGCACGGGCCGCGGCCTCTTCCGCGGCCTTCTGCTGCTGCCACTGCTGGTAGGCGTCACGCGCCCCCTGCAGCTGGAGCAGCAGGATGTTCGCGGCCTCGAGCTGCTGGTCGTACTGGGCCTTCTGGGCGGCGACCTCGCTGTAGGCGGCCGCCTGGGTGGCCGCCTGGTCGTCGGCGGCCTGCTTGGCCTCCGCGGCCTGCGCCTCAGCGGCGGCCGCGGCGTCACGGGTGGCACGGGCCTGGGACTCGGCGTTGGCCTGCTGCACGCGGGCCAGCTCCAGGGAGTCGAGGACGTCGACCTGGGTGTCGCCCACGTACTCCAGCAGCGCCGCGCGCTGGATCAGCTCGGCCGGGCCCTCGGCGTCGAGGAGCGCCTGCGTGGTGGTGAGCCGGCTGCCGTTCATGTAGCTGGTGCGGGCGAACTCGCCGATCCGGCTCTGCGCGGCGGCGACGGCGTCGGCCGCGGCCTGCAGCTGGGCGGCGGCCTCGTCGGCGGCGGCCTGGGCGACCACGCGTGCCTCCTCGGCGGCGAGGAAGGCCGTGCCGGCGGCCTCGGCGAGCACGTTGAGCCGCTCGAGCTCGGCCTCCGCACCGGCCACGAGGGCGGCGATCCGGCCGACCTCGGCAGCGGCGGCGTCCTGCTGGGCGCGGGCGCTGGCGATCTGGTCGTCGGTGGGGTTCGACGGCGGGGCCGGGACCGCCAGCGCGGGGGCCGCGGAGCCGAGGAGCACCGCCCCGGCGAGCACCCCGGCCACGGCCATGCGCAGGCCGCGGCGACGGCGGAGCCCGGAACGGGCCCGGACCTCGGTCGTCTCGCGCCCGGAGGCGGTGGCCTGCGACATGCGTTCGCTCCCTGGGGAAGAGGGGGGTGAGCCGGAGCAGCGTGGCGCCGTGACTGTCCGTCACCGGCGCAACACGCGGCACCGTGACCACACCGTGCTCATCGAGCACCCGGTTCACTTCTGTCCCACTCGTTGTCGTCACCAATCCGGGTGACCTTGAGCCCGTGCCGCAGATTTCTCCCGGGTGATCCGCGGTACACCGCGCCGAAATAGGCTCGGGCCGTGGACGTCTTCGGCTCCGGTCACGAACAGGTCGTCTTCTGCTCCGATCCGGAGTCGGGGCTGCGGGCGGTGATCGCCGTCTACTCGACGGCACTGGGGCCGGCCCTCGGCGGCACCCGCTTCCACCCCTACGCGAGCGAGGCCGAGGCGGTCGCCGACGCCCTGGCCCTGTCGACGGCGATGGCCTACAAGAACAGCCTGGCCGGCCTCGACCTCGGGGGCGGCAAGGGCGTGATCATCGGCGATCCGCGCACCCACAAGACCGAGGCCCTGCTGCGCGCCTACGGCCGCTTCGTCGAGGCACTGGGCGGCCGGTACCTCACCGCCTGCGACGTGGGGACGAACAACGCCGACCTCGACGTCGTCGCCCGGGAGACCCGGTTCGCCCACGGGCGGTCGCTGGCCATGGGCGGGTGCGGGGACTCCTCCGTGCTCACCGCCTACGGCGTCTTCCAGGGGATGCGCGCCGCCGCCGAGCACCGCTGGGGTGCACCGACCCTGTCCGGCCGCCGGGTCGCGGTCGCCGGCGTCGGCAAGGTCGGCAGCTGGCTGGTCGACCGGCTCGTCGAGGACGGCGCCTCCGTCGTCGTCACCGACGTCGACACCGACGCCGTGGAGCGGGTCCGCGCCCGGCACCCGCAGGTCGAGGCCGTGGCCGACACGCGGACCCTGGTGCGCACCCCCGCCGACGTCTACGCGCCGTGCGCCCTCGGCGGGGCGCTCGACGACGACACGGTCGCCGCCCTGCAGGCCGAGATCGTCTGCGGCGGTGCGAACAACCAGCTGGCCGGTCCGGGGACCGCCGCGGCGCTGCAGGAGCGCGGCGTCCTCTACGCCCCGGACTACCTGGTGAACGCCGGCGGCGTCATCCAGGTCGAGGACGAGCGGCACGGCTTCTCCTTCGCGCGGGCCGAGGCGCGGGCGGCGGGCATCTTCGACGTCACGCTGCGGGTCCTGCGGGCGGCCGAGGACGCCGGCGTCTCCCCCGCCGTGGCCGCCGACCGGCTGGCCGAGGAGCGCATCCGCTCGGTCGGCCGGCTGGCCACCATCCGGCTGCCGCGCTGAGGCGCTGGTCACACCCGGAGCCGGCTCCACCGCGGAACGGCCCGCCTCCTGCGCCCGGACGGGCGACCCCGGGGGGAGGACGTGTGCCCGCCGCCGACGCGTGTCGTAAGCTCGATCGAGACACAGTCACTCAGTCGGGGTCGCCAGGCGGGCCGCTCAGCCCGGAGCTGGGCTCCCGTACTCCGTAACGAGGGGGTCGAGCCGATGGGGCGCGGCCGAGCGAAGGCCAAGCAGACACGCGTGGCCCGTGAGCTCAAGTACAGCTCACCCAACACCGACCTCTCCGCGCTCCAGCGCGAACTGGCCGGATCTCCGTCGACCTACACGCCGTCGCACGCGGCGAAGGACGACGACGACGAGGACGACGACGAGTACGCCGACCGCTGGGCGGACGACGACTCGGACGACGACTGGGCCACCAGCCGCTGACCAGCGGCCGAGCCTGACTGCCACCGCTGTCCCCGACCGGGGACGGCGGTGGCGTCGTCCTGTCCGCGAGACCGGCCCCGGGCGGGGGCCGGCGACCCGCTAGCGGTAGCCGCCCACCAGGCGGGCGCTCGCGGGCGCTCCCGCGGCGTCCTGCACGGTGCCGGCGACCCAGGCGGGCACCCCGCGCCCGGTGAGCTGGGCGACGACCCGGTCGGCGGCCTCGGCGGCGACGACGGCGACCATGCCGACGCCGCAGTTGAACGCCCGCTCGGACTCCGCGCGCGGCACGCCGTGCTCCTCGAGCAGGTGCACCACCGCAGGCAGCTCCCAGGTGGCGCGGTCGAGCACGGCCTCGGCGCCGTCGGGCACGACCCGGACGGTGTTGCCGGCCAGCCCGCCGCCGGTGATGTGGGCGAACGCGTGCACGCCGTCGACACCGAGCTCCTCGACCAGCGCGAGGCAGTCCAGGGCGTAGATGCGCGTCGGCTCCAGCAGCACGTCGCCCAGCGGGCGGTCGAGCCCGGCCGGGGTGCCGGTGAGGTCCAGGCCGGCGCTCGCGACGACCTTCCGCACCAGCGAGTAGCCGTTGGAGTGGAAGCCCGACGACCCCATCGCCACGACGACGTCACCGGCGCGCACCCGCTCCGGGCCCAGCACCGCGTCGGCCTCCACGACCCCGACCGCGGTGGCCGCGAGGTCGTAGTCGTCGGGCGCCATGAGGTCGCCGTGCTCGGCGGTCTCCCCGCCGACCAGCGCCGCGCCGGACCGGGTGCAGCCCTCGGCGATGCCGGTGACGATCGCGGCGATCCGCTCGGGCACCACGCGCCCGCAGGCGACGTAGTCCTGCAGGAACAGCGGCTCGGCGCCGCAGGCGACCAGGTCGTCGACGACCATGGCGACCAGGTCGATGCCGACGGTGTCGTGCCGGTCCAGCTGGCGGGCCAGCGCGATCTTCGTGCCGACGCCATCGGTCGACGACGCGAGCAGCGGCCGCCGGTACTTCGCCACGTCGAGTGCGAAGAGCCCGGCGAAGCCCCCGAGCCCGCCGACGACCTCGGGCCGGTTGGTGCGCTCGACGGCGCTGCGCATCAGCGTGACGGCGCGCTCACCGGCGTCGATGTCGACGCCGCTGGCGGCGTAGGTGAACTGCGGGTCGCTCACGGGCGGCTGAGGGCGTCGTCCGCACCGCCGGGCACGGTGGCGCTGCCGGCCTGCTGACCGGTCCAGCCGGTCACGGCGCGCGAGGCGTCGGGCCGCGGCATCGGCGTGCGGCCGGGGTGGGCCGGGAGAGACTCGAGCACGTGCTTGCCCAGCACGTCGGTCTCGCCGAGGTCGATCGGGTACTCACCGGTGAAGCAGGCGGTGCACAGCCGGTTGGCCGGCTGCTCGGTGGCCGCGATCAGCCCCTGCTCGGAGACGTAGCCCAGGGAGTCGGCGTTGATCGACGCCCGCACGCCGTCCAGCTCCAGCCCGTTGGCGATCAGCTCGGCGCGGCTGGCGAAGTCGATGCCGTAGAAGCACGGCCACTTCACCGGCGGGGACGCGATCCGCACGTGCACCTCGACCGCGCCGGCCTCGCGGAGCATGCGGATGAGGGCGCGCTGGGTGTTGCCGCGGACGATCGAGTCGTCGACGACGACCAGTCGCTTGCCGCGGATGACGTCGCGCAGCGGGTTGAGCTTCAGCCGGATGCCCAGCTGGCGGATCGTCTGGCTGGGCTGGATGAAGGTCCGGCCCACGTAGGAGTTCTTGACCAGGCCCAGCCCGTAGGGGATGCCGCTGGCCTCGGCGTACCCGACCGCGGCCGGCGTGCCGGACTCCGGCACCGGGATGACGAGGTCGGCCTCGACCGGGTGCTCCTTGGCCAGCCGGCGCCCGATCTCGACGCGGGCGGCGTGCACGCCGCGACCGGAGATCGTCGTGTCGGGGCGGGCCAGGTAGACGTACTCGAAGACGCAGCCCTTGGGCTCGGCCGCGGCGAAGTGCTGGCTGCGCAGGCCGTCGGCGTCGATGGCGATGAGCTCGCCGGGCTCGACCTCGCGCACCACGGATGCGCCGACGATGTCGAGCGCGGCCGTCTCGCTGGCCACGACCCAGCCGCGCTCCAGCCGGCCGAGGACCAGCGGCCGCACACCCTGCGGGTCACGGGCGGCGTAGAGGGTGTCCTCGTCCATGAACGTCAGGCTGAAGGCGCCGCGCAGCTGCGGGAGGACCTCCATCGCGGCCGCCTCCACCGACAGATCCGGCCGCGCGGCGATCAGCGAGGTGACCAGGTCGGAGTCGGTGCTGGCGGTGAACGCGCCCCGGACCCCGGCGTCGGCGGCCTTGCTGGCCAGCTCCGCGGTGTTCACGAGGTTGCCGTTGTGGCAGAGCGCCAGGCCGGTGCCCGCGTCGGTGGTGCGGAAGGTCGGCTGCGCGTTCTCCCAGGTGGAGGAGCCGGTGGTCGAGTACCGGGTGTGGCCGACGGCGATGTGGCCGCGCAGGCTGCCGAGGGTCGCCTCGTCGAACACCTGGCTGACCAGGCCCAGGTCCTTGTAGACCACGACCGAGGCGCCGTCGGAGACCGCGATCCCCGCCGCCTCCTGACCGCGGTGCTGGAGGGCGTACAGGCCGAAGTAGGTGAGCTTGGCGACCTCCTCCCCCGGCGCCCAGACGCCGAAGACGCCACAGGCGTCCTGGGGTCCGGGTGAGTGGGGGTCGAGGTCGTGCGTCAGCCGTCCGTCTCCGCGAGGCACTCGTGCGAGAGTACCGGTGCGCCGTCCGGTACGGGTGCCCGACCGAGGGATCCACGCCACACCCGCGGCGCGTCGGACCCGCCGCGCGACCGGTTCAGCCGCAGGTCACCACGCCGTCGTCCGCTCCTCCGGTGCCGTCGTCGAGGCGTTTGGCGTACGCGTCGGCCGGGCCCGCCGCGCAGGAGGCCAGCGCGGCCTCCGCGGTCGGGAACGGCCCGAGGTAGACGGTGTGGATCAACGTGCCGCCGTCCGACCGGTCCCGCAGCGAACCGCAGGTGCCCTCCGTGGTGAACCACTGCGCGCCGGGGGTGGCGTCGAGCAGCCGCACCACGGCGTCCTGGTAGCCGATCGGCGTGGTCACGCTGCCCACGATGAGCACGTAGGAGCCGTCGCACGGCGGGACGACGGGCGCCGGCAGCTCCGACGCGGCCGTCGTGCCTGCCTCGCCGCTGCCCGTGGTCCGGGAGGACGACGACGGCGACGGGCCGGCCGAGCCGGTGTCCGCGGCGGGCGCCCCGGGATCGCCGATCGCGGCGTAACCGGCGACCAGCCCACCGCCGACGACGAGGAAGCCGGCCAGCATCCAGGCCAGCCAGCGCCCCGGGAACGACCCGGAGTGCTCCCGGGACTCCCGCCGGGGAGCCGGAGCCGCTGGCGGGACGGGGGCGGGCGACTCCACCGGCGCCGGGGCCGGCACCGGTGCGGGCGGCGGCACCGGAGGCGCGGACTGCATCGGCTCCGGTGCCCGGTGCCGCCCACCGGCCGGCCGGTCGCCGCCGTCACCCATCCCGGTTCCTACTCCGGTCCCGCCGTCCACCGTCGCTCCACTCGTCCCCCGTACCGGCTGCCCGCCCTGCTCGACCGCTCAGTGGACCGTGCGCAGCTCCGCAGCGATGGTCGTGTCGTCCCCGTGCCCGGTCCGGACGACGGTGTCGCCGTGCAGCGTGAGCAGCTTCGACCGGATCGAGGCGACGATCGTCGGGTGGTCGCTGAACGACCGGCCGGTGGCCCCGGGCCCGCCGCAGAACAGCGTGTCGCCGGTGAAGACGGTGTTCAGGTCGGCGGAGTGCAGGCAGGTGCTGCCCGGTGAGTGGCCGGGGGTGTGCAGCGCGACCAGCGTCGAGCCGGCGATCCGGAACGTCGTCCCCTCGGGGAGGTCGCGGTCGGGGTCGGCGGCCGGCTGGCTCTGGCCGTAGACCATGTCCCACAGCATCCGGTCGGCGGCGGGGAACCAGATCGGGGCGTCGACGGCCTCGCGCAGGGCCACGGCGGCGGTGATGTGGTCGTTGTGCCCGTGGGTGAGCACGATGCCGGCCACCGTCCGGCCGCCGACCGCCTCGATGATCGGCTCCGGCCGGTGCGGGGCGTCGATGACGAGCACGTGGGTGTCGTCGCCCACCAGCCAGACGTTGTTGTCGACGTCGAAGTCCTGCCCGTCGAGGCTGAAGACGCCGCTGATCACGGTCTTGTCGATGCGTGCGCCCATGGTCAGAACACCACGACCGAGCGCAGGACCTCGCCCTTGTGCATCTTCTCGAACGCCGACTCCACGGAGTCCAGCCCGATCGTCTCGCTGACGAAGTCGTCGAGCGGGAACCGGCCCTGCAGGTAGAGGTCGACCAGCATCGGGAAGTCGCGCGACGGCAGGCAGTCGCCGTACCAGGAGGACTTCAGCGCCCCACCGCGGCCGAACACCTCGATGAGCGGGAGTCCGATCTTCATGTCGGGCGTGGGGACGCCGACCAGCACGACCCGGCCGGCGAGGTCGCGGGCGTAGAAGGCCTGCTCGAACACCGCCGGGTGGCCGACGGCGTCGATGGCGACGTCGACCCCGAAGCCGCCGGTGGCGGCCTTGATCGCCTCGACGGCGTCGGTCTCCCGGGAGTTGACGGTGTGGGTGGCGCCGAACTGCCGCGCCCACTCCAGTTTCCGGTCGTCGATGTCGACGGCCACGATCGTCGTCGCCCCGGCCAGCTTCGCGCCGGCGATCGCCGCGTCACCGACGCCACCGCAGCCGAAGACCGCGACCGACTCACCGCGGCGGACCCCGCCGGTGTTGATCGCCGCGCCGACGCCGGCCATGACGCCGCAGCCGAGCAGGCCGGCCGCCGTGGCCGGGGCCTGCGGGTCCACCTTGGTGCACTGGCCGGAGTGGACCAGCGTCTTCTCGACGAAGGCGCCGATGCCCAGCGCCGGCGACAGCTCGGTGCCGTCGGTCAGCGTCATCTTCTGCGCGGCGTTGTGGGTGTCGAAGCAGTACTGCGGCTCGCCCTTGAGACAGGCCCGGCACTGACCGCAGACCGCCCGCCAGTTCAGGACGACGAAGTCGCCGACCGCGACGTTGGTGACGCCCTCCCCCACCGCCGCGACCGTGCCGGCGGCCTCGTGGCCCAGCAGGAACGGGAAGTCGTCGTTGATGCCGCCGTCGCGGTAGTGCAGGTCGGTGTGGCACACCCCGCAGGCCTGGACGTCGACGACGGCCTCCCCCGGCCCGGGGTCCGGCACGACGATCGTCTCGATGCTGACGGGGGCACCCTTGCCACGGGCGACGACGCCCTTCACCTCGTAGGCCATGCCCCCGAGCCTAGGAGCACCCGGCTCCGGCCACCCCTCGCGGGCGGCGGACGGACGCTGGCCCACGACCGGGTGGTGCACCGCCTTCGACAGGCGGCGGAACGGAAGCGGCCGTAGCGTCCCTGGCGGTCCGTGACCGGCGTCACGGGCCGCCGCCCGGGGCTCCCGGGAGTCCGACCGGCGGAGGTCAGCCCGTGGCAGTGCCGAGCTTCCTGGCGCGCGAGCGCATCGTCGCCCGCCCCGGGGTTCAACCGCTGGCTCATCCCGCCGGCCGCGCTGGCCGTCCACCTGTGCATCGGCCAGGCGTACGCCACGAGCGTCTACAAGACCGCGCTGGTCGAGGACTTCCAGGTCAGCCAGACGGCGATCGGCATCGTCTTCTCCATCGCGATCGTCATGCTCGGGCTGTCCGCCGCGGTGTTCGGCACCTGGGTCGACCGCAACGGCCCCCGCGCGGCGATGTTCGTCTCGGCGATCTGCTGGTCCACCGGGTTCCTCGTCGGAGCGCTGGGCATCGCCACCGACCAGCTGTGGCTGCTGTATCTGGGCTACGGCGTCATCGGCGGCATCGGTCTGGGCATCGGCTACATCTCGCCGGTGTCGACGCTGATCAAGTGGTTCCCGGACCGGCCGGGCCTGGCCACCGGCATGGCGATCATGGGCTTCGGGGGCGGCGCCCTCATCGCCTCGCCGCTGTCACGGCAGCTGATGGACCTCTACGACCCCGACTACGACGGGACGGCGGGCACGGTCCCCGGCGGCAACGCCGTGGCGCTGCTCTTCCTCACCCTCGGCGTCGTCTACCTGTTCTTCATGCTCTTCGGGGCGACGATCATCCGGGTGCCCGCGGAGGGCTGGAAGCCCGACGGCTGGGACCCCTCCTCGGTGAAGCAGAAGGCGCTCGTGACCACCGAGAGCGTCTCGGCGGCCAACGCGATCAAGACCCCGCAGTTCTGGCTGCTGTGGATCGTGCTGTTCTGCAACGTCACGGCCGGGATCGGCATCCTCGAGCAGGCCAGCCCGATGATCCAGGACTTCTTCCGCGACGACGCCGGCGACTCCAGCGTCGCCCTGACCGCGGCCACCGGGTTCGTCGGCGTCCTGTCGCTGTTCAACATGGCCGGCCGGTTCGTCTGGTCCTCGACGTCGGACTTCCTCGGCCGCAAGCCCAACTACATGATCTACCTCGGCGTGGGGCTGCTCCTCTACATCGGCCTGGCCACCGTCGGCAGCAGCGCCACGTGGCTGTTCGTGATCCTGGCCGCGGTGATCATCTCGTTCTACGGCGGCGGGTTCGCCACCGTCCCGGCGTACCTGCGCGACCTGTTCGGCACCTACCAGGTGGGCGCCATCCACGGCCGGCTGCTGACCGCGTGGGCGGCGGCGGGCGTCGCCGGACCGCTCATCGTCAACGGCGTCCTGGACACCCAGGGCGAGCCCGGCACCCTGCAGGCCGGCGACTACCGGCCGGCGCTGTTCATCATGGTCGGCCTGCTGGCGGTCGGGTTCGTCGCCAACCTCCTGGTGAAGCCGGTCGCCGCGAAGTGGCACGAGCCGAAGGCCCCCGGCGCCGAGGGCGCCCCGACCCCCGAACGGAGCGCCGCCCGATGAGCACCCCGGCTCCCTCCCAGAACGGCCAGCGGCCCGTCCACACACCGACCGGCCTGATCGCGTTCGCCTGGACGCTGGTCGGGGTGCCGCTGGCGTACGGGCTCTACCAGACGGTCAGGACGGCGCTGGACCTCTTCGGCGGGTGACTCAGCGCTGCGCGGGCGCCTCGTAGCGGCTCAGGATCCGGGGATCGGCCAGCGCGGCGGCGACGCAGTGCCCGATCCGGCCGTCGCGGTCGTACATCCACGCCGTCCCGGCCCCGATACCGTCGGCGCCCACGTGGCCGGCGGACTCCATGCCGATCCACTCGCCGCGCGGGTCCCGCGCCAGGTACAGCGTCAGGTCGGCGTTGATGAACTCCAGGCCCGATCCGCCGGAGTTGCCCAGCGGGTTGGCGAAGTCGGCCATGAGCGCGGCCCGCAGCATCGGCGTCAGGGGCTCCCCCGCGACGAACTCGGTCCGCTCCCGCAGCCACACCCGGCCCCGGCGGCCGTTCCAGTCGTCGATCCGCCGGATCTCGAACGACATCGCGCCGCCGGTGGCTCCCTCGAACGCCTCGGGCGGCGGGACGTCCCACGCCTCCGGGGCCCACGGCTCGCCACCCGGGTGCTCCGAGCGGCGCAGCAGCAGCGCCGAGCCCCGGGCCACCTCGACGTCGCCGTCGACGACGCTCACGTCGAACGCGGTCAGCCGCCGGCCGTCGCGGACCCGGCGGGTGAGCACCCGCAGCGGACGCATCGGCACCGGTCGCACCATGTCGACCGTCAGCCGGGCGAGTTGCAGGTCGGGGTCGGGCGAGTCCCGCTGCACGGCCCAGGCGACCAGCCCGCCGACGTGGTGGCCGTTGACCATCTCGTCCGACCAGGGGCTGCGAGCCGGGGGCGCCGGCACCAGCCGGTCGCCGTCCGGCGTGAACGACGCCTCCATGACACCTCCGTGGGGCAGCGGGCGATGTCGCACTCTCGCACGCGGCGACCGGGCGCTCGGCCGGGGTCATCCACCTGAGGTCCCCGCGGCTCGAGCGGCACGGACGGCGAGATCCCCGAACGCCTCCCGGAGCGCGGGGGGCCCGAGCACCTCCACGTCGGCGTCGAAGCGAGCCAGCGCCGCGGCCAGTCCGGCCCAGGACCACGAGCCCATCCGCACCCGGCAACGTCCCGGACCCAGCGGCTCGACCGTGGCGTCGCCGGCGAAGGGGACGACGTCCGCGGCAGGCCTGGAGAGCACCACCTCCCCCTCGCACGGCCACCGGTCCGCCTGCACGGCTCCGCGGAACCGGCCTTCCACGAAGCGACCGACGTCGCCTCCGGGGACCTCGCGCGGGGCGAACCGCGGGCCGTTCGGGGTGCGCAGCACCATCCGGTCGGCCCGGAACACGCGCCAGTCCTCCCGACCGGGCTCCCACGCCACCACGTACCAGCGACCGCCCCGCGCCACGAGGTGGTGCGGCTGCACCTGCCGTGGCGGACGGGCGTCGTCCCCGGGCGCCCCATGGTCGAAGCGCAGCTCCTCGCGGGCGCGGACCGCGGACCCGATGTGCAGCAGGACCGTGGGGTCCACCCGCGCCTCGGCGGAATCACGGGGAACCGCCGTCATCTCGATGCCGTCGACGCGGTGCCGCAGCCGCGCGGGCATCACCTGCCGCAGCGTGGTGAGGGCCCGGTCGGCCGCCTCGTCGACGCCCGCACCGGTCGTGGCGACGGCCGCGAGCGCCACGGCGATCGCCACCGCCTGCTCGTCGTCGAAGAGCAGTGGCGGCAGTTGGCTGCCGGCCTCGAGGCGGTAGCCGCCGTCGGGTCCCTTGATCGCGCGGATCGGATAGCCGAGCTCGCGGAGCCGGTCGACGTCACGGCGCACGGTGCGGTCGCTCACCTCCAGGCGGTCGGCCAGCAGCGAGCCGGGCCAGTCGCGTCGGGCCTGCAGCAGCGACAGCAGGCGCAGCAGGCGGCTGGAGGTGGTCGGCGCTGAGGTCGTCGGCACGCCCCTGAGTCTGCCGCGAGAAGCGGACCGTCCCTGTCCTGTACCGCTGCGAGTCTCCTCCTCGACGGCCGGGACGTTCCGGTCGCGCGAACGAGGAGTGCACGCCATGACGGTCCAGACCACCACCCACCTGAACTTCACCGGGCAGGCCCGCGAGGCGCTCGAGTTCTACGGCTCGGTCTTCGGCGGGCAGGTCGTCGTCGTCACGTACGGGGACGCCGGGATGCCGGCGGACCTGCCCGACGCCGGCAAGGTGGTGTTCGGCCAGGTCGTGGCGCCGAACGGGGTTCAGCGTCATGGCCTACGACGTCCCGGGGACGACGGACGGCGGACTGGCCGGAGCCGCCGGGTCCACGCGTCGGGAGCAGTTCACGACCCTGACCGAACAGCCGTTCTTCGTCTCCGTCCGGGGGACGAGCGTCGAGGAGGTCGGCGGGCTGTGGGACCGGCTGGTGGTCGGCGCCGACGTCCTCGACACCTACGGCCCGTCGCAGTGGGCCCCGGCCTCGGGCATGCTGACCGACCGGTTCGGCGTGACCTGGGTCCTGGACGTCGCCGCGCCGTACGCCGGCTGACCTGTCCCCGGGGGCGCCGGTCACGACGGCCGGCCACCCCGGGCGTCAGGGCCGCAGGGGGCGCAGGGGCAGGTGCTCGGACAGGTCGGCGCGGTTGCCGCTGGCGCTGACCCGACCCTCGGCGAGCGCCGCGCCCCACGTCATGGCGCCGGTGGCCAGCCGCAGCCAGGTGGCCGCGTCGGTCTCCACGACGTTGGGCGGGGTGCCCCGCGTGTGCCGCGGTCCGGGCACCAGCTGGACGGCGACGTGCGGGGGCACCCGGAGCTCCACCGACCGGCCCGGCACCTGCTGGGCCAGCCAGCGCGTGCTGGTCTTCACCGCCGCGCCCAGCACCGACCGCGGCGGCTGCTCCGCGTCGCCGGCCAGCCAGGGGCGGACGGCGTCGACGGCGGCGCGCAGCTCCTCGGCGGGGATGGGGGCCGTGCCGGCCATCAGCTGGTGGGCACCGTCCCCGCGGGAACGGCGCCGGCGGCCTGCCCGGTCGCGGCCTCGGGGGAGCCGAACAGCGCCGGCAGGGTCGCCGTCCAGGCGGCGCGGAGCTCGGCGAGCGGCAGCTCGGGCAGGCTCTCGACGACGAGCGCGTCGCCGCCCGTCGTGCCGAGCTCGGTCACCTGCACGCCGGCCCACTCGGCGCTGGCGCGCACGGCCTCGGGGTCGGTGGTGGTGACGACGGCGCGGGCCACGGACTCGCTGAACAGCGCCACGAAGGGGTCGCCGTCCAGGGTCAGCCGGGCGCCGAGGCCGTGGCGCAGCGCCGACTCGGCGAGTGCCTGGGCGAGCCCGCCGTCGGCGAGGTCGTGCGCGGAGGTGACCTGGCCCTCGCGGGCGAGCGCGGCCAGCAGCTCGCCGAGGGCCTTCTCGGCGGCCAGGTCCAGCGCCGGCGGGCGGCCGCCGAGGTGGCCGTGGACGACGCTGGCCCAGGCGGAGCCGCCGAGTTCCTCGCGGGTGGTGCCGAGCAGCAGCACCGTCTCCCCCGCGGTCCGCCAGCCGCTGGGCACCCGGCGGCGGACGTCCTGGTGCACGCCCAGCACGCCGATCACCGGCGTCGGGTTGATCGCCACGTCGCCGGTCTGGTTGTAGAGGCTGACGTTGCCACCGGTCACCGGCAGGCCGAGCTCGCGGCAGCCGTCGGCGAGGCCGCGCACGGCCTCGGCGAACTGCCACATGACCTCGGGGTTCTCCGGCGAGCCGAAGTTCAGGCAGTTCGTGACCGCCAGCGGGGTCGCGCCGGAGACGGCGACGTTGCGGTAGGCCTCGGCGAGGTTGAGCTGCGCGCCGGTGTAGGGGTCCAGCCGGGCGAACCGGGCGTTGCCGTCGAGCGAGAGCGCGATCCCGCGGGAGCTCTCCTCGTCGATGCGGACGACGCCGGCGTCCTCGGGCTGGGCCAGCACGGTGTTGCCGCGCACGTAGCGGTCGTACTGCTCGGTGACCCAGGTCTTGTCGGCGCCGTCGGGGCTGGCGACGACGGCGAGCCAGTGGGCCTGGAGCTCCTCCGGCGTGGCCGGGCGGGGCAGCCGGGCCGGGTCGTCGGCCTGCAGCGCGTCGAGGTCGGCGGGGCGGGCCATCGGCCGCTCGTAGACCGGGCCCTCGTGCGCGACCGTGCGCGGCGGGACGTCGACGATGCGCTCGCCGTGCCAGTCGACGGTCAGCCGGTCGCCGTCGGTGACCTCACCGATGACGGCGGCCAGCACGTCCCACTTGCGGCAGACGGCGAGGAAGGCGTCGACCTTGTCCGGCTCGACGATCGCGCACATGCGCTCCTGCGACTCGCTCATCAGGATCTCGGCCGGGGTGAGGGTGCTGTCGCGCAGCGGCACCCGCTCGAGGTCGACGTGCATGCCGCCGGTGCCGGCGCTGGCCAGCTCGCTCGTCGCGCAGGAGAGGCCGGCGCCGCCGAGGTCCTGGATGCCGGTGACGAGGTCGGCGGCGAAGAGCTCGAGGCACGCCTCGATGAGCAGCTTCTCCGTGAAGGGGTCGCCGACCTGGACGCTCGGGCGCTTGGCCGGGCCGGTCTCGTCGAAGGTCTCGCTGGCCAGGACGCTGACCCCGCCGATGCCGTCGCCGCCGGTGCGGGCGCCGAACAGGATCACCTTGTTGCCGACGCCCTCGGCCTTGGCCAGGTGCACGTCCTCGTGCCGCATGACGCCGACGCACAGCGCGTTGACCAGCGGGTTGCCCGCGTAGCAGTCGTCGAACAGCAGCTCGCCGCCGATGTTGGGCAGCCCGAGGCAGTTGCCGTAGCCCCCGACGCCGGCGACGACACCGGGCAGGACCCGGGCGGTGTCGGGGGCGTCGGCGCGCCCGAAGCGCAGCGAGTCCATGACGGCGACCGGGCGGGCGCCCATCGTGAGGATGTCGCGGACGATGCCGCCGACGCCGGTGGCCGCGCCCTGGTAGGGCTCCACGTAGCTGGGGTGGTTGTGCGACTCGACCTTGAAGGTCACCGCGTAGCCGTCGCCGACGTCGACCACGCCGGCGTTCTCGCCGATACCGACCAGCAGCGCCTCGCTGCGGGGCAGGTCGCCGAAGCGGCGCAGGTGCACCTTGGAGCTCTTGTAGGAGCAGTGCTCGCTCCACATGACCGAGTACATGGCCAGCTCGGCGGTGGTGGGGCGGCGCCCGAGGATGCCCTTGATGCGGGCGTACTCGTCGGCCTTGAGTCCCAGCTCGGCGTACGGCTGCTCGTCGTCGGGGGACTGGGTCGCCCGCTCGACGGTGTCCAGGGAGCTCACGCTGCGACGACCGCCTTCAGGACGCTGGTGAAGAAGCCGAGGCCGTCGGTGCTCGGGCCGGTGAGGTCCTCGACGGCGTGCTCGGGGTGCGGCATGAGCCCGACGACACGGCCGTTCTCGCTGGTCACCCCGGCGATGTCGTTGAGGCTGCCGTTGGGGTTGCGACCGACGTAGCGGACGGCGACCCGGCCCTCGCCCTCCAGCCGCTCGAGGTCGGCGGGCGCGGCGACGTAGCGACCCTCGCCGTTCTTGACCGGGACGACGATCGTCTGGCCCTGCTCGTAGGACTCGGTCCAGGCGGTGTCGGCACGCTCGATCCGCAGCTGCTGGTCGCGGTTGCGGAAGTGCAGGTGGGCGTTGCGGTGCAGGGCGCCGGGCAGCAGCCCCGACTCGCACAGCACCTGGAACCCGTTGCAGATGCCGAGCACCGGCAGACCGCCCTTCGCGGCCGCGACGACGTCCTGCATCAGCGGCGAGCGGGCGGCGATGGCGCCGGCGCGGAGGTAGTCGCCGTAGGAGAACCCGCCGGGGAGGACGACGGCGTCGACGTCCTTCAGGTCGTGGTCGCCGTGCCACAGCGCGACGGACTCCCCGCCGGCCAGGCGCACCGCGCGAGCGGCGTCGACGTCGTCCAGGGAGCCCGGGAAGGTGATGACACCGATGCGCACTGTGCTTCTCTCAGTCGGTCGGGAGGTGCAGCTCGACGTCCTCGATGACCGGGTTGGCGAGCAGTGTCTGGGCGATCTGCTCGAGCTCCGCCCGGTCGGGGGTGCCCTCCACCTCGAGGACGAAGTGCTTGCCCTGGCGGACGCTGGTCACCCCGCCGTGGCCCAGGCGGCCGAGCGCGCCGAGCACCGCCTGCCCCTGGGGGTCGGAGATCTCCGGCTTGAGCACGACGTCGACGACCACCCGGGACACGCCGACGAGGGTACCGGGCCGCTCCCGGGGCCCCGCCGCCCTCCGGGTGACCCTCGTCTCCGGCGCCGACCGCCGCGCGCGCGAGTCCTGCGAACTCGTGGCCATCCGCGGTCGATCGCCACGAGACCGTAGGAGTCGTGGGGGCTCACCGCCCGAGCGCCGCGCGGATCGCCGCCACGACCTCCCGGGGCCGGCCGAGGACGTCGGCCGAGCTGAACCGGAGGGTCGTCCAGCCCGCCAGGACGAGCCGGTTCTGCCTGCGGAGGTCGCGCACGAAGACCCGCCGGTCGCGATGGACCTCCCCGTCGAACTCCACCAGCACCCGCTGATCGGGCCAGGCGAGATCGACCTCGCCGAGCCACTCCCCGGACGCCCTCGCACCACGTGCTGGAGGTCCGGGTCGGGTACTCCCGCCTCGTGCAGCAGCCAGCGCAGCACCGACTCCATGGGCGAGCCGGCCCGCCGGTCGGCCAGGGGCAGCCTCCGGGAGGGGACGGGCGGGGTGGGCACCGGGAGAGGCGGGAGCAGGTGCCCCGGCTCCCGCTTGCGCCGTCCACAGCCATCGCGGGGGCGCGTGGGCGGGGGTGGGGCGCCCGCCCCGCGTCAGGCGAAGGCGCGGCCGGTGAGCTGCTCGTAGGCGGTGACGTAGCGCTCGCGGGTGGCGGCGACGACGTCGTCCGGGAGCTCCGGCGGCGGCGAGACCCGGTCCCAACCCGAGGACGTCAGCCAGTCCCGCACGTACTGCTTGTCGAACGACGGCTGGGCCGCGCCCGGCGACCAGGTGATCGCCGGCCAGAAGCGCGAGGAGTCCGGGGTCAGCACCTCGTCGCCGAGCGTCAGCTGCCCCTCGGCCGACAGCCCGAACTCGAACTTCGTGTCGGCGAGGACGATCCCGGCGGCCTCGGCGATCTCCGCACCGCGGCGGTACAGCGCCAGGGTCAGCTCCCGCAGCTCCACCGCCCGCGAGGGACCCACCAGCGACTCCACCGTGGCGAAGTCGATCGCCTCGTCGTGCTCGCCCACCTCGGCCTTGGTCGACGGCGTGAACACCGGCTCCGGCAGCCGCGAACCCTCGACCAGCCCGGCCGGCAGGACGACGTCGCGGATGGCGCCGGTCCGCTGGTACTCCACCGTGCCCGAGCCGGAGAGGTAGCCGCGGGCCACGCACTCGACCGGCAGCATCGTCAGCCGCCGCACGAGCATCGCCCGGCCGGCCACCTCCGCCGGGACGTCGTCCGCGGACAGCAGGTGGTGCGCGGCGCCGAACGAGTCCAGCACCGGCGTCAGCTGCTCGAACCACCACACGCTCAGCGCCGTGAGCACCCGGCCCTTGTCCGGGATGGGCGTCGGCAGGACGTGGTCGTAGGCCGAGATCCGGTCCGACGCCACGAGCAGCAGGCGGTCGGAGCCGGCGTCGTAGACCTCGCGCACCTTGCCCCGGGCGACGAGCGGGAGGTCGATCACGAGAGGGCTGCCACGCGGTCGAACAGCGGGCCCAGCGACTCGACGTAGCGCTCGGGCCGGCAGATCTCGTCCAGCCGCGCCTCGTCGAGGGTCACGCCGTCCGCTGCGGCACGGGCCCGGAGGGTCTCGCGGAACGGCGTCCCGGTGTTCCAGGTCTCCATGGCCGCGCCCTGCACCAGGGCGTACGCGTCCTCGCGGGAGAGCCCGCTCTCCACGACCTCGAGCAGCACCGACGACGTGTAGATCAGCCCGCCGGTCAGGTCGAGGTTGTCGCGCATCCGCTGCACGTCGACGACGAGGTTCTCCACCAGGCCCGTGGTCAGGTGCAGCAGGTAGTCGGTGGTGATCGCCGCGTCGGGCAGGAACACCCGCTCGGTCGAGGAGTGCGAGATGTCCCGCTCGTGCCACAGCGGGATGCCCTCCATCACCGGGACGACGGCGGCGCGGACCACCCGCGCGAGGCCGGCGATGCGCTCGGACCGGATGGGGTTCTTCTTGTGCGGCATCGCGCTGGAGCCCTTCTGGCCCGAGCCGAACGCCTCGGACAGCTCCCGCACCTCGGTGCGCTGGCCGTGCCGGACCTCGAGGGCGACGGTCTCGCAGACGGTGGCGATGATCGCCAGGGCCGCGACCCACTCGCTGATCGAGTCGCGCAGGACCACCTGGGTGGAGGCGTCGGCGGCCTTCAGCCCCAGCGCGTCGGCGACCGTGGTCTCCACGCTGGGGTCGATCAGCGAGTAGGTGCCCACCGCGCCGGAGATGGCGACGACGCCCACGCGCTCGCGGGCGGCCCGCAGCCGGTCACGGGAGCGCGCGGCGGCGAAGGCGATGTCGGCGACCCGGTGCCCCCACACGTCCGGCTCGGCGTGCACGCCGTGCGTGCGGCCGACCTTGATCGTGTCCCGGTGGGCCAGCGCGTGGTCGCGGAGGACGGCGACGAAGCGGTCCATCCGGGCCAGCAGCAGGTCGGTGGCCTCGGTGAGCTGGACCGCCAGCGCCGTGTCGAGCAGGTCCGACGACGTCATGCCGTGGTGTACGTAGGCCGCGGCCGAGCGGGGCTCGGTGTTGTCGGCCCAGGCGGAGAGGAAGGCGATGACGTCGTGCTGCGTCGTCTCCTCGATCTCGGCGACGCGGGCGGCGCTCGGCGGCGGCGCGTTGCGCACCGGCTCGACGACGTCGGCCGGCACCCGCCCCGCGGCCGCGTGCGCCTCCAGGACCAGGGTCTCCACGCGGCACCAGAGCTCGTACTTGTGCTCGTCGCTCCAGACCCGGCCCATCTCGGGCAGCGTGTAGCGGTCGATCATGCGGGTACCCGCCGCATCCGGTCAGCTCGAGGATCCACGGGGGCATCCTCCCGCAGCGCTAGCGTGATCATCGACGCCCCCTACTCGCCGGCCGGAGGAACGCGATGCTGCGACGGGCCAGCGCGCTGGCCGGACGGGCCGGCGACCTCGTCGGACGCGCCCGCGAACGGATCCGGACCGCCGCCGAGCACGACCCGCACGGCTGGCACCGGCACCCCGACGACCGGCACCGGGAAGAGCGCGCCGACGACCCGGCCGAGGACGACACCGGCGGCGCCTCCCGACCCCCGCTCGGCAGCCCCGAGCCCGGGGCGCCCGACCTGGACGGCGTGATCGGTCCCGGCGGCGTGAGCGGCCCACCGGCGGCCGGCTCCGCGCGGGCCAGGCGCTCCCGCCGCCCGGTGGGGGACGCGGGCGTGCCCAGCGGGTTGCGCACCGCCGCCTCCTGGGCCTGGCGGCTGATCGTCGTCCTGGTCGGCGCCTACGTGCTGCTGTACGCCGCGGCCTCCGTCGCGGTCGTGATCGTCCCGGTCATCGTCGCGCTGCTGCTCTCCGCGCTGCTCCAGCCCGGCGCGGCGGCCCTGGTCCGCCACGGCTGGCCCCGCGCCCTGGCGGCGTTCGCGATGCTCCTCGTCGGCCTGGGCGTCGTGGCCGGGATCATCACGCTGGTCGTCGAGCGGTTCATCGACGGCTTCGAGGACCTCTCCGAGCAGGTGAGCGCCGGGCTCGAGCAGGTGCGCGACTTCGTCGTCGACACGTTCCCGGTGACCGAGCGCCAGCTCGACGAGGCCGTGGAGGAGGCGCAGGGGTTCTTCGCCGGGAACTCCGACGAGCTCGCCTCCGGCGCCATCGACACCGCGGCGACGGTCGGCGAGGTGTTCACCGGCATCGTCCTGGCGCTGTTCACGCTCTTCTTCTTCCTCAAGGACGGCCGCTCGATCTGGCTGTGGCTGGTCGGGCTCTTCCCCGCCGACGCGCGCGCGTTCGTCGACGAGGCCGCCCGCCGCGCCTGGCGCACCCTGATCTCCTACGTGCGGGCCACCGTCGTCGTCGCCCTCGTCGACGCCATCGGCATCGGCATCGGCCTGGCGATCCTGGGCGTGCCGCTGGTCATCCCGCTCTCGGCGCTGGTCTTCCTCGGCGCCTTCATCCCGATCATCGGCTCGTTCCTGGCCGGCTCGGTCGCGGTGCTGGTCGCCCTGGTGTCGGTGGGGCCGATCAAGGCCCTCATCGCCCTGGCCGTCGTCGTCCTCGTGATGCAGTTGGAGGGGCACGTCCTGCAGCCCCTGCTGCTGGGCCGGGCGGTGCACGTGCACCCGCTGGCGGTCGTGCTCGCCATCGCGGCCGGTCTGCTGATCTCCGGCATCTTCGGCGCGCTCATCGCGGTCCCGGTGGTGGCCTGCGCCAACGTGGCCGGCACCTACCTGGCCCGCCGGCACGACGGCCCGCGGCCGCCGGAGCCCCGGCCCGACCGCGCCGAACCGGCGGTCGGGATCAGGTGAAGACGCTCAGCGAGCGACCGATATCCGGCCCTCGACGGCGGCCAGGGCGATGTCGGTGCGCCAGTGCGCGCCGGCCAGCCGCACGGCGGCCACCCGCTCGTAGGCGGCCTGCCGGGCGGCGGCGAGATCGTCGCCGGTGCCGATGACCGAGAGCACCCGCCCACCGGCCGACCGCACGGTCCCGTCGGCGTCGGCGGCCGTGCCGGCGTGCAGCACGCCAGCGCCGTCGGCGCCGGTGACCGGGTCACCGGTCCGCGGCCGCTCCGGGTAGCCCTGCGCGGCGACGACGACGGTCACGGCCGCACCGTCCCGCCAGCGCAGCGGCGGGTGGTCGGCCAGGGTCCCGGTGGCCGCGGCGTGCAGCAGCCCGCCCAGCGGGGTCTCCAGCAGCGGCAGCACGACCTGGGTCTCGGGGTCGCCGAAGCGGGCGTTGAACTCGACCACCCGCACGCCGCGCGACGTCAGCGCGAGCCCGGCGTACAGCAGCCCGGAGAACGGCTCACCGCGGCGGGCCATCTCGTCGACGGTCGGCTGGAGCACCGTGGCCAGCACCTCGTCGACCAGGCCGGCCGGCGCCCACGGCAGCGGCGCGTAGGCCCCCATCCCGCCGGTGTTCGGGCCGCCGTCGCCGTCGTCACGGCGCTTGTGGTCCTGCGCGGGCACCAGCGGCAGCACCGTCGTCCCGTCGGTGACGGCGAACAGCGAGACCTCCGGGCCGTCGAGGTACTCCTCGACCAGCACCGCGCCACCGGCGTCCAGCACCGCGCGGCCGTGGGCCAGCGCGGCGTCGCGGTCGGTGGTGACGACGACGCCCTTGCCCGCGGCCAGGCCGTCGTCCTTGACCACGTAGGGGGCGCCGGGGACGAGTGCCGCCGCCTCGTCGAGCGCGGTCTCCAGCTCCGCCGGGCCGCCGACGGGCCAGGCGCGGGCGGTCGGCACGCCGGCCGCGGTCATCACGTGCTTGGCGAAGGACTTGCTGCCCTCGATCTGCGCGGCCTGCGCCGACGGGCCGAAGCAGGCGATGCCGGCCTCGCGGACGGCGTCGGCGGCCCCGGCGACCAGCGGCACCTCGGGACCGATCACGACCAGGTCGGCGCCCCACGTGGAGGCGAGCGCGGCCACGGCGACCGGGTCGGCCACGTCGAGCGGCGCCGCCTCGGCGATCGCACGCGTCCCGGCGTTGCCCGGCGCGCAGGCCAGGGCGGTCACCGCGGGGTCGGACTGCAGAGCCACGCACAGGGCGTGCTCCCGGGCACCGGAGCCGATCACGAGCACGCGCACGGACGGCGACCCTACCGACGACATCGATCAGGTGACGTCGCTGGCCGACCGGACCGGTCCGGGGCCAGCATCACCGGCGTGCCGACGTCGACGTACCGGGCCGTGCGGTTGGCCGCCGGCACGACCGCCCTGCTGGCCGCGATCGCCGTGGTGATGGTCGTGTCCACCCCCGAGGACGCCGGCGCGAACATCGGCGCCGGCCTGGTCCTGCTGCTGGTGATGGTCGGGTCGTTCGCCACCGCCGTCCTCCTGGTCCGCACCGGCCGGCTCGACGCGGTCCTGACGGCCGTGGTGTCGGCCTCGGCCTGGGTGGCGTACGTCGCGCTCGCGGTGGACGACACCGGGCCGCGCTGGCCGGCGCTCGCGCTGATCGCCGTCGCCGTCCTCGCCCCGGCGGCCTGGTCGCTGCTCGTGCCGGCGGGGAGCCGCCGGCCACGGTGACCGGACGGGACTCAGCGGGGGCGGTTGGGCTGGGCGCGCATCGCCCGGTGCAGCGACCGCACCCGGGCGTGCTCGGCGGCCCGGGCCCGCGCGTCGGAGCGCAGCGCCTGGCGGTGCGCCTCGGCCTGGAGCTTGCGCCAGCCGCGTAGCCGGCCGGCGTCCAGGGCGCCGGCGTCGACGGCGGCCGTGACCGCGCAGCCCGGTTCGCCGCCGTGCGCGCAGTCACGGAACCGGCAGGCCCCCGCCAGCTCCGCCACGTCGGCGTAGGCGGTGTCGATGCCCTCGTCGTCGGCCAGGCCGAGCTCGCGCATGCCGGGGGTGTCGACCAGCAGCCCGCCGCCGGTCAGCCGGTGCAGCTCGCGGGCGGTCGTCGTGTGCCGGCCCCGGCGGTCGGCCTCGCGCACCTCGCCGGTCGCCGCGGCGACCTCGCCGAGCAGCGCGTTGACCAGGCTCGACTTGCCGACGCCGGAGGGGCCGACCAACGCTCCGGTGCGCCCCGGCGGCAGGAGCGCCTCCACCGCCGCGATGCCGGCGCCGGTCACCGAGCTGACCGCGAGCACCTCGACGCCGAGGACGGCGTCGGTCACCTCCGCCACGGCCGCCGGCACGTCGGCGCACAGGTCGGCCTTGGTGAGGACGACGACCGGCGTGGCCCCGCTGCCCCACGCCACCGCGAGGTAGCGCTCGATCCGCCGCAGCCGGGCCGGCCCGCCGAGGGCGTCGACCACCAGCACCACGTCGAGGTTCGCCGCGACCACCTGCGGAGCCGACGTGCGTCCGGCCGCCGTCCGCACGAACGCCGTCCGCCGCGGGAGCAGGGCGACCGCGAGATCGCCGCGCAGCGCCACCCAGTCGCCCACGGCGGGCCCCTCCTCGCGCAGCCCCGAAGACGGGTGGACCCGGCGCTCGCCGCCGGCGGTGAGCACGGTCAGCAGTCCGCGGTCCACGCGTGCGACGCGGGCGGGCTCCCTGCCGGGCGGGACGTCGGCGGACCGGGTGGGGTCCCAGCCGAGGGGGGCGAGGTCGGTCACGGCAGCGATGGTGGGGCGGGTGGGGCGGCTGTGTCGTCCGGTTTTCGGTGCTCGAGGGGTCAAGTTCCGGCGCCTGCGGGCCGACACAGGGGTATGGCTCGGTCGTCCACACGCGACTTCTGTCACACGCGCCCCGCGCGTGGGCCGGTGACCTGCGCGTCTGCCGAATGGTGCGGGAAACGCCGCGCCGCGTTCGCCGCCACGTCACCTCGGTGGGGTGTGCTGGAGACATGCACGCGACCGTGTCGCAGGCAATCAGTCCTGTGACCCGCTTCCCCCGTCCTGTGGTCGTCGGTCACCGTGGTGCACCGGCCTACCGACCCGAGCACACCGCCGCCAGCTACGAGCTGGCGATCGACCTCGGTGCCGACATGATCGAGCCCGACGTCGTCGTCACCCTCGACGGCGCCCTCGTCGTCCGGCACGAGAACGAGCTGTCGCGGACGACGGACATCTCCGTGCGTCCCGAGTTCGCCGACCGGCGCACCACGCGCATGGTGGGCGACAAGGAGCGCACCGGCTGGTTCGCCGAGGACCTCACCCTCGCCGAGCTCCGGACGCTGCGGGCGATGGAGCGCATGCCGGACATGCGTCCGCTCAACACCGCCTACGACCGGCAGTTCGGCATCCTCACGCTCGCCGAGGTGGTCGAGATCGCCCGCCGCCGGTCGACCCCGCTGCGCCCGATCCGGGTCCTGGCCGAGCTGAAGAAGCCCACCTGGACGGCCGACCAGCTGGGCCTGCCCATGGCCGAGCTGGTCGCCGCCGAGCTGCGCCGCCTGGACGCGGTCTCCCCCGACGGCACCGTCGTCGTGCAGTCCTTCGACGCCCCCGGCCTGCGGGACCTCCGCGCCCGCCTGGGCGACGACGGGCCGACGATGTTCCAGCTCGTCGACGACGCCCCCGAGGACGACCAGCTGCTCACCAACGCCGGGCTGCGCGGGATCTCCACCTACGCGCAGGGCATCGCACCCAGCCGGCACCGGATCCTGCCCCGCGACGCCGAGGGCCACCTGACCGGCGTCACCGACCTGGTCGCCCGGGCACACCAGGCGGGCCTGGCGGTGGTCCCCTGGACGCTGCGGGCGGAGAACCTCTTCCTGCCGCAGCACCTCCAGCGCGGCACCGACCCGTCGGCCGTGGGCGACGCCGCCGGCGAGGCCCGCCTGCTGCTGGGGCTCGGGGTCGACGGTCTGATCACCGACTTCCCGGAGATCGCCGTCGCCGTCCGGTCCGAGCTGACCGCCGTCCCCACCGCCGTCTGACGCGGAGGAGATCCGTGGGCGTGTCGCCCACGGATCTCCTCCGGCTCAGCCGATGAGGTCGTGGACGACGACGTTCTCGTCGCGCCCGGGCCCGACGCCGATCACGCTGACCCGCGCACCGGAGAGCTCCTCCAGCCGCCGCACGTAGGCCTGCGCGTTCGGGGGCAGCTCGTCGAAGGACCGGCAGTGCCGGATGTCCTCGAACCAGCCCGGCATCTCCTCGTAGACCGGCGTGGCGTGGTGGAAGTCGGTCTGGGTCATCGGCATCTCGTCGTGCCGGACGCCGTCGATCTCGTACGCCACGCAGATCGGCACCGTCTCGAGTCCGGAGAGGACGTCGAGCTTGGTGAGGAAGTAGTCGGTGATGCCGTTGACCCGGCTGGCGTAGCGGGCGATCACGGCGTCGAACCAGCCGCAGCGCCGGTCCCGGCCGGTGGTGACGCCGACCTCGCCGCCGTGCTTGCGCAGGTACTCGCCGTTGGCGTCGAACAGCTCGGTCGGGAACGGGCCCGAGCCGACGCGGGTCGTGTAGGCCTTGAGGATGCCCACCACCCGGGAGATCCGGGTCGGGCCGATGCCGCTGCCCACCGCGGCGCCGCCGGCGGTCGGGTTGGACGACGTCACGAACGGATACGTGCCGTGGTCGACGTCGAGCAGCGTGCCCTGCGACCCCTCCAGCAGCACCCACTCGCCCGCGTCGAGGGCGTTGCCGAGCATCAGCCGGGTGTCGGCGATGCGGGCCTTGAGCACCTCGGCGTACCCGGCGTACTCCTCGACGACCTCGTCGACGTCGATCGCCTTGCGGTTGTAGACCTTGACCAGGACCTGGTTCTTCTCCTGGAGGGTCCCCTCGAGCTTCTGCCGCAGGATCGACAGGTCGAGCAGGTCGGCCACCCGGATGCCGGTGCGGGCCACCTTGTCGCCGTAGGCCGGGCCGATCCCGCGGCCGGTGGTGCCGATCTTGCGCTTGCCCAGGAAGCGCTCGGTGACCTTGTCGAGGGCACGGTGGTGGGGCATGATCAAGTGCGCGTCGGCGGAGATCACCAGCTTCGTGGTGTCGACCCCGCGCTCCTCCAACCCGGTCAGCTCCCGGATGAGGACCTCCGGGTCCACCACCACGCCGTTGCCGATGACCGGCGTGCAGCCCGGCGTGAGGATCCCCGACGGGATCAGGTGCAGGGCGTAGCGCTCCCCGTCGGGGGTGATCACGGTGTGGCCGGCGTTGTTGCCGCCCTGGTAGCGGACCACGTAGGGGACGCGGCCACCGAGCAGGTCGGTCGCCTTGCCCTTGCCCTCGTCGCCCCACTGGGCACCGATCAGCACGACAGCCGGCATCGCTCGTCAGATCCCCTCGGACATCGGCACCGGCGAGAACCGGCCGGCGCGGGTCGCGCCACAGCAGGTGGCAGGGTAATCGCATGCCCGAGCACGAGGTGGACCTGCGCGGCCTGGAGCCGACCCGGGCGCCCTCCCGGGACGAGGTCGCCGGGGCGGTGGAGGCGGCGTCGGTGCTGGTCCGCGGCCCGGTGCCGGCGCTGGCGGGCGTGCTCGCCGCACTGAACGCGGCCTCCCGCACCGCCGACGTCGTCGTCTCGTGGGAGCCTGCCGAGGACAAGCTCTCCCGCGGGCTGGCCCGCGACCTCGGCATCGGCAGCGGCGGCGAACGGGAGATGACGCTGTTCCGCGACGACCACGGGGGCGTGCTGCTGCACTCCGGTCGGGTCGAGCCGGCCGACGACGACCGGCGGGGCCTCCTCTCCCGGCGGCTGGGCGCCCAGGCGCACCACGACGACGCCAAGGTCGCCGACGGGATGCTCAGCCGGATCAGCGCCCGGCCGGACTGGCGGGCGGTCGACACGCTGCGCGTGACCGTGGTCCTCCAGCCCATGCGCCCGCCCCGGCTGTCCCGCGGGCGCGCGCTGCAGATCGCCTGCGACCCGGCCCGGGTGACCCGCGACGGCGTCGTCCACCCGCGGCCGGTCAGCCGGTGGACCTGGTACGCCGACGACCGGGTGCGCTGGCGTCTGGCCCCCTGAGCCGGGCCCCGCGCCGTCGGGGGCGCGCCGTGGTGTGGACACTGGGAGCACCCGTTCCCGAGGAGGCCCCGCTGCCGTCGTCCCCCCCACCGGGTCCCGGAACCGCCGGCCGCCTGCCGGGCTCCAGGGCCGCCGCTGCGCCCCGCGGTCCCGGCCGTCGCCTGCTCGACCGGACCCTGGCGCGCCCGAGCACGGCCGCCTGGATCGGGCTGGTCGCGGTCACGGTGTTCTTCGGGGTGCAGGCGCCGGACCTGCTGACCGCGGCCGGAGCGGCGGGGGTGCTCGACACCGCCGCCCTCCTGGGCATCGGTGCCCTGGCGGTGGGACTGCTGCTGATCGCCGGCCACATCGACCTCTCGATCGGCATGGTGGCGGTGTCCAGCGCGCTGGCCACCGGGCTGCTGGTGGGCGAGGCGGGCTGGGGCATCTGGCCGGCGCTCGCGGCCTCGCTCGCCGGCGCGCTCCTGGTCGGCCTGCTGAACGGCTGGCTGGTGGTGCGGACCGGCCTGCCGAGCTTCCTGGTGACCCTCGCCGCCCACCTGGTGCTGCAGGGCACCGCGCTGGCCCTGACCCGGGCGATCGCCGGCAGGACCGTCCTGCAGGGCCTGGGGGACGCGCCGGGGTGGTCCTCGGCCCGCGCGGCCTTCGACTCGTCCGTCCAGTGGGGCGACGGGACCTTCCGGATCTCGATCGTGTGGTGGCTGGGGCTCACGGCGTGCGCGGGGTGGGCGCTGTGGCGCACCCGGCTGGGGAACGCCGTCTTCGCCATCGGCGGCGCCCGGCGGGCCGCACGCGAGCTGGGCGTCCCGGTCCAGCGGACCACGCTGACGCTGTTCTGCGGCACCGCCGCGGCCGGCTGGCTGGTCGGCACGCTGGGCCTGGTGCGGATCACCACCGCCGACGGCGACCCCTCGCTCATGCCGGCGATCGAGTTCCTCGTCGCGGCGGTCATCGGCGGCTGTCTGCTCACCGGGGGCTACGGCTCCGCCGTCGGCACCGCCGTGGGGGCGCTGCTCTACGGGGTGGCCCGCTTCGGGGTCACGCTCGCCGGCTGGGACCCGCTGTGGTTCCAGGCCTTCCTCGGGGTGCTGCTGCTGGTCGCACTCCTGGCCAACGGCATCGTCCGGACCCGGCTGCGGGCGGTGCCGCTGTCATGACCTCGCCCGATCCCGCCCCCGCGGTGCTGGAGCTGCGCCGGGTGACCGTCCGGCACGGCAGCGTCGCGGCGCTCTCGCGGGTGAGCGCGGCGTTCGCGCCGGGCACGATCAGCTGCGTCCTCGGCGAGAACGGCTCCGGCAAGTCGACGCTGGTCTCGGTGCTGTCCGGGCTGACCCGCCCCGAGGAGGGTGAGCTGCTGCTCGACGGCAGGCCGGCGCGCTTCCGCTCTCCCCGCGACGCCCGGGGCGCCGGCGTGGCCACCGTCTGGAACGACCTCTCGGTCGCGCCGCTGCTGTCGGTCTGGCGCAACTTCTGCCTCGGCGCCGAGCCCACCGCGGGCATCGGGCCGCTGCGCCGTCTCGACCGCGCCGCCGCTCGCGACGTCACCGCCCGGGAGCTGGCGAAGGTGGGCCTGCGCGGCGTCGACCCCGACCAGCCGGCGAGCACCCTGCGCCCCGGCGAGCGGCAGAGCCTGGCCATCGCCCGCGCCCTGCACTTCGGCTCGCGGGCCCTCGTGGTCGACGAGCCCGTCGCCCCGCGCAGCGTCGCCGGGGCCACCCAGGCCGGCCAGGCGCTGCTCGCGGCGCGGGCGCGCGGGCTGGCGGTCGTGCTCGTGACCGCCAACCCGCGCTACGCCCACCTCGTCGGCGACCGCTTCCTGCTGCTGGCCGGCGGCCAGGTGGCCGGCGACCTCACCCGCGAGGACGTCGACGCCGACAGCCTCACCCGCCTGATGGCCGGGGACGACGAGCTGTCGGCGCTGACCGAGACCGTCCGGCAGACCCACCCCGACCGCTGACGCCCCCGTCCCGCCGAGACGGGGAGCGAGGGGGCTAGGGCGCCAGGGTGGGGTCGCAGTCGCGCAGCAGCTGGGTGCAGCGCTCCTGCTCGGCGGTCTCGCCGATCGCCTCGGCCGCGCGGGCCAGGACGGTGACGCAGCGGAGGAAGCCACGGTTCGGCTCGTGCGCCCACGGCACCGGGCCGTAGCCCTTCCAGCCGTTGCGGCGCAGCGCGTCGAGGCCGCGGTGGTAGCCGGTGCGGGCGTAGGCGTAGGCCTCGATCACCCGTCCGCCCTCGATGGCCTCCTCGGCCAGCGCCGCCCAGGCCGCGCTGTACGTCGGGTGGTGTGCCGCGACCTCGGCCGCGGGGACGCCGTCGGCGACCTCCCGCTCCGCCTCGGGGGAGGCGGGCAGCAGCGTCGCCGGCGGCTCGCCCAGCAGGTTCCCGTGCGAGTGCGTCATGCGCTCTGGGACTGGCCGGCCGACAGCAGGTCCTCGCACGCCGTCACGACGCGGGCGGCCATGTTGGTCTCGGCGGCCTTGAGGTAGCTGCGCGGGTCGTAGGTCTTCTTGTTGCCGACCTCGCCGTCGATCTTCAGGACGCCGTCGTAGTTGCTGAACATGTGCCCGGCGATCGGCCGGGTGAAGGCGTACTGGGTGTCGGTGTCGACGTTCATCTTCACGACGCCGTAGGACAGCGCCTCGCGGATCTCCGACTGCAGCGAGCCCGAGCCGCCGTGGAAGACGAAGTTGAACGGCTTGCTGCCCTCGGGCAGGCCCAGCTCGGCCGTGACGACCTCCTGGCCCTGCTTGAGGATCTCGGGCCGCAGCTTGACGTTGCCCGGCTTGTAGACGCCGTGCACGTTGCCGAAGGTCGCGGCCAGCAGGTAGACGCCCTTCTCGCCGAGGCCGAGGGCCTTGGCGGTGGCGACGTAGTCACCGGGGGCGGTGTAGAGCTTGTCGTTGATGTCGTGGCTGACGCCGTCCTCCTCGCCGCCGACGACGCCGATCTCGATCTCGAGCACGATCTTGGCCGACGCGCACTTCTCGATGAGCTCCTCGGCGATCTGGAGGTTCTCGTCGAGGTCGACCGCCGAGCCGTCCCACATGTGCGACTGGAACAGCGGCGCCTGGCCGGCGTCGACCCGGTCCTGCGACAGCGCGATCAGCGGGCGGACGTAGGAGTCCAGCTTGTCCTTGGGGCAGTGGTCGGTGTGCAGCGCCACGTTCACCGGGTAGCGCTCGGCGACGACGTGCGCGAACTCGGCCAGCGCGACCGCCCCGGTGACCATGTCCTTGACCTTGGTGCCCGAGCCGAACTCGGCGCCGCCGGTGGAGAACTGGATGATCCCGTCGCTCCCGGCGTCGGCGAACCCGCGCAGCGCCGCGTTGATCGTCTCCGAGGAGGTGCAGTTGATCGCCGGGTAGGCGAAGCCGCCCTCCTTGGCCCGGCTGATCATGTCGGCGTAGACCTCGGGGGTCGCGATGGGCATGCGGGGGGACTCCTCCACTCGGGAACGGGCTCGGGCCAGTATCGCGCCCTCCGCGCCGGGGGTGACAGCCCGGAGTGCGCCGGTCCCCCGGCAGACTGACCCGGTGACCACGCCCTGGCCGCCGCCGGCCGAGCCCGCGTCCGCCACCGCGGAGCAGCCGTGGCGGCGTCCGGCTCCCTGGGCGGCGTGGACGGCGGTGCTGCTCCTGCTCGCCGGGTCGGCCCTGTCGGTGCCGGCCATCGGGAACCTGATGACCTGGGCCTCGGGCGAGCTCGGCGGGGACCGCTCCCTCGAGCTGAACGCCGGTGACCTGGTCAACCGGGGCGGCGCCGGCTACGCCACCACGCTGGTGGCCGCCTACCTGGGCCTGCTGCTCGCCGCGGCCCTGGGGCTGGTCGCCGCGCCGGTGTCGGCCGGCGCCCGCTGGGCGGTCGGTGGGCTGTTCACCGCCCTGGCGGCCCTCCTGATCGGCGCGACGGCGGCGGACTCGTCGGAGGACTCCGGGGAGACGTTGGTGATCGCCCTCGTCGTCACCGTCCCGCCGCTGCTGGTCCTGCTCCTGCTGCTGGCCCGCGGTGCCCGCCGGGGCGCCGCGGCGACCGCGCTGCTGTGCGCCGTGGTCGCCACCGTGGCCCAGTTCGTCACGCTGGTCCGGCTGGCGGTCGCACCGGCCGACGTCGGCCCCGGCGTGTGGGTCGTGGCCGGCGCGGTCCTCGTCGGGCTGGCCGGCGCGGTGCTGCTCGTCCGGGCCGTCCGTCCGCTCTGAGGCCTGCTCAGCCCTGCTCGATCCGGCTGGACACCCGGGCCGCCACGAGCACCGGGTCGTAGGTCGGCGAGAACGGCGGGGCGTAGGAGAGGTCGGAGCCGGCCAGCTCCTCGGCGGTGAGCCCCGCCCAGATGGCGGTGGCGAACACGTCGATCCGCTTGGCGCTGCCCGGACCGCCGACGATCTGCGCGCCGAGCAGCGCACCGGAGCCGCGCTCGGTGATCAGCTTGACCGTGATCTCCTCCGCGCCGGGGTAGTAGCCGGCGCGGGTGGTGCCCTCGACGAACTCGGCGCGGGCGTCGTAGCCGGCCCGCGCGGCCGCCCGGGAACTCAGCCCGGTCAGCCCGATCTCGGTGTCGCCCACCTTGGTCACCGCCGTGCCGAGGACGCCGGCGAAGCGGGCCGGCCGCCCGCCGATGACCGAGCCCGCGACGCGCCCCTGCTTGTTGGCGTGGGTGCCGAGCGCGATGTGCATCGGCTCGCCGGTGATCCGCGAGTACGTCTGGGAGCAGTCGCCGGCGGCGAACACCTCCTCGTGCCCGGTGCAGCGCTGCGACCGGTCGACCTCGATCGCCCCCGTGCGGCCCAGCGTCAGCCCCGCCTCCCGTGCGAGGCCCACCTCCGGGCCCATCCCCAGACCGAGCACGACCAGGTCGGCCTCGTAGCAGCCGTCGTCGGTGCGGACCGCCCGCACGACGCCGTCGGCGTCGGCCTCGATCTCCCGGACCGGCTCCCCCGGGTGGACGTCGATGCCCATGGCGCCCATGGCCGCGCACACCCGCTCCCCCATGTCCTCGTCCAGCTGGGCCATGGGCAGCGGGTCGGCGAGGACGACGGTCACGGCCAGTCCCCGGGCGTGCAGCACCTCGGCCATCTCCAGGCCGATGTAGCCGCCGCCCAGGACGACGGCCCGCTCCGCTCCCGCGGCGATGCCGGCGCGGATGTCGGCGCCGTCGGCCAGCCGGTGCACGCCGTGGACGCCGTCGGCGTCGAGCCCCGGGACGGGCGGCCGGGTCGGCCGGCCGCCCGTGGCGACCACCAGCCGGTCGTAGCCCAGGACGTCGCCGGCCGACGTGCGCACCGTGCCCGCCGCGAGGTCGACGGCCTCGGCGCGGGTGCCGGTCCGGACGGCGATGTCCTGCGCGGCGAACTCGTGCGGCGTCCGGGCGATGAGCCGGTCGCGGTCGCTGACCAGGTCCCCCACCCAGTAGGGGATCCCGCAGGCGGAGTACGAGACGTCGGGCCCCTGCTCCAGGACGGTGATGTCGAGGTCGTCGGGGCGCAGCCGGCGGGCCTGCGCGGCGGCCGACATCCCGGCGGCGTCACCCCCGATGACGAGCAGGCGGTCTCGGCTCATGCCGCTCAGCGTGTCAGGCGTCCGTCCGGGATGCGACGCAGCACCTTGCCGGGGTTGAGCAGGCCGGAAGGGTCCAGCGCGTCCTTGATCGAGCGGTGCACCTCCAGCGACACCGGGCCGATCTCGCGCTCCAGCCAGTCCACCTTCAGCGACCCGACGCCGTGCTCGCCGGTGATCGTGCCGCCGAGGGAGAGCCCGAGCTCGAGGATGTCGTCGAAGGCCGCGAACGCCCGCCCGCGCTGGCCGGGGTCGGCCGGGTCGAAGCAGATGGTCGGGTGCATGTTGCCGTCGCCGGCGTGGCCGACGACGCCGATGGTCAGCTCCCGGCGGGTGGCGATGCCGTCGCAGCCGTCGAGGAAGGTGGCGATCGCCGAGCGCGGCACCGCGACGTCGTCGATGAGGGTGCTGCCCAGCTGCTCGAGCGCCGGCAGGGCCATCCGCCGGGCGGCCAGCAGGAGGTCGCCCTCGGCCGGGTCGTCGGTGGTGTGCACGAGGTCGGCGCCGGCCTCGCGGCAGAGCTCGGCGAGGGCCTCGATCTCGGCGAGCGCGGCGGCCCCGCCGGTGTCGGACTGGGCGACCAGCAGGGCGTGCGCGCCGCGGTCGAGGTCGGCGTGCAGCAGGTCGTCGACCGCGCAGATGCAGGTGTTGTCCATGACCTCGAGCAGGCTGGGCACCAGGCCGGAGGTGACCACCCGCTCCACGACCTGCCCCGTCTGCGCCGTGGTGGCGAAGGTGGCCGCCAGGGTGACCGGCCGCTGCGGGGCCGGGCGCAGGGCCAGGGTGGCCTCGGTGATGACGCCGAGGGTCCCCTCCGAGCCGACGAACAGCCGCGCCAGGTCGTAGCCGGCCACGCCCTTGACCGTGCGCCGGCCGGTGCGCAGCACCCGCCCGTCGGCCAGCACCACCTCCAGGCCCAGCACGTAGTCGGTGGTGACGCCGTACTTGACGCAGCACAGCCCGCCGGAGTTCGTGGAGAGGTTGCCGCCGATCGTGCACCAGTCGTAGCTGGACGGGTCGGGCGGGTAGAAGAGCCCGTGCCCGGCGACGGCATCGCGCAGCTGCTTGTTCACCACGCCCGGCTGGACGACGACGAGCCGGTCGGCCGGGGACACCTCGAGCACGGCGTCCATCCGGGTCATGACCAGCGTGATCGCGCCGTCGACGGCGTTGCTGGCGCCCGCGAGCCCCGACCCCGCGCCGCGTGGGACGACCCGGACGCCGTGCCGGTGCGCTATTCGCATGACCTCCACGACGTCGTCCGTGCGGCGCGGCAGGACCACCGCGGCGGGCGTGCCCGCCGTGGCGAGCATCGCCTGGTCGCGGGAGTAGGCGGCGGTGACGTCCGGGTCGGTGAGGACGCTGTCGGGCCCGAGCGCGTCGGCGAGCTCGGCGGCCCAGGCGGTGGTGAGGGCGGTCACACCACCACGGTAAGGGCGACTACTCCAGGCCGAGGTCGGCGAGCGTGTAGGCGGCGCGGTACTCCAGCCCGGCCTCCTCGACGGCGGCGCGACCGCCGCGGTCGACGATCACGGCGACGGCGATCGGCTCGGCGCCGGCCTCGCGCAGGGCCTCCACGGCCGTGAGCGGGCTGCCGCCGGTGGTGGAGACGTCCTCCACGACGAGCACCGAGCGCCCGGCGACGTCCGGACCCTCGATCCGGCGCTGCAGACCGTGCGCCTTGCCCGCCTTGCGCACCACGCAGGCGTCGAGGAACCCCTCCCCCTGCGCGGCGGCGTGCAGCATCGCCGTCGCCACCGGGTCGGCGCCCAGCGTGAGCCCGCCGACGACGTCGTAGCGGAGGTTGCCGGTGATCTGCCGCATGACGCGACCCACCAGCGGGGCGCCCTCGTGGTGCAGCGTCAGCCGGCGCATGTCAATGTACCAGTCGGCCTCGCGGCCGGAGGACAGCGTCACCTTCCCGTGCACGACGGCGAGCTCGACGATGAGCTCGAGCAGGCGGTCGCGGTCGGGGAGGCTGACGGGGGCCGACATGAGGCCGACCCTACGCAGCACGACGGCCCGGCCCCCCGAGGGGAGCCGGGCCGTCACACGTGGGTCGATCAGCCGGCGGCGGGCGCCAGGACCTGGTCGATGATGTAGACGGTGGCGTTGGCCGTCTGCACGTTGCCGCAGATCACCGAGGCCTGCATCTGCGTGATGGTGCCGTCGACGGTGAACGACTCGCCGGAACCCTCGATGGTCACCTGGTCGCCGTTGAGCGTGGTGTGGGTGCCGGCGAGCTCGTCGGGGGCCAGCCGGCCCTCGATGACGTGGTGGGTCAGGATCGCGGTCAGCTGGGCGTTGTCCGCGAGGACGGCGTTGAGCGCGTCGGCCGGGATGGCCTCGAAGGCCGGGTTGGCCGGGGCGAGGACGGTGATGTCCTCGGCGCTGTTCAGCGTGTCACCCAGGTTGGCGGCGGTGACCGCCTGCACCAGCGTCGACAGGGCCGGGTTGTTGCTGGCCGCGGTCGCGACCGGGTCGTCGGTCATGCCGGTGAAGCTGCCCTCGCCGTCGGTCGGGACAGCCGAGCAGCCCGCACCGAAGGGCTCCTCCGACGAGGCCTCGTCGGCGGGGGCGCTGCTGGTGCTCTCCGAGCTGCTGCTGCTCGACGAGCCGCTGTCCGACGCGGTGTCGTCGCCGCTGTCGTCGGAGCCGCAGGCGGCCATGCTCAGGGTGAGGGCCGAAGCGGCCGCCAGCATCACGCCACGGGTCAGGGTGCTCTTCACGAGGTGCTCCATCTCTTCCGGTGCGGCGCCGGGGTCACGGACGCCGCGGGTCAGGTGGTGCGCCCGGCCCGTGCGGGCCGGTACGGACGTCGTCGGCCGGGTGGCCGGGACGGGTCTGGGGGGTCCCGGGTGGACGACGGGTCAGGTCGCCGTCACCCGGATCGAGTGCAGTCCGGTGGAACCGGACGGGAACGGGGTCGCGCGGTCGGCGGTCTGCGTCTCGCCGTCGGCCGAGGTGGCCCGGACGGTGAGCTGGTAGCTGCCGGGGGCGAAGTCGTGGGGCAGCACCCACTGGCGCCACAGGTCGGCGTCGACCGCGGGGGCGAGCTCGGCCTCCATCCAGTCGCCGTCGTCGACGCGGACCTCGACCGACCCGATGCCGCGGGTCTGCGCCCAGGCGACACCGGCGATGGGCACCCGGCCGGCCGGGAAGCGCCGCAGCGCGGCCGGCGTGTCGATCCGGGAGGCCACCTTGATCGGCGCCTCGGCGGCCCAGTCCCGCTCGACCCAGTAGGCGTCGAAGGCGTCGAAGGTCGTGGCCTCGATGCCGACCAGCCACTTGCACGCCGAGACGTAGCCGTACAGCCCGGGGATGATCATCCGCACGGGGAAGCCGTGCTCGACCGGCAGCGGCTCGCCGTTCATGCCGATGGCGAGCATGGCGTCCTCGACCTCGAGCGCCGACCGGGTCGGGGCGCCGATGGTCATGCCGTCGCTGGACCGGCAGACCAGCTGGTCGGAGTCGGCGGAGACGCCGTTCTCCCGGAGGAACGCGCCCAGGGGGACGCCGATCCAGCGAGCGGTCCCGGCGAGCTTGCCGCCGACCTCGTTGGAGACGCAGGTCAGCGTGATGTCCCGCTCGATGAGGTCGTCGCGGCCGTAGAGGTCCTCGAGGGAGAACGTCGTGCGGCGATCGAAGGAGCCGGTCAGCGTCAGCTCGTACTCCGACGGCCGGATCTGCGGGACGGTGATCGCGGTGTCCACCCGGTAGAAGTCCGCGTTGCGGGTCATCAGCGGCGTCACGCCGTCGACGGTCTCGGCCAGGTCGGCGCCGGCCGGCAGCCGGGGCGCGGGGGACGCCGGCGTGGGCAGCGTCAGGTCGGCACGGGCCTCGCTGACGTCGAAGCGGCGCTGGAGCAGGTACCCGCCCCCGCCGGTCACCGCGGCGACGCCGAGCGCCGCCCCGCCGGCGAGGAAGAAGCCGCGCCGGTCCAGGCCCTTGCGGTCGCCCGAGGTGCCGAGGGCGGCCCGCAGGCGGTCGACGACGCCCTCGCCGGCCGGTTCGTCCCGGTGCCGTCCGGCCGCGGCGTCGGCCGAATAGCTGGTGCGGGCACCGGTGAGCGGTCGGAGCAGGAGGAGCAGCGCGACGATGCCGATCACCGCGCCGACCACGGACGGCAGCCAGGCCAGCCCCTCGGCCGCCGGGCGGCTGACCGCGGCCAGCGCGCCGACGATGCCGAAGAGGGCGACGCCGACCACGCCGACGGGGCGCCACCGCAGCGCCAGGAGCCCGAGGACCATCGCGTAGATCGCGACGACCACCAGCGTGCCGGCGACGAGGGCGATCTTGTCGTTCTCGCCGAAGGTCTCGATGGCGAACTGCTTGACCGACTCGGGGACCTTCGTGATGACCGTGTCGCCGACGGCGATGACCGGAGCCGTCGAGGGGCCGGTGCCGGCCGCCACGAGATGCGCGACGCCCAGCGCGACCGCAGCGGACAGCAGCCCGGCGAGGGCGGCGAGCACGCGGCGCAGCCAGCGGCCGCCGCGACCGGCGGGGCCGGTGTCGGCGGCGGGCGCGGGAGCCTGCTCGGTGGTGGTCACACCGGGTCTTCGCCCCCAGGGGGCGATCCGGTTCATCACGATCGGGTAACGGCCCCGGACGTCGCCGACCGGGCCGTGACCTCAGCGCATGGCCGAGCGGCGCCAGCCCTCGTGCCGGTACCACTCGGAGGAGGGCTTGAGCGCCAGCGCGACGATGCCGACGATCGTCAGCAGCAGGGAGAACACGCCCAGCGAGGTGAGGAAGCCCGAGACGTTCGTCGCCCCGCTGCCGGCGAGCCCCACCAGGCCGCTGAACACGCCGAGGCCGCCGAGCACGAAGAGCACGATGCGGGCCCAGTTGCGGCCGGTCCAGGCGAACCAGATGAACAGCGCCTGCAGCCCGACGACGAGCAGGCCGATCACGATGCCGACCGTGAGCGCGGCCTCGGCGGTGTCCCGGGTGATCGACGGGTCGGCGTCCATGATCTGCTCGACGAAGTCGTCGGTGTCCGACAGCTGCACGATCGAGCTGATCAGCCCGAGCAGCAGCGTGGCCACGAACGCGCCGATCCCGATCCGCACCGTCTGCGGCCGCTCCATCGGCTCCGGCGGCGGGCCGCCCCAGCCGGCCGAGGGCGCGGGCGCGTAGCCGTACGGCTGCTGCCCGTACGGGGGCTGCTGGCCGTAGGCGGGCTGCTGGCCCGGGTGACCCTGCGGCGGCTGCTGCCAGCCCTGCTGGTCGGGCCCGCCCTGTCCTGACGTCATGTCCACTCCCGTGCCGGTCCGGTGTACCGCCCTGATCATGGCCGATGCCGGCCGGGACGAGGAGATCCACGCCCGGCCGGCAACGGAGGGTTCAGGCTCGGCGGACCAGCAGGCCCTCGACGGAGAGGTCGGCCGGCGCGTCGACGACGACCTGGTCGCCGTCCCGGATCTCGCCCGCCAGCAGCGCCCGCGCGAGCTGGTCGCCGATGGCCGACTGCACCAGCCGGCGCAGCGGCCGGGCGCCGTAGACCGGGTCGAACCCGTTGAGCGCCAGCCACTCGCGGGCGGCGTCGGTGACCGTGAGGGTCAGCCGGCGCGCGGCGAGCCGGCGGGCCAGGACGCCGACCTGGATGTCGACGATCCCGGTCAGCTCCTCGCTGCCCAGCGCCCGGAAGACCACCACGTCGTCCAGCCGGTTGAGGAACTCCGGCTTGAAGTGCCCGCGGACCACCTGCATGACCGCCTCGCGGCGGCCGGCCTCGGGCACCGACTGGTCGGCGATGAGCTGCGAGCCCAGGTTCGACGTCAGGATCAGGATGGTGTTCCGGAAGTCGACCGTGCGGCCCTGGCCGTCGGTCAGGCGGCCGTCGTCGAGCACCTGCAGCAGGACGTCGAAGACGTCCGGGTGGGCCTTCTCCACCTCGTCCAGCAGGACGACGGTGTAGGGCCGCCGCCGCACCGCCTCGGTCAGCTGACCACCGGCCTCGTAGCCGACGTAGCCGGGCGGGGCGCCGACGAGGCGGGCGACCGAGTGCTTCTCGGAGTACTCGCTCATGTCGACGCGGACCATCGCCCGCTCGTCGTCGAACAGGAACTCCGCCAGCGCCTTGGCCAACTCGGTCTTGCCGACGCCGGTCGGCCCGAGGAAGAGGAAGGAGCCGGTCGGCCGATCGGGGTCGGCCACCCCGGAGCGCGCCCGGCGCACGGCGTCGGAGACCGCCCGGACGGCGTCCGGCTGGCCGACGACCCGCTGGGCCAGCTCGTCCTCCATCCGCAGCAGCTTCTGCGTCTCGCCCTCGAGCAGCCGGCTGGCGGGGATGCCGGTCCAGGCCTGGACGACCTCGGCGATGTCGTCGGGGCCGACCTCCTCCTTGAGCATCGACTCGCCCGTCTCGACCGACGCCTCGGCCTCGCGCAGCGCCTTCTCCAGCTGCGGGATGCGGCCGTACCGGAGCTCCGCGACGTGCGCGAGGTCGCCCTCGCGCTCGGCTCGCTCCGCGTCGGTGCGGACCCGCTCCAGCTCCTCCTTGATCTGCTGGATGCGGACGATCGCGCTCTTGTCCTGCTGCCAGCGGGCGGTCAGCTCGTCGAGCTCCTGCCGCTTGTCGGCCAGGTCGCTGCGCAGCGCCTCGAGGCGTGCCACCGAGGAGGGGTCGTCCTCCTTGGCCAGGGCCATCTCCTCGATCTCCAGCCGACGGACGGCGCGCTCGACCTCGTCGACCTCGACCGGGCGGCTGTCGATCTCCATCCGCAGCCGGCTCGCGGCCTCGTCGACCAGGTCGATCGCCTTGTCCGGCAGGAAGCGGGCCGTGACGTACCGGTCCGAAAGGGTCGCGGCGGCCACGATCGCGGTGTCGGTGATGCGGACACCGTGGTGCACCTCGTAGCGCTCCTTGAGCCCGCGGAGGATGCCGATGGTGTCCTCGACGGACGGCTCGCCGACCAGCACCTGCTGGAAGCGCCGCTCGAGCGCCGGGTCCTTCTCGATGTGCTCGCGGTACTCGTCCAGCGTGGTGGCACCGACCATGCGCAGCTCGCCGCGGGCGAGCATCGGCTTGATCATGTTGCCGGCGTCCATCGCGGACTCACCGGTCGCGCCGGCGCCGACGATGGTGTGCAGCTCGTCGATGAAGGTGATGACCTGGCCCTCGGCCTCGGTGATCTCCTGGAGGACGGCCTTGAGCCGCTCCTCGAACTCGCCGCGGTACTTGGCCCCGGCGACCATCGCGCCGAGGTCCAGCGCCATGAGCCGCTTGCCCTTGAGGCTCTCGGGCACGTCGCCGGCGACGATCCGCTGTGCCAGGCCCTCGACGATCGCCGTCTTGCCGACGCCCGGCTCGCCGATGAGGACCGGGTTGTTCTTGGTCCGGCGGCTGAGCACCTGGACGACGCGGCGGATCTCGGTGTCCCGGCCGATGACCGGGTCGATCTTCCCCTCACGCGCCCGCTCGGTGAGGTCGACGGCGAACTTCTCCAGGGCCTGGAAGGTGCTCTCCGGGTCGGCGGTCGTGACCTTGCGGTTGCCCCGCACCGTGCGGAACGCGGCGAGCAGGGCCTCGCGGGTGGCGCCGCTGCCGGTCAGCACGGCCGCGGCCTCGCCGTCGGAGCCGGCGAGGCCGACCAGCAGGTGCTCGGTGGAGATGAACTCGTCGCCCAGCGCGCTCGCCTGCTCCCCGGCGGCGTTCAGCACGCGCAGGAACTCCCGGGACGGCGAGGGGGCGGGCACGGTGGCGCCGCTGACGCTGGGCAGCCGGCGCACCGCGGCCTCGGCCTTGGCCCGCACGTCGGCGGGGTCGGCTCCGGTGGCCTGGAGGAGGGGGCCGGCGATGCCGTCGGACTGCTCGAGGAGGGCGACCAGGAGGTGCAGGGGCTCGAGCGCGGCCTGGCCGCGGTCGACGGCCAGCCGCTGCGCGGCCGTGACGGCCTCCTGCGAACGGGTGGTGAGCTTGCTCTGCGCCATCGGGGGCGGGGGTTCCTCTCACGTCGGGGCCGGGGTGGTCCGGCCGGCTCGATCGGTCCAACGCACACAGGGTTGAGTCTGTTCCACTCAACCTGAGTCGTCACGCCGCCGAGACCACCATGGATGTGAGCCACGCCTCAGCACAGGGTGCATCCGGTGCACGGTTCCGGGACGAAGAGCCCTTCCCCCGCCGTAGACTCGCGGGCATGACGCGCCTGCCGGCCCCGAGCGTCCTCCTGGAGGACCAGCTGTGCTTCGCGCTGTACGCCGCCTCGCGCGCGCTCACCGCGCGCTATCGGCCGCAGCTCGACGAGATCGGGCTGACCTATCCCCAGTACCTCGTGATGATGCTGCTCTGGGAAGAGGACAACCAGACGGTCGGCCAGCTCGGCGCCCGTCTCAACCTCGACAGCGGCACCCTGTCGCCGCTGCTCAAGCGGCTGACCGCGGCCGGGCTGGTGAGTCGCCACCGCCGGGTGGAGGACGAGCGCTCGGTGTCCATCGCGCTCACCGAGGAGGGGCGGGCCCTGCGCGAGCGCGGCCTCGCGATCTCCGAGGACATGATCTGCGCGCTCGAGCTCGACGTGGACGACTTCGGCGCCCTGAAGTCGCAGCTGGAGACCCTCATCGAGCGGGTCGGGACGGCGGGCCGCACCGGCTCCTGACGGCCGGTTGTGCGCCATCGGGACGGGTAGGGGCGACGGGAACGCCGTCCAGCCCCGGGCGGCCGGACCGATGGAGGAGACCCATGCCCTCTCGTAGCGCCCGCACCGCCTGGAACGGCACCCTGCAGGAGGGGTCCGGTCAGGTCGAGCTGTCGAGCTCGAAGGTCGGCACCTTCGACGTCAGCTTCCCGAAGCGGACCGCCGACGAGGCCGGCGGCACCACCAGCCCCGAGGAGCTCATCGCCGCGGCGCACTCGTCGTGCTTCGCCATGGCGCTCTCCAGCGAGATCGGCAAGGCCGGCGGGACGCCGCAGTCGCTGGAGATCAGCGCCGACGTGACGCTGGGTCAGAAGGACGACGCACCGACCATCACGACCATCCACCTCACCGTCCGCGGCGAGGTCGAGGGTCTGGACGCCGCCGGGTTCGAGGAGGCGGCGCAGAAGGCCAAGGCCGGCTGCCCGGTCAGCAAGGCCCTCGCCGGCGTCGGTGAGATCACCCTGGACGCCGCGCTGGAGAGCTAGTGGTCCTGCCTGTTAGTTCGGCGGTGTATGCGGCTGCCGCCAGATGGTGGGGTCGCTGAGGTAGAGGCCGCAGGCGCAGTCGAGGGCTTCCTCGGGGCTGCCGGTGGTGTCTCCGGTGGGCA
>NZ_QOHG01000044.1 GCF_003319125.1 Blastococcus sp. TF02A-26 | reverse complement strand
GTGTAGGACCTGCAGTTGATCTTCAGTTGAGGTAGGGCTCGAGTCGGTCGGGGAAGGCGATCAGCAGGGCTGCTATGGCCGGCTTCCAGTTCTGCGTGGTGGCGCCCTCGACCAGGTGTGGCGGGGCGGTGCGCTGGTTGGCGGGCTTGCCGCGTTCCTTGGCGCGTTCGCGGGCGCGTTTGTCCTCGATGTCGCGGATGGCCAGCCAGAGCAGCTTGATCACCGCGTCGTCGCTGGGGAAGTGACCGCGGTTCTTGATGATCTTTCGGAGCTGGTAGTTGAGCGACTCGATCGCGTTCGTGGTGTAGATGATCTTCCGCACCGCCGGGGCGAAGGCGAGGAACGGGGTGAACCGCTCCCAGGCGTTCTGCCAGGTCACCACGGTCGCCGGATACTTACGTCCGAGCTCGGAGTCGGCGAACTCCAGCAGCGCGGTCTCGGCGGCGTCGGCGGTGGGTGCGGTGTAGATCCGGCGCAGCGCGGCGGCGACCTTCTTGCGGTCGCCGTAGGAGACGAGCCGCATCGAGGCCCGGATCAGGTGCACCACGCAGGTCTGCACCGTCGTGTGCGGAAACGTTGCCTCGATCGCCTCGGGCAGGCCGGTCAGCCCGTCGCAGCAGGCGATGAGGATGTCCCGGACTCCGCGGTTGGCCAGCTCGGCGACCACCCCGGCCCAGAACTTCGCCCCCTCGGTGGCCTGCACCCAGATCCCGAGCACGTGCTTGATGCCGTCCAGATCCACTCCGACGGCGATGTGCGCCGAGCGGTTGCGCACCTGGTGACCGTCGCGGACCTTCACCACCAGCGCGTCGACGTAAACGATCGGATAGATCGGCTCCAGCGGCCGGGCCTGCCAGGCCTTGACCTCCTCGGCCACCGCGTCGGTGATCTTGCTGATCGTCTCGTGCGACAGCTCCGTGCCGATCGTGCGGGCCAGATGGTGCTGGATGTCGCGCACCGTCATGCCGCCGGCGTAGAGCGAGATGATCATGTCGTCCAGGCCGGCCAGGCGACGCTCGCCCTTGGGCACCAACCGCGGCTCGAAGCTGCTGTCCCGGTCCCGCGGCACCTCCAGGCCCATCGGCCCGACCTGGGACTGCACCGTCTTCGGAGTCGTTCCGTTCCGCGAGTTCGGCGACCCCCGGCCGGCCGGATCGCCCCGCTCATAGCCCAGGTGGTCGGTCAGCTCGGCGTCCAGGCCGCGCTCGAGGACGGCCTTGACCAGCTCGGGCAGGAACCCGCCCTCACCGGTCAGCCGGACTCCGCCCTGCTCGGCCCGGTCGATCAGCTCATCGAGCCAGGACTCGTCGGCCAGCTGCTCACGCAGCTGCCGGCCGGTCAGCCGGCCCGGTGGACCGAACCCGGAACCTCCGGCCACCGATTCGTCATCGGTCACGGTCACAGCGTGCTCCCTCCCGAGGCGGTTACCTCAGGTCCGGACCACAGCTCCTACACAGACGATCTGACACC
>NZ_QOHG01000017.1 GCF_003319125.1 Blastococcus sp. TF02A-26 | reverse complement strand
GAGAAAGCGCGGCGGGCGGCCCTGTCAGGCTGGCTGCACCAGTACAACCACCACCGGCCCCACACCGCCCTGCGCAACCTCCCGCCCATCACCCGCTGCACCAACGTCTCCGGGCAGTACAGCTAGCCGCCGGGTACGTGCCCGGGGACGCCGTCGTCCCCGGGCACGTCGATCCGGCGCCGCCCTTGTGAGGGCGCTCACGGCAGCGGTAGGGTGCTGCGGAGCAATTGTTTGGTCCGGCGCACGGGTCCGGACCGAGTGGAGGGAACGCGGTGGATCCCGAGGGCCGGCCCGTCATCGACGCGAGCGTGCACGTCTTCTTCGCGTCCGACCGTGACCTGCGCGGCTACCTGAACGAGCCGTTCAAGAGCCGCGGCTACCCGGACGTCGACGTGGCGTGGTTCGCCCCGCCGGACGGCGTCCGCTACGCCCCGGGGACGCAGACCGACGTGGTGATCGAGCAGCAGGCGTTCGGCCAGCCGGTCCAGCGGGTGCCCGGGCACCCCGGCTCCGACCCCGAGCTCGTCGGCCGGCAGCTGTTCGAGGAGCGCGGCGTCGACGTCGCCGTCCTGCACCCGATGTCGAACGCGGGGATCCTGCCCGACTGGCACCTGGGCACCGCGATCTTCGCGGGTTACAACCGGATGCTGGTCGAGCGCTGGCTGGACTCCGGCACCTACGCCGACCGCTTCCGCGGCACGATCCGCGTGAACCCCAACGACATCGACGGCGCGGTCCGCGAGATCAACCGCTACAAGGACCACCCGCGCGTGGTGCAGATCGGCCTGCCGATGCAGACCCAGCACCCCTACGGCCGGCCGTACTTCCGCCCGCTGTGGCGCGCCGCGGTCGAGGCCGGCCTCCCGGTCGCCGTCCACATCGAGATGGGCGTGGGGATCACCCACCCGCCGACGCCGTCGGGCATCACGCGGACCTTCTCGCACCTGGCCGCCTACCAGCCGATGACCTTCGTCTGGCACCTGCTCAACATGATCGCCGAGGGTGTCTTCGAGGAGTTCCCCGAGCTGAAGATCGTCTGGGCCGACGGCGCCGCGGACATGCTGACGCCGTTCATCTGGCGGATGGACTCCTTCGGCCGGCCGCACCTGGAGCAGACCCCCTGGGCGCCGAAGATCCCCAGCGCCTACCTCGCCGACCACGTGTACTTCGTGCACGGCGCGCTCGACGGGCCCGGCGCCGACGCCGAGTTCGCCGACGACTGGCTGCGCATGACCGGCAAGGAGGACTCCTCCATGTTCGGGTCCAGCTACCCGGACTGGCAGATGCACTCCCCCGACGACCTCCCGCGGGCCTGGACGCCCGAGCAGCGGGAGAAGGTGCTGTGGCGGACCGCCGCCCGGCTCTACGGCATCGACATCCCCGTCCCGGCGTCCGCCTGAGGCGCTCGCTCCCCCGACCCGTCCGGCACGCGACGAGAGGAACCGGCATGACCATCGAGATGCAGCGTCCGAAGGAAGTCTCGCAGGAGATGACCGAGGTGCGGGTCGTCGACAGCGACATCCACCCCTCGCCGAAGCGGGGTGAACTCACCCCGTTCCTGCCGGCGAAGTTCCGGAGCCTGTTTGAGAACCGCTCCACCGGCGCGGGCAGCCCGGTGTACTACGACGCCCCGGACTTCGCGCACTCGTTCGCGATGCGCACCGACTCGTTCCCGTCCGACGGCAACTTCGCCGGGTCCGACCCCGACCTGATGTTCCGTCAGGTGATCATGGAGGCCGGCTGCGACCTGCTCATCCTCGGCCCGCTCAACGGCGGCGGTCAGACCGAGGAGGAGCACCACGCGGTCGCCCAGGCGACCAACGCCTGGCAGGACGCCTGCTGGCTGGACAGCGAGCACAACTGGCACCAGCGCTTCCGCGGCTCGATCGTCGCCGCGATGGAGCACCCGGAGGCCGCCGCCCGCGAGATCGAGCACTGGGCCGGCCACCCGATGATGTCGCAGGTCCTGATCGGTGCCGAGCTGCGCCCGGCGTGGGGCGACCCGCGGTACGACCCGGTCTGGGAGGCCGCGACCCGCAACGGCCTGCCGGTCGCCTGCCACCTCGGCCGCGGCCAGCACAACGAGCTGCCCATGTCGCCCGTGGGCTTCATGACCTACAACCACGACCTGATGGTCAGCTACTCGATGCTGGCCGCGAACCAGGTCATGAGCCTGGTCTTCGACGGCGTCTTCGACCGGTTCCCGGACCTGCAGATCGTCTTCATCGAGCACGCCTTCAACTGGCTGCTGCCGCTGATGTGGCGGATGGACGCCATCCACGCCAAGCGCGGTCCGGAGAACGGCCTCAAGCGGAAGCCCTCCGACTACGTCAAGGACCACATCTGGTGCACGACGCAGCCGCTGGACATGCCGGAGGACAAGCTCGAGTTCACCCGCTCGCTGGAGTGGATGGAGGCCGACAAGATCCTGCTCTTCTCGTCGGACTACCCGCACTGGACCTTCGACGACCCGCAGTGGGTGGCCAAGCACCTGCCGGCCCACATGCGGGAGAAGATCATGTACCAGAACGCGCTGCAGGTCTTCAAGAACCTGCCCGAGACCGTGCCGGCGCTGCCCGGCCAGAAGCGGGCCCTGTAGTGCCGGACCGTTCCACGCGGGAGCGCTCGACCGTACGGACCCCGCTCGCGCGGGGGCGGGAACACGTGGTGGCGACGGTCGACGAGATCGCGCCCGGCGAGCACAAGGTCGTGCCCATCGGGCGGTGGGGCGTCGGCGTCTACAACGTCGACGGGCGCTTCTACGCGATCGCCAACTACTGCCCGCACGAGGGCGGTCCGCTCTGCTCCGGGCGCACGCACGGGGTGACCGTCGTCGACCCGGAGGTGCCCGGTGGCGCGGCGGAGTCGCGCGCCGGCGAGTTCATCTACTGCCCCTGGCACCAGTGGGGCTTCGAGCTCGCCACCGGCACCACCGCGGTGAAGCCGGAGTGGAGCATCCGCACCTACCCGGTGCGGGTGCAGGGCTCCGACGTCATCGTCACGGCCTGACCCGACGGCCGGCGGGAGCCCACGCTCCCGCCGGCCGTCGGCCCCTGTCCACGACCCGTTCCGGCGTGCCCGGACGACCCTGGAGGTCCCCGCACCATGAGCCTGGCGACAGAGGTGCCCGTTCTCCCGGCCGTCGCCGCGTACCCCGGGGTCGAGGGGCGGCTGTTCCGCGCGGGCGGCCGGGAGGACCTCGCCGCCTACCGGGCCACCGGTGGCTACGCGGTCGTCGAGGACGTCGAGCGGCTGCTCGACCAGGTCGACGAGGCCGGGGTCCGCGGCCGCGGCGGCGCGGCGTTCCCCATCGCCCGCAAGATCCGCACCGTCCGCGACGGCCGGGGCGTGCCGGTCGCGGTCGCCAACGGCGAGGAGGGCGAGCCGGCCTCCGTCAAGGACCGCTGGCTGCTGCGCACCCGCCCCCACCTGGTGCTCGACGGGCTGCGGCTGGCCTCGCTCATGGTCGGCGCCGACGAGGTGCACGTGTACGTGTCCGACCCCGGGTCCGCCGAGAGCGTCCGCGCCGCGGTGCAGGAGCTCGGCGGCGCCGGCGTCTGGGACGCGCAGGTCGAGGTCACCGTCGTCGAGCCGACCTACGTGGCCGGCGAGGAGACCGCCGCGGTCCAGGCCCTGAACGGCGGCCCCGCGCTGCCGACGGACAAGCCGCCGCGGCCCTTCGAGGAGGGCGTCAAGGGCCGGCCGACGCTGGTCAACAACGTCGAGACCCTGGCCAACCTCCCGCTGGTGCAGCGCCTCGGCGCCACCGGCTACCGGGAGCTGGGCACCGTCGCCTCGACGGGCACGTTCCTGCTGACGCTGTCCGGCTGCGCCGCGACCGGCCTGTACGAGGTGCCGTTCGGCGTGACGCTCACCGAGGTGCTCAGCTGGCTCGGCGAGGACCCCGCGCAGGTCGACGGCGTGCTGATGGGCGGCTACTTCGCCGGTGTCCTCGGCCGCCAGGTCCTCGACGCGTCGCTGGAGTACGACGCGATCAAGGCGCTGCACAGCGGTCTCGGGTGCGGAGCGGTCGGCGTCCTGTCGTCCGGGACCTGCGCCGTCGAGGTGTCGGCCGCGGTCATGGCCTACTTCGCCCGCGAGAACGCCGGCCAGTGCGGCTCGTGCTTCAACGGCACCGCGGCGATGAGCGCGGTCCTCGAGGCGCTGCGCGACCACCGGGCCGAGGCGGCCGACGTGGAGCGGCTGACCGACTGGTCGGTGCGCCTGCGCGGCCGGGGCGCCTGCGGCACGCTCGACGGCGCCACCAACGTCGCGGCCGCCGTCCTCCGCGAGTTCCCCGACGCGGTCACCACCCACCTGGACGGCACCTGCGCCACCTGCGCCGGGAACGAGGGGCAGCCGCTGTCCCGCGCGCCCTTCGCCGTCGCGCTGCCGGCCGCCTGACGCCCGACGAGGAGCCCGCCGTGAAGATCAAGCTCGACCGGACCAAGTGCGACGGCTTCGGGTTCTGCGCCAAGTACGCCCCGGAGACCTTCGACCTCGACGAGTGGGGCTACGTCTCCCTGATCGGCGCCGGCAACGTCGCGCCGGAGCACGAGGACGGCGTGCGGCGGGCGCTGCTCGACTGCCCCGTGCACGCCATCACCGAGCTGCACACCCACGCGGAGGAGACCGCCGCACGCTGACGCCGAGCCGTCGCGGCGCGGCCCGCTGTCGGTCACCGGGCGGACACGTGGCGCGTCGACCCTGCGGGGGTGACCAGTGAGCTGCGTGCGGCTGCGGCCGCCGCATCCCCGGTGGCCGGCCTGCGGGTCGCCGTCGTCGCCGAGACGTTCCGGCCCGCCGTCAACGGGGTGGTGAACTCGGTCGTCCGGGCCGCCGACCACCTGTCCGTGCGCGGCCACGACGTCGTCGTGGTCGCTCCGAGCGGCTCCTCCTACACGAGCGCGTGCGGTGCTCCCGTCGAGGTGGTCCGCGTGCCGGCGGTCCGGTTGCCCGGGTACCGGGGGCTGGCCGTCGCCCGGCCCGGCCTCGACCTGACCGGCACGCTGCGCGCGCTGCGCCCCGACGTCGTCCACCTGGCCTCGCCCGCGCTGCTCGGCGCGGCGGCCGGCCGGGCGGCCCGGGACCTCGGCATCCCGGTCGTCGCGGTCTTCCAGACCGACCTCGCCGCCTTCGCCCGTCGCTACCGGCTGCCCGGGGGACCGGCGCTCGCCGACCGCCTCGTCCGGCAGGTCCACGGGACGGCGGACCTCACGCTCGTGCCGTCGTCGGCGACGGCCGCGGTCCTGCGCAGCCGGGGCGTCCGGGACCTCGCGCTGTGGGCCCGGGGCGTCGACGCGCGCCAGTTCGACCCGCGCCGTCGGGACCTCGCGCTGCGGTCGCAACTGGCCCCGGACGGCGAGCTGCTGGTCGGCGTGGTCGCCCGGCTGGCGGTGGAGAAGCGGCTGCACCTGCTGGCCGAGGTGGACCGCCTGCCCGGGGTGCGGCTCCTGGTGGTCGGGGACGGACCCCGCCGGCGCCACCTGCAGCGGGCGCTGCCGAACGCGGTGTTCGCCGGTCAGCGGACGGGGACCGACCTCGGCCGGCTGGTGGCCTCGATGGACCTGTTCGTGCACCCCGGCCGGGACGAGACGTTCTGCCAGGCGGTGCAGGAGGCGCTGGCCGCGGGAGTGCCGGCGCTGGTGGCCGCCGCCGGAGGGCCGCTGGACCTGGTCCGGCACGGGCGCAACGGCTGGCTGTGGAGCGGGGACGACCCGCGGGTGCTGGCCGCCATGGTCGCCGGGCTGCGCGACGACCGGCTGGCGCTGCGGGCGGCGGCGGCGCGGGCCCGCCGGTCGGTCGTCCAGCGAACATGGGCACGGGTCGGCGACGAGCTGATCGGGCACTACGCCGCGGTGCTCGCCGGTGCCGCGGAGCGCGCCGCGGCCGCCTGATCCCTCGTCGCTCAGGGGAGGCGCAGCACCCGCGCCTCCCAGGGCCGCAGCTGCGGACCCGCGTCGGGGAGGTTGCCCAGCACCAGCTCGGCACCGACGGCCTCGGGCAGCAGCTCGGCGACCCCGTACGTCGTCGCCGACAGGTTGCAGACGACGAGCAGCGTCTCGCCGGGCAGCGAGCGGGTGAACGCGTACACCTCGTCGTGCTCCGGCAGCAGCATCGAGAAGTCGCCGACGGCGACGACGTCGGAGGCGTGCCGCAGCGCGATCAGCCGCCGGTGGTGCGCGAGCACCGAGTGCGGGTCCTCGCGCTGGGCGGCGGCGTTCCACTCGACGTGATCCGGGTTCACCGCGATCCACGGCGTCCCGGTGGTGAACCCCGCGTTCGGCGAGGCGTCCCACTGCACCGGCGTGCGCGCGTTGTCCCGGCTCATCGTGCGCAGCGACGCCAGCACCGCGGCCGCGTCGGCACCGGCGGACACCGCGTGCACGTGGTGGTTGAGCGACTCGACGTCGCGGAACTGCTCGAGCGAGGTGAAGGGGGCGTTCGCCATCCCCAGCTCCTCGCCCTGGTAGACGTACGGCGTCCCGCGGTGCAGGTGCAGCAGCGTGGCCAGGCAGGTGGCGGAGTCACGGCGGTACCGGGGTGAGTCGTCGCCGAACCGGGAGACCGCGCGCGGCTGGTCGTGGTTGTCCCAGTAGAGGGAGTTCCACCCGACCTCGGCCAGCCCCGCCTGCCAGCGACCGAACGAGGCCTTGAGGTCGCGCATCCGCAGCGGGCGCACGTCCCACTTCGACGTCCCGTGGTCCAGGCCGACGTGCTCGAACTGGAACACCATGTCCACCTCGGCGCGGGCCGGGTCGGTGAACAGCCGCGCCTGCTCGACGGTCACCCCCGGCATCTCGCCGACGGTGAGGAACGCGCCCTGGCGACCGGCGAACACCTCGCGGTGCATCTCCTGCAGGAACTCGTGGATCCGCGGCCCGCAGAGGTAGGACGCCGACCCGTCCCCCCACGCGGAGCCCGGCAGCGGCGGCCCGTCCCGCAGCGAGCCGTCCGGGGCGACGTCCTTGCTGATCATGTTGATGACGTCCATGCGGAAGCCGTCGACCCCGCGGTCGAGCCACCACCGCATCATCTCGTACACCGCCTGCCTGACCTCCGGGTTCTCCCAGTTCAGGTCGGGCTGCCGGCGGTCGAACAGGTGCAGGAAGTACTCGCCGCTCGGCTCGTCGAGCTCCCAGGTCGGGCCGGAGAAGAACGACTGCCAGTTGGTCGGCTCCGCACCCGGGGCGCCGGCCGCCATCCCCGCCCGGGGCGGGCGCCACCAGTACCAGTCCCGCTTCGGGTTGTCCGGCGACGAGCGGCTCTCCAGGAACCAGGGGTGCTGGTCGCTGGTGTGGTTGACGACCAGGTCCATCAGCAGTCTGATGCCGCGGTCGTGCAGCTCGGTGACCAGCCGGTCGAACGTGGCGAGGTCGCCGAACAGCGGGTCGATGTCCCGGTAGTCGCTGATGTCGTAGCCGTTGTCGGCCTGCGGCGAGGGGTACACCGGGGAGAGCCAGAGGACGTCGACGCCGAGGTCGGCCAGGTGGTCCAGCCGCTGCAGGACGCCGCCCAGGTCACCGATCCCGTCGCCGTCGGAGTCCATGAACGAGCGCGGGTACACCTGGTAGACGACCGCCCTGGTCCACCACGGCGCGTCCCCGTCTCCCCCGGCTCCGGTCATGCGCCCAGCCCAGCACGCGCACACCGGAGGCGCACCCCCTGCCGCACAACCGCGCGACCGGTCCCGCACCCGCGGGAGACGATGCGCCAGGAACGGGCACGGGACGAGGAGGACGGCGGCCCATGGCCATCCTGCTGCTGGCCGCGGGCATGGTGCCGGGTCTCGACGGGGGCCGTTCGAGGTGCTGGTGCCCTCCGTCGTGGCCGACGGCGGCGGTCCGGCCCGGCACGCCTGGGTGCTCGTCCTCGCCGCCCGCCTGCCGGCCGACGAGCTGGCGCACCCGCTCGACGTGGGGACCGGGCCCCGGGTGGCGCCGGCCGAGGAGCCGGCCCCGGCCGGCGCTGCTTGGATGGACCGCGGTGCCGGGACCTCCCCGGTGCAGGAGGGAGAACCATGGCCGAGCTGACCCGCCCGGACGTCGACCCGCCCACGGGCCCGGCCCCGGCCGACCTGGTGATCGAGGACATCGTGGTCGGCGACGGTCCCGAGGCCAAGGCCGGCGACCTGATCAGCGCGCACTACGTGGGCGTGACCCACGACGGCGGCGAGACCTTCGACGCGTCCTGGGACCGCGGCGACCCGCTGGAGTTCCGCCTCGGCGTCGGCATGGTCATCCAGGGCTGGGACGAGGGCATGCAGGGCATGCGCGTCGGCGGCCGCCGCCGGCTGACCATCCCCGCGCACAAGGCCTACGGCGACCGGGGCGCCGGCGGCGTGATCAAGCCCGGCGCGACGCTCGTCTTCGTGGTGGACCTCGTCGGCGTCCGCTGACGGGTCGGCCGGGCCGGGGACGCGCCCGGCCCGGCCCGCTCAGCCGCGCCGGTCCTCCAGCGCGCCCTGCACGGCGGTGAGGACGGCGTCGTCGTCGAGGCCGTCCGCGCGGGCGGCGCTGATGAGCCGGTTGGCGGCCGCCCGGAGCCGGGCGCGCGCCGGGTCACCGGAGCCCCCGGTGACGACGGTGCCGAACCGGCGCCGCCCCTCGACCAGGCCGTCGGTCTCCAGCTCGGTGTAGGCGCGGGCGACCGTCCCGGCGGCGACCCCGAGGTCGGCGGCCAGCGCGCGCACGGTCGGCAGCCGGTCGCCCTCGGCCAGGGCGCCGTTGTGCACGAGCTCGGCGATCTGGCTCCGGATCTGCTCGTACGGCGGCACCGGCCCGTCGACGGCGACGACGATCTCCAGGACCCGGGCCTCCGTCATGCCAGAGAGCCTGCCGCATCCGCCACGCCCGGCGGACGCTTGGTCGGCGCTCCGCCCGGGCACTGCCCGCGCCGTGACAGAACCGGCGCCCGGCCCCGAGCACGCCCTGGCCTCCGCGGGACAGGGGGACTCGGGCGGGGAGTCCACGGCCACCGTCGTCGTCGCGGGCCTGGCCAACCTGGGCATCGCGATCGCCAAGCTGGTCGGCGGCCTGATCAGCCACTCCTCGGCGATGCTGTCGGAGGCGGCGCACTCGCTGGCCGACACCATCACCGAGGTGCTGCTGTTCGTCGCGCTCAAGCGCGGCAACCGCGCCCCCGACGAGCGGCACCCGGTCGGCTACGGCCGGGAGACCTACTTCTGGGCGCTGCTGGCCTGCCTGGCCACCTTCACCCTCGGCGCCGGCTTCTCCTTCTACCAGGGCGTCGAGACCATCCTGGAGGGCGAGGAGCAGGGCGATCCGCTCATCGCCTACGTCGTCCTCGGGATCTCCTTCGTGCTGGAGGGCAGCTCGCTGCTCAAGGCGGTCCGGCAGGTCCGCGGCGAGGCGCGGAGGTGGGGGACGACGCCGCGCCGCTACCTGGCCCGGACCAGCGACACCACGGTCAAGGCGGTGACGTTCGAGGACAGCGCCGCCCTCGTCGGGCTGGTGCTCGCCGCGCTCGGCCTGTTCCTCGAGCAGATCACCGGCGACCCGGTGTGGGACGGCGTCGCCGCGATCCTGATCGGGGTCCTGCTGCTGCTCGTCGCCACCGTGCTGGCGCGGGCGAACGTGTCGCTGCTCATCGGGCAGTCGGTCTCCGAGCGGATGCGCGAGGAGCTGCGCGCGGAGATCGAGGCGCTGCCCCAGGTGAGCGCCGTCCCGGTGCTGCTGACGTCGGTGATCGGCCCGGGGCAGCTCATCGTGTCCGCCAAGGTGGACTTCGAGGACACCGCGACCGTGGCCGACGTCGAGCGCGCCTCCGACGAGGCCGAGCGCCGGCTGGTGGCCCGGCACGGCGGGGTCCGCTACGTCTTCCTCGACCCCACCCCCGGCGACGGGCGGGCCCGGGCGCAGGTGCACGAGCCGGAATGACGGCGCGGCGGCCGTCGTTGCCGGCGGTGTGCGCGTAGAGGTCTGGAGCGACGTCGTCTGTCCGTGGTGCTACATCGGCAAGCGCCGGCTGGAGACCGCGCTGGAGCGGTTCGGCCACCGGGACGACGTCGAGGTGGTCTGGCGGTCCTTCGAGCTGGACCCGTCGGTGCCCGAGGGCGAGACGCACCCGACCCTCCCCGCGCTGGCCGCCAAGTACGGCCGCAGCGTCGACGAGATGCGCGACATGATGCGGCACGTCGAGGAGACCGCCGCCGGCGAGGGGCTGCGCTACGACCTCGCGAGCGGCGTCAGCGGCAACACGCTGCTGGCCCACGAGGTGCTGCACCTCGCCGCCGAGCGCGGGCTGCAGGGGGAGATGAAGGAGCGGCTGCTCCACGCCTACTTCGAGCAGGGGCGCTCGGTCTTCGACGTCGACTCGCTCGTCGCGCTGGCGGTCGAGGTCGGCCTCGAGGAGGCCGAGGTCCGGCAGGCGCTCGGCGAGCACCGGTTCCGGCCGGCCGTCCAGGAGGACATCGCGACGGCCCGTGCCCTCGGGGCGACCGGCGTGCCGTTCTTCGTCGTCGACCGGCGCTACGGGGCGTCGGGCGCGCAGCCCGCGGAGCTCCTCCTGCAGGTGCTGGAGAGGGCCTGGGCCGACGCGCAGCCGCTGCAGACCGTCCCCGCAGCCGAGGGCTGCGAGGACGGGACCTGCGCGGTCTGAGCTACTGCGTCGCCGGCCCGCCCTGGTCGGTGCCGGACAGCTGCCGCAGGAACTCGTGGCAGCGCCGTGCCCGGGCGGAGTCCTGCTCCATGACCTCGCGGAAGAAGCCCGCGATGTCGTCCAGGCCCGCGTTCTCCGCGTCGCGGACGTACTGGCCGTAGTCGTGCCCGGCCTTGAGCGAGTGGTACTGGACCGAGATCAGGTCGAAGGTGACGTCCTCGAAGCCGGTCTCACCGGTGGCCATCGGGTCCTCCTGTGCGCACGTCGTCGCGCCCGGGGCTGAGGCCCCGGAGGAGTTCCCGTGCGGAGCGGCCCGAAACGGACCGCTCCGTCACGACCTAGGACACGCCGCCCGCGGTGTTCCCCTGTCCGGTCAGCGGGCCGCCGACGACGTCCTCGTCGGTCTCGCCCTCGACGAGCCCGCCGGTGACGTCCCCGCCGCCCGCGTCGTCGGCGAGGGTCTGGCCGGCCGCGAGCTCCTCCTCGCCGGTGGCCGACGGGTCGTCGGCGGCCGACGCGAGGTCGTCCCCCTGGCCGTTGGCGCCGGGGTCGGCCTGCAGCGTGCGCGGGTCGTTGAGCGGGTCGGGCACGTCGGGATCGGTGACGGTCATGGCCGACCCGTTCCCGCTCGTCCCGCGGCGCAATCCCGCCCGAATGTGTCAGCGTTGTGTTACACATCTGCCGTGGAAGCCCTGGCCGCCCTCGCCGATCCCACCCGGCGAGCGATCGTGGCCCTCCTCGCGGGGGGTGAGGTGGCCGCCGGCGAGGTGGCCCGGCGCTTCCCGGTGAGCCGCCCGGCGGTCAGCCGGCACCTGCGGGTGCTGCGCGAGGCGGGCCTGGTCCGCGCCCGCGTCGAGGGACGGCGCCACCTGTACGCGCTGGACCCGGCGCCGCTGCGCGAGCTCGACGCCTGGCTGGAGCCCTACCGCGACCTGTGGGCCCAGCGGCTGGACGCACTGGACACCGAGATCGCCCGCGGACGGCGGGCGGCGACCACGGAGGAGACCCGATGACCGCCACCAGCGACCGGCGCGGCGAGATCAGCACCGACCCCGACGGCCGGCGGCGGCTGGTCTTCCGCCGCTCGTGGCCCGACCCGGCCGCCGACGTGTGGGCGGCGCTGACCGAGCCCGAGCGCTCGGAGCGCTGGATCGGCCGGTACGGCGGCGAGCGGGCCCCCGGCGCCGAGGGCCCGTTCACCATGACCGCCGAGGAGGGCGCACCGGTCGGGCGGGTGCGCATCGAGGAGTGCGCGCCGCCGCACCGGCTGGTGCTCCGGTTCCTCGACGAGATGGCCTGGCGGCTCGAACTCGACCTGGTCGAGGCCGACGGGACGACGACGCTGACCTTCACCCAGGTGCTGGCCGACGACACCGGGCTGTCCGACATCGCCACCGGCTGGCACTGGTACCTCGACCGGCTCGACGCCGTCCTCGCCGGGGCCCCGCTGCCCCCCGGCTGGGACGAGTTCCAGGCCGCCGTCGGCCCGGGGTACACCGCGGCCGTGGACTGAGCCCGGAGTTCCGGGTCGGTTCCGTCCGGCACGCCCGCGTCCGGCCGCCCCGCCGCCCGGTGTGGGTTAGCGTGAACGCCGGTCCCTTCCCCGAAGACGACGGGCTCCTGCGCTGGTGTCTCCCTACCTGCACGTCCTGCGGACACCGCACGCGGTGCCGATGGTGCTGGCCGCCTTCATCGGCCGACTCCCCCTGTCGATGGTGGGTCTCGGCTGCGTGCTCCTGGTGGCCGACGAGACCGGTTCCTACGGCTTCGGCGGCGCGGTGGCGGCGGCCGGGGCGGTGACCACCGCGGCGGCCGGCCCCCTGCTGGGCCGGCTGGCCGACAGCATCGGTCAGCGCCGCACACTGCTCCCGGTCACGGTGGTCTTCGCCGCGTCGGGCGTGGCCTTCCTCGCCGCGGTGAAGCAGGACTGGCCGGTCTGGACCGTCTTCCTCTTCGCCGGCCTGGCCGGGGCGTGCATACCGCCGGTGTCCTCGATGATCCGGGTCCGCTGGACGCACCTGCTGCGCGGGACCAGCCGGCTGCCGGCGGCGCTGGCGATGGAGTCGGTGGTCGACGAGTTCGTCTTCATCGTCGGCCCGGTGCTGGTCACATTCCTCTCCACCACCGGGCACAGCACGTCGGGCGTGGTCACGGCGTTCGTCCTCGCCGTCGTCGGCAGCGTGCTGTTCGCCGCCCAGCACCGCACCGAACCGCCGCCGCACGGGCACGAGAGCCGCAACGGCCCCTCGGCGATCCGCACGCCCGGCATCCGGGTGCTGTTCGTCGTCGGCGCGGCGGTCGGCGCCATCCTCGGCACGCTGGAGATCGCGCTGGTGGCCTTCGCCGACGAGGTCGACGCGATGTCGCTCTCGGGCGTGCTGATCGCCGGCCTCGCCGTCGGCTCGATGGCCAGCGGCATCGGCTGGGGGACCGTGCACTGGCAGGCGCCGCTCAACCGGCGGCTGGCCGTCGTCCTGGTGGCGCTCACCGTCCTCATCGTCCCGCTGCTGCTGATCGAGAGCGTCTGGCTGATGCTGCCGTTCGTCGTCGTCGCCGGGATCTCGCTCTCGCCCTCGCTGATCAGCTCCTTCACGCTGGCCGAGCTGCTCGTGCCGCGGTCGGCGACCACCGAGGCGTTCACCTGGATCGGGACGGCGCTGGGCCTGGGCGTCGCGGTCGGCGCCTCGCTGGCCGGGCTGGTGGTCGACGAGTACGGCGCGAACGCCTCGTTCCTCGTCGCGATCATCCCGGCCGGGCTCGCGGCCCTCGTGGTGGCGGCCTTCCAGCGGCTGCTGGTCGTGCCCGCCGAGAACGCCGAGGCCGCGGAGGTGATGGCCGGATGAGCGCGCCCGCCGAGCGGCCGGTCGGGGCCCGCACCGTCGACGAGCTGCTCGCCGAGGCCCGGAGCCGGTTGCGCCGGGTGGAGCCGGAGGAGGCCGCCGCCCGCGCGCAGGCCGGTGCGGTGCTCGTCGACACCCGTCCGGCGTCCCAGCGCGATCGCGACGGCGCCATCCCCGGTGCCCTGGTGATCGAGCGCAACCACCTCGAGTGGCGCTTCGACCCGGCCAGTGACGCGAGGGTCCCGGAGGCGACCGGCTACGACGTGGAGGTCGTCGTCTTCTGCGACGAGGGCTACTCCTCCAGCCTCGCCGCCGACTCGCTGCGGGCCCTGGGGCTGCACCGCGCCACGGACGTCGTCGGCGGGTTCCAGGCGTGGAAGGCCGCCGGCCTGCCGGTGCTCGACCCCGGCTGACCGGCCGATCGCCGTGTCCGCACCGCACGCCGGGACCGCCCGGCGCCGCCGACTGCTGCTCGCCGCGGGCGCCGCCCCGGGCAGGACCCCGGGGTGGAGCTGCCCCCGACCGCGTTGCGCGGGACCGCGCCGGGGCTGCCGCTGGTGGCCGCCGCGGTGACGGTCGCCGTCGAGCTCCCCGCCCCGGTGGCCGCGCTGCTCGACCTGCCCGCCGGCACCCGGCGGCTCGGAGCCCGGCCGTGAGCCGGCCGCGTCCCGCCGCCGGCGGTGGGCGCCGGCTGGGGGTCGCGCCGGAGCGGCTGGGCCGGTGGCTCGACGGCGTCGCCGCGCGTCACGGCTCCTTCGCCGAGGTGCGGGCCGACGGCGGGGCGCTGGCGGTCACCTGCGCCGACGGCACCACCGTGACGCTGCGGGCGCCGTTCGGCTGGGAGCCGGGACCACCGCTGGTGGCGTCGTTCACCGCGGCGGCGGGCGCCCCGCGCCGGGTCGCGGTGCTGCTCGTCCGCCGCGGCCGGTGGGCGGTCGGCGTCTTCGACGGCGGCGACCTCGTCGTCTCCAAGGTCGACACCCGGCTGGTGCAGGGCCGGACGGCGGCCGGGGGCTGGTCGCAGCAGCGTTTCGCCCGCCGCCGGGACAACCAGACCGCCGCCGTCGTCACCGCCGCCGCCGACACCGCCGCCCGCGTGCTGCTCCCGCACGCCGGCGACGTGGTGGCGCTGGTCCCCGGCGGCGACCGCGGCCTGGTCGACGACGTGCTCGCCGACCCCCGCCTGCGCGCCCTGGCCGCCCTGCCCCGGACCGCGCCGGTGGAGGTCGGCGAGCCCACCAAGGCGGTGCTCCTGGAGACCCCGAGGCTCTTCCGCGCCGTCGACGTCCTGATCAGGGAGCCGGACGAGTCCCCCGGTGGGCAATAGTGCGGTTCTGCACGGGGCGGAACCGCACCATTGCCCGGGATCAGGGCTGGATGACCAGGCGGATCGGGTTGCCCTCCTTGCGCTCCAGCTGCTCGACGCCGCGGGCGGCATCGGCGAGCGGCAGGGTGCCGGAGATCGAGCGGGAGAGGTCCAGCCGGCCGTGCCGGACCAGCCGCACCAGCTGCTCCACGTGGTCGGGCTCGGAGCCGTAGTGGCCGAGGATCCGCTGGCCGAAGTAGCTGAACTGGGTGCCGTTGCGGATGGTCAGCGGCTGGTCGGTGAGCCCGACGAGCACGAGGCCGCCGTCCCGCTCCAGGCAGCGCACGGCCTGCTCCCGCACGGCGGCCACGCCGGCGAAGTCGAAGGCGTAGGCCAGCCCCGGCCCGCCGGTCAGCTCGCGCACCCGCGCGGCGACGTCCTCGGACGGGTCGAGGGCCAGGTCGGCGCCGAAGGCCAGGGCCCGCTCGCGGGCGGCCTCCACCGGGTCGACGGCGACGATCGGCGCCGCACCGGCGAGCCGCAGCAGCTGGACGGCGTGCGCGCCGAGCCCGCCGATGCCCCACACGCCGACGGGCTGACCGGCGCGGACGCCGGCGGTGCGCACGATCGACGCCCACGGGGTGGAGACGGCGTCCGGGACGATGCAGGCCTGCTCGAAGGGCATGTCGTCGGGGATCGGCACGAGGGTGGGGACGGTCGCGAGGGCGTACTCGGCCCACCCGCCGTCGTAGTCGACGCCGCGGGTGTGGATCCAGCCGCCGATCTCCTCGCCGGCCTGCAGCGTCACCCGCTGGCCGACGGTGGTCCCGCCGACGCCCTCCCCGAGCTCGGCCACCTCCCCGGCGACCTCGTGGCCCAGCGTCACCTCGTCGCCGGCCAGGAACAGGGGGGAGAGCGTGCCGTCGATCAGGTGGACGTCGGACAGGCAGATCCCCGCCGCCCGGACCCGGATCAGCACCTCACCGGGCCCCGGCGTCGGGCGTGGCACCTCCCGGACGGCGAACTCCCGCGTGCGCACGTTCAGCCGGCCGGCCAGCATCGTGTCGGTCATGCCCCCACCCTCCCCGGACGGGCGCGCGGTCACACCCCCGGGTCCCGCCGACCTCGGGAGAGCCGCGCGTCGAGCGCCTGGGTGAGCAGCCAGCCGCCCAGCATCACCAGGTGCAGCAGGAACAGCCAGAGGGCGACGGCGACGGCGGCACCGACGGCGGTGAGCCCGGCGAAGGGGGCGCCGAGGTCGAGCGGCAGGGCCAGGAACAGCACGAAGCCCTGGAGGAAGCCCGAGAGGCAGGCGGCGGTGAACAGCGCCCCCGAGACCAGCGCCGGCCAGCCGGGGCGCCCGGCGGCGACGACGCGGAAGCCCCAGGCGAGCGGCACGGTCAGGACGAACAGGACCGAGTAGTAGCCCAGCGCGAACTGGCCGAGGGCGGCGCCGGCGCCGGGCTCGGCGTCGAGGGTGGCCATGCCGTCGGCGGCGAGCAGCAGGGGGTACAGCAGCAACGGGGTGACCAGGACCAGCGGCATCCCGAGCAGCCGGCCGCGCCAGCCGGTGAGCGTGTCCTCGCGCCGGCTGAACCGCAGCAGCGCCCGGCGCAGCCCCTCGCCGTAGAGGGAGATCGGCAGCAGGGCGAGCAGCAGACCGACGACGTCCATGCCCAGCCCGGCGTCCACCAGGTCGCGGACGACCCCGGGGGCACCGAGCTGCTCGGGCAGGATCGCGGTCAGCCCGTCGGTCAGCCGGGACACCTCGTCGGTGCCCACGAGCCAGCCGGTGAGGCGGACGGCGACCAGCAGGAGCGGGACCACGGCGATGCCGGCGTAGAACGTCAGCCCCGCCCCGATGAGCGCGAGGTCGCGGCCCTGCAGCCGGCGCCGCACGGCCGAGGCGAGGAACCGGACCTCCGCGGCGACCCGGGCGGCCGACCACGGAGTGCCCCGCGACGGCGGGACCGGTGGTGCGCTCAGCCCTCGGACTCGGTGGTCTGGGTGGGCGGACCCTCCGTCTCGGCGCAGTTCCCGCTGTCCTCGGCGGTGCCGCACTCCTGCTCGTTGCGGTTCACGTCGGTGTTCCCGCCACTGTTGCTGCACGCGGTGAGCGAACCGGCGATCGCGAGGACGACGAGCGGGCGGGCCAGTGCCCGCCGGGTGATGCGCATGCCCCCGTGGGTGCGCGGGAGCGGACCCCGGCAAACCCCGGCGTGCCGGGTGGTCGGGACGTGGTGAGCGTCACGGTCCGCCGGGCTGCGTCCCCGGCGAGGACGGGCCGGGGGAGCGAGATCGTCTCCGCTGGTCAGGACCGCTCCGTCCGGTCACCGTCGGTCGCACCGCGGCGTCGGTTGCTCACTGTGAGCGAACGAATTACACGCTGGTGATTGTCACGCGGCCATAACGGACCTTACGGTCTGTGTGTCCGATGGGGCGCAGCGTCACCGACCTGGGTGACACCCCGTGGACGCCGTCGAGCCGGCCGACCCTCCGGGGGACGCCGGGCCGGGGACCCACCGAAGTCCCGGGGTGCAGTGCCCGCGGTCCGCCGCAGGCGCCGGGTGATCTCCCGCCCGAACCCGTCAGCTAACCCGGTAGGCGGCCGTCGGAGAAAGAGAGAGCCGCCGAACCATGGCGTCCCCCGCCCGCGCCTTCCCCGCGCGCCCGCACCGCCTCCGCCGCGCGGTGCTCCTCGCCTCCTCGGTGGCCGTCGCCCTCGGCGTGGCCCTGACCCCCGCGCCGGCCGGCGCCGAGGAGCCGGGCACCGCCGCCGAGGCCGCCGAGCTCATGGCGGCCCGCGGGCACGAGCTGGAGACGGTCACCGAGCAGTTCAACGAGGCCCGCGAGCAGCTCGCGGCGCTGCAGGCGCAGGCCGCCGAGGCCGCGGCCGCCGCCGATGCCGCGCAGGCCCAGGTCGTCACGGCCCAGGAGCAGGTGCGCGGCGTGGCCCGCAGCGCGTGGACCGGCCAGGCCGGCGGGTCGCTGCAGGCGATGCTGACCAGCGACTCGGCCGAGGAGTTCATCGACCGGGTGAGCGTGCTCGACATGGTGGCCGACCACCAGAACGGCGTCCTCGCCGGTGCCGTGGGCGCCAGCGACGCCGCGGCCGCGGCCCGGACCGCGGCCGACGAGGCCGCCGCCCAGGCCCAGCAGACCTACGACGCCGTGGCCGCGCAGCAGGCCGCGCTCGAGGCCGAGATCGCCGAGTACCGGGCGGACTTCGACCGGCTCACCGCCGCCGAGCAGCAGGCCGCGCTGGCCGCCTCGGCCGCGGCGCACGCCGAGCCCACGGCCAGCCGCGCCGAGCGCGCGGAGCCCGTGGCGGAGGAGGAGCCGGCGCCGTCCGCTCCCGTCGCCGGCGGCAGCGGTGCGGCGCAGACCGCCATCGCCACGGCCATGGCGCAGCGGGGCAAGCCCTACGTGTGGGCCGCCGGCGGGCCGGGGTCCTTCGACTGCTCCGGCCTGACGCAGTACGCCTTCCGCGCCGCCGGGATCAGCCTGCCGCACTCGAGCCGGCTGCAGTCCCGCATGGGCCAGGCCGTGTCACGGGCCGACCTCCAGCCCGGTGACCTGGTGTTCTTCTACAGCCCGGTGAGCCACGTGGGCATCTACATCGGCAACGGCCAGATGGTGCACGCCCCGACCTCGGGCGACGTCGTCAAGGTCGCGCCGGTGGACGCGGTGGGCGGCTACGCCGGGGCCCGGCGCATCGCCGGCTGATCCCGCACCTCCTGCAGCAGCCCCCAGACGAAGCGGGCCCGCCGACCGTCGGGCAGGTCGACCGCCCAGTGGGCGGGCATGTCGGCGCCCGCGTGCCGGGCTCCCGGGACCGCGGCGACGTCGTCCACCACGTGCTGCCACGTCAGCAGGCGGTCGAGCCCGGCCCGGGGGATCCCGGACCCCGGGCCGCGGACCAGCTGCTCGTCCAGCACCTCCCCGCCTGGACCGGTCACCACCCGCCAGCGCAGCTGCGGCCACAGCGGGAGCGGCCACTGCCGCAGCTCCAGCACGAGGTCGCCCTCCGGCCGGGCCACGCAGGTGTCGGGCGGGCCCAGCACCGCCGTCCGCAGGGCGAGGCCGCGCGGCGCCCGCGGGCTGTGGTGCAGCGCCTGCCACCGGGTGTGCGCCGCGTGCGCCTGGGCCCGGGTGGCCGACAGCCTCGGCAGCGCCTCGGCGACCAGGTCGGGGCGGACGTCGGCCATGCGGCGCAGCAGCACGAGGCAGAACTCCCGCCGAGCCAGCCCCCGCACGCCGCCGACCATGCCACGGACCTCACAGTCGGATCGGCGGGGCCACCGCCGAGAATGGGGAGCATGAACCCGCGTACCGCCGTCCAGCTGTTCCGCGCCGTCGCCGTCGCCGAGGCGATCACCTGGGTCGGGCTGCTGGCCGGGATGTACGTGAAGTACGTGCCGGAGACCTCCGAGATCGGCGTGAAGGTCTTCGGGCCGATCCACGGGGCGGTCTTCGTCCTCTACGTCGCGGTGGCCCTGCTGACGGCGCGCCGGCTGCGCTGGTCGCCGGGGACGACGCTGCTGGCGCTCGTGGCCTCGATCCCGCCGTTCGCCACCGTGGTCTTCGAGATCTGGGCCCGCCGCACCGGCCGGCTGGAGGCGGTCAGGGCGGCCTGACCCCGCTCGTCCGGCGGCGCTGTCCTACGGTCGCCGTCATGCCCGAGCCCGTGCTGCCCTCGACCGCCCGCACGCTGCTGGCGCGGACGGCGCGCGTCCAGCGCGACGGGCGCGTGCCCGGTCTGGTCGCGGGCGTCGTCCGCGACGGCGGCCTGGTGTGGTCGGCCGGGCGCGGCGAGGTGCCCGGGCCGGTGCTCGACGTCCAGTACCGGCTGGGCTCGATCAGCAAGACGGTGACCGCCGTCGCCGTGATGCGGCTGCGGGACGAGGGCCGCCTGGGCCTCGACGACCCGTTGGACCGGCACGTCCCGGGTACACCGCTGGGCGACCGCACCGTCGGTCAGCTGCTCTCCCACCTGGCCGGCGCCTCGGCGGAGAGCCCCGGCGGCTGGTGGGAGCGCGTGCCGGGCGGGTCGCTGGCGGACCTGCGGCTGCGCGAGGAGCACGTGGTGCTCGGGGCCGCCCGCCGGTTCCACTACTCCAACCTGGGCTTCGGCCTGCTCGGCGAGCTGGTCGCCCGGCACCGGGAGCGGTCCTGGGCCGAGGTGGTGCGCGACGAGGTGCTCCGCCCGCTCGGCATGGCGCGCACGACGACCCGTCCGGAGCAGCCCGCCGCCGAGGGCACCGCGGTCCACCCGTGGGCCGACGTCGTCCTCCCCGAGCCCGAGCACGACGCCGGGGTGATGGCGGCTGCGGGCCAGCTCTGGGCGCCGCTGGCCGACCTCGCCCGCTTCGCCGCCTTCCTGCTCGGCGACACCGGCGACGTGCTGCGCGCCTCGACGCTCGAGGAGATGGCGGTGCCGGCCGGCGTCGACTCCTCCGCGCCCGGCTGGTCGGCCTACGGGCTGGGCCTGCAGGTGATGCGGGTCGACGGGCGGGTGCTCACCGGCCACGGCGGGTCGATGCCCGGGTTCCTCGCCGGCGTCTTCGTCGACCGGGAGGAGGGCGCCGGCGCCGTGACGCTGGCCAACACCACCAGCGGCATGGAGCAGCTGTGGCCCGGTCTGCTCGCCGACCTGCGGACGGCCGAGCCCCGGGTTGTCGAGGAGTGGCGGCCCTCGCCATCGCCGGTGGAGCTGGACTCCCTCGGCGTCTGGTACTGGGGGCCGGCGCCCTACGTGCTGCGCGTCGTCGCCGGCGGTCTGCTGCAGCTGGACCCGCTGCCCGGCCGGGCCGGCCGGGCCAGCCGGTTCGTCGCCCGCGCGGACGGCACCTGGCTGGGGCTCGACGGGTACCACGCGGGGGAGACGCTGCGAATCGCGCCGGACCACCTCGACCTGGGCACGTTCGTGTTCACCCGCACGCCCTACGACCCCGAGGCGCCGGTGCCCGGCGGCGTCGACGAGCGCGGCTGGCACTAGGGCAGGTCGAAGGCGTCCATCGTCGACTTGAGCACCGCTCCGTAGACCAGGTGCGGCACCACGTCGCTGACCCAGTCGGTGCGCGACCACGTGCGCGGGTCGGTGACGCCGAGCGCGGTCATCGGCCCGTCGGCGGCGACCATGACGCCGGCCGTGGTGAGCAGCGTGCCGACCAGCCACTGCGACCGGAACCCGGCGGCGCGGGCGACCCCCGTGAGGACACCGACCCCGACCCCGGCGACCAGGCCGGTCAGCGGCCCGAGCCCCTGCAGGCGGTTCGACCGGGTCTCCTCGTCGCCGGGGACGGTCACGTGCGCCTTCTCCGCCAGCGCCTCCACGGTCTGCTCCGGCGTCGAGCTGCTGCCCCGGCCGCGCACGGCCATGTCGACGTAGGTGACGGCGTTCAGTGCGGTGCTCGCCGCCGCTCCGGCCGCCGCGCCGCGCAGCGCCCAGCCGAGCGGGCTGATGCCGCGCCGGCCCTTGCCGATGGTCCCGATCGGGGTCTCCCTCGCCATGGCCGCGCCGGTACCCCTGCGGTCGACCGGCACACCCGCCTGGCGGTCACGTGCGGAACGGCCGACGCTGACGGGGTGGAGGACGTCGACCGGGCGCTCGAGCAGCGGATCGCCGCGCTGCTGGACACGCGGGCGGCGGGAGTGTCCATCTGCCCGTCGGAGGCGGCCCGGGCCGTCGATCCGGATGGCTGGCGCGAGCTGATGCCGGCGGCGCGGGAGGCCGCGGGCCGGCTGGCCGCGGCCGGCGAGGTCGAGGTCACGCAGCGCGGCGAGGTGGTCGACGTCGCCACCGCCCGGGGGCCGGTGCGCATCCGCCGCCCCGCCTGAGGGAGCTCACCTGCCGGGGTCGGGACGGCGCAGGTACTCCGCGAGCAGCCGGGCGGCGCGCTCCACCGTCCCGGTGTGCATGACCTCGTAGCCGTGGGTGGAGAGCGTGGGCAGTGACAGCAGCGCCGCCTGCGCCGTCTGGCCGGCCGCCTTGGACTGGGAGGCATCGGAGTCGAAGGACTGCCAGACCGCCGTCTGCGGGTCGAGGCCCAGCTCGCGACCGAGCGCGAGGAGGTGGTCGCAGATCCGCTTGTCGTAGGCGACGGAGTCGTCGGCGTAGGCGATGACCGGGCCGCCGTCGACGGTCACCTGGTACTCGGCCTCGGCCGGGCCGACCTCCACGGCGAGGGTGACCTCCCCGGGCAGCGTGCGGCCGGCGTACGTGGCGCCGATGCCGCCCATCTCCTCGCTGGTGGAGGCGACCAGGTACACGTCGGCGGCCGGCCGCCCGCCGTCGGCCCGCAGCAGCTCGGCGGCGCGCACGACCGCCGTCAGCGCGGCCCGGTCGTCGAGGAACCAGGAGCCGTGGAAGTCGCCGAACCGGGTCAGCCCCCGCCGGTCGGTGTGCACGCAGACGCGGGTGCCGGCGTGGACCCCGGCGGCCGCCAGCTCCTCGGGGGTACGACCGGTGAAGACGTAGACGTGCGACCAGTCCAGCGCCTTGTCCCCCTGGTCGGGCTTGGTCTCCCAGATCCGCATGCTGTCGGTCGTCGTGTGCTCCGACCCGAGGGTGAGGACGGCGGTCAGGATCTCGGCGTCCCCGAGGACGGCGACCGGGCCGAGCCCGAAGTTGCCCGGGTACATCACCCCGAGCGAGGTGACCCGCAGCGTGCCGTCGGGCTCCACCCGCTTGACCAGCATCGTCAGCTCGTCGAGGTGCGCCATGACCCGCAGGACGGGACCGGCCTCCGGGCCGCCCGAGCCGCGCAGCAGCGCGACGAGGTTCCCGGCGGGGTCGACCCGGGTCTCGTCGGCGAGCGGCTCGAGCTCCCGGCGGACGACGTCGCGGACCGCGTCCTCCTGCCCGACCGGACCGTAGGTGCGGAGCAGTTCCCCGAGCAGCTCGGACGGATCGGTCGGCACGGCACCCCTCGGGTTCGCGGTCAGGGACGGGCGACTCGGCGGCCGGGTGCTCGACCGCCGAGCCTGGGCACCGGTCGTCGCCGGCAACCACCGGTGCCGTGTGCCGCCGGTGCCCCCGCGCCACGGGCTCAAACGGGGGAGGGGCCTGGCTCCTCCCCCGGCCCGGCGGCGCGGTCGAGCAGTCCGGTCACCCGGCGCTCGACCAACCGGCGCAGCGCGAGGGCGGTGTCGGTCCGCTCCACCCCGGGCAGGGCGAGCACCTGCTCGGTGAGCCGCCACAGGTCGTCGGCGTCGACGGCCACCACGCGCACGAGGAGGTCGGCCGCTCCGGTCAGCGCGGTCACCTCGACGACCTCCGGCAGCGCCGCCAGCGCCGCGCCGACGTCGGTCAGGCTCCGCTGGGCCACGTGCAGAGTCACGTAGGCCTCGAGCCGGTAACCCAGGGCCTCCGGCCGCACCCGCGTGCTGGCCGGGGCCAGGGCGTTCCCGGACTCCAGGCGGGCCAGGCGGGCCTGGACGGTGTTGCGGGCCAGCCCCAGTCGCTGGGCCAGCACCGTCACCGAGGCGCGGGGGTCCTCGTCCAGTGCCTGCAGCAGGCGGGCGTCGGTGTCGTCCAGGGCCGCCACGCTGCGCAGTCTGACATGCCTTGATGTCCAAGCACTGCGCGATCTGCTTTTGACGTCCGAGCATCGTTGCGCACCCGTCCGGGTGGGTGATGTGCTCCGGAACGGGGCGGGTCGTGCCACGATGATGTGAGTGACGCCACACCCCGGCGTCACCGCACGTCCACCGACCGCAGCCGCCCGGCGACCCCGGGACCGCGGGAGACGACGAGGAGTTGCCCCATGTCCACGGTGCCCGAGCTCGTACAGCTGCTGACCCCCGAGGGGCAGCGCGTCGAGGACCCCACCCACGCGATCGACCTCTCCGCCGACGAGCTCCGCGGCCTCTACCGCGACCTGGTCCTCGTCCGCCGCTGGGACGTCGAGGCCACAGCCCTGCAGCGCCAGGGCGAGCTCGGCCTCTGGCCCCCGCTGCTCGGCCAGGAGGCCGCCCAGGTCGGCGCCGGCCACGCGCTGCAGCCCGGCGACATGGCCTTCCCCACCTACCGCGAGCACGGCGTCGCCTGGGTGCGCGGCGTCGACCCGCTGCACGTCATGAGCCTCTACCGCGGGGTCGACAACGGGGGCTGGGACCCGGCGGAGACCGGCCTGAACCTGTACACGATCGTCATCCCGGCGCAGACGCTGCACGCCACCGGCTACGCGATGGGCGTCCAGCGCGACGGCGCGGAGACCGCCGTCCTCGCCTTCCTCGGCGACGGCGCCACCAGCCAGGGCGAGCTGAGCGAGGCGATGATCTGGGCGGCGTCCTTCTCGGCGCCGGTGGTCTTCTTCTGCCAGAACAACCAGTACGCGATCAGCGCCCCGATCGAGCGGCAGTCCCGGGTGCCGCTGGCGCATCGGGCCGCCGGCTTCGGCTTCCCCGGGGTGCGGGTCGACGGCAACGACGTCCTCGCCGTCCTGGCGGTGACGCGGGCGGCGCTCACCGCCGCCCGTGAGGGCCAGGGACCGACGTTCATCGAGGCGTTCACCTACCGGATGGGTGCGCACACCACCTCCGACGACCCGACCCGCTACCGGCTGGCCCACGAGGTGGAGGAGTGGCGGCGGCGGGACCCGATCGCGCGGCTGCGGACCCACCTCGAGCAGGAGGGCATCGCCGACGCCGACTTCCTGGCCGCTGTCGAGGCCGAGGGGGAGGAGCTGGCGGCCCGCATCCGGCGCGGCACCATCGCGATGCAGCCCCGGCCGGCGGTCACCATGTTCGACGCCGTCTACGCCGAGCAGCCGCCACCGCTGGCGGCCCAGCGCGACGAGTTCCTCGCCTACCAGGCCTCGTTCGAGGAGGCCGGGCGATGACCACCGAGACGCTCACCATGGGGAAGGCGCTCAACCTGGGCCTGCGCCGGGCGATGGATGACGACCCGAAGGTCGTGCTCATGGGCGAGGACATCGGCCGCCTCGGCGGCGTCTTCCGCGTCACCGACGGGCTGCAGAAGGACTTCGGCGAGGCGCGGGTCGTCGACACCCCGCTGGCCGAGGCCGGCATCGTCGGCACCGCGGTCGGCCTGGCGCTGCGCGGCTACCGGCCGGTCTGCGAGATCCAGTTCGACGGCTTCGTCTTCCCGGCGGTCAACCAGATCGTCACGCAGGTCGCCAAGATCTCGGCGCGGTCGCAGGGCCGGATGCGGATGCCGGTCGTCATCCGCATCCCCTTCGGCGGCGGCATCGGCGCGGTCGAGCACCACAGCGAGAGCCCCGAGGCGTACTTCGCGCACACGCCCGGGCTGAAGGTCGTCTCGGTCAGCAACCCGGTCGACGCCTACTGGGGCATCCAGCAGGCCATCGCCGCGCCCGACCCGGTCGTCTTCCTCGAGCCCAAGCGGCGCTACTGGGAGAAGGCCGAGGTCGACCTCGACGCGATCCCCGAGCCGCTGTTCCGGTCGCGGGTGGTCCGCCGCGGCGACGACGTCACCGTCCTCGCCTACGGCCCGATGGTCGCCACGGCGCTGCAGGCCGCCGCGGCCGCCGCCGAGGAGGGCCGGTCGCTGGAGGTGGTCGACCTGCGCACCCTCTCGCCGCTGGACCTCGACCCGGTGGTCGACTCCGTCCGGCGGACCGGGCGCTGCGTGGTCGTCCACGAGGCGCAGGTGTCGCACGGCCTGGGCGCCGAGATCGCCGCCCGGCTCACCGAGCAGTGCTTCCACTCCCTGGAGGCGCCGGTGCTGCGCGCCGGGGGCTACGACGTGCCCTATCCGCCGGCCCGAAACGAGGAGGAGTACCTGCCCGACCTGGACCGGGTGCTCGACGCCGTCGACCGCGCGATGGGGTTCTGACATGGGGACGCTGCGCTCCTTCCGCCTCCCCGACATCGGCGAGGGCCTCACCGACGGCGAGATCCTGCAGTGGCTGGTCGCCGTGGGCGACGAGGTCACGGTGAACCAGCCGCTGTGCGAGGTGGAGACCGCCAAGGCCGCCGTCGAGCTGCCCTCGCCGTTCGCCGGCACCGTGACCGCGCTGCTGCACGAGGTCGGCAGCACCGTCGAGGTCGGCGCGCCGATCGTCACGATCGACACCGGGGGGGACGACGGCGCCGGGGCCCCTGCGGGGACCGCGGAGACCGCGGGCGCGCCCGAGCGCACCGCCGTCCTCGTCGGCTACGGGCCGCGCACCACGGAGGCCCGCCGCCGGCCCCGCCGGACCGCCGCGCCGGTCGGGGAGACCCCGGCCCGCCCCGCCGTCGACACCTCCGCCCGCCCCGGCTTCGACACCCCCACCCGCCCCGCCGCGGCGCCCGACCACCCGGTGCGGCTCCGGCCGCTGGCCAAGCCGCCGGTCCGCAAGCTGGCCCGGACCCTGGGCGTGGACCTGGCCGCGCTGAGCGGCAGCGGCCCCGGCGGAGTCATCACCCGGGCCGACGTCGAGGCGGCGGCGAGCGCGCCCGCGGGAGCCGCACCGGCGACCGCGGGGGAGCAGCGCATCCCGGTCACGGGGGTCCGCAAGCACACCGCCGCGGCGATGGTGGCCAGCGCGTTCACCGCGCCGCACGTCACCGAGTTCCTGACCGTCGACGTGACGCGCACGATGAAGCTGCGCGACCGCCTCGCCGCCCGTCCCGAGTACGCCGGGGTCAAGGTCAGCCCCCTGCTCCTCGTGGCGAAGGCGCTGCTGCACGCGGTGGCGCGGTACCCGATGGTGAACAGCCGGTGGGAGGAGGCGACGCGGGAGATCGTCGTCCCCGCGCACGTGAACCTCGGGATCGCGGCGGCCACCCCGCGCGGCCTGCTGGTGCCCAACGTCAAGGGCGCCGACCGGCTCTCCCTCCCCGAGCTCGCCCGGGCGCTGACCGAGCTCACCGGGACCGCCCGCGCCGGTCGCACGGCACCGGCCGACATGAGCGGCGGGACGATCACGATCACCAACGTCGGGGTCTTCGGCGTCGACACCGGCACCCCGATCCTCAACCCGGGGGAGTCGGCGATCCTCGCCTTCGGCGCCGTGCGGCCGCAGCCGTGGGTGCACAAGGGCAAGGTGAAGCCGCGGCAGGTCACCACGCTGGCCCTGTCGTTCGACCACCGGGTGATCGACGGCGAGCTCGGCAGCCGGTTCCTGGCGGAGGTCGGGGCGGTGCTGCACGACCCGGCGGCGGCGCTGGCCGGCTGACGCGGTGACCGACCTCGACCGGCTGCTCGCCTTCGCCGCCCGCTCCCGCGTGCCCGAGGGCGGCTTCGGGTACCTGCGAGCCGACGGTTCGCTCGAGGACCGGCCGCAGGAGACCTACATCGTCGCGCGGATGACCCACGTCTTCGGGCTGGCCGCCCTGCTCGGCCGGCCGGGCCCCGCAGCGCTGGCCCGGCACGGGGTCGCCGCGTTGCTCGACGGGCCGCTGCACGACGCCGAGCACGGTGGCTGGCGGTCGGCCGGGGACGACGACACGAAGGCGGCCTACGCGCATGCGTTCGTCGTCCTCGCCGGGGCGACCGCCACCGCGGCGGGCGTCGAGGGCGGCCGGCAGCTCCTCGGTCAGGCGCTCGCGGTGTGGGACGGCCGCTTCTGGGACGACGCCGAGGGACTCGTGGTCGAGGAGTGGGAACGGACCTGGTCGGCGTGCAGCGACTACCGGGGCGCCAACGCCACCATGCACGGCGTCGAGGCGACCCTGGCCGCCGCCGACGCGCTGGCCGCCGAGGAGCCGGCGACCGCAGCGGCGCTGCGGCACCGGGCGCTGCGCAGCACCGAGCGCGTGGTGCACGGCTGGGCGCGCGAGCGGCAGTGGCGGCTGCCCGAGCACTTCACCGCCGCGTGGGAGCCGCTGCCCGAGTTGAACCGCGACCGGCCGGACGACCCGTTCCGCCCGTACGGCGTCACCGTGGGCCACCAGTTCGAGTGGGCGCGGCTGTGCCTGCACGTGCGCGCGGCCCTGGGCGGGGACGCCCCGGGGTGGCTGCTGGACGACGCCATCGGGCTGTTCGGGGCGGCGGCCGAGCGGGGCTGGGCGGCGGACGGGGAGCTCGGGTTCCCGTACACGCTCGGCTGGGACGACCGCCCCGTCGTGGTCGCCCGCATGCACTGGGCGCTGTGCGAGGCGATCGCGGCCGCCACGGTGCTGCGCGCCGTCACCGGGGAGCCGCGGTACGGCGAGCTCGCCCGGACGTGGCGGGCGCACGGGGAGGAGCGCTTCGCCGACCCCGCCACGGGGAGCTGGCACCACGAGCTGACCCCCCGCGGGGAGGTCGGCTCGACGGTCTGGACCGGCCAGCCCGACGCCTACCACCTGGCGCAGATGCTGCTGCTGGACGGCCTCCCGGTGCGCGGCAGCCTGGCGGCGGCGCTGCGCTGACCTGCGGATGTGTGTGTCGGCGCGGCCCGAGCGGGTACGTGGCGCACGACCGACATCCCGAGACAGAGGAGGCCGTCCGTGGCCAGCGTGCAGGAGTCCGTCGACGTCGACGTCCCGATCCGGGTCGCCTACGACCAGTGGACGCAGTTCGAGTCGTTCCCGCAGTTCATGGGTGGCGTCGAGCGGATCACCCAGACCGACGACACCCACACCCACTGGGTCACCAACATCGACGGGGTGAAGCGGGAGTTCGACACCGAGATCACCGAGCAGCACCCCGAGGAGCGGATCGCCTGGGCCAGCACCGGCGGCGAGGCCAAGCACGCCGGCGTGGTGACCTTCCACCGCCTCGCCGACGACAAGACCCGCGTGATGATCCAGATCGACTGGGAGCCCGAGGGCCTCGTCGAGAAGGCGGGCGCGGCGCTGGGCTTCGACGACCGCCAGGTCAAGGCCGACGCCAAGAGGTTCAAGGAGTTCATCGAGAGCCGCGGCACCGAGACCGGCGCCTGGCGGGGCGACGTCTCCCGGCCCGACCAGCCCTAGTCGTTCTCGGGTCCTCGATGGCGCCCGTCCCCTCCCGGGGGCGGGCGCCATCGTCGTCCCCGGGGTGGGATCTCACCCGGCCGAGTGGGATTCGGAGGCAGATCACAGGACACGCCTGCGATCCGTAGGCATAACCAGCGACCAGCCTGCTTTACTACCGGTGTACCCACACTTCGACCTTCGGAGAGCACCATGAGCACCGTGTCCACCTGGCGTTCGCGCCGACAGGCCTCGCGTACCCGTCGGGCCCTGGAGCGCGCGCTGTTCCGTGCCCCCAGCCCCGCCCTGCGCGACGAGCTGCTGACCATCGCGAACGGCCGCTGAGAGCCGCCCCGTCGCACGCCCCCGACCGGCGCCCTCCCGCACGGAGGACGCCGGTCGTCGTCGTTCCGGGGGTCAGTGCGCCGCGTGCACGACGGCGTGGCCACGCCCCCGGCTCATCAGCCAGCGGTTGACCGGCAGGGCCACGACGAAGGCCACGGCGAGCGCGACGGCCAGCGAGCCCCAGAAGAAGCCGCTCGTGACGCCGGCGTCCATCGCCCCCGGGACCGCCACCATGACGCCGTTGTCGACGAGCTCCATCACGGCGATGGAGAACGTGTCGGCGGCCAGTGCCACCCGCACGGCCGCCCGGAACGGCAGGCCGGCCCGCAGCACCCCGCGCACCGTCAGCGCGTAGCCGAAGACGAACGCGAGCCCGACGGCCAGGACGACGGTCGCGAGGGCGGACCAGCCCAGTGCCGTCCCGATGACCATCCCGAGCACCTCGCCGATCGCGCAGCCGGTGAGGCAGTGCAGCGTGGCCTGGGCCGCTGCCGGCCACCCGACCCGGCCGTGTGCGTGCTGGTGGTCCATGACGTTCCTCCTCGCTCGCGGTTGATACCCCTGGGGGGTATGGGTTAGTGATACGCCGCCGGAGGCGTGCGGTCAACCTCCCCCTCTCGGGGCGGTCCGGCTCAACCGCGGGCACCGGGATGCCGATCCGGAGCGGGTGAGGACTCCTGAGCGTGGCGGTCGCCTGCGGCGCCGATCCCGGGCCGTGCCGGCGACCGAGGCTCCCCCGGCCGACCCCGGCAGCACGGCGGCCCGGCTCACCGCGCTGGAGGCGGCCGCCGCCGGTCTCGCCTCGGGGGCTCCCGTGTCCGAGGCGCTGGAGGACCTGCTCGCCCGCGCGTCCGAGGCGCTGCCACAGGCCGGTCTCCTGCTCGCGGTGACGCCGTCCGGTGGGGACGGGGTCCTCTCCCGGGCGATCGGCCTCGCCCCCTCCGACGTCTCCGCGCTCGCCGCCGTCCTCGTGGCCGGCAGCACGCCCGCACCGGGCGCCCTCGTCGTCGACGTGGTGTCCGGACGCCGGTGGCACGGACGCCTCGCCGCCCTGCCCTCCGCCGACGCCGCCGACGGCGCGGTGGCGCACCTGCCGGCCGGTGCCGCGGCGGTGCTCGCCGCCTACGCCGGGCTCGCCGCCGCCGTCCTCGAGCGTGGCGCCGCCGGCGACGAGGCCCGCCGCGAGGCCGCCCGCGCGGCCGCCCTGTCGTCGCTGGGAGCCGCGCTCGCCGCGGCGGCCGACGCGACCGCCGTCTGCACCCAGGCCGCCGCCGCCCTGCCCGCGGTCGTCGGCTGCGACCGCTCGGTCCTGCTGCTCTGGGAGACCGGTGCGGGCCGGCTACGCGTCGTCGCCGGTGGCGGCCCCACGGACCCGCTCCCCGTCGAGCTGTACGCCGAGGAGACGCCGGAGCTCGTCGCGATGCTCACCGACCGCACCCCTCGGGTGCTGCGCTGGGAGAGCTGCAGCCCCGCCGTCCGCGACCTGCTCGGCGCGGGTGGGATCACCGACGCGCTCGCGGTGCCGCTCGTCTCCGGCGGCGTCTTCCTCGGCGTGGCCACCGCCAGCTGGCCGGCCGGCGCGACTCCCGCCGGGCTGGAGACCGAGCACCTCGACCGTCTCCGCGCCGCCGCCGACCAGGTCGCCGTCGCGCTCGACCGGGCCCGCCTGGCCGAGACCCTGCGCCACCAGGCGACCCACGACCCGCTCACCGGGCTGCCCAACCGCGACCTGCTGCGGCAGCGCCTGGAGGCGGCCCTGACCGCCGTCCGGCACGACCAGCACGTCGGCGTGCTCTGCTGCGACCTCGACGGGTTCGCCGCGCTCAACGCCGAGCACGGGGCGCCCGCGGGCGACGAACTGCTCCGGCAGGTGGCCGCCCGGCTGCGCGCCGCCATCCGGCCGGCCGACACCGTGGCCCGCCTGGGCGCCGACGAGTTCGTCGTCGTCCTGCCCGGGCTGAACACCCCCGGGGACGTCGAGGCCGTCCTCGGCCGGGTCCGCGCCTGCTTCACCGAGCCCTTCCGGCTCGCCCGCCGGCCGGTGCAGGTGGCGACCACCGTCGGCGTCGCCGTGCACTCCGGCGAGTGGGGGGTGGCCGACGACTTGCTGGGCGCCGCCCTCGCCGACCGCCGCGCGTAGTCAGTCGCGCAGGCGGGCCCGCAGCGCGGCCTGCTCGTCCGGGCCGAAGCCCTGCGCGGCCAGCCAGCCGGCCGGGCCGCCGTGGCGCTCGGCGAGCACCGCGAGGACGCGCTCCATCGTCTCCGCCCGCGGCGTGTGCCGCGCCAGGTCGCTGCGGTCCATGTCCTGGCCGTAGGTGGGGGAGAGCGCGAGCTTGGCGACCAGGGCGTCGATGATCTCGGCGGTCAGCGCGTAGTCGGCGACGATCTCCTCGTCCGGCACACCGGCCACCGCCAGGGCGAAGGCCACGATGACGCCGGTGCGGTCCTTGCCGGCCGCGCAGTGCACCACCGAGGCGCCCTCGGCGGCCGCCAGGGCCCGCAGCGCGCCGACCACGTTCTCCGGGCGGTGCTCCAGATAGCCGAGGTAGGACCGCACCGCCGGGGGCTCGGCGTCGTGCTCCTCGGAGACCTGCCGTGGCAGCAGCGACTCCACCCAGCCACCGGGCAGCTCGGGGGCCTGGGCCTCCTCGACGGCGAAGACGTCGGTGTGGTGGCCGCGCTCGGGCAGCAGGCTGAAGTGCCGGTGGGTCACCTCGGGCACCGCCCGGAGCGGACCGCGGCCCTCCATCAGCACCTCGGCGATGCTGCGCAGGTCGATGACCTCGCGCAGGCCGATCTCGTCCACCAGGCGGCGGACGTCGTCCTCGCTCAGGGTCTGCAGGTTGTCGCTGCGCAGGATGCGACCGGGGCGGGTCTGCCCGCCGTCGACGGTCGGCAGCCCGCCGAGGTCACGGGTGTTGGTGGTCCCGTCGAGGGTCAGCCAGCGGCCGGTGCGGACGGCGTCGTCGGAGCGCGGGGTCACGCCCTGACGGTACGGCGGCCGGCTGACGGGCCGGACACGGGCGGGAGGCTCCCGAGCAGCGTGTCGCAGACGTCCAGCAGACGCGCGCGCAGGCCGGCGGCCCGGTCGGCGAGCGCCCGCTGCCGGCGGGCGTACTCCGCCCGCCCCTCCGGGGTCTCCACGGCGACGGCGGCGTGGCCGTAGGAGCCGAGGTCGTACGGCGAGGCCTGCATGTCGAGCAGCCGGACGTCGGCGGCGAGCGCGAAGCAGTCGAGCGCGAGCTCACCGGGGACGGCCGGGCCCAGCTTCAGCGACCACTTGTGCAGGTCCATGCCGGCGTGCAGGCAGCCCGGCTGCTCGAGCTCCACCTGCGTGGCGCGGGTCGGCTGGAGCGCGTTGCGGCCGGTCGCCTCGGGGGTGAAGAAGCGGAACGCGTCGTAGTGCGTGCACCGGATCGGGTTGGCCTCGACGACGGCGTCGGTGCCCTGCCGCCCCAGGCGCAGCGGCAGCGCGTGCCGGCGGTCGTCGGCGCGGTAAACCATCGCCCACTCGTGCAGGCCGAAGCAGCCGGTGAAGGCGGGCCGGCTGGCGGTGGCGGCGAGCAGGCGGGCGACGAAGCGCACGGTGTCGCCGCGGTCGGCCAGGAAGGCGTCGGCGTCGAGGGTCACGGTGCCGTCGGCGTCGGTGGCGTACCAGCGGGTGCCGCCCTGCGGGGCCGGCGTCCCGCCGTCGGGCAGCAGGCGGACGCCCGCACCGGGGTGCCAGCGCCGCAGCAGCGCGGGGCGGGTGTCGTAGAAGGTGAAGAGGAAGTCCTCGACGGCGTGCTTCTCGCCGCGCGCCCGGCGGGCCCGGTGGGCGGCGGTCAGCGCGTCGGCCCGCACGGCGTGCGCCGCGGCCCGTGCGCGCCACTCGGTCGCGTCCACCCCCGGGACGGCGGGCGGGACGGCGGCGGGCACCCTCCCAGCGTAGGAGGGGCACCCGGCGCCGATCGGACCCGTGACACGTGTCAGGGGTGGTCCGTGCTCCCGCCCGGCGAGGACGTGCGCGACGGCACCTGTGCCGGAGCCCCTCCGGCGGCAGCCTCGGAGGTGCCCGAGGAACCGGCCGACCGAGGCCGGGGGCGGCACACGAGGAGGCACCGTGCGGATCGTGGAGGACCCCGTCCCGGCCGTCGAGGTGGTGGACCTGGAGCGGCGGTACGGCACCTTCGCGGCCGTCCGCGGCATCTCGTTCGAGGTCGCCCCGGGTGAGGTGTTCGCGCTGCTGGGCGTGAACGGCGCGGGCAAGACCTCCGCCCTGGAGGTGCTGGAGGGTCTGGCCCGTCCCGCGGCCGGCACCGTCCGCGTGCTCGGCCGGGACCCGGTCGCCGACCGGGCGGCCGTGCGGCCGTTCCTCGGCGTGCTCCTGCAGGCCAGCGGGCTGCCCGGTGACCTCACCGTCGCCGAGACGGTGCGCACCTGGGCGGGCACGCTGTCCACGCCCCAGCCGGTGGACGAGGCGCTGGCCCAGGTCGGGCTCACCGACCGGGCCGACGTCCGGGTCCGCAGCCTGTCGGGCGGCGAGCGCCGGCGGCTGGACCTCACCCTCGCGCTGCTCGGCCGACCACGGGTGATCGTCCTCGACGAGCCGACGACGGGCCTGGACCCGGAGAGCCGCCGCGCCGTCTGGGAGCTGGTCCGCCGGCGGGTGGGCGAGGGCGCCGCCGTCCTGCTGACCACCCACCACCTCGAGGAGGCCGAGGAGCTGGCGGACCGGATCGCCGTGATGCGGGCCGGGAGGATCGTGCTGTCCGGGACCGCCGGGGAGATCGCCGCCACCCAGCCGGCGACCATCCGGTTCGAGCTCGCGCCGGACGGGCCCGCCCTGCCGGCGCTGCCGGGCGCGCAGCTGGTGTCCACCGGCCCCCGCGTCGAGCTGCACACCCGGGCACTGCAGCCGGTGCTGACCCGCCTGCTGACCTGGGCCGATGCCGAGGGCGTGGTGCTGACCGGGCTGCAGGCGCGGTCGGCGACCCTCGAGCAGGCCTTCCTCGCCGTCGCCGACGGGACCGACGACGTCCCGCGGCTCGTCTCGCCCGCCGCCTGAGCCCCTGATCCCCGAGGAGGGACACCCATGACCGCGATCGACCAGCCGACCCCGACCCCGACCCGGACCGCGCCGCCCTCGCGCGTGCGGCGCACCCTGACCCTCGCCGGCGCCGAGACCCGACTGCTCGTGCGCAACCGCACCGCGCTCGTCAACTCGGTCCTGCTGCCGCTGCTGCTCGTGGCCGCCGTCCCGGGGCTCGGCATGGACGGCGGGGACGGGGTCGGACCGCAGCTGCTCGTGGCCGCGGTCGGCGTCACCCTCGTCTTCCTGACCTACTACAACCTGGTGACGACGTTCGTCGCCCGGCGCGAGGACCTGGTGCTCCAGCGCATGCGCACCGGTGAGCTCACCGAGGTCGAGGTGCTGCTCGGCACGGCCGCGCCCACGCTCGTGGTGACGGTCGGGCAGGTCGTGCTCGTGGCCGCGGGGACCGTCGTCATCGGGGAGTGGGTGGCGCCGGTCGACGTCGTGCTGCCGCTGCTCGCACTGGTCGGCGGCGTGGCGCTCATGCTGCTGCTCGCCGCCGCCAGCACGTCCTTCACCCGGACGCCCGAGAGCGCGCAGATCACCACCCTCCCCGTCGTGATGGCGACGACGGCGCTGTCCGGCCTGCTCTTCCCGCTGTCGGACCTGCCGGAGCAGCTCGCCTCCGTCGCCCGCGTCCTGCCGCTGACCCCGGTGGTCGAGCTGGCCCGGCTGGGCCTGGCCGGCCGGGCCTGGGACGGCACGGAGGTGGACGCCGGTGGGGCCTGGGCCGCGGCGCCCCTGCCGCTGGCCGTGCTCGGGGCCTGGTTGCTGGCCGGCGCCGTGGTCGCACCCCGGGTGTTCCGCTGGGCGCCCCGGCGGTGACCGCAGCGGTGCCGGGCGGTCGGTACGGCAGCATGCGGGCCGTGCCGACCGTCTCGCGCTGGTGGGAGAGCCGCACCGACCCCCAGCGCATCGACCTCTACACCCGCTGGTCGTTCTACGGCTGGCTGGGGACGACGCCACTGCTGGCCGTGGGCATCCACGGCTCCGCGCAGCGGCCGGGGAGCGCGGCCGCGACGGCGTTCCTCGTCGGCGCGGTCGCCGTCGCGACCACCTGCGTCGTGCTGGCACGGGCGGGGTTCCTCGCCCGCTCGGAGGGCCGGCCGCTGCCCAGCGTCCCCCTCGTGGTCACCGCCGTCGCGGCGGCCGGGACCTCCGCGCTCGCGGCCGTGGCCTACGGCTCCGACGAGCAGGACTCCTCCGCCCTGGTCTGGGGCCTCGCGCTGCCCCCGGCGATGGCGCTGGTCGCGACCTCCACCGTGTGGTCCTCTCCGCTGCTGGTCCGCTGCGGCGTCGCGGTGGGGGTCCTCGTCGGGTGCGCGGCCGCCCTGCTGGGCTCCGCGCCGGCCGCCGCGGCGGTCCTGGCCGCCGTCATCGGCGCCACGGTCGTCCTCCTGGCACTGGCCTTCCGCTTCACGGTGTGGGTGCTCGACGTCGTCGTGGAGATGGACCGCACCCGCGGGGTGCAGCTGCAGCTGGCCGTGGCCGAGGAGCGGCTGCGCTTCGCCCGCGACCTGCACGACGTCATGGGCCGTGACCTCTCGGCCATCGCGGTGAAGAGCCAGCTCGCCGGCGAGCTGGTGCGTCGGCAGCGGCCGGAGGCCGCCGACGAGGTCGCCGACATCAGCCGCATCGCGGAGCAGTCGCTGCGCGAGGTCCGTGAGGTCGTCCGCGGCTACCGGACGGCCGATCTCGGCAGCGAGCTGGCCGGGGCCCGCTCCGTGCTGCGGGCCGCCGGTGTGGACTGCACCGTGGCGGGGGAGGACGGCGGGGCGGACCTGCCCGACCGGGTGCAGACGGCGCTCGCCTGGGTGGTCCGGGAGGCGGTCACCAACGTGCTGAGGCACAGCCGGGCACGAACGTGCTCGATCGCCCTGGTCGTCGACGGGGGAACGGCCCGGCTGACGGTGACCAACGACGGCGTGACCTCCGACGACCCCCGGTGGGGCAGCGGCCTCACCGGTCTCGCCGAGCGGCTGGGCACCGCCTCGGGCACGCTGACCACGGCCGCCGAGGGCGGGCACTTCCTGCTCACCGCCGCCCTGCCCGTGGGGGACGCCGCGTGATCCGCGTGCTGCTGGCCGACGACGAGAACCTGATCCGGTCGGCGCTCGCGGCGCTGATCGGTCTCGAGGACGACATCGAGGTCGTCGCCCAGGCCGCGTCCGGCGCGGAGGCCCTGGCGATGGCGCGGGCGCACGTGCCCGACGTCGCCGTCCTCGACCTCCAGATGCCCGACCGGGACGGCATCTCCGTGGCCGCCGAGCTCACGGGGCTGGTCCCCGGCTGCGCGTGCGTCATCGTCACCGGCCACGGCCGGGCCGGGCACCTCAAGCGGGCGCTGGCGGCGGGGGTGCGGGGCTTCCTGCCCAAGACGGTCCAGTCGTCGGTGCTCACCGACGTCGTCCGTGCCGTGCACGCCGGCGGCCGCTACGTCGACCCCGAACTGGCCGCGGAGGCGATCAGTGCGGGGGACAGCCCGCTGACGCCCCGGGAGGCCGACGTCCTGGAGCTGGCCTCGACCGGCGCGCCCGTCGAGGAGATCGCCGCGCGCATCCACCTGTCGCCGGGGACGGTCCGCAACCACCTGTCCGCGGCCGCGGCGAAGCTGGGCGCGGCGAACCGGCACGCGGCCGTGGAGGCCGCGCGCCGGCACGGGTGGATCTAGCTGGCGTCGTTGCCGCCGCGGACGACCGAGGTGTCGCGCTGCGCCTCGTCGTCCGTGGTGAGCGTGGCGGTGTCCTGCTCGCCGCGGTCGCTGGCGTTGTCGCCGGTCCGGCCGTCGATCAGGTTCTCGTTGCTGTCGGCGGTGTCCGGCGACTCGCCGTAGCCGGTGCTCTGGGACTCGCTCATGTGTCGTCTCCTCCGGTCGCTGCTGGCTGGCTCATGCCCCGCCGGGCGGATCGGCACGCTCGGAGAGGGCGACGTCACCGACGGCGCGGGCCGGGAGGTCGTCACCGTGCGCGGCGTCGCGCTCGAGGGCGTCCTCGCGGGTGAGGGGCACGTCCTCGAAGGAGGCCCCGGTGTCGCCGTCGTCACCGGTGGCCGACGCCGTTCCGACGTCCTGCTGGATGCGGTCGCTGCCCTGGGGGTCGGTCATGGGGAGTGCATGCCCGTCTCGACCGGCCCCACACACGGCGACGGCCGCCTCCCCGCGAGGGGGAGGCGGCCGTCGCTCACCTGCTGGAACGGCTCAGAAGGCCGCCTCGTCGACCTCCATGAGCGCGTTGTCGGTCGCCTCGACGATCGCCCGCTCACCGGCCAGGCGCGGCAGCACCTGGGAGGTGAAGAAGCGGGTGGCGGCCAGCTTGCCCTCGTAGAAGTGCCGGTCGCGCTCGCTGACCTCGCCGCCCAGGGCGGCCAGCGCCACCTCGGACTGGCGGACCAGCAGCCACGCGGTGATCAGATCGCCGACGGCCAGCAGCAGGCGGGAGGTGTTCTGACCGATCTTGTAGACGTTGGCCATGTCCTCCTGGGCCGCGGTCAGGTGGCCGAACATCGCGGTGAGCATCGCCTGGACCTCGCCCAGGGCGGCGGCCAGGTGGGCCCGCTCCTCCTTGAGCCGGCCGTTGCCGACCTCGGCGTCGATCGTGGCCTGGATCTGGCTCGCCAGCCACGTCAGCGCGACGCCGCCGTCCTTGACGATCTTCCGGAAGAAGAAGTCCTGGCCCTGGATGGCCGTGGTGCCCTCGTAGAGGGTGTCGATCTTCGAGTCCCGGATGTACTGCTCGATCGGGTAGTCCTGCAGGAAGCCCGAGCCGCCCAGGGTCTGCAGCGACTCCGCGGTCAGCAGCTGGGTGGCCCGCTCGGAGCCGAAGCCCTTCACGACCGGCAGGAGCAGGTCGTTGAGGCGGGCGGCGAGCTTCGCCTCCTCGGAGTCGGCCTGGCCGGCGGCCTGGGCCTCCATGACCTGGTCGCGGAAGCTGGCCGCGTACAGGTACAGCGCGCGCATGCCCTCGGTGTAGGACTTCTGCAGCATCAGCGAGCGGCGGACGTCCGGGTGGTGGGTGATGGTGACCCGCGGGGCGTCCTTGGCGGTGGCGGCCATGTCCGCGCCCTGCACCCGGTTCTTCGCGTAGTCGAGCGCGACCTGGTAGCCGGCCGACAGGGTGGCGATCGCCTTGGTGCCGACGAACATGCGGGCGTACTCGATGATCTTGAACATCTGGGCGATGCCGTCGTGCACGTCGCCGACCAGCCAGCCCTTGGCCGGCACCGGGCCGTCGCCGAAGGTGACCTCGCAGGTCGTGGAGACCTTGAGGCCCATCTTCTTCTCGACGTTGGTGACGTAGACGCCGTTGCGCTCGCCCAGCTCGCCGGTCTCGACGTCCACGTGGAACTTGGGGACGACGAACAGCGACAGGCCCTTGGTGCCCGGCTTCGCGCCCTCGGGGCGGGCCAGGACCAGGTGGATGATGTTGTCGGACAGGTCGTGCTCGGCCGAGGTGATGAACCGCTTCACGCCCTCGATGTGCCAGGAGCCGTCGGGCTGCTGCACGGCCTTGGTGCGGCCGGCGCCGACGTCGGAACCGGCGTCGGGCTCGGTGAGCACCATGGTGGCGCCCCACTGGCGGTCGATCATCAGCTGCGCGAGCTCGCGCTGCTCCGGCGTGCCGAGCTCCCAGAGGACGGTGCCGAACGTCGGGCCCGAGCCGTACATGAAGACGGCGGGGTTGGCGCCGAGGATCATCTCGAAGGCGGCCCAGCGCAGGGCCACGGGCGCGCCGAAGCCGCCGAGCTCCTCGGGCAGGTCGAGGCGGAACCACTCACCCTCGTTGAGCGCCTGCACCGACTTCTTGAAGCCCTCGGGCAGGACGACGGAGTGCGTCGCCGGGTCGAACACCGGCGGGTTCCGGTCGGCGTCGGTGAAGGACTCCGCGATCGGGCCCTCCGCCAGCCGCCGGATCTCGGCGAGCACGCCGCGCGCGGTCTCCGCGTCCATCTGGGCGAACGGTCCGGTGCCGAACCGGTCCTTGGTGTCGAGGAACTCGAAGAGGTTGAACTCGAGGTCCCGCAGGTTCGCGGTGTAGTGGCTCATGCGCGTGTGGCTCCCGTGCTCCATGCCGTGACTGGTCGGATTCGTACCCGCCAGTAACAAACGCTATTACCCGTCGGTAACAACGGCAAGCGAGGTGCGGTCCGACACGCTCGGAGGGGGCGTGCTGCCCCGAAGGGAGGAGGTGCGCGTCACGCGCGGGACGCCGCGTCCACCGGCCTGGTCGCCCCGGCTACCGTCCGCGCGTGGTCACGGTCGCTGCCCTCGGGGTCCTGCTGCTGGGCTTCCTCGCGGTGTTCCAGGTCGCCCTCGTCGCCGGTGCACCCTGGGGGCGGCTCGCGTGGGGCGGGCAGCACGTCGTCCTCCCGACGGCGTTCCGCGTCGGGAGCGTGGTCTCGATCGTCGGCTACGCGGTCGTCGCGCTCGTGCTCCTGGACGCCGCGACGGCCACCGACGTCCTGCCCGAGGGGTTCGTGGACGTCTCGATCCGGGTCCTGACGGGCTACTTCGCCCTCGGCGTCCTCATGAACGCCGTCTCGCGCAGCCGGCCCGAGCGCCTGGTCATGACGCCGGTCGCCGTCGCCCTCACCGTGGTGTGCCTGGTCCTCGCCCTCGGCTGAGTTCCCGGGTCCGTCCCGGCGTCACCGGTTGCGGCGGCGGGCCCGCAGGACGGCGGCGGCGAGGCCGGACACCAGCGCGCCGAGGCCGGCGGCGATGAGCAGCGCCAGGACCAGCGGGGCGTTGACGTCGGCGAAGACCAGGCTGATGTCGACGCTCTGGGTGTTGAACACGACGAACAGCACCAGGACGACGGTCACGAACAGCAGCAGGGCGAGGGCGACGGTCCGCCCGATGGTCTTGCCGGTGTGCCGCTCGCGGACCGGTCCGCCGGTGGGGCCGGTCGGCGGCGCCGTCGTCCCGCCGGTCGTCAGACCCCCCGGTGCCGCCGTTCCCGGGGCGCGCGGCACCCCGGGGGTGGTGCCCGGATAGGGGTCGGCGGGGGAGGCAGGAGTGGTCACGCCGTCAGGTCTGCCCGCCGGACGGCCGGCCAAACGGCTGCCGGGGTCAGTGCGCGTCGGGCTCCGTGCCGGCCGGCGGCCAGGCGGGACCGGCGATGCCGTCTGCCGGGCCCTCGGTGGCGCCGAGCGACTCCCGGTCCTCGCCGGGCGCCTTCTCGGCACCGAGCGGCTTCGCCTCCCGGTCGGAACCGGCGTTGTCCCCATCAGGCATGGTCATGCCCGGACGGTGCCCTCGGAGGTCCGGCGGGAAACGGGAGCGGTCAGTCGCTGAGCGACGGCCCGGCCTCGTGGTGGGGGTGGCCCTGGGTCCGCTCGCGCTGCTTCATCCGCGCCTCGTAGACGTGCCGGTCGCCGTTCGACAGCTCGTTGCGGGCGCGCTCGTCGAAGGCGCGGAACGTCGACCAGTAGGTGGCGTCGTAGTCCTCGACGATCTGGAAGGTCCAGCGGTCGGCGATGACGTTGCGGCCGACGAGGTCGCGGTCCAGGTCGTCGGCCAGCTCGGTGTGGCCGGCCTTCCGGAACAGCTCCACGGCGTCCTGCAGCAGCAGGTCGGCCTTGCCGGAGTGCTGGTGGAACCCGTACAGCTGGCCGCGGGCCTGCTCGATGGTCTCCAGGGCCTCGGACAGCTTGCCCAGGCCCTCGACGGTGGTGTCGTCGAGGTCGGGGCGGCTGCGGTCTTCGCTCACCCCTGCATCCTGCGGGCTGACCGGCGCGTTCGCTCGTCCAGCCCGAGGGCGGGGTCAGACGGTGGCGGTCGCGGAGTCCACGAGGCGCTCGGCGAGCTGGCGGCCGTGCGACGCGGGGCCGTCGGGGCCCAGCAGCCCACCGGAGAGGTACATGCCGTCGATGACCAGGTGCACCTGGGCGGCGAGGTCCTCGCCGGCGCCGGGGAGGAGCTGGTCGGCGAGGCGCTCCAGGCGGGCGTGCAGCTCGAACTTGTAGTCGGCCGCGGCGCTGCGGGCCGGGTGCGTCGGGTCGTCGTACTCGCTGCTCACGTTGGTGAAGGGGCAGCCGCGGAAGCCGGCGCGGGTGACGTCGCGCTCGACGATGTCGACGACGGCCAGCAGCGCGGCGCGGGGGTCGCCCTCGAGCCGCATCAGGTCGGCGTCGATCGAGGCGAGCACGGTCGCGGCCTTGCGGGCCAGGTAGGCGCCGACGAGCTCGTCCTTGCTCTTGAAGAGCCGGTAGACGGTCATCTTGCCCAGGCCGGTCTCGCGGACCAGCTCGTCCATGCCCACGCTGCGCGAGCTGCGCGCGGCGAACAGCCGCTCGGCGGTGTCCAGCACGATGGCCTGCCGCTCGGCACGGCTGCGGCGGACGGGGACCCCGTCGGCGCCGTGGTCGTGGTCGGTGGCGAGGGAGAGAGCGGCTGCGGTCACGTTCTGGATCGTGCACCGGCACGTGACGGAGCAGTTCGCGGCACGCCGGTCCGCAACCCCAGATGGTTGCTCTGGGTGACGAGGGGCGTGCGGGTGGGCCGAGGCGCGGGAGATGGGTGGGACGACTGTGGTCCCGGCGCCGCGGCTGACGGGCTCAGGCCCGGCGTACCCGGCGCGGGTTGGCGAGCATCCGGGAGACGGGGCCGGCCGAGGACTGCTGTCCCTGGGCCTCGTCGACCAGCTGCTCGACGGCGGTCTCGGTCGTCATCCGGGCGTCGCTCTGCGTGTCCTCCATAGGACACAGGGTCCCCTCCCGACACGTGCGGGAAACAGACCCACGCGGAGGACATGAAGCCGAAGCGGTGAGACTTCGCTCACAGAACGCTGGCGCGACCCGCCGTCGGCACGCCCTCGGCGGTGTGGGCGCAGCCGCTGCCGGCGGCGGCCGGAGCCCGCCCCCGGGCCCGGACGACCACCAGGACGGCGACCCAGACCAGCACGGACACCGTGACGACGAAGAAGCTCGGCGGGAGGTCCACCATCGCCGCCAGCACCAGGCCCACCCACACCGAGAGCAGGGCGATGGCCACGGCGATCGCGGCCACGCGTCCTGGGCGGGCGGTCAGGCGGAGCGCGGCGGCCGCCGGCGTGACGACCAGGCCGAAGAGCAGCAGCGTGCCGACCACCTGCACGGCCATCGTGATGGTGAGCGCCAGCAGGACGACGAAGGCGACGCCGAGGGCGCGCACCGGCACGCCGCGCGCCTCGGCCACCGCGGGGTCGACCGAGGCGAACACCAGCGGCCGGCCGATGAGGGCGAGCACGACCGCGACGGCGAGGGTGAACAGCGCGAACACCACGAGCTCGTCGTCGGACACCGCGAGCAGGTTGCCGAACAGCACCGACGTCGTCGTGCTGGCGTTCGCGCTGGCCAGCGACGCGAACAGCACGCCGAGACCGGTGGCGAAGGCGAGCACCGTGCCGGTGGCGATCTCCCGGTCGGCGACCCGACGGCCGAGCAGGCCGATCAGCAGGCCGCCGCCGACGCAGAACACGGCCAGCCCCAGGGTGACCGGCGCCCCGACCAGCAGGGCGCCCGTGGCGCCGGGGAAGCCGATGTGCGCCAGCGCGTGCGCGGCGAAGGCGTTGCTGCGGACGACGACGAAGTAGCCGAGCAGGCCGGCGGCGATGGCCACCAGCGAGCCACCGAGCAGCGCGTTGCGCATGAAGTCGGTCTGCAGCACCTGCCACCAGTCGGACTGGAACTGCACGGAGGCGGCGACGGCGCTCATGCCGGGTCCGGTCCGGTGGCGCGGGTGAACAGGTCGCCCTGCGCGGTGCGGACCACGCGCACCGTCGTCCCGTAGAGGTGGGTGAGCAGGTCCTCCTGGACGACCTCGCCGATCGGGTCGTGGTGCGGGTGCCCGTCGAGCAGGTAGACGGCGTCGGTGAGCACCGGCAGGAGCGGGTTCAGGTCGTGGGCGACCACCATGATCGTCACGCTGCGTTCCCGGCGGAGCTCGCCGAGGAGGGTGACGATCTCCTGCTGGTTGCGCAGGTCGAGGTTGGCCAGCGGCTCGTCGAGCAGGAGCAGCTCGGCGTCGTCGACGATCGCCTGGGCGATGGCCACCCGCTGCTGCTGGCCGCCGGACAGCTGCGACATGCGGCGGTCGGCGTACTCGAGCGCGCCCACGCGGCGCAGCGCCTCGTCGACGCGGGCGCGGTCGGCGTCGCTGGTGCGGCGCAGCCCGAAGCGGTGCCCGGTGAGCCCCAGCGTGACGAGGTCACGGCACCGGATCGCGTCGCCCAGCGCGGCGGTGTAGTTCTGCGGCACGTAGCCGATCCGCCGGTCCCCGCGGCGCGGCTGCGCGCCGAGCACCTCGACCCGGCCGGCCGCGACGGGCAGCAGGCCGAGGGCCACCTGGAACAGCGTCGTCTTCCCGGCGCCGTTGGGGCCGATCACGCCCACGACCGCACCGGCGGGGACGGCGAGCGTCCCCTGTGACCAGACGGTCCGTCCCGCCCGGACGACGCTCACGTCGTCGAGGACGAGCGCCGGGGTCGGCGTCGGGCTCACGGGTTCTCCGTGAGCGCGTCGGAGAGTCGCTCCAGCTGGTCCACCTGCCACTCGACGAAGGAACCGTCGTCGTCCGGCGCCGATTCCGTGACCTCGACGACCGGGACGCCGGAGTCCTCCGCCGCCGTGCGCAGCTGCTCGGGGAGGCTGCCGGCGGTCTGGGTGTTGTAGACGAGGACGTCGATGCCGCCGTCGGCGAGAGCGGTGACGAACTCCGCGAGGTCCCCCGGTGCCGGCTCTCCCTCGTTGCCGACGGCGTCGCGGTAGCCGGCCGGGGTGGCGTCGGCGAGGCCGACCGCGCGGGCGGTGCGGTCGAAGACCGGCTCGGTCGCGGCGTACGTGCGGCCGGGAGCCAGCTCGCGCAGCCGGGCCAGTGCCGCGACGTAGGACTGGAGCTCGGTGGTGAACAGCTGGCGCTGCTGCTGGAGGTAGGGGGCGGCGTCGGGGGAGAGCTCGGTCAGCTCCCGGGTCACCGCGTCGGCGAACCGGGGGAGCACCTCGGGCTCGTACCAGAGGTGCGGGTCGTCCCCGGTCGCGGCGCCGGCCACCTCGGCGACCTCGAGCACGACGGGCCGGGGGGAGACGCCGTCGGTGGCGTCGGCGGCCCACCCGTCGTAGCCGGCGCCGTTGTAGACGACCAGGTCCGCGTCCTCGAACGCGGCGATGTCGCCCGTGCTCGCCTCGTGGTCGTGCGGGTCGCTCGCGCCGGAGCCGAGCACGGTGGTGACGTTCGCGCAGTCGCCCCCGAGCTGGTCGACGACGGCGCCCCACTGGGCCACCGAGACCACGACGTCGACCACCTCGCCGGGGCAGTTCGCCGGGTCGCCGGCCTCCGTGACCGGTCCGCCGTCCGCGTCCGAGCAGCCGGCCAGGGCGGCCGTGCCGGCGAGGACCGCGAGGGCGGCGGTGGTGCGGAGGCGGTGCGGCACGGTTCTCCCGAGAATGGTTATCGGTTCCACAACAGTATGGCGCATGGCGCAGGAGCGGACGCAGCGTCACCGCTGTCCCGCACCGTGCATATGACGTCCCGCCATGCGATACGACATGTCACCCGGGGGAAACGGCGGCGAAACGCGGCGGCGGTGCGATGGCCAGCATGACGACCGCCACCTCCCTCCTGGCGCTCTCCCCCCAGGCCGAGCGCACCTTCGCCGCCCCGGCGCCCTCGCAGCGCACCCTCCCGGCGACACCCGGCACCGTGCGCTGGGGGGCGATCGACCCCGCCGCCGAGCCCGTCCTCGAGGTGCCGTCGGGCGCGGCGCTGGCCGTCGAGGCGGTGAGCCACCACGCCGGGGACGCCCCCGAGCTGATGATCGACGCCGGTCTCGACGCCATCTGGGCGGCGATCCCGGAGAGCGAGCGGGGTCCGGGGGTGCACGTGCTCACCGGGCCGGTGGCCGTCGCCGGTGCGCGTCCGGGAGGAGCCGTCGCCGTCCGCATCGAGACCATGGCGCCGCGGGTGCCCTACGGCTCGAACTGCGCCGCCAACTGGGGACTGCTGTACGACACGTACGGCAAGGAGCGGATCACCGTCTACGAGCTCGACCACTCCGACGGCACCCCGGCCACCGACTTCCCGACCGTCGCGCAGCCGCTGTTCGCCTACGACTTCACCTCGCGCCCCCTCTACGACGTCCCGGGGTGGCGGACACCGGCCTCGGCGCGGGTCGAGGAGCCGTTCAGCCGCCCGGTCCGGGTGCCGGTCCGCCCGCACTTCGGCCTGATGGGCGTGCTGCCCGGCGGCGACGACGTCCTCTCCAGCATCCCGCCGGGGGTCTTCGGCGGGAACGTGGACAACTGGCGCTTCGGACCGGGGGCCACCGTCTTCTACCCGGTGTTCCGGGAGGGGGCCGGCGTCTACTGGGGGGACCCGCACTTCGCGCAGGGCGACGGCGAGATCTGCGGCACCGCCATCGAGGCGTCGGCGAACGCGACCGTCCGGCTGGCCGCCGTCGACGACCTGGAGCTGCGCGCCCCGATGCTGGAGACCGACACCCACTGGTACACCCACGGCTTCGGTGCCGACCTCGACGAGGCCGCGCGGATGGCCGTCGAGGAGATGATCACGCTGCTGCGGTGGCGGGTCGGGCTCTCCGCGGACGACGCGTACTCGCTGTGCTCGGTGGCGATGGACATGGGGATCACCCAGGTCGTCGACGGCACGCTGGGCGCCCACTGCGGCATCCGCCGCGACATCTTCCTCTGACGGAACCCGGCCCTCCCCTCGACGAGATCTGCACACTCGTCGGCATCAGGCGCTGATGCCGCCCACTGTGCAGATCTCGTCGAGGGCTGTGGACGGCGGCAGCGGCGGATCAACCCCTCCCGGCACCCTGTCGCGGTGCCCAGCCGCCCGCCGCGCCTCCGCATCCACGGACCCACGACCCGCTCCGCCGTCCTCGCCGAGGGGTTCGGGGAGCGAGCGCTCCGCCACCCGGGACTGCGCCGGCTGTCCCGTGACACCTACCTGCCCCGGGCGTTGGCGGACGACGTCGACGCCCGGGTCGCCGCCGTCCTCTTGACCGCACCGGGCGACGCGGTCGCGAGCCACCGGACCGCGGCTGAGCTCTGGGGACTCGAGATCCCGCTCCAGCCTCGGGATGCACGCGTGCACCTCACCGTCGGCCCGGGGAGCGCCGTGCGTGGCCGGCGGGACCGTTGCATCCACCGGACGGCGCACGTCCCCGCGGACCTCACGGAGACCAGGGGCCTGCCGGTCACGACGCCGGCGCGCACCTGGCGCGACCTGGCCGCGGTGCTCGAGCCGCCGCCCCTCCTCGCCGTGACCGATCAGGTCCTGCGGCGGTTCTGCTCCGCCGAGGAGCTCGCCGCGGCGCTGGACCGGCGTCCCCACGGGCGGGGCGCGAAGCGGGCGCGGGACGTGCTGCCCCTCGGCGACCGGCGTGCGGGCTCGCCCATGGAGTCGGTGCTGAGGTGGCTGCTGCACGAGGCCGGACTGCCCGCGCCGGTGCTGCAGTACCGCATCGTCGACGGCGCTGGACGGCTGCTGGCAGAGGTGGACATGGCCTGGCCCGAGCACCGCGTCGTCGTCGAGTTCGACGGCGAGGTGCACCGCGAGCGCGATGTCTTCGTCCGGGACCTCCGCCGGCAGAACGGCATCGTCCTGACCGACTGGACCGTGCTGCGCTACTCCTCCGCCGACGTCCTGGGCCGGCCGGCGGATGTGGTGGCCCAGATCGGGTCGGTGGTGGTCGGCTGAGGGTGCGACGAGATCTGCACACTCGTCGGCATCAGGCGCTGATGGTGACGACTGTGCAGATCTCGTCGAGCGGGGGGCTAGAGGTCGAGGGTCAGGGACGGCGTCCTGGCCCGGCCGACGCAGATCATCATCGAGCGGCCGGCGGTGCGCTCCTCGTCGGTGAGCACGGAGTCGCGGTGCTCGGGCTCGCCGGCCAGCACCCGCGTCTCGCACGCTCCGCAGTAGCCCTGCTCGCAGTCCGACGACAGCGGGACGACGTCGCGCAGCACCTCGACGATCCGCTTGTCCGCCGGCACGGTGACCGTCGTCCCGGTCCGGGCCAGGCGCACGTCGAAGGCCACGTCGTGCGAGGTGTCGACGGCGACCTCCTCGGCCGGCGCGGTGAACCGCTCGACGTGCAGCCGGTCGGACACCCCGGCCGCGGCGCAGGCGGCCTCCATCGCGGCGATCATCGGCGCCGGCCCGCAGCAGTAGACCGCGGTCTCGGGCCCGATGGTGGCCAGGGCGGCCGCGAGGTCCGGGACGCCGCGCTCGTCCTGCGGCAGCAACTGCACGCCGTCGCCGGCCAGTGCCACCAGCTCGTCGGCGAACGCCATCGACGCCGCCGTCCGCCCGCCGTAGAGCACCCGGACCGGCGCTCCCCGCGCGACCAGCGCCCGGGTCATGGCCAGGATCGGCGTGATGCCGATGCCGCCGGCGACCAGCAGGTGGTCCGGGGCGTCGACCAGCGGGAAGTGGTTGCGCGGGCCGCGCACGGTCAGCCGCGCACCGCTGCGCGCCAGCTCGTGCAGCTCGACCGAGCCGCCGCGCCCGGCCGGCTCGCGCAGGACGGCGACGGTCCAGGTGTCGGCCCCGGGGTCCCCGCACAGGGAGTACTGCCGCAGCCGGCCCGAGGGCAGCCGCACCTCCAGGTGCGCGCCCGGGGTCCAGGCGGGCAGCTGGGCGCCGGTCGGGTCGGCGAACGTCACCGCGACGACGTCGGTGGCGACGGGTCGCACCTCGGTGACCTCGAGCTCGCGGGTGACGATCGCCGGCGCCACCGCGGCCGAGCCCAGCCGCGGACCGGGGGTGAACAGCGCGGGGATGGCGTCCCAGCCGGTCTGGTTGCCCCGGGTCGGGTAGGGGACCAGCGCCTCGCCCAGCACACGGTAGTCGGGCAGCCGGGTCAGGACCTGGCGCATCATCTCGCCGAACATCGCCCGGGCCAGGTGCGCGCCGGCGCAGCGGTGGGTGCCGATGCCGAAGGAGAGGTGCCGCTGCGGGTTGCGGTCGAGCACCACGGTCTCGGGGTCGGGGAACACCTCCGGATCGTGGTTGGCCGCCACCCAGGGGATGAGCACCCGCTGCCCGGCGTGCATCGCCACGCCGCCGACCTCGGTGTCGGACAGCAGCGTCCGGGCCATCGACTGCGACGGCGCGAAGACCCGCAGGAACTCCTCGACGGCGACGTCGAGCAGGTCCGGGTCGTCGATCAGCCGCTGCCGCTCCTCGGGGTGCTCCGACAGCCACACGAGCGTGGAGCCGGTGAGCGACGTCGTGGTGTCCACCCCGCCGGCGACCAGCAGGTACATCACCGACACGAGCTCCTGCTCGGTGAATGGCCGGCCCTCGGGGTGGACCGCGTGCACCAGCGCGGAGACGGCGTCCTCGCGCGGCTCGGCGCGCCGGGCGGCGATGAGCTCGCGGATGCGGCTCTCCAGGTACATCAGCCCCTCGACGCCGCGCATCGCCCGGTCGGTGCCGGGGACGCTGGCGAAGATGTCGTGCACCGGGCCGGCGAGCTTCTTCCAGTCGTCGGTCGGGAAGCCCAGCCAGTCGAGGGTGACCGCGGCCGGCACCGGATTGGTCAGGTCGCGGACGAAGTCCACCGACCCGGTCTCGACGAACGCGTCGATGGCCGCGGTGGTGTGCCGGGCGATCATCGGCTTCAGCTTCTCCACCGCGTCGAACGTCAGCAGCGGGTTGATCAGCTCCCGGTACGGGGTGGCCCGGGGCGGGTCGAGCTCGATCGGGTACTGCTCCAGGCCCGGCCCGAAGGGGATGACGAAGGAGATGCCGCGGTTGCCGGCCGGCGCCCGCTCCGAGGAGAAGGTGGCGTCGTCACGGGCGATGCGGACCACGTCGGCGTGCCGGGTGGTGAAGAAGAAGCCGTCGTGGGCCTCGGTCCAGCCGACCGGCTGCTGCTCGCGGAACCGGCGGTAGTAGGCCACCGGGTCGGCGTTGGCCTCGGCGGAGTGGTGGTCGAACAGCGGGAGGGTCAACTCGTGCTCCGGAGGGGCTCGAGGCGAACGCGCGGTGTTGCCCGGCCGCGCCACCGGGGAGAGCGAGACTAGACGGCGCGCGGGGGGAGCAGGCGGATGGCCACGGCCTTCTCCTGCGTGTACTCGCGCATCGCGGCGTAGCCGCCGCCGCGGCTGAAGCCGCTGTCCTTCTGCATGTTGAACGGGAAGCCGATGACGCCGGCGTCGTGGAACTGGTTGACCGCGACCTGGCCGCTGCGCACCCCGGCTGCCATCCGCAGCGCGCGGGAGACGTCGGAGGTCCAGATGCACGACAGCAGCCCGAAGTCGGTGCGGTTGGCGAGCTCGAGGGCCTCGGCGTCGCCGCGGAAGGTCTGGATCGCCAGCACCGGCCCGAAGACCTCCTCCCGGACGATCCGCGCGTCGGGGGAGACCCCGTCGACCACGGTGGGCTCGACGAACCAGCCGGCGTCCCGGTCGCCGGGGACGCCGCCGCCGGTGAGCACGCGGGCGCCGCTGCCCGGCAGCTCGGTGAGGAAGCCCAGCACCCGGTCGCGCTGCGTGGCGTTGACCAGCGGGCCCATGTCCAGGTCCTCGTCCCAGGCGCCGATCCGCACCGCGCGCATCGCCTCGACGACCCGCTCGCGCACCTCGTCGGCGATCGACTCCTCCACCACCAGGCGGGAGCCGGCGTAGCAGTTCTGCCCGGCGTTCTCGGTGATGGAGCCGACGATCGCCGGCACCGCCGCGTCGAGGTCGGCGTCGGCGAAGAGCAGGTTCGGCGACTTGCCGCCGAGCTCGAGCTTGACGGGGACCAGGTTCTCGGCAGCCGAGCGCATGATCGCCCGGCCCGTGGCCGTGGACCCGACGAAGCTGAGGTGGTCGACGTCGGCGTGCCCCGAGAGCGCGGCCCCGGCCTGCGGTCCGCCGGTGACCACGTTGAGCACGCCGGCCGGGATCCCGGCCTCGGCGGCCAGCTCGACGAGGGCGAGCACCACCAGCGGGGCGACCTCCGACGGCTTGAGGACGACGGCGTTCCCGGCGGCGAGCGCGGGGGCGGCGTTGGCCGCGGTGAGGACGGCGGGCACGTTCCACGGCGTGATGACGGCGCAGACGCCGAGGGGCTCCATCAGCGTGTAGCCGTGGAAGTCCGGCGTCCGGGTGGGCAGCGTGACCCCGGTGAGCTTGTCGGCGGCGCCGCCGAAGTAGCCGATGATCCCCCCGGCGATGAAGGCGTTCATCCGGCCGCCGGACAGCGGCTTGCCGACGTCCTGCGCCTCGAGCGCCGCGAGCCGCTCGGCGTTCTCGAACACCAGCTGCGACCAGCGGGAGATCAGGGCGCCGCGGTCGGTGGGGTTGGTCGCCGCCCAGCCGGGAGCCGCACGGCGGGCCGCGGCGACCGCGGCGTCGACGTCGGCGGCGGTGCCCTCCGCGACGGTGGCGAACGGCTGCCCGGTCGCGGGGTCGACCAGCTCCAGCCGCCCGCCGCCCGCGGCCGTGGTCCACGCCCCGTCGATGAAGTTGAGGCCCTCGCGCACCGACGTCGTCATGCCGTGATCGTCGGGCGCGAGCATCTCGTCAGTCAAGACGGTCTCTCGTAACGTGACACGCATGACCGGTCGACCCACTGCCGTGACCGCCGCCGTCCTGCGCGACCCCGCAGGGCCCCTGGAGCTCGTCGAACTGGAGCTGGCCCCACCCCGGGCCGACGAGGTGGTGGTGCGGCTGGTGAGCACCGGCATCTGCGGCACCGACCTGGAGTTCCGCTCCATGATGACCCCGCCGGTCGTGCTCGGGCACGAGGGCGCCGGGATCGTCGAGCAGGTCGGCGAGGGCGTGACCGACCTCGCGGTCGGCGACCCGGTCGCCATGACGTTCGCCTTCTGCGGCGAGTGCGGTCCCTGCCGTGCCGACGCGATGGCCTACTGCGAGAACTTCTGGGCGTACAACTTCATCGGCACCCGGCCCGACGGCAGCACGGCGCTGTCGCAGGACGGCGAGCCGGTGCACGGCCACTTCCTCGGCCAGTCCTCGTTCGCCACCCACGTCGTCGCCCGGCGGGGGAGCGTCGTGAAGGTGCCCGAGGGGACCGACCTCGGCGTGGTCGGCCCGTTCGGCTGCGGCTTCCAGACCGGCGCCGGCGGTGTGCTCAACGTGCTGCGGCCGGCGCCCGGGAGCTCGATCGGCGTCTTCGGCGCCGGCGCGGTGGGCGCCGCGGCGATCCTGGGCGCGGTCGAGGCCGGCTGCACGACGATCGTCGCCGTCGACGTGAACCCGGCGAAGCTCGAGCAGGCCCGCGCGCTCGGGGCCACGCACACCGTCGCCGCCGGCGAGCCGGACCTGGCCGAGCGGGTGCGCGCGGAGGTCCCCGGCGGGCTGCAGTACAGCCTCGACACCACCGGGCGCGCCGACGTGCTCCGGGCCGCGGTCGAGTCCCTGGCCCCGCTGGGTGTCTGCGGGGTCATCGGGGTGGGGGCCAGCGCCGAGATGTCGTTCGAGTGGCGCTCGATCCTGGGCACCGGTCGGTCGGTCGTCGGCATCACGGCCGGCGCGAGCGTCCCGCAGGAGTTCCTGCCGCGGCTGGTCGAGCTGCACCGCGCCGGGCGGTTCCCGGTCGACGGGCTGCTGACGCACTACCCGTTCACCGAGGTCAACCGCGCGCTGGACGACGTCCGCGCCGGTCGGGTGGGCAAGGCGGTCCTCACGTTCGACGCGTGACCGGGCACGACGTGACCGCCGCCACTCCTTGTCAGTGGCGGGGGTCACTCCTGCGGTCCGCCGTGTTACGTCCACGTTGATTCAGTAACGGGCTCGGCCGGACCGTTGACACGGCCGCGCCACGCCGACCACAGTGACCGCACCGGTCCACATGGTGATTCATCGATTCACGATGCGAGACGGTGCGGGTCACTCGGCAGGGAGGTGGAGCGGCGGTGCGAGCGATGGTCCAGACCGGTTTCGGCGGCCCCGACGTGCTCGGCCTCGCCGATGTCCCGGTGCCCTCCCCGGGCCCGGCCGACGTTCTGGTGCGCGTCGCCGCCTGCGGCCTCAACCAGCTCGACGTCCTGCAGCGCCGGGGTGACGTCCGGCTGCCCGGCCTCGAGCTGCCGCACGTGGCCGGGATGGACGTCGCCGGCGTCGTCGAGGCGGCCGGGGAGGACTCCCCGGTGCCGGTGGGCGCCCGCGTCGTCCTCGACCCCAGTCTCCCCTGCGGCGCCTGCCCGCTCTGCCACGAGGGTCGCGGCGGGCACTGCCCGAACCTGCGGATCCTCGGCGCCACGATCGACGGCGGCCTGGCCGAGTTCGTCCTCGCCCCCGCCTCGGCCGCGCACGTGCTGCCGGAGGGGATCGACCTCGTCGAGGCCGCATGCCTGCCCACGCCCTGGGCCACCGCCTACTCCGCCGTGGTCCGCGTCGGCCGGCTGCGGGCGGGGGAGACCCTGCTGGTGCACGCCGCCGCCGGCAACGTCGGCCTGGCCGCGGTGCAGATCGCCCAGCGGGTCGGCGCGCACGTCGTCGCCACCGTCGGCAGCCCGGAGAAGGCCGCCGCGCTGGCCGCGGTCGGCGTCAAGCACGTCGTCGTCGGCACCGAGGACGCGCCCTCGCTCGTCGCCGAGGTCACCGACGGCCGCGGCGCCGACGTCGTGCTGGAGTACCTCGGCCCCGCGACGTGGGCCGCCTCCATGTCCGCCCTGCGGATCGGCGGCCGGTTGGTCTTCCTCGGCAACACCACCGGCGACCAGGTCACCTTCTCCCTCTCCGACGCCTTCCACCGCGGCCTGGAGCTGCTCGGCGCCGGCGGCTACCTGCCCAGCGACATGGCCGCGGCCCTCCAGCTGTTCGCCGACGGCGGCACCGCCACCGTCGCCGGCCGCTTCGCGCTGGAGGACGCCGGCGTCGCCCAGGACCTGCTGTGCGACCGGAGCACCGTCGGCCGGGTGCTGGTGATCCCGTGAGCGGACAGGGAGTGAGCATCGCAGCGAGGTCTGCGAGCGAGGAGCGGAGCGACCGCGGGAGCGAACAGCGGGCATCGCGCGCGCTCCTCGTCGTCGACGGCGACCTCGTGACGATGGCCCCGGACCGGGCCGTGCTCGAGCGCACGACGGTCGCGGTCGTCGACGGCGCCATCGCCGCGCTCGGCCCGGCCGCCGAGCTGCGCGCGCAGTTCCCCGGCGCGACGGAGATCGACGCCGCCGGCTGCGTGGTCACCCCCGGGCTGGTGGACGCCCACCAGCACACCACCGGCGACCCGCTGGTCCGCAGCACCATCCCCGACGACATCGACTCCCAGCAGTCGATCTTCGACTGGGCGGTGCCGATCCACGCCGCGCACGAGCCGGCGGACGACGAGCTCGCGGCGACCCTCACCGCGGTCGAGGCGCTGACCAACGGCGTCACGACGATCGCCGAGCCCGGCACCGTGGCCGCCCCCCTCTCGGTCGCCCGTGGCCTGTCGGCCGCCGGCATCCGTGGCCGGGTCGGCACGTGGGGCTGGGACGCGCCCGGCCTGCCGTGGTCGGGGCCCGCCGCCGAGGTGCTCGCCCGCCAGGAGCAGCTGCTCGCCGACCTGCCCCCGGACGGCCTGGTCGGCGCCTGGGTCACCCTGGTCGGGCACGACCTGGCCAGCGACGCGCTCTTCGCCGGCGCCGCGGCCCTCGCCGAGCGCGCGGACACCCAGGTCACCTGGCACCTGTCGCCCAGCACCGACGACGGGCTCGCCTACGCCGCCCGCAGCGGCAAGCGCCCGGTCACCCACCTGGCCGACCTCGGCGTCCTGGGCCCGCGGCTGGTGCTCGGCCACGCCGTCCACCTGGACGACGACGAGCTCGGCGCCCTGCTGGACACCGGCACCGCGATCGCCGTGTGCCCCGGTGCCTACCTGCGGCTCGGCCAGGGCTACACCGGCGCCTCGCGGCACGCGGAGTTCCTGCGGTCGGGCGGCCGCCTGGCGCTGGGCTGCGACTCCCACAACGCCGGCGACACCCCCGACGTGCTGCGCGCCGCCTGGCTGCTGGCCGGCGTCTCCCGCGACACCGCCGCCGGCGACCCGCCGCTGACCGCTGCCGACGCCTTCGCCGTCGCCACCTGCGCCGGCGCGGAGGCCCTCGGCCTCGGGGACCTGGTGGGCTCCATCGAGGTCGGCAAGCGCGCCGACCTCGTCGTCTTCGACGGCACCGCCCCGGCGTGGACGCCGCGCGGCGACCTCGCCCTGCACCTGGTGTGGGGCGCGCCCAGCGGCACGGTCCGCGACGTCCTCGTCGACGGTCGGCCGGTGGTCCGCGACGGCCGGGTCACCACGGTGGACCTCGCCGCGCTCCGCGAGGAGGCCACGGCCCGCCGGGCGTCGCTGCTGCGCCGGGCCGGCATCGACCCCGTCCCCAGCTGGCCGGTCCGGCCGGCCCTCGTCCCGGGAGGGACCCCCGCGTGAAGACCATCGACCTGGCCGGCCGCTCCCCGGCGCAGCTGCAGGGCCTGCTCTCCCAGCTGGTCGTGCCGCGGCCGATCGCCATGATCTCCACGACCGGCCCGGCCGGGGTGAACGTCGCGCCGTTCAGCTACTTCATGCCGGTCTGCGGGCTGCCGCCCACGGTCGCCGTCACCATCGGCACGGTCCGCGAGGAGACGCCGGAGCCCAAGGACACCTGGGTGAACCTGGAGGCGACCGGCGAGTTCGTCATCAACCTGACGACGACGGCGATGGCCGACCACATCGAGACCGTGGCCCGCGAGTACCCGGCCGGCGTCGACGAGGCCGAGCTCGTCGGCTGGACCACCCGCCCCTCGGAGGTCGTCGCCGCGCCGTCGGTCGCCGAGAGCCCGGCGCACATGGAGTGCCGGGTGCTCGAGTCGATCGACCGCGGCGACCCCACCTCCTGCTTCTCCGGCGTGCACATCGTGCTGGCCGAGGTCGTGAACATCCGCGTCTCGGAGGAGTTGCTGGCCGACGACAGCGAGACCCGGATCGACCCGACCCGGGTCGCCGCGATCGGCCGGATGGGCTTCCCGTACTTCGTCGCCGCCACCGGCGACGCCGTCTTCGAGCAGGAGCGCGTCGCGTACGCGGACCTGGTCGACAGCGCCGGCTGAGCCGGTCGCGCAGCACACCGCACCACCGGCTCCACAGTCCCCGACCCCCTCACCTCGACCCGGGAGGCAGCACATGTCATCCACCCGACCCCTGCGGCGCACCGCCGCGCTGGCGGCCGTCGCCGTCGTCGCGCTCAGCGCCTGCGGCAACAACGCCGACGACGACGGCGGCTCCGACGGCGGGTCCTCCGGCGGCGGCAGCAGCGCCTCGGGCGAGCAGCCGGACGTCAACGGCGACGGCGACGTCAAGATCGGCGTCCTCAGCCCCGGCGACCTCAACGACAACGGCTACTACGAGTCGTTCGTGGTCAAGGCCCAGGAGTTCGTCGACAGCCAGGACGGCTGGGAGCTCATCAAGGTCGGCGAGATCAACCCGGCCGACGCCCTGGAGCAGGCCCGCAACATGTGCCGCCAGGGCGTCGACATGGTCGCCCTCGCCGCCTCCGAGCTCGCCGACGCCCTGCCGGCGGCCGAGGAGGACGTCTGCGCGGGCACCATCTGGTACCTGCCGTCGCAGACGGAGGGCTACGAGCTCGCCGACAACGTCGTGCTCAGCCAGGACTCCGCGTCGGAGTCGCTGCTGGCGGCCGGGTACGCCCTGGGCCTGCTCATGCAGGGCAGCGGCGCGACCACGGCGGGCTTCGTGACCGGCCCGGAGCTGGACTTCAGCATCATCGCCGCGCAGGCCTTCCAGGCCGGCGTGCGGCAGATCGTCCCCGACGCCGAGGTGGTCACCACCTACACCGGTGACTTCGACGACTCGGGCCTGGCCGTGGAGGCCACCCAGGCGCAGATCGGCCAGGGCATCGGCGGGCTCTACCCGTACCTGGGTGGCGCCACCGACGCCTCCGCCGAGCTCGGCTTCGAGGCGGGCATCCCGGTCCTCACGCCGGGGACCGACCGCTGCGGCGACGGCTACGCGATCTCGGTGATCTTCGACCCGGGCGAGTACTTCGCCGTGGCTCTCGAGGACTTCGCCAACGGTGAGCTCGAGGGTGGCACCACGCGGCTGTGGAAGATGGGCGTCGACCCGCTGCCCACCGTCCAGTTCTGCGAGGACAGTGGCGTGACGCCCGAGCAGGAGCAGCAGCTGGCGGACTTCATCGCCTCCGTCGGGGACGGCACGATCGACCCCGACGCCGAGGTCGAGCGCCTGGGGAGCTGAACGCATGAGCCACGACCGTGCCCGTACCGACGGGCTCGTCCCCGCGCTGGAACTGCGGGGCATCAGCAAGCGCTACGGGCCGGTCGTGGCCTGCGACGCCGTGGACCTGACCGTCCAGCGCGGTGAGGTCCACGGCCTGCTCGGGGAGAACGGCGCCGGCAAGTCCACGCTCATGAAGGTCCTCATGGGCCTCGTGCACGCCGACGCCGGCGAGGTGCACCGCGACGGCCGCCGGGTGGAGATCGACACCCCCCTGCAGGCCGCCGAGCACGGGCTCGGCATGGTGCACCAGCACTTCAGCCTGATCGAGCCGCTCACCGTCTGGGAGAACGTCGCGCTCGGCGAGCCCGGCCGCATCGACAAGGACGCCGTGTGCGCCGACGTCGAGGCGGTCGGGAAGCGCTACGGCCTGGTCGTCGACCCCACCAGGACGGTGGAGCGGCTCTCGGCCGGCGAGCGGCAGCGGGTCGAGCTGATCAAGGCCCTCCGGCGCGATCCGCGGGTGCTGATCCTCGACGAGCCCACCTCGGTGCTCACCATCGCCGAGTCCGCCGCCCTGTTCGACGTGCTGCGCACCGCGGTCGCCGCCGAGGGCCGCGGCGTCATCCTGATCAGCCACAAGCTGGCCGAGATCACCGCGGCCACCGACGTCGTGTCGGTGCTGCGCCGCGGGCGGCTGGCGTTCTCCTGCCGCACCGCCGACACCTCGGCCCCGGAGCTGGCCCGACAGATGGTCGGCCGCGACGTGTCGCTGCACGCCGAGGGCGCCGCCCTGGGGCTCGTGGTCACCGACGACCCGGCCAAGCACCTGAGTCCCGTGCTCGCGGGCGGCCTGGACGCCGTCCCCGCCGAGCCGCCGGCCCCCCAGGTGTCCGCCGACGTCCAGGGCACCGCCGCGCTCGCCCTGCACGGGCTGTGCGTGACCGGACCCGACGGCCGGGTGCTGCTGGACTCCCTCGACCTGGAGGTGGCGACCGGCGAGATCGTCGCTCTCTACGGCGTCGAGGGGAACGGGCAGGCGACCCTGGGCGACCTGCTCTCGGGCCTGCTCGAGCCCGACGCCGGCACCGTGCGGGTCGACGGCACCGACGTCGTGCTCGACCGCCCGGGTGCGCTGCACGAGGCGGGCGTCGGCGTGATCCCCGAGGACCGGCACCGCTCCGGCGTCGTCCTGGACATGAGCGTCGCCGAGAACCTCGTCATGACCGACCTGCGCCGGTACAGCGGCCGGCTGCTGATGCGCCGGGCGCAGGTCCGCGCCCAGGCGCAGGAGCTGATCGAGCGGTTCGCCATCCGGACCCCCTCGATCGACGCCCCGCTGCGCACGCTGTCCGGCGGCAACCAGCAGCGCGTCGTCCTGGCCCGCGAGCTCTCCGCCGGGCCCACCGTCCTCGTCGCCGCGCAGCCCACCCACGGGTTGGACGTCGGGGCGATCGAGGACATGTACGCCCGGCTGCGCGAGGCGGCGGCCTCGGGCGTGGCCGTCCTGCTCATCTCGACCGAACTGGAGGAGGTCATGGCGCTGGCCAGCCGCATCGCGGTCATCTCGTCGGGCCGGATCACCGGTGTCCTCGACGTCGCCGAGGCCTCCCCGCAGCGCCTGGGCATGCTCGTCGGGGGTGAGGCGGCGTGACCGGTCCCGCTCCCGTCCGCCGGCCCCTGGCCAGCTACGTCGTCGGCAGCACCGGGCTGCGCCGCCCCAGCGCGGATGCGTGGCGGACGGCCGGCATCACGGTCGGCTGCGTCGCCCTCGCGATGGCGCTGGCCGCGCTGCTCGTCACGATCTCCGACGGGTCGCCCTCGGAGGTGGTCGACGCGCTCTACACCGGCAGCATCGCCGACGCCGCCGGCTGGTCGCAGACGTTCGTCAACGCCGCTCCCCTGCTGCTGGTCGCGCTGGGCGCCTGCATCGCCAACCGGGCCGGGGTGTTCAACATCGGCCAGGAGGGCCAGCTGCTCATCGGCGCGATGGTGGGCTGCTTCGTCGCCCTCCGCCTGCAGGGGCCGGCCTGGCTGGTCATCACCGTCGCGCTGGTCGCGGCCGCGGCCGGCGGCGGCGCCTGGTCGGGGATCAGCGCGGCGATGTACTACACCCGCGGGGTCAACGTCGTCGTCACCACGCTGCTGCTGACCTTCGTCGCCGCCCAGGTGGTGCAGTTCGCCGTCCTCAGCCCGTCGCTGCTGCAGGAGCAGGGCATGGGCAACGGGCCGGCCCGGCCGCAGTCCGACGCCGTGCCGGAGTTCCTGCGGCTGGCCAGCTTCGGCCAGTACCCCGACCTCACCATCGGGGTCGGGGCGATCCTGGCGGTGGTCGCCACCGTCGTCCTGGCCGTGCTGCTCGGCCGCAGCCGCTGGGGCTTCCGGCTCAGCATGCTGGGGCTCAACCCGCTGGCCGCCCGGCACGCGGGCATCCGCGCCTCCCGGCTCGGCGGCTCGGCCCTGGTGCTGTCGGGGGCCTTCGCCGGCCTCGCCGGCGGGGTCATCCTGATGGGCACGGTCTTCCGGCTCCAGCCCGCGATCTCCAACAACTTCGGGTGGGACGGCCTGCTGGTCGCCCTCGTCGCCCGCAGCCGTCCCGGCCTGGCCCTGCCGGTCGCGGTGCTCTTCGGCGGGCTGCGGGCCGGTTCGAGCTACCTGGCCTCCACCGGCGTGCCCAGCTACCTCGTCGACGTCATCCAGGCGCTGCTCGTCCTCGCGTTCGTCGTCCCGCCGGTGCTCTCGGCGCTGTGGGGACGCCGCATCCGCAACCGCGGTGCGGTCCCCGAGTCCCCGGCACGGCCGTCGGCCGCCGCGCCCGCCAAGGAAGAGGTGCCGGTCTGATGTGGCTCGACGACGGCGGCACGGTGCTCGCCAGCGCCCTGCGCCTGACCGCCCCGCTGGCCTTCGCCGCGTGCGGCGAGTACCTGGCCGAGCGCGCGGGGACGTTGAACATCTCCGTCGAGGGCATGATGCTCTCCGGCGCCTTCGGCGCGATCGCCGTCGGCAGCGCGACGGGCAGCCCCACGGTGGGCCTGTTCGCCGGTGCGCTCGTGGGCCTGCTCGTCGCCCTGGTCCACGCCAACCTGTCGCACCGGATCCAGATCAACACCTTCGTGGTGGGTCTGGTGATCAACATCTTCGTGCTCGGGATGACCAGCTTCCTGCTGCAGACGACGGAGTTCAGCCGCTCGCAGGTCGGGGTGCTGCGCGTCCCCGGCCTGGCGGAGATCCCGCTGCTGGGCGTCCTGTTCGAGCAGCGCTGGCCGTTCTACCTGCTCCTGCTCGTCGTCCCGCTCACCTGGTTCCTGGTCAACCGCACCCGGTGGGGCCTGGAGCTGCGCGCGGTGGGGGAGAACCCGCAGGCCGCGGACGTCAGCGGCATCAAGGTGAACGTCCGCCGGCGCCAGGCGCTCATGTGGTGCGGCGTGATGTCGGGCCTCGGCGGGGCCTACCTGTCGGTCGGCCTGGTCGGCTCGTTCAACAACAACATGACCGCGGGGCGCGGCTTCATCGTCATCGCCGCGGTGATCTTCGGCGCGTGGCGGCTCAAGGGCACCCTGCTCGGCTGCTTCCTCTTCGGGGCCGCCGACGCGCTGCGCCTGGCCCTTCCGTCGCTCGGCGTCGAGCTGAACGCCCAGCTGCTGGTCGCCGCCCCGTACCTGCTGGCCCTGGCGGTCATGGTGGTCATGGCCAAGTCCCAGCGCGAGCCCCGCGCCCTGAGCAAACCGTTCGAGAGAGGGCTCGTGTGAGCCCGCACGGCACCGTCGCCGACGCAGAAAAGGAGCACCCCGCATGACCGAGACCCGACTGACCGAGGCCCGCTGGACGCACGTGGCGCTGCCCTGCGGCGACCTGGACGCCTCGATCGAGTTCTACACGTCGCTCACCCCGCTGGTCGTCGTCGAGCGGTTCGCCGACGACGACGGCGAGAGCGCGTGGCTGTCCAACGACAAGCAGGCCGACTCCCCGTTCGTGCTGGTCCTGGTGTCGTTCAACAGCGCCAAGGGGGGCAAGCTCGGCCTGCTCAAGCCCTTCGCGCACCTGGGCATCGAGGTCCCCAACCGCGAGGACGTCGACGCGATCGCCGACAAGGCGCGCGAGGCGGGCACGCTGCAGTGGGAGCCGCGCGACATGCCCGGCGTCGTCGGCTACATCTGCGCGCTCAACGACCCCGACGGCAACGTCATCGAGATCTCGCACAACCAGAAGGTGTACGAGCTGGTGCGCGGCAAGTGGGGCACGGGTGCCTGAGTGAGCGACACCCGCGGCGCCGTCCTGGACTACCTGGCGGCCCTCAACGACGGCGACGCCGACGCCGTCGCCGCCCGCGTGACCGAGGACTTCGTCAACGAGCACACCAGTGCCCGGGGGCGGAGCCTCACCGGCCGCGCGGCGTACCGGGAGCGGCTGCCGGGCTTCCTCGGCACGTTCGCCGACCTGCGGTACGAGGTCGAGGAGCTGCTGGTGGACGGCGACCGCGCGGCGCTCGCCTACCGGATGACCGCGCGCATGCAGCGCGACGGCGCCCCCGAGGTGCCCGTCGACGTGCGCGGGGTCTTCCGGTTCCGCGTGCGCGACGGCCTGGTCGCCGCCCGCGCGGACTACTGGGACGGGGAGGTGGTCGCCGCCCAGATCGAGGCCGCCGACGCAGCGGCCCGCTGACCCTCCTGCACCACCCTCGACCCACCCGCGTCGGCAACAGACCGGGATGGGGGAGCGCGGCGACGACGCCCGCTGGATCCCGCCGTTGCATGCCGATCGGGCGTGCCGCGGAACCGGGACGCCCGGCCGGACCCTGTGTCGGTCCTCCCCGGGAGAAGCCAGTGAAGAGCATCCAGTACCGCGTCCACGGCGACGTCGACGTCCTCGAGGTCGCCGAGTCCGACGTCCCCACCCCCGGCGCCGGCGAGGTGCTCGTCGCCGTCGCCGCCTGCGGCCTCAACCACCTCGACGTCCTCCAGCGCCGGGGCCCCGCCCTCATCCCCGGCTTCGACCTGCCGCACGTGGCCGGCATGGACGTGGCCGGCACCGTGGTCGGCCTCGGTCCCGACGTCGACCTCGACGCGTTCCCGGACGCCCGCTCCGGCACCCGGGTCGTGGTCAACCCCGCCGTCCCCTGCGACGACTGCCCGGCCTGCCGCAGCGGCGCCGACGGGCTGTGCGGCACCGCGCGCGTCGTCGGCGGCAACGTCGCCGGCGGGTACGCCGAGTACGTCGTCGTCCCGGCGGCCAACGTGCACCGGGTGCCCGACGGCGTGGACCTGGTCGAGGCGGCGCTGGTCCCGACGATCTGGATGACCGCCTGGCACGCGCTGGTCGAGGTGGCGGCCGTCCAGGCCGGCGAGACCGTGCTCGTGCACGCCGGTGCCAGCGGCGTCAGCACCGCGGCGATCCAGCTGGCGAGAGCGGCCGGCGCCCGGGTCCTCACCACCGTCAGCAGCCCGGGCAAGGTCGCCTACGCCGAGGCCCTCGGCGCCGACCTGGTGGTGGACACCTCGACCACGGACCTGGTCGGTGCCGCCCGCGGCTTCACCGACGGCCGCGGGGTCGACCTCGTCGTCGACCACGTGGGGCCCGCGGTGTGGGATGCCTCGGTCTACAGCATGGCGCCCCGCGGCCGGATGGTCTTCCTCGGCAACACCACCGGCGACCGGACGTCGTTCGACCTCGTCTACGCCTACCACTTCGGGCTGCGGTTCCTCGGCTCGGACCCCTACGACCGCCGCGAGTTCGCACCGATGCTCGAGCGGTACTGGAGCTCGGGCTTCCGCACGCCGGTCGACAGCGAGTTCGCCCTGACCGACGCCGCGGCGGCGCAGCGGCACATGGAGTCGCGGCGGGCCACCGGCAAGATCGTGCTCCGGCCGTGAGTGCGCCACCCGTCGGGCCCGGCCCGGTCTGGGACGCGGTCAACGGCCTGGCCGCGTTCGGGGCGCTGGGAGCCGCGCTCGAGCTCGGCCTCGTCGACGCCCTGGCCGACGGCGGGTTGCCCGCGCCGGACCTCGCCGCGGCGGTGGGGGCGGCCGACGACGGCGCCGTGGAGCTCCTGGCCGAGCTGCTGGTCTCGCTGGGCCTGCTGACCACCGACGGGGTCGCCTTCGGCCTCACGCCGGTGGCCGAGCGCTTCCTGACCCGGGACTCACCGGCGTCGATGGCGGCCCTGGCGACGCTGTCGCCCGGCCCCTGGTCGGGCTGGCAGCAGCTGGCCGGGACCATCCGCAGCGGGTCGGTGCCCGCCGGGACGGCCGCCGACCTGACCGCGATGTACCCGGACCTGGTCCGCGCGACCGCGCCGACCCAGCGGGCGGTGGCGACCGGCGTCGCCGCGGCCCTGGCCGAGCGCGGGCTGTGGCCCGAGGCGCCCCACGTCGTCGACCTGGGTTGCGGCTCCGGCGCCTGGCTGACCGCGCTGCTCGCCGACCGCGCGGACGCCACGGCCGTCGGGGTCGACCTGCCCGGCGTCCTCCCGGTCGCCGCGTCGAGGGTCGACGACGCCGGCCTCTCCGCCCGGGTGACGCTGATCGAGGGCGACTACCTCGAGGTGGATCTGCCGGCCGGGTGCGCCCACGTCGTCGTCCTCGCCCACGTGCTGCGCGCCGAACCGCCCGAGCGGGCCCGGCAGCTGCTGGCCCGGGCGGTGGACCTGGCCGCGCCCGGCGGGGTGGTCGTGGTCGCGGACTACCCGCGCCCCGACCGCGCCGCGGAGCCCGACCCGGGCCGGGACGCCGTCCTCGCCGCGGCCCGCCACGAGCTCGTGCTCTCGCTGACCATGGCCGCCGCGACGCCGGGCCGCGGCGTCACCGTCGCCGACCTGCGCGCCTGGGCCGCCGGCTGCGGCGCCGAGCTGACCGACGTCCTCCAGCCGGTGCCCCGCCAGACCGTCTTCCTGATCCGCACCGCCCCCGCCACCGAGAGGGATGAACCATGACCGAGAACCGCACCGCTCCGGCGGGCGAGCCCTGCGACACCCTCGTGCTCGGCTCGCACGTCGTCACCATGGACGACGAGCGCCGGGTCCTCCGCGACGGCGCCGTTGCGATCCGCGACGGCCGGATCGTCGCCGTCGGCCCGGCGGCCGAGCTGTCGGCCCGCTGGGACGCCCGCGAGACGCTCGGCGGCGAGCGGTTCGTCGTCACCCCCGGGCTGATCAACACCCACGTGCACATCACCGGCGAGCCGTTGACCCGCGGCTTCGTGCCCGACGACACCCCGTTCCTCGAGAACGTCTTCGAGTGGCTCACCCCCATCCACACGCACTACACGGAGGAGGACGAGCACGTCTCCGCGCAGCTGGCCGCGCTGGAGATGCTCAAGTCGGGGACGACGGCGTTCCTGGAGGCGGGGACCGTCCGCTTCATCGACCCCGTCGTCGACGGGCTGTCGGAGATCGGCATCCGGGCGCGCGTCGGCCCGTGGGCGTGGGACCTGGTGGGCGACTACGAGGCGCTGCGCATGACGACGGCCGAGGCCGTCGGCGCCATGACGTACGCGATGGACACCTACGGCTCGGCCGCCGACGGCCGGGTGCAGGCCTGGCCCATCGTCATCGGCCACACCACCTGCAGCGACGAGCTCTGGCAGACCGCCAAGCGGATGTCCGACGAGCGCGGCACGGGGATGAGCGCGCACATGTCCCCGGCCGCCATGGACCCCGAGGGCTTCCTCGCCACCTTCGGTCAGCGGCCGATGATCCACCTCGACGAGATCGGCGTCCTCGACCGGAACGTGCTGCTCACCCACGCCGTCCACGTCGACGACTCGGAGATCGCCGCCCTGGCGCGCACCGGCACCTCGATCGCGCACTGCCCGACCACGGCGCTCAAGGTCTCCTACGGGGTCACGCAGATCGGGAAGTTCCCCGAGATGGTGGCCGCCGGGGTCAACGTGGCCATCGGCACCGACGGCAACAACGCGTCGAACTACCACGACCTGATGCGGGCCACCTACCTCGTCGCGGGCCTGTTCAAGGACGCCCGCCGGGACGCGACGATGTTCCCGGCCGAGGACGCGTTCGCCATGGCCACCCGCAACGGCGCCCGCGCCCTGCAGGCCGAGGACGAGCTCGGCTCGCTGGAGGTCGGCAAGCAGGCCGACCTGGTGCTGCACGACACCAACCGCCCCGAGTGGCGGCCGCTGCACAACGTGGCCAACCAGCTCGTCTGGTCCGCCGACGGCCGCGGGGTGCACACCGTGCTCGTGGGTGGCCGGGCGGTGGTCGAGGACTACCGCTGCACCACCGTGGACGAGGACGACCTGCTGCACCGGGCGCAGGCCTGCGGCGAGGGCGTCGTCGCCCGCTCCGGACTCCCCGACCGGGCCAAGTGGCCCACCCACTGAAGTCCCACCCACCGAAGGAGGAACCCGTCATGCCCCAACTGACCGAGGCCCGCTGGACCCACGTCGCCATCCCCGTGCGCGACATCGACCGGTCCATCGAGTTCTACACGTCCGTGACCCCGCTGGTCCTGGTCCAGCAGAACGCCGACGAGAGCGGCCGCAGCGCGTGGCTCTCCAACCCCGGCCAGGTGGAGACGCCGTTCGTGCTGGTGCTCGGGGAGTTCATCCCCGAGGTCGGTGCCCGCTTCGGCATCGTCGACGGCGTCCCCGACCCGACGTTCTCGCCGTGGGCGCACATCGGCATCGAGCTGCCCAACCGCTCCGACGTCGACGACGTCGCCGCCAAGGCCAGGGAGCTCGGCCGGCTGCAGTGGGAGCCCACGCAGATGGCCGAGCACATCGGCTACATCTGCGCCGTCCTCGACCCCGACGGGAACGTCCTGGAGTTCTCGCACAACCAGAAGGTGTTCGCGACCATCCAGGACCTCTGGGGCTGATCCCCGCCGTCCGCCGACCCCGCCCGCCGCTCCCGGTGGGCGGGGCCTCCGGCGTGCGATGGCGACGCGGCCGACACGGTGGTCCCGCCGTGCGACGTGGCGGTGGTGCAGGGGGCAATGCGGCGGTACTGCCCGGATCGGTGGTTCACGGGACGGGACGGTGTCTCTTAGAGTGAGACGCATGCGCACTCGGCGGATCGGTCCCTGGCAGGTCGGCTCGGTCGGCCTCGGTGCGATGCACCTCTCCAGCCGCCCCGACCGGCCGGCGCACGCCGACGCGGCGGCGACGATGCACGCAGCGCTCGACGCCGGGGTGACCGTCGTGGACACCGCCGACGTCTACTGCCACGACGACACCGAGATCGGCCACAACGAGCGCCTGGTGGCCGACGCGCTGCGGACGTGGTCCGGCGACGCCGGCGAGGTCCTGGTGGCCACCAAGGGCGGCCTGGCGCGCCCCGGTGGCGGCTGGGACTTCTGTGGCCGCCCCGAGCACCTGCACGCCGCCGCCCGGGCCAGCGCCCGGGCGCTGGGGGTCGAGGCGATCGGGCTGTACCAGCTGCACTGGCCCGATCCGTCGGTGCCGTACGCGGAGTCGGTCGGAGCCCTGGCCGAGCTGGTGGACGCCGGGGTGGTGCGCACCGTCGGTGTGAGCAACGTCGACGTCGCGAAGCTCGACACCGCGGCCGGGGTCCTGGGGGACCGGCTGGTCAGCGTGCAGAACCCGTTCTCCGTCGAGGACCGCTGGGGCGAGCCGATGCTGCGCCGCGCCGAGGAGCTGGGCCTGGCCTTCCTGCCCTACACCCCGCTGGCCGGGGTGGCCGGTGACGGTGCGCGGGCGCTCGCCACCCGGGAGGTGGCCGCGGAGCTCGGCGTCTCGCCCCAGCGGGCGGCGCTGGCGTGGCTGCTGGCGCACTCGCCGGCCGTGGTGGCCATCCCGGGCTCGACCCGGCCGGAGTCGATCCGGGACAGCGCCGCGGCGGCCGACCTCGACCTCTCCGCGGAGCAGGTCCGCCGGATCGACGACGCCCCCGCGGACCCCGCTCGTCCCACCACGTTCGCCCACTGACGAGGCACCCGTCTCACGTTCCGTGACGTCGTCTCGTATTGCTTGACAAGACGCCGTCTCGCATCGAAGGATCGCCGACATGGACCTGCTCGCGACGCCCTGGGGGCTGGCACGCCGGGAGGGCGACGAGGTCGCCGTCCTGGACCTGCCGCACCGGGACGTCGGGGCGCTGGTCCGCGACACCGGATCACTGGCCTCCGCGGGCACCGCGCGCGTCGTCCGCCGGCTCCCCGCCGACGAGGCGCTGGCCGCCGCGCTCCCGCCTCTCCCGGCGCCCGGGACGGTCTGGGGAGTGGGGATGAACTACCACTCCAAGGCGCAGCTGACCGGCCGGGAGGTGCCCGCCGAGCCGATCCTGTACGTGTCGGCCGCCTCGTCCGTGGCCGGCCCGAACGGCCTCCTGCCACACCCGGCCGGCGTCACCGGCCAGCTGGACGCCGAGGCCGAGATCGCCGTCGTCCTGGGCCGCCGCCTGCACCGGGCCTCCGAGCGCGAGGCGTGGGCCGCCGTCGCGGGCGTCACGGCCGGCAACGACCTCACCGCGCGCGACGTCATGAAGGCCACCGGCACGCCCGCGCTGGCCAAGAGCTTCCCCGGCTGCACCCCGCTCGGCGCCTCGGTGCTCGACGCGCGCTCGCTGGCCGACGCCGGGTCGATCGGCGTCCGCGGCTCGGTGAACGGCGTCCGGCACCAGGACGGCACGAGCGCGGACATGATCTGGTCGATCCCCGAGCTGCTGGCCCGGATCTCCTGGTACGCCGCGCTCGAGCCCGGCGATGTGTTCCTGAGCGGCACGCCCGCGGGGACCGGCCAGGACCGCGGCTGCTTCCTCGTCCCCGGTGACGTCGTCACCGTCGAGGTCGACGGCGTGGCGCCGCTGACCACCACGATCTCGTCCGCCGCCGCACCGGCCGTCCCGGTGCCGCGCGCGGACAGCGTCCCGGCGCACTGACGCGCCCCCCGACCCCCGCCGTCCCCGAGCACACGGAGCCCACCGCATGTCCGCACCCGCCGACACCCGCACGGACGCCGCGAGCGCCGTCCACGACGTCGTCCTGACCGGCGGGCGGGTCCTCGACCCGGCCAACGGCATCGACGGCCGCTACGACGTCGCCGTCAGCGACGGCCGGATCAGCGCGGTCGCCCCGACCATCGACGGCCCGGCGACCGAGCGGATCGACTGCACCGGCCGGCTCGTGCTGCCGGGCCTGGTGGAGGGCCACACGCACATCTTCGAGAAGGTGTCGAAGGTCGGCGCGAACCCGGTCGAGGCCCACCTGCGCCGCGGCGTGGTGGCCGCGGCCGACGCCGGCACCGCGGGCGCCTCGACGTTCGACGCCTTCAAGAAGTTCGTCGTCGAGCCCAGCGGCATGCGGATCCTGAGCTTCCTCAACGTCTCGGTCCTCGGGCTCATCGACTTCCGCTTCGGCGAGCTGCTCAACCCCGACACCCTGGTGCCCGAGGACGCGCTGCAGGTCGCCGCGGAGAACCCGGACATCGTCCGCGGTTTCAAGATCCGGCTCTCGACCGACGTCGTCCCGGCCGAGCAGTGGCGCCCGCTGCTGGAGAAGTCGCTGGCCATCGGCGAGCAGGCCGGCCTGCCGCTGATGGTGCACATCGGCGAGACCCCCGAGCCCCTGGCCGAGGTGCTGCCCTACCTGCGGCCCGGCGACATCGTGGCCCACTGCTACACCGGCAAGGAGTACAACATCCTCGAGGGCGGGGCGGTCCAGCCCGCCGTCGCCGAGGCGCGTGCCCGCGGGGTGCTGTTCGACTCGGCCCACGGCAAGAGCAACCTGAGCTACGACGTCGCCCGCCCGGCGATCGCCGCGGGCTTCCTGCCGGACATCGCCTCCTCCGACACCAGTGGCCGCAACTGGCGCGGCCCGGTCTTCGACCTGCTCACCAGCCTGTCGAAGCTGGTCGCGCTCGGTGCGCCGCTGCCGGAGATCGTGAAGCGCGCGACGATCGACCCGGCGCGCCTGCTGGGCATCGCCGACGAGGGCTACGGTGCCCTGACGGTGGGCAATCCCGCGCACGTCACGGTGGTCGAGGAGGTCGGCGAGCAGGTGCTGCCCGACGCCGCCGGCAACTCGATCGTGGCGCCCCGCTTCGAGCCGGTGACCGTGCTGCACGCCGGCGCGCCGGTGGAGCTGGTGCCGTGGCGCGGGCTCGGGGCCTGAGCGGCTCCGGAAGCCTCGGGACAGGAGGTCGGCGGTGAGCGACGTCCACCGGGCGAGGGCGGGGCTGCGGGCCGCCCTCGCCTCCGGGGAGCGGGTGACCGGGCTCTTCGTGAAGATGCCCTGTCCCGACGTCCTGGAGCTGGCCACCTCGGCCGGCTTCGACTTCGTCGTCGTCGACCTGGAGCACTCGACGCTGGCCGAGGACGAGGCGTTCACCCTGCTCCGCTACGCCGACGCGCTGGGCCTGCCGGCGCTGGTCCGGCTGGCCCGTGTGGACCCGCCGCTGGTCAACCGGGTGCTGGAGGCCGGCGCGGTGGGCATCCAGCTGTCGATGCTCACCTCGGTGGCCCAGCGCGAGGAGCTCCAGGCCGCGGTCGCCTACGGCCCGGCCGGCCGGCGGTCGGTCAGCCTGGCGCACACGGCGGCGGACTTCGGCGGGATGTCGCTGGGCGACTACCTGGTCACCGAGCGGAGCGAGCCGCCGCTGCTCGTGGGTCAGATCGAGTGCCGGACCACCGACCCGGTGGAGCAGGTGGTGGCGGGCCTGGACGTGGCGTTCGTCGGCACCACCGACCTGACCGTCGCCCTGGGACTGGACCCGGCCGACGCCGGGGCCATCCGCGCCGAGGTGGACGCGGTGGCCGCCGCCGCGCGTGCGGCCGGGGTCGTGTTCGGCGGCTGGGCGCCCCGGCCCGACGCCGCCGAGGGGCTCGGCCTCGGCTCGGCGGCCTACCTCGTGGTCGGTTCCGACCTGCAGTTCCTCGGCGCCGCGCTCCGTGCCGCGGCACCCGTCCGCCCGACGCCCCCGCCGTCCCCGGAGACCCGATGAGCACCGACAGCACCCCGTCGCGCAACGCCGCCCTGTTCGGGCGGGTGGTGAACTGGGACGACATCCCGGAGCAGACCGTCCGGCCGGGCGTGCGGCGCAAGGTCTACAGCACCGACGAGATCATGATCGCCTGGCACAGCCTGGACGTCGGCATGACGTTGAACCCGCACTCGCACGCGGACTTCGACCAGCTCGTCCACATCGCCGAGGGCGTCTGCGACTACCACGTCGCCGGGACGCCGCACCGGATGCGGGCAGGGTCCTTCCTGCTGGTCCCGGCGGGCGCCCAGCACTACGTGGAGCCGCTCGAGGGGCCCTGCGTGAACATCGACTTCTTCGTGCCGCCGCGGGCCGACTTCGCCTCCGCGCTCGGCTGGCTGACCGCGGCCCCTCCCGCCGGCTGACGTCCGTCGGCCCCGCCGCGAGCTCGCGAGTGGTGGGGGGCAGTGGGGTCCTTCTTCAGCCGGCGGGGGTCGGGTCCTCGGTGCCCAGGTGGGCCGAGATCTCCTTGGCCGTCTGCACCAGCGCGGCGGCCATCGGGCTGTGCACGTCCGGGTCGATCGACGCCGTCGTCCCCACGATGGCGACCGCGCCGACCAGCGACGGACCCTGGAACACCGGGGCGGCCAGGGTGCGCACGCCGTTGACCGCGGGCACGTTCACCGAGACGCCCGCGGCGCGCACGGCGTCGATCTCGGCGCGCAGCTCGGGGTCGCGCTTGAGCGCCCGGGGCAGCCCGGCGACCTCCTCGGGCCGCAGCCAGGCGCAGAAGACCCGGCCCTGGGCCGACTGCACCGGGTCCAGCCGGGAGCCCACCCGCACGCTGATCCGGATCACGCGGTCGGTGTTGTCGACCGAGCGGACGACGATCGGCGACTCGCCGTCCCACACCGACAGGACCACGGTCTCGTCGACCTGGTGCAGCAGCCGCTCCATGAACGGCTCGGCCGCGCTGACGATCGGCAGGCCGGCCCTGGCGGCCGCGCCGAGGGTCAGCACCTGGGGGCCGAGGGAGAACAGCGCGGAGCGCTCGTCGTAGCGCAGCAGCTTCGCCGCCCGCAGCGCCTTGGTGTAGCGGTGGGCGGTCGCCTTGCTGGCGCCCAGGCGCTGGGTGATCTCGTTGAGGCTGAGGTAGGGCTTCGCGGGGGTGAAGGCGTCGAGGATGAGCGCGGCCCGCTGCACCGTCTGGATGGTCGGCGCGGCGGCGTCGCCGTCGCGTGCCGGGCGGCTGGCGGGCTCGGACACGGGGGTGCTCCTCGGAAGGCGGTGGGGGCCGACGAGAACCGTTCTTGTCTCCCGTCGTGAGACAGCATCCTGACCGTCGAGACGGGAACGGTCAACGCCGGTGCCGCAGGCGGCCTCTCCGGCATCGCCACCGGTCGACTGGTTGACACCCGGGACCCGGCAGCACATGCTCAGTACCGCCATGCGAGACAGCGTCTCGCATGTGTTTCAGACGAGTTACCGCATCATCGTGCCGCCCCCGCTCCGGCGGGGGAGACGGGAGCCTCTGTGACGTCGCCCAGCCCCCACCCCGCGCCGGACGCTGCTGCGCCGCTGGTCGTGCAGGACTGGGAGCGCCTCTCCTTCCGCGTGCACCGCCGTGCCTACCGGGACGCCGACCTCTTCGCCGCCGAGCGTGCGCGGATCTGGGAACGCACCTGGCTCTACCTCGGCCACGAGACCGAGCTGGGCCCCAACGACTTCAAGGTGCGCACCCTCGGCGGCCGCCCGCTGATCTTCACCCGCGACGCGAAGGGCGAGCTGCACGCCTTCCTGAACAGCTGCCCGCACCGCGGGACCGTGCTGTGCCGGGAGACCCAGGGGACCAGCAAGCACTTCAACTGCTTCTACCACGCGTGGGCGTTCCACAACACGGGCGAGGTGGCCGCCATCCCGGACCCGTCGGCCTACGCCGACGAGGAGTACAAGGCCAGCATGCGGCTGCGCGAGGTCGCGCGGCTCGAGGTCTTCGAGGGCTTCGTCTTCGTCTCCTTCACCGACGACGTCCCGCCGCTGGTCGACCACCTCGGCCCCGCCGCGGACTACATGCGGATGATCGGCGAGCAGCACGTCGCCGGCATGGAGGTCCTCCCCGGTACGCAGCTGTACGGCGTCCGCGGCAACTGGAAGCTCGCCGTCGAGAACGCGATGGACGGCTACCACTTCTCGCCGACCCACAACACCTTCGTCGGCTACCTGCGGGAGAGCGGCTTCGCCGTCGACGACGACGACCAGTACGCCTACAACCTCGGCAACGGCCACTCGCTGCTCATCCTCACCGGCCACGGCGGGCGGATCAGCATGCTGTGGGAGCCGCGCTTCGGCGAGGACGAGCGGGTCCGCACGGCCGAGCACCGGCGCGAGATGGAGCAGCGCCTGGGCTCCGAGCGGGCGCACCTGGTGGCCGACGAGAGCCACATCCTGTTCGTCTTCCCCAACCTGCTGCTGTTCGACCTCGAGGGCCTGTCGATCCGCCAGCTCGAGCCGGTCGCCCCCGGGCACACCGACGTCCGCGCCTGGCAGCTCGCGCCGCGCGGCGAGGACCCCGCCGTCCGCGACCTGCGGATGCGCACGATGGTCAGCTTCGTCGGCCCCGGTGGCCTGGCCACCCCCGACGACATCGAGGCCTACGAGGCCGTGCAGCGCGGCATCGAGGCGACCGCCGGCGACGGCCGCGCCGAGCTCGACTACAGCGACATGTCCCGCGGCATGGCCGACGACGGGACCGGTCGGCGCGGCCGGTCCACCGACGAGGGCGCGATGCGCGGCTTCTGGCGGCACTGGGCGACGGTCGTCGGCGCCGGCGGACCGGTCGACGTGGGCACGCCACCGGCGGGGCACCCCGAGCCGACGCCGCTGCCGAGCAAGCGGCCGCACGGTCTGGACGAGATCCTCGCCGGGCTGGAGACCGGGAACGAGGTGGCGGCCCGATGACCGCGCTGGACACGGCCCTGCCTGGCTCCACCCGCACGGTGACCCGCGCCGAGGTCGAGGACTTCCTCTTCGCCGAGGCGGCGCTGCTCGACGCGCAGCGCTACGAGGAGTGGCTGGGCCTGTTCGTCGAGGGCGGCCGCTTCGAGATCCCGACGACGGACGCCGGGGACACCCCGGCCAGCCAGGGCGGCTACTTCGTCTGCGACGACTGGGACCTGCTGCGCGCCCGCGTGAAGCGGCTGCGCAGCCGCAAGGCGCACGCGGAGAACCCGGCCTCGCTGACGCACCGGATGATCGCGAACGTGCGGCTGCTGGAGCGCGACGGCGACGAGCTCTCCGTCGCGGCGAACTTCCTCGTGCACCGCGCCCGTGACGGCCACACGAACGCCTTCCCCGGCCGCTACGCCCACCGGCTGCTGGTCACCGAGGACGGGCTGCGCTTCCGCCTGCGCCGGTCGGTGCTGGCGCTGGAGCGGCTCGAGGCCGGGGCCCGGCTCTCCTTCATCCTCTGAGGAGGACCGCATGATCCACCACACCGTCGCCTTCCGGTTCCAGCCCGAGGTCGACCAGCCGACCATCGACGCGCTGCTCGCCGAGCTCGACGGCTTCCCCGCCGAGTACCCCGCCATGCGGCGGTGGTCCTCCGGGGTGAACCGCAGCGCCCGCGACGACCGCTTCACGCACGCCTTCTCCGTCGAGTTCGACACCGAGGCCGAGCTCGTCGCCTACCTGTCCAGCGCGCGGCACGAGCGCTTCGTCACCGAGGTGTTCCGCCCGGTCGTCGCCGAGCGCGCCATCGTCAGCTACGAGTACACGCCCAGCGCAGGAGACGCCATGACGCAGCCCGCCCGCCCGCACGGCCCCTACGGCATGGAGTACGCCCGCATCGAGGTGCCCGACCTCGACGAGACCATCGAGTTCCTCGAGTACCACGTGGGCCTGCAGGTCGAGGAGCGGACGGCGGAGCGCGCCTACCTGCGCACCGACATCGAGCACCACTGCATCGAGCTCATCGCCGCGCCGCACCGCGAGATCGGGCACACCGTCGCGGTCGGCTACAGCGTCGAGAACGCCGAGGTGCTCGGCCAGATCCAGAAGCGGGTCGTCGACGCCGGGCTGGAGGTGCTGGAGCTCGAGGAGCGCCAGCGCGGCCTGTGCGACGACGGCTTCGCCGTCCGGGACCCCGACGGCATGCTCGTGGAGCTCTTCGTCGAGTTCCAGGAGTACGCCGAGGCGCCGCACGTCGAGCTGCGGCCGGTCGACCTCGTGCACCCGTTCCTCATCACCGAGAAGTTCGACGAGATGGTCGGCTTCTACCAGGGCGTGCTCGGGTTCATGGCCAGCGACCACGTCGTCGGGTCGACGACGTTCTTCCGCTGCGAGGACCGCTACCACCACAGCCTGGCCATCTCGCGCAGCCGCGGCGAGGGCTCCTTCGTGGGCCACCTGTGCTTCGCGATGAAGAGCCTCGACCACGTCATGCGGATGCGGGCCCGGGCGCTCTACAAGGACCGGCCGATCGTGTCGGACATGGTGAACCACTCGGCGTCGACGTCGATCGCGTTCTACATGCACGACCCGAAGTACGGCCCGCGCTACGAGCTGTGCGACGCGCACCGGGTGTTCACGCCCGAGGAGCACGAGACGCACCGCGCCCGGAAGATGACCGCCGACCCGCGCAACATCGACGTCTGGCGGCCGGCCAGCGACGACTGGGGCCGTTTCTGAGCAGCACCGGGCACGCGACCGGGGGCGGCGGGGACCTGGTCCTCGCCGCCCTCGGCGTGCTCGCCGCGACCCCCGCCCCGCACGGCGGCGAGCGGCCCGCGGCGGAGGCGTTCGCGGCCTGGGGTCGCGGCGCACTGCCGGTACTGGACTGGTCCGTCACCCCCGTCGGAGAGGCCGGCGCGAACGTCGTCGTCACGCTGCCGGGCGACGGGCCGCCGGCGCTGCTGCTGGTCTCCCACCTGGACACGTCGCTGTCGGGGCTGCCCGCCGTCGACGCCCCGGTCACCGGGCGGGCCGATGCCCCGGGCCCGCTGCGGGTGGACGACGGCGAGGTGAGCGGGCCCGGCCTCGGGGTGGCCCGTGGCCCGGCCGCCACCGCGCTGGCCGGGCTGGCGCGGGCGGCCGAGCGGCTGATCGGTCCGCACCGCACCGTCCAGTTGCTGCTCGCCGGCTCCGGCACCCACCGCAGCGCGCTGCCTCCGGGACCACCCCCCGGAGTGGTCCGGCCCTCCTCCTCCGCGGGCGCCGTGGCGCACCTGGCCGGGCAGCCACGCCCGGACGCCGTCCTGGTGGCCAAGGCCGGACCGCCGGGGGTGCTGCGCGCCGAGCCGGGTGCGGGGTACCTGCGGCTGACCGTCACCGGCCGGATGGGCGCCGCCCTGACGCCCACGTCGGCCGATCCGGTCGGCGGGGTGCTCGTGCACGCCGGCACGGTGCTGGAGGCCGTCGGCCGGTGGCGGGTGGCCTTCCGCACCGCCCGCCGGGGTCGCCCCGACGGGCTCGCCGGCGAGCTGGGTCTGGGCGCCCTCTCGGGCGGGCTGGCCGACAAGCCCGACCTGCTGCCCGCCGTGCTGGACCTGCGGCTGTACGCGGTGACCGTGCCGGGGGACGACCTCGCCGTCCTCGGCGCGGAGCTGGCCGCGGCGGTGCGTGCCGACCTGGCGCGGACGCCGCTGGCCGGGTGCGCCGTCGAGGTCACCGCGGAACCGCTGCACCCGGCCGGGGTCACCGCCGCCGACGCTCCGGTGGTGCGGGCCGCTGAGGCCGCCTGGGGTCGTCGCCGGCCGGAGCCGCCGGTCGCCGTCCGAGACTGGACCGGGTCGACCGACGGCGTCGTCTTCCGCGCGGCCGGGATCGACACCGCGCGCTGCGGTCCGGCGGCGTGGCCGGACCCGGCGGATCCGCGCCGCGACCGGTTCGCGCTGGCCGAGCTCGACGCGTTCGCCGACCTCTACGCCGACGTCGCGGTCACCCTCGCCACCCCCTGAGGCATGGGAAGCGATCCCCGCGTCCTGGGCGCCGAGACGTGGGGATCGCTTCCCATGCCCCAGAATCAGCCGAGGGGTTCGGCCGCGGGGGTGGTCTTCAGCGCGGCCTGCACGTCGCGGTTGGCCGGCAGTGCCCCCCGGGCCCCCGCGCCGGTCGTGGACAGCGCGGCGGCGGTGACCGCGTACCGCACCGCCTCGGCGAGCTCCTGACCGCGGGCCAGCGCCTGGCACAGCGCTCCGCAGAAGCAGTCCCCGGCGCCGGTGGTGTCCACCGGCGTGACCCGCGGCGGTGCCTGCAGCAGCGGCGCCCCGCCGTCGGCCGGGACGACGACCGCGCCGCGGGCCCCGAGGGTCACCGCGACCGCGGTCCCGGCGCCGACCAGGTCGCGGGCGAGCGTGGCGACCTCCCGGGGGGAGCGCTCGGTGTCCGGGACGCCGGCCAGCGCGGCCAGCTCGTGCTCGTTGGGGACCAGGACGTCGACCCGCTCCAGCAGCTCCGCGGGCAGCGGCGCCGGCGGGGCGGGGTTGAGCACCACGGTGCCGCCGGAGAGGCGCGCCGCGGCGGTCACGGTCTCCATGGGCACCTCCAGCTGCAGCAGCAGGACGTCGGCGCGCTGCACCGGCGGGACGTCGACGTCCTCGGGCGTCAGCACCGCGTTGGCGCCCGGCACGACGACGATGAGGTTCTCGCCGGTGCCCGCCTCCACCGGGATGGTCGCCGTCCCGGTCGGGATGCCCGGCGTGCGCTGCACCCGGCTGACGTTCACCCGGCACTCGGCGAGCGCGGCCTGCATCCGCGCCCCGGCGGGGTCGTCGCCGACCCGGCCCACCATGTGCACGCCCGGGCCCAGGCGCCCGGCGGCGGCCGCCTGGTTGGCGCCCTTGCCGCCCGGCGCGGTGCTCGAGGCGCTGCCGATGACGGTCTCGCCGCGACCGGGCAGGCGGTCGACGGTGATGAGCACGTCCTCGTTGAGGCTGCCGACGACGGTGACGGACACGCGGGGACTCCTGGGCTGGGAGGGGCGGACAGCGGACGGCGGCGGGGCCCGAGGGCACCCGCCGCCGCCTGGGTCAGGAAACTATGCCTACAGACCCCAGTTCATGTCCGGCACGGCGGCGCTCGCGATGTGCGAGATGCGCTCCACGTCCTCCTTGTCGCTGCGGTCGCTGTCGCGGCCCTGGACGACGGAGTTCTTGCCGAAGTCCTCGACCAGCGGGCGGCCGACGTCACGGCGCAGCCACAGCCGCAGCAGGTGGCGCCGGCGCTCGACCTCGGGGAAGTCCTCGTAGGAGGTCCGCGAGTGCAGGGCGGCGTAGTTCAGCAGCCACTGCACGTCGCCGGGCTGGAAGTCCATGTCGATCGGCAGCCCGGCCTCCTGCGAGACCTCGTCGTAGAGGGCCAGGAGCTCGCGCTGGGCGTCGGTCAGCCGCGGCACGTCGGGGAACCGCTGCGCGGACTCGATCATCGAGCTGCCCGCGTAGCTGGAGAAGACGCCGTCCACCCAGCTGCAGATCGGCGAGGTGTAGTAGTCCGCCGGGGCGTCCTTGTCCTGCGCCTTCCAGTCCCAGTACCAGGTCTCGAACAGCAGCGGCGCCAGGTCGGGACGGCGGCGCAGGATCTCGTTGTAGATGGTCGCGCCGCTGACCAGGCTGCTGGACCCACCGGCCTTGGCGCCGCGCAGGCACATCAGAGCCACGACGTCGGAGCTGTCGGAGTGGAAGGGCAGCCGGTCGCGCACGCGGGAGGGCAGCGCCCCGTCGGCCATCGTGAGGTTCGAGGTGGCGATCACGTGGTCGAGCAGGTCGCCGACCTCGTTCTGCTTCATCGGCACGCCCAGGTGCAGGCCGATGACGAAGAAGATGGCGCTGGCCAGGACGTCGCCGTACTCCTCGGTGCGCAGGCCGCGGACGAGGATGAAGCCGCGGCCGCTGTCGAGCTGGCGGGCGACCTCCTCCAGGTGCCCGGCGTTGGCCGGGATCGGGTACTGCTCCGCGGTCACCGCGCGCAGGTCGGGGTCGTCGGCGACGAACCGGCGGCCCACCTCCTCGAGCTCGGTGCGCTCGGCGTCGGAGAGCTCGTAGATCCACTCGGTGGACCGCGAGAGGACGTCGCCGCGCCAGGCGGCGGGGCCCTCCACGGGGGAGAGCGAGACGGTGCTGGTCATGGGTTCCTCCACGGGGACTGGGGTGCGCGGGGACGGCGTGCGGGAGCAGGGGATGCGCCTGGAGCCCGCGGACGTCGGCAGACGTCAGCGGGCTGAGGGGGGTCCGGCTAGAAGGGGACCTGCACGGCCCCGGCGGCGGTGCCGGGACGGATGCTCGGACGCAGGGACGGGGCGGAGGGGCCGGCTGCGGTCACGGTCTGCCTCCCCGGGATGTGCCTGCGCGAGCTGTGTCGACGACGCTAGGGCACGGTCGCCGGGACCGTCAAGAGAGACGACGTCCCGCATCGCGAGATCGATGCGGGACGTCGGTCGAGCGGGGGGAGGGGGTCAGGACGGCGTGTCCGCGCCCTCGCCCCCGGCCTCGTCGGCGCCCTCCGCGGGCTGCTCCGGGTGCGGGGTGCGGCCGCTGCCCTCCTGACCGGGCTCCTGCTCGCCGCTCTCGGCGGGCTGCTCGGGGTGCGGCGTGCGGCCGCTGCTCGACTCGCTCATCGGGGGACCTCCTCGTGGTCGACGTCCCGCCCTGTATCCGCTGGTCCGGCCGGGTAACCCGACCGGCCGGGGCGGCGGGCCCACAGCGGCAGGGCGTACCAGGTGACGGCACCGGTCAGCAGGACCAGCCCGCCGCCGGCGAACGCGGCCCCGCGGCCGAGCGCGACGTCCAGGACGAGCAGGGTGCCGCAGGTGATCGCGATGACCAGCATGGCCAGCCCGGCCCGGAGCAGCAGGTCGGCGACCCGGATCAGCGTGGCCTTCTGCCGCCGCCGGAACACCAGCCGGTGGAACGACACCGGGGCGATGAGCAGCACGGTCGCGAGCGCCGTCGTCAGCAGGGTGACCGTGTAGACGGCGACGCCGAAGTCGTCGAGGTCGGCGAAGCGCTGGGTGAAGGCGAGGCCGAGCAGGAAGGCGAACAGCACCTGCACGCCGGTGATCGCCACCCGCAGCTCCTGGAGGAGCTCGGCGAGGTTGCGGTCCAGCAGCTGGTCGAGGCTCTCGCCGCGGGCCTCCGCGCTCCGCTCCGCGGCCGAGGGGTCGAAACGGCTGCGCGGCTGGTCTCCCACGCCGTCCACCCTGCCCGACCGGGGCGGTTCCCGGGCGGTCCCCCTCGGGTAGGTCGGGAGCGGCGACGACCGAGGAGGACGCATGGCCGACGAGGACCCCGACACCATCCGCCGCGAGTTCGGGGAGGCGGTGAACATGACGCCGAAGCAGCTCGAGGACTGGCTGCAGACCGAGGAGTCGCAGTCCGTGGGTCAGAAGAGCGGCGGATCGGGCGAGTCCACCGGGCACGAGTCCGGGCGCCGGATCGTGGAACTGCTGAGGACGAAGAAGGACGACCTGACCGACGACGACCTCGCGCACATGCGGAAGGTGCACGGCTACGTCCAGCGGCACCTCGCGCAGGGACCGAGCACGGACGTCGAGACCTCCAACTGGCGGTACTCGCTCATGAACTGGGGTCACGACCCACTGGAGAAGAGCTAGGAGCCCGATGCGGCGGAACGACCCCCGGCGCAACGACAACGCGCAGTACGACGAGCTCGCCGACCAGTGGTGGGAGCCCGCCGGCGGGTTCGCGATGCTGCACTGGCTGGCCGCCGCCCGCGCCGAGCACATCCCGCCGGCCGCCGCGAACGGCGCCGTGCTGGTGGACCTGGCCTGCGGCGGGGGCCTCATGGCGCCGCACGCGGCCCGGCTGGGCTACCGGCACGTCGGCGTCGACCTGAACCTGTCCGGGCTCCGGACGGCGCGCGAGCACGGCGTGCTGGCGGTGCGCGGCTCGGTGCTGCAGGTCCCGCTCGCCGACGCGTGCGCCGACGTCGTGGTCGCGGGCGAGGTGCTCGAGCACGTCGAGGACGACGTCGCCGTGCTCGCCGAGTGCGCCCGGCTGCTGCGGCCGGGCGGCACCCTGGTCGTCGACGCGATCGCCGACACCCGGCTGGCCGGCTGGATCGCCGTCGACCTGTTCGAGCGGATCCCCGGCGGCCCTCCGCCCGGGATCCACGACCCGGCCCTGTTCGTCGACCGGCGCCGGTTGCTGGCCGCGGCCGACCGGCTCGGCCTGGACCTGCGGCTGTGGGGACTGCGGCCGTCGGTGCGGGACCTGGTGGCCTGGCGGCGGGGCCGGCGGGCGACCGTGCGGATGCGCCGTCTCCCGCTCACCAGCGTCCTGTTCGCCGGCTCGGGCGTGAAGCGCGCCACGGTCGCCGCGGCGGGACCGGGTGGGCACGACCCGGTGAGGCGGCACGGATCGCCGTCCCCGCCTACCGTCGTGACATGAGCGCCTGGCTGAACAGCGCGGACGTCCGGGGACCGCGGTGGTGAGCGCGGTCGTCACGGGGTCGGGCCAGGCGCTGCCGGCCACCCTGGACCAGGACGCCGCGTGGGAGGGCTTCTTCGCCCGCCACTACGAGGGGGTGCGGGCGGCGAAGCGGATCTTCGCCGGTGCCGGCGTGCGCAGCCGGCACGCCGTGGCCAACCCGATCGACGAGGACCTCAGCGGCTGGGGCACCGGTGCGCGGATGGCGCGCTACGTCCAGGAGGCGCTGCCGCTGGGCAAGCAGGCGGTGGCCGGCGCGCTGGACAGCGCGGGCCTGTCCCCGGGGGACGTCGGCCTGTTCGCCGTCGTCACCTGCACCGGGTACGCCACCCCCGGCCTGGACATCCGGCTGGCCAGCGACCTGGGCATGCCCGACGGGCTGCAGCGGCTGCTCGTCGGGCACATGGGCTGCTACGCCGCCATCCCCGGACTGGCCGCGATCGGCGACTACGTGACCGCGCGGGCGAAGCCGGCCGTGATGCTGTGCTGCGAGCTCACCAGCCTGCACGTGCAGCCGGCGCAGCGGGACCTCGAGCAGGTCGTGGCGCACGCGCTGTTCTCCGACGCCGCCGCGGCCGTGGTGGTCGAGCCCGGCGCCGGCCGCGGGCGGCGGCTGGCCGGGGTCGTGGCCCGGACCGACAGCTCCACCGCCGACCACATGACCTGGGACGTGACCGACCTCGGCTTCCGCATGGGGCTGTCGCCGCGGGTGCCCGACGTCCTCTCCCGGCACGTGGGCGGCGTGGTCGACGAGCTGCTGTCGGACGCCGGCCTGCGGGTCGAGGACGTCGCCGGCTGGGCGGTGCACCCCGGCGGTCCGCGCATCCTCGACGTCGTCCGCGACGAGCTGGGTCTGGCCGAGGAGCAGATGGCGGCGTCACGCAGGGTGCTCGCCGAGCACGGGAACTGCTCGTCGGCGACCGTCCTGCTGGTCCTCGACGAGCTGGCCGACGCCGACGGCCCGGTCGTGGCGATGGCGTTCGGTCCCGGCCTCACGCTCTACGCCGCGCTGCTGCTCCCCGCCTAGGTCGCCGCGCGCGTCGTCGAGATGTGCGCCCCACCTGCTGGTACTACTCTCCGTGACAGGCGGCTGTGACGCCGCTCACAGAGAGGCGGTGGCTGTGCCGGGCACGGTGCGGGTGTTCCTCGTCGACGACCACGAGGTGGTCCGCCGGGGCGTCGCCGAGGTGCTCGAGGACGACCCGGCCATCGTCGTCGTCGGCGAGGCCGGCTCCGTGGCCGAGGCGCTCGCGCGGGTGCCCGCGGTGCGGCCCGACGTCACGGTCGTGGACATGCGCCTGCCCGACGGCGACGGCGCCGAGGTGTGCCGGCGGCTGCGCGAGCTGGTGCCGGCGCTGCGCTGCCTGGTGCTGACCAGTTACGCCGACGAGGAGGCGGTGGCGGCCGCGGTCGCCGCCGGTGCCGCGGGCTACCTCCTCAAGCAGGTCCGCGGAGCCGCGCTCGTGTCGGCGGTCCTGGCCGTCGCGGCGGGGGGAACCCACTTCGGCGTCGCCCCGCCGGAACGTGCCGTCCCCCGGTCCCGGGCCCCGGAGCGGGACCGCCGCCTGGCCACCCTCACCGAGCAGGAACGCACGGTGCTGGGGCTCATCGGGGAGGGGCTGACCAACCGGCAGATCGGCGAGCGCATGGGGCTGGCCGAGAAGACCGTGAAGAACTACACCAGCCACCTGCTGGCCAAGCTCGGCCTCGAGCGCCGGACGCAGGCGGCGATCCTGGCCACCGAGCTGCGCGACCGCGGTTGATCAGCCGGGCGGGGGGTGCGGGACGGCCCACCGCACCGCCGTCCCGGGTGGGCCGGCCGTGACCACCATCCGCCCACCGCGACGTTCGGCGCGGTCGGCCAGGTTGGCCAGCCCGCTGCGCGCCGCGACGGCCGGCATGCCGCATCCGTCGTCGGTGACGACCACCGCGACCTCGCCGTCGGCCAGCACCTCGACGGTCACCCGGGTGGCGCCCGCGTGCCGCACCACGTTGGTGAGCAGCTCCCGGACCACCGCGACGACGTCGTGCACCAGTGCGGGCGGCAGGTCCTCCGAGCCGTCCCGGACGCGGAGGTCCACCCGCAGGCCGTGACCCTCGGTCACCGACCGCACCACCTCGGCCAGCCGGGCGCGGACGACGTCGGACGAGCCCGCGGAGTCCTCGTGCAGCTCGAAGATCGCCGTCCGGATCCGGGCGATCGTCTCGTCGAGCTCGTCCACCCGCTCCGCGATGCGGGCCGCGGCCGCCGGGACCTCGCTCTCCAGCGAGCGGCTGATCCGGTCCAGGGCGAGGCCGGTCGCGTAGATGCGCTGCACCACGTGGTCGTGCAGGTCCCGGGCGATGCGGTCACGGTCGGCGCTCACCCGTAGATCGCGCTCCCGTGCCTGGCTGCGCGCCAGCTCGAGCGCCACACCGACCTGGGCGGTGAAGGCCGAGGCGAGCTCGAGGGTCTCCGCGTCGAACGCCGGGCGGCCCAGCGACCGGACCGCCACGATCGTCGCCGGCGCCGGTCGCCCCGGCAGCGGCACGACGAGCCCGGGGCCGAAACCCCCCGCCATCAGCTCGCGCACCACCGGCGCGTAGGGCCGGCTCTCGGCGACGGCGGTGATGTCGTCGAGCAGCACCGGCACGCCCGCGGCGTGCGCCGCGCGCAGTCGCGTGCCGGCCATCGGCATCCGCACGCCCTCGGCGTCGGCGCCCCGCTCCCCTGCGGCGGCGAGGACGGTGAAGGTGTCCTCGTCGCCCTCGTGCGGGGCCAGCACGCCGCAGAGGTCGGCGTCGGCCAGCTCCGTCACCCGCTCGGCCACCTCGTGCAGCACCCGGTCGGGATCGGTTCCCGACAGCAGCGAGGTCACCACGGCCGCCGCCGCCTGCGCCCATCCCTGGCGCCGTTCGGCGGCCTCGGCGAGGCGGGCGTTCTCCACCGCGAGGCCGGCGGCTGCCGCGAGGGCCTCGACCACCTCCTCGTCCGCGCCGGTGAACCCACCGCCGCCCCGCTTCTCGGTGAGGTAGAGGTGCCCGAACACCCGCTCGCCGGCGGGCACGGGCACCCCGAGGAACGACCGCATCGGCGGGTGGCCCGGCGGCAGCCCGACCGCTGCCGGATGCGAGGAGAGGTCGTCGAGGCGCAGCGGTACCGGGTCGTCGACCAGCAGGCCGAGGATCCCGCGGCCGTCCGGCAGCCGGCCGATCCGCGCGGCGTCCTCGTCGTCCATGCCGACCACGACGAAGCGCTCCAGCCGGCGCCCGTCGGCCGAGAGCACGCCGAGGGCGCCGAAGGTGGCGCCCGCGTGCTCGACCGCGGTGCGGACCACCTCGGAGAGCGTGGCGTCGAGCCGCCCGCCGTCGGCGGCCCCGCGGACGGATGCGGCAGCACGGAGGGCGGCCGCGAGCCGGGTCGCCGCGGCGGTGCCCTCCCGATCGAGCGGGGGCACGGCCCGATCGGAGGACGACGTCACGGCCGGTGGGGGACGCCGCCGCTCAGGCGCCGCGGGCGAGACGTCGGGCGGGGGTGCGCGGCACGGCGGGGCGCAGGAGCGTCTTGCCGCTGCCCGTCACGAGGACGAGGTCCCCGCCACGGGCGGCACCGGAGAGCGCGTCGAACACCGGGCGCTCGAGGACCGCGGTGCGGGCGCGGCCGTGCACGCCGGTCTCGGCGATGGCCCGCAGGAGCTGCGCCTCGACGCGGGCGCGCGCGGAGGCCACCACGGCCGGCGACGGCTCGGCGGCACCGTCGGTCACGCAGGCCGCGATGACGGTCGCCTCGCGCCGGGCGGCCTCGCGCAGCGCCCAGACGAGGGAGCGGTGGGCAGTGGGACTGCCGTCGACGTCCACGAGCAGCGCGGGGGGCTGCCGCCGCGGACGCAGGTGGCCCAGGCGGAGTGGCTCCACGTCTGACATGACCCCATCGTGGCGGCGCCGCGACGCGCCGTACAGGGACCTAGGGCCTGCTGACCTGCGCGTTCCTCGGGCCGATGCGGTTTCGGAACGTCATCACTCGGTCGCGCTGTGCAGTCTCCGCCCCCGGACGCCGACCACGGCGGTCGCGCCGAGCTCGTCGGCCGAGTGCGCCTGCACGCGCAGGCCCGCCGCGCGGACCGCCGCGGCCGTGCCCTCGGCCTGCTCGTCGCTGGTCTCGAGCACCAGCGCACCGCCGGGGGCGAGCCAGTCGGGAGCGCCGGCGGCGACCCGGCGGTGCAGGTGCAACCCGTCGGGACCGCCGTCGAGGGCGGTCCGCGGTTCGTGCAGCCGGGCCTCCGGCGGCATCAGGGCGATGGCGTCGGTCGGCACGTACGGCGCGTTGACCAGCAGCAGGTCGACCCGGCCGCGCAGGCCGGCGGGCAGGGCCGCGTAGAGGTCGCCGCGGTGGACCTGCCCGCCGAACGGCGCGAGGGTGCGCGCGGCGCACCGGACGGCGACGGGGTCGAGGTCGGCGGCGTGCAGCTCCAGCGGGCCCGCCGCGGCGGTGGCGACGGCGGCACCCAGGGCGCCGGTGCCGCAGCAGAGGTCGACGACGACCCGCGGCGAGGGCGCGGCGGCCAGGGCGAGGTCGACGAGCAGCCGACTGCGCTGCCGGGGCACGAACACCCCCGGCTCGACCGGCACCCGCACCGCGCCGAACTGCGCCCAGCCGACGACCTGCTCCAGCGGCTCCCCGGCCACCCGGCGGGCGATCAGGTCGGCGAGCTCCGCGGGGTCGTCGGTGGCGTCGAGCAGGACCGCGGCCTCGTCCTCGGCGAACACGCAGCCGGCGGCACGCAGCGTGCCGGCGACGGCGGCGGGAGAGGGCAGGGGCACCGGGGGAGTCTGCCGTGCCCGGGGCCGGGAGCCGGGCCAGACTCGGTCGGTGGACCCCTACGCAGGCTTCCCCGCCGGCTTCTTCTCCCGGGCCGACGAGACCCCCGACGCGGTCTTCTACCGGCCGGAGCGCCTGGTCACCCACATCGACGAGAGAGCGATCGCCGCAGTGGGGGCGTTGTACGCGGAGCTGGGGATCGACGGCGACGCCGCCCGCCCGGTGCGGGTGCTGGACCTGATGTCGTCGTGGATCTCGCACTTCGGCGTCCCGCCGGCCGAGCTCGTCGTCCTCGGCATGAACGGTGCCGAGCTCGCCGCGAACGGGGCGGCGACCGACCGGATCGTCCACGACCTCAACGCCGACCCGCGCGTGCCGCTGCCCGACGCCGACGTGGACGCCGTCGTCTGCTGCGTCTCGCTCGACTACCTCACCCGGCCGATCGAGGTCCTCGCCGACGTGGCCCGTGTCCTGCGCCCGGGCGGCGTCCTGGCGGTGACGTTCTCCAACCGGTGCTTCCCCACCAAGGCGGTGCGCGGGTGGCTGTACACGCCGGAGGAGCGCCGCGGAGACCTGGTGGCCGAGCTGGTGCGGCGAGCGGGCGGCTTCGCCGAGCCGGCGGTCGCGCTGCGGACCCCGCCCGGGTTCGGGGACCCGCTGTGGGCGGTGACCGCCGTGCGGGAGGGCAACGCCTGACCGGAGGGCCGGGCGAGGAGAGCGGGTGACGAGAATCGAACTCGCACTGTCAGCTTGGGAAGCTGATGTTCTACCATTGAACTACACCCGCGTACTGCTCTGACCTGCGGTTTCTCAGCCGCGGAGCCTCGGCCGGGAGCCGAACGAACAGTCCCGTGGAGGATACACGGCCGCTGGTCCGGTCAGGACACCCGCTCCGCCGGCTCAGGCCCGGCGGGCCCGGATGACGACGGTCGTGCCCTCCGGGCTCGGGGTGGCGGTCACCTCCGCGAAGGCGCTCATCAGCATCGATCCCCGGCCGCGGTCCATGCTCGGCACCCGCTCGCGCCAGTGCCCGGAGTCGCGCACGGTGACCACGACGTCGTCGTCCCCCACGGCGACGGCCACCTCGATCACCGGCTCGGTGGGGTCCTGGGCGTGCTCGATCGCGTTGGTCGCCGCCTCGCAGGTGGCCAGCAGCAGGTCGTAGGCGAGGTCCTCGTCGAGGCCGGCGCTCTCGAACAGCGCCCGGAGCCGACGGCGCAGGGCCGGGATGGACGCCGAGGTCGAGGGGAAGCGCCAGCGCTCCGAACGGTCGGCCGGCGGGGGAGGCGTGCTCTCCGGGCGCGGCGCGGGGGCCAGGCTCATCGGGTCCCGAGGCCGCGGCGCGACGGTGGGCGCCGGCGCCGTGTCGACCGGCGGGGCGGGGGCCTCGGCGGCCGGCTCCGACCGGGTGCCGGCCGCGCGGTCGAGGACGGCGCGCACCCGCGCGACCAGCTCGGCGGACTCGAAGGGCTTGGGCAGGTAGTCGTCGGCGCCCGCATCCAGCCCCTCGACCGCCGCCTCCTGCCCCGCGCGCGCGGTCAGCATCACGACCGGGAGGTCCCGGGTGGCGGGGTCCCCGCGCAGCGCCCGGAGGAGCTCGAAGCCGTCGAGGACGGGCATCATCACGTCGGTCAGCACGAGGTCGGGGTGCGACCGCGCGATCTCCCGCAACGCCTCCTCGCCGTCCCCCGCCGTCCGGACGTCGTGGTGCGGGGAGAGCAGCCGGGTCAGGTAGGCCCGCATGTCGGCGTTGTCGTCGACGACGAGCACCGCGGTCCGGGGTTCGCCCGGAGCGGCCGCGGGGGCATCGGACCAGCCGGGGTCGTCGTCCCACGGGGTGAGGGCGGAGGCCCGCGCGGCGTCGGAGGCCTCGGACGCGCCGGTGCCGTCGGCGTCGGGCCGGCCGTAGGGCACCCGCACGGTGAACGTGCTGCCCACGCCGGGCTCGCTGGCGACGGTGACCTCGCCGCCGTGCAGGGCCACGAGCTCGGCGACCAGCGCCAGGCCCAGGCCGGTGCCCTCCCGGCTGCGCGCGCGGCTGTCCGAGCCGCGGTGGAAGCGCTCGAACACGTGCGGCAGCTCGTCTGCGGGGATGCCGACGCCGGTGTCGGACACCTGCAGGACCAGCCCGTCGTCCGCACCGCGCAGCGCGACGGCGATGCTGCCGACGAACGTGTACTTGACCGCGTTGCTGACCAGGTTGAGGACGATCTTCTCCCACATGCGCGGGTCCACGTACGCGGTCCGCGCCAGGGGCGGGCTGTCGACCGTGAGCTGCAGGCCGGCCCGCTCGGCGGCGGCCCGGAGGACGCCGGCGAGCTCCGCGGTGAGCGCGGCGACGTCGGTGGCCACCCGGACGGCGCCGGTGCGCCCGGCCTCGATGCTGGCGAAGTCCAGGAGGTCGTCGACGAGCCGGCGCAGCCGGTGCCCGTTGCGCTGGGCGAGCACGAGCCGGTCCCGGACGTCGGCGGGCAGCCGGTCCGCGCTGTCGGCCAGGACGTCGGCGAGCGGGCCGAGCAGCAGCGTCACCGGGGTGCGGAGCTCGTGGCTGACGTCGGAGAAGAACGCCGTCTTGGCCCGGTCCAGCTCGGCCAGGGACTCCGCGCGCGAGCGCTCGGCGGCGTAGGCCCGGGCGTTCACCACGGCGCCGGCGACCTGCCCGGCCAGCAGCTCGTGGAACGAGCGGTACTCCGCGTCCAGGGCCCGGTTGGGGTTGACCCTGACGACGAGCGCCCCGAGGTGCCCGCCCCCGGTGCCGGCCGTGAGCGGCAGCACGACGAGCTCGGTGACGGGGTCGCCCAGCGGGCCGCCGCGGGCGCCCAGGTCGCCGACCCGGAGGTCCTCGAGCGCGGCCGCCGACGGGACCGTCGCGGGCAGCCGGTCCTGCTCGCACCCGCAGGCGGCCACCAGGTCGAATCCCTCGCCGTCGAACCCCTCGCCGTCGAACCCCTCGCCGTCGAACCCCTCGCCGTCGGACCGGCCGAGCCAGACCGCGGCGAGCGGGACGTCGACGGCCTCCTCGTCGATCGCCGCGCACATGGCCCGGACGACGGCGGCGTCGTCGTCGAGCCGGCCGCCCGAGCTGGCCACCCGGCGCAGCAGCTCCTGGCGACGCTCGGCGAGCACCTGTCGGGTCACCTCGGTGCAGACGGCGTGCATGCCGGCCACCTCGCCGTCGTCACCGAAGGCGGGGGCGTGGGAGACGGTGAAGTACGCCTCCTCGCGGTAGCCGGCGCGCTCGAGCGGGAGGAGGAGCTGGGGGATCCAGCTCGGCTCCCGGGTGGCGATGGCGTGCTCGACCGGCCCCTGCAGGGCCGACCAGCCCTCGGCGAGGGTGATCCGCAGGTCGTCGCCGATGGCGCCCGGGTGCTTGGCCCCGATCAGCTGGGCGTAGGCGTCGTTGTAGATCTGGGTGTACTCGGGGCCCCAGGTGAGGATCATCGGGAAGCGCGAGGCGAGCACGGTGCGGACGGCGAAGCGGAGGCTGGCCGGCCACGCGGACACCGGGCCGATGGGCGTCCGGGACCAGTCGAGCGCCGCCATCAGGCGCCCGTTCTCACCGCCGCCGGAGAAGAGGTCGGCCCCGGAGGGCGCAGCCGGTTCCTCCGCTGGCACGCACGACCTCCCACGCTCCGCGACGATCCGCTGGCCGATGGCGCGGAGGGGGACACGCGTCCACCGGTGCTGGGCCCGGGAGTGGGCCGTCCCCGCGATCCCCAGAACCGTACATGCGGCGTCCGGCGGCCGTCCGGCGCCGGGGCGGACCGCCCCGGCGCCGGCCCGATCAGCGGCGCATCTCGCCCAGGAAGGAGATCGCCTCCGCGCGCAGCTGCTCGGCCATGCGGGAGAGGCCCGCGCCCTCGGTACCGGCCAGGCCCGCGGACAGGGTGCCGTCGACCGCCTCGGCGATGCCGTCGCTCAGCCCGTTCATCTCGCCGACCGTGCCGCCGATGCCGCTCATCACCGAGGCGACGTCCTCGCACGCCCTGCCGATCTGCTCGACCTGGCCGGCGACCCGCTCGGTGGCCCGTGCGGTCTGGTCGGCCAGCTCCTTGACCTCGGAGGCGACGACGGCGAAGCCCTTGCCGGCCTCCCCGGCGCGAGCCGCCTCGATCGTCGCGTTGAGCGCCAGCAGCCGGGTCTGGGCCGCGATGGCGTCGATCAGCGCGATGATCTCGACGATCTCGGCGGAGGACCGGGTCAGCGACGCGATCGTGCTCTGCGCGTTCTCCACCTCGGTGGTGGCCGCCGTCCCGGCCGAGGCCAGGCCGGCCGCGGTCGCGCTCAGCTCGGTGGCCGCGGCGGCGACCTGCTCGGACATCGCCAGCACGACCGACTCGAACCCGTCGGCCATGGTCAGCCGGGCGTCCTGGGCCTCGGCGACCCGGCCGCTGGTCCGCTGCATCGCCTCGCGCGCGGTGTTGATGTCGGTCGCCGCCTTCCGGTAGGCGCCGGCCAGCCCGGTGAGCAGCACCTTCCGGTGGTAGCGGCCCTCGGCAGCCGCTGCGAGCGCCGCGCTCGACTCCCGGACGAAGGCGTCGCCGACGTCGAGCACGCGGTTGACCTCGGCCCCCAGTGCCACCAGGTCCGGCAGTGCGTCCGAGCCCGGCACCGGGGTGACCCTCGCCTCCAGGTCGCCGCGAGCCGCCGCGGCGCAGGACGCGGTCAGCTGCGCCACGAAGGCCCGGTAGACGGCCAGTTCCTCGGCGTCACCGCGCCGTCCGTTCGCCCGCATGCCCACGTCAGCGCTCCTCGGCGTCGATGACCGACCAGATGAACTCCTCGTACGACCCCGCCTGTGCCGCGACGAGCTCGGCGAGCAGGGCCGAGGAGGCCTCGACGGCGGCGCGGGCGCTGGTGTGCCGGCGCTCCTCGGCGAGGAGCTGCTGGTACAGCGGCCGGAGGCGGTCGACCGCGCGCGGTGACGGGCGGCGACGGTTGGAGTGGTAGCCGACGACGCGGCAGCCGGCGTCGTAGGACGGCGTCACGTGCGCGAGGACCCAGTACGAGGCGCCGTCGGCGGCCAGGTTGTCGATGTAGGCGAACAGTTCGCGGCCCTCGGCCAGGGTGTCCCACAGCAGCTTGAAGACCGCCCGGGGCATCTCCGGGTGGCGGATCAGGTTGTGCGGCTGCCCGATGACCTCGTCCAGCGTGTAGGCGCCGACCCGCAGGAACACGTCGTTGGCGTAGGTGATGAGCCCGCGCCGGTCGGTCTTGGACACGATCAGCTCGTCGGCGGAGAAGGTGCGCTCCTCCCCGGTGGGACGGACGACGCGGCGCGCGGTCCGGGAGGCGCCGGGAGGGGCGAGGGTGTCCGGCACGGGGGCTCCATGGTCGGGTACGGACGGAACGCCTCCCTCATCGGCAGTGCCTCGGTCGGCCGGAACCGGTTCGGCCGCTTCCCGTGAGCGCCGCAGCGCCCGCCCGGGGGTCCCGGACGGGCGCTGCGGTGGTGCGGTGGTGCGGGTGCCGTCAGAGCGCCCGGCCGTAGCAGGACGTGGAGCAGTCCATCGCCCAGAACGCGGCGTCGAGCGAGCCGAACCGTGTCGTGCGGACCAGCCGCTCGCCGTTCGGCCCGGTCGTGCTCGAGGCCCCGGTGCCCGGCGTCGAGCCATCCGGTGTGGTCCCACCGGGCGTGGACCCGCCCGGCGGCGTGCCACCCGGCGTGGTGCCCGGCGTCGTGCCGCCCGGCGCGGGCGTGGTGCCCCCGCCGGTGCCCGGCGGGGTCCCGCCGCCCGTCCCGGGGGTCCCGCCGCCGGTCCCGGCGGCACCGACGTACGTCAGCGCGCCGGTCAGCACCTGGGTGGTGCCGTCGGGGGCGAACAGGTGGACGTCGTAGGTGCCGGCCGAACGGGCCGGCGCCCGGAAGACCACCCGGGTGGTCGAGGAGCTGACCACCGTCGCCGCGGCCGTGTCGCCGACACGGACCCGGACACCGGCAGGCAGCGCCTGGGCCGTGACGGTCACGGTCGTGCCGCCCGCCTCGGGTACCTGCGTGGGGTTGATGGAGGTGACCTGGAAGGGACCGGTCGCGGGATAGGTGATGGTCCCGCCGCCCGGCGCGGTGCCCCCGCCGCCCGGCGCGGTGCCCCCGGAGCCGGGCGTGGTGCCCCCGGAGCCGGCGCCGCCGGTACCCGAGCCGCCCGTACCCGAGCCGCCCGTGCCGGAGCCGCCGCTGCCCGGCGTGGTGCCGGGGGTGCTGCCGGGGGTGCTGCCGCTCCCACCGGTGCCGGGCGTGGTGCCGGCCCCGCTGTCGCCGGGCGTGGTGCCGGCTCCGCTGTCTCCGGGCGTGGTGCCCGGGGTGGTGCCGCCGCCGGTACCCGGGGTGCCGCTGCCGCCGGTGCCGGGCGTGCCGCCGCCGGTGCCGCCGGGCGTGGTGCCCGGCGTGGTGCCCGGGGTGGTGCCGCCGCCCGAGCCCGGGGTGGTGCCGCCACCGGTGCCGGGCGTGCCACCGCCGGAGCCGCTGCCTCCCGAGCCCGGAGTGGTGCCGCCGCCCGTGCCGGGGGTGGTGCCCCCGCCGGTCCCCGGATCGGCCGGTGGCGTCGTCGCCGCAGCGCCCACCAGCACCGGCACGGCGGTGGTGCGACCCAGCGGGTCCCCGTCGCGGTACAGCTGGACGGTGAGCACGTAGCGGCCCTCACCCAGGTCCAGGCGCGGGGAGAGCACCAGGCCGTCGAGCGAGGCGCGGCCGCCCAGGGTGAAGCCGACCATGCCGGTGTCCCCGGTGGTCAGGGTCGCGCCGGCGAGGGTGATCGGCTCGTCGGCGACGGCCCAGACCTCGCCGTCGTGGGCCATGCCCAGGCCCAGGGTGACCGCGTAGGTGCCCGCCGCGGCGGTGCCGGTCACGCTCACCGTCGGCGTCACCGGGCCGGCGGCCGGGGCGTTCACCGACGCGAAGCTGTACCGGACGGCGCCGGTACCGACCGCCGCCAGCCCCTCGAGGGTCAGCCGGCCCCCGGTCACCGCACGGCCCGCCAGCGCGGGGACCCGCTGTGCGTCGTCCAGCAGCGCCTGCCGGACCTCCTGCGGGGTGGCTCCGGGCATGGCCGCCCGGTACAGCGCCAGGGCCCCCGCCACCTGCGGTGCGGCGATCGAGGTGCCGCTGGTCAGCCGGTAGCCGCCGTCGTTCCAGGTGCTGAAGACCAGCGTGCCAGGGGCGAACACGTCGACCGACGTCGCGCCGTAGGCGGAGAAGTCGCTGACCGTGTCCGAGGCGGTCGTCGCGCCGACGGTGACCACCGTGTCCTCGGTGAGGCTCGCCGGGTACACCGGCGACGTGTCGCGGTCGGCGGAGTCGTTGCCCGCCGCGGCCACCACGATGGTGCCCTTCGTCGCGGCGTAGGCGACCGCGGAGCGGAGCACGGTGAGCGGGTAGCCGCTCACCTGGCCGCCCCACGAGGCGTTGACGACGTCCGCGCCGTGGTCGGCGGCGTAGCGGATCGCCTCGGCACCCAGCATCACGTCGACGCCGCTGCCGCTGCCGATGACCAGCGGCATGATCGTGACCTCGGGCGCGATGCCCGCCGTCCCCCGGCCGTTGCCGGCGCGGGCGCCCACGGCGCCGGCCACGCTGGCCCCGTGCGTGCCGTTGACGCCGTTGTCGACGTCGGCGGAGTTGGTCGTGAAGTTCCAGCCGTGGCAGTCGCCGGCCTTGCCGTTGCCGTCGGTGTCCGCGCCGCCGCAGCGCTCGTCGGGGTTGGTCCACAGCGCCCCGGCCAGGTCCGGGTGGTCGGAGTCGTAGCCGGTGTCGACGACGGCCACCACGACGCCACCGCCCGTGCCGGCCTCCCAGCCCGCGGTCGCGTCGGCGTCGGCGTCGGCGACGGCGCTCTGCTGGTAGGCGTTGCTGCCGCTGTTCTCCAGGTTCCAGCCGTAGGACGACCAGTACGGGTCGGTCACGGTGCCGAACACCGGGAGCGTCGGGCTGGGGGCGACGTCGGCCACGCCGGTCACCGCGCGCAGCACGTCGGGGGCGAGGCCGTCGGTGGCGACCAGGGCGCTGCCGTCGGTCAGCCGCTGGGCGCTGGCGACGCCGGGCAGGACCTCCAGCGCCCCGAGCAGCGGGGTGGCGTCCCCGGCGCTCGCGGTCACCACGTACCGGGTGAGCCCGTCACCGGGCCCGAAGTCGCTCGCGATCTGCACCGGTGGCAGGTCCGGACCCGCCAGAGCCGAGTACACGGCGGCGCCGGAGTAGCCGGCCACGGCCGCCGTCACGAGGACGACGGCCTGGGCACGCCTGGTCAGGTGTGGCACGGATGTTCTCCCCACGGGGCCGGGGCGCTCCCCCGGACGACGACCGGTCCGTGCATGGACCGGCGGAACGGGATCGACCAGGTCCGCGCGGGTCTTGAGGCAGGTGGCGCCGGATCAGTCCGAAGGGGTGACCGCGGCGTGTCCCTAGACTCCGGCCATGCTGCTGTCCGACCGCGACATCACGGCCGCGATCGCCGAGGGGCGTCTGGGCATCGAGCCCCACGACCCCGGCCTGGTCCAGCCGTCGAGCATCGACGTCCGGCTGGACCGGTTCTTCCGGGTGTTCAACAACGCCCGGTACACCCACATCGACCCCGCGCAGCAGCAGGACGACCTGACCACGCTGGTCGAGCCGGAGGGCGACGAGCCCTTCGTGCTGCACCCCGGCGAGTTCGTGCTCGGCTCGACGCTGGAGGTCGTCTCCATCCCCGACGACCTCGCCGCCCGGCTGGAGGGCAAGAGCTCGCTGGGCCGGCTCGGTCTGCTCACGCACTCCACGGCCGGTTTCGTCGACCCCGGCTTCTCGGGGCACATCACGCTGGAGCTGTCCAACGTGGCGAACCTGCCGATCACGCTGTGGCCCGGCATGAAGATCGGCCAGCTCTGCCTGTTCCGGCTCACCAGCGCCGCGGAGCACCCGTACGGCTCGGCGGTGTACGGCTCCCGCTACCAGGACCAGCGCGGACCGACGCCGTCCCGGTCCTTCCGGAACTTCACCCGCGCGGAGACCCGCCGCCCGGCTCCCTGACGACCGGCTCCCTGACGACGACGGGCGGCTCTCCGCTCGCCGTCCCCACCACGTCGTCCTCCCGGCGCGGTGCCCAGCCGGGGACCTCGTCGTCGACGTAGCGCTGCCGCGTGACCAGCCAGCCGGTGGCGGTCAGCCCGGCGACGCCGGCCAGGACGATGACGAACATCCCCGTGTAGCCACCCGTGCTCCCGCGCAGGACGCCGACCAGCAGCGGCCCGACGCCGGCGAGCACGTAGCCCCAGCCCTGGGTGACCGTGGACAGCGCGGCCGTGGTCTCCGGGGTGCGGGCACGCAGCCCGATGAGGGTCAGGACCATGGCGAAGGTGCCCAGCCCGACCGCCAGCAGGGACATCCACAGCCACGGCGCCGCGGTCGGCGCGACCCACAGGCCCACCCAGCCGGCGACGTAGCAGGCCATGAAGCCCAGCAGCATCGGCCGCTGGAGGTGCGGTCGCACGGTCAGCGCGGGGACGACGGCGTTGATCGGGATCACCACCGCGGTGTTCAGGGCGAGCAGCAGGCCCGCGGTGGCCGCGCTGAGCCCCGAGTCCCGCAGGTACTGCGCCGACCAACCGACGACGACGTAGGCCTGCGTGGCCTGCAGCCCGAAGAAGACCGCCAGCGCGATCGCGAGCGGGCTGCGGGCCAGGGAGCGCATCCGCACGGCGACGTGCGTGCCCCGGGAGGCGCCGGGCCGGGCCGGCACCGCCAGCCACGGCAGCGCGGCGACCACGGCCAGCACCGCCCAGACGCCGAGCGCCCACCGCCAGCCGTCCTCCCCACCGGCCTCGGCGATCGGGGCGGCGGCCAGCGACGCGACGGCGCCACCGGAGGCCATCGCGGCGCTGTAGGCGCCCACGAGCAGCCCGGTCCGGGTGGGGAAGTGGCGCTTGACCAGGCTCGGCAGCAGCACGTTGCCCAGGGCTCCGCCGACCATCGCCAGAACGGTGCCGACGAGGAACAGGGCGAAGGACCCGGCCACCGCCCGGACCACCAGGCCGGCGGCCATGGCCAGCAGGGCGCCGGCGAGGACGTGGCCGTCGCGGTAGCGCGCGGCCAGCGGCGGACCGGCGAAGCCGATGGCCGCGAAGCACAGCACCGGCATGGTCGTGATCAGCCCGGCCGCGCTGCTGGAGATGCCGAGGCCGCGCTCGAGCTCCTCCAGCACCGGGCCGACGCTGTTGACCGCCGTGCGCAGGTTCAGCCCGGTGAGCACGATGGCCACGCCCACGAGCAGCAGCCCCCGCCGTCCGCCCCCGGTCCGTTCCGCCGTCGCGGGGAGGGCGGGGGTGGTGCGGTCGGCGCTGCGGGTCACCGGTCGATGGTCCTCCGGCGGACGCGCGGGGTCGCCACCGGGTCCTTCGCCGGGCTAAGGAGTCGCCGTCCGCACGGCGTCGACCCGCGGCACCACCCGCGGCATGCGGTGCCAGACGGCCCGCTGCACCGCCAGCGTCGCCGTCGCCGCGAGCAGGATCCCCGCGAGGTTGATCCCGAGCTGCAGCGCGGCGCGGGCCAGCTCGTCCGCACCACCGAGCGCCAGGGACAGGGCGATGTCCGCGGCGGCGGGCACGGTGGTCACCGAGATGAAGACGCCGACCAGCGCTCCGCTCTTCGCCGAGGTCAGCGACAGCACGCCGGCCACCCCGGCCAGGACGGCGACCACGAAGGACCACCGGTCGGGCCGGGTGATGAACCCCGTCTGCGGGCGCTCGGACCCGAGCAGCTCCACGCCGAACCAGCCCAGGCCGCGCCCGGCGAGGCACACCAGGGCGGTGACGGCGATGGCGACGGCGAAGCCGACGACGATCGCCCGCGCCGCGGTGCGGGCGACGGAGCGCCGCCGGTCGACGGCGGCCACCGCCAGCCCGGCCAGCGGCCCGAACTCCGGCCCCAGCACCATCGCCCCGATCACGAGGATCGCCGAGTCGTTCACGATCGCCGCGGCCGCGAGGAGCGTCGCGATGGTGAGGAACGCCAGGTAGGAGACCGACAGCGCCGAGTCCGCGGCGGTCGCGCGCACCACGTGCTCCCAGACCACGGCGTCGGCGCCGTCGCCGGGGGCCGCCTCCTCCGCCCGCTCGGCGGCGGCCGAGACCGCGGCGTCCACGGTCTCCATGGCGATGGCGCCGTCCCGGTCGACGTGCAGCTCGCGCAGCGCGCGGATCAGCCCGTCGGCGGACTCGCGCGCGACGTCGGCGAGGACGAGGTCGCCGGGCGGGCTCACCGCGGCACCGGGGAGGACGGCGAGGTGGGCGGTCCCCGTGCACGCGGTGAAGAGGTCGCGGACGGCGTCGGTGCGGTCCGGGGGGACCGTCACCCGCAGCTGGAGGAGCACCGGCCAGTTCTATCCGCAGACGCGCGACGGCGCGTGCCCCCTGAGGGGGACACGCGCCGTCGTGGGGTGGTGCGGGTGGTGCTCAGTCGTGCTGCGTGGCCGCGGAGCCGGTCCCGGCCACGTCGTCGTCCTTGGTGCCGACGTCGGCCCCCATCTCCGTGCCCGGGGTGCCGACCGGCGCCATCGAGCGGAGCAGGATCTGGCTGACGTCGAGGACCTCGACGTGCTCGGCGGCCTCGCCGTTCTGCTTCTTGGACGTGAGGGCGTCCGAGAGCATCGTGATGCAGAACGGGCAGGCGGTGGAGATGACGTCCGGGTCGAGGCCGAGGGCCTCCTCGGTGCGCTCCACGTTGATCCGCTTGCCGATCTTCTCCTCCATCCACATGCGCGCGCCGCCGGCGCCGCAGCAGAAGCCGCGGTCCTTGCAGCGGTGCATCTCCTGGGTGGAGAGGCCCTGGACGGAGTCGAGGATCTCGCGCGGCGGCGTGTAGACCTTGTTGTGCCGGCCCAGGAAGCACGGGTCGTGGTACGTGATCTTGCGGTCCACCGGGGTGACCGGGGTGAGCCGGCCGTCCTCGAGCAGCTGGCTGAGCAGCTGCGTGTGGTGCACGACCTCGTAGTGGCCCTCGACCTGCGGGTACTCCTTGCCCAGCGAGTTGAAGCAGTGCGGGCAGGTCGTGACGACCTTGCGCATGCCGGGCACGCGGCCCTCGAAGACGCCGTCGAGGGTGGCGACGTTCTCCTGCGCCAGCATCTGGAACAGGAACTCGTTGCCCATGCGGCGGGCCGGGTCGCCCGAGCAGGTCTCGCCCTCGCCGAGGACGGCGAACCGCACGCCCGCGGTGTGCAGCAGCTCGGCGACGGCCTTGGTGGTCTTCTTCGCGCGGTCGTCGATGGCGCCGGCGCAGCCGACCCAGAACAGGTACTCGACGTCCTCGTCGAGCGGACCGTCGGCGACCTCGATCTCGAAGTCCATCTCCTTGATCCACTCGCCGCGGGTGCTCGGGCTGACGCCCCACGGGTTCCCGCGGTTCTCGAGGTTGCGCATCATCACGCCGGCCTCGGACGGGAAGCTGGACTCGATGAGCACCTGGTAGCGCCGCATGTCGTCGATGTGGTCGATGTGCTCGATGTCCACCGGGCACTGCTCGACGCAGGCGCCGCAGTTGGTGCAGCTCCACAGGACGTCGGGGTCGATGACCCCGCCCTCCTCGAGGGTGCCGACCAGCGGGCGGTGCGCCTGGGCGTCGTTGGTGCCCTCGATGCGGGCGTACCCCGACGCCCAGACCTGCTCGTCGCTGGGCTTGAGGATGTCGTAGTCCGGCGCGGTCTCGGCGGCGGTCTTCTCACCCAGCAGGTACGGGGCCTTCGCGTAGAGGTGGTCCCGCAGGTCCATGATCACCATCTTCGGCGACAGGGGCTTGCCGGTGTTCCACGCCGGGCACTGGCTCTGGCACCGACCGCACTCCGTGCAGGTGGTGAAGTCGAGCATGCCCTTCCAGGTGAAGTCCTCGATCTTGCCGCGACCGAAGACGTCGTCCTCGCCGGGGTCCTCGAAGTCGATCGGCTTGCCGTTCGAGGTCATCGGCTGCAGCGGGCCGAGGGCGACGGTGCCGTCGTCGTTCCGCTTGAAGTAGATGTTGAAGAAGGCGCTGAACCGGTGCCAGGCCACGCCCATGTTGAGGATGCGGCTGATGACCACGAGCCAGGTCAGCGAGACGACGATCTTGATGAAGGCGACGACCGAGAGCAGGGTCGGGCTGTCGGGCAGCACGTTCGCCAGGGCGCCGGAGACCGGGTGCGACCAGCCGGGGGCGTCGGTCAGGTGGGAGGAGACCTTGAGCGCGCGGATCAGCAGGATGCAGACGCCGACGGTGAGGACGACGGCCTCGACGAAGTAGCCGCGGCCCTCGTTCGACCCGGCGAAGCGGCTCGTGCGGCCCTGCCGGCGCGGGTGGTCCCGCTGGCGCCGGTAGATCAGGTAGATGATCCCGAGGATCGTGCCGGTGCCGATGATGTCGGCGAAGAGGTTCCACAGGCTCCACTCACCGATGAGCGGCAGGTGGAACTCCGGGTTCCAGACCTCGCCGAACGCCTCGACCAGGGTGAGGAACAGGCCGTAGAAGCCGAGGAAGACGAACCAGTGGGCGGCGCCGATGGCCGACCACTTGAGCATCCGGGTGTGGCCGAGCGACTCGACCGCGAGCGTCTTGAGGCGCGGGCCGACCGGGCCGTTGCGGCTGCTGTCGGGCTGGCCGATCTTGATGATGCGGATCATCGCGCGGACCGCCCGGTAGGCGAGCACGGATGCGACGATCAGGAACAGGACGCTGATCGTCCCGAGGACGACCTGCAGCGGACCCGTCATGGATGTGCTTCCCTCCCGGACGCCCGTCGGCGTCGGACGATCTCCGGTCCGCGGGCGAGGGCGGGAGCCGACGCCGTCGCGCGCCGGCCGTGGGAGGCCGGCGGCGGACCGCCACGGGCGCTGCTGCCCGCACGCCTGCGCACGATAGCGGCGCGGCCTCAGGCTACTCGCCGGTAACCAGAACCGCCGCCCGCCCGTGACGTCCGCGGACCCTCGCTTCCCGGCCGTGCCTCCCCGTCGTCCTCCCGGGTGCCGCGGTGGAGGGGTGACCGCCGCGTCGCAGGGCGGCAGCCGTTCCCGCACCGCGGCACTGCCGGTCCTGTCAGCCGGCGCGGACCCTCCCCTCGGTGCGCGGGACGGTGGTGAACCGCCTCCGCGCCGGTCCGGGTCCGCTCGTGAGGTGGCGCAGGCGTGCTTCGAGGGCGGGCCATCCGCCGCCGAGGTCCGCCGACACGACGCGGACGACGCCGACGTCGAGAGCGCGCACCGTGTCCTCCCGGCGCTTCTCGTCCCACAGGACGCGACCGGGGTCGCGCCACGGGTCGGTGTACTCCACCTCGCCGTCGAACTCGACCATCACGGCGGCGTCGTCGAACCAGAGGTCGGCGACGGCGACCATCCGGCCGTCGACCCAGATCTCCCGCTGGAGGTCGAACGGCGGCAGTGCGGCGCCGAGGATCCGCAGGCGGCCGCGCGTCTCGAGCGGCGACTCGGCCCGACCGTCGGCGAGAGAGACCGCACGCAGCGCCCGGGGCCCCCCTGCCCAGCGCGCGGCCCGGGCGGCGGCGGTCGCCAGCTCCGCCACCGTCAGTCGCTTGATCAGCAGGGCGCGGTCCATCGCGATGACGGCGTCCTGGAGCGGGCCCTCCCGTGCGCAGTCGACCAACGTCCGGGCGGGACTGGTCACGCGCAGCGGTCCACCGGTGCGGATCTCGTCGTCGTCCAGCGGCCCGCAGGTGACGCGGTAGCCGCGTCCGGTCCGCGTGTGCGTCGGGTCGGTGAGCCGGATGATCGGATCGGCGTCCCGGGGGATCGGCAGACCCCAGAGCCGGCAGGCCGTGAGGTGGCTCAGCGCGGCCTGGGGCCGGCCGAGGGCGACCTGTACCGCCAGCGCCTCGAGCCAGTGCCCTCGACCTCTGGCCACGGCGCGGTCCAGGTCCTCGGTGGACACGTGGACGCCGCGGCGCAGGCGACGCCATGTGCCGGACCGGAGGAGGTGGCGGATCTCGTCGGAGCCGTAGCCGGCCCGTCGTGCGTCGACCGTCGTGAAGATCCCGAGCCGACGGTCGGCGGCCGCGCGCAGGAGTGGGTGCACGGCATCAGCCTCGGCATCCGCGCCGGAGGGCGGGCGGCGGTGGCGGAGCTGTGGACAGCACGCGCGGCGGTGGACGAGCCGGGTGCCGCCGTACGGGCGCGATCGCCGTCCCACAGCGCGGCACCCGCCCCCGTAGCGCGGCAGTGCCGCGGCAGGGGCGTGGAGCACGGCGCTGCGTGGTCCACGCCACGTGCGGCACCCGGGAACACCGTGGCGCGGCGTGCCGTTAGGGTGGGCAGGAAAGTTGAGCGGACCCGACGCAAGATGGTCGACGGCGTCCCTCGGCGGCCCCCGTGACCACGCAGCACCCCTCGCACTACGGAAGAGAGGCCACTCCATGGCTCGAGCGGTCGGAATCGACCTCGGCACCACGAACTCCGTCGTCACCGTCCTGGAGGGCGGCGAGCCGACGGTCATCGCCAACTCCGAGGGCTCGCGCACGACGCCCTCGGTCGTCGCCTTCGCCAAGAACGGCGAGGTCCTCGTCGGGCAGTCGGCCAAGAACCAGGCGGTCACCAACGTCGACCGCACCATCCGCAGCGTCAAGCGGCACATGGGCACCGACTGGAAGACCAGCGAGATCGACGGCAAGCAGTACACGCCGCAGGAGATCAGCGCCCGCATCCTGCAGAAGCTCAAGCGGGACGCCGAGACCTACCTGGGCGAGCCGGTGACCGACGCCGTCATCACCGTCCCCGCCTACTTCGAGGACGCGCAGCGCCAGGCCACCAAGGAGGCCGGGGAGATCGCGGGCCTCAACGTCCTGCGCATCGTCAACGAGCCGACCGCCGCCGCGCTGGCCTACGGGCTGGACAAGGGCGAGAGCGAGCAGACGATCCTCGTCTTCGACCTCGGTGGTGGCACCTTCGACGTCTCGCTGCTGGAGATCGGCGAGGGCGTCATCGAGGTCAAGGCCACCGCGGGCGACAACCTGCTCGGTGGTGACGACTGGGACGAGCGCGTCGTCAAGCACCTGGTGCAGACGTTCAACGCCCAGAACGGCATCGACCTGTCCAAGGACAAGCTCGCCATGCAGCGGCTCCGCGAGGCCGCCGAGAAGGCGAAGATCGAGCTGTCCGGCGCGCAGTCGACCAACGTGAACCTGCCCTACATCACCGCCGGGGCCGACGGTCCGCTGCACCTGGACGTCACGATCACCCGCGCGGAGTTCCAGCGGCTCACGCAGGACCTGCTCGACCGCTGCCGCGCGCCGTTCAACCAGGCCGTGCGCGACGCCGGCATCTCCGTCGGCCAGATCGACCACGTCGTCCTCGTGGGTGGCTCGACCCGCATGCCCGCCGTCTCCGAGCTCGTCAAGGAGCTGACCGGCGGCAAGGAGCCCAACAAGGGCGTCAACCCGGACGAGGTCGTCGCGATCGGTGCGGCCCTGCAGGCCGGCGTCCTCAAGGGCGAGGTCAAGGACGTCCTGCTGCTCGACGTCACCCCGCTGTCCCTCGGCATCGAGACCAAGGGCGGGATCATGACGAAGCTCATCGAGCGGAACACCACGATCCCGACCAAGCGCTCGGAGATCTTCACGACGGCCGACGACAACCAGCCGTCGGTGCAGATCCAGGTGTTCCAGGGCGAGCGCGAGATGGCCATGTACAACAAGAAGCTCGGCATGTTCGAGCTGACCGGTCTGCCCCCGGCGCCGCGCGGCGTCCCGCAGATCGAGGTGGCCTTCGACATCGACGCGAACGGCATCGTGCACGTGTCCGCCAAGGACCTGGGCACGGGCAAGGAGCAGTCGATGACGATCACGGGTGGCTCGGCCCTCCCCAAGGAGGACATCGAGCGGATGATGCGCGACGCCGAGGCCCACGCCGAGGACGACAAGCGCCGCCGCGACGAGGCCGAGACCCGCAACCTGGCGGAGTCGCTGCAGTACCAGACCGAGAAGTTCCTGGCCGAGAACGGTGAGAAGATCCCGGCCGACAAGAAGGAGGAGCTCGGCGAGGCGCTGACCGAGCTGCGCTCGGCCCTCGGCGGCTCCGACATGGCGGCCATCAAGGCGTCGCAGGAGAAGGTGGCCCGCATCTCGCAGGAGGTCGGCGGCGCGCTCTACGCGCAGCAGGCCGAGGCGGGCGCGGCGGGTGCCGCGGGCGGGGCCGGCCCGGAGGCCGGCGGTCCCGCCGGCGCTCCGGCCGGTGACGACGACGTCGTCGACGCCGAGATCGTCGACGAGGACGACACCCGCCGATGACGACGGGGGACGAGCAGCCGCGGGTCGTGATCCGTGACAAGCGGCGGATCGACCCCACCAGCGGCACGGTGCGGGAGCCGGCCGGCGCACAGCCGGCCGGCTCCCCGCCGGGCCCGCCCACCAGTCCTGCAGCAGGGGAGCAGATGAGCGAGAACGAGACGGTGACGCCCGCCCAGCCCGCGGCGGAGCCGGACAGCGGCAGCCCGGCGGACGGCGACCTCGCCCGCCAGCTGGCCGAGCGGACCGAGGACCTCCAGCGGGTCACCGCCGAGTACGCCAACTACCGGCGCCGCGTCGACCGCGACCGCGCGCTGGTCGCCGACCAGGCCGCCGAGCGGTTCGCCGCCGGGCTCTTCCCGATCGTCGACGACATCGAGCGCGCCCGGGACCACGGCGACCTGACCGGTGCCTTCAAGGTCGTGGCCGACCGGGTGCTCGGGGTGCTCGACGGCCTCGGGGTCGAGGCGTTCGGCGCGAGCGGCGACGAGTTCGACCCGGCGCTGCACGAGGCGGTCATGCACGACACGTCCGCCGACGTGACCGTGCCGACGGCCAGCACGATCCTCCGGCAGGGCTTCCGCCGCGGTGACCGCGTGCTGCGCACCGCCATGGTCGCGGTGACCGAGCCCGAGACCCCGGCCGCGAGCGCCCCGGCCGCGGAGGAGCCGGCCGACGGCTCCCCGGCGTCCGACTGAGCACGAGAGGAGGCGCCCGATGAGCACCCGGGACTTCATCGAGAAGGACTACTACGCCGCGCTGGGCGTCGCCCAGGACGCCGACGCGGCCGCGATCAAGAAGGCCTACCGCCAGCTCGCCCGCGACCTGCACCCGGACAAGAACCCGGGCAACGCCGACGCCGAGGCCCGCTTCAAGGACGTCTCCGAGGCCTATGACGTGCTGTCGGACCCCAAGCGGCGGGCCGAGTACGACGAGGCCCGGCGGCTGTTCGGGTCCGGCGGCGCGGGCGCCCGGGCCGGCTTCCCCGGCGGCTTCCCGAACAACGCCGGTGCCGGTCAGCCGTTCGACCTCGGTGACCTGTTCGGCGCCGCGGGCGGCGCGCGGGCCGGGGGCGCCGGTGGTGCCGGCGGCCTCGGGGACCTGCTCGGGGGGCTCTTCGGCGGCGGCGGGGCGGCGCCCGGCAGCGCTCGCGCGCGCAGCCAGGCCGCGTCCGGTCCGGCCCGCGGCCAGGACGTCGAGACCGAGGCGACGCTCTCCTTCGAGGAGGCCGTCCTCGGGGTGACCGTGCCGCTGCGGATGCAGAGCCCGGGCACCTGCCCGACCTGCGCCGGCAGCGGGGCGAAGCCCGGCACCTCGCCGCACACCTGCCCGGTGTGCCAGGGCGCGGGGGTGACCAGCCGCAGTCAGGGCGCGTTCGCCTTCTCCGAGCCGTGCCGCAACTGCCGCGGCAGCGGTCAGGTCGTCGACGACCCCTGCCCGACCTGCACCGGCAGCGGCGTGACCACCCAGACGCGGACCATCACGGTGCGCATCCCGGCCGGCGTCAAGGACGGCCAGCGCATCCGGCTGGCCGGCAAGGGGGCCCCCGGACGGCGCGGCGGACCGGCCGGCGACCTGTTCGTCGTCGTCCACGTCGCCGAGCACGAGCTGTTCGGCCGCAACGGCAACGACCTCACGCTGAGCGTCCCGATCACCTTCGGCGAGGCCACCCTCGGCACGACGCTGACGGTGCCCACGCTCGACGGCAACGTCTCCCTGCGGGTCCCGGCCGGGACCGCGAGCGGCCAGACCCTGCGGGTGCGCGGTCGCGGCGTGCCGGGCAAGGGGCGCGCCGGCGACCTGCTGGTCACCGTCGAGGTCGCCGTCCCCAAGCGGGTCTCGGCCGTGGCCGAGCAGGCGATCAAGACCCTCGAGGCCGAGCTCGGTGACCCGCGGCCGCGGATCACCGCGGCCGTCTCCGGTGGGGGCGCGCGATGACGGCCCCGACCGACGGCGGTCGTGCGGACGCGGCCCGGGCGGTCGCCGAGGACGCGCCGGTCTTCGTGATCTCCGTGGCCGCCGAGCTGGCGGGCATGCACGCGCAGACCCTGCGCCAGTACGACCGCCTCGGCCTGGTCCGGCCCGGCCGGACCGCCGGCGGCGGCCGCCGGTACAGCCCGCGCGACGTCGCGCTCCTGCGGGAGGTGCAGCGCCTCTCGCAGGAGGACGGCGTCAACCTCGCCGGGATCAAGCGGATCATCGAGCTGGAGTCGCAGGTCGAGGCGCTGCAGCACCGCGTGCGCGAGCTCATCGAGGAGCTCGAGGTGTCCGAGAACCGCCGGATGGCCGCCGAGTCCGCGGCGCGCGCCGGGTACGGGGGCGATCCCGGCTACGGCGGCGCCCTGGTGCCGATGCGGCCGGCCACCTCGGCGCTCGTGGTGTGGCGCCCGCGGGAGTCGCGGTGAGCGCCGGGGACCCGACGAGCACGGACCGCCCGGGCGACACCCACGAGGCCTACGTCGCCGTCGAGCGGGAGATCGGGTTGCTGCTGCGCCGGTCGCGGGCGATGAGCACCCGGCTGGCCCGGGAGCTGCACCCGGAGCTCGACGGCGCGGCCTACGGGCTGCTGGCACTGCTGGCCGACGCCGGGCCGCTGCGGGCGACCGACCTGGTCGTCCGGCTCGGGCTGGACAAGAGCACGGTGAGCCGCCAGGTGTCCTCGCTGGTCGAGCTGGGGCTCGTCAGCCGTGAGGCCGACCCCTCCGACGGGCGTGCGCAGGTGCTGACCCCCTCGCCCGAGGGTGCGGCGCGGCTCGCCCGGATCCGGGAGGCCCGCCGGGCCCGCTGGGAGGACGACCTGTCGCACTGGCCGGTGGAGGACGTCGCCCGGCTCGGTGAGCTGCTGGGCCGGTTCAACCGGCTGGGTGAGGCGCAGGCCCGGGGGACCGCAGCGCCCTGAGGTCCCTCGTCGGAGGGGCATGGTGCACGTCACGCGTGTCAGTCGTTGCAGACGCCAACCAAGTGGATATATGGTTGCTGTCAGCAAGTACCTGACATCGAGGGATCCATGCCCACCACGCCCGACACCCGTCTCCGGCTGACCAGCGGTCTCGCCCAGCTGGTCCGCGCCGGCCGCCACCTCTCGGTGCACGCCGCCGGCTCCCTCTACGGCGATCTGCCCTCCTACGGCTGGGCGATCCTCGTCCCGCTCGAGCAGGGCGGGGAGCAGCGCTGCAGCGCCCTGGCCGGAGCGCTCGGCGTCGACGTCTCGGTCGCCAGCCGGCAGGTGGCCGTCCTCGAGCGGGCCGGTTACGTCGAGCGCCGTCCCGACCCCCGGGACGGCCGCGCGAGCCTGCTGCGGCTCACCGACGCCGGCACCGCCGCGCTGGCCACCACCCGCGCCCTGCGCGATGACTGGGCGGCCTCCGCGCTCGCCGGCTGGGACGAGGACGACGCCGTGCGCCTCTCCGAGCTGGTGGAGCGCCTCCTCGTCGACCTCGAGCACGCCACCGCGACCGACGCGGGCCGCCTCGTGACCTCCCGGGCCGCCTCGTGACCGCCGCGGCCGTGCCCCTCCCCGAATCACCCAGGAGAACCGTGACCAGCACCGTCGACGCACCGGCACCCGTGGAACAGCAGGGCCGGATGAGTCACCGCCAGATCCTCGAGGCCCTCTCGGGGATGTTGCTCGCGATGTTCGTGGCGTTCCTGTCCTCGACCGTCGTGTCCAACGCCCTGCCCACGATCATCACCGACCTGCGCGGTTCGCAGAGCCAGTACACCTGGGTGGTCACGGCCACCCTGCTGGCCTCGACCGCCTCCACGCCCATCTGGGGCAAGCTCGCCGACCTCTTCAGCAAGAAGCTGCTGATCCAGCTCTCGATCGTGATCTTCATCGTCGGCTCGATGCTGGCCGGCCTCTCCCAGTCGGTGGAGACGCTGATCGCCTGGCGCGTCCTCCAGGGCCTGGGCCTCGGTGGCCTGCAGGCGCTGGTGCAGATCGCCATGGCCGCGATGATCAGCCCGCGCGAGCGCGGCCGGTACTCCGGCCTGCTCGGCAGCGTCATGGCCGTGGCCACCGTCGGTGGCCCGCTGCTGGGCGGACTGCTGGTCGACACCAGCTGGCTGGGCTGGCGCTGGTGCTTCTACGTCGGCGTGCCCTTCGCGGCCGTGGCGCTCGTCCTGCTCCAGCGGACCCTGCACCTGCCGGTGACCAAGCGCGACGTGCGGATCGACTACATGGGCGCGGCCTTCCTGACCGCGGGCGTCTCGGCGCTGCTCATCTGGGTCACCCTGGCCGGCGACACCTTCGCCTGGGCCTCGGCCGAGACGGCGCTGTTCCTGACCGGTGGGCTGCTCGCGGTCGTGGCGTTCATCGTGACCGAGATGCGGGCCGCCGAGCCGATCGTGCCGCTGCGGCTGTTCCGTGACCGCACCACCACCCTGGCGATCATCGCCAGCGTCGCGATCGGTGTGGCGATGTTCGGGTCGTCGGTCTTCCTCGGCCAGTACCTGCAGATCTCGCGCGGCTACTCGCCGACGGCGGCCGGCCTGCTGACCATCCCGATGGTCGCCGGCATGCTCATCTCCTCGACCGTCTCCGGCATCCTCATCACCCGGACCGGCCGCTGGAAGCGCTTCCTCGTGGGTGGCTCGTTCGCCGTCGTCGTCGGCTTCGGGCTGCTGGCCACGATCGACCACGCGACCCCCATGCCGCTGCTCGGGATCTTCCTGTTCGTGCTCGGCACCGGGATCGGCATGACGATGCAGAACCTGGTCCTGGCGGTGCAGAACACCGTCGCCGCGCAGGACCTCGGCGCGGCCAGCTCGGCGGTGGCCTTCTTCCGCAGCCTCGGCGGCACGATCGGCGTCTCGGTCCTGGGTGCGGTGCTCAGCTCCCGGGTCGGCTCGCTGATCAGCGCCGGGCTGCCGGCGGGGGCGGCCCCTTCGGGCTCCGGGGACGTCGGCCTGGCCGACCTCTCCGTGGCGCCGCCGGCGATCCGCGAGCTGATCACGGTCTCCTACGGCGACGCGACCGGCCGGATCTTCCTGGTGTCCGCGGTGGTCGCGGTGGTCTCCGTGGCGGCGATCCTGCTGATCCGTGAGGTCGCGCTGAAGACCGAGAACGGCGAGGAGCGGATGCGCGCCGAGGCCGAGCAGGCCGACGAGCCGGAGCCCGCGCTCGCCCGCTGATCCGGAGACGACGGTGGCCCAGGACCCGATCGGGTCCTGGGCCACCGTCGTACCGGGGCTAGTGGTCGCGCTCGGAAGTACAGCGTCGTAAGTTGAGCCGCGTCTCGGCAGGGGGAAGCGCCGAGCCTCCGTGATTCGTCGTGCTCGGAGGCGTGTGCCGATGTCTCGCCTGTCGCCGTATGTG
>NZ_QOHG01000016.1 GCF_003319125.1 Blastococcus sp. TF02A-26 | reverse complement strand
CCCCGACGACCGAGGACTCCGTGGAAAGCCGGGCAGACCGGCGACTTCCTCACGCCCCGGCACCACCGCGGCCACTCCGCCGGACCTCACCGGGCGCGCCCAGGTCCGTCGGTGGATCGAGGCTTAGTCGTGCCACCGCCGTCGACCGCGACAGCAGCGGGATCCGGCTGCTCCACTCGCCGCGACAGATCCCACCGTCCCGATAGCCGATCCCCGCACGGGACGTGCGCACAGAGGGATCGCGCTCCGGCTCTCGACTCGCACGTTGCTTGACGACCACTCCGCGCTGATGAACCACCTCGGCGCGATCGAGCGCAACCTCGCATCCGACCCCGCGGATGCACAGCCTTATCGCCCAGACGGGTAGACGGCGGCTGACCTACAAGCCACTGACGGACTAGGATCACCGGCGGACCGGACGGGTGGGATCGGACCCGCGGGGAGACCTTTCAAGGGGCGCTCCTGGCAACCATGCCCCGGCCCGTGCCGATGACCCGGCCAGGGTGTTGACCGCACCCCAGCCGGGCCACCGCTTGGCCCCCGCCGCTCCTCTCTAAAGGCGCTGGCGGCGGGGGCTCAGGCCCTCCTCATGACCATCTCCTTCGTCATGGCGATGCCGTCCACCCAGCTCATGGCTGGGGGTCCTCGGAGCCCTCGGCGTAGTCCGCGAGGGCGTCCACGATCTGGTAGAAGAAGTCCCGGTCTGCACCGCGCAGCGTCAGCGGGTTGACGCTGACAGAGAGCGTCATCGTGCCGCCGGTTCGAAGGGTCACCGCCTGCTTGTAGACGCCTGACCCATCGCGTTCGGCGGGGTCGTCATCAGGCTCCTGGAACGTCTCCCGGATAGGCGGCGACGCTGTCGCCGCGGCCGGCTTTTTGCGAGCGGGGCGCTTCTTCGGTACCCCGGGTCCCCCAGAGCCAGATCGGATCTGCGGGAAGTGATGACTGAACGGAAGGTCGGCAAGACGCAGCGCGTGCAGGAAGAAGGTCTCGCACTTCCGACGAGTCTCGGGCGATGAGAGGCCGAAGGAGTCACGGAAGCTGTCATGCAGAGCATTGCTGGTGGCGTTGGCCGCCGAGACGGCCAACTGCCGGGGGTAGAACTCCTCCACCATCTCGGCGAGCATCTTCTTCCGGTCGTCCTGGTCGCCGCTCGCGAACTGCTGGAGGCGACTAGTTACGGTGCCATCGGGCTCCATGAGTCCGAAGCTCACCAGTGCGCTCGTCAGGTTTGCCTGATCCGTGCCCGACTTGCCGCTCATCAACGAACGGTCGATGCGCGGCGGCAGCGGCTTGTTCGCTAGCTCCTCGGTGAACTTCCAGAAAGTCTGGAAGGACATGTACGGGGGCTTGAATTCCGGGCTCTGTGGCTCCACGCCGATGCCCCTTCCGGAAGGTCGCTGGCCGTCGCCGACAGTCTGCCATACCGATCTGCCGTAAGCGCGTCGTCGGAGGATTTTTCTTCACAGATCCTGTGGCAGGGCGGACCGTGGGGTTATGGCAATCGAGCGCGGCGACGTCCTGAAGGCGACGACAGCGGGCGGAGGCACCATCGAGTTGCGTGCGCTGGGCGCCCCGATGCAGGGGCGGGACTTCCCCGTGGTGTGGGTCTGCACCGAGGCGGAGTGGCGGCGGTCTCAGGCGGTTGGCGACGAGGCTGACGGTCTCCCGTGGCCCCTGGACGCTGTGCAGGAGTTGGCAACGGCGTGACCGAACGCCGCAATCGGGACGAGCGGGTCACCCTCACTGGCTTGACCCCGAGGAGGCGCTGGAGCACTGCTCGCGGTGCGGCCGGACGACGAGCTAGCCTCCAAGGACGCCAAGGGCTCAAACGACAAGAGACCGGCTCAGTCAGACGACTGAGCCGGTCTCCGTAAGTCACGGGCTGTTAGGCCAGGGGCCCACACCCGATGACGGCACTATATAGCGCCGGGTTGCCGTGGGGCAACGCCGCGCCGCGAGACTTTCCTCCGTGGGGGTGGAGGCGTCCAAGAGCCGTGCTCGTAGAGCGCGACACTGTGAGCGGCATTCCGCCAGCCGCTGAGGCAGCTCGTTGCTCCTAGGCGCTGTCGGACGTGGGCGGCCAACTGACCCTTAGGGGAGGTCGGCGAGGCAAAGCCGAGAGCGGCGCGGAACTCGAACGCCACGGCCGACGTGAGGATGTCGGCCATCTGTAAGCCGTCGGCCGCCTTGGAGTCGAGTCGGCACACAGATGTTACGGCCAGCCGGGCGAGGCGGCGGTTCACGCTTCGCTTCAGTTCCTCCTCGAACAGGATCGTGTCGGGTGTCGAGTAGTTGTCGGCCAGGATCGACACCAACTCGCCGTCGGGGTGGATCGCCCCTGTGACCAGTTGCTCCGCCAGCTTCCCGTAGGCGCCCCATGCCGAACCGAAACGTTCGATGGGGTCGGCTTCGTGCCTGTCGGCGATGAAGCACCAGAACTCCGTCAAGCCGGGTTGTAACGCGACGTCCACGATCGACTTCATCATCGGAAGGACCTTCACGGTCACGTCCGAGAACTTGAACTCCTTGTACCAGTGGTAGCGGTCGCGCTCCTTCTGGAGAGCTCGTAACAGGCGCGACGGCTCGGGAGCCTTGAGGAGCCCGACCCCGAAGATCTGATCCTTTGGGATCGCACCGCTCTCATCGAGGAAGGCGGTGGCGCAGCGGTGATCCTGTTTGAGGACGCCTGCCTCCCCGGCACGTCCGCCAGGTCCTCGCCCGCCACTCACCGCCGCACACTATCTCGCCCGTGCCCGTGTCTTACGTACTCACATGATCACTGACGGTGTGGTCAGTCGGGTCACACATCGCCCTCATCTCGGCGTCAGTGGATGTCTCGGATGACGAACCATTACCGGAGGAGATGCAGGTCGGGCGGGCTGCCCTGCGCCGCCTGTCGCGCATGGGCCGTCTGTATGGAGTCTTCGCTTCGGGGCGTCGAGCGGGACGTCCGTTGAGGTCCGGCCGTGCTCCTACGAGGCGCCGAGGTGTGTGGGTCGGCGTCGACCACAGCCCTGTGGACGCTGCCGGGCGGCAGGCCGAGGGCCTCGGTGACCCTGTCGATGCGTGCCAGCCACCGACTGGGTGGCAGAGCGACGATAATGGCGGCCAAGTGACGCACCGTCGCCTGCAGTTCCGACGTGCTGCAGTCGCGCGAGGCCGGGGTGAGGCGCGCGTCGAGCAGGATGTCGGCGAGGCTGCGTGAGGAGCCGATGGCTCTCCGCAGCCCTGTGGCGCCGTCACGGTGAACGAGGTCGGCGGGATCGAGCCCTTCGGGTAGGGCAAGGCGGCGCGGGTCGTCGCCGCGGCTGGTGAGCTGCCAGTAGATGCGCTCGGCGGCCTGTTGACCGGCCGGGTCGTTGTCGGTGGCCACGAGGATGCCGGGACCGTCGTCGCGGATGTAGTGGCCGAGGAGGTCGGCTTGTCGGTCGGTGAGCGCGGTACCGAGGGTGGCGACGCCGACCGTGTGTCCGGCACCGGCCAGGGTGAGGGCGATCGCGTCCAGTGGTCCCTCGACGAGGGCTGAGGTGGCTCCGCCGGTGAGCGCGACTCGGGTCTCGTGGAGCCCGAACAGGTGCTCGCCCTTGCGGTAGAGGTCGGTGCCCGGGGTGTTGAGGTATTTGGGTCCGGCGCGTCCGTCGTCGGCTGCGGTGGGGTTGCGGCGGGCGATGAAGCCGACGATGGCGCCGTCGGCGTCATGGATCGGGAAGGTGAGCCGGTCGCGGAACCGGTCGATCAGTGTTCCGGTGCGGGCGTGCTGGGCGAGGCCGGCGGCGACCAGTTCGGTGTCGGTGGCGCCGAGGCCACGCAGTGAATCCACGAGCGTGGTCCAGCCGGCGGGGGCGTAGCCGGGGGTGAAGCGAGGATCGGCGGTGAGGTCGGTGCCCAGCCGGTCGTGCAGGTAGCCCGGTGCCCAGGCGTCGGAGTAGTGGTCGGTGAAGAAGGCGGCGGCCTGGGTGTTGAGCTCGATGAGCCGGTCGCGGCCGACGACGGCGGTGGCCCAGAAGTGCTGCTCGAGCAGGTAGTCCGCGTCGTCGGCGGCATCGAGCGCGCTGGTGAGGGTGAACGGGTCCGGCGTGAGGTACCGCGGCGGCGCCGCCGGGGGAGGGGTGTCGTAGTCGGGGTCGAACGGCGCGTCCTCGTCGCCGCGCGGCACGTCCGCCGGGTCGGTGGCGGTCGTGGGGGCGGGCACGGGCGGCAGCAGGTGCGCGTCGTCGGGTGGCTGCAGATCGGCGGGCAGGGGTTCCGGGTGATGCACGGGGGCTGGGTCGGTGAGGGCGGCAATCCGGAAGACCAGCGCCTCGGCCAGTCCGGCCGCGTCGCCGGTCACCGCGGGTGGCAGCCCGGCGAATGCGGCGGTGAGCAGGTCGGCGGGGGACCAGCCGGTGCGGAGGCCGGTAGTGACGGCGGCGACCAGCGCGGGCCACGCGGGGTCGGCCAGTACACGCCGGGCCTGCTCATCGGGCAGCCGGCCCACCAGGGTGGGGCACCAGTCCGGGCGCGGTCTGGTCGCGCCCGGCGCCGCGGGAACGGTGGCCGGGGCGACGTGGGGGGCCAGCCGCCACCACAGGGCCGCGGCGGGTAGGTCGTCGGGCAGGGGACGCTGTGCGGCGACGGCGGCGAGCATGCCGGCGGCATCGAGACCGGCGCGGTCCGCGGCGGCCAGCCGGTCGGCGAGGACCGGCCAGTGCTCGTCGCGTCGGATGCGGGGTTCGATGCTGTCGGCGAGCGCCGCCCACACCGAGCTGTCCCGGGCGGGAGCGGCGGCGGTCACCGCCTCGTCCAGTCGCGTCTGGGATCGGCGTTCCGCAGCTGGCCGCCGGGAAGGTCCGGTGGGGCGCCGGTCGCTGTCGGGAACGGCGAGTGCTGCGCGCCAGACGGCGAGGTCGGCCCGCAGTCCCTCGTGGTCGAGGCCCAGCAGGCGCTGGGCCCAGACCGGCGCAGTGGCCGCGGTCATCTCGGTCGCGGCGGAGGCGACCCGTGCCCCGCAGGCGGTGACGTGGTCGGCGCGGGCGGTCAGGTAGGGCCCCCACCGCGAATCGTCGGCCAGGGCCGCCGGGATGCCGGGCAGCCACGGCAGCGGGCCGGCGGGGCCGAACTCGGGCAGCCGTTGGTCGAGGACGGCAGCGGGGTCGTTCGCCGTATTCAGTTCCCGCGCCTCGACCGTCGTCCTCAGGACGGCGACAGGGTCGGCGCCGGTGAGCGCGAGCAGCGCCAGGTGTCCGCGCAGCGCCGGCCACGCCGACGCACAGGTCAGCCCGGCGTGCATCCGCTCAGCCGCGTTCTCCAGTTCTTCTGCAGTCGTGGCATCCAGGCGGTGGTCAGCGGCGACCCGTAGCGCGTCGGCGTACCGGAGGGCGGCGGCGTGCAGCTGCTCGGCCGGGTCGGCCAGCGCCCGGCGGGCGCCGGCCGCGGACGTCTGGGCGCCGTCACGGGCCAGCATGCCGGCCAGCAGGTCAGTGGCGGTGGGCGGTGACACGGCGGCGGGGGTGACGATGCTGTGCGGATCGCCATCGCCGACGGTGGCCACGTACAGGTGGTTGGCGACGCGCCCGCGGGAGAGCGCGACGTAGAGCAGCTGTCGCGACTCGCCGCCGGTGAGCACGGTGTGGCAGACGTCGGCGGTGACGCCCTGGGCGCCGTGCACCGTGGTCGCGTAGCCGAGCTGCACGTGCTCGGCGACGTAGCCCGCCGGCAGGGTGATCCGCCGTCCGGTGCCGGTGTGGACGACGTCGAGTGCGCCGTCCCGGCCGACGCCCTGGACGGTGAAGCGGTCACCGTTCTTCACCCACTCGGTGGCGGTGATCGGTAGCCGCCGGTTGTTGGCGCGGGTGATGACCGGGTCCCCGGTGCCGGCGCGGGTGCCGTCGGCCAGCTCGACCTCTGCGCCCGGGGAGGAGGCAGCGCCTGCCAGCCGGTCGGCCTGCGCCCGCTGGTTCAGCTGTGTGACCAGGTCCCGCGTGGCGGCCAGCAGCAGTGCGTCCATGCCGCGGGCGGAGTCGGCCGCCCAGGCGGCGTAGGCCTGCTCGGCGCAGGCGGCCAGGTCCCCGACGTGCACCCGGCCGGAGTCGAGGTAGAAGCCCAGCCCGAGGGTGTCGCCGTCCCGGACGGCGACGGTGGCCGCGGCCTCGGCCGCGTCGGTGAAGCGCACCAACTGGGTGAGGGTGACAGCGCCGTGGGTGGCGGCGATCTCGGCCAGCACGCCGCCAGCGGCAACCGAGGTCAACTGCTGATGATCGCCGGCCAGCCGCACCGACCCGCCTCGCCCCAAGACGTACTCGACCGCGCGGGCCAGCTCCCGAGTGCCGGCCATGCCGGCCTCATCGACGACCACAAGCGTGGACGGGCCGATGCCGGCCATCCAGTCGGGTGCCTGCTCGGCGTCGAGGCACCAGATGAGCTTGGCCAGCGTGTCGCACGGAGCCTTCAAGGAGTCGCGCAGCCCGGCGGTGGCCACGGCCGACGGCGCCAGGCCGAGCACCTTCCCGCCGCCGGCGGTCCAGGCGCGGGCCAGGGTCGCCAGCGCGGTCGTTTTGCCCGCGCCGGCCGGGGCGAGGGCCAACTGCACCCGGGCGCCGCTACCGGCCAGCTCGCGCACCAGCTGCGCCTGGCCGGGATTGAGATCGGCGCCATTGGCGGCGGCTTCCAGCAGCGCGAGCTCCACGGTGGCCGGATCGGCGCGTCGTCCGTCGCTGCGGCCGGCGGCTCCCATGAGTAGTGCCTCGGCGTCCAGCACGGCCTTGCTGGTGTAGAGCCGGGCACCGGCGACGGTGTAGACGCTGGCCCCGTCCGAGCGGCGCAGCTCCGGCGGCTCGACCACCGGCTCCGACTCACCAAGCGGAACAGACAGAGCGAGGGAGAGCGCCCCCTCGGTGACCCGGGTGACCGCGACGTCAACGTCGTCCGGTGCCAGTGCGGCGCCGCGCACCAATCGCTCGGCCTCGGCGCGCACGTGCCAGACCTGCCAGGTGGCCCGCGCCTCCGAGACGGTGCTCAGCACCCGGACGGCGGCCGACCGGACCCAAGCCCCGGTAACCCCCGGGCGCGGGGACCCTCGCGCGCCCAGTACGCGACCGAGCATCCGGGTGATGCGGTCGGGCCCGCCGAGGACGGCGGCGGCCTCTCGCCGCCAGGCGGCCCGCTGCTCGGTGAGCGAGCGCGGCTCGTGCTTGGGGCCGCGTGTCTCCAGCGTGGCCTGCTGCGCCAGTGCGATCGCCTCCACCGCCGTCGGCGGCCGGCCGTGGTCGCGCTGGAAGTCGCCGGCCAGCACCGCGCGGCGGGCGTCGATGTCCCGACGCCGCGACGACCACGCCGTCAGGAGGGCGGCCTCCATGCCGACGATCTCGCGCACCGTCCGCCGTCCCGGGGTGGCGCCAGGACGGTCGGCGAACCGGAGCCTCAAGCGGGTGACGAGGTGGGCCTCTAGCCGGGTGTCGTAGCGCTCGGAGGCGGCGACGGCGGCCTTGTGCAGCACCCGCCCGTCCAGAGCCCGCCAGTGCCCGTCGCGGGTCTGCACCTTGTTGCTCACCGCCACATGGCTGTGCAGATCGGGATCGCCGGCGCGGGAGTCGCGGTGAGTGAACACCGCGGCGATCAACCCGGTGGTCTCCACCTGCCGCACCCCGTCCGTCCCCAGCCGGGTGAAAGACGCGTTGGCTTCCAGCCAGGACAGGGCGTCGGCGACCGCGGCGGCGTGGGCGGCCTCGACCTGCTCGGCCACCTCCCGCGGCGCCAGAGCCCACAACGCCGACACCGACTTGACGGGGGAGAAGGTGAGGTCGTAGCCAGCCACCGCTGTCGTTGCCGGCCGCGACACCCGAGCGAGGAACCCCGACAGCTCGCGGGCATCGCGTGGCGCGCGGCCGTAGGCCTCGGCGAACATGACCCGGGCTAGGTCGCTGCGGATCCTCGCTCGGTCGCCGTCCGGGACCGGCGCTGTGGGCGGCTGCCCGCGGGCAGTATTGAACGCGGCGAACTCCTCTGAACAGCGGGCTCGGAAGCCGTCGGCTTGAGGAGTGAAGAGGTAGAAGGCCCGCCCTAAGGCTGCTGCCGCCCGCGCCTCCTGCGGCGCCTGTCCCCGGGCCAGGGCCTCCCTCTCGAGCCGCAGCGCGTCGGGATGCCGCCCCTCCCCGAAGAGCAACTTCATCTGGTCTTCGGCGACGGGCTGACCGGCGCTCACGCCGCTGAACCCGGCCAGGCCGTTGCCGGCCCACCTTCCAGGGGACTCCCCGCGCTGGGAGTAGTAATCACCCAGGCCCGTGTGACCCCGCTCCGTCGCGTCGAACGCTGCGACCTGCCGGGTGAGGTAGGTGTAGCCGTCCCCGGCCGTCAACTTGTGCAGCGTCATCACGGCCGCGGACCGTAGAAAGGCGGACTCCACTACGGCTGCCGCACTTCTCCAGTAGCCAGGTCCCGCGGAACTCCGGGATGGAGCCCCCGTCGCTCGCGTCGACGGCATCCCTCAGCCACGCCGATCCCTGGGCAGCACGCACGAGGCCACCCCTCACGAACTCCGCACCGCGACCTACCGCGGACGCCAGCGCCTTGTCAGCTACATGAGCTGTCCGCCTGTTGCTTGCCCGGCTGAGCGCCGGGACGGGCGACTGGCCGAAATGAGCTCCTATGTGTCAAGGCGGCTCGGGCGTAGCGTCCGAGTCGGCGGTGGGTGCGGTGGACTGACCGCAGCGAAGAGCAGGTCTGGGACTGGGAGCCTGTCGCGCAGCTGGCTTCGGCCGTAGAGACGCGTCCGTTTTGTCGCTGCCGCACTCACCGTCCTCAGCCGGTCATCACCGGCGGGGCGGTAGTCGCCAGGTCTTCGTGCAGGGTTCGGTAGACGACGTCGGAGAGGCGTCGTTTCAGGCAGCGCAGGGCTTCGCGGCCGGTCTTGCCTTCGGCGCGCTTGCGCAGGTAGTAGGCGCGTCCTTCGGTGTCGGCGCGGATTTGGGTGATCGCCATGGTGTAGAGCACCCGGTTGAGCTGTCGGTTACCGGAGCGGTTGAGCCGATGCCGGCTGGTTCGTCCGGAGGAGGCCGGGATCGGGGCGGTGCCGTTGGCGGCGGCGAAGGCGTGCCGGGAGCGGTAGCGGCGGATGTCGGCGACCTCGCCGAGGATCGTCGCGGCGCTGACCGGGCCCAGGCCGTAGAGGTCGGTCAGCCCGGTCTTCACCTGCTGGACCGCGTCGGTGATGAGGCCGTGGACCTCCTGGATTTCTGCAGTCAGCTCTGCCAGCCGGACCAACCGGCGGCGGGTCAGGGTCGCGCGGACGCTGGTGTCGCCGGCGAGCAGATCGGTGGCGGCGGCGATGAACGTCGGCGCGGTCAGTCGCGGCACCCGGTCCTGGTAGCCGGGCAGCAGGCCGTGCAGCTCGGCGTGGGTGCGGCTGGCCAGCGCGGTGCGCTCGGCGACCAGCTGGGCGCGGTAGTCGGCCAGCGCTCGCAGGTCAGCGGCTTGCCCGACGGCCAGGCGGACCGGGGGCAGGCCGGTCTCGCGGGCGGTGAGCCGGGCGATGGCGACCGCGTCGCCGGGGTCGGTCTTGCCGGCACCGGGCCGGCCCGAGCGTTCCCGAGCGGTCAGGCTCGGCGGCACCTCGACGACCTCCAGTCCGCCGACGAGCACCAGTCGAATGGCGGCGCCGCGGCCGTAGTTGCCCGAACCCTCGATGCCGACCCGGGCCACCGAGTGCTCCTTGACCAGTTCCTCGAGGGCGTCGAAGCCGGCCTCGGTGTTGGCCAGCTCGGTGACGAGCACCGAGCGGCCGGCGAGGTCGATGACGGCCACCGCGAGGGTGTCCTTGTGGGTGTCGATTCCGGCGAGCACGCGACTCCTTCCAGCGTTCGAGGAGCTCGCGAAAGCCGGTGTACGGGCGGAGCGCATGCATCTGCGGGCTGCCGCGGCCCGAGGCTCCTATCAGGCGTCAACCACCCGAACCCCGACAGACGTCACCGGCGGGCACTCATTGCGAAAGCCACTCAGGATCGCGACGGGCAGCAAGACGTCGAGCCTCGCCGGTGACGCCCGCGAGCACTCCGCCATCGGTGACGGAGCGGGGCCTATTACCGCAGATGCAAGACGTGTGTCGGTCCGTGACCTTGAGGCGGTTCGCGCTGGGCGCGTGTAGAGCGGACGGGCTCGCGATGAGCTACTGGCTGACGGTCGCATAGCGGTCCTGGGGGTGGCGGCGCTCGGGAGATGTCGATCCGCGGATGCAAGGCAGGTCATGCCCGAGGCCAGAACCCGTGCTCTTGGGTAACGCTGTCCCCATTGCCAGCCGGCCCGACATAGGACAGGACGCTGTCGGCCGACTGGCTCAACAGACACTGGCACGTCGCACAGGCGGCGCGCAGGCGCGGATTCGCGCAGGCGCCGACGGCAGCCGTGATCTTGACGGAACCGAGCCGACCGGGTGGCTGGCTGGCAGGTCAGCGGCGGCTGCTTAGATTCGCCCGTGACCGTCGGGGAGGACAACCATCGTAAGGGAGAGGACGGCACCCGTCGGGCTAGGCGATGGCTCGACGCCACCACACGGGTCGCCAAGTCCTGGACAAATGCGGACAGGGTGGCTGTGGGTCGCCTGTCCTTCGAGTGGCCCTACGGTGGCCAACCGTTTTCATTCGACCTCGGCGGCATCATGCGAGGCGACACCTTCGATAATCAGTTGTTCGTGGCGGAGTCAAAAATGTACGACAACGCCCGTGATCAAGGAACACATTACGATAAGTTTGTAGCGCAATGCTACGTCCTCAGTCGTGATCATCCCCGACTGGCCGACCACTACATGTACATCACGTGGTCTCCCTTTCGAGCCGACAACTGGTCGGATCAGCTCACGGAGAAGGCTGTCGTTGACGGCCTATTGAAACCCAAGAACCGCAAGAGAGTGTTCGACCTCGAGGGTGAGGACGAGGCTAGGGCGCTGATCGACACCGACGTGGTCAAGCAAGTTGCAGACAAACTTTGGTTAATCGTCCTCTCGGATAAGCAAGAAGAGCTTGTCGTGTCGAAGAAGCACCGCGGGTGGATCTTGCAGCGAGAGACTGAGGAGGAGGACGTTTAATGGAGAACGGCCTGCAGTCCACTTTGGCAAATCTCGACTCGGAAAATCCCGAACAGAACGTTGAAGCCATCAAGACGGCGGTAGTAAATTATCTTCGGGAGACCGACGAAAGTCTGACGATCGAGAAGACGCAATACTTCAATCATAGCTTTGCCCCAGATCTGGTCCTGCGGTGGACAGGGTCGTCAAGTGGTTCTCGTCAGGTGTTCATTCGGACGGATAGTCGAGAAATCTCCCTGATAGACGATCTGGGTTGGCTGGCTTCTGACGCGCCGCTACTGCTCCCTCTCGCCGAGCTGGTGTCGACGGATACGGATGATGGCGATGGCCCGCTGGAAGAACTGCTAAATGAGGCTGCGACAAGTCGAGATGCCATGGTGGCCACGCCTGGTTCTTTGACTGAACTGCGCTCTGGGCAACACGCTTCTGTGGTTGGTCGACTCTTCTCGCAGGCTGTCGTTCGAGGCGGCCGAGGCTTGCTCGATGAAGATCGAGCCCGTACCGCCAGTCGTACGGTGGAACTGGGCTATGAGGGTGCCCAGTCATCCGATGTGGACTCAACGCAGGCTGCTGTTCAGAGCATCGAAAATCTTGTCCGTCTTGGAGAAGCTACTGCAATCACCCGCCTACTACAGGCGGTCTGGATCGGCGGTGGCGGGTCCGAGTTTTCCTTCCCTGGGGCGACAGGGGTGGGTGGGCCGCTGACCGTTGACAGCCTGCAGTTTCTGCTTGATCTCGGCGAGGTCGGGGACGATGGGTTCTGGAGTCGAGTCGCTGCGCGGCTCGATCTCTCCGAACTCGTTCGACTCTCAGTGCCACCCGAGTCGCAGCGATTTCAGAGCCTTGTACAGCAGGCGCTTCCGCGACTCCGGGGGCGCGGCTTCGCCGTCACGGATGACGGAAACCCTTTCCTGGGCACCGATGAGTTGCGGTGGTATGCCCGCGAGGGATATCTGGGACTCCAGGCGCATGACTTCCGAGTCGGATTTGTCGCGGACACGGGTCAACTCAACGCTATAGGCCAAGCCCGTAACAGTGGCGGATTGGGCATCAGAGTGCTACTCGATCGTTTGAACGATCGGGATCTGACGTTCTCGGAGATGCGGTTCATCGCATCGTCTGGGGCTGCATTGGCGTTTCGTCCGGCCGAGCCGGCGAGGGCTTCCGGCGACACGCTATTGCTTGAGCTCACGGAGCCGCTTGAAAACAATGCCACTGCTGTTTCGGTCGCTATTCCCATGAGCAGTGGGCGCGAGATTATCTGCGATCTAAAGGAGTCTCGCGCTCAGGGTAGGACGGGTGCGAAGTTTCGTCTGCCCGAGATGCTGGAGTCCGCCCTCCCGCTAGTGCAGCCTCTCAGCGAGGAGCAGTTGCACTATCTGAGGGTCGACGGCGATGGCTTACTCGCAACCATCGACGACGATGTGGTCGATTAATTGGCTCATTCGATCGTGGTTGCAGTTGTCTTCAATTGATTTTGATTCGCGCTCGTTCGCCATCGTCCGGCAAAGCGGTAACCCAGCGCTCATCAGTCCTTTTCGCACTTCGGCGGACGTCGGTGAACGTCAGGCCGGCCTCGCGGTGTCGGGGTCCCGAGTTCCAGCCGGCAGCCCGTCTAATCAACTCGCGGTCGTGGACCGTCGTCGAGTGCGCCGTCCAATGCAGTAGGCACGTTAGGGAACCCGTCACCACGAGTTGCGGAGCCTCGGGTGCCTGACGCGTGACGGGGCTGGGGAGGTGGTCGTCGACCGTGGGGCAACGGCGGCGGACGAGGGCTCTGTCGATCTCGCGCGCTACGCCGGGAGGACTCGTCCGGACGGGCAACCCTGTCTGCGGGTTCTGTCGGGCAAGATACGAAGCGTGACGGGGACGATCCACGCTGTCCTGGACCGGCTGCGCAGCGAAGCGCTGGACGAGCGGGACAAGGGCAGCAAGTTCGAGCGACTGATTAGGGCCTACCTGACCTCCGACCCCGAGTGGAAGTCGCGGTTTTCCGACGTCTGGCTGTGGTCGGACTGGCCCGAGCGCGCCGGCCGGCCGGACACCGGCATCGACCTGGTCGCTGCGAACGCCGACGACGGCGGGCTCACCGCGATCCAGTGCAAGTTTTACGCACCGGGTCGCACGGTCGCCAAGGCCGACATCGACTCGTTCGTCTCCGCCTCCGCCTCCGCCCAGTTCACCAGGCGGATCGTGTTCGACACCGCGGCCGGCTGGTCGGCCAACGCCGAGGAGACGCTCGCCGGGGGCGTCGCTCAGCGCGTCGACATCGGGTATCTCGCCGACGCCGCCATCGACTGGGACCAGTTCTCCTGGACGACGCCGGAGGTCGTCGTCCCGACGGGCAAGAAGGCGCTGCGCCCGCACCAGCAGAAGGCGCTGGACGACGTTCGAGCCGGGCTCGCCGAGCACGACCGGGGCCAGCTGGTGATGGCCTGCGGCACCGGGAAGACCTTCACCAGCCTGCGGATCGCTGAGGACCTGGTGGGCGCGGGCGGCACCGTGCTGTTTCTCGTGCCGAGCATCCAGCTGCTGAGCCAGAGCCTGCGGGAGTGGATGGCCAACGCCGAGGTGGACATCGCGCCGTACGCAGTCTGCTCCGACGTCCGGGTCGGACGGCGCACGCCGTCCGACGACGCCGACCAGCTCCCGATCGACCTGACCGAGCCCGCCTCGACCGATCCGCAGACCTTGCTGACTCGCTTCGAGAAGGGCGAGCAGGCTCCCGGACGCATGCGGGTGGTCTTCTCCACCTACCAGTCGATCGACGTGGTGATCCAGGCCCAGGAGCGGGGTCTGCCGAGCTTCGACCTGGTCGTCTGCGACGAGGCCCACCGCACGACCGGCGTCACTCTGGCCGAGGGGGACGAGTCGACGTTCGTCCGGGTGCACGACGCCGACGCCCTCAAGGCGACCAAGCGGCTCTACATGACCGCGACCCCACGGGTGTTCGGCGACGAGGTCAAGCGCAAGGCGACCGAAGCCGACGCGGTGCTGGCCGACATGGGCGACGTCGAGGTCTTCGGCCCCGAGCTGCACAAGCTCGGGTTTGGGCAGGCGGTCGAGGCCGACCTGCTCACCGACTACAAGGTGCTGGTGCTGGCGGTCGACGAGAAGTACGTCGCGGAGAACTTCCAGCAGGCGATGGCCAACGCCGGAGAGATCCCCCTGGACCAGGCCGCGAAGCTCATCGGCTGCTGGAACGGACTGGCAAAGAACTTCGGACCGGCGACCATCGGCGATGGTGTGGTCGTCGATCGGACACCGATGCGGACGGCCGTGGCTTTCGCCCAGCACATCAGGGCGTCCAAGGCCGCGGCTGCAGCGTTCCCCGACCTCGCCGACCGGGCGCAGATCGACGCGCCCGAGGACCGGCCGCGACTGCGCATTCAAGCGGCGCACGTCGACGGCACGATGGGGGTACACGAGCGCAACACCCACCTGGCCTGGCTGAAGGAGACCCCGCAGGACGGCGTGTGCCGGGTGCTCACCAACGCCCGTTGCCTGTCCGAGGGCGTCGACGTGCCGGCGCTGGACGCCGTCCTTTTCCTCACCCCGCGTGGCTCGCAGGTGGACGTCGTGCAGTCCGTCGGCCGAGTGATGCGTAAGGCGCCCGGCAAGGAGCTCGGCTACATCGTGCTGCCGGTGGTGGTGCCCAGCGGCATCGCCCCGGAGGAGGCGCTGCGGGACAACGAGCGCTACAAGGTCGTCTGGCAGGTGCTGCAGGCGCTGCGCAGCCACGATGACCGCTTCCACGCGATGGTCAACCAGATCGAGCTGAACAAGCGAAAGCCCGACACCATCGAGGTCGTCACGATCACCGGCCCGACGGACGGCGACGGCGTGACCGTGCCCGACCCGGACCAGCCCACGCGGAAGACCACCGAGCAACTGCTCATGGAGTTCCCGGCGGACGAATTCCGGGACGCGATGTACGCGCGGATCGTGGCCAAGGTCGGCGAGCGCCGGTACTGGGAGACCTGGGCGAAGGACATCGCCGACATCGCCGCCGCGCACGTCACCCGGATCAAGGGCCTGCTCGCCAAGCCCGGACCGGCGGCCGACGAGTTCGAGCACTTCGTCGCCGGCCTGCGCGGGAATCTGAACGACTCGATCACCGATGACGCCGCGATCGACATGCTGGCCCAGCACCTGATCACCCGGCCGGTGTTCGAGGCGCTGTTCGCCCACTCCAGCTTCCTGGCCGGCAACCCGGTGGCTCGGACGATGGAGAACATGCTGGCGGTGCTCGATGCGCACGCTGTCGGCGTGGAGAACGAGACGCTCGAGGGCTTCTACGACACCGTGCGCAAGCGGGTGGCCGGGGTGGACAACGCGGCCGGCAAGCAGCGGGTGCTCGTCGAGCTCTACGACAAGTTCTTCGCAACCGCGTTCCCGAAGACGGTGGCGAAGCTCGGCATCGTCTACACGCCGGTGGAGATCGTCGACTTCATCCTCCGCTCGGCCGACGAGGTGCTGCGCGCCGAGTTCGGCCAGGGGCTTACCGATGAGGGCGTGCACGTGCTCGACCCGTTTACCGGCACCGGGACTTTCCTGGTGCGGCTGCTGCAGAGCGGGCTGATCGAGCCGCACGATCTGGCGCGGAAGTACGCCAACGAGCTGCACGCCAACGAGATTCTGCTGCTGGCCTACTACATCGCCGCGGCCAATATCGAGACGACGTTCGAGGATCTCGAGGGGACGCCGCAGCCGTTTCCCGGCCTGGTGCTCACCGACAGCTTCCAGTCGTGGGAAGACGGCGACCAGCAGGACATCGACGTCATGCCGGAGAACAACGAGCGGCTGGAACGGCAGAAGCAGTTGCCGATCCAGGTCATCATCGGCAATCCGCCCTATTCATCTGGGCAGGATTCCGCCAACGACGACAACGCGAACGAGAAGTACCCGACCCTGGACGCCGCGATTCGGGACACCTACGCCGCTCGGTCGACGGCGACTAACAAGAACTCGCTGTACGACTCGTACATCCGGGCCATCAAGTGGGCCACGCTGCGGATTCAGGACCGCGGCATCGTGGCGTTCGTGACCAACGGCGGGTTTCTGGACTCGAACACCGCTGACGGCATGCGCAAGACGCTCGCCGAAGAGTTCTCCGCGATTCACGTCTTCAACCTGCGTGGCAACCAGCGCACCTCGGGTGAGGATTCTCGGCGCGAGGGCGGCAAGGTCTTCGGCAGCGGCAGCCGGGCCACCGTGGCCATCACGATTCTGGTCAAGGAGCCGGCAGCGACTGGGCCGGCCAGCGTGCATTACACCGACGTCGGCGACTATCTCACCCGCGAGGAGAAGCTTGCCACGGTTGCAGAAGTCGGCAGCATCGGCAGCCTGACCCCGGTCGTCATCATCGCCAACGAGCACGGCGACTGGGTGCATCAGCGAACCGACGACTTCGACCGCTTTCTGCCCGTGGAGGACGTGTTCGCCGTCCAGTCGGGCGGCCTCAAGACGAACCGGGATCCCTGGTGCTACTCGTTCGGGCCACACGTGGTCGAAGCAAACATGCGGCGCCTTGTCAGCACCTACGAGGCTGACAGGGCCGCTGGGCGGTCCTCGTCCAATGCGACCCGCGACGACAAGCTGATCAGCTGGAACCGCAGTCTTCTGGCGGACCTCGACCGGCGGCGGGAGCGCCGCTTCGAAGAGGACCGAGTCGTGACCAGTGTGTATCGCCCATTCACCAAGCAAGCGGTCTACTTCAGTCGTGCATTGAACGACATGGTCTACCGCCTGTACGAGCTTTTCCCTGCTCCACAGGCGAGCAATCTCGGCATTTACCAGGTTGGGGCGGGCTCGGATGTCCCCTTCTCGGTACTCAGTCTCGACTGCCTACCGAACCTTCATGTCACAGGCGCAGGTAGTGGCGGCAAGTTCTTCGCGCGGTGGCGGTACGAGAAGGTCGACGAGTCGGGGATGTTCGACGTCCACCAGGGGGAGGTGGTCGACGGCTACCGGCGGATCGACAACATCACCGATGAGGCACTGGCCGCGTTCTCGGCGGCGTACCCAGACGAGTCGCTGAGCAAGGACGACATCTTCAACTATGTGTACGGGCTGCTGCACTCGCCGGAGTACCGGGAGACCTACGCCGCGGATCTGAAGAAGATGCTGCCCCGCATCCCGTTCGCTATGGACTTCCGCGCCTTCGTCGACGCGGGTAAGCAGTTGGCCGAGCTGCACCTGGGCTACGAGACCGTCGAGCCGTACCCGCTGGAGGGCCTCGACGTCCCCGGTCCCGGCGGCGAGGCGGACTACGCGTTCTTCGCTGTCCGGGACAAGAAGATGGCCGTCGGCAAGCCGACCGCGGAGCAGAAGGCCGCTGGGCTACGACACGATCGGTCGGTGATCCACTACAACGACCGGATTACCCTGCGCGGCATCCCAGAAGAGGCGTACCGGTACATGCTCGGCAGCCGGTCGGCGATCGAGTGGATCATCGACCGCTACTGGGTGAAGACCGACAAGGCGTCGGGCATCGTCAACGACCCCAACGACTGGTCCCGCGAAGTCGGCGATCCGCGCTACATCGTTGATCTGCTGGCACGCGTCGTCACAGTCTCCTTGGAGACGATCAGGGTGGTGGACTCGCTGCCCCCGCTTGATGTCCGCCACGACGCGTGAAAGACGCGGGACGGTCAGCCCGCGATCACGGTGCGCCGGCCGCTCTTGATGCGGCACAGGCCGGCCACGAGACAACGCTTGGCGGTCCATACGCAGCGTCGCTCGTGGGCTGGCGGCCCGTGCCCCTGCACCTGCACGAAGCTGCGCGACGTCGAGGTCATTCACGGCCGGGGCGTGCCTTATCCGTGCCTTAAGCACCGGCCAAAGCCGGTGATCAGCGGTCAGCAAGGGTCAGCACCGTTAAGGCACGGGAGCGGCGCACAGGCTGCGCTGAGCTGCGCAGACGGGCATACGAGCCGGTCAGGGCATGGAGCGGGTGACCGGGATCGAACCGGCATGGCCAGCTTGGAAGGCTGGGGCTCTACCATTGAGCTACACCCGCGAGGTGCCCGGTCAGCGTAACCGGTCCCGCGGTCAGCCCCGGACCGCCGTCCCGAGGACCTGCGGCCGGGTGGGGTTCAGGTTCACCGCGAGCTCCGGGAAGTCGAAGCGCTCCAGCCGCTCGATCGTGAAGCCGGCCGCCTCGATCGCGGCCAGAGTGTCCCGCCCCGTGTGACATCCGCCCGCGAGAAACGGCCACACCGTCGCGTCCAGCACCCGCTGCGTCCGCGCCAGTCCGCCGTCCCCGCGCACGTGCTCCCAGAACAGCAGCCGCCCGCCCGGCCGCAGCACCCGTCGCACCTCGGCGAGCGCCCGCGCCTGCGCTGGCACGCTGCACAGCACCAGCGACGCCACCACCACGTCGAACTCGCCGTCGCCGGCCGGCAGGGCAGAGGCCTCGCCGTCCACCACCCGAACCAGTACAGGAGAAGCAGCCGCAGCCGCCAGCGCACGCAACCGCGGCTCCGGCTCGACCGCCACCACCTCGCTCACCGAAGGCGGGTAGTGCCCGAAGTTGGTGCCGCTCCCGGCGCCGACCTCCAGCACCCGGCCGGAAGCAGGAGCAAGCAGCCGGTCCCGCAGTTCAGACGTCCCCTGGCGCTCCCCGGCAGCCGCCAGCCGCGGCCACAGCCGCGCGAACACCGGGTGGGACACCGTCGTCATCGGTTCCTCGGCTCTGAGCGGTCCGGCGAGCACCTAGACTCGGCCCGCCACGGGGTGTGGCGCAGCTTGGTAGCGCACCTGCTTTGGGAGCAGGGGGCCGCAGGTTCAAATCCTGTCACCCCGACCGCCACACCGGCCCAAGCCGCGACCTCTCTAGACTCGGGGGTCGACCGGCGTCGTCCGTCCTGCCCGACGCCCATCCTGACTGCGATTTCCGAGGAGCACTGCGCTGTGAAGAGCACCATCGAGGAACTGGGCCCCACGCGGGTCCGGCTGGCGATCGAGGTGCCCTGGGGGGACCTGGACCACGCGTTCGGCGAGGTCTACAAGGAGCTCCGCAACCAGGTGCGCATCCCCGGCTTCCGCCCCGGCAAGGTGCCCAACCGCATCATCGACCAGCGCGTCGGCCGCCCCGCCGTCCTCGAGCAGGTCGTCAACCACGCGATCCCCGAGGTCTACTCCGAGGTCGTCCGCGAGAACCAGGTCCGCGTCATCGGCCAGCCCGACGTCGAGGTGACCAAGCTCGAGGACAACCAGGTCCTCGAGTTCACCGCCGAGGTCGACGTCGCCCCCAAGCTGGAGCTGCCCGACCTGGGCGAGCTCACGGTGACCGTCGACGACGTCGAGGTCTCCGACGAGGACGTCGAGCAGCAGATCTCGGTCATGCGCGAGCGCTTCGCCATGCTGAACGCCGTCGAGCGCGCGGCCCAGGACGGCGACTTCGTCTCCATCGACCTCGAGGCCAAGCTCGACGGCGAGGTCCTGGAGGACGGCTCCACCAGCGGCATGTCCTACGAGGTCGGCTCCGGCCAGCTGATGGAGGGCCTCGACGACGCCGTCCGCGGGCTGTCCGTCGACGAGTCGAAGACCTTCGAGACCGCGCTGCTCAACGGCCCCGACGCCGGCAAGACCGCCGAGGTCACCGTGACCGTCCGCTCGGTCAAGGAGAAGGAGCTCCCCGAGCTCGACGACGAGTTCGCCACCACCGCGAGCGAGTTCGAGACGCTCGAGGAGCTGCGCGACGACGTCCGCACCCGCCTCTCCCGCACCAAGACGCTGCAGCAGGGCGCGCAGGCCCGCGACAAGCTGGTCGAGCACCTGCTCGAGACCGTCGAGGTGCCGATCCCGGAGAACCTGGTCGAGCGCGAGGTCGAGTGGCGCAACAACGCCATGGCCCAGGAGCTCCAGAAGGCCGGCATGGACTGGGACGCCTTCCTCGAGATGTCCGGGGTCGAGAGCCGTGAGGCCTACGACGCCGACCAGCGCAAGAACATCGAGGAGGCGGTCAAGACGCAGTTCGTCCTCGACGCGATCGCCGACGAGCGCGAGGTCACCGTCGACAACGACGACCTCTCCGCGCAGATCATGGCCCAGGCCCAGCGCAACCGGATGAGCCCGGAGCAGTACGCGCAGCAGCTGCAGCAGGGCGGCAACATCGCCGAGTTCGTGGCCGACGTCCGCCGCACCAAGACCCTCGCCCAGCTGCTCGAGCAGACGACGATCACCGACGAGTCCGGCAACGTCGTCGACCTCGAGGCCCTGCGCCCGAAGACGATCCAGGCCGACGCCGCCACCGAGGACGCCGACGCCTCGCCCGCCGACCTCGAGTCCGCGGACAGCGCCGACAGCTCCGAGAGCGCGGACAGCCCCGACGAGGACACCAAGGCCTGACGCGCCTGGAAGACGACGCCGTCCCGCCCCTGCGATCCGGGGGAGGGACGGCGTCGTTGCGTTTCCGGGCCGGGTAGGAGCGCTGCGCCCACGGCGAACACCCCTCCGGTCGGGACTCCTGCCCGCGGGCCGCGCGTTAGGGTCGACAGGACTCAGGCGAGCACCGGGGGAGACCCCTCCGGGCGGCGCGCCATCGGGCCCCGCACCACCTTCGAACCGTCCACTCCAGACCGACTGCCCGACCGTCCTACGGAGGTCACCACACCCGTGAGCACCCACTCGAACCCGGCGAGCGCCCCGCTGCTGCGCGGCGCCGGCGGGGGGATGAACCTCAACGACTCGGTCTACGAGCGCCTGCTGCGCGAGCGCATCATCTTCCTGGGCACCCAGGTCGACGACGTCATCGCCAACCAGCTCGCCGCGCAGATGCTGCTGCTGAGCGCCGAGGACCCGAAGAGCGACATCCACCTGTACATCAACTCGCCCGGCGGCTCGGTCAGCGCCGGCATGGCCATCTACGACACGATGCAGTTCATCGACTGCGACGTCGCGACCTACGGCATGGGCCTGGCCGCCTCGATGGGCCAGTTCCTCCTGACCGCGGGCACCAAGGGCAAGCGGTACGCCCTGCCCCACGCGCGGATCATGATGCACCAGCCCTCGGCCGGCGTCGGCGGCACCGCGGCCGACATCGCCATCCAGGCCGACCTGTTCCGCCGCACGAAGAAGGAGCTCAACGAGCTGCAGTCCTTCCACACGGGGCAGACCGTCGAGCAGATCGAGAAGGACTCCGACCGCGACCGGTGGTTCACCGCGGCCGAGGCCCTCGAGTACGGCTTCGTCGACCACGTCGTCAGCAAGGCCGCCATGACCGACAGCGCCAACCCGGTCACCGACAACTGAGCAGCGAGGACTGACGACCATGAGCGGTTTCCAGCTGCCCTCCAGCCGCTACATCCTCCCCTCCTTCGTGGAGCGGACGAGCTACGGCATGAAGGAGAGCAACCCCTACAACAAGCTCTTCGAGGAGCGGATCATCTTCCTCGGGGTGCAGATCGACGACGCCTCGGCCAACGACGTGATGGCCCAGCTCATCACGCTGGAGTCCACGGACCCCGACCGCGACATCACGATCTACATCAACTCGCCCGGTGGCTCGTTCACGTCGCTGATGGCCATCTACGACACGATGATGTTCGTCCGCCCGGACATCCAGACCGTCTGCATGGGCCAGGCCGCCTCCGCTGCCGCCGTCCTGCTCGCGGCCGGCACCCCGGGCAAGCGACTGGCGCTGCCGTACTCCCGCGTCCTGATCCACCAGCCCTCCGGCGAGGCCGGCGGCCAGGTGTCGGACCTGGAGATCCACGCGGCCGAGATCGAGCGGGTGCGCACGCAGATGGAGGAGATCCTCGCGCGGCACACCGGCCGGACGGCCGAGCAGGTCCGGCAGGACATCGACCGCGACAAGATCCTCACGGCCACCGAGGCCAAGGACTACGGGATCGTCGACCAGGTCATCCAGAGCCGGAAGCTCAACGCGCTGCCGGCCAGCAGCTGATCACCTCCTGAGTCGGTACGGGCCGAGGCGTCGCGTGTCGCGCCCTCGGCCCGTACCGTCTGAGGAGCCCCCTTCCGGGGGCGCAGTGCGCAGGGGGTCACCAGTGCCGAGTGGGACGACACCACCCGTGGGGCTCCGGCTCGGCGGGTGCGTCGGACGCCCCGGGCGTCGGGGGCGCCGGGTACCGTCGACGAGCGCCCGATCCCCGGCCGGCAGCGCCGGGAGGAGCACCTCGCGGAGCACTGGCAGCGGGGTCGAGCACGGGCAGTCCAGCAAGACAGCGGGTCCGCGGACCGACGGACCTTTTCCCCCGATCTGGAGGTCAGCAGGTGGCACGAATCGGTGAGAGCGGTGACCTGCTCAAGTGCTCGTTCTGCGGGAAGAGCCAGAAGCAGGTCAAGAAGCTCATCGCTGGCCCCGGGGTCTACATCTGCGACGAGTGCATCGACCTCTGCAACGAGATCATCGAGGAAGAGCTCTCGGAGTCGTCGGACCTCAAGTTCGACGAGCTGCCGAAGCCCAAGGAGATCCACGACTTCCTCGGCCAGTACGTCATCGGCCAGGAGACGGCGAAGCGCGCCCTCGCCGTCGCCGTCTACAACCACTACAAGCGGGTGCAGGCCGGCGGCGGCACCCGTGACGAGTCGGTGGAGCTGGCGAAGTCGAACATCCTGCTGATGGGTCCGACCGGGTGCGGCAAGACGCACCTGGCGCAGACCCTCGCGCGGATGCTCAACGTCCCGTTCGCGATCGCCGACGCCACGGCGCTGACCGAGGCCGGCTACGTCGGCGAGGACGTCGAGAACATCCTCCTCAAGCTCATCCAGGCCGCCGACTACGACGTCAAGCGCGCCGAGACCGGCATCATCTACATCGACGAGGTCGACAAGATCGCCCGCAAGAGCGAGAACCCGTCGATCACCCGCGACGTCTCCGGTGAGGGCGTGCAGCAGGCGCTGCTGAAGATCCTCGAGGGCACCACCGCCTCGGTGCCGCCGCAGGGCGGGCGCAAGCACCCGCACCAGGAGTTCATCCAGATCGACACCACGAACGTGCTGTTCATCGTGGGTGGCGCCTTCGCCGGGCTCGAGAAGGTCATCGAGCAGCGGGTCGGCAAGCAGGGCATCGGCTTCGGCTCCGAGATCACGAGCAAGCGCGAGCTCGACGAGTCGAACATGTTCAACGAGGTCATGCCCGAGGACCTGCTGAAGTTCGGGATGATCCCCGAGTTCATCGGCCGGCTCCCGGTGATCACCGCGGTGCAGAAGCTGGACCGCGAGGCGCTGATCAACATCCTCACCGAGCCGAAGAACGCCCTGGTGCGCCAGTACCGGCGGCTGTTCGAGCTCGACGGGGTGGACCTCGAGTTCTCCGACGACGCGCTCGAGGCGATCGCCGACCAGGCCATTCTCCGTGGCACCGGCGCCCGCGGGCTCCGCGCGATCATGGAGGAGGTGCTGCAGTCGGTGATGTACGAGGTCCCCAGCCGCGACGACGTCGCCTCCGTGGTGATCACCAAGGAGGTCGTGCTGGAGCACGTCAACCCGACGATCGTGCCCCGCAAGCCGACCCGCACTCCCCGCGAGAAGTCGGCCTAGCCGCTCTCGCTCCGCCTCGACGAGCCCGTCCCCGACCCCGGGGGCGGGCTCGTCGGCGTTCGTCACTCCTCGCCGCGAGCGTTGGCCCTGCACCGGCCACCACGTCGTCACGACTGGCTGCTCACGGGGCAACGCCCAGACGCTGCCGGTAGACAGCCGCGATCTGGGCGCGGCATCCCTCCGGGGCACGCGTCAGCCGACGGTAGCTGAAGCGGAGCACGAGCCAGCCGCGGGCGGCCAGGGCGACGTCCCGGGCGATGTCCGCCTCCCGCGCCTCCCGACTTCCGTGGAAGGCCGCGCCGTCCAGCTCGACGGCCAGCCGGACCTCGGGCCAGGCGACGTCGAGCTCGACCGGGCCGCCCGGGAGGCCGACGCGGTGTTGCTGCCTGTACCGAGGGAGACCGGGGACGTCGAGCACGTGCAGCACCCCGAAGACCTCGAGCTCGCTCTGGCAGCCCCCGCCGATGAGCCCGAGCAGCTCCACCAGCGCTGCCCGGCCGGGGAGTTCGGGCCGGGCGTCGAGCGCGGCACCCACGGCGGCGGCGGTGAGCCGCTTCTCGCGGGTGGCGCTGAGCAGGGCGCCGCGCACGACCGCATCGGTCCCTCGTAGCGCGTTCCTGCGGTTCGCGACGCCCCAAGCGTCGACCGGCGACCGCGCGAGCGATGTCACCGGGAGGCCGTCCGCCCGGACGACGCCGGGAGGCGTCTGGCTGCGGTGGACCCTCAGGTGCCGCGACCCCCGGACCCGTCGTCCGGTCGGCACCGTGACGTGCAGACGGGTCGGCCGGAAGTCGATCACGCGGTGCGCGGCGAGTGCGCTGAGGTGGCTGAGCGGTCCGCCCGCGTAACCGGTGGCGGCATGTGCGCGGACCGTCCAGTCCTCGGCCAGCTCCGGCACAGTCACCCAGCCCGGGTGGAGTTGCACCAGCCGCCCGACGGACAGCCAGCGTCCGACGCTGCGCTCACTGGCCGCAGCTGCGAGGGCGACTGTCGACGTCGTCCGTGCGGGCCCGAGCAGGCGGAGGAGGTCGTGCACCCGGGCAGCCTGCGTTGCTCGGCTCCGTCGTCGGTCGTCAGACACCGATCTGTGGACAACGGCGCGAGCGTTGTCCCCCGGGCGGCCACCAGCCAGGGACGAATGGCCGGCTGAGGGCCAACGCTGGCGAGCCGGAACCGGCCACCCAGGTAGAACGCTCGGCCCCAGGCGGTCCGCGAGGGGCGGGTGTGAAACCGGACCGGGAACGTCCCGAGCGCCGCCCCGGAGGCCGACCGCCCGGGCCCTAGCGTCCCGCGCGACCGCACGCCGGCGACGGAGGAGCCCCCGATGACCATCCAGCAGCAGTACGCGCCGCCCGCCACCGGGGCCCCGCCGCGGCGCAGTCTCGTGCCGTGGCTGGTCGCCGCACTGGTCCTGCTGGTCGCCGCGGTCGGCGTGATCGCCTTCCTGCTGCTCGAGGCCGACGACGACGGCCGCGCCACCACCGGCGACGAGCGCGTCCAGGCCGAGGAGCAGCTGGGCGACGTCGACGGCGACGCGGTCGTCCCGCCGGAGGCCGACGAGGAGCAGGTGCCCGACGACCACGGCGCCCCCTACACCGGCGACGGTGGCACCGTGCCCGGCTCGGTCGACCGGGCCGCCGCCTTCATGGACGACGTCGTCCTCGGCGACTTCCCCAGCGCGGTCGGCCACGGCGGCTCCGACTTCCAGGACCGCTACGGCCCCGACGAGACGCTGCTGGCCGACGACATCGCCGCCATCACCACCGCGCTGCCGGTGGACTACACGATCGACGCGGTGCAGTCCGACAGCGGCCACGACGCCGACGTCGTCACCCTGACCGTCGAGCTCCCCGACGGCAGCTACTCCGGTCTCGGCGTGTACGTCGCGGACGAGGACGGCATCGCGGTGGTCATCGGCTTCCAGTAGCCGCCGCGTGGCACATTCGGAGGAGTGCGCTCACTGACCCGGGTCCCCGAGCAGCTGCGGGAGACCTTCCGGGCCCGGGTCTCCGGTGACCCGAGCGGTGCGCCCGACTGGGTGCGCGACATCGCCCGCGTCGGCACCGGCCCGGGTTGGTTCGAGCCGGACGGCGTCGTCTGGCGGGTGCACGGCGACCTCTCGACCCTCGTCGGTGGGGTCGCGGCGCTGATGGGCCAGGGTGCGCACCCCCTCGCCCTGGCCGGCGTCCAACGGCACTCCGCCTACCGCGAGGACCCGTGGAAGCGGCTGGCCGGCACCGCCCGCTGGCTCGTGGTGAGCACCTTCGGCTCCGTCGAGCTCGCCGAGCGGGAGGCGGCCCGGGTCCGCGGCATGCACGCCCGCGTCCGGGGCCGGGTCCACGGCCGCCCGTACTCGGCGTCGGACCCGACGCTGCTGCGCTGGGTGCACCTGGCCTTCACCGACGCCTTCCTCGCGGCTCAGCTGACCGTGGGCAGCGACCTGAGCGGCCGGTTCGGCCCGGGCTGGCCCGACGCGTACGTGGCGGAGTGGGCCCGCGCGGCGCGGGAGCTCGGCGCCACCGACCTGCCGGCCACGCAGGCGGAGCTGGCCGAGGCGCTGGCCGCCCACCGCCCCGAGCTCCAGCCCGTGCCCGACCACCTGCGCGAGTTCCTGGCCGCCCCGCCCGGCCTCAGCGCGCCGGAGCGGCTGGTCTACCGGGGCCTCTCCGGCGCCGCTGCGTACGTCGTGTCACCGGCGATCGCCGGCTGCGCGGGCGTCCCTGGGCGGGGCCGTGGGGGCGCGGCCCAGCTCGCCGTCACCCGCGTCCAGCTGCGGGCGCTGCGGCTCGCGCTGGGCAGCTACAGCCCCTCGGAGGAGGCCGCGCGGTGGCGGCTGGGGATGGGCCCCGCCCCCGCGTGGCTGTAGGTCAGCCCGCCGCCGGCGCCAGGACGACGTCGACGGCCAGCGGGCCCTCACCCGCGACCACCGACAGCGACGCGATCCGCCCGGCCGAGGAGAGGTCGTCGCGACCGGCCTCGACCAGGGCCACCTGCGCGGCAGGCGCCGTCACGGTGGCGGACTCGACGTCGGCCCGCATCGACTGCTTGGCCTCCGACTTCGCCTTGCGCACCGCAGCCAGTGCCTCGGCCACCACCGTCACGACCGCGGGGTCGCCGCCCGAGGGCAGCTCCGACACCACCGGCCACGCCGCGCGGTGCACCGAGCCGGTCTGCCACCAGGACCAGACCTCCTCGGTGACGAACGGCAGCACCGGCGCGAACAGCCGCAGCTGCACGTCCAGCGCGATCGCCAGCGCGGCCTGCGCGGACTCGGCGGCGGCACCGGTGCCGTAGGCGCGGGTCTTCACCAGCTCCACGTAGTCGTCGCAGAACGACCAGAAGAACGCCTCGGTGACCTCGAGCGCGCGGGTGTAGTTGTAGGCCTCGAGCGCGGTGGTCGCCTCCTCGACGACCGTCGCCAGGCCCGCGAGCAGCCCGCGGTCGATCGGCTCGGTGACCTGCTCGGCCGACAGCCCCGCCGTGGCGCCCAGGCCCAGCACGAAGTTGCCGACGTTGAGGATCTTCATGGCCAGCCGCCGGCCGACCTTCATCTGCGCCTCGTCGAACGGCGAGTCCGCACCTGGCCGGGCACCGGCTGCGCGCCAGCGCACCGCGTCGGTGCCGTAGCGCTCGAGCACGTCGATCGGCGTGACGACGTTGCCCTTGGACTTCGACATCTTCTTGCGGTCGGGGTCGACGACGAAGCCGGAGATGGTGGCGTGCGACCACGGCACCGCGCCGAACTCGAAGTGCGAGCGGACGACGGTCGAGAACAGCCAGGTCCGGATGATGTCGTGTGCCTGCGGCCGCTGGTCCATCGGGAAGACCTTGGCGAACAGCTCCGGGTCGGTGTCCCAGCCGGAGGCGACCTGCGGCGACAGCGACGACGTCGCCCAGGTGTCCATGACGTCGGGGTCGGCGATGAAGCCGCCGGGGACCCCGCGCTGCTCCGGGGAGAAGCCCTCCGGCACGTCGGAGGAGGGGTCGACCGGCAGGGCGGATTCGGGCGCCAGCAGCGGCTCGTCGTGGATCGGGAGACCCTCGGCGTCCAGCCGGTACCAGACCGGGAACGGCACGCCGAAGAACCGCTGGCGGCTGATCAGCCAGTCGCCGTTGAGGCCCTCGACCCAGTTCTCGTAGCGGTGCCGCATGTGCTCGGGCACCCACTGGATCTCCTTGCCACGGGCCACGAGGGCCTCGCGCAGAGAAGCGTCCCGGCCGCCGTTGCGTATGTACCACTGGCGCGTGGTGACGATCTCCAGCGGGCGCTCGCCCTTCTCGAAGAACTTCACCGGGTGGGTGATCGCCCGCGGCTCGCCCTCGAGGTCGCCGGACTCCCGCAGCATCTCCACGATCTGCTGCTGGGCGCTGAACGCCGTCTTCCCGGCCAGCTCGGCGTAGACCTCGGCGGGCACACCGGCGGGGGCGTCGCCCACGAACCGGCCGTCCCAGCCGATCACCGCGCGGGTGGGCAGCTGCAGCTCGCGCCACCAGGTGACGTCGTTGAGGTCGCCGAAGGTGCAGATCATCGCGATGCCCGAGCCCTTGTCCGGCTCGGCGAGGCGGTGGGCGACCACCGGCACCTCGACGTCGAACAGCGGCGTGCGCACGGTCTGGCCGAACAGCGGCTGGTAGCGCTCGTCGTCGGGGTGGGCGACCAGCGCGACGCAGGCCGGCAGCAGCTCGGGGCGGGTGGTCTCGATGAACACCGGACCGTTCGGACCGGCGAAGCCGACCCGGTGGTAGGCACCGGGGCGCTCGCGGTCCTCCAGCTCGGCCTGGGCGACGGCGGTGCGGAAGGTGACGTCCCAGAGGGTCGGCGCCTCCTGCGCGTAGGCCTCGCCGCGCTCGAGGTTGTGCAGGAACATCCGCTGCGCGGTCGCGCGGGAGGACACGGAGATCGTCCGGTAGACGATGTTCCAGTCGACCGAGAGGCCGACCCGGCGCCACAGCTGCTCGAAGGCCTTCTCGTCCTCCTCCGTCAGCCGCTCGCACAGCTCGACGAAGTTGCGGCGGGAGATCGGCTGCTGCTCCTTGCCCGGCTTCTCGGGCGGCGTGAAGTCCCCGTCGTAGGGGAGCGCGGGGTCGCAGCGCACGCCGTAGTAGTTCTGCACCCGGCGCTCGGTGGGCAGGCCGTTGTCGTCCCAGCCCATCGGGTAGAAGACGTGCTTGCCGAGCATCCGCTGGTAGCGGGCGACGATGTCGGTGTGGGTGTAGCTGAAGACGTGCCCCACGTGCAGCGACCCGCTCGCGGTCGGCGGAGGCGTGTCGATCGAGTAGATCTGCTCGCGCGGCGCGGCCAGCGCCGCCTCGCGGTCGAACGCGTAGGTGTCCTCGGCGGCCCAGCGGGCGGTCCACTTCTCCTCGAGGCCGTCGAGGGTGGGCTTCTCGGGTACGCCACCGCCGACTCCCGGGGCCGCGGCGTCCGGGGTGCGAGTGTCGGTGGTCATGCCCCCCATCCTAGGAAGCGACCGGCCGACGACAGCCGCGGGAGCATCGCAGCGAGGAACGAGCGAGGAGCGGACCGAGGCGCGGAGTCGGCCCGGGGCCATGGCCTGGCATCCTGGGGCGGATGAGCGGCAGCACCGGTGACATGGCCCGGGTCGAGAAGGAGCTGCTCGCGCGGTGGCCCGAGACGCGCCTGGAGCCCTCCCTCACCCGCATCAACGCCCTGGTCGACCTGCTGGGGTCGCCGCACCGCGCGTTCCCCGTCGTCCAGGTCGCCGGCACCAACGGCAAGACGACGACGGCGCGGATGGTCGACGAGCTGCTGCGCGGGTTCGGCCTGCGCGTGGGCCGGTTCACCAGCCCGCACCTGGAGTCGATGCGCGAGCGGATCGTGCTCGACGGCGAGCCGGTCAGCGCCGAGCGCTTCGTCGAGACCTACGAGGACATCGCGCCCTACGTGCAGATGGTCGACGCCGGCAGCGAGCACCCGCTGTCGTTCTTCGAGGTGATGGTGGGCCTGGCCTACGCGCTGTTCGCCGACGCCCCGGTCGACGTCGCCGTCGTCGAGGTCGGCATGGGCGGGCGCTGGGACGCCACCAACGTTGTCGACGCCCGCGTCGCCGTCGTCACCCCGGTCGCGCTGGACCACGCGGAGTACCTCGGCCCCGACGTCGCGACGATCGCGGGGGAGAAGGCCGGGATCATCAAGCCCGACGCGATCGCCGTCCTCGCCACCCAGCAGCCGGGAGCCCTCGACGCCCTGGTCCGCCGCGCGGTCGAGGTGGAGGCGGTCGTGGCCCGCGAGGGCACCGAGTTCGGCGTGCTCCGGCGGGCGGTCGCCGTCGGCGGTCAGCAGCTGCGGCTGCAGGGTCTGGGCGGCGAGTACGAGGACGTCTACCTGCCGCTCTTCGGCGCGCACCAGGCGCAGAACGCGGCCACCGCGCTGGCCGCCGTCGAGGCGTTCCTGGGCGCCGGCGCCTCCACCGGGCCGATCGACGTGGAGACCGTGCGCAGCGCGTTCGCCGCCGTCCGCTCGCCGGGCCGGCTGGAACGCGTGCGCACCTCGCCGACGGTGCTGGTCGACGCCGCGCACAACCCGGCCGGCATGGCCGCGACCGTCGAGGCGATCCGGGAGTCGTTCGACTTCACCCGGCTCGTCGGCGTGGTCGGCTGCGTCCGCGGCAAGGACGTCGCGGGCATGCTCGCCGAGCTCGAGGGCATCTGCGCGGAGCTGGTCGTCACCCAGCACACCTCCCCGCGGGCGATGCCGGCCGACGAGCTGGGCGCGCTCGCCGTCGAGGTGTTCGGCGCCGACCGGGTCAGCGTGAACCCGCGGCTGCCGGAGGCGATCACCGAGGCGATCGAGCTCGCCGAGGCCGGTCCGGACGACGCCCTCGGCGGATCCGGCGTGCTGGTCACCGGCAGCGTGATCACCGCCGGCGAGGCGCGCACGCTGCTGAGCAGGAAGCAGGCATGACAGCGCCGGACCCGGTCCGGGCGGCGCGGGCGCTGCGGGGTGCGGCCGCCGCGATCCTCGCCCTGGAGGGGATCGCCGTCCTCTTCGTGCCCCGCGGCGTCGCGCCGACCGACCAGGGGCTCAGCGGCTCCTGGCTCACCGCGCTGCTGGTGCTGGCCGTCGTCCTCATCCTCGCCAGCGGGGTCCAGCGCCGGCCGTGGGGGCTCGTGGTCGGCACCGCCCTGCAGGTCCCGGTGCTGCTGACCGGCGTCCTCACCAGCGCCATGTTCTTCGTCGGCGGCATCTTCCTGCTGATCTGGCTCTACCTGCTCCAGGTGCGCAAGGAGCTGCTGGGCTCGCCGTTCGGGGAGCCGGTCGTGCCGGAGGACGACGGCCCCGCCTGAGCTCAGCTCCAGTACGGGGCCGTGCTGGTGTACGCGGCGCGGGCGAACTCGGCGACCGGCAGCCGGGCGAGGTCGGCGTTGAGCACCTCGACGCTGACCGTCCCGCTCCAGTCCCGGTCGCGGAGGACCGAGGCGAACCGCTCCAGCTCGAACGTGCCCTCGCCCGGCCAGACGCGGCGGTTCATCGTCTCGTCGAAGCCGTCGTCGCCCACCGGGGCCAGGGCGTCGGAGAACTGCAGGTAGGCGATCTCCTCCAGCGGGATCTGCTCCAGGTCGGCCCAGGTGCTGTCGCCCCGGGTGAAGTGCCAGGTGTCGACCATGACCGCCGTCCGGCCCGGGTCGGCGGCGGCGATCAGCTCACGGGCGGCCGGGATCGACGTCACCACGCCCAGCGGGCTGAACTCCACGGCCAGCCGCGCGCCGGCCTCGGCGACGACGTCGGCGCAGCGGCCGAGCAGCGCGGCGGCCGCCGCCGACGGGGGAGCGGCCGGCACCGTCAGCACCCACGGCGCGCCGACCGCGGCCGCCGCGGCGGCGAGCTGGGACGCCGAGGCCAGCGTGCGCTCCTCGTTGCGGGAGACCAGCAGCGCCAGCAGCTCCGAGCACCGCAGCCCGGCACCGGCCAGCACCTCCGCGGCGCCGGGGGCGGAGGCCCGGTCGGCCCCGAGCCCGAGACCGGCGAACCCCGCCGCACCTACCGCCGCGGCCAGTTCGGCGGTGCCGTCGGTCCAGCGCGAGTCGGGGGTCAGCGCGAGCTCGACGGGCACCGGCGCAGGCTAGGGCCCCGAGCGGCCCGGGCGCGGGGGATAGGCTCCCGCCCCGTGACGGAACGCAGCCTTGTCCTGGTCAAGCCCGACGGAGTCGCGCGCGGTCTGGTCGGCGAGGTGATCAGCCGGCTGGAGGCCAAGGGGCTGCGCCTCGTCGCCGCCGAGCTCCGCACCCTCAGCCGCGAGGTCGCCGAGGAGCACTACGGCGAGCACCGCGAGCGGCCCTTCTTCGGCTCGCTCGTCGAGTTCATCACCGGCGGCCCGCTGCTCGCCCTCGTCGTCGAGGGCCCCCGCGCCATCGAGGCGTTCCGGGCGCTGGCCGGCGCGACCGACCCGGTCAAGGCCGCCCCAGGCACCATCCGCGGGGACCTCGCGCTCGAGGTGCAGAGCAACATCGTCCACGGCTCGGACTCCCCGGAGTCGGCGGCCCGCGAGATCGCGCTGTTCTTCCCCGGCCTGCAGTAACCGCCGATCTCCCCCGAGGACCCGGCCCGCCACGCGGCGGCCCGGGTCCTCGTCGTTCCGGCCCGACCTGCCGGGAACCCCCTTGTCCGTCACAGCGTCCGTGTGATGGATTTAGAGGCATGGAACGATTCGAGCTGCGGCGCCAGGACTTCTCCCTCGACGAGGACCAGCAGGCGGTGCGTGAGGGGTTCGGCGACTTCTTCACCAAGCAGGTGCCCTCCTCGCTCGTGCGGGACGCGGAGCCCCTCGGCTTCGACGCCGACCTGTGGCAGCGGGTCGTCGCGATGGGCGCGACCTCGATGGCGCTGCCCGAGGCCGTCGGCGGTGACGACGCGACGCTCGTCGACCTCGTGCTGGTCGCCGAGGAGCTCGGCAAGGTCGTCGCCCCGGTCCCGCTGGTCTCGCACGTCGTCGCCTCGCGGCTGCTGGCGAGCGCGGGCGGAGCCGACGAGCTGGTCGCCGCCGCGGCCGGCGGGGAGCGGATCGTCACCCTGGCCCTGCAGCCCGTCGTCGGGGGCAACCGTCAGCTGGTCCCCGACGCCGCGCTCGCCCGCGACGTCGTCGCCTGGTCGGCCGAGGGCCTCACCCTGCACACCGTCGCCGAGCCCGCGGCCCACGTGCCCAACCAGGGGTCGACGCCGCTGGCCTGGTTCGACCCAGCCGCCGGGGAGCGCACCGTGCTCGCCACCGGTCCGGAGGCCGAGGCGCTGTTCCGCACCGCCGTCGGCGAGTGGAAGCTGCTGACCGCCGCCGCCCTGGTCGGCATCGGCCAGTCCGCGCTGGACCTGGGCGTCGAGTTCGCCAAGACCCGCCGCACCCTCGGGGTCGCCATCGGCGCGCTGCAGGGCGTCGCCTTCCCGCTGGCCGACGTCGTCACCGAGCTCTCCGGTGCGCGCAACCTCGTCCTCAAGGCCGCCTGGTACGCCACCCACGAGCCGCGGACCCGGCCGGACCTCCCGCTGGCCGCCTTCGTGCACGCCGCGCGCGCCGCCACCGAGGCCGCCTGGGTCTCCGCGCACACGCAGGGCGGGTTGGGCTTCACGATCGAGGCCGACATCAGCCTCTTCTTCCTGCGCGCCAAGGGCTGGAGCGTGCTGGGCGGCGACCCGGGCGCCGACCGCCGCGCCGTCGCCACCGCCCTGCTGGCCTCGGTCTGAGAGAGGACGACGACATGGACCTCAGCACCGTCGAGCTGACCCCCGAGCAGCAGGCCTTCCAGCAGGAGGTGCGCGCCTTCCTCGACGAGATCGTCACCGAGGAGGTGCACGAGCACGAGCGCCGCACCGGCGACGGCTTCAACGAGGGCGTGCACCTGGCCCTGGGGAGCAGGGGCTGGCTGTTCCCCGCCTGGCCGGTCTCCGACGGTGGCGCCGGGCTGGACCGCGTCTGCCAGCGGATCCTCGCCCTGGAGCTCTCCCGTCGCGAGGTGCCGATGGTCACCCACAGCACCACGGGCCTGGTGTGGTCCGCGGTCGAGCTCTCCGCCGACCCGGAGCTGGCCGCCCGCCTCAAGCCGGAGGTGGCCGCCGGGCGGGTGCGCTTCTGCCTCGGCTACAGCGACCCCGAGGGCGGCTCGGACATCGCCGGCGCCACCCTGCGCGCGGTCCGCGACGGCGACGAGTGGGTGCTCAACGGCTCGAAGCTGTGGACCACCGGGGCGCACAACTGCCAGTACACGTTCCTGATCACCCGGACCGACCCCGAGGCCCCGAAGCACAAGGGTCTGACCATGTTCCTCGTGCCGCTGGACTCCCCGGGCGTGGAGATCCAGGCGATCCGCACCTACGGCGGCGAGCGGACCAACGCCGTCTACTACACCGACGTGCACGTGTCCGACACGTACCGCATGGGCGACGTCAACGCGGGTTGGGCGACCCTGCAGGGCCCGCTCTCGGCCGAGCACGGCGCCGGCCGGCCGGACGACGGGCTGTCCGACATCGGCATGACCATGGGCACCCGGGAGTTCGAAGCCGCCATCGACGCCGCGGCCCGCTGGGCCAAGCGGACCACCCGGCCCGACGGCACGCTCGTCGCCGACGACCCGGCCTTCCTCGACCGGCTCGGCCACCTCGTGGTGGAGACCGAGGCCATCCGGGTGACCCCGGGGCCGATGGGTCGCAACAAGAGCTCGCTGAGCTACATCGCGGGCATCGCCGAGCTCATCGACATGGTCGGGCCCGAGGCGCTGCTCGCGCACGGCTCCGAGGGCGCGATCGAGGACGGCGTCATCGACTACGCCCACCGCTTCGCGCAGGGGACGGCGACCTACGGCGGCACCACCGAGGTCTTCAAGGGCATGATCGCCCAGCACGTCCTCGGCCTGCCCCGGCTCAACCTGCCCGGCAGCAAGGCCTGGGTGCGCTGACCGGCTGACCGGCGAGATCTGCACAGTCGTCGCCGTCAGGCGCTGATGCCGACGACTGTGCAGATCTCGTCGAGGGGGGAGGGGGAGCGAGCCGGCGTCTACCCTGGACGGGTCATGACTGGTGAGACGCTGTACCCGCGCCTGGAGCCCCTGCTGGCCCAGGTCCAGAAGCCCATCCAGTACGTCGGCGGTGAGCTCAACGCCCAGGTGAAGCCCTGGGAGGACGTCCCCGTCCACTGGGCCCTGATGTACCCCGACGCCTACGAGGTGGGGCTGCCCAACCAGGGCCTCATGATCCTCTACGAGGTGCTCAACGAGCGCCCGGACGCCCTGGCCGAGCGCACCTACGCCGTCTGGCCCGACCTCGCCGCCCTCATGCGCGAGGCCGGCGTCGGCCAGTTCACCGTCGACAGCCACCGCGCCGTCGCCGACTTCGACCTGCTCGGCGTCAGCTTCGCCACCGAGCTCGGCTACACGAACCTGCTCGAGGCCCTCGACCTCGCCGGCGTGCCGATCCACGCCGTCGACCGCGACGAGACGCACCCCGTCGTCGTCGCCGGCGGGCACGCCGCGTTCAACCCCGAGCCGGTCGCCGACTTCGTCGACTGCGCCGTCCTCGGTGACGGCGAGCAGGCCGTCGGCGACATCACCGACGTCGTGAAGGCGTGGAAGGAGCAGGGCCGCCCCGGCGGTCGCGTCGAGCTCCTGGCCCGCCTCGCCCGCGTCGACGGCGTCTACGTGCCCCGCTTCTACGCCGTCTCCTACGGCCCCGACGGCACCATCGCCTCGGTCGCCCGCACCCGGGACGACGTCCCGGCACGGGTCGGCAAGCGCACCGTCATGGACCTCGACGAGTGGCCGTACCCGAAGACCCCGTTGGTGCCGCTCGCCGAGAGCGTGCACGAGCGGATGAGCGTGGAGATCTTCCGTGGCTGCACCCGCGGCTGCCGCTTCTGCCAGGCCGGGATGATCACCCGCCCGGTCCGCGAGCGGACGATCACCGGCATCGGCTCGATGGTCGACCAGGGGCTCAAGGCCACCGGGTACCAGGAGGTCGGGTTGCTGTCGCTGTCCAGCGCCGACCACTCCGAGATCGGCCAGCTGGCCAAGGAGCTCGCCGACCGCTACGAGGGCAGCAACACCGGCCTGTCCCTGCCGAGCACCCGCGTCGACGCCTTCAACGTCACGCTGGCCAACGAGCTGTCCCGCAACGGACGGCGCAGCGGCCTCACCTTCGCCCCCGAGGGCGGCAGCGAGCGGATCCGCCGGGTGATCAACAAGACGGTGTCCAAGGAGGACCTCGTCCGCACGGTCACCACCGCGTACGCCAACGGCTGGACGCAGGTGAAGCTTTACTTCATGTGCGGGCTCCCCACGGAGACCGACGAGGACGTGCTCGAGATCGCCGAGCTCGCCACCGAGGTCATCCGCGCCGGGCGCGAGGCCAGCGGCCGCAAGGACATCCGCTGCACCGTCTCCATCGGCGGCTTCGTGCCCAAGCCGCACACGCCGTTCCAGTGGGCCGCGCAGGCCAGCGCCGAGACCATCGACCACCGGTTGAGGGTCCTGCGCCAGGCCATCAACGCCGACCGGCGGATCGGCCGCTCCATCGGCATGCGGTACCACGACGGCAAGCCCGGCGTGATCGAGGGACTGCTCTCCCGCGGCGACCGTCGCGTCGGCCGGGTCATCGAGCGGGTCTGGCGCGACGGCGGCAAGTTCGACGGCTGGAGCGAGCACTTCTCCTACGACCGGTGGACGGCGGCCGCGGCCGAGGAGCTCGCGCCGTTCGGCGTCGACCTCGACTGGTTCACCACCCGTGAGCGCACCGAGCACGAGGTCCTGCCCTGGGACCACCTGGACTCCGGGCTGGACAAGGAGTGGCTCTGGGAGGACTGGCAGGAGGCGCTGAACGAGGAGGAGGTCAGCGACTGCCGCTGGACCCCCTGCTACGACTGCGGCGTCTGCCCGACCAACGGCACCGAGATCCAGATCGGGCCGACCGGGCGCAGCCTGCTGCCGCTGACCGTCGTCGGGGGCTGAGGGTGGCCCGCCAGCCCGACGGGCCGCCCCCGCCGCCGACCGTCCAGAAGCTGCGGCTGCGCTACACCAAGCGCGGACCGCTGCGCTTCGCCTCGCACCGGGACCTCGCGCGGGCCCTGGAGCGGGCGCTGCGCCGTGCCCAGGTGCCCATGGCGTTCTCCGCCGGCTTCAGCCCGCACCCCAAGATCAGCTACGTGGGGGCCGCGCCGACCGGGGCCGCCAGCGAGGCCGAGTACCTCGAGATCGGGGTGACCCGGCCGTGCGACCCCGACGCCGTCCGGGCCGCCCTGGACGCCGCGCTGCCGCCCGGCATCGACGTCGTCGACTGCGTGGCGGCGCGGGAGGGGACCGGTGGCCTGGCCGAGCGGATCGACGCCTCGGTGTGGCGGCTGGAGCTCCCCGGCGTGGAGCCCGCGGAGCTCGGCTCGGCCGTCGCCGCGTTCCTCGCCCGCGACGTCGTGACTGTCGAGCGGCGCACCAAGAGCGGCCTCAAGGACGTCGACGCCCGGGCGGCCGTGGCCGCTGCGACCGTCGGCGGGGAGGTGGGCTGTGCCATACTGACCGTGGTCGTCCGGCAGGTGACGCCCGCTGTTCGACCAGACGACGTGGTGGCCGCCCTGGCTGCCGTCGCCGACCTGCGCCCGCCGTCGCCCCCCCGGGCCGTGCGTGAGGCGCAGGGCCGGCTCGACGACACCGGGACCGTGGCCGACCCGCTCGGGCCCGACCGGCTCGCGAGCACCCACTGCCAGGGGGAGCACGCGACCGTCTGAGTCGCAGAGCGCCCGCGCCGTCGCGCGACACGGCTGCCAGGCGTGACGCACCCGAGAGCCAGCACCACCGCACCCCGCACCACCGCACCACCGGCTCCCCGCCGCGGCAACCGTCGCGCGGGAGCCGTCCACAGACTTTGCAGGACGGACGCTCCGCGTCAGATCCGTGGGGACGTCCGACCCGCCCAACCCGTGCCCCTGCGCGGCCGCCGTATCGGCGCCCGGGGGCACCACACAGGAGGCGAGCCCTTCGTGGCCGACCAGGACGACGACACCACCTCGACCACCGAGGAGACCCCGGCGGCGCCCACCGCCGACGAGCAGCCGGCCGACGCCGCTCCCGCCCCCGGCATCGCCGGTCAGGCCGCGGAGCCCGCGGCGGCACTGGAGGACGAGGAGGACGAGGCCGTCGCCGCGGTGGCGCCCGGCGCGTCCGAGCTGCCCCCCGAGGACCCCGAGCCCGAGCCCGACCCGGAGCCGGTCTCCCGCTTCGGGGCGCAGTTCAGCTCCCCGGAGCCGACCGCGGTGATCGCCCGGCCGCGCCGCCGCGCCACCCGCCCGGTGGCCGCCGCCGACCCCGACTCGGTCGAGCCGGCCCCGCCCGCGCCGCCGGCCGTCCCGGCGTTCATCAGCTTCGTGGCCCCGGCCGAGGCCGACGCCCCGGCCCCGCGGCGGCGCAGCCGCCGTCCGCTCGCCGAGTCCCCGGAGGAGGCCGAGGACACCGCCGGCCGCGCCTTCGACGACGACGACGAGGACGACGACGTCGAGGAGACCCCGGCCCCGCGGTCGCGCCGCAGCCGCTCCCGGCGCCGCAGCGGTGGAGGCGGGAACGGCGGCGGGGACACCTCCTCCGACACCTCGGCCGACGAGGACGACACCGACGGCGCCGACGAGGCCGACGACGCCACCGACGGCGAGGACCGGGACGACTCCGGCGCCGGCAGCCGCCGGCGCCGCCGCGGCCGCCGTGGCCGTGGCCGCGGGCGCAGCGGTGAGGACGACGACGCGACCGAGGACGCCGACGAGCAGCGCCGCGACGACGAGGACGACGACTCCTCCGACGACGCATCGGACGACGCCGAGGAGACCGGCGACGGCGAGGACGGCGACTCCGACGAGGGCGAGGCCGGGTCGAGCACCCGCCGGCGCCGTCGGCGGCGCCGCCGCGGCAGCAGCGGGGACGCCGGGGACTCCGGCCCCGACGACGCCGACCGCCCCGAGCGGGCCGGCCGCAACGGCCGGACCACCAGCGACGACGACGTCAAGGGCGTCTCCGGCTCCACCCGCCTGGAGGCCAAGCGGCAGCGGCGGCGCGACGGCCGCGACACCGGCCGCCGGCGCGCGCCGATCCTCACCGAGTCGGAGTTCCTCGCCCGCCGCGAGGCCGTCGACCGCGCCATGGTCATCCGCCAGCGCGGCGAGCGGACGCAGATCGCCGTCCTCGAGGACGACGTCCTCGTCGAGCACTACGTCACCCAGGCCTCGGCCACCTCGTTCGCCGGCAACGTCTACCTGGGCCGCGTGCAGAACGTGCTGCCCAGCATGGAGGCGGCGTTCGTCGACATCGGCAAGGGGCGCAACGCCGTCCTGTACGCCGGTGAGGTCAACTGGGACGCCGCCGGCCTGTCGGGCAAGCAGCGCTCCATCGAGACCGCGATGAAGTCCGGCGACAAGGTCCTGGTGCAGGTCACCAAGGACCCGATCGGGCACAAGGGCGCGCGGCTCACCCAGCAGATCAACCTGCCCGGTCGCTTCCTGGTCTACGTGCCCGGCGGCTCCATGACCGGGATCAGCCGCAAGCTGCCCGACACCGAGCGGCAGCGGCTCAAGGACATCCTCAAGAAGATCGTCCCGGACGACGCCGGCGTGATCATCCGGACCGCCGCGGAGGGCGCCTCGGAGGAGGAGCTCACCCGCGACGTCAACCGGCTGCAGGCGCAGTGGGACGTCATCCAGAAGAAGGCCGAGACCTCCTCCAACGCGCCGACGCTGCTCTACGGGGAGCCCGACCTCGCCATCCGCGTCATCCGCGACGTCTTCAACGAGGACTTCTCCTCGCTGGTCGTCCAGGGCGACGACGCCTGGGACACCGTCGAGGCCTACGTCGCGCACGTCTCCCCGGAGCTGGTCGGCCGGCTGTCGCGCTACACCGGCGAGGGCGACGTCTTCCGCGACAAGCGCATCGACGAGCAGCTGGCCAAGGCGCTGGACCGGAAGGTGTGGCTGCCGTCGGGCGGCTCGCTGGTCATCGACCGCACCGAGGCGATGACGGTCGTCGACGTCAACACCGGCAAGTTCGTCGGCTCCGGGGGCAACCTCGAGCAGACGGTGACGCGCAACAACATGGAGGCGGCGGAGGAGATCGTCCGCCAGCTCCGGCTGCGCGACATCGGCGGGATCATCGTCATCGACTTCATCGACATGGTCCTGGAGAGCAACCGCGAGCTCGTGCTCCGCCGGCTCACCGAGTGCCTGGGTCGCGACCGCACCAAGCACCAGGTGGCCGAGGTGACCTCGCTGGGTCTGGTGCAGATGACGCGCAAGCGGGTCGGCCAGGGCCTGCTCGAGGTGTTCAGCGAGCCGTGCGAGCACTGCCGCGGCCGCGGGATCCTCGTGCACACCGACCCGGTGGACGAGAAGCGCCGCGGCGGCAACGGCTCGGGCGGTGGCTCGGGCAACGGTGGCGGCAGCGGCTCCGGCAACGGCGGCGGACGCCGGGACGCCGGGAGCGGCGGCAAGGACCAGAACGGCAACGGCAGCAAGGACTCCCGGGACCAGAACCGGTCCGAGCGCCGCGAGGCGCCGGCCGAGACGGCCCCCGAGGAGACGGCGGAGGAGACCCCGGCCGACGGCGGCGAGCCCCGATCCGGCGGGCGGCGCAACCGTGGCCGGCGCAACCGCGGCCAGTCCGGCGAGGAGCGCGCCGCCGAGGACGCCGCGGTGCTCGCCGGGACCGCTCCGGCCACCGGCGACGACGAGGGCCCGGCGGAGGAGCCCGTGTCGGAGGACGGCACGCCGTCCGACGCGCCCGGGATCGCCCCCGAGGTGCCCGCCGAGCAGCCGACGGAGGCGCCGGCCGAGGCCGTCGCTCCGGCGCCGGTCGTGCCCCCCATGCCGGTCGCCCGGCCGGAGTCGGCCGTGGCCGCCCCGGTCGCCGCGGTGCCCGTCGCCGAGACGGTCGCCGAGCCGGCCGTCGAGCCCGCAGCGGCTGCTCCCGCGGTCGAGGAGCCCGAGGACGCGCCCGACGAGGACGACGTCCCCGCCGCGGCCGGGCCCGACGAGCCGGCCGCGCCCGCGGTGGTCGAGGGCACCCGCCCGCGCCGCCGCCGGGCGGCCAGCCGGCCTGCCGGACCGCCGGCGTCGTAGCGGGCCGAGCCGCCGGGACCGCGTTCGACCCGGTCCCGGCGGCTCGGGTACGCTGGTCGGGTTGCACCGCCAGGCAGCGCACCGGTCCCCGGTGCCGCCGAGGAGGCGCGCGCAGCCCGTCCCGCACCCCACGCTCCGCGCGGTGGTGCGCCCAGGACAGACACGAGCAGGCGATCGAGGAGTCAGTGGTGTACGCAGTCGTCAAGGCCGGTGGCCGGCAGCACAAGGTGGCCGTCGGTGACCGTTTCACGGTCAACCGCCTGGTCGGTGAGGCGGGCGACACGGTCGCGCTGCCCGCGATCCTGCTCGTCGACGGCGACACCGTCACCACCGACGGGGCCGCGCTGGCCGGCGTCACGGTGACCGGCGAGATCGTCGGCCACGGCAAGGGCCCGAAGATCCGCATCCACAAGTTCAAGAACAAGACCGGCTACCACAAGCGCCAGGGGCACCGTCAGCCGCTGACCGACGTGGTCGTCCGCGACATCACGAAGGGCTGACGACGACATGGCACACAAGAAGGGCGCCTCGTCCTCCCGCAACGGCCGCGACTCGAACGCGCAGCGCCTCGGCGTGAAGCGCTTCGGCGGCCAGGTCGTCAAGGCCGGCGAGATCATCGTCCGCCAGCGCGGCACCCACTTCCACCCGGGCCTGGGTGTCGGTCGCGGTGGCGACGACACGCTGTTCGCCCTGGAGCCGGGCTCGGTCACCTTCGGCACCCGCCGCGGCCGCAAGACGGTGTCGATCACGGCCGTCGAGGCCTGACGCACTCTCAGCTGACGCTCACGAGCGCACGGGCCGACGGCCCGTGCGCTCGTGGCGCTTGACAGACAGATAGAGGAGGCGGCGCGGGCATGGCCTCTTTCGTCGACCGCGTGGTCGTCCACGTCTCCGCCGGCAACGGCGGGCACGGCGTGGCCTCGATCCACCGCGAGAAGTTCAAGCCGCTCGGCGGTCCCGACGGGGGCAACGGCGGCAACGGGGGCGACGTCGTCCTCGAGGTCGACCCCAACGTGCACACGCTGCTGGACTTCCACCACCGCCCGCACCACAAGGCCGGCAACGGCCGCCCCGGCGAGGGCAGCAACCGGCACGGCGCCCGCGGCGAGGAGCGCGTGCTGCGCGTCCCCCCGGGCAGCGTCGTCAGCACCCCCGACGGCGAGGTCCTGGCCGACCTCGTCGGCGTCGGCACCCGCGTCGTCGTCGCCCACGGCGGGAAGGGCGGGCTGGGCAACGCCGCCCTGGCCAACACCCGGCGCAAGGCCCCCGGCTTCGCGCTGCTCGGCGAGCCCGGCGAGGCGCTCGACATCGTCATCGAGCTCAAGAGCATCGCCGACGTCGGGCTGGTGGGGTTCCCCTCGGCGGGCAAGTCCTCGCTGATCGCCGCCATGTCCGCGGCACGGCCGAAGATCGCCGACTACCCCTTCACGACGCTGGTCCCGAACCTCGGCGTGATCCGCGCCGGCGACGTCAGCTTCACGATGGCCGACGTCCCCGGCCTCATCCCCGGCGCCTCGGCCGGCAAGGGGCTGGGCCTGGAGTTCCTCCGCCACATCGAGCGCTGCGCCGTCCTGGTGCACGTCGTCGACATGGCGACGATGGAGCCCGGCCGCGACCCGGAGAGCGACATCGAGGCCCTCGAGCACGAACTCGCGGAGTACTCGGGCGAGGAGATCGACCTCGTGGGGCGGCTGCGGATCGCCGTCCTCAACAAGATCGACGTCCCCGACGCCCGCGAGCTCGTCGACCTCGTCCGCGCCACCCTGGAGGAGCGCGGGCTGCAGGTCTTCCCGATCAGCGCCGTGACGGGGGAGGGGCTGCCCGAGCTCGGCTTCGCGCTGGCCGCCGCGGTCGAGGAGCACCGGGCCTCGCTGCCGGAGCCCGAGCCGGTCCGGGTGACGCTGACCCCCCGCGCGGTCGACGACACCGGCTTCACCGTCGAGCCGGACCCGGAGTACGGCGGTTTCGTCGTGCGCGGCGTCAAGCCCGAGCGCTGGGTGCGGCAGACGGACTTCACCAACGACGAGGCCGTCGGCTTCCTCGCCGACCGGCTCAACCGGCTCGGCGTGGAGGACGCGCTCGAGAAGGCCGGCGCCGTCGAGGGGGACCCGGTCACCATCGGCGACGTCAGCTTCGACTTCGTGCCGACGCTGCCCGCCGGGACGCTGTCGGTCGAGGAGACCGCCGGCCTCGGCGGGCGGGGCACCGACGCGCGCATCGACGCGCCGCACCGGGTGCGCGCCGCCGAGCGCCTGGCCGCCAAGAAGGCCCGCCGGGTGCCCTACGAGCTCACCGAGACGTGGTCCGACGACGACCTGCCCGGGGACGACGCGTGACGACCCGGCCGGAGATCGCCGGCGCCCGCCGGGTGGTGGTCAAGGTCGGGTCCTCCTCGCTGACGACGCTGCCCGGTGGCCTGGACACCGACAAGCTGACCGCGCTGGTCGACGTGCTGGGCGCCGTCCGTACCGCCGGCCGCGAGGTCGTGCTGGTCTCCTCCGGCGCGATCGCCGCCGGGCTCGCCCCGCTGGGCGTCGAGGGCCGGCCCCGCGACCTGGCCACCGCGCAGGCCGCGGCCAGCGTGGGCCAGCTCCGCCTGGTGCAGACCTACGCCGACGCGTTCGACCGGCACGGGGTCACCGTCGGGCAGGTGCTGCTGACCGCCGACGACCTGACCCGGCGCAGCCACTACCGCAATGCGCACCGGACCGTGGACCGGCTGCTCACCCTCGGGGTGCTGCCGATCGTCAACGAGAACGACACGGTCGCCACCGAGGAGATCCGGTTCGGCGACAACGACCGGCTCGCGGCGCTGGTCGCGCACGTGGCCCAGGCCGACGCGCTGCTGCTGCTGTCCGACGTCGACGGTGTCTACGACGGCGATCCCCGCAGCGGGCCCGCCCAGCTGATCGACACCGTGGCCGACCCCGACGACCTGGCCGGCGTGCAGCTCGGCTCCGCCTCGCGCAACGGGGTGGGCACCGGCGGCATGGCCACCAAGGTCGAGGCGGCGCAGATCGCCGCGGGTGCCGGGGTCCCGGTCGTGGTCACCTCGACGGTGCAGGTCGCCGCCGCGCTGGCCGGCGAGCGGGTGGGCACGATGTTCCGGCCCACCGGGCGTCGACCGTCGGCCCGGCAGTTCTGGCTGCGCTACGCCAGCCGGCCCCGCGGCCGGCTGGTGCTGGACGAGGGCGCGGTGCGGGCGGTGCGCGAGCGCAACGCCTCTCTGCTGGCCGCCGGCATCACCGGGGCCACGGGCGAGTTCCTCGCCGACGACCCGGTCGAGCTGGTCGGGCCGGACGGCGTCGTGGTGGCCCGCGGGCTCGTCGCCTACGACGCCGCGGAGCTGCCGGCGCTGTTCGGCCGCAAGACCGGCGACCTCGAGCCGGAGTACCGCCGCGAGGTCGTGCACCGCGACGAGATGGTGCTCGTCGGGCGCCGCTCCGGCTCCTGAGAGACTGCAGCGCGTGACGATCCGCCCGATCCGCGAGCTCGGTGACCCGGTGCTGCGCACCCCGTCCGACCCGGTGCGCGCCTTCGACCGCGAGCTCGCCGCCCTCATCAAGGACCTCGAGGAGACCGTCGACCACCCGGGTCGCGCCGGGCTGGCGGCTCCGCAGATCGGGGTCGGCGCCCGCGCGTTCAGCTACAACATCGACGGCGTCATCGGCCACGTGGTGAACCCGCGCCTGGTCGAGCTGTCGGAGGAGAAGCAGGACGGCGACGAGGGGTGCCTGTCGGTCCCCGGCATCTGGGCGCCGACGGTGCGGGCCATGCACGCCGTCGTCGAGGGGTTCGACGTGCACGGGGAGCCGGTGCGGATCGCCGGCAGCGGGCTGATGGCCCGCTGCCTGCAGCACGAGGTCGACCACCTCGACGGCAAGGTCTTCCTCGACCGGCTGACCGGGGACGCCCGCAAGGCGGCGTTCCGGGCGCTCAACTCGCGCTGACCGCCGCGGGGCTCGCTACCGTCGCCGGGTGACCGACCTCGCCGCCCGCGCCCGCACGCTGCTCGACCTGCACTCCGCGCCGGAGATCCTGGTCCTCGCCAACGTGTGGGACGTCGTCTCCGCGCGCGTGGTCGCCGCCACCGACGGGGTCCGTGCCCTGGCCACGGCCAGCCACAGCATCGCCGCGACCTTCGGCTACGAGGACGGCGAGAACATCCCGCTGGCGCTGCACCTGGACATGCTCGAGCTCATCACCTCGGCCGTCGACCTGCCGGTGAGCCTGGACATGGAGGCCGGCTACGGCGACCCGGGGGAGACCACCCGGCTGGCCATCGCCGCGGGCGCGGTCGGCGGCAATCTCGAGGACCAGATGAAGCCGCTCGACGAGGCGGTCGCCGCGGTCGAGGCGGTGCTCCGGGCGGGGCGGGACGCCAGCATCGACTTCGTGCTCAACGCCCGCACGGACGCCTTCCTCCTCGCTCCCGAGGGGGCCGACCGCGGCGAGCTGGTCGCCGAGGCCGTGCGCCGCGGCCGGGCCTACCTCGAGGCCGGCGCCCCGGTCGTCTTCGTGCCGCGGCTGGTCGACCGGGAGGAGATCGCGGCGGTGGTCGAGGGCCTCGGCCGCGGGAAGCTGTCGCTGATCAGCGTGCCGGGCGCCTCGCTGCCGGTGCGTGAGCTCCAGGAGCTCGGGGTGGCCCGGGTCTCGACCGGGCCGTTCACCCAGCGGGTCGCGCTCACCGCGCTGCAGGACGCCACGGCCGAGCTGGTCGCCGGCGGCACCCTCCCGCCCGGGACGCGAGCGCTCAACTGAGGGGCGGTCAGATCGTGACCCCGGCGGCCGGGAGGACCAGCCCCCTGACCTCGAACGGGGTGACGACGGCCCTGGGCGGCGAGGCGCCGGCAAGGACCCCGGCCAGCACCGGCCCGACGATCTCGCGGCCGGCGCGCTCGTGGTCCTCCTGCGACCGCCACACCTCGATCACCTGGACGCCGTCGTCGGTCCGCCGGGCCACATGCACGAGCAGGCCCTCCACGGTGCCGCCGCTCCGCCGCAGCAGCTCCCGGTGTGCGGCGTCGTAGACCTCGATCGGCAGGCCGCGGACGTCCTCCACCACGCCCCAGGTCATGTCGTCCTCCTCGTGCCGTCGCGGCGGCCGGTCGCCGCCGCGAGCTCGAGCGCGCCGTCACCCTCGAGACGCTGCAGGGCCGTCGCCGTCCGCCCCGTCAGCAGGAGCAGGACGGCGCCGGCAGGGCCGTGGGCCGGCGCCGGACCCTCGCCGAGGGTGAGGTCGGCGTCGTCCGCGATCAGCCGGTAGCCGGCGAGCCGGCGGCGGGCGCCGAACGGGAAGCTCGTCGCCCAGGCCGCTCGCGCCGCGGCCGCGGAGGCCTCCGGCGGCATGGGCCGCGTCCGGCCCAGCGGGACGGCGATGTCCTGCCCGTGCACGAGGACGTCGAGCAGCGGCTGGACCGGCCGGAGGAACGGCGCCATCCGGCGGGAGCCCACCATCGCGCGCAGCCGGGCGGCGCACTCCTGCGGTGACCGCCCTCGCGCCCGCAGCGCCGAGTCGCGGATCATGCGGTCGAAGCTGCCGCCGGCCCGGATCCCGGCCACGGCGGCGTCCCACAGACCCATGTGCGCCTGGGTGAGATGGGTGGCGACGTCGCCCACCCGCCAGGCCTCGCACAGCGACGGGGTCTCCCATTCGCTCGGCGCCAGGTCCTCGACGAGGCCGGCCAGGCTCGCGCGCTCGGCGTCGATCGTCCGCCAGATCGTCTCCACGTCCATGGCTGCCCCCAGGTCGTCAGTTAGACTGACAGTCTCATCAGGGAAACTGACCATCGTCAAGAGGTGCGCGTGACCGTCGAGCCCAACCTGGGACTGCTCTGCTTCTTCCCCTACCGGGCCCTGGAGTCGCGCGTGCTGGCCGCGCTCAACGAGGCCGGCTTCGACGACATCACCCTGGCCCAGGGCCGGATCGCCGCGCGGATCGGCGAGGACGGCACCAGGCTGACCGACCTGGCGGCGCAGGCGCAGGTCACCAAGCAGACGGCGGGCTTCCTGGTCGAGCAGCTGGAGAAGGCGGGGTACGTCCGCCGGGTCCCCGATCCGACCGACGGCCGGGCCCGTCTGGTGTGCTTCGCCGAGCGCGGACGGGCCGCCGTCGCCGTCGCCCGCCGGGTGGAGGTCGAGGTGGAGGCGGAGTGGACCGCGCACCTGGGGGAGGAGTCCACCCGCGCGCTGCGGGAGGCGCTCACCCGGTTGCGTGAGGTCACCGACCCCTGGCGTTGAGCGGTCCGGGCTGAGGATCCCCCGCGCTACCCTCGCGGGCGTGTCCGACGTCGCCTCCCTGCCGCTGATCGGGGCCGCCGCACTGCGTGCCCGCGCCGCCTCCCGGGTGCTGCGCACGCTGCCGACCGACGTCAAGGACGCCGCTCTCTCCGCGATGGCCGACGCGCTGGTCGAGCGCACCGACGAGATCCTGGCCGCGAACGCCGCCGACGTCGCCGCCGCGGCGGCCCAGGGCACCCCGGAGTCCGTGCTCGACCGGCTGCGGCTCGACGCCGGACGGGTCGCCGGCGTGGCCGGGGCGCTGCTCGAGCTGGTCGCGCTGCCCGACCCGGTCGGGGACGTCGTCCGCGGGTCCCGGCTGCCCAACGGCCTGCAGCTGCGTCAGGTCCGGGTGCCCTTCGGGGTGGTCGGGATCGTCTACGAGGCGCGGCCCAACGTGACCGTGGACGCCGCGGGTCTGTGCCTGAAGAGCGGCAACGCGGCCCTGCTGCGGGGGTCGGCGTCGGCCTTCGGCACCAACACCGCGCTGGTCGCCGTCCTCACCGAGGCCGCGGAGAAGGCCGGGCTGCCGGCCGGGTCGATCGAGCTGCTGCCCGCCGAGCGGGCCTCGGTCGGGGAGCTGCTCAGCGCCCGCGGTTTCGTCGACGTGGTGATCCCGCGCGGCGGCGCCTCGCTCATCCAGCGGGTCGTCATGGAGGCCACGGTGCCGGTGATCGAGACCGGCGTCGGCAACGTGCACGTGTACGTCGACGCCTCGGCCGACCCGGCGATGGCCGAGGCGATCGTGCTGAACTCCAAGACCCACCGGGTCAGCGTGTGCAACTCCGCGGAGACGCTCCTGGTGCACCGGGACTTCCCGGCGCTGCCGCGGCTGCTGTCCGCCCTCGGTCAGGCCGGCGTCGCGCTGCACGGGGACGACGACGCCGTCCGGTCCGCCGAGGGCACGGTCGTCGTCCCGGCGACCGACGAGGACTGGGCCACCGAGTACCTGTCGATGGACATGGCGGTGCGCGTCGTCGACGACCTGCCCCAGGCGCTGGAGCACATCGCGCAGTGGGGGAGCGGGCACACCGAGGCGATCGTCGCCGACTCCGCCCGGGCCATCGCCGAGTTCACCGCCGGCGTGGACGCCGCGGCCGTCATGGTGAACGCCTCGACCCGGTTCACCGACGGCGGCGAGTTCGGCTTCGGCGCCGAGATCGGCATCTCCACGCAGAAGCTCCACGCCCGCGGCCCGCTCGGCCTGCCGGAGCTGACCTCGACCACCTACGTCGTCACCGGAGACGGTCACACCCGCTGACGTCCCTCCCCGTTTGGAGAACCATGCCCCGCCCGCCGACGCAGCTCCCGCAGTTCTCCTCGGTCTCCGACGTCGCCAAGCGGCTGTCGGCGGCGGGCTACCTGACGGACAAGCAGATCGCCACGACCGTCTTCCTCGCCGACCGGCTGGGCAAGCCGCTGCTGGTGGAGGGCCCGGCCGGCACCGGCAAGACCGAGCTGGCCAAGGCGCTGGCCGCCGCCACGGACGCCGAGCTGATCCGGCTGCAGTGCTACGAGGGCCTCGACGAGGCGCGGGCGCTCTACGAGTGGAACTACAAGAAGCAGCTGCTGCGGATCCAGGCGTCGCAGGCCTCGGCGGACGGCGCGGACTGGCACAGCGTCCACGACGACATCTTCGGCGAGGAGTTCCTGCTGTCGCGGCCGCTGCTCACCGCGATCCGGCGGACCGAGCCGACCGTGCTGCTCATCGACGAGACCGACAAGGCCGACGTCGAGGTCGAGGGCCTGCTGCTGGAGGTGCTCAGCGACTTCCAGGTGACGATCCCCGAGCTCGGCACGGTGGTGGCCACCCGCCGGCCGACCGTCGTCCTCACCTCGAACGCCACCCGGGAGCTGTCCGAGGCGCTCAAGCGCCGGTGCCTGTACCTGTCGCTGGACTACCCGAGCGCCGAGCGGGAGCGGGAGATCGTGCTGTCGCGGGTGCCCGACCTCGCGCCGGGTCTGGCCGAGCAGCTGGTGCGGACCATCCGGGCGCTGCGGGCGCTGGAGCTGAAGAAGTCGCCGTCGATCTCCGAGACCCTCGACTGGGCGCAGACGCTGCTGGAGCTCGGCCTGGACACCCTCGACGAGACCGCGATCGGCGAGACGCTCGGCGTGGTGCTCAAGCACGCCAGCGACCAGGAGCGGGCCGCGGCCGAGCTGCGGCTGAACTGATGGCGATGCCGGCCGCGCAGCCTGCGGCTCCCGCAGCCGGCCCGGCCGCCCCGGGCGGGCTGGCCGGTCACCTCGACGGGTTCGTGCGGGCGATCCGGGACGCCGGCATCCCGGTCGGCATCAGCCAGGCCGTCGACGCCGCCGAGATCCTGACCGTGGTGGACCTGCTCGACCGGGAGCAGTTGCGGCACGGGCTGGCGGCGGTGCTGCTGCAGCGCGGCAACCAGCGGCAGATCTACGACACGCTGTTCGACCTGTGGTGGCCGCTGGGCGACCGGCCGGCCGCCGTCGACGCCGACGGGGACACGGACGGCTCCGAGGCGGTCACCCTCGACGCCCCGGACGGCGAGGGGGAGCTGGACCCCGCGCAGCGGCTGCGCGAGGAGCTGGCCCGGCTGCTGGCCGAGGGGGACGAGGAGGAGCTGGCCCGCTTCGCCCGCCGGGCGGTTGCCCTGTTGGGGCAGACGGCGCCGTCCCCGTCCGGGCAGTCGTGGTTCAGCTACCGGGTGATGCGTGCCCTGTCGCCGGACTCCCTGGTGTCCTCGCTGCTCGAGGGGCTGCTGGCCGGCGGTGAGCGGGGCGGGATGGCCGAGCAGGTGGCCCGCGGCGAGATCCGGGAGCGGCTGAAGAGCTTCAAGGACGCCGTCGACACCGAGGTCCGGCGTCGGCAGGCCGACGAGCGCGGCCGCGACCGCATCGCCAAGAGCGCGGTGAAGCCGCTGGCCGACCAGATGGACTTCCTCCGGGCGCAGCAGGGCGACCTGGCCGAGCTGCGGCGGATGGTGGCGCCGCTGGCCCGCCGGCTGGCCGTGCGGCTGTCGGCGCGCCGCCGGATGGGCCGCGAGGGGCGGCTGGACTTCCGCAAGACCGTCCGGGCGTCGCTGGGTACCGGCGGGGTGCCGGTCGTGACCCACCACCGCCCGCGGAAGATCCACAAGCCCGAGCTGGTCGTGCTCTGCGACATCAGCGGCTCGGTGGCGGGGTTCAGCCACTTCACGCTGATGCTGACCCAGGCGCTGCGCGAGCACTTCTCGGGGGTGCGGGCGTTCGCGTTCGTCGACTCCACCGACGAGGTGACGCGGTTCTTCTCGCCGGGTGCCGATGTCGCCGACGCGGTCCGCCGGATCGGCCGGGAGGCCGATGTCGTCGCCTTCGAGGGGCACAGCGACTACGGCAACGCGCTGGAGGTCTTCGCCGACCGCTGGCCGACGGTCGTGGGCCCGAAGACGTCCCTGATGGTGCTCGGCGACGGCCGGACCAACTACCGCCCGCCGGGCCTGCCGGTGCTCGCCGATCTCGTGCAGCGGTCCCGGTCGGCGCACTGGCTCAACCCCGAACCCCGCCGGCTGTGGGGGAGCGGGGACTCGGCGGCGCTGAAGTACGCCGAGGTCGTGGACATGGTCGAGTGCCGCAACGCCGCCCAGCTGGCGGACTTCGTCACGACCCTCTGACCGGCCGCCGCGTGCTCCGGCGCGACCGCCGCGTCGACGAGGCGACCCGGGGACGGGTCGACCCGTCGAGATGGCGACCCCTCGAGACGGCGACAGGTCGATGTGGCGACACGTCGACCTGGCGACCCCCGTTGGTGGCACCGGCATGCGACCTCCGCCACAGCGACCGCGACACGCCGGATGCGCCGTAACCGGAACCGCTCGTCCCCGTTGGTCCAGCGCGGGTGCCGGGCTCGTCCCGGTGCCGGACCGGCAGTCCCTCGGGGCGACGGTCCGGCGGTGACCGGCTGCACGGGGGAGCCGGTCACGCGGAGCACCTGTCCCCGGCCGGGAGGATCTCGGCGCCCCGCCCGGGGCCGGCCCCAGTGGCCGGCCCCGGGCGCCTCTCCCTCCGTTCCACGCACGGCCCTGGTCGCCTCGTCCGGGTGGCCTGTCCCGCCTCCGGGATGGCACCTGGCGGAACCCGGTTAGGCTCGATCGGTGGCGGGTGGTCGGATCGGTGTCATGGGTGGGACGTTCGACCCCATCCACCACGGTCACCTCGTGGCCGCCAGCGAGGTCGCCGGTCTCTTCGGACTCGACGAGGTCGTGTTCGTGCCGACGGGTCAGCCCTGGCAGAAGAGCGACCGCGTGGTCAGCCCGGCCGAGGACCGCTACCTGATGACGGTCATCGCCACCGCCTCCAATCCGCGCTTCTCGGTGAGCCGGGTCGACGTCGACCGCGGTGGTCCCACGTACACGGTCGACACGCTCACCGACCTCCAGGCCCAGCGTCCCGACGCCGAGCTGTTCTTCATCACCGGAGCCGACGCGCTGGCCCAGATCCTCGGCTGGCGCGACAGCGACCGGTTCCTGGAGCTGGCCCACTTCATCGGCGTGACCCGGCCCGGCTTCCAGCTGGAGGACACGCACCTCCCGCAGGGCACGGTGAGCCTGGTCGAGGTCCCGGCGCTGGCGATCAGCTCCACCGACTGCCGCGAGCGGGTCGGGCGGGGCATGCCGATCTGGTACCTCGTCCCCGACGGCGTCGTGCAGTACATCGAGAAGCGCGGGCTCTACCGCTCGTCCCCGCCGGCCCGGCTCGGGGCCGGCGACGGTCGGGCACCCGCGGCCCCGGGCCCGTCCCCCGACGGACGGCCCCACCCCGGCGGCGCCCCTGCCGCCACTCCGGCCGGCGGACCGCCGGCCACCGATCCCCAGGAGGTACCCCGATGACCGCCTCGGTCGAGGCCCGGGAGACCGCTCAGCTGGCCGCCCAGGCCGCCGCGGACAAGCTCGCCACCGATGTCTCCATCGTCGACGTCAGCGACCGGCTGGCCATCACCGACGCCTTCGTGCTGGCGTCCGCGCCCAGCGAGCGGCAGGTGCAGGCCATCGTCGACGAGGTCGAGGAGCGTCTGCGCGAGCACGGCGTGAAGCCCGTCCGGCGTGAGGGGGTGGCCGAGGCCCGCTGGGTGCTGCTGGACTTCGTCGACGTCGTGGTCCACGTCCAGCACGCCGAGGAGCGGGCCTATTACGCCCTGGAGCGCCTCTGGAAGGACTGCCCGACCATCCCCTTCGTCGACCGGGACGCCCCCGCGGCGGCCGAGGACGCCGACTCCGCGGAACCCCTGGCTCCCGGCCGGTGAGCGCCGCGCCCGATCCGCCCACCCGGGTGTCGCGCCTGGTCCTGTGGCGGCACGGGCGCACCGCGTGGAACGCCGAGGGCCGCTTCCAGGGGCAGCTGGACCCGCCGCTGGACGACGAGGGCCACCACCAGGCCGCCGTCGCCGCGGGACACCTGGTGTCCGCGCTCGAACTGACCGCCGCCGACACCGTCGTCGTCTCCAGCGACCTGGACCGGGCCGTGCAGACCGCGACCGCGCTCACCGGGCTGCTCGGGCTGCCGCTGGAGGTCGACGCCCGGCTGCGTGAGCACGGTCTGGGCCGCTGGGAGGGCCTGACGCGCGACGAGGTCGCCGCGCAGCACCCCGAGCAGTACGCCGACTGGCTGGCCGGTCGGCCGGTGCGCGATCGGGGTGGGGAGGAGCCCGCAGCGGTCGCCGCCCGCGCGCTGTCGGTGGTCGCCGGTCTCCCGCCGGCCCGGGTCGCCGTCCTCGTCTCCCACGGCGGCACCAGCGGCCGGCTGCTCGAGGCCCTGCTCGACCTGGGACCGGAACACCGGCGCGTCTTCGGACCACTGGGCAACTGCGCCTGGACCGAGGTCGTGCCGCAGGGCTCCCGCTGGCGGGTGGTGCGGCACAACTGGTCGCCGCTCGGCGACATGCCGTCGAAACGGTCCCGGCCGGCGGTCCGGGAGTCCCTGGACGGGGCCACCCCGGAGGGTGCGCCGCCACCGCCCCAGGACGCCGACGCCCTCGCCTGACCCGTCGGGGGGAACGGTCCGGCGGGATCGGCCACCGGTCGGGCTAGCCTCGCGGGATGTCCGTCGCCGTGGTCACCGACTCCACGGCGTACCTGCCCGAGGACCTCGTCCGGCAGCACGGCATCGAGGTGGTGCCGCTGTACGTCGTCCTCGCCGGCCGCTCGGGCCGGGAGGGCACCGAGATCTCGCCCCTCGACGTCGCCCGGGCGCTCGGCACCCGCGGCCAGCAGGTCTCCACCTCCCGGCCGACGCCCGGGGACTTCATCGCGGCCTACCGCCGGTGCCTGGACCGTGGCGCCGAGCGCGTCGTCTCGATCCACCTCTCGTCCGAGCTCTCCGGCACCTGGGACGCCGCTCGGCTGGCCGCCGCTCAGGTGGGCGAGCACCTCGTCACCGTCATCGACTCCCGCTCGGCCGCCATGGGCACCGGCTTCCCGGTGCTCGCCGCCGTCCGGGCGGCGGCCCGCGGTGAGGACGCCCGCGCGGTGGCCGATGCCGCCCGCCGCACGGCGGCCGGCACGCGCACGCTCTTCGTGGTCGACACCCTGGAGCACCTGCGTCGCGGTGGCCGCATCGGTGCGGCGGCCTCGCTGCTGGGCACCGCGCTGGCGATGAAGCCCGTCCTGCACGTGGTCGACGGGCAGGTCGTGCCCCTGGAGAAGGTGCGCACGTCGGCTCGCGCCCTCGCCCGCCTGGTGCAGCGCGTGGTGGAGACGGCGGGCGGGCGGGTGGTCGAGCTCGCCGTCCACCACCTGGCCGCGCCCGAGCGTGCGCAGAAGCTCGCCGACGACCTGCGCCAGGCCCTGCCCGAGGCCGGCGATCCGGTGGTCAGCGAGCTCGGCGCGGCCATCGGTGCGCACGTCGGCCCGGGCGCGGTCGGGGTCGTGGTGTCGCCGGCCGGCGAGCAGGAGGGCGACGGCAGCTCGTAGGCGGCGCACGGGACAGAGGATCGGCACGCGCCGGACCCTGCCGCCGTCGGACGACGGGAGCCGGAGCGCTGTCCACAGGCGGGAGGCCGGTCCACAGGTGCGGCCGGACATGCGACGGAGCAGGGAGGGCTGCCTAGCGTCCGCCGGGTGCGCCTCTCCTCCCGCCGTGCCGATGACGCCGACCTGATCCGGGCGCGCCTGCGGGCGCTGCTGAGCGAGGGGCAGGGGAGCGGCGGCTGGCTCCCCGACGACCCGCTGGACGAGGAGCCCGGCGACCCACTCCCTCGGCGGGAGGCGCCCGCGACGCGCTCCGGAGAGCCGGACTCCGCCGCTCCGCAGGGCGCCGGGGAGGAGGACGGGGCCCTCCCCGCGGGTGTCGGCCGGCACCGGGCTCCCGGACCGGCGGTCCGGGTGGCACCGGGGCGCCCCGGTGTGCGTGCCCTGCTCGTGGCCGGTCTGGTCGGCGCGCTGATCCTCGTCGGCTGGACGTGGCTCAGCCGACCGGCGGCGGAGCCCGTGGACGGCGGGTCCGTCGGTGGGACGAGCCGGTCGGCACCGGCCAGCCCGTCCGTGGGCACCGCGGCCGAGACGGCTGCGACCGTCACGGTGTCGGTGGTCGGACAGGTGGCCCGACCGGGGCTGGTGGTCCTGCCCGAGGGCTCCCGGGTCGCGGACGCCCTCGCGGCAGCCGGCGGCCTCGCACCCGGAGCGGATCCGGCAGCGGTCAACCTCGCGGCCGTCGTCACCGACGGGCAGCAGATCGCGGTGGGCGTTCCGGCGCCGGGAGCACCGCCCGCGGTCGCGGGCGCTGCCGCGGGCGGCAGGGTGCTGCTCAACAGCGCCACCCCGGCCGACCTGGACGCCCTGCCCGGCATCGGTCCGGTGCTGGCCCAGCGCATCGTCGACCACCGCACGGAGAACGGGCCGTTCACGGCGGTCGAGCAGCTGGAGGACGTGTCGGGCATCGGTCCGGCGACCTTCGAGGAGCTGGTTCACCTGGTCGCGGTGTGAGCGGCGTCGACCGGTGGTCCGACCGGCGGTGGACGTGGACGGACCTGCGGCTGGCCCCGGCCGCCGCCGTCGTCTGGACGACGACGCTCGTGGCGCCTCTCCTGTCCTGGCCGCTGCTCGCCGGCCTCGCCGTGGGCGGAGCGGGAGCGGCCGGTCTCCTCGTCGGGACCGGCAGCTCCGGTCGGGCACGGCTGGTGGCCGCGGCCTCCGCGGCGCTGGTGCTGACGGCGGGCAGTGCCGCGGCGCGGTCGTGGGCGCGGGAGGCCTCGCCCCTGACGGCCTCGGACGGCACGGTGGTGCTGCAGCTGGAGACGGACGGAGACCCTCGACGGATCGCCGGCGCGGGTCCGCCCCGTGTGGTGGTGGAGGCGACGGCGACGCGCCTGGTCCGCGGAGCCGGATCGATCGCGCTCGACGACGCGGTCGTCGTCTTCGCGCCCGCAGACGGATGGGCCGAGCTGCTGCCGGGACAGGTGGTGCGCACCCGCGCCGTGGTGAGTGCGGCGGAACCCACCGAGGGGGTGGTGGCCCGGGTGTCCGTACGCGGCCCGCCGGAGCTCCTGGGCGGACCGCCCTGGGTGCAGCGTGCGGCGGGGGACCTGCGCTCTGCCCTGACGGCGTCGGCGGAGCGGACCCTGGACCCGGCGGCCGCCGGGCTCCTCCCGGGACTCGTGGTCGGCGACACCAGCGGCCTCGACCCGCTGCTGACCGAGGACTTCCGGCGCTCGGGGCTCTCGCACCTCACCGCGGTCTCCGGCGCCAACGTGGCCATCGTCCTCAGCGGAGTGCTGGCACCGCTCCGCCGTCGCGCCGTCGACCGCCGGGTCCAGGCTGCGGTGGCGGTCGTGGCGCTGGTGGGCTTCGTGCTCCTGGCCCGGCCGACCGCGAGCGTGCTCCGGGCCGCCGCCATGGGCGCCGTCTCGTTGCTCGCCCTGGCCTCGGGACGGTCGCGGTCGGCGGTGCCCGCGCTGTCCGCGACCGTGGTCGTCCTCCTCCTCGTCGACCCGGGCCTGGCGCGGGACGCAGGCTTCGCCCTGTCGGTGGTGGCCACCGCCGCGATCGTGCTGCTGGCGCCGGGGTGGTCGCGGCGGCTGCGGACCCGCGGCTGGCCCCGCCTGCTCGCCGACGCGGTCGCCGTGAGCGCGGCGGCGGGTCTGGCGACCGCTCCACTGGTCGCCGGCCTCTCGGGGATCGTCAGCCTCGTCTCACTGCCGGCCAACCTGCTGGCCGCGCCGGCGGTGCCGCCGGCCACGGTGCTCGGACTGCTGGCGGCCGTGGCCGGGCCAGTGGCGGCACCTCTGGCCGACTGCCTCACCTGGCTCGCCGGCTGGCCGGTGCGGTGGCTGGTCCTCGTGGCGCGATCGGCGGCCGGACTGCCGGACTCGGTGACCGCGTGGCCCGCCGGCACGACCGGCGCGCTGCTCCTGACCGGCCTGCTGGCCACGGTCGCGCTGGCCCTGTGGCGCTGGCCGCGGCTGCGGGCCCTGATGCTGGCAGTCGCCGTGGGGGTCGTGCTGATCGGCTGGCCGCTCCGCCAGGTGACCCGCGGCTGGCCTCCGGCCGATGCCGTTCTCGTGGCGTGCGACGTCGGCCAGGGCGACGCCCTCGTCGTGCCCACCGGGCCGGGGGAGGGGGTCCTGGTCGACGCGGGCCCCGAGGTGGTCCCGGTGGACCGCTGCCTCGACCGGCTGGGGATCGACCGGCTCCCGCTCGTCCTGCTGTCCCACCTGGACGCCGACCACGTCGGCGGGTTGGACGGCGCGCTCGGCGATCGGCAGGTGGGGACCGTGGCGACCGGCACGCTCTCACCGGCCGACGACCGCGCCGACGACCTGGCGAGGACGATCCGGGGAGCGGGAGCCCGGCAGGAGGTGCTCGTCCCGGGCGACCGGCGGCAGGTCGGTCCGGCCACGATCGAGGTGCTGGCTCCGGCGCCGGAGATCGCCACCCGCAGCGCCGAGCCCAACGACCTCTCGCTCGTCGCGCGGGTGACCGTGCGCGGCCTGCGGATACTCCTGACCGGGGACCTCAGCGCGCAGGCCGAGGAGCGGCTGCTGCGGCGCGGACCGGACCTGCGGGCCGACGTGCTGAAGGTGCCGCACCACGGCAGCGCCGACAACGACCCCGGCTTCCTCGCGGCGAGCGGTGCCCGGGTGGCGATCGTCTCGGTCGGCGCGGACAACACCTACGGCCACCCGACCCGCCGGCTGCTGGGCTGGCTGGAGCAGGACGGCATGCGGGTCTACCGCACCGACCGCTCGGGGGACGTCGCGGTCACCGGCTCGGGGGAGGAGTGGGCCGTCGTCCCCCGTGGAGTCGAGGACGCGTCGGCCGCGGTCGGCCCGTCGGCGCCCGGACCCTCCATGGCAGCGGTGCACCGGAACGGTCGCACCGCCGTGACACCATGCCGGAGTGGCCGCCGCACCTCCCGCCCCGACGTCGCATCTGCGGGTCGTCGTCGGCGAGGAGGAGCTGCTGCGCAGCCGGGCGCTGTCGGCGGTCCGGGCCGCGGTCCTCGGTCGCTACCCCGACGTCGAGCAGCACGACCTGGCCGCAGCCGGGCTCCCCCTGGGCGAGCTGGCCGACGTGCTGGCCCCCTCGCTGTTCGGGGGTCACCGGCTGGTGGTGGTCACCGGGGTGCACGAGGCCGCGGGTGCCCTCTGCGACGCGCTCACCGGCTACGCCAAGGAGGCCGACCCCGACCTGACGCTGGTCGTCGTGCACCACGGCGGGAAGCGCAACGAGGCGCTGCTCAAGGCCTTCAAGGCCGCCGGGGCCGCCGTCGACGAGTGCCCGAAGATCAAGTCCACCGGCGACCGGCTGGCGTTCATCCGCAACGAGGTCCGCCTCGCCGGGGGGCGCATCGCGGCCGACGCCGCCAACGCCCTGCTCGAGGCGGTGGGCAACGATCTGCGGGACCTGTCGTCGGCAGCGAGCCAGCTCGTCTCCGACTTCGGCGGGACGATCGACGTGGACGCCGTCGCCCGGTTCTACCGCGGACAGGCCGAGGCCAACGGGTTCGCCGTCGCCGACAAGGTGATGCTCGGCGACATGACCGGGTCGCTCGAGACGCTGCGCTGGGCGCTCGGCCGCGGGGTCGCGCACGTGCTGATCGCCGACGCGATCGCCGACGGCGTGCGCACCGCCGCCCGGGTGAAGTCGGTCAACGCACGGTCCGGCGACCTGGCGCGGACCCTCGGGATGCCGTTCTGGAAGGTCGACAAGGCCAGCTCCCAGGCGCGCGGCTGGAGCATCGACGGGCTCCAGCAGGCGGTCGCGGTGACCGCTGAGCTCAACGCCGACGTGAAGGGCGCCGCCGCCAGTGCGGACTACGCCCTGGAGCGGGCCGTCCGGCGGCTCGTCGGCATCCGCTCGGCCACCGCCGGTCGTCGCTAGCTCCGCCGGCGTCGGGGCCACGCGCCCCGACGGGGCCCGACATGCGACGAGCCCCCCTCCCGCGGGGCGGGAGAGGGGCTCGACGGAGGAGCGGTGAGGTCAGCCCTGGAGGCCGGCGACCTGCTTGGCCATGCCCGACTTGCGGTTGGCGGCCTGGTTCTTGTGGATGACGCCCTTGCTGGCGGCCTTGTCCAGCGCCTTGCTGGCGGTGGTCAGCGCCGCGGTGGCCGCGGCCACGTCCCCGGCGTCGGCAGCGGTACGGAAGCGACGGACCGCCGTCTTCAGGGCGGACTTGACCGCGACGTTGCGCTGACGCGCCTTCTCGTTGGTCTTGATCCGCTTCATCTGGGACTTGATGTTCGCCACGCGTGAGCCTCGGTGTCTCGCTGGAAGGAGTCTGTCAGTGCGTCCGGACACGGGGTCGACACCCTGCGATCACGGACCGGTCTACCAAGATACCAGCGCCGACGTGGCCGGCCCACACCCGTCCGGTCACCTCCCGGGCGCCGCGGGGATCGCCGGATCGCGACGAGGCGCTCGCTCCCGCCGTCGGGCATGGGACGATGGCGGCACTGTGACGACTCCTGCTGCCACCGACCCGGCCCGCATCCGGAACTTCTGCATCATCGCCCACATCGACCACGGCAAGTCGACGCTGGCCGATCGGATGCTCGAGGTCACCGGGGTCATCGAGGCACGGCAGATGCGGGCCCAGTACCTCGACCGCATGGACATCGAGCGCGAGCGCGGCATCACGATCAAGGCGCAGAACGTGCGCCTGCCGTGGACTCCGCGGACGGGTGACGGTGCCGGCACCGAGTACGTGCTCGACATGATCGACACCCCGGGCCACGTGGACTTCACCTACGAGGTGTCCCGGTCGCTGGCCGCCTGCGAGGGCGCGGTGCTGCTGGTCGACGCGGCGCAGGGGATCGAGGCCCAGACGCTGGCCAACCTCTACCTGGCGCTGGAGAACGACCTCACGATCATCCCGGTCCTGAACAAGATCGACCTGCCGGCGGCCCAGCCGGAGAAGTACGCCGCGGAGATCGCGCACATCATCGGCTGCGAGCCCGAGGACGTGCTGAAGGTCAGCGGCAAGACCGGCGAGGGTGTCTCCGACCTGCTCGACGCGATCGTCGCCCAGATCCCCGCGCCGGTGGGCGAGGCGGAGGCCCCGGCCCGCGCCATGATCTTCGACTCGGTCTACGACATCTACCGCGGCGTCATCACCTACGTCCGCGTCGTCGACGGCCGGATCTCCGCCCGCGAGCGGATCAAGATGATGTCGACCGGCGCCACCCACGAGCTGCTGGAGATCGGGGTCATCTCCCCGGAGCCGAAGCCCGTCGACAGTCTCGGCGTCGGCGAGGTCGGCTACTTCATCACCGGCGTGAAGGACGTCCGCCAGTCCCGCGTCGGCGACACCGTCACCCTGCAGCACAAGCCGGCGGCCGAGCCGATCGGCGGCTACAGCGACCCCAAGCCGATGGTCTACTCCGGCCTGTACCCGATCGACGGGAGCGACTACCCGCTGCTGCGTGAGGCGCTGGACAAGCTGCTGCTCAACGACGCCGCGCTGGTCTACGAGCCCGAGACGTCCGCGGCGCTGGGGTTCGGCTTCCGCGTCGGCTTCCTCGGCCTGCTGCACCTGGAGATCGTCCGGGAGCGGCTGGAGCGCGAGGCCGGCATCAGCCTCATCTCCACCGCCCCCAACGTGGTCTACCGGGTGGTCATGGAGGACCGCTCCGAGATCACGGTGACCAACCCGAGCGACTGGCCCGAGGGCAAGATCGACGCCGTCTACGAGCCGGTCGTCAACGCCACGATCATCGCGCCCAGCGACTACACCGGCGCGATCATGGAGCTCTGCCAGGGCCGGCGCGGTCAGCTCGGCGGCATGGACTACCTGAGCGAGTCCCGGGTCGAACTGCGCTACAAGCTGCCGCTCGGCGAGATCATCTTCGACTTCTTCGACGCGCTGAAGTCGCGCACCCGCGGCTACGCCTCCCTGGACTACCAGGAGGCCGGCGAGCAGGAGTCCGCGCTGGTCAAGGTGGACATCCTGCTCCAGGGCGAGGCCGTCGACGCGTTCAGTGCGATCGTGCACAAGGACAAGGCCTACAGCTACGGCGTGGCGATGGCCGGCAAGCTGCGCGAGCTCATCCCGCGCCAGCAGTTCGAGGTGCCCATCCAGGCCGCCGTCGGCTCCCGGGTGATCGCCCGCGAGACCGTCCGCGCCATCCGCAAGGACGTCCTCGCCAAGTGCTACGGCGGTGACATCACGCGCAAGCGGAAGCTGCTGGAGAAGCAGAAGGAGGGCAAGAAGCGGATGAAGATGGTCGGCCGCGTCGAGGTCCCCCAGGAGGCGTTCGTCGCCGCGCTCTCCACCAACGAGTCGACCGCCTCCAAGAAGTGAGCGGCCGGCTCGAGGCCGTCTGCGTCTCGGGCACGGACCTCCCCTCCGTCCCCGACCGCAAGCCGCAGCGCACCGGCATCGACAAGCAGCCGGTGACCGGCCGGGTCGCCGTCCGCACCCTCGGTCTGGACGGCGACGTGCAGGTCAACCGCCGGTACCACGGCGGCGAGGGCCAGGCGCTCTACGCCTACGCCCAGGAGGACGCCGACTGGTGGGCCGCCGAGCTCGACCGGGACCTGCCACCCGGCCGGTTCGGCGAGAACCTGCGCACCTCCGGGCTGGACCTCACGCACGCCGTGCTGGGGGAGCGCTGGCGGGTCGGGACGGCGCTGCTCGAGGTGACCGACTGCCGCATCCCGTGCGCCAACTTCGAGCGCTTCTGGGGCGTGCCGAAGCTGGTCAAGCGGTTCACCCAGCACGGGGCGCCGGGTGCCTACCTGCGGGTGCTCGAGACCGGCGAGATCGGCGCCGGCGACGCGGTCGAGGTGCTCGAGCGGCCGGCCCACGGCGTCACCGTGGAGACGGCCTTCCGGGCCTACACCACGCAGAAGCACCGGCTGCCCGAGCTGACCCCGGCGCTGCCGGCCCTCCCGCAGCGCACCCGGGCGAGGATCGCCGCCCGCATCGAGGCCCGGCTCGCCCGCTCCGCCTGAGCCCTCAGCTCAGCAGCGCGACCCGGATCTCCCCGGCCAGCTGCCGGCCGTCGATCCCGCGGTCGGCGACCACGCGCATCGCCAGGCCCTGGCCCTCGCGGATCAGGCTCAGGGCGATGTGGCCGTCGGTGATGGTGCGCTGCCTCATCGCGATCGTCTCCCGCAGCGACAGCTCGAGGACCTTCTTCGCCCGCGGGCTGAACGGGATGTGCCCGCCCCGGCGCCGACCGGACGGCCGGTCGTCCAGCGCGCCCGGTCCGAACGCCGACTCCACCCGCTCCCGGACGGCGTCCAGATCGATGCCCAGGGTGCCGAGTGCATCGGCGTCGAGGTCGTCGGTCAGTCCGGTGACGGCCGCGGTGACCGTCTCCGGGCTCAGCCCGTGCCGCCCGAGCACCGCCGCGGTCGGGGTGCCCTGCCTGAGCAGCGCGAGGAGCAGGTGCTCCGTGCCGATCCGCTCGCTGCGCAGGTCGCGGGCCTCCGTCTGGGCCCGTACCACCGTCGCCCGTGCCTCCGGGGTGAACCGCTCGAACATGCCTCAGTCCCTCCGTCGGAGCGGGCCGCGCCCGCCGGCGTGCTTCTTGTGGACCGCCTGCCGGCTCACGCCGAGCGAGGTGGCGATCTGCTCCCACGTCCAGCCCTTGCCGCGCGCGTTCTCGACCTGCAGGACCTCCAGCCGCTCCACCAGCACGCGGAGGGACCGGACGGCGCGCAGGCCGACCGCCGGGTCGTCGTCGGCGGCCGCCGTGGCCACCACTGCCGTGTCCGCCATGTCTGTCAACCTAAGTTGCGTCGCCCTGTCGTGTCAACTGCGGTTGACATCCCGGATGCAGGACAGCGGGGCACCCCGGGCGTGGGGCGCCCCGCTGGTGAGGACCGGGTCAGGCTCCGCCGTGGACGTCGTGGTGGGTCACGGTCTCCTCGCGGCCGACGAGGTAGCGGTCGTCCTCCGGGTAGAAGACCGCCCGCGACACGTCCTCGCCGGCGAATCCCCGGACGACGTCGAGGGAGTCCCAGAAGCTGAGCGTGACGATCTCGGTGCGGCCGTCGTCGAGGTCGCGGGCGAGCATGTGCGCGCCCCGGTTCCCCGGCGTCCGCCGGTACTCCGCCATGCCGGTGGCCTCGACGTGGTCCAGGTAGGCGGCGCGGTCCTCGGTGCGGACCCAGCCGCGCCACATCCGTGCGATCACCGCGCCGCCTCCCGCGTCAGAGGGTGAAGACGATCTTCCCGTTGGTCCGGCCCTCGAGCATGCGGGCGAAGCCCTCGCGGGCGTCGGCCAGGGGCAGCTCGACGTCGATCTGCGGGCGGATCCCGGTCGCCCGGCACATCGAGATGAGGTCGGCCAGCTCGTCGCGGGTGCCCATGGTCGAGCCGATCACCGAGAGCTGGGTGAAGAAGACCCGGTTCAGCTCCGCTCCCGGGTTGAAGCCGGTCGTCGCGCCGGAGGTCACGATGACGCCGCCGGGCTTGAGCGACTTGACGCTGTGCGACCAGGTCGCCTCACCGACGGTCTCCATGACGCCGTCCACCCGCTCGGGCAGCCGGGCGTTGGACTCGAACGCCTGGTCCGCGCCCAGCGCCAGCGCCGCGGCGCGCTTCTCCTCGCTGCGGCCGGTCACCCAGACCCGGTACCCGGCGGCCTTGCCGAGCACGACCAGCGCCGTGGCGACGCCGCCGCTCGCGCCCTGGACCAGGATCGTCTGCCCCGGCCGGAGCCCGGACCGCACGAACAGCATCCGGTAGGCCGTGAGCCACGCGGTCGGCAGGCAGGCGGCCTCGGCGTAGGAGAGCTCGGCGGGCTTGGGCAGCACGTTGCGCTTCGGGACGACGACCCGCTCGGCCATCGTGCCCTGGTGGAGCTCGGAGAAGAGTGTGCGCTTGGGGTCGAGCGTCTCGTCGCCGGTCCACCCGGGCGTGCCGACGACGACGCCGTGCACGACCACCTCGTTGCCGTCCTCGTCGAGACCAGCCGCGTCGGTGCCGAGGATCATCGGCATCCGCTCCTGGGGCAGGCCGATGCCGCGCAGGCTGAAGAGGTCGTGGTGGTTCAGCGAGACGGCCTTGACCTGCACCGTCGTCCAGCCCTCGCGGGCCTCGGGCTCGGGGCGGTCGCCGATCTCCAGGACGGAGAGCGGGTCCTCGGGGGACGGGGACGAGACGAAGGCAGCCAGCATGGCCTCGGAACCTAGCCGAGGCCGGGCCCGGCCACCTCAGCGGATGACCACCGCGTACTCCCCGCGCGGGACGAACTCGCCGATCACCGGTGCTCCCGGCACCTCGCCCCCGAGCAGCAGGCCGCCAGAGGTTTGGGCGTCGGCGAGCAGCAGCGCCTCGTCCTCGGAGACGGCGGAGAGGTCGGTGTGCGGGCGGACCCAGTCGAGGTTGCGCCGGGTGCCGCCGGAGACGAACCCGCCGGCCAGCGCCTCCCGGGCGCCGGTCAGGTACGGGACGGCGGCGGCGTCGACCACGGCGGTGACCCCGCTGGCCCGGGCCATCTTGTAGAGGTGGCCGAGCAGGCCGAAGCCGGTGACGTCGGTGCCGGCGCGGATGCCGGCGGCGACCGCGGCCCGGCCGGCGTCCCGGTTGAGCGCGGTCATCGAGGCGACGGCCTCCTCGGAGACCTCGCCGGTGGCCTTCATCCGGCTGTTGAGCACACCCACGCCGAGCGGCTTGGTGAGCGACAGCGGCGTCCCGGCGACGGCGCCCGCGTTGGTGATCAGCCGGTCCACGTCGACCACGCCGGTGACCGCCATGCCGTACTTCGGCTCGGGGTCGTCGATCGAGTGCCCGCCGCCCACGTGGCAGCCGGCCTCCTGCGCCACCTCGAGCCCGCCGCGCAGCACCTCGGCGGCCAGGTCGGCCGGCAGCACGTCGCGGGGCCAGCCGAGCAGGTTCACCGCGACGACCGGGGTGCCGCCCATGGCGTAGACGTCGGACAGCGCGTTGGCCGCGGCGATCCGGCCGAAGGTGTACGCGTCGTCGACGACAGGGGTGAAGAAGTCGGTGGTGAGCACGATGCCCTGGCCGTCGGCGATGCGGACGACCGCTGCGTCGTCGCCGTCGTCGAGCCCGACCACCAGCTCGGCGGCAGGGGACGCGGGCTCGGTCGCGGTCAGCCCGGCGACCACCTGCTCCAGCTCACCGGGCGGGATCTTGCAGGCGCATCCGCCACCGTGCGCGTACTGGGTCAGGCGGATCCGGGCGGGGGCGCTGGTCACGGCCCGAATGTAGGCGCGCTCAGCCCTCGCGGCCGCCCTGCAGGACGGTGAGCCGAGGCTGCTGGGCCTGCTCGACCGGGACGCGACCGGCCGGGATGCGCGCCGCGGCGCCGCGGCCCAGCGCACGGCCGGCGGGGTGCGTGGTGGAGGGGGCGCCGAAGAGGCCGGGGTCGCGCCGCGGCGCGGCCTCCTCGGTCACCTCGATCGTCTCGATCCGGTCGTCCCGGAACCACCGCGGGCCCTGCCGCTCGCGGCACCAGGCGACCAGGTACCAGTGGTCGCTGCTGCGGGTGAGCAGCTGCGGCTCGACCACCCGGCGGGTGGCCCGGCCCTTCCCGTCCCGGTAGGCGAGGACGACGACCCGGCGCCGGGTCACCGCCTGCTCGGCGGAGGCGCGCAGATCGGCGGAGTGCCCGGCCTCGGCGCTCACCCAGAGGCTGGTGGCGAGCAGTTGTCCGCGCCGCTGCGGATCGGGCTCGAGGACGGCGAGCACCTTCTCGAGGGCGGCCCGGCCGGCGTCGGCGTAGGGGCCGTCGGGCTGCGCGGCCAGGGCGACGGCGACCGCCGCGGCCTCCTCGGGGGCCAGCGCGACCGGCGCCAGCGTCGCGGTGTGGCGTGGCTCAGTGCGTCTGCTCACATCGGCGATGCTGACACCGGGCACCGACGGTTTTCCTCGCGCGACGCGGAGTGGCGGGCGGTTTACCTGCGACACGCCGGGCGACACGCCGAGAACGGTGTTGGCAAGTACTGTGGTCGACGGAGGCGTCAGGGCGCCTGGTGGCCCCCGCGGCCTCTAAAGCCGACGTGGCCGAGCACCTCGGTCAGGCGGGTTCGATTCCCGTCCGCCTCCGCCAACCGTCCCGCGCCGGGCCGCCGCCCGGCCCGGCGCCTACGCTCCGCAGTCGATGAGCACCGACCCGCGGCGGCAGGTGCCGCGCACCGACACGCTGCTCGCCGACGGGCAGATCGTGCCCGCCGTCGAGCGGCTGGGCCGCCTCCTGGTGAAGGACGCGATACGCACCGTGCAGGAGCGCATCCGGGCAGGTGCGCTGCCGCCGGTCGACGCCGTCCCCGCCGTCCTGGCCGAGCTGCCCGCGACCGCCGCCGCCCTGCGGCCGGTGCTCAACGCGACCGGCGTCCTGGTGCACACCAACCTCGGCCGCGCACCGCTGTCGGTGGCCGCGGTCGCCGCCGTCGCGGCGGCCGCCGGCACCACCGACGTCGAGCTGGACCTCGGCACCGGGCGGCGTGGTCCCCGGGGCGAGGCCGCACTCGCGGCCCTCCGCGCCGCCGTCCCCGCCGCGGAGGCCGCGATCGTGGTGAACAACTGCGCCGCCGCGCTCGCGCTCGTGGCGACCGCCCTCGGCCAGGGGCGGGAGCTGGTCATCGCCCGGGGCGAACTGGTCGAGATCGGCGACGGCTTCCGGATCCCGGAGCTGCTGGAGTCCACCGGTGCGCGCCTGCGCGAGGTGGGGACGACGAACCGGGTGACCGTCGAGGACTACACCCGCGCCCTGGGGCCCGACACCGGCGCGGTGCTCAAGGTGCACCCGTCGAACTTCGTCGTCCGCGGGTTCACCCGCGAGGTCCCCGTCGGGGGCCTCGCCGCGGCGCTCGCCGGCACCGGAGTGCCCCTGGTCGCGGACATCGGCTCCGGCCTGCCGGGACCGCACTCCGCGCTGCCGGGGGAGCCGGACCTGCAGACGACCCTGGCCGACGGCGCCGACCTCGTCCTCGCCAGCGGGGACAAGCTGCTCGGCGGTCCGCAGGCCGGGCTGGTGCTCGGCCGGGCCGACCTGGTGCAGCGACTGCGCCGGCACGCGCTCTACCGGGCCCTGCGGGTCGACAAGACGACCCTCGCCGCGCTGGAGGCCACCCTGCGCGGCCCGCTGCCGCCGGTCCGCCGGATGCTCGTCGCCGACGTCGCCGAGCTCCGCGCACGGGCGGCCACCCTCGCCGCGCGGCTCGTCGCCGCGGGGGTCGACGCCGCCGCGGTGGACAGCGCCGCCCGCGTCGGCGGGGGAGGAGCGCCGGAGCACCCGCTCGCCAGTGCCGCGGTGTCGCTGCCGGAGGAGCACGCCGCGCGGCTGCGGGCCGGGTCGCCGCCGGTGGTCGGGTACGTGGAGGCCGGCCGCACCCTGCTCGACCTGCGCAGCGTCCTCCCGGAGGACGACGAGGCGCTGGCGACCGCGGTGCTGGCGGCGGTCGCCGGATGACGCGGATGGACGTCATCGCCACCGCCGGGCACGTCGACCACGGCAAGTCGACCCTGGTCCGAGCTCTCACCGGCATGGAGCCCGACCGCTGGGAGGAGGAACGCCGCCGCGGGCTGACCATCGACCTGGGCTTCGCCTGGACGACGCTGCCGTCCGGCCGCCGCCTCGCGGTGGTCGACGTGCCGGGGCACGAGCGCTTCGTGGGCAACATGCTGGCCGGGGTGGGCTCGGTGCCCGCCGCCCTGGTGGTGGTCGCCGCCGACGACGGGTGGTCCGCGCAGACCGCCGAGCACGTCGCCGTCCTCGACGCGCTGGGGGTCCGGCACGCGCTGCTGGCGGTCACCAAGGCCGACGTCGCCGATCCCGCGCCGGTGCTCGCCGACGTCACGGCCCGGCTGGCCGCGACCTCGATGGGGTCCGTGCCCGGCGTGGCCGTCAGCGCGCTGACCGGCACCGGCGTGCCGGAGGTCGCCGCGGCCCTGGAGGCGCTGCTGGCCGCGCTGCCGGCCCCCGACCGGGACGCGCCGGTGCGGCTGTGGATCGACCGGGCCTTCCCCATCGCCGGCGCCGGGACCGTCGTGACCGGGACGCTCGCGGCCGGCGCCGTCTCCGCCGGAGACCGGCTACTGCTGGGCGACCGCGAGGTCCGGGTGCGCGGCGTGCACTCTCTGGGGGAGCCGGTGGAGCGCGCCCGGGCCACCGCGCGGGTCGCGCTCAACCTGCGCGGGATCGCGGTCGAGGAACTGGCGCGAGGCGACGCGCTGCTCACCCCCGGCGCGTTCCGGTCCACCGAGGTCGTCGACGTCTCCCTCGCGACCGAGCCGGAGGACCGGCTGCCGGCCGAGCTGGTGGTGCACGTCGGGTCGGCGGCCCTGGCCGCCCGGGTGCGGCCGCTGGAGGGGACGGCGGTGCGGCTGCGGCTGTCGGCGTCGCTGCCGCTGCGGGTGGGGGACCGGCTGCTGCTGCGCGACCCCGGCGCCCGGCGGGTGCTCGGCGCCGATGTGCGCGACGTCGCGCCCCCCGAGCTGCGCCGGCGGGGGTCGGCACGGCAGCGGGCCACCGAGCTGGCCGTGCAACCCGCGGGACCGGCGGGGGCGGCGGTCGACCTGGCACGGCGCCGCGTCGTCCGCGCGGCCGACTTCGCGGCGATGGGCTGGCCGGTGCCGCCGGGCGCGGAGCGGGTCGGGCCGTGGCTGCTCGCGCCGGGCCTGCTCGACGAGCTGGCGGCCGCGCTGCCCGCGGTGGTGGCGGCGCACCGCGCGGCGCACCCGCTGGAGGCCGGCCCGCCGGTCGCCGTGGTCCGGCGGGAGCTGGACCTGCCCGACGACGAGCTGGTCCGCGCCGCCGTCCGGCCGCCCCTGTCCCTGCGCGACGGGCGGGTCACCGCGGCCTCCGCCGGGCTGCCTCCCGCCGTGCAGCGGGCGGTCGACGCGATCCGCGCCCGGCTGGCGGAGGACCCCTTCGCCGCGCCGGATGCCGAGCAGTTGGCCGCCGCGGGCCTCGGTACGCGCGAGCTCGCCGCCGCGGTGCGCGCCGGTCAGCTGGAGCGGATCGCCGACGGTGTCGTGCTCGCGCCCGGTGTGGAGGACGACGCCCGCGACCGGCTGGCCCGCATCCCCGCGCCCTTCACCCTCAGCCAGGCCCGCACGGCGTGGGGGACCAGCCGGCGGGTCGCCGTCCCGCTGATGGAGTGGCTCGACGCCCGCGGCGTGACCGAGCGGCTGCCCGACGCCACCCGCCGGCTCCGGTAGTCCTCCCCGGCTCGCTCGGGCTCTGCCCCGCATACGGGGCAGAGCACGAGCGTGCTCGGGACAGGTGTCCGGGCCGGCGCCTCGGCGCTCCTCAGGGCACCCAGCGGGCGGGGCGCTTCTCCCGGAAGGCCGCGATGCCCTCCTGGCCCTCCTCGCTCGCGAAGTACCGGGCCGACAGCTCCTGCAGCTCGTCGAAGGAGCCACGCAGGCCGCCCGAACGCAGCAGCCGCTTCGTCTCCGCCAGCGCCGCCGGGGCGCCCGCAGCCAGGGCGTCGACCTGGGCCCGCACCGTCGCGTCGACCTCCTCGTCGGCCACCGCGAGGTCGACCAGCCCGCTCGCTGCGGCGACGTCGGCGCCGAAGACCTCGCCGGTCAGCATCAGCCGGTGCGCCGGCTGGGCGAGCATCCGGGGGAGGACGACGGCCGAGATCACCGCGGGCACGATGCCCAGCCGCACCTCGCTGAAGGCGAACGTCGCCGACGACCCGGCGACCACCACGTCGCACGTGGCCAGCAGCCCGACGCCTCCCGCCCGCGCCGGCCCGCGGACCACCCCCAGGACCGGCTTGGGCGACTCCCACAGCGTGGTGAGCAGGTCGGGGAACTCGCGGATGCCCTGGTCCTCCGCCCCGCTGCCGGCGGCCTCCGAGAGGTCCATGCCGGAGCAGAAGACCCGGCCGGTGTGGTCCAGCACGAGCACCCGGACGGCGTCGTCGGCGAGCGCGGTGTCGATCGCCTCCCGCAGCTGCGCGCGCATCGCCCGGGACAGCGCGTTGCGGTTGGCGGGGGAGTCCAGGGTCAGCCGGGCCACGCCCCGCTCGACGGTCACCTGCAGCACACGGTCGGAGGTCACAGCCCCGATCCTGCCGGTCACCGGCCGCGCGCGCGGCACACTGGGAGCAGATGGACACCGCCCTGCCCCTGCTGCCCGCTCCGCCGGCCGCCCCCTTCGTGCTGCCCGGGCCGGCCCGCGAGGGGCTGGCGACCACGCCGTTCGGGCTCTACGTCCACGTGCCGTTCTGCGCCACCCGCTGCGGCTACTGCGACTTCAACACCTACACCTCCGACGAGCTAGGCCCGGGCGCCAACCGCGCCGAGTACGCGGGCACGGTCGTCGCCGAGCTGCGCCGCGCCGCCGTGGTGCTGGGCCCCGACCGGCCGGAGGTCTCCACCGTCTTCGTCGGCGGCGGCACCCCCACCCTGCTGCCGGCCGAGGACCTGGTCGCCGTCCTCGCCGCCGTCCGCGAGCTGTTCCCGGTGGCCGACGACGTCGAGGTGACCACCGAGGCCAACCCCGAGTCGGTCACCCCGCAGTCGCTGGCCCGTCTGCGCGAGGGCGGCTTCACCCGGATCAGCCTCGGCATGCAGTCCGCGGCCGAGCACGTGCTGACGGTGCTGGACCGCCGGCACACCCCCGGGCGGGCGGCCGAGGCGGCGCACGAGGCTCGGGCGGCGGGCTTCGAGCACGTGAACCTGGACCTGATCTACGGCGCGCCGGGGGAGACCGAGGCCGACTGGGCCACGTCGCTCGACGTCGTCCTCTCGGCGCCGGTCGACCACGTCAGCGCCTACGCGCTCATCGTCGAGGAGGGCACCCGGCTCGCCCGGCGGATCGCCCGCGGCGAGCTGCCGATGCCCGACGACGACGTCCTCGCCGACCGGTACGAGCAGGCCGACGCGACGCTGCGGCGGGCCGGGCTCGAGTGGTACGAGGTCTCCAACTGGGCGACGGATCGGGCCGCGCGCTGCCGGCACAACGAGCTGTACTGGGCCAACGCCAACTGGTGGGGGATCGGCCCCGGCGCGCACAGCCACGTCGGCGGGCTGCGCTGGTGGAACGTCAAGCACCCGGCCGCCCACGCGGCCCGGATCGCCGCGGGGGAGAGCCCGGCCGCCGGGTCCGAGTTCCTCGACGACGACGACCGCGCGCTCGAGGCCGTGATGCTCGGCCTGCGGCTGCGCGACGGGTTGCCGCTGACCCGGCTCTCGGCCGCCGGCCGGCTGCGCGCCGCGGACGCCGTGGTGCGCGGTCTGCTCGACCCCGCCGCGCACGAGTCGGGTCGGGCCGTCCTCACCGACCGCGGCCGCCTGCTCGCCGACGCCCTGGTGAGAGAACTGACCGACTGAAACGCGGTTCTGGACGACCACCCGCCGGGAGGGTTAGCTGCGTCACAGGACGGCGCGGCCGTCCGGCGGGGCAGGTCCCCGCTCCCAGCAGCAGGGAGGACCGCACCATGGCGGGACGGGTCGAGGGCAAGGTCGCGTTCATCACCGGGGCCGCGCACGGGCAGGGACGCAGCCACGCGATCCGCCTGGCGCAGGAGGGCGCGGACATCATCGCCGTCGACCTCTGCCAGGACTACGACACGGTCGGCTACCCGATGGGCACCGAGGAGGAGCTCGACCAGACGGTCAAGTCCGTCGAGGCCCTCGACCGCCGGGCGGTCAAGGTCGTCGCCGACGTGCGCGACCCGAACGCCCTCAAGGCCGCCTTCGAGACCGGCATCGCCGAACTCGGCCACGTGGACGTCATCTGCGCCAACGCGGGGATCGCCGCGTACGCGACCGAGCAGACGCGCCAGCACTACATCGACGTGCTCAACGTCAACCTCGTCGGCGTCATCAACACGGTCATGGCCGGGCTGCCGCACCTGCCGCGCGGCGGGTCGATCATCGTCACCGGCTCGCTGGCGGCTCTGCTCAAGGGCGGGCTGGGGTCCGGCAGCGCCTACACGCTGGCGAAGCGCTCGCTCGTGCCCTTCGTCCAGACGACCGCCGCCGCCGTCGCCAACGAGATGATCCGGGTCAACGGCGTGCACCCGACGAACTGCAACACCAACCTGCTGCAGAACGACGACCTCTACAAGCTCTTCCGCCCGGACCTGGAGAACCCGACCAAGGAGGACGCCACCCCGGCGTTCATGACCCTGCAGCAGATGCCGGTGCCCTGGATCGAGCCCGAGGACATCAGCGAGATGGTCCTGTTCCTGGCCTCGGACGCCTCGCGCTACGTCACGGGGCAGTTCATCGCCGTCGACGCAGGCGGCACCCTGAAGACCCTCGAGTGAGCGATCGGCCGGCCGGCCCGGGGGACTACCGGGCCGGCTCGGCCGGCATCAGCGCGTCGAGGTCCAGCACCCGGACGTGGATGACGGTGCGCTGCTGCAGCGCCGCCCGCAGCGCCCGGTGCAGGCCGTCCTCCAGGTACATCTCCCCGTGCCACAGGACCGCGTGCGGGAACAGGTCACCGTAGAACGTCGAGTCGTCGGCGAGCAGCGCGTCCAGGGCGAGCTCGCGCTTGGTGGTGACCAGGGTGTCCAGCCGGATCTGCCGCGGCGGGATCATCGCCCAGTCCTTGGTCGACATGTTGTGCTCGGGGTAGGGGCGGCCCTCGCGCACCGCTTTGAAGATCAGGGAACCGACCTCCGTCCGACCCGCCCCGCGCCTGCCGCGACCGTCGGCCAGCCTATCGGCCGGAGTCGCCGGTGGTCCGCGGCGGTCGCCGCCGACGGCCCCGTCCGGCGGCTCGCGCGGCGCCGCGAGCGACGAGGAGGACGGGGTCCGTCGCGTATGCTGGGCTGGCACTCCGTCCGTGCGAGTGCCAGCCCTCCCGGCGGTGCGACGGAGCGATCCGGCGAGGGCGCTGTCCCCCTCGCGCGGCGCGTCGACCGGTACGGGGAGGTGTCACCGTGGCGCACGACGAACGGCGCCTGCAGGTCCTGCGGGCGATCGTCCAGGACTACGTCTCCACCAACGACCCGGTGGGCAGCAAGGCCCTCGCCGAGCGGCACGACCTCGGCGTCTCACCGGCCACCATCCGCAACGACATGGCCGTGCTCGAGGAGCAGGGCTACATCGCCCAGCCGCACACCAGCGCCGGGCGGGTGCCCACCGACAAGGGCTACCGGCTGTTCGTCGACCGGCTGTCGGCGGTCAAGCCGCTGTCGGCCGCCGAGCGCAAGGCCATCGAGAAGTTCCTCGACGGCGCCGTCGACCTGCACGACGTCCTCGGCCGCAGCGTCCGGCTGCTGGCCCAGCTGACCCGCCAGGTCGCCGTCGTCCAGTACCCGACGCTGTCGCGCAGCGCCGTCCGGCACCTGGAGGTCGTCCAGGTCGCCGGCTCCCGGCTGCTGCTGGTGCTCATCACCGACACCGGCCGGGTCGAGCAGCGCGTCGTCGAGTGCCCGGTCGACGTCGACGCCGACTCCGTGGCCAAGCTGCGGACGCTGCTCAACTCCGCCTTCACCGGCGCGAAGCTGGCCGACGCGGGCGGCAAGGTGCCGGAGCTGGTCGAGACCGCGCCACCGCACCTGCGGGCGCTCGTCGCCGCGGTCAGCGCCGCGCTCATCGAGACCCTGGTCGAGCCGGGGGAGGACCGTCTCGTCGTCGGCGGGACGGCGAACCTGACCCGCACGGCCCTCGACCTGCCCGGCACGGTGCGGCCGATCCTCGAGGCGCTCGAGGAGCAGGTCGTGGTGCTGAAGCTGATCAGCGAGGTGGACACCGACGGCACCGTCGTCGTCCGGATCGGCGAGGAGAACGCCCACGAGGCGCTGACGGGTGCCTCCGTCGTGTCCGTGGGGTACGGGTCGCCCGACCGGGCCCTCGGCGGTCTGGGCATCGTCGGTCCCACCCGCATGGACTACCCAACGAACATGGCCGCGGTCCGCGCCGTGGCCCGCTACGTCGGCCAGTTGCTGGCCGAGAGCTGAGGCTGAGACCCCTTCATGGCAACCGACTACTACGGCGTCCTCGGGCTGGCCCGCGGCGCGTCCGACAACGACATCAAGAAGGCCTACCGCCGGCTCGCCCGCGACCTGCACCCGGACGTCAACCCCGACCCCGAGGCCAAGGAGCGCTTCCAGGAGGTCAGCAAGGCGTACCAGGCGCTGACCGACCCCGAGAAGCGCCGCATCGTGGACCTCGGCGGCGACCCGTTCGAGACCGGCGGCGGAGGCGGCGGCAGCCCCTTCGGCAACGCCGGCTTCGGTGGGCTGGGCGACATCATGGACGCCTTCTTCGGCGGGGGGATGGGCCAGCGCGGCCCACGCAGCCGGACCCGCGCCGGTGCCGATGCGCTGATCCGCCTGGACCTCGACCTCGACGAGACGGTGTTCGGGACGACGAAGGAGATCACCGTCGACACGGCGGTGCTCTGCGACACCTGCACCGGCGCCGGGACCGCGCCCGGCACGCAGCCGGCGACCTGCAGCACCTGCGCCGGCCGCGGCGAGGTGCAGAGCGTGCAGCGCTCGTTCCTCGGGCAGGTCGTCTCGAGCCGGGTCTGCCCCACCTGCGAGGGCACCGGCCAGGTGATCCCCGAGCCGTGCGCGACCTGCGGCGGCGACGGTCGGGTGCGCTCGCGGCGCACGATCTCGGTCAAGGTGCCGGCCGGTGTCGAGGACGGCATGCGGATCCGGCTCACCGGCCACGGCGAGGTGGGCCCCGGCGGCGGGCCGGCCGGTGACCTCTACGTCGAGATCAACGAGCGCCCGCACGCCGTCTTCACCCGCGACGGCGAGGACCTGCACTGCCGGGTCACGCTGCCGATGACCGCCGCGGCGCTGGGCACGACGCTGTCGCTGACCACGCTGGACGGCGAGGAGGACGTCGACATCCGCCCCGGCACGCAGTCGGGCACGGTGCTCACCCTCCGCGGCCGCGGCGCTCCCCGGCTGCGGGCCACCGGTCGCGGGAACCTCATGGTCCACGTCGAGGTGGAGACGCCGACCCGGCTGGACGCCGAGCAGGAGAAGCTGCTCCGCGAGCTGGCCACGCTGCGCGGCGAGGACCGGCCCGGAGCTGCCCCGGAAGGGCAGGGTGGGCTGTTCTCGCGGTTGCGGGACGTGTTGAAGTGAGGTCATGACCGAGACCCGGATGCCGGAGCTCGACGGAGCCCCGCTGTTCCTGCTGGACGAGCTGCCCGAGGGCCCCGAGCTGCTGGTCGGCGGCCAGGAGGGCCGGCACGCGGTCGACGTGCTGCGGCTGGCCCCCGGCGAGCGGGTCCGGGTGGGCGACGGTCGCGGCACGGTCGCCGAGGGCGAGGTCACCGGCACCGGGCCGCAGGGGCTGCTCGTGCGCGTCGAGGTCCGGCTCGAGGTGCCGCCGGCCGAGCCGCGCCTGGTGCTGGTGCAGGCTCTGCCCAAGGGCGACCGCGGTCCGCTGGCCGTCGAGCTCGCCACCGAGCTGGGCGTCGACCGGATCGTCCCGTGGGCGGCGTCGCGTTGCGTGACCCGCTGGCGCGACGACCGGGTGGCGAAGGGCGTGGCCAAGTGGCGCGCGGCCGCGCACGCGGCGAGCAAGCAGTCCCGCCGTCCCCGCGTGCCCGAGGTCGCCGACCTCGCCAGCACCCGCGAGGTGTGCGGCGAGCTGGCCGACGTCGACCTCGCCGTCGTGCTGCACGAGCAGGCCCGCGCGCGGATCTCCGACGTCGACGTCCCTCCCGAGGGGACCGTCGCGATCGTCGTCGGCCCCGAGGGCGGGCTCACCGACGGGGAGGTGCTCGCCTTCCGCGCGGCCGGTGCGGAGCCGGTGCGGCTGGGCCCGGAGGTGCTGCGGACCTCGACGGCGGGCGCCGCGGCCCTGGCCGCTCTCTCGCTGCGCACCCGCTGGCGCTGAGCGCGCTCAGCGCAGTGCCCGCCGCGCGCGGTCGCTGACCACGTCGACGGCGAAGGTGAGCAGGACGGTCGCGGCCAGCACCGTCGTCACCGCCGGCCAGTCGAAGGTGGCGGTCCGCGAGGCCAGGAGCGCCCCGAGCCCGCCCGCCCCGAGCAGGCCCACCATCACCGTGTCCCGGACGACGACCTCCCACCGGTAGAGCGCGAACGCGAGCACCGGTCCGGCCGCCTGGGGCAGCACGCCGAGCAGCCACGCTCCGGCGGGCCGGGCGCCCATCGCGAGCAGCGCCGCCCGCGGCCGCGGATCGGCTTCCTCGGTCGCCTCGGCGGCCAGCCGGCCGAGCACGCCCAGCGTGTAGACGCCGAGCGCGACCGCGCCCGGGAGGACGCCGGGCAGCAGCACGAACAGCACGACCAGGGCCCACACCGGCGGCGGCACCGCGCGCAGCAGGAGCAGGACGACCCGGACCAGGGTCCCGGCCAGGCGCCGAGCCGGAGCGGCCGGACCGGCCGGGCGGGCCGCGACCCCCGCCAGGAGCACCGCGCCCGCCGTCGCCAGCGCGATCGCCAGCACCGACATCTCCAGGGTGTCGACGGCAGCGCCGGCCACGTCGGCCAGGAGAGCGCCGGAGGTGTCCGGTGGCCAGGCGGCGCCGAGCACGTACGCCAGCTCGTCGCCGGTGCGCGCCGACACCAGCGTGGCGGGGGAGAGGGCCAGGTACCACCACGACCAGGCCACGGCCGCCGCCGACAGGAGCACGGCGCCGGTCAGCACCCGGTCCCGCCGGAGGCCGCCGCCGCGGGTCCCGCTCCCGGTCCGCGGGCCGGCCAGGCGCCGGCGCACCGCCCGGCCGGCCACGTCGGCCGAGAGGCAGAGGAGCGCGAGGGCGTAGACCGCCGTCCAGACCTGCTCCCAGCGCAGGGACGCGAACGACAGCGACAGCTGGTATCCCAGGCCGCCCGCGCCGATCAGCCCGAGGACGACGGCGGAGCGCACCGCGCACTCCAGACGGTAGAAGGCGTAGGACGCCAGCCCCCCGGCCGCCTGCGGCACCAGCCCGTACAGCGCCGCACCCACCCGGCCGGCCCCGGCGGCGAGCAGCGCCTCGTACGGACCGCGCGGCACCTCGTCGAGCAGGTCGGCGAACACCTTGGCGGTGACCGCGCCGTAGGGGATGCCGATGGCCAGCACGCCCACCCACGGGTCGAGGCCGAGGACGTTGAGCAGCAGCAGTCCCCACACCGCCTCGTGCAGCCCCCGGGGCACCGCGAGCGCGGCGCGGGCCGCCGTCCAGCCCCAGCGCCTCCGGCCCCACGTCGTCCCCGAGACCAGCACGGCGCCAGCCGCGCCCAGCGCCACCGCGATGGCCGCGCCCAGCGCGGCGTAGGCGACGGTGACCAGCGCAGCGGTGCCCAGCACCGACAGGAAGGCGCCGTCGAGCTCGGGGGAGAGGGCGGCGCCGGCGAACCGGCCGAGGGCACCCACCCCCGGCGGGTTGAGCACCGGCCCCGTCATGAGCCCGGCCAGCGACCAGACGACGAGCGCGGCCGCGGCCAGCCCCCACGCCCAGCGGCGGCGGTCGCGGCGCAGCCGGGGTGCGGCCGGAGCCCGCTGCTCCAGGACCGCGCTCACGCGGGCGCCCCGTAGAACGCGGCGAGGTCGGCCGGCGTCAGTGTCGTCGCCGGCGCGTCCAGCACGATGCGGCCGGCCGCCAGCCCGACGACCCGGTCGCAGTGCCGCAGCGCCAGCACCGGGTCGTGCAGCGAGGCGACGAGTGCCCCGCCGCGGACGGCGACCTCGCCCAGCAGCGCCAGGACGCGGTCGGCCAGCACCGGGTCCAGCGCGGAGGCCGGCTCGTCGGCGAGCACCAGGTCGGGGTGCTGGAGCAGCACCCGCGCCACCGCCACCCGCTGCCGCTGGCCGCCGGAGAGCCGGTCGGTGCGCTCGAACACCCGCTCGGCCAGGCCGACGCGCTCCAGCGCGGCCGTCGCCTCCGGTACCGCCTGCGGCCGCACCAGCGACCAGGCCGCCCGCGCCGCCGACCACGACGCCAGCCGCCCGGCGGTCACGTTGTGCACCACGCGCAGCTGCCCGGGCAGCTCCAGGTGCTGGTGCACCGTGCCCACCCGGGCGCGCAGTCGACGCAGGTCCGCGCCGCACAGCGCGGCCGGATCGCTGCCGAGGACCTCCACGGTCCCCGACGTCGGTGCCACCGTGCCGTTGGCGAGCGCCAGCAGGGTCGACTTGCCGGCGCCGGAGGCCCCGATGACGGCGACGCGCTCCCCGGCGCCGACCGTGAGGTCGGCCCCGGTCAGCGCCGGTACCCCGCCGTACTCGACACCGGTCCCCGACAGCCGCAGGACGGCGGTCAGCTGATCAGCCCCAGGTCGCGGCCGATCTCCTCGATGCGGTCGTAGTTCGCCGCCTCGGTCGCGACGAAGGCGTCGGCGCCGAACAGCTCGAGGACCTCGGGCTGTTCGGACAGCCCGACGAAGTACTCCAGCAGCCGGTCGCCCAGGTCGTCGCCGAGCCGGTCGGCGGCGTCGGGGTGCAGCAGCCAGTGGTAGTCGTTGTAGGCGGGGCTGCGCGCGTACTCCACGACCGCCGCGTCGACCTCTCCTGCCGCGGTCCGGGCGAGCCAGACCTGCTCGTTGAGGACGCCGGCCTGGTAGCTGCCCGAGGCGACCAGCTGCAGCGTGGCGTCGTGCGAGCCGGAGAACCCGGGACCGCCGGGGAAGCCCTCCGGGTCGACCCCCTGCTCGCGCAGGTAGTAGGCGGGCATGAGCCGGCCCGACGTCGAGGTCTCGCTGCCGTAGGTGAAGCGCAGGCCGGCCAGCGGGCGCAGGTCGTCCGACGGTGCCAGGCCGGTCGAGGAGTTCACGACGAACACCGAGTGGAAGTCGGCGTCGATGCTGCGCTGGGCGACCGGCTCGGCGCCCGGGGTCTGCAGCCGGGCCTGCACGCCGGTGAGCCCGCCGAACCACACGAGGTCGAGGTCACCGCGGCGGAAGAGCGAGACGGCGGCGGCGTAGTCGGTCACCGGCTCGTAGGTCACCTCGAGGTCCAGCGCCTCGGCCATCGACGTCGCGACGGTGCCGTAGAGCCGTTGCAGCACCTCGGGGTCCTGGTCGGGGATCGCGCTGATCCGCAGGCGTCCGGGGTCGGCGCCGGACCCCGGATCGGAGACGGGGGAGGAACGGCCGCAGCCGGTGGCCGCGGCGGCGAGGGCGAGACCGGTGGCGGAGAGGAAGCCGCGCCGGGGGAGCGGGGGGAGAGCGGACGGGACGACGGGGCTCCCCGACCGGAGAGCGCTGCGACGGCTCACTACGTCGTCGTGCGGGGCTGGTGGACGGGCACGGTGGGCTCCTCCTGGGACGCCGGACGGGTCGCCGACCATCCTGGGGGAGCCCCGCACCGGCCGCCCGGCGCCTCTAGGGTCGGCAGCTGTGACCGACTGCCTGTTCTGCCGCATGGTCGCCGGCGAGATCCCCGCCGACGTCGTCTCCGAGACCGACCGCACGCTGGCGTTCCGCGACATCAACCCGCAGGCCCCGACGCACGTGCTGGTCATCCCGAAGGACCACCACGCCACCGCCGGGGCGCTCGTCGGCGCGGACCCGCAGCTGCTCGCCGAGGTGGTCGCGGCCGCGCACGCCGTCGCCGTCCAGGAGGGCCTGGCGACCGCCGACGGTCCCGAGCCGGGCTACCGGCTGGTGGCCAACACCGGACCGGCCGCGGGCCAGACGGTGCACCACCTCCACGTCCACGTCCTCGGGGGCCGCGACCTCGGCTGGCCGCCCGGCTGACCCGCCTGTCAGGGTGGGCGGGTGACCGAGAGCCCCGTCCGGGTCGAGCGGGACGGCGACGTCGCCGTCGTCGTCCTGGACGCCCCGCCGCTGAACCTGTTCGACGAGTCCGTCTTCGCCGGCTTCGAGGGGGCGGTGGCCGACCTGGTCGCGCTCACCGAGCCCGGCCGCCCGGACCGGGCGCGCGCGGTCCTGCTCGAGGCGCGCGGCAAGGTCGTCTCCGGTGGCGTCGACGTGCACGCGTTCCAGGCGATCGCCGAGGGCCCGGACCCCGTCGGCCAGGGGACGGCGCTGTGGTCCCGGCTGCTGCGGATGAGCCAGACGCTCGAGGACCTGCCCGTGCCGACGGTCTTCGCCGCCCACGGCCTCACCCTGACCGCCGCCTTCGAGCTGGCGCTGGCCTGCGACGTCCTCCTGGCTGCCGAGCGCGCCTCGTTCGGGCTGGTCGAGATCGTCGTCGGCCTGACCCCGTCGATGGGCGGACCGCAGCGGCTGGCCGAGCGGGCCGGTCCGGCGCGGGCCAAGGAGCTGATCTTCACCGGCGAGCGCTACCCGGCCGCCGTCCTCGAGCGCTGGAACGTGGTCAACCGCGTGCTGCCCGACGAGGGGTTCGCCGAGGCGGCGCGGGAGTACGCCGCACGGGTCGCGGCCGGCCCGACCGTCGCGCACGCGGCGACGAAGCGGTTGGTCGGGACCGCGGCGCGCGACGGCGTCCGGGCGGCCGACGCGATTACCCCGCAGGTCTCCGGCCCGCTCTTCGGCTCCGACGACCTGCGCGGCGCCGTCGCGTCCTTCCTCACCGACGGGCCCGGCAAGGCCACGTACCGGGGCCGCTGACCCGTTCGCCGAAACCCGGGTTCCCCGAGCCCTGCGGCGGGTACCCTCGACGGGTCCGCACCGCCTCAGCAGGAAGGCAGGGTCGAGGGTTCTTGCCCGACTCCTCCCCGAACGTCCCCGTGCCGGGAGCCCCCACGTCGCGTGAGGCCTCGGCCTCCGCTGCCGCGGTGGACGGTGCCCCGGCCGGCACGTCGGTACCGGCGGGCGACCAGCCCGCACCCGTCCGCACCACGATCACCGTCCCCGAGAGCGTCTCCATGGTGGGGCTGCTCGGCTCGGGCGACGAGCTGCTCCGCCTCGTCGAGGCCGAGGTCGCCGCGGACGTGCACGTCCGCGGCAACGAGATCTCGGTGACCGGCCAGCCGGCCGACAACGCCTTCGCCGTCGCGGTGTTCGACGAGCTGATCGCCCTGCTGGGCACCGGACAGGCGCTGCGCCCGGACTCCGTCCGCCGCGTGATGGGCATGCTGCGCAGCGGCGGCTCCGAGCGCCCGGCCGAGGTGCTGAGCCTGGACATCATCAGCCGCCGGGGCCGCACCATCCGGCCGAAGACGCTGAACCAGAAGCGCTACGTCGACGCGATCGACGTCAACACGATCGTCTTCGGCATCGGCCCGGCCGGTACCGGCAAGACGTACCTGGCGATGGCCAAGGCCGTGCAGGCGCTGCAGACCAAGCAGGTCAACCGGATCATCCTGACCCGCCCGGCGGTCGAGGCCGGCGAGCGGCTGGGCTACCTGCCCGGCTCGCTGTCGGAGAAGATCGACCCCTACCTGCGGCCGCTGTACGACGCGCTGCACGACATGGTCGACCCGGAGTCGATCCCGCGGCTGATGGCCGCCGGGACGATCGAGGTCGCGCCGCTGGCCTACATGCGCGGGCGCACGCTCAACGACGCGTTCGTCATCCTCGACGAGGCGCAGAACACCACCGCCGAGCAGATGAAGATGTTCCTCACCCGCCTCGGCTTCGGGTCCAAGATCGTCGTCACCGGTGACGTCACGCAGGTCGACCTGCCCGGCGGCGCGCAGAGCGGCCTGCGGGTGGTGCGGGAGATCCTCGACGGCATCGACGACGTCCACTTCGCCAACCTGACCAGCTCCGACGTGGTCCGCCACCGGCTGGTCGGCGACATCGTCGACGCCTACGAGCGCTGGGACTCCGCGCACCAGCCGGCCGCCGGGCGCCCGGCCGGCCCGGCACCGGCGCGCGGTCCCCGCCCGCGCCGGCAGGGGAGCTGATCGCGGTGCCCGTCGAGGTCGCCAACGAGTCCGAGATCGCCGTCGACGAGGCGGAGCTGGCCGGCATCTGCCGGTTCGTCCTCGCCGAGATGGGCGTCAACCCGATGGCCGAGCTGTCGGTGCTGTGCGTCGACCCCGACTACATGTCGACCCTGCACGAGCGATGGATGGGCGAGAAGGGCCCGACCGACGTGCTCGCCTTCCCCATGGACGAGCTGGACACCTCCCGGCCCGACGACCCCGAGCCGGGGCCGGCGCTGCTGGGCGACGTCGTCCTCTGCCCGTCGGTCGCCGTCCGCCAGGCCCGCGCGGCCGGGCACACGATGGACGAGGAACTCGTCCTGCTCGCCACCCACGGGGTGCTGCACATCCTCGGCTACGACCACATGGAGCCCGGGGAGGAGAAGGAGATGTTCGGCCTGCAGGCCAAGCTGCTGGACTCCTGGCGCTCCGCGCCCCGCCGGCCGGTCACCGGGGAGCCCGCGGACCGGGAGCCCCGCACCCGGTGAGGCCGCGATGACGTCGGGCCAGATCACCATGGTGGTCGTCGCCGTCCTGCTCGTGCCCCTCGCCGGCCTCTTCGGCGCGATGGACGCCGCCCTCCAGCGGGTGTCGGCCGCCCGGGTCCAGGAGATGCGCCGCGAGGGCGCCAAGCGCGCCGGGGCGCTCGAGGAGGTCCTCGAGGAGCGCGCCCGCCACGTCTCGCTGCTCCTGCTGCTGCGGATCGTCTGCGAGATGGTGGCGGCGGTCCTCGTCACCGTCGTCCTCTACGAGCTGTGGGGGAGCGGCTGGCAGGCGGTGCTCACCGCCGCGGCGATCATGACCGTGGTCAGCTACGTGCTGATCGGCGTCGGCCCGCGGACCCTCGGCCGCCAGCACGCCTACGGCACCGCGCTGGCCACCGCCGGCGTGGTGAAGCTGCTGGGCCGGGTGCTCGGGCCGGTCGCCACCCTGCTCATCCTCGTCGGCAACGCGATCACCCCCGGCCGCGGCTTCCGCGACGGCCCGTTCTCCTCCGAGGTCGAGCTGCGCGAACTGGTCGACATGGCCGAGGAGCGCGGCGTCGTCGAGTCCGGCGAGCGCAACATGATCCACTCGGTGTTCGAGCTGGGCGACACGATCGCCCGCGAGGTCATGGTCCCGCGCACCGAGGTCGTCTACATCGAGCGCACCAAGACCGTGCGCCAGGCGCTCGCGCTCGCGCTGCGCAGCGGGTTCAGCCGCATCCCGGTGATCGGCGAGAACGTGGACGACGTCGTCGGCGTCGTCTACCTCAAGGACCTGGTGCGCCGCTCGCAGAACCTCGGCGACGGCCGCGGCCCGCGCATCGAGGAGCTCATGCGCCCGCCCACGTTCGTGCCGGAGTCCAAGCCGGTCGACGAGCTGCTGCGCGACATGCAGGCCCGCCGCATCCACATCGCGATCGTGGTCGACGAGTACGGCGGCTTCGCCGGCCTGGTCACCATCGAGGACATCCTCGAGGAGATCGTCGGGGAGATCGCCGACGAGCACGACGCCTTCCAGCGCCCGCCGGTCGAGGAGCTGCCCGACGGCTCGATGCGGGTGACCGCGCGGCTGCCGGTCGAGGACCTCGCCGAGCTGTTCGACGTCGAGCTGCCCACCGACGAGGGCGTGGAGACCGTCGGCGGGCTGCTGGCCCGCGAGCTCGGCATGGTCCCGATCGAGGGCTCGGCCACCGAGGTGGGCGGCCTGCGGCTGGTCGCCGAGAGCACCGGCGGCCGGCGCAACCGGATCGACACCCTGCTGGTGTGCCGGGTGCCCGAGCCCGGTGCCGACGACGAGGCGGAGAGCCCGCGGTCGTCCGGTGCGACCCGCGCCGAGGAGCCGGCCGGCGTGGTGGAAAGCTGACGAAGGACCCCCCGCCCCCCACCGCTCGCACACTCGCGGCGGGCCCCTGCAGGAGGGCCGTCCCGACGGATCGACGAGGATGGCCCTGTGCCTGACCTGCAGCCCGAGGACGCCAAGCTCGTCACCCTCGCCCGCTCCGCCCTGGGCCGGACCGGAGCCCCCGAGGGCGCCGCCGTCCGCGACACCGACGGCCGGACCTACCTCGCGGCGACGGTGGACCTGCCGTCGCTGAGGCTCTCCGCGCTGCAGGCGGCCGTGGCCGCCGCGGTGTCGAGCGGGGTCACCGGTCTGGAGGCCGCGGCGATCGTGTCGTCGGCCGACGCGGTGGAGGCCGACGGGCTGGCCGCCGTGCACGACCTGACGCCGTCGGCCCCGGTGTTCCTCGCCGGCCCCGACGGCCAGGTCCGCACCCAGGCCTGAAGAAGGACCCCGCCGCCCCCCACGCCTCCCAGGCCCCGGCGCGGGCCCCTGCGGCGGGGCCGACGGCGGCTGGGCACCGCGGAACCATCCGACCGCAGTGGGAGACTGGTGCGGTGAGCACGCCCGAGCAGCAGCCGTACCGCAGCGGCTTCGCCTGCCTGGTGGGCCGCCCCAACGCCGGCAAGACCACGCTGACCAACGCGATGGTCGGCGAGAAGGTCGGCATCGTCAGCAACCGCCCGCAGACCACCCGGCACGCCATCCGCGGTGTCGTGCACCGGCCGGCCGGGCAGCTCGTGCTGGTCGACACCCCCGGCCTGCACAAGCCCAAGAGCCTGCTGGGCAAGCGCCTCAACGACGTCGTCCGCGACACGCTCTCCGACGTCGACGTCGTGGTCTTCTGCGTCCCGGCCGACCAGCCCGTCGGCAACGGCGACCGCTTCATCGCCCGCCAGCTGCGCGAGGTGAAGGCGCCGGTGGTCGTCGTCGTCACCAAGACCGACGCCGCGGGCAAGAAGCAGGTCGCCGAGCAGCTGCTGGCCGCCAGCCAGCTGGTCGAGGCCGCCGAGGTCGTGCCGGTCAGCGCGGTCCGGGGGGACCAGGTCGAGCTGCTGGAGGACCTGCTCGTCGGCCTGCTGCCCGAAGGTCCGCCGCTGTACCCGGAGGAGCAGACCACCGACGAGGACGTCGAGCGGCAGCTGGCCGAGCTGGTCCGCGAGGCCGCGCTGGAGAAGGTCTTCCAGGAGGTCCCGCACTCGCTCGCGGTGACCATCGAGGAGCTGAACCGCCGCCCCGACCCCAAGCGCGACGGCGGCGAGCTGGTCGAGGTGCACGCGCTGCTGCACTGCGAGCGGGCCAGCCAGAAGCCGATGCTGCTGGGCAAGGGCGGGTCGATCATCAAGGCGATCGGCTCCGAGGCCCGTGCCGGCATGGAGACGCTGCTCGACGCCCGGGTCCACCTCGACCTGCACGTGACCGTGCTGGGGGAGTGGCAGGACGACCCCAAGAAGCTGAACCGGCTGGGCTACTGAGTGAGCACCACACCGCAGTCGCTGTACCGCGACGAGGGCGTCGTCCTGCGCACCCAGAAGCTGGGCGAGGCCGACCGGATCATCACCGTGCTCACCCGCCGGCACGGCAAGGTCCGCGCGGTCGCCAAGGGGGTGCGCCGCACGAAGAGCAAGTTCGGTGCCCGCCTGGAGCCGTTCAGCCACGTCGACCTGCAGCTCTACACCGGCCGCAACCTCGACGTCGTCAGCCAGGCGGAGTCGATCCGCGCCTACGGCCAGGCGGTCGTCGGCGACTACCCGGCCTACACCGCCGGCACCGCCGTCCTGGAGACCGCCGACCGGCTCACCGCCGAGGAGAAGGAACCCTCGCTGCGGATGTTCCTGCTCGTCATCGGCGCGCTGCGGGCGCTGGCCGAGCGCAGCCACCCCGCGCCGCTGGTGCTCGACGCCTTCCTGCTCCGCGCGATGTCGGTGGCCGGCTGGGAGCCCGCGCTGACCGCCTGCGCCCGCTGCGGCGAGGACGGCCCGCACCGGCACTTCTCGGTGCCGGCCGGGGGCTCGGTCTGCCGCGACTGCCGCCCGACCGGCTCCGCCATGCCGAACCCGGTCACCATCGAGCTGCTCGAGGCCCTGCTGTCCGGCGACTGGGCGAGCGCCGAGGCCAGCGAGGCCGCGCAGCGCCGGGAGGGCAGCGGCCTGGTCGCCGCGCTGCTCCAGTGGCACCTGGAGCGCGGCCTGCGGTCGCTGGCTCTGGTGGACCGCTCGTGAGGAAGCCGCCGGAGCGCGAGGTCCGGGCCCCGAACCCGCACCCGTCCGGCGCCCGGCCGCCGCAGATCCCGGCCGACAAGGTCCCCGGGCACGTCGCCATCGTGATGGACGGCAACGGCCGCTGGGCCAAGCAGCGCGGCCTGCCCCGCACGGCCGGGCACGAGGCGGGGGAGTCCTCGCTGTTCGACTGCGTCGAGGGCGCCATCGAGCTCGGCATCACCGCGATCAGCGCCTATTCGTTCTCCACCGAGAACTGGCGGCGCAGCCCCGAGGAGGTCCGCTTCCTCATGGGCTTCAACCGCGACGTCATCCGCCGCCGGCGCGACGAGATGCACGAGCTCGGCGTCCGGGTGCGGTGGGCCGGCCGCCGCCCGCGGCTGTGGCGCAGCGTCATCAAGGAGCTCGAGATCGCCGAGGAGCTCACCAAGGACAACGACGTCCTGACGCTGACCATGTGCGTCAACTACGGGGGCCGCGCCGAGATCGCCGACGCCGCCGCCGCGATCGCCCGGGACGTCGCCGCCGGCCGGCTCGACCCGGGCAAGGTCACCGAGTCGACCGTCGCCCGCTACCTCGACGAGCCCGACATGCCCGATGTGGACCTCTTCGTGCGCAGCTCCGGGGAGAACCGGACGAGCAACTTCCTGCTCTGGCAGTCGGCCTACGCCGAGTTCGTCTTCCTCGACACGCTCTGGCCGGACGTCGACCGCCGGCATCTGTGGGCCGCCTGCGAGGAGTACGCCTCCCGCCAGCGCCGCTTCGGCAGCGCGTAGGCAGGGCCCGGGGCCGCTAGTCGCCGAAGACGGCGACGTCGGTGTCGCGCCACCAGTCGACCAGCTCGGTCAGCCCCTGGGTGCCGCCACCCCGGATGCGGACCACGGCTTCGACGGCGTCCTCGTCCTCGGTCCAGATGAGCACGGCGTCGTTGGCGGCGTCCACGTAGCAGGCGACCCGGCCCGAACCGACGCCGTCCTCCTCCCACACGCCGTGGCCCTGGGTCGCCGGGCACGAGGTGCCGGGCGGCTGCTCGTCCAGGTCGACGCGCTCCACGTCCTCCAGGAACACCTCGTCCAGCGTCGCGGCGTCGGGGTAGAGGAAGAACCGCGAGCTGCCCGGCCCCGGCCGGGTGGCGCTCGGCCCGCAGTCGACGGCCGCGACCTCGCCGTCGTCGGCCGCCGGCGCCGGCCGGCACCGCGCCGGGTCGTAGTCGGCCGGCAGGATCGCCAGCAGGTCGTCGTGCCGGGGCCCGGCCGTCGGCGGCTCCGGACGGTCGCGGGCCGGTTCCTCGTCGCGCAGCAGCAGGAGGACGCCGACCAGCGCGGCCACGAGCGCGGCCGCCGTCCAGGTCAGGACGGTGGCCAGCCGGCTCCCGCCCCGCCGGTCCGACGTCCGCTTGCCCGGATCGGTCCGGGACGGCAGGGGCGAGGGCAGCGAGTCCGAGGGCGACGAGTGCGAGGGCGCCGGGGGCAGCGGGGTCGGCGGCGGGGTGTCCGGGGCGCGGTCGGGGACCCGCACCGGCGAGGTGAGCGCCCGCCGGGCGGCCGCCGCCAGCGCGCCGGCGGACTGCCAGCGGTCGGCGGGGTCCTTGGCCAGGCCCCGCGCGACCACCTCGTCCAGCGCGCGCGGCAGCCCGGGGCGTAGCGACGACGGCGCCGGCGGTGCCTGGTTCAGGTGCGCGTACATGAGCGGCGCCAGACCGGTCACCGGGAACGGCCGGCTCCCGGTCAGGCACTCGAACAGCACGCACGCCAGCGCGTAGACGTCGGTGCGCGCGTCGGCCGGGCCCTCGAGGAAGCGCTCGGGGGCCATGTAGTCGAAGCTGCCCACGGCCGAGCCGGTCTGGGTGAGGCTCGGCTGCGCGACGTCCGGGACGACCGGGTGGGCGATGCCGAAGTCCACCAGGTAGACGAACTCGTCGCCGTCGGTGTCCGTGGCGGGCGCGCAGACCAGCACGTTCGACGGCTTCACGTCCCGGTGGACCAGGCCGTCGGCGTGCGCGGAGTCCAGCGCCGCGGCCACCTGGGACACGATCCCGACCGCCCGGGCCGGCGCCATCGGTCCCGAGTCGGCGAGGACCGCCGCGAGGTCGCTGCCGCGCACCAGGCGCATGTCGAGGAACAGCCGGCCGTCGGTCTCGCCGTAGCGGTGGATCGGCACGATGTGCGGGTCGGTCAGCCGGGCCGCGGTGTGCGCCTCCCGCCGGAACCGCTCCTGGTAGCCGGGATCGGCGGCGAGGTCCTCGGCGAGCACCTTGAGGGCCACCTGGCGGCGGTGCTCGGTGTCGTAGGCCCGGTAGACGACGCCCATGCCGCCGCGGCCGAGCAGCCCCTCGATCCGGTAGGGACCGAACTCCCTCAGCTCCACCGACCGACCTCCCCGGGACCCAGCGCCGCCACGCCGTCTCCCGCGCATCCGGACAGCGGGATCCTAGGCGCCGCCGGGACGGCGGATCCGGTTGACACGGACGGCGGCGTCCGCCGACAGTGGCGGCTCCCCGGACGGACGAGGACGGAACCACCCCCGTGAGCGAGAGCCCGATCGCGCAGCAGCACGCCCGGACGCCGCGACCGGGCGACCTCACCGACCGGCTGGTCGCCACCGACGTCTGGACCGACCAGATGCTGGCCGAGGCCGGCATCCCCGTGGTCGACGTCCCGTTCGTCACCTTCGGCGGCGGGATCGGCTCGTTCGTCACCGTCGACTACCTGCGCATCAGCGGGGTCCCGACCAGCGCGATCCGGGTGCTCACCCCGCTGCGGACGCCGTGGGAGAGCTACGAGTACCTGACGACGGTGTCGCAGATCCCGCGCAGCGAGCGGCTGCGGTCGGACTCCCAGTCCCGTCCCGACAACATCTGGGGCTTCCCGAGCTACGCGATCGCCGAGGGCCCGAAGCAGTGGTGGAACGTCTTCCTCGAGCCGATCTTCACGCGCTACTACACGCCGCGGGCCGGGCACGCGTTCACCGCCATGGAGCGGGAGATGCACCGCATCCGGTATCCCGAGATGGTCGTGCCGGGGCAGGTGCGGATGGTGCGGAGGCGGGCCGGCGGGGGCTACTTCACGATCCTCACGCCGCCCGAGGGCGCGGCCCCCACCCGGCGGATCGCCTATCGCAGCCAGTGGGTGCACGTCGCCGTCGGCTACCCGGGGCTGAAGTTCCTGCCGGACCTGCAGCGCTACCGGCAGCGCTACGACGACTTCGCCCGGGTGGTCAACGCCTACGAGCCGCACGAGCACGTGTACGAGCGGCTGCACCGGCGGCCGGGCACGGTGCTCGTCCGCGGCGGCGGCATCGTCGCCTCCCGGGTGCTGCAGCGGCTGATCGACGACCGCGACCAGCGGGGCCTGCAGACGCAGGTCGTGCACCTGTTCCGCACCTACGTGGCCGGGGCGCACGGGCCGAGCGTCTTCTCCCGCCGCCCGGGTGCCGACGGCTGGGCCTACCAGGGCTTCAACTACCCGAAGTCGGTGTGGGGCGGTCAGCTCAAGCAGCGGATGCGGCGGACCTCCGGTGAGGAGCGGGCCCGGCTGTACAAGGAGATGGGCGGCACCAACACGCCGCTGCGCGACGACTGGCTGGAGCAGCTCGCGCGCGGCCGCCGGGAGGGCTGGTACCGCGTGGTCATCGGCCAGATCGAGGACATGCGCCCGGTCGGCGACCTCGTCGAGGTGGCCGCCGGCACCGACCAGGGACCGCAGCTGGGCACCTTCGACGCCGTCATCGACTGCACCGGCCTGGAGGCCGACATCCGGGAGCACCGCGTGCTCGCCGACCTGCTCGACCACTCCGGCGCCGGCCGCAACCCGGTCGGCCGGCTGGACGTCGGCACGGACTTCGAGCTCCTGGGCACCCGCAACGGCGGCAAGATCTACGCCTCCGGCAGCGCCACCCTCGGTGGCCCGTTCCCCGGCGTCGACACCTTCTTCGGCCTGCAGATCGCCGCCCAGGAGATCGCCGACGACCTGGCCCGGCAGGGGTTCGTGCAGCGGCTGGGCCCGGGCCGGTCGACCAGCCAGTGGTGGAAGTGGGTCCGCAACACGCAGATCTGACCCCGACGACCCGAGCCCCCGCGACGACCGAGAGAGACCCCGTGCTCCCCACCCTGAGCGGCCGCATCCAGACCCGGATCTTCCTCCTGGTCGTGGTCGGCGGCCCCTGGACCCTGATCATCACGCCCGTCCTGCCGACCGGTGCGGACGTCGGCGCCTCCTACGGCGCGACGTTCTCGGTGCTGCTGGTGACCACCGTGCTCGGCGTGCTGTGGGAGCTGCTGTGGCACGGCCTGCAGCAGTTCCGCTGGGAGAAGGACTGGCCCACCCTGTTCGGCCTGCTGACCGGCATCCCCGAGGGCCTGCTGGTCTGGTTCCTGTTCGCCGGTGGGGTGGTGCCGTGGAGCGACGGGGTCGCCGGCGCCGCGTTCGTCCTGCACTTCACGACCACGTGGCTGCTGGTCTGGCTGGTCGCCAACGGTCCGATGCGCGTGCCGTTCGTCCACTGGCGGATCAACGGCGGCAGGCTCGTCCCATGACCCCGCCGGTCCGCACCGCACCCGCCGCCGCCCCGCCCGCGGTCGGCGTCCCGCCGTTCGACCAGGTCGCGGTGGCCGTCGTCCCGGGCGCCGACCTCGTCGTCCGGCTCCCCGGCATCGTCCTCGTCGTCGCGGCCGGGACGTCCGCGCCCGCGCCCGCGCGGGGCAGCGCTCTCGGGGGCTGGGGCGCCGCGCCGGCCGGCGAGCCGGCTGCCCGCCCGGCGGCCGGGGACCGCCGGGCGGGCGAGCTGGTCGCGCTGTGCCGGCGGGTGTCGGCCGCGGGTCGCCGCGCGCCGGGCCGGCGCCTGCACGAGGAGCTGCGCGCCTGGCTGCCGACGGCCACCGGGGTGCCGTCGTTCGCGCTCGCCGCGGCCACCGAGGAGGGGCTGGCGCTGGCCCTGCTCGGCGACGGCGTGGCCGAGGTCCCCGACCTCGGGCTGCGCCTCACCAGCGCGCAGGGGGAGCAGCCGCTGCCCGACGGGCGGCCGTACCTGGACCGGCTGGTCGCCTGGCCGCCGGCGGCGCTGCGCCTGTCGGCGGGCGCCACCAGCGGCACCGCCCCGCACCCGCTGGCCGACCTGGAGGCCGGTGTGGTCCCGGGCGCGGGCGCGGTCCTCTCGGCGGCACCGGTGCCCGGCACCCCGACCGCACCGGCGCCGCCGTCGACCGGGGGGACCGTCGTCGCCGCGGTGCCCACGCCGCCGGTCGTGCGCCCGTCCACCCCGCCCGTCCCGCCGGCGCACCCCCCGGCCCGGTCGTCGGGGAGCGCCCCCGCGCCTCCCGCGCCGTCGGCACCGGTGGCGCCGCTGCCGGTCGAGCTCCCGCCGCCGGCCCGGTCCGTGTCGTTCCTCGACCCGCCCGCACCGGAGGAGGTGGAGCCGCCGCGCCCGCCGCTCCCGGTGGTCACCGAGCCGCAGCCGCCGGGGGCGCTGCGGTCCGACGAGGCCGACCCCCGCCCCCGGGTGGCCGGCATCCTCTGCAAGAACGGTCACCTCAACGACCCGCGGGTGCTCTTCTGCGCGCAGTGCGGCATCCGCACCACCCAGCAGACCGCGGTCCCCGTGGAGGGCGTGCGGCCGCCGCTCGGGCTGCTGGTCTTCGACGACGGCGCGACGGTCAGCCTCGACGCCGACTACCTGCTCGGCCGGGAGCCGGAGACCGATCCGCGGGTGCGCGGCGCCGGCTACCGGCCGCTGCTCGTCGTCGACCACACCGGTGGGGTGAGCCGGCACCACGCCGAGATCCGGCTGGAGGGGTGGGACGTCGTCCTGACCGACATCGGATCGGCCAACGGCACGCTCTTCGCCCGCCGGGGCGACCTGGCGTGGACGTCGCTGATCCCCGGCCAGCCGGTGCAGCTGCTCCCCGGCACGACCGTCCGCATGGGGGGCCGGCAGTTCACCTTCGAGTCCCCGCACGGGGGCTACTGACCCGACGGCGCGCTCCCGCCGATCCCGGCCAGGGTCTCGTCGAGGTCCCGGTCGCGGTCGGCCGTGCCGGCGTGCACCGCGAGGACCGGCACGCCGGCGGGTGCGTCGTCGTCCGGAGCCCCGGCGGGGACGACGACCAGCGAGGGGAGAGCGGGCTCGCCCTCGGCGGCCACCGGGACCCCGGCCCGGCGCAGGGACTCGCCGACCCCGGCCGCGCGCCGTCCGGCCCGCCACCCGGTCCCGGCCCGCAGCTGCAGGGGGACCGCGCGGCCGACCGACACCTGGGCGGCCAGGCGCAGGGCGGCCCGGCCGTCGGCGTCGCCGTCCTGCACCAGGGTGATCGGCCCGGCGCCGTCCCGGTCGCCGGGGAGGCCGTGGACCACGGCGACCGCGCTCGGCACCCGGTCGGTCCAGGGCGCGGCGTCGGTCGTCCCCTCCGGCACGCCCCAGCCGCGACGCACGAGGACGACGTCGGCCGAGGCGCCGGCGGCGAGCTCGGCCACCTCGGCCCAGGGGTCGTCGCCGAACCGGGAGGCGATGGACGCGCGCAGGCCCCGCGCCTCCACGCGGCGGGCGACCCGGCGCAGCTCCTCGCCGGCGGTCGCCATGAGCAGCAGGTCCGCGCCGAGACCGCTGGCCACCTCTGGCTTCGGCTGGGTGCGTCCCACCACCCGGGTCAGCACCACCTGGGCCGGCGATTCCCGGCCGACGAGGTCGCAGGCGAGGTCGACCAGGGGGGCGTCGGCGTCCGGGTCGTCGACCACCACGAGGACGGTGTACGCGTCGGTCAGCCCCAGCGCCGCCCGCTCGGCGGCCGCGATGTCGCGCTCGAGCACCCGCTGCGGGTAGATGACGGTCAGCAGCGGCGAGGCCATGACCGTGGTGACGACGGCCATGATCACCATCAGCGTGAACATCGTGTCGTCGAGGACGCCCAGCTGCAGGCCGGCGTTGAGGATGACCAGCTCGGTGAGGCCCCGGGTGTTCATCAGCGCGGCCAGCGCGGTGGCCTGCCGCCGCGGGACCCGCTGGGCCCGGGCGGCGGCGAAGGCGCCGACGAACTTCCCGGCGATGGCCACCAGCAGGATCAGGAGCAGCTCGCCGAACCCCGCCGCGGTGATCGCCCCGATGTCGACGTTCGCCCCGGTGATCACGAAGAAGACCGGCAGGAGCAGCAGGACGCTGACCTGCTCGAGGCGTTCGGTCACCTCGTGGGTCAGCTCCGCCGCGCCCTGCCGCGGCATGACGACGCCGAAGAGGAACGCCCCGAAGATGAAGTGGATGCCGATCTCCTCGGCGATCCAGGCGCTCAGCAGGATCCCGGCGAGCACCAGCGCCAGCATGTCCGGGGTGAGCCGCCCGGACCGCTGACGGGCGGCGACCAGGCGCCTCAGCAGCGGCTTGACGACCAGGAACATCACGGCGGCGAACACCAGCGAGAACGCCAGGATCTGCACGACGCCGGTGAGCGACGTCGCCGCCACGATGGCCACCACGACCGCCAGCAGCGACCAGGCGAGGACGTCGTCCACGGCGGCGCAGGCCAGCGCCAGGGCGCCGACGGGGATCCGGTGCATGTTGCGCTCGGAGAGGATCCGGGCCAGCACCGGGAACGCGGTGATCGACATGGCGACGCCCAGGAAGAGCGCGAAGCCGAGCAGGTCGACCGGCTCGCCGGCGGCGACGTCGTGCCGGTCGTGCAGGTGGGTGGCCAGCAGCACGCCCAGACCGAACGGCAGCGCGATGGACGCCAGCGACACCGAGGCGGCCACGCGTTCCCGGCCCCTGATGAACGAGAGGTCGACCTCCAGGCCGACCAGGAACATGAAGAGCACCAGTCCGAGCTGGGCCAGGACGGTCAGGAACGGCCGGATGTCGGGCGGGAAGAGGTGCTCGTCGAGGTTGCCCGGCAGGGCGCCGAGCAGGGTGGGGCCCAGGGCGATGCCGGCGACGATCTCGCCGACCACCGCGGGCTGGCCCAGCCGTACGGCGAGGCGGCCCGCGAGACGGGCGAGGACGATGATCACGGCCAGGTCCACGAAGACGTAGGCGATGACCTCGGCGATGGGGCGCGGTTCCACGGTCGCTCCGGTGGGGCAGGGGGCGGGGGACGCGACGCCGGCGCGGGCATCGTGCGGGCGCGGATGCTAGCCGCGGCCCGCGTCGCGTGGTGACCCCGGCCGCGCGAGCGGGACGGACTCCGGAACCGGGCACGGTCGCCTTCCCGGACGTGCCCGACCCGGGCACACTGACCCGCTGCCGCACCGGCGGCGACCCGGCTCCGGCCGGGAGCACGACAGCTCAGGAGGACGTGCATGGACGCCGTCGGCCTGGCGGGCCCCGCGCCCGCCACGATCGCGGACTACCAGGTGATCCGGGTGCTCGGCGAGGGCAACAACGGACGCTTCTACCTGGCCCGCCCGCCGGCGCGGCTCGGGCTCCCCGACGAGTACGTCGCGGTGAAGGTCTTCACCGGGACGCACAGCGAGCAGGCCTACGAGCGCGGGGTGCGGGAGCTGCGCGCCTTCGCCCAGGTGACCTCGCCGTACCTGGTCCGGGTCTACGACGCCGTCCTCCAGGACAGCTTCCTGTACGCCATGGAGTACTGCCCGCTCGGTTCGCTCGCCGCCCCGGCCCGCCCGCTCAGCCGCGGGGAGGTGCTCCGCGCCGTCGCACACGCCGCGCACGCCCTGCACGCGCTGCACGAGGCCGGCCTGACCCACGGTGACGTGAAGCCCGCCAACATCCTGCTCACCGACGGCGGGGGAAAGCTGTCCGACCTCGGCCTGGCCCGGTTCCTCACGCCCGGAGTCACGCTGACCGGCATGGCCAGCGCGGCGTCGGTGGAGTTCCTCGACCCCGCCCTGCTGCGCGGCGACCGGCCCTCGCGCGCGACCGAGCTGTTCGCGCTCGGCGCCACCCTGCACCGGGCGCTGACCGGCAACGGGCTCTACGGGGAGCTGCCCGACAGCGAGCCGCTGCTGGCCATCCGCCGGGTCATGAGCGCGGAGCCGGCGCTGGCCCCGGGGCTCACCCACGAGGAGGCGGCGCTGGTCAGCGACTGCCTGGCGCCCATCGGTCAGCGGCCGGCGACGGCGGACCTGGTCGCCCGACGGCTGGACGCGATGGCCGCCGCCGCGCTCAGGGCAGGATGAAGTCGCTCAGCTCCTGCTGCACCCACCAGTCGTAGAGCACGTCCAGGCCGATCTGGCCGCCGTCCATCACGGTCACGATGCCCTCGGTGGCGACGGCGTCGCGGGTCCAGATGAGGATCCCGTTGTTGTTCCCGTCGATGTAGCAGCCCATCCGTCCGGCCGGCTCGCCGTCCACCTCGTAGGTGGTGTGGCCGTACGCGCTGGGGCACTCCGCGCCCGGCGGCAGCGGTGCGACGCCGTTGCGCTCCATGTCGGCCAGGAACACGGCGTCGACCGTCGCGGCGTCGGCGTAGCGGTAGAACACCGAGTCCTCCGGCCCCGGCTGCGTGCTGGCGGCGCCGCACCCGAGCGCGGCGATCGCGCCGTCGTCGGGCAGCTCGCCGTGGTCGCAGTCCACCGGGATCCAGTCGGGCGGGATGGTCGCCCGCAGCTGCGCCTGCGCCGGGTCGTCGGTGTCGTCGGCGGCCAGCGGGGGCGCGGTGGTCGGGGTGCCGGTGGCCTCGGGATCGGCCGCGTCGTCGTCGTCCGACCCGCCGGTGAGCACGAGGACCAGGACGAGCGCCAGCACGGCCACCGCGGCGACGGCCCCCAGGAGCAGCGGCAGGCGGACGGAGGACGGAGCGGACCGCTGGGCGGGAGTCGTCGGGCTGTCGGCCGGCAGGGCGGCCGCGGCCGCTGCGGCCAGGTCACCGCAGGTCGCGTAGCCGCCGTCGAGCCCGCGCCGCACCACGGCGTCGAGCTCGTCGCGCCGGTCGGGGAGGCAGGAGGCCAGTACGCGGGCCAGCGCCGGGACGTCCGGGCGCCCGCCGGGCACCGCCGCGGCCTCCGCGGGAGCGGTGAGCCGGACGTCGTCGCCCCCGCTCAGCAGGACGTCGGCCGGTGTGATCTCGCGGACGGCGCCCCCGTCGGCGACGGTGTCGAGGAGGGAGGCGACCCGGCCGACGATCGCCACGGCCCGCGCCGGCTCCATCGGCCCGCCGTCGGCCAGGACGGTGGCGAGGTCGGTACCGGGCTGTTCCTGGTCCACGTGCTGACGTTCCTCCTGGGCGTGGCTGGCGCGTGCGTCCGCCCCAGGTTCGCACTGCCGCCGCCGTCCCCGCGGCACGCCACGCGGCCGGCCGCGTCCCCCGGCGGTCGGGCCGCCGGGCTCACTCCGCCACGAAGTCGCTGTTCGACTGCTCGACCCACCACTCGTAGAGGGTCACCAGCCCCTCCTGGCCGCCCCCGCTGATGCCGATGAGCCCCTCGGCGCCCACGTCGTCCTGCGTCCAGACGATGATCGCGTTCTGCTCGTCGTCGATGTAGCACGCCAGCCGCCCGGCCCGCTGCTCGTCGATCGTGTAGTAGCCGTACCCCTGCGCGTCCGGGCACAGCGCGCCGTCGGCCAGCGGGGTGATCCCGTTGCGGCCCATGTCGGCGAGGAAGACCTGGTCGACGGCGTCGTCGTCCTCGTACAGGTAGAAGCTGCCGGCCGTGGGCCCGGGCTGCTCCGGGGACGCCCCGCAGTCGAGGACCGCGAGCGCCCCGTCGTTCGTGGGGGAGCCGGTGTCGCAGTCCTCCTCGTCGAAGCCCCTCGGCAGGATCGCCCGCAGGGTCTCCTCCGGGTCGTCCTCGGGCGGCGCGGTGCTGCTGCTGCTCGTGCTGGTGCTCGACGAGGTCGTCGTCGGGGTCGGGGTGGGGTCGGCCTGCTCGTCGTCGTCCCCACCGGACGCCGCCAGCGCGATGACCAGGACCACGGCGAGCACGACGAGCACGGCCACCCCGCCGAGGACCCACGGCAGGCGGTTGGGCCGGCGACCGCCGGAGGGCGAGGCGCCGGCGCGGAACCCCGCGGCGCCGTACCCGGGCGGCGGTCCGCCGGGAGGGAAGCCGGGCGGACCGGGGTTGGAGCGCGCTCCGTGGCCGGCGGCGGGCGCCGGTGCCCACGGCCCGCTCCCGGGCGGCGGCCCGTACCCGGAGGGCCCGGGGGAGGACGGCGGCCCGTAGCTGCGCGGTCCGGGGGACGACGGCGGCCCGTAGCCGTCCGGACCGGGGGAGGACGGCGGCCCGTACCCGCCGGGACCGGGGGAGGAGGGCGGCCCGTACCCGCGGGGGCCCGGGTCGGAGAAGCCGACGGTCTGCGGCCGGACCGGGGTCACCGTCGTCGGCGGAGCCGTCGGGAGGGGTGCCGCCGGCGCTCCGGCCGCGCGCAGCGCCGCACGGGCGGCCGCCGCCAGCTCGCCGCAGGTGGAGTACCGCGCGGCGGGGTCCTTGGCCAGGCCCTTCGCCACCACGGCGTCGAGCTGCCGCGGCAGCCCCGGGCGCAGGGAGGACGGTGCCGGCGCCTCGGTGTTGAGGTGCGCGTACATCAACGTGGCCAGCCCGTCGCCGGTGAACGGACGGCGGCCGGTGAGGCACTCGAACAGCACGCAGGCCAGTGCGTAGACGTCGACGCGCCGGTCGATCGGCTTCTCCAGGAAGCGTTCGGGCGCCATGTAGTCGAACGAGCCCAGCGCCGCACCGGTCTGGGTGAGGGAGGGGCCGGCGGCGTCGGAGGTCGAGCGGGCGATGCCGAAGTCGACGAGGTAGACGAACTCGTCGTCGGCGCCGCCGGTGACCAGGATGTTCGACGGCTTGACGTCCCGGTGCACCAGCCCGTCGGCGTGCGCGGAGTCCAGGGCCCGGGCGGTCTGGCCGACGACCGACACCGCGCGGGCGGGGTCCATCGGCCCGTCCTCGGCCAGGACGGCGGCGACGTCGCGGCCGGGCACCAGGCGCATGTCCAGGAACAGCCGGCCGTCGATCTCGCCGTAGCGGTGGATCGGGACGATGTGCGGCTCGTTGAGCCGGGCCGCCAGGTGCGCCTCGCGGCGGAACCGCTCGCGGTAGCCCGCGTCGGTGGCCAGGGACTCCGAGAGCACCTTCAGCGCGACGACCCGCTCGTGCTCGGTGTCGAAGGCCCGGTAGACCTCGCCCATGCCGCCGCGACCGAGCAGGGCCTCGATGCGGTACGGGCCGAACTGCTCCAGATCCACGCGCTGAGGTCCCTCCGTGTGCCGCTGCCCGGCTGGTCGTGGCGTCCGTCGGTCCGCGCCGGCGCCGGGATGCGGTCGTCGGCGGAGTGTAGGGACGCGCCCGGACACCGGCCAGGATCCCGGCCGCGGTGCCCGGCCCAGCCTGCGGGGTCCGGACGCCTCGGGTGCGGGCCGGAGCGCGTTCGTGACGGAGCTGTGACACCGGCCGGGCGACGAACAGGGCGCGCAGGGCCGGTGGGCGTGGCTACCGTGCTGTCGTCGCCGGGGTCGCGGGGTCCCGGCCCGGCCGGACGAGCGGAGCACCATGAGCCAACCCCCAGGTCCGTACGGCGCTCCCGGCCAGTACGGGGCCCCCGGTCCGTACGGCGCCCCCGGTCGGTACGGGCCGCCGGCCGGCGGTCCCCGCCCGCCCGTCCCGCCGCCTCCGCCCGGCCAGTACGGCGCGCCCGCGCCGTACGGGCCGCCCGGCCAGTACGGCGCCCCGGGCCCGTACGGGCAGCCCGGCGGGGGGCTCCCGCCCGGCGGGTACGGCGGGCCGCCGAAGCGGCGGCGCGCGCTGCCCTGGCTGATCGCGGCGGCCGTGGTGCTGGTCGCGGGCGTCGGCGTCCTGCTGTTCTTCCTCCTGTCCGGCGACGACTCCGACGACTCGGCCGGCCCGGCGGCCCCGACCGCGACGACCACCGCCGCCGGTGAGGACATGGACGGCGAGCTCGTCGACCCGGACGTGGAGCTGCCCACCGGCGCCCAGGTCCCGATGGAGGAGGCCGACGACCCCTCCGGTGAGGAGGAGATCCCCGGCTCGGTCGAGGTCGCGGCGACCTTCTTCGAGGCGCTCGTCGGGGGAGACGGCGCGTACGCCCTGGACCTGGTCGGCCCCGATCTGCTCGCCGTGGTGGAGCAGGAGGCCGCGGCCAACGGCGTCGCCCCGGAGGAGTTCCTCGTGGCGGTGTTCTACGAGCGCGTGCTCGGCAACGAGGAGATCACCGACGCCGAGCTGGTGGGCGTCGAGTACGACGAGGGCAGCGGTCTGGAGGCCGTCACGGTCACCGTCGGGACGGCGAGCGCGGAGCGGACCCTCACCATGTACGTCGACGAGGACCTGCTGGTCGCCGACCTCGAGCTGCCCTGAACGACGCCGCCCGGAGGGGGTGCCAGGTGTTCGCCGTGACCCGGCTGCGCGTGCCGACCGACGCCGAGGAATTCCCGGCGGCGGTGGCCGCGCTGCTGTCGGCGCTGGCCGGTCGGCCCGGCTTCCGCGACGGGCACGCCGGCGAGGCGGCCGAGGAGCCGGGCCTGTGGGCGCTGGTGACCGTCTGGGAGGGCGTCGGCGCCTACCGCCGTGCCCTCTCGGCGGCCGAGGTGAAGATCGCCGGCGCCCCGGTGTGGGTCCACGCGGTCGACGAACCGGGGGTCTACGCCGTCGACTGAGGGGACGCAGGGCGAGGCGACTACCGTGGGCGGGTCAACCGCCGACCGCCAGCCGGATGGAGCCTGAGAGCCCGTGGCCGAGAGCCCGACCAAGCACGACCCCGCCCGCCTCGACAAGGTGGTCAACCTCTGCAAGCGCCGGGGGTTCGTCTTCCCCTCCGGCGAGATCTACGGCGGCACCCGCTCCGCCTGGGACTACGGGCCCCTGGGCGTCGAGCTCAAGGAGAACATCAAGAAGCAGTGGTGGCGCACCGTCGTCCAGAGCCGTGACGACATCGTCGGCCTGGACTCCTCGGTGATCCTGCCGCGACAGACCTGGGTCGCCTCCGGGCACGTCGGCGTCTTCACCGACCCGCTGACCGAGTGCCAGAGCTGCCACAAGCGCTTCCGGGCCGACCACCTCGAAGAGGACTTCGAGGCGCGCAAGGGCCGGGCGCCGGAGAACGGCCTGGCCGACATCTCCTGCCCGAACTGCGGCACGAAGGGCGCGTGGACCGAGCCGCGCGACTTCAACATGATGCTGAAGACCTACCTCGGCCCGGTCGAGGACGAGTCGGGGCTGCACTACCTGCGCCCGGAGACCGCGCAGGGCATCTTCGTGAACTTCGCCAACGTCATGGGCGCCGCGCGGAAGAAGCCGCCGTTCGGCATCGGCCAGATCGGCAAGTCGTTCCGCAACGAGATCACCCCCGGCAACTTCATCTTCCGGACCCGCGAGTTCGAGCAGATGGAGATGGAGTTCTTCGTCGAGCCCGGCAGCGACGAGGAGTGGCACCAGTACTGGATCGACGAGCGGACCCGCTGGTACACCGACCTCGGCATCTCCCCGGACAACCTGCGGCACTACGAGCACGCCAAGGAGAAGCTGTCGCACTACTCGAAGCGCACCGTCGACATCGAGTACCGCTTCGGCTTCCAGGGCTCGGAGTGGGGTGAGCTCGAGGGCATCGCCAACCGCACGGACTTCGACCTCACGACGCACACCCAGCACTCGGGCACGGACCTGTCCTACTTCGACCAGGCCACCAACACCCGCTGGACGCCGTACGTGATCGAGCCGGCAGCCGGGCTCACCCGCTCGCTGATGGCGTTCCTCGTCGAGGCCTACACCGAGGACGAGGCGCCCAACGCCAAGGGCGGCGTCGACACCCGCACGGTCCTCAAGCTCGACCCGCGGCTGGCGCCGGTCAAGGCCGCCGTCCTCCCGCTGTCGCGCAACGCCGACCTGTCGCCCAAGGCCCGCGACCTGGCCGCGGCGCTGCGGCGGAACTGGAACGTCGACTTCGACGACGCGGGCGCCATCGGCCGCAGGTACCGCCGGCAGGACGAGGTCGGGACGCCGTTCTGCATCACCGTCGACTTCGACACCCTCGAGGACCAGGCGGTGACCATCCGGGAGCGCGACTCGATGAGCCAGGAGCGGGTGGCCCTCGACCAGGTCCAGTCCTACCTCGGCGCTCGCCTCCCCGGCTGCTGAGTGCGCGGAGGGGATCCGTGGGCGTGACCCCACGGATCCCCTCCGCCGCTACATCGCGGTGCGCGGGTCCAGCGACCGGCCGGCGTGCTTGGCCATCGAGTCCTGCTCGAACGCCGCCACCAGGACGCCGTCCTCGGTGAAGACGCTGCCCCGGCCGTAGACCCGACCCGTCGCGGCCTTGGTCGCCTCCTGCGTGATCAGCAGCGGCCGGCTCACGTCGAAGCGCTCCAGGAAGTGCAGCGTGTGCCCGATGACGCCGGTGCTCAGGGTGACGTGCGCCTGCCCGAAGTCGACGGTGTCGGAGTGCGGGCGGACGGCGAGGCCGATCAGCTGCCCGCAGGTCGCCCACGCCAGCACGGCCTGGTTCGCCGCCGGGGCCACCAGCGGCCGGTCGTAGCGGTGCCAGGCTGCCTCGAGCGGCACGTCGCCGTCCATCGGCTCGCCCGGCACCGGGCGGACCTCCGCGCCGGGGAACGCCTGGGCGCGGGGGTCGGGGGACAGGTCGGCCCAGCCGGGGACGTCGGGCATCGCCGGCCCGTGTCGCATCAGGTCGTCGTCCAGCACGTTCAGGAGCACCGTCGCCCGGCACAGCAGCCTGCCGTCCTGCCGGGCGGTGACCGTGTCGCTGGCCCAGGTGCGGCCGGCCTGCAACGACTCGACCTCGAGCTCGATGGGGGAGCGGTAGGACCCGGCGCGGGCGAAGACCGCGTGAACGGACCGGACGTCCTTGCCCCCTGCGTACCGGTCCGAGGCCATCATCAGCTGACCCAGCAGCTGGCCGCTGAAGACGACGTCGCGGCCCTCGGCGGACTCGGCCGGCTGGAACACCTTGAGGCGCCGGTCGCCGATCTCGGTCAGCTGCAGCAGCTCGGGCAGGTCGGACATCCGGCGTCTCCTCGGGAGGGCGGTCGGTGGGATGGCGCGGATGGTGCCAGCGGCGAGGCGGGTTGACCCGCCTCGCCGACCGTTGAGCCGCGCCGCAGCACGGCTCAACGGTCGGCGGACCGGCTCAAGCCGGGCCACCGACACGGTCGTCGGTCCGGTGGAGCCACCCGTCGTCGCCCGCATCGCCGCCGCGCCAGCGACCCTCGGGCCGCGGCACCTCCGTGAAGGCCCGGACCGTGGGACCGTCGGCGGCCAGGTGCCGGCGGACGAGCCGGTCGAGTTCGGTCCGGCCGGCGCCCAGGTCATCGGCGACGACGCGCACGAATCGCACCCCGTGCGAGCGGAGCAGGTCCTCGGTGCGCTTCTCCTGCCACAGCTCCTCCTGCGGCGTCCGGCCGTAGCGCGGGCGCCGGTACTTCACCCGGCCGTCGAACTCGACCGCCACCGCGGCGTCGGCGTACCAGCCGTCGGCGACCTTCAGCAGGCGCCCGTCCAGCCACAGCTCCACCTGCGGGACGAAGGGTGGGAGCCCGAGGGCCGCGAAGGTGAGCCGCCCCGCCGTCTCCAGCCATGACTCGGCCCGGCCGTCAGCGAGTTCCAGCGCCCGGACCGCACGGGGGACGCCGGGGACGCAGGCCTGCCGGTCGAGGACCCGGCTCAGCTCCTCGCGGGTGGTCAGCCCGCGCAGCAGAGCGGCGTCGACAGCGGCCACGGCGGGGACCTCCGGCCAGGCGCGCGTGACGTCGGCGAGGGTGCGTGCCGCGGTGGTGACGCGGTAGGCGCCGCGGACGGTGACCTCGTCGTCGGGGAGGGAGGCGCGGGTCATCACGTACCCCCGGCCGCGCCGCCACCGATACGGGTCGGTGAGCTGCACCACCGCTGCCGCGTCGCGAGGACGGGGCAGACCCCACACCCACGCCGCCGTGGCACCGCTCAGCACGGCCGAGGACCGGTCGAGCGAGGCGGTCACGGCGAGGGCCTCCAACCCCGGCCGGCGCCCGGTCCGCTCGACCTCCGCGAGGTCCTCGGCACGCACGAAGACGCCGGTCCGCAGCCGCACCCAGACGCCGGTCCGCACCGCCGTCCGCACCTCCCGCTCGGTGACGCCTCGTGCGGCCAGATCGGCGCTGCAGAAGACGCCGAGACGGCGGCGAGCGGGGTGGTCGACGGCGAGCGGTGAAGTCAGCGACGTGAGCACGTCCCGACCCTGGCCGCGCTCGTGCCGGTCCCTCGCACGGCGGCCCTGCCTGTGGACCCGGTGCCGGGGTGGGGACGACGACCGGCTCGAGCCGCTCCAGCGACCCTGGAGCCGCGCCGTGACCCGGCTCCACGGACGGTCGCGCGGACCCACCTACCCTGGGTGCCGTGACCGCCACGCTGGAGCCGACGACGACGGCGCTGCCGCCGCTGCGGCTCGGGCCGCTCACCGTCGACCCCGCCGTGGTCCTCGCCCCGATGGCCGGCATCACCAACCCGGCCTTCCGCACGCTGTGCCGGGAGTTCGGCGCGGGTCTCTACGTCTGCGAGATGATCACCACCCGCGCGCTGGTGGAGCGCAACGCCAAGACGCTGCAGATGGTCCAGGCCACGCCGGAGGAGGCCGCCGAGGGCTTCTCCGTGCAGCTCTACGGCGTCGACCCGGCCACGGTCGGGCGCGCGGTCGAGATGCTGGTCGACGAGGAGGTCGCCGGCACCCGCCCGGCTCACATCGACCTGAACTTCGGCTGCCCGGTCCCGAAGGTCACCCGCAAGGGCGGCGGCTCGGCGCTGCCCTGGCGCCGCCGGCTGCTGGCCGACATCGTGCGGTCCGCGGTGGCCGCGGCCCGCGACGTGCCGGTGACCATCAAGACGCGGATCGGGATCGACGCCGACCACGTCACCTACCTCGACGCCGGCCGGATCGCCCAGGACGAGGGTGCCGCGGCCATCACGCTGCACGGCCGCACCGCCGACCAGCTGTACAGCGGCACCGCCGACTGGGCACCCATCGCGCGGCTGGTCGAGACCGTGGACATCCCGGTCCTCGGCAACGGCGACGTCTGGGAGGCCGACGACGCACTGCGGCTGGTCGCCGCGACCGGCTGCGCGGGCGTCGTCATCGGCCGGGGCTGCCTGGGGCGTCCCTGGCTGTTCGGTGACCTCGCCGCGGCCTTCGCCGGCCGGCCCGAGCGCGCACTGCCGACGTTCGGCGAGGTGGCCGCCGTCATGCACCGGCACGCCGAGCTCCTGTCGGCCGAGCAGGGCGAGCTGCACGGCTGCACCGACTTCCGCAAGCACGTGGCCTGGTACCTCAAGGGCTTCTCGGTCGGCTCGGACGTCCGGCGCGCCCTGGCGATGGTGTCCTCGCTCGACGAGCTGGCCGGCCTGCTCGCGCAGATCCCCGACCAGCCCTATCCCACAGCCGTGCTGGGCGGCCCGCGCGGGCGGACCAGCCAGCCCCGGCCGGTCGCGCTGCCCGAGGGCTGGCTCGACGACCGTGACGACCCGCGTCCGCCGGCGGGCGCAGAACTGATGGTGAGCGGCGGATGAGCGCGCCCGAGGGGCCCTACCTCTACGACGAGGGCCCGGAGAACCTGCACACGGCACCACCGCGCAACCGCAACGGGCTGCTGCTCGGGATCATGCTCGCCACGATCGTCGTCGGCGTGGCGATGGTGCTCCTCATGCCGCTGGTCAAGGGCACCCCCGGGGAGCGGGCCGAGGCGGCGGTCACCGTCTTCTACGCCTCCCTGGCCGACGGCGACCTCGACACCGCCACGCAGATGCTGTGCTCCGCCGAGCGCGACCGGCTGCGGGACACCGACCCCGGCGAGGCGTACCTGCGGGGGAGCGACCCGGAGGTCACCGGCACCGGCGAGGCCGAGGTGGACGGCGACACGGTCCGCACCGTGACCGTCCGCTGGGACGACGGCGAGACCGACACCATCACCATCCGCGGCGAGGACGGCCCGCGGATCTGCGGGATCGACTAGCGCCACCGCGCGGGCCCGGCTTCTCACCGCCAGCAGCGGCTGCCACCATGGCCCCGCTCGTGGCACGACCGGCCCGGGCCCGCTCGAGGGGGTGACCGGTGTCCCAGCCGCCGCAGCCGCACGTCCCCGCGCCGCAGCAGGCGCAGCTCCCGCACGGGGGCCCGCTGGCCGTGGGGTTCCCGAACTACCGGTCGCCGGCGCCCTCGCCGCCGCGGCGGACCGGGCTCGTCGTCGGCACGGTCGTCGTCCTGGTCACGGTCGTCTTCGCGGTGGTCGGGTTCCTGATCGTCGGCGGGCGGGGGGCCAACAGCCCCGAGGGTGCCGTGGAGGGCCTGTTCAGCTCGCTGGCCGATGGCGACAGCAGCCGGGCCCACGACCTGCTCTGCGACGAGCTGCGCGCCCAGATCAGCGAGGACCAGCTGATGACGCCGTCCGGCCCCCTGGCCGGGATGCAGGAGGTGTCGATCGAGGTCGGCGACGCGACGGACCTGCTCGTGCCCGGGCAGGAAGCGGCGGCGGTGCCCTACCGCGTGACCGACTCCCTGGGGAACGAGGCGGCCGGGACCGCGACGGTGGTCGAGGACAAGGGCTGGCGGGTCTGCGGCTTCGGCTGACGACCGCGCGGTCGCGGCGGTGCGGGCGGGACCCCCGTACGGCACGATCGGCTGCCAGTCCTCGCCCGGAGGAGCCCCGCTCCTCCGCAGCGCGCCGGGCACGAACTCGGAGGTGGCAGACGGTGTCGACGACGACCCCGACCCCCGCGAAGTGGGTCTACGACTTCAGCGAGGGCAGCAAGGACCAGAAGGACCTCCTCGGCGGCAAGGGGGCCAACCTCGCCGAGATGACCAACCTCGGTCTGCCGGTCCCGCCGGGCTTCACGATCACCACCGACGCCTGCCGCTTTTACCTCGAGCACGGCAGCACCCCGCCCGAGCTGCCCGACCAGGTCAGCGAGCACCTCGTCGCGCTGGAGAAGGCGATGGGCAAGACGCTCGGCGATTCGGCCGACCCGCTGCTGGTCTCGGTCCGCTCCGGGGCCGCGGCGTCGATGCCGGGGATGATGGAGACGGTCCTCAACGTCGGCCTCAACGACGAGTCGGTGGAGGGGCTGGCCGCGCAGTCGGGCAGCGACCGCTTCGCCTGGGACTCCTACCGGCGGCTGATCCAGATGTTCGGCAAGACCGTCCAGGCGATCGACGGCGAGCTGTTCGACGAGGCCCTCGACGCGGTCAAGGCCGAGCAGGGCACCGACCTCGACCTGGACCTGGACGCGGAGCACCTGCGCGACGTCGTCGGCCGGTTCAAGGCGATCGTCCGCGAGCACACCGGCCGGGACTTCCCGCAGGACCCGCGCGAGCAGATGGACCTGGCGATCAACGCCGTCTTCGACTCCTGGAACTCCGACCGGGCGATCCTCTACCGCCGGCGGGAGCGCATCCCCGGCGACGCCGGTACCGCGGTGAACGTGTGCTCGATGGTCTTCGGCAACCTCGGGATGGACTCCGGCACCGGCGTCGCCTTCACCCGCGACCCGGGCAGCGGCGAGCAGGGCGTCTACGGCGACTACCTGCAGAACGCGCAGGGGGAGGACGTCGTCGCCGGCATCCGCAACACGGTGCCCCTGGTGGACCTCGCCGACATCGACCGCGGCGCCTACGACGAGCTGATGGGCATCATGGCCCGGCTCGAGTCGCACTACCGCGACCTGTGCGACATCGAGTTCACCGTCGAGCGCGGCAAGCTCTGGATGCTGCAGACCCGGGTCGGCAAGCGCACCGCAGGGGCCGCGTTCCGGATCGCCACCCAGCTGGTCGACGAGGGCCTCATCGACATGGACGAGGCCGTTCGCCGGGTGACCGGTGACCAGCTGGCCCAGCTGATGTTCCCGCGGTTCGTCTCCGGCGGGAACGCGACGCAGCTGACGCAGGGGATGAACGCCTCGCCCGGCGCCGCCGTGGGCAAGGCGGTGTTCTCCTCCGAGCGTGCCGTGGAGGAGGCGCAGAAGGGCGAGGCGGTCGTCCTCGTGCGCCGGGAGACCAACCCCGACGACCTCGCCGGGATGATCGCCGCCCAGGGCGTGCTGACTAGCCGCGGCGGCAAGACCTCGCACGCCGCCGTCGTCGCCCGCGGCATGGGCAAGACCTGCGTGTGCGGGGCGGAGGAGCTGCAGGTCGACACCAAGGCCGGCCGGTTCACCGCGCCCGACGGCACCGTCGTGAGCGAGGGCGACGTCATCAGCATCGACGGGTCGACCGGCAAGGTCTGGCTCGGCGAGGTGCCGGTCGAGCCGTCGTCCGTCGTCCGCTACTTCGAGGGCGAGATCGACCCAGAGTCGACGGAAGCCGACGGCGGTGCCGATGACCTGGTGCGCAGCGTGCACCGGATCCTCACCCACGCCGACGCCGCCCGGCGGCTCGACGTCCGCACCAACGCCGACACCCCCGAGGACTCCGCCCGGGCCCGCCGCTTCGGCGCCCGCGGCGTCGGGCTGTGCCGCACCGAGCACATGTTCCTCGGCGACCGGCGGCAGCTGGTGGAGAAGCTGATCCTCGCCGAGGGCGACGAGCAGCGTCAGGCGGCGCTGGACGCGCTGGAGCCGCTGCAGAAGCAGGACTTCCTGGAGATCTTCGAGGCGATGGACGGGCTGCCGGTGACCGTCCGGCTGCTGGACCCGCCGCTGCACGAGTTCCTGCCCGACCTCACCGAGCTGTCGGTGCGCGTCGCGGTGGCCGAGGCCGAGGGACACCACGACGAGGGGCAGCTGCGACTGCTCGCGGCCGTGCGGCGGATGCACGAGTCCAACCCGATGCTGGGGCTGCGCGGGGTACGCCTCGGGCTGGTCGTGCCCGGTCTGTTCGCGATGCAGGTGCGCGCCATCGCCCAGGCCGCGTGCGAGCGGACGAAGGCCGGCGGTGACCCCCGGCCGGAGATCATGATCCCGCTGGTCGGCGCGGTGCAGGAGCTCGAGGCCATCCGGGAGGAGGCCGAGCGGGTGCTGGGCGAGGTGTGCCGGGACTGCGGCATCGACGTCCGGCCGCTCATCGGCACCATGATCGAGGTGCCCCGCGCGGCGCTGACCGCCGGCGAGATCGCCGAGTACGCCGAGTTCTTCTCCTTCGGCACCAACGACCTCACCCAGATGACCTGGGGGTTCTCCCGGGACGACGTCGAGGCGGCCTTCTTCCACCAGTACCTGGACAAGGGCATCTTCGGCATCTCGCCGTTCGAGTCGCTGGACCGCGACGGCGTCGGGCGGCTGGTGCGGATCGGGGCCGAGGCCGGCCGGGCCGCACGGCCGGACCTGAAGCTGGGCATCTGCGGCGAGCACGGCGGCGACCCGGACTCGGTCCACTTCTTCCACGAGGTGGGGCTGGACTACGTGTCCTGCTCGCCGTTCCGGGTCCCCGTGGCGCGGCTGGAGGCCGGGCGGGCGGCGCTGGGCGGGGAGCCCGCCGGGACGTAACGGAGGTCGCCGTCCACCACCGGTCCCGGGTGCGCCACCGGGTCGGTGGGGCGTGGTACCCATGACCCGTGGCGGTGCGGATCCGGAGTCTGGTCGTCCGGCTGGTCGGCGCCGCCGTCCTGGCCGTGCTGCTGCTCGTCGCCTCGACCGCGCTGGCCATCTGGTGGACCGCCCGGCAGGACTCGCGGCCGACGTCGGATGCGATCGTGGTGCTCGGCTCGGCCCAGTACAACGGCGTCCCGTCGTCGATCTTCGAGGCCCGGCTGGAGCACGCGCTCAAGCTCTACGAGCAGGGCGTGGCACCGGTGATCGTGACCGTCGGCGGCAAGGCCGCCGGCGACCAGTTCACCGAGGCCGAGGCGGGCGCGCAGTACCTCGCCGAGGACGGCGACGTGCCCGACGACGCGCTGCTGGCGATCGAGGAGGGCGTGGACACCCTCGAGAGCATGCGGGCGGTGGGGCGCGCCTTCGCCGAGCGCGGCTGGGAGAGCGCGGTGCTGGTGACCGACCCGTGGCACGCCATGCGCGCCGAGCGGATGGCCGAGGACGCCGGGATCACCGCGGAGAGCTCGCCCACTCGTCAGGGGCCCGCGGTGCAGACCCGCACCACCCAGTTCCGCTACATCCTGCGCGAGACGGCGGCCTACCTGCTCTACCGCGTGACCGGCGAGAGCGTCGCCGGCGCCCCCGGGATCGGCTGAGGAGGAACCGTGCTGGAAGTGGGCAAGCGGGGTTCGGCCGGCGTCGGGAAGGACGTCGTGCCCGTGCTCCGCGACGGGGTCGTCGTGGCACAGCTGCGCACCTCGGGGTGGAAGGAGTCCGCCGCGGCCGTCGTCGGCGAGCGCGAGTGGGTGTTCGCGAAGCAGAAGCGCGAGCTCACCGGACGGTGGGCGCTGGACCCGGAGAGCAGCGCCCGGCTCCGGGCGCGGCAGGTCTCGATGTGGAAGGGCACCTGGGAGGCCGACCTGGAGGGCGTGCCGGTCTCGGTGGCCAAGCTGTCCGTCTGGAAGGGGACCCACCGGTTCACCAGCGGGGACCGGGTGCTCGGGGAGAGCGGATCGACCGGCGGCTGGTCGCCGCGGCCCACCGTGCGGCTCCCGGACTCGATGCCCCTGGAGCACCAGGTGTTCCTGCTCTGGCTGATGCTCGTCATCGGCCGGCGCAACGACTCGGCCGCGACCGGGGCCATCGTCGCCGGCGGCGCCGCCGCGGCGGGCAGCTGATGGCCGGCCGGGGGAAGATCCGGGCCGCCGACATCGCGGCGGTCCGCGAGCGCAGCCGCATCGACGAGGTGATCGGCGAGCACCTGCAGCTCAAGCGGGCCGGCGGCGGGAGCCTCAAGGGCCTGTGCCCGTTCCACGACGAGAAGTCGCCGTCCTTCCACGTGACCCCCGCGCGCGGCCTCTACCACTGCCTGGCCGGGGAGACCGGCGTCCTCACCGAGGACGGTGTGGTGCCGATCCGGGAGCTCGCCGGGCGGACCGTCCGCGTGCTGGACGGCAACGGCGGATGGGTCGAGGCGCCCTTCCGCTCGTACGGCGTCCAGCGGTTGATGAAGGTGATGCTCACCCGCAACGGTCGCGTGAAGGAGCTGTACGCGACCGACGAACACCGCTGGTTCGTCGCTTCCGCCGCTGCCCCCCGCGAGGTGCTCACGAAGGACCTCCTCGCCGGCGACCGGCTGGTGCGCACGCTGGCCGGGACCCGGCAGCTGGCCTCGGTCGGCGCCGCGCGTCCGGACAGCGGAGGTGGATCGGGCGACTGCGCGGAGTGGATCGTCCAGTCGGTCGAGTGGAGTGACCGGGTGGAGGAGGTCTACTGCGCCGAGGTCCCCGGCACGCATGCGTTCACGCTCGAGGACGACATCCTCACCGGGAACTGTTTCGGGTGTGGGGAGGGCGGCGACGTCATCTCCTTCATCCAGAAGGTCGACCACCTGACCTTCAGCGAGGCCGTTGAGCGGCTGGCCGGGCAGACCGGCGTCCAGCTGCACTACGAGGACGACGGCGGGCGGCCCACCGGTGCACCCGACCGGCGCGACGTGGGGCAGCGAGCCCGGCTGGTCGCCGCCAACACCGCCGCGGCCGACTTCTACGCCGAGCAGCTGCGCACGCCCGACGCGGCACCGGCCCGCCAGTTCCTCGCCGACCGCGGGTTCGACCGCCAGGTGGCGCTGGACTTCGGCTGCGGCTTCGCCCCCGGCGGGTGGGACGCCCTCACCCGGCACCTGCGCGCCAAGGGCTTCAGCCAGGAGGAGCTGGTCACCGCCGGCCTCGCCAAGGAGTCCAGCCGCGGGACGCTCATCGACCGCTTCCACCGCCGGCTGGTCTGGCCGATCCGCGACATCACCGGCGACGTCATCGGCTTCGGCGCCCGCAAGCTGATGGACGACGACCCCGGCCCGAAGTACCTGAACACGCCGGAGACCCCGCTCTACAAGAAGAGCACCGTGCTCTACGGCCTGGAGCGGGCGAAGCGGGACATCGCCCGCCGGCACCAGGCGGTCGTCGTCGAGGGCTACACCGACGTCATGGCCTGCCACCTCGCCGGCGTGACGACGGCGGTGGCCTCCTGCGGCACCGCCTTCGGGCCGGAGCACATCAGCGTCCTGCGCCGCCTGCTCATGGACCAGGACGAGTTCCGCGGCGAGGTCGTCTACACCTTCGACGGCGACGCGGCCGGGCAGGCCGCGGCGATGAAGACGTTCAAGGAGGACCAGCGCTTCGTCGCGCAGACCTTCGTCGCCGTCGAGCCCGACGGCCGCGACCCGTGCGAGCTGCGGCAGGCGCACGGCGACGCCGCTGTCCGCGACCTCGTCGCCCGGCGCACGCCGCTGATCGAGTTCGTCCTGCGGACCCTGCTCGCCGAGCACGACCTGGAGACCGTCGAGGGGCGGATCGCGGCGCTGGACCGCACGGCGCCGCTGCTCGCCCAGGTCAAGGACCACGCGCTGCGCCCGGCGTACGCCCGGCGCCTGGCCGCGCTGATCGGCGACACCGACGAGGCCGAGGTCCTGGCCCGGGTCCGCCGGATCATGGGCGGCGGGGACGAGCCGTCCCGCGGCCGGCCGCGCACCCCGCGGCGCAGCCCGGACGACCTGGCCCTCGAGGTGGAGCGGGAGGCCGTCAAGGCCGCGCTGCAGGTGCCGGAGCTGGCCGGGCCGTCGTTCGACGCCATCCCGCCCGAGGCCTACACCGATCCCGACCACGCCGCCGTCGCGGCCGCCGTGGCCGCGGCCGGAGGAGCGGCCGCGGCCACCGTGACCGGCCCGGCCTGGCTCGACGAAATCGCCGCGCACTGCGACCGCGACACCGCCCGGGCCCAGCTGACCGCCCTCGCGGTGGAGCCGCTGCGCTCGGTGGGCGACGCCGACGCCGGCTACGTGGGAGCGGTGCTGGCCCGGCTGGAGGAGATGCACGTCGTCCGGCAGGTGGCCGCGCTCAAGGGCCGGCTGCAGCGGATGAACCCGGTCGACGCGGGCGACGACTACATGAAGGTGTTCGGCCAGCTGCTGGAGCTGGAGCAGCGGGCCATCTCGCTGCGGAAGCGGGCGATGGGCGGGCTCGACTGATGCCGGTCAGCGAGTGGCTGCGCCGGCGGTTCGCCCGGCCGCCGGAGATCGTCCGGGCCGTCGTCCTCGCCTCGCCTGACCCGGACGAGCGCGTGCTGGCGTGGGGCGAGCTGGTCCGAGGCGGGGGATGGCTGGTCGCCACGTCCCGCGGCCTGCGCTCCGTGCCGTCGGGGCTCGCACTGGACGGCGCCGCCGACGTCGGCGTGCTGCCCTGGCACGAGATCGGCTCCGCGCGGTGGTCGGCGACGGCCGACGGGGGAGGCAGCTTCACCGTCGTCCCGCTGACCGAGGTGGAGCCGGGCGTCCAGGCCCGGCAGCCGGCCGAGCGGTACGCGCTGGCCGACGCCGGTGAGCTGCCGCCGGTGGTGCGCAAGCGGGTCGACCAGACGGTGGTGGACAGCAGGCGGTCACCGCTGCCCGGCGGGGGAGCGGTGCTGCTGGTGGCGCGTCGCGTCCCGGGTCAGGCGGCGCGCGAGTGGAGCGTCGTCTTCGACGACGACGCCGACCGCAACGACCCCACCGCCCGCGAGGTCGCCCGGCAGAAGCTGGCCGACGCCGTGGCGGCCGAACGACCCGAGTGAGTCAGCTCGGTGCGTCGCTGCCCATGCGGGCCTTGACCGAGTTCACCACCGAGTCGGCGTGCGCCTGGGCCATGCCGGCGACCTCCTGCAGGCGCGGGTCCTCCTTGGCCTGCGACCAGGCACGGCGGATCTGCTCGTAGCGCTCACGGCCCGCGCGGGCACCCAGGACGTAGCCGGCACCGAAGCCGACGAGGAGCGACATCTTCGCCACGGGGGGCCTCCAAGGGCACAGGGTCGGGTGATCACCGTACGACCGGGAGAGCGGCGGCGCGACGGGGGTGCCTCCGCGGCCCCCCGGAGTCGGTGAGGTAGTGTCGTCGTGCGCGCGGGTCGCCCCGCCGATCCCCCGTAGCTCAATTGGCAGAGCATGCGACTGTTAATCGCAGGGTTACTGGTTCGAGTCCAGTCGGGGGAGCAAAACCCCAGGTCAAGCGCCCGAGGAGCCATTCTGGGCCGGCCGATACGACGAACATACGACGAAGGTTCGTCTCGCCCCGTCTCGCGCGCGGCCCCGGTGAGAAGTCCTTCGCTCAGCGCTACCTAGCGTCCGCGCTCAAGCGCTGTCGCCGCCTCCGGAGCGGCCAGGCCTCGGCCCATGTAGACGTCCTGGGTCAAGCTCGGCCGGTTGTGGCCGAGGTGGTCGGCGATCTGGCGGGCGGACAACCCCGCCTCGTCGAGCCGCGTCGCCACCGTCTTGCGGAAGACGTGCGAGGTCACCCACTCGAAGCCGGCGCGGTTCAGCGCCTGGCGCAGATTGCTGCTGGTGTTGTGCGGATCCCGTAGCCGACCGGTCGGGCTGGTGAAGACCACCTCCGAGCCGACGGCCGTGGACACCTGCGCCTGACGTCGGCGGAGCAGGTCCACGACGAAGGCCGGCAGGGCGATGGTGCGCCGGCCGGCGGTGGTCTTCGGCGCCTCTTGGATGACCAAGCCGCGGCCGGGCACGCGGATCAAGGTCGCCTCGACGCGCAGCGTCGCCGCATCGACGTCGACGGCGGCCCAGCGGACCGCGCAGGCCTCGCCGATGCGCACGCCGGTGCCGAGCATGAAGTCGACCAGGTTGGGGAGGTCGAGCTTGGCCGTCTCGTCGTCGGCGGCGAGCCGCTCGCGCAGCTGGTATTCCTCGGCGACCGTCAGGGTGCGCGGCCCTGCCGTCGGCCGACGGTGAGTTCGGCGGGAGCCGGCCTCGCGCACCGGGTTCGTCGGGATGGCCCCGCGGCGCACAGCATCCGAGAGGATGCCGGACAGCACCGATCGGGTGACCTTGGCGGCTCCGGGACCGTGGCGCGTGCGGACGGCGGTCAGCAGGCGGTCGACGGCGGGCACGGTGATCTCCCGCAGCCGGAGCTGACCGATGCCCGGGAGGACGTAGCTCTGGACGGCGAAGCGGTACAGCCGCTTGGTGCCGGTGGCCAGGTCGCTGTCGTCGACCTCGGCGAGCCAGGCGGTGGCCACGGTGGCGAGCCGACTGTCGCCGCTGCTCCCCTCGTCGGGGGCGCTGTCGCGGTCGCGCAGCGCAGTTCGCAGGCGGCGCTCAGCCTCGGCTTTGGTCCGCCCGAAGCGGCTGACCGATCGGCGGTGGCCGTCGAAGTCGCGAAAGCCGACCTGCGCCCGAACCCGGCCCTTGCCAAGCACGAGGAAGTTGACCTTTCCGAAGGTCCCCACGGCCAGCGGCGGTCTCGACATGTTTGTTCCCCTCGGCGTCGGCCTCGGATGCGTGCAGTTGACCCGGACCCGTCAGCCTGCGGTCGGGTGGGTCGCCATAACCGGGCCCAGGGTGGATTTGGGGATGGCAGAAGGCCTGTGGATGACGCCGCGCCGGACCGTCCCTCGGGTGGTCAGCGCAGAGGCCGGTCGACTGCCTGAGCGGTACGTTGCTCTTCGATCCACCGGTCGAGGTCTTGCCGGCGGTAATGCACGCGCCGGCCCAGGCGAAATCCGGCGGGTCCGATGCCGCGGTGCCGCCAGTACCGCAGGGTGGCCACGGGTGTGCGGAGAACGCTGGCCGCTTCTGCGAGGGTCAGCAGCGATACGTCTCGTAAGTCGTCGGTCACGACCAGGCCTCCCCTGCGTTAGCGATGTCCAGCTCACGGTGACCGACGGGCCACCGGTGCTTCTCCAGTGCCGTGCGCGCACTTCTCCAGCCCCTACGGGATCGCGGCCAGCTGCTCGCCGATGGCTCCAGACCTTCTCCTGTTCAGGGCACAGGTGGTCCTGCGGCTACGGCTGGCGGCGCCTCTCCCGTCGCCTCGCCTGCGCAGCGCTACGGCAGGAGCTACTCGGATGCGCCGCCGGTGGCGGGCGGCTTAAGGCCGAATTGCTCAGCGACATGCCGGGCGATCGCCGCCGTCGGCAGGTCGAGGCCTTCCGCGGCGGGCGCGGCAGTAGACAACCGCCGAGACGCCGTACGTCCAGAGCCGCGGCTCCCAGCCGTCGGCCTCCACCGGCAGCTCGGGATGCGGTCCGCGGCGCAGGCAGGCGGCCGCAGAGACGGCGAACTGTGTCCGGTGGCAAACGGTGCGGCCGTCGAGCATCAGATCGGCCAGGTAGCGATCTGCCAGCCCCTCATACCCCAGTCGCTGGCTGACGGGCCGGCAGGCCAGCCCGAGCGCCGCGGCAGCCAGCTCGAGCAACGCGACATCCGGCCTGAAGAAGCCGCGGACGTCGATCGGCCGGACTTGCACGCGAGGCCGCTGAGCGGCCTCGACGCCATGAGAAGCAAGGGGACGGCGGACTATCGAACGCGACGGCGGAAGGCTGAGGGCCTACGGCGCCGAAAGGCGGAGCGGACGCCGCACGAGATTCGGCCAAGCGAAAGAAATCAGGAGTCTGATCGCTCAGCATTACGCCGGGCGGGGCACACGAGTGCGCCTGATGCGGCGGACCCATCACCGCGCCGTGGTCCGATCCTGAAGTGGTGTTCGGCCACGTGCCGGCATCGCGCCTGGCAGCAGACGCGGGCCGCCCCTACCGGCCGTTCCGCTGTGAAGATCGTCGAGCGACGCGTCGAGGTCCCGGTGGTTGTCAGCCCGACGCGACTCGACTGGCCTAGCCTGCTCGACGCTCTCGTCGCCCAGATCGACAACGGGCGCATCTATGACCGCAATCCACTGGACCTGTCGGACGCACTCGGGGTGCCGTCCTCGATGCCTACCGCCGCCGCCCGTATGTTCGCGATGGGTCGATCGACTTCAGTGACGGGCGCGGGCTCGGCAGCTGACTCGCGGCTGTGATGTGGAAGCGGACCCGTCTGTCGGCGCCCACTGCCGGACCTTCAAGTGACGCGCCAATCTGCCATCACCGCCGCGATCTTCCGCGGCGAGCGGCGGCTCCTGAGCAGTGCGCACCGACGGTTGGGTGAAGCCACGGACGGTCGGCATGCTCGGTGCCGCCAACACGGCTCATTTCGGTGTCCACCTGGGGCTTCACGCTCAAGGGCACTCGACTCAGCCGGTCGCGACTCGTCACAACGATCAGGAGACCCGGCGGTGCAAGAGGTGTGACGCCTCGTGACTTCGTCAGTCTCCAGTCCTGTCGAGGGGTGGGTCCGGAACGCTGGCAGGGTGGGGCGGTCGTCTGAAGTCCGTCCGCTGACGACAGGCGCGACATGGCCGGTCTCAAAGCCAGTGTTCACCCGCGCCGCACGGTGAGTGCTATCCGGTCTTCGGCCTGTAGGGCGCCATCATCGAGCAGGGCGACCCATCCGCGGCGTTGGAGCACGGTTTCGATGACTTCGTCGACCACGTCAAATGCCTCGACGTCCGATGCCGGCTGGACGAGGTCCCCGTCGTCCCTGAGGCGGGCAGGGTAGAAGAGGTCCGTCTCTTCGCCCAGCAACTCAAGGCGCTCCGCCCGGGCGATTAGGGCCGGCAACGTGGGCAGGGGTGCGCGGCTGTGGCTCCCGGTAATGGTGCCAGCGAGCCGCCCGATGTTGAGGGATGGGGACGGGTGGTTGGCAAGAAGTCCCTCGGCAATCACCAGTCCTCTGCAAGCGCAGCACCGTGGTGGAGAGCTGACCCGAAGGGGGGACTGACCTGTCGGTCCGTTCAGCTCACACGCGGAGTTGTCGACATTTGCAGGGTGACCGTGCGAACGTGTACGCCGCCCGACGCAGTGACGGAAAAGTCAGCTGTCCGTCGGTGGCTCCGCCGGATGTCTCTGACGACCCGCTTCCGGCTTGGCGTCGCCATCATGCTTCTGCCGCTGCTGAACCTCGCCGCCGCGGCCTATTTCTCCTTGAGCCAGGTCAACGAGTCGGCGCATCGGCTGGTCACCGGACCGCGTAGCGACTGGGCCGCGCACTTGGCGGCGATATCCGCAGCTCGTGAGGAGGCGCTGCTGGCCTTGGTCGGGGTCTGCGTCGGTGGCTTCCTGGTAGCCACCGTCATCGGCTCCCGACTGGCCCGATCGGTACTGCGACCGCTGATGGCTCTCCGAGCCGCAGCGGAGAAGCTCGGGCGTGGCGATCTATCCACCCGTGTAGCGCTCGATCGTGCCGACGAGCTCGGCCAGGTGGCCGGGGCCTTCGACGCCATGGCCGACCGACTGGAACTCACCCAGTCGTAGCTGGCCCACGGCGCGGAGCACGATCCGCTGACCGGACTCCCGAACCGCCGACTGCTGTTGCGGCGCATCGCCGAACTGGGCGTCGACGGCGGCGACTGGGCGCTGCTGCTGGTCGACCTGGACGACTTCAAGTCCGTGAACGACTCCTTCGGCCATATCGTCGGGGATCAGGTGCTCATCGAGATGGCCGGCAGATTGCGGGAGGTCGTTCGGGACACTGACGTGTGCGCGCGCCTGGGCGGGGACGAGTTCGCCGTCCTGATCGCTCAGTCCGCCGGTTTGAACAGCGCGCTCGAAGCCGCCGACCGGCTTCGTGAAGCCATCCGCATACCGATGTGCATCGCCGGCCGACGACTGGTCATCGATGCCAGCGTTGGCGTGGCGGCCGGCGCTGCGGATCGCGACGCGCAGACGCTCCTGCGCGACGCTGACCTAGTGCCGAGTCAGGCAACCTTCGCCCTCTTGATGGTTTCGGCTCGGCGGATGACCTTGCGGAGTCGGGGGTCGGTGACGTGACGGTTCCGCCAGGCGATGTAACGACGGATCATGCTCGCCTGCT
>NZ_QOHG01000015.1 GCF_003319125.1 Blastococcus sp. TF02A-26 | reverse complement strand
CTCAGCGAATCAGCCCGCCGCAAAGCACTGCCGGGCTGGCTCCACGAGTACAACCATCACCGGCCCCACACCGCGACGGAGAACCGACCGCCCATCACTCGATTGACCAACCTGTCCGGGCAGTACAGCTAGCCCACGAGCGACTGCAGGGGGACGGCGGCCAGGAGCCGGGCCCACCACGGACGCCGGCGCGGCGGCGCGACGGAGACGGGTAGCCGGCGCCATCCCCGCCGGGCCGGGCGCACCGCCATGGACCCGCCCTTCATGCTCACCCAGCCACCCGGCCCCATCGAGACCGCGGCACGGGCCCCGCTCGGCCGGTCCGCCAGCCGGCGGGCGACGAGGACGGCACCGACCACGAGCTCCGCAGTGGTGATCACCCGCGTCGCGTCGACGACCGGCCACCAGCGCACCCGGCCGTCCCGGACCACGAAGGCGCCGAGCGGGCGGCCGCCGGACATGCTGGCGTCGAACCCGCGCCCGTCCGGGCCCACGCCGTCGGCACGGGTGGCGCGGTGGGTCCGCACCGCGGCGGCCGGGATGACGGTGACGCCGTCCCCCTGCACGGGACGGCTGAAGGCCAGCACCTCGCGCAGCCGCTCGTCGGCGGCACCGGTCTGCGTCATGGGTCCTCCCGGGTCGGGTCGGGGTCGCTCGTCCCACGCTGGCAGGCGGGCGCCGCCACGGAACGGGGCCGGAGGTCCCGATCGGCGGGCCGTCCGGCCGCAGCCCCGGCCGGCCGCTCCGCACTGGGATCGCGACATGTCCCCCACCCGCACCACGGGCCGACCCGCCGACGCCACCGACGTCGAGGAGCGCCGCGTCGTGGCGGCCGACGTGCTGCGCTCCCTCCTCCCGGGCAGCGGCGTCCGTCGTGCCGGCCACCGGTTCCTGATGCCCCTCGGCGACCCGGGTCCGGCCCGCTACCGCCCACCGCCCCGGCTCTACGCCCGCCTGCAGTGGCTGGGGCACGCCCTGACCGCGCTCGCCCTCAGCCCCGGCTACGTGGTCACCCTCGAGGTGCCGGGACGCCGCACCGGGAGGCCCCGGCGGACCACCCTCGTGCTCGCGCGGCACCGAGGGCACGGGTACCTCGTCTCGCTCACCGGGGAGTCCGACTGGGTCCGCAACGTGCGTGCCGCGGGCGGGCGGGTGGTGCTGCGCCGCGGACGGCACCGCGTGGGGGTGACGCTCGCCGAGGTGCCGCCGGCGGAGCGACCTCCCGTGATCCGGGCCTACGTGCTCCGCGCCGGGCGCTCCGCCGACTCGGCGGCGGTCGCCCGTGAGGCCCGGGGCTTCTTCGGCGTCGGCCGGGACCTCGCGCTCCCGGAGATCGCCCGGGTGGCCGACCGGTTCCCGGTCTTCCGCGTGGTGAACGGCATCCCGATCCCGTCCGGGACCTGTGCCCCGTGCGTCCGGGCCCTTCGTCGGTCCCGTCGCGGTGTACGCCCCCCTAGCGTCGGTCCGGACACGGACCCCGAGCCGAGGTGGTGAGCAGCATGACCCGAGCCCTGGTCGTGTACGAGTCGGTGTTCGGCAACGGCCGGACCATCGCGCACGCGATCGCGGACGGCCTGTCCGGCGCCCTGCCGGTGGACGTCGTCGCGGCCGACGGTGCTCCGGCCGAGCTGGGGCCCGACGTGGGCCTGCTCGTCGTGGGCGGGCCCAACCACGGGTTCTCGATGCCCCGGCCCGCGACCCGGCAGGGGGCCGTGGACCAGCACGGGGCGCACGTCGCGGACACCGACCGCGGCCTGCACGAGTGGCTGGACGCCGTCCGCGTCCCCCGAGCCGGGATCCGTGCGGCCGCGTACGACACCCGCAGCGACCACCCGAAGCTGCTGGTGCGGATGGACCACGCGGCACGGACGGAGGAGAAGCTGCTCCGCGGGCTCGGCCTGACGATCCTCGCGCCGGCCGAGCACTTCTCGGTCACCGACGTCGAGGGGCCGCTCGCCGACGGCGAGGAGGACCGGGCCCGGGAGTGGGGCGCCACGCTGGCCCGGGCGCTGGCCACCGCGCCGGTCCACCACTGACCCGCGTGGGCGCGGCGGAGGCCGGCACGTCTCCCGCCCTGTCCGGCCTCCGCGCCCTGGTCCGCGACCGGCAGCTCACCGCCTACCTCCTGCTCGCCGTGGCGCTGTCGTGGGCGTGGTGGGTGCCGGTGGCGGTGACCGGCGGGACCGTGAGCCACGTCCCCGGCCTGCTGGGGCCGATGCTGGCGGCCGTGGCCGTCACGGCGGCGACCGGCGGCCGAGCGGGCCTGCGCCGGCTCCGCGGCCGGCTCGGCGCGCCCCGCTGGTGGCTGGTGGCGCTGCTGCCGCTGCCCGTCGCCGCGACCGTGGCCGCCGTCGCGCACGTCACCGGGGACGGCCCCGCGCCCGGCGACTTCGCGGTGATGCCCGGCATCCCGGCGTGGTCGTGGCCGGCGGTGCTCCTCGTCCTGCTCGTCGTGAACGGGCTGGGCGAGGAGGTGGGCTGGCGCGGCCTGGCGTGGACCCGGCTGCGCCGGCGGCTGGGGCTGCGCGACGCGGCGCTGGTGCTCACCGTCCCCTGGGCGCTGTGGCACCTGCCGCTGTTCTGGATCGACAGCGGTCTGGCCGACCTCTCCCCGCTCGTGCTGCCCGGTTGGCTGCTCGGCCTGGCGTGCGGGTCGGTCGTCCTGGGCTGGCTGTACGAGCGCAGCGGCAGCGTCGGGGTGGTCGCGCTCGCGCACACCGCGGTGAACGTGGCCAGCGGCACCCGCGGCGGGGAGGGTCTGGTCGCGGCGGTCGTCTCCGCCGGGGTGATCGCCGCGGCGATGGCCGTCCTGGCCGCCGACCGGCGTGCGGCGGCACGGCGGGTGCGCGACGCCGTCGTCCGGGCCTGAGTCGAGAGCGGCGTCGTCGCTGCTCAGGGGCCATTTCCTGTCGTACCTCCGGCCTAGCGTGAGGGCATGGCGACGGGGCAGCGGTATGCGGTCGGGGTGACCCTCGTGCCGCTGTCCTCGCCCCGGCAGTCCGCGGAGCCGGAGCCGTGGCGCGAGCCGGAGCCGTTGCCGGAGCTGCTGCCCCGCGAGCGGAGCGCGGCGGAGAACGCGCGGCTGCTGCAGCAGATCACCGCGGCCGAGGCGATCCTGGCCGGGCTGCGCGTGCAGGCGGTCGCGCAGCTCGCCGCCGCCCGCCCCGATACGTCCGACCGCCGGTTCGGCCGGGACGCCGACCAGACACCCGGCCCGGATCGGCCGGCCGGGGTCAGCGAGTTCCTCGCCGACGAGCTCGCCCTGGTGCTCAACGCCTCCCGGGCTGCTGCCACCTCGCTGATCGACCAGTGCACGGCGCTGACCGAGAAGCTGCCCGCCACCCTGGCCGCCCTCGACGCCGGCCGGCTGGACTGGCCCCGCGCACGCGCGATCGCCGGCGAGCTGGGCTGGAAGGCGCGCGACGTCGCTCCGTCGGTGGTCGCGGCGGTCGAGGCCGCGGTCCTCCCCTCCGCTCCGGAGCTGTCCATCACCCGGCTCAAGGCGGCGGTCCGGAGGGAGCTCGCCGCGCGCGATGCGGCCGCCTCCGACCAGCGCCGCGCGGACGCCGAGCGGAGCTGCGACGTCACCGTCCGGCCGGTCGGTGACGGGATCAGCGAGCTGGTCACGCGGATGCCGCACGAGCTGGCCGCGGCGTGCAAGCGGCGGGTGGACGAGGAGGCGACGGCCGCCGCCACCACGGACGGCGAGGTCCGCCCGCTCGGGGTCCTGCGGGCCGGGGTGGTCGCCGACTCGATCCTGCAGCCCTGGGATCCCGACCGGCCGTCGGTCACCGCCGACCTCACCGTCGACGTCCCCCTCGCCGCCCTCACCGCCGACCGGTTCCTCGCCGAGGGGAGCCCGCTGCCGGCCGTGTTCGCCCCGCCCGGCGCGACCGCCGCGCCCACCGCCTCCGTCGACGGGGAGCCGATCACGACGGCGCACGTGCGTCGCCTGCTGGCCGACCTCGACGCCATCGGCCTGCGCCCCCCGGCCGGCGGGAGCCTGCGCTTCGCGTTCACCGACGACGACGGCGCGCTGCTCGCCGTCGCTGCCGACACCGAACTGCGCGCGGTGGCGCGGCGCGGCTGCCCCGACCACCCGGACGGGATCTGCGGATGCGCGGTGCTCGGTGTCCCGGCCGCGGTCGACCGCTACCGGCCCAGCGCGCCACAGGTCCGCTACCTGCGCACTCGGGACCGGACCTGCCGCCATCCGGGGTGCGCCCGCCGGGCAGCCCGGGCCGACTGCGACCACGTCGTCCCGCACGCCCGGGGCGGCCCGACCAGCTGCGAGAACCTCTGCTGCCTGTGCCGGCGCCACCACCGGCTCAAGACCCACGCCCCCCGCTTTCGCCACGTCATGGCCGCCGACGGAACGCTCACCGTCACCACGCCCAGCGGCGTCACCCGGACCAGCCGGACCGACCGGAAGCGACGCGCCGCCGCCGACCGGGCCCGCGCCCCGGGCACCGGCCCGCCCGGGCTGCCACTCACCACCTTCCGGGTGCTCCCCGCCCGACCACCCGCCCCCGAGGACGACCCCCCACCGTTCTGACGGCCAGCAGGCGGTCGGTGGCCTCCGGTCATACGGTGGCGAGCGCCGCGCACCGAAACTGAACGGGGAAGATCCTCATGGCCGCTACCGAGGGCCGACCTGCGACTGCACCCCGTACCGATGGACAGCCCGACGACGGCGGAGGCCTCACCTCCGCCGTGGTGGTCGTGGCGCTCGTGTCGGCGATCTCGGGGCTGCTCTACGGCTACGACACCGGGATCATCTCCGGCGCGCTGCTCCAGATCAGCGACGAGTTCGACATCGGCAGCGGCTGGGAGCAGGTGATCGCCGCGTCCATCCTGGCCGGCGCGGTCGTCGGCGCCCTGGTGTGCAGCCGGCTCAGCGAGAAGCTCGGGCGGCACAAGACCCTGCTGATCGTCGCCGCGGCCTTCGTCGTCGGCTCGCTGGGGGCGTCCCTGGCACCGAACCCCGAGCTGTTGTCGGCGGCCCGCATCGTGCTCGGCTTCGCCGTCGGCGGCGCGACCCAGACCGCTCCGGTGTACGTGGCCGGCTCGCCCCGAGCCGGTACCGCGGACGCCTGGTGCTCTTCTTCCAGATCGCGATCGGCGTCGGCATCCTCGTCGCCACGATCGTCGGCGCGACCGAGAGCGTCGACTGGCGGGTGGCCATCGGCGCGGCCGTCGTGCCCAGCGCCCTCATGTTCGGACTGATGCTGCGGCTCCCCGACAGCCCGCGTTGGCTGGTCAAGGCCGGCCAGGACGACCGGGCACGGACGGCGCTCGAGCGCGTGCGCCCCTCGGGTACCGACGTGTCCGGCGAGCTGCGCGACATCGAGGACCTGGTCGAGGCCGAGCAGACGGCGAGCACCCGCGGCTGGCGGGGCCTCCGGGCCCCCTGGGTGCGACCGGCGCTCGTCGTCGGGTGCGGGCTGGCCATCTTCACCCAGCTGTCCGGCATCGAGATGATCGTCTACTACTCGCCGACGATCCTGACCGACAACGGCTTCTCCGACTCCGCGGCGCTGCGGGTCTCCGTCGCCCTGGGCGCGACCTACCTGGTCACCCAGCTGATCGGACTGGCGATCATCGACCGCGTCGGCCGCCGCCGGCTGACCCTGATCACCCTGCCCGGAGCCGCACTCGCCCTGATCGTGCTCGGCACCTTCTTCGTCACCGGGAACGACGGCGAGGCCCAGGTGCCCTACATCATCGCGACGCTCATCGCGTTCATGGCCTTCACCGCGGGCGGCATCCAGCTCATGGGGTGGCTCACCGGCTCGGAGATCTACCCGCTGGCCACCCGTGAGGCCGGCGCCGCCGCGCAGTCGGCCTCGCTGTGGGGCACCAACCTGCTCATCACGCTCACCCTGCTGAGCATCATCGACACGATCGGCACCGGGCAGACCTTCTGGCTGTACGCCGCCTTCAACATCGCCGGCTTCGTCTTCCTCTACCGGCGGATGCCCGAGCTGACCGGCCGCAGCCTGGAGCAGATCGAGAAGCGCCTGTCCGACGGCCGCTTCCGGCCCGCCGACTTCGCCGGGAGCCGCTGACCCCTAGGCCCTCGGCCGGCGCGGCGACGGTCGACCCTCGACACACGCCCCCCACCGGTACCAGACGTGCCCGGACGCGCCCTCGACCTCGACGGGCTCGCTCACCTCGAGGGTGGACCAGTCGGGCAGTTCCCCGTGCCCGGCGGCCTGCTCGCGCAGGTTGCTGCGGAGCGCGGCGTCGGCCCGGCTCTCGTCGAGCCGGAGCAGCGCGACCCTGGCCGTGTACTGCACCCCGCCAGGATGACGATCTCCCGCTGCCCGGCCCATCACCTACACGAGGGAGTCTCGGAACCTGATCGGCGGAGGGCCCCTCACCGTGGGTCACCGCAGGTCGGGCTCCCGGACGGCCGAGGTGGCGGTGATCCAGTCGTCGATCGTCTCCCACCACCGGTAGAGCCAGTCGGTCAGCTCAGCCTCGCCGCGCGGCACCTCCGCAGCCGGCACGAACCACCAGCGCAGGTGCAGGGTCTTGTCCAGCGGCAGGCCGCGCCACAGGTCCCGCACCGTGCTCAGATGCTCCAGACCGGTGTGCGCGACGAAGACGACGTCGGCGTGCGGTGCCGCACCGAGCGCCGCGGTCACCCCCGCGGGCCGGGGCGGCAGCAGGTTGCGCATCGCCTCGGCCCGGCGCACCGCCGCCAGCAGGCCCCGGGTCCGGAGCCGCTCGACCGCGCGCACCTTCCGACGGGGGGTGAAGTTGGCCCCCTCGGGGAAGATCAGCAGCGCGTCCTCCTCGCCGAGGTCGCGGGCCAGGTCGGCGATCGCCGCCTCGGGACCGGGAGCCCCGGCCGGCGGGTCGCTCGCGACGAAGTGGTTGGGCAGCCGGTTCAGGTAGACGTCGAGCACCGGGTCCAGCTGCAGCACGTCCTTGAGCACGATCCGCGGCCGGCGCAGGTGGTCGCGGTCCATGAGCGTGTGCACGAGCAGGAACGAGTCCCCGGGGCCGGCGTGCCGGGAGAGCACCACCATCGCGTTCGTCGAGCCGGGCACGCCGTCGTCCAGCGGTGACCAGGACTCGCCGTCGGTCACCAACCGCAGCGAGAACAACCGCCGCGCCACCCGCATCAGGCCGTCGAGCAGCAACCGCAGCACCGTGTAGTGGCGCGCCCGGGACGCCGGAGTGTCCAGCCGGCGGCCGAAGCCGCCGAGCACCCACAGCAGGCCTGCCGCCACCAGGCCGGCCACCTCCATCGCCAGGTAGGTGAGGGCCAGGCCGAGCAGCCGCAATGCGCGCCAGCGCCCCGGCAGGAACACCGACGCGACGGCGGCCGCCGGCACGAGGACGGGCAGCAGCAGGACGCCCACCACCAGGGCGGCGACCAGCAGCGGACCGGTGACCCGGCGCACGCGACGGGGCGGCAGCACCTCAGGCGCTCCGGTCCAGGTACCCGCGCGCGGCGGCGTGCGCCTCGTCGATGCGGGCCGACACCGCGGAGAAGTCGCGGTAGCGGAGGTTGGCGGTGCCCGACGGCCGGCCGCCCGCGGGCAGGACGTGCACCGTCACCCCGTCGGGCAGCGCGGCCAGGTCGGCGGCGAAGCGGTGGCGCCGGGCGATCTCGAAGGCCACGGTCCCGACCTCCCAGGGCCGGGTCGGAGGGCGCAGCGGACGATCGATCCGGCCGACGTGCAGCACGTAGACGGTGCCCGCCCCGAGCGCGACCGCGCGGCCGACCGGGATGCTGTGCACCAGACCGCCGTCCAGGTAGTGCTCGCCGCCCAGCTCCACCGGGGGCAGCAGCCCCGGGACCGCGCACGAGGCCAGCACGGCGTCGACCAGGACGCCGTCGGTGAACCAGTGCTCGGCCGCCCGCTCGATGCTGGCCGCGACGCACTGGAACGGCACGGTCAGGTCGTCGAACGTCCGCGGCAGCTGCGCCGCCAGGAGGGCCCGGAGCGGCTCACCCGGATGCAGGTGCGTGCGGGTCCGCAGGAGGGTGCCCATCCGGCCGAGCGCCGATCCGGCGAACACCCGCTGCGAGGCGAGCTCCTCCCAGAGGGCGCGCAGCCGGCCGACCGCGCCCGCCGTCGGGTCCGCGGCGACGAACGCCCCGTTGACGGCGCCCACGGAGGCGCCCACCACGAGGTCCGGGCGGATGCCGCGCTCGACCAGCGCCTGCAGCATCCCGACCTCGGCCGCGCCGAGGACTCCCCCGCCCCCGAGGACGAAGGCCGTACCGCGCCGCTGGTCCGGGTCCCGCGGCGACGACATGCCCGGATCGTGTCATCCCCCCGCGGAGCGCGAGCAGAGCGACGCGGCAGGGCGACGCACGCCGGTGGCGACCGCTGCCTACTGTCGACCCGACGCCCGATCCGTTTGGAGCCCCATGCCCGCCGTCTCCCACCTGTCGACCACGCCCGTCAAGGGCACCGCCCTGCACTCCCCCGACCGCCTCGCGCTCACCACCGACGGCGTGGCGGACAACCGGCGGTTCCACCTGGTCGACGGCCGGCACCGCCTGTTCAACGGCAAGCACCACGGGCCGCTGGTCCGGATCTCCGCGGAGTACGAGGGCGGGCAGCTCACGCTGCGGATCCCCGGCCGGGACCCGGTCACCGGGCCGGCGACCGAGAAGGGCGAGGCGGTCGTGACCGACTTCTACGGTCGCCCGGTGCCCGGCCACCTCGTCGCGGGTCCGTGGTCGGCGGCGCTGAGCGAGTTCGTCGGCGAACCGGTACACCTGGTCGCGACCGACGTCCCCGGCGCCGCGGTCGACGTGCACCCGGTGACCCTCGTGTCCGCGGCGACCGTCGAGCACCTGCGCAGCGTCACCCCCGGCGGCGAGGCGCTGGACTCCCGGCGGTTCCGGATGCTGGTCGAGGTGGATGGCGTCGGCGCCCACGAGGAGGACTCCTGGGTGGGCCGGCGGGTCCGCCTCGGCGGCGCCACGATCCGGGTCGTGGGCCCGGTCCCCCGCTGCGTCGTCACCAACGAGAACCCGGAGACCGGCGAGGTCGACTTCAACACCCTGAAGGCGATCGTCCGCTACCGCGGGGAGCTGGCGACCCAGCTCAGCACGCCGGTCGCCCACCTCCCCGACGCCGGCAAGGTCGTCTTCGGCCTCTACGCGACGGTCGAGGAGCCCGGGGAGATCGGCCTCGGCGACGACGTCGAGGTCCTCGACCGGACCTAGAGCCCCAGGACGCTCCGCGCCTGCTCGACGGCCGGCTCCGCGCCCCGGCGCAGGTGCTCCAGCCCGACACGTGCCTGGACGTGGTCCAGCCGGTGGTCGGTGTCCCGGGCCCGGCAGCCGTCGGCCCGGTCCCCGCGGGTGAGCCACCGGGCCGCGAGCAGCGGGCGGCGTCGGGCGGTCAGGGCGCCCTCGTCGTGCGTGCCGGCACCGTACAGGTGCTCGGCGGCCGCGGCCTCCAGCACGTAGCTGCCCAGGTGGGCCAGTCGCCGGAACGCCGCGGAGTCGCAGGCCGGGGCAGCGAGGTCGGGATCGGCGCCGCCCAGCAGCGCGTCGACGTCGGCCCCGAGGGGCGGGTGCACCAGGGTGGCCGCCGTCTCCAGCGCCGCCTGCCAGCCGCCGGCCAGCCAGGATGCCGCCACGGCGGCCTCCACCAGATCGGCCTGCCGGTGCGCACTCGGCTGCCAGTCCAGCAGGGCGACCAGACCCCGCAGCCGCGACGACGTCCCCCAGGGACCGGTCGGACACCAGGTGCTCCTGGGCGCGACCTGCACAGCACCGCCCACCGCGCAGCTCGTCGAGCACGCGGTGGTGGGCGGTCACGGAGTCCAGCAGCGAGTCACCCAGCCACTCCAGCCGCTCGAAGCGGTGCCCGCGCGGGTCGAGCAGCGCGGCGGCGTCCTCGGGCCACAGCCGGGTGCGCAGACCCAGCGCCGCGGACACGTCCTCGACCTCGCGCGGCGAGACCCCGCGCCGGACGGCGCCGGGAGGGGATGCAGGGGGCACACCGACTCCTCGGCACGGTCGGCGCCCCCGCCTGAGCGCGGCCGAAGGGGGCTTCCCCCGACGGGGTGAGGTCAGGCCGCCGCCCGGGCCTCCAGGGCGTCGGTCAGCATGGCGACGAGCGCCTCGAGCTGGACGTCGGCCGAGGAGAAGACCTCCTCGTCGGAGCCGTCGAGCGCCCGGGCCGCCAGGCCCGCCTTGCTGTCGATGAGCTCGGCGATCCGGGAGTCGATGGTCTGCGCGGCGAGGATCCGCCAGGCGGTCACCGGCTCGGTCTGCCCGATCCGGTGGCTGCGGTCGATCGCCTGCGTCTGCTCGGCGTCGGTCCAGGACAGCTCCGCCAGCACGATGTTGGACGCCACCTGGAGGTTCAGCCCCACCCCGGCGGAGGTGAGCGAGCAGACCGCCACCGCGACCTCGGGGTCCTCGACGAAGGCGTCGATCTGCTTCTGCCGCACCGACGGCGTCTGGTCGCCGCGGATCGACGAGTAGCGGATGCCGAGCTTGGCGAAGGTCTCCTCGGCGGTGTCCATCACGTCGATGTGCTTGGCGAAGAAGACGACCTTGCCGGCGCTGCGGGCCAGCTGCGCGGCGTAGTCGGCGGCCAGCCCCGCCTTCGCCTGGCCGATCCGCCGCATCATGCTGAACACGTTCTCGCCGGTCGTCTTCGTGCTCGTGTCCTTGAGCTCCCAACCGGCCACCCGGCGGACGAGCTCGCGGTCGATGCCGACGACGTCGTCGGCCGACGACCGCGCCGCGAGCGCGCTGTCGTACCGGGACACCAGCCGCCGCGACAGCTCCTTCTCGGCGGCGCGGATGGACCGGCCGGCCTTGTCGTCGAGCTCGACGGGCAGGTCGGCGATGCGGCGGGCAGGGATGTCCGCGGCGACGTCGACCTTGCGGCGGCGGACGATCCCGGTGTCGATCACGCACTGCCGCGCGGCCGGGTAGAAGGCCGGGTCGGCAGGGGTGAGCCCGGTGTCCTCCAGCCGCTCCATGAGGTCGCCCAGCGGCTTGGAGTCGTCGATCCAGCCGAGGAACTGCCAGATCGCCCGGAAGTCGTCGATGTCGTTGATCAGCGGCGTGCCGGTGAGCGCCATCAGCAGCGGCCGCGGGGTGCGGGCGCGGATCCGCTCGGAGAGCTCCAGCACGTGCTGCGAGCGCTGCGAGGTCTTGTTCTTGATGAAGTGCGCCTCGTCGACGACCATCCCGCGGAAGCCGAAGGTCCCGATCCAGCCCACGTGCCGGTCGAGCACCTCGTAGTTGACGACGACGATGTCGGCGAAGGCGTCGATGGTCTCGCCGTTGCCCTGGATGACCGTGGCAGGGCGGTGCGGCACCCAGCGGCCGGCCTCGCGCGCCCAGTTGGTCTTGACCACGTTCGGGACGACGACGAGCAGCGGGTAGGCCTGCGCCATCTCCGCCGCGAGCAGCGACTGGGCGGTCTTGCCCAGGCCCGGCTCGTCGGCGAGCAGGAAGGTCCGGTGCCCGTTGGCGGCCGCGGCGACCAGCTGCGCCTGGTGCGGCATCAGCTCCAGGCCCGGCGGAAGGATCCGCGGCGCGGGCTCCGGCAGCGGCATGCACGCCGGTGCGCCGCCGCCGGCCCGCTCGAAGGAGGCGAACAGCGGCTCGAGCAGCTCCCACCCGGCCAGCCGCCGGGGCCGCACCTGGGCCGGGCGCGCGGCGGAGAAGTCGGGAGCGAGGAACGGGTTGGCCAACTGCCGGGACACCACCGACTGCGGGACGACCCGGCGCTCGGGCACGGGCGCGACGGCGGGCACCTCGGGCTCCGGGGTCTCCTCGACGACCGGCTCCACGCCGCCGGCCCGCAGCATGTCCCGGGCCAGGGCCCGGGCGCCGTCGGAGACGACGGCGTCGTCGGCCAGCAGCGCGAGCAGGGCGGAGTCGCGGACGGCGGTGGTGGCGAGGATGGTCGCGATGCCGTCGAGCCGCTTGAGCTGCTCGGTGCGGCGGGCGTCGCCGATCGTGTCGTCGGCCCGGACCCGGGCCCGCTCCTCGCGCAGCATGAGCGCGATGGCCTGGAACTTGGTGCGCACGTCGGCGGTCACGCGGTGCCGCTGGGCGGCCGCCTCGACCTCGCGGACGGCGCGCGCCAGCACCGACACGACGTCGGCGGGCTGGCGGTCGCGCCGCTGGTTGCGCGGGGCCGCGCGGCGCGCGCCGCTGGGGCGCTGCCCGGGTCGGGCCACGTACTCCTCCTTCGAACTGCCCGGCGGCGGCTGCGGCGGCATGCCGCGACCGTCCTCCGGACGGGACGGACGACGTCCCGGAACGGCTCCCCGGGGACCGGCGGGTCCCGGAGGGACCCGGCGCGGTGCCGGTGCGGCGGGCCCACGGACGATGCCCGGATCGGGAGAGCCGTACGCACCATCATGGCGCACGACACGGACGACACGACCCCCCGTGCCACCCGGCAGGAGGGGTCGTGTCGTCCGAGCGCCTCTCGGCGGTGCCTCAGCGGGCGCGCTGCCGCAGGTCGTAGAGCTTGCGCCACTCGTGCTTGGAGCGAATCTGCGTGTCCACGTCGGGCGACAGCGCGCGCAGGGCGCCGACCGTGGCGTCCTCCCGGGCGATGTGCTCGAACGGGTCGAGACCGAAGAACCGGGTGGTGTTCTGCCAGAGGATCTGGTGCATCTCGTCGTCGGGGACGCCGGCGCCCGCCATCTCGGCGTGCACGAACTCCGGGGCGTTGGGCCAGATGGCGTCGGAGTGGGGGTAGTCGCACTCCCAGGCGATGATGTCCACCCCGATGTCGTGCCGGACCTTGAGTGCGGTCGGGTCCGTGACGTAGCAGGCCAGCGAGTGCTCCTTGAAGATCTCGCTGGGGAGCTTGCCGCCGAAGTCGTGGCCCAGCCAGCGTTGGTTGGTGTAGTGCCGGTCGCAGCGGTCCAGGTAGAACGGGATCCAGCCGATGCCGGCCTCGGACCAGGCGATCTTCAGGTCCGGGTACTTCGTCATCGCGCCCCCCCACAGCAGGTCCTGCGCGGCGAACGTGGAGACCTGGGTGGCCAGGATGATGAAGTTGTCCAGCGGCGCCCCGGGTGCCCCGTTGATCGCGCCGAACCCCTGACCGATGTGCAGGCAGACGACGACCTCCAGCTCGGAGACCTTCTCGAAGAACGGGCCCCAGTACTCCAGGTCGTGGTAGCTGGGCAGGCCCTGGATGTGCGGCAGCTCGGGCATGGTGACGGCCCTGACGCCCTTGGCGGCCACGCGCTCCACCTCGGCGACCAGCGCCACCGGGTCCCAGACCGGCATGATCGCGCACGGGATCATCCGGCCGGGGTACGCGGCACACCACTCGTCGACGTGCCAGTCGTTGTAGGCCTTGAGCATGATCAGAGCGAGGTCCTTGTCCTTCGCCTCCTGGAAGTAGCGCGCGCTGAACCCGGCGAACGACGGGAAGCACATCGAGGCGAGGATGCCGTTGCGGTTCATGTCCTCGATGCGCGCGTGGACGTCGTAGGCGCCGGGCCGCATCTCGGCGAAGGTCGCGGGGTTGAGGCCCCACTCCTCGTTCGGCCAGCCGACCACGGCGTTGAGCCCGATCGTGCCCATCGAGTTGCCCTGGAACCACCACTTCTCGTAGCCGTTCTCGTCCACGATCGACTTCGGCGCCTGGTCCTTCCAGCGCTCCGGCACGTGGTTGGCGAACATGTCGGGCGGCTCGACCACGTGGTCGTCGATGCTGATCATGATCATGTCCTCGACGTCCATGACCCGTCCTCTCCCGCGATGTAGTCAACTGACGACTTGGACGGTAGAACCGGTCGCGCGGACAAGTCAACAGATGACTACATCGAGCGGCGGCGGACTACGCTGACCGCTCCGGCAGGACGACGACGGGCGGAGGTCCGGTGACCGAGGACGACCAGGCGGGGCCGGCGGACGGGCCGCGCCGCCGCGACGCGGCCGCGACCCGGGAGGCGCTGCTGTCCGCGGCGCGGTCCCTCATCGCCCGGAACGGCGTCGCCGCGGTCAGCACCCGGGACGTCGCGGCGGCGGCGGGCGCCAACCAGGCGCTGGTCTACCGCTACTTCGGCTCCAAGGAGGCCCTGCTCGTCGAGGCGCTGGCGCAGACCGAGCCGGACAGCACCATCGCCGACACCCCGCTGCCCGACCTGCCGCACACTCTGCTGCGCCGCGCCCTGGACCCCGACGCCCCCGCCGAGACCCGGGCGAGCAGCATGGCCACGCTCGTCGCCGGTGCCGGCCAGGAGCTGGTCCGCACCATCGCCCGCGACCGCATCCACGCCGGCTTCACCACCCAGCTGGCCGGTCGGCTGGGCGGGGCGGACGCCGAGCTGCGTGCCGAGCTGGTGGCCGCCCTCCTGGCCGGCGTCGCCTCCCTGCGCGACCAGATCGGCACCCGTGCCATCGCCGGCGCCGATCTGGACCTGCTGGCCGGCTACGTGGACCGCATGGTGGCCCCGCTGCTGGTTGACTCGACCCATGGTCGAGCCAGTACCTGAGCCGGAGCCGTTGATCGATCCGACCGAGCCGGTGCCCGACGACCCCGGCGAGCTCCTCCCCGACGCGCCGGAGCCGCTCCCGCCGCCGCCGATCGAGGCGACGCCGGAGGACCCCGGTGGCGACCCGGGCGGGGTGCCCGAGCCCGCCTGACCGGCCGGTCGCTCAGCCGCGGCGGACCGAGGTCACGTCGCGCACCCCGTCGACGGGGTGGCCGGCGTCGCACGTGAGGGTCAGGTGCACCCGGGCGCCGCAGTCGCGGTGGTCGATCTCGAGCGGTGCATCGCCGTCGGCGAGGTACCGGTCACCCCACTCCATGAGGGAGACCAGGGTCGGGAAGAGGTCGATCCCCTTGCGGGTCAGCCGGTACTCGTGGCGCTGCCGCTCGCCCTCGGCCTGGTACGGCACCCGCCGGAGGATGCCCTGGTCGACGAGGCCGGCCAACCGGTCGGTCAGCACCGCCTTGGGGGCGCCGAGGATCCGCTGGAAGTCGGCGAACCGGCGCACTCCGAGGAAGGCCTCGCGCAGCACCAGCAGCGTCCACTTCTCCCCGACGACGGCCAGCGTCCCGGCGACGGAGCACCGGGACCGGTCCAGCAGCAGTTCGCTCACGACGAGAGCATAGACACCCTGAGTTCGCTTGACGAACCTCCTCCAGAGGAGCAGAGTTCAGGTCACGAACTCAGGAGGCTCCGATGCACCTGCCCGTGGCGACCCGCCCCATCCGGGACGACGACCTCCTGCGCCTGGTCCGGCTCTGGCCACGCCTGTCACCGGAGACCCGCTACCGCCGCTTCCACGCCCCGGTGCAGACGTTGCCGCCGGCCGCGGTCCGCCGGCTCGTGCACGTCGACCACGACACCCGGGAGGCCGTCGTCGCCCTCGTCGCCGACGAGGTGGTCGGCGTCGCCCGGTACGACCGCTCCCCCACCGACCGCGGCTCCGCCGAGCTGGCCGTCGTGGTGGAGGACGACTGGCAGGGACTCGGCCTCGGCCGCCAGCTGATGCGCGAGGTCGTCGCCCTCGCCGCCGTCCGCGGTGTGCGCCGGCTGACGGCCGACGTCCAGGAGGACAACGTCCCGGCGCTGCGGCTGGTCGCCCGGCTCCTGCCCACCGCGTCCGTCGAGTGCGAGGACGGCATCTGCGCCGTCGACGGCTCGATCGGCACCCCCCGACCGGCCCTCGTGACCGGCTGACCCCTCGAGAGGACCCACCATGTCCAGATTCCGTACCGCGTTCGCCCGCGCCCGCGCCGACCGCGCCCACCTGCGCGCCGAGCGCGCCGTCCAGCAGGCGCTCACCGGCGCCCCCACCGTCGAGACGGCCCACGAGCTGGCCGCCATCTCCGCCCGGCGCTGAGCCCCGGCCGGCCGGCGGACCGGGTCAGCGGCTCCGGTACAGCCGGGTGGTGATGGGGAGGAACACCGCGGCCAGCGCCGCGGCCACCACCAGCGAGACGACGATCGCCACGCCGTCCGGCTCGCCGTCCATCAGCGACCGCGACGCCGTGGCCAGGACCGAGATCGGGTTCACGTCGACGAACGCCTCGAGCGGTCCCGGCAGCGTCGCGGGGTCGACGAAGACGTTGGAGAGGAAGGTGAGCGGGAAGATCGCCATGAAGCCGGCGTTCATGACCGCGTTGGGCGAGCGCATCAGCAGGCCGAGGACCGAGAAGACCCACGACAGGCCGAACGAGAAGACGACGACCAGCGCCAGCGCGGCGATCGCGCCGACCGCGCCGCCGTCGGGCCGGAAGCCCAGCGCGACGCCGACGACGATGATCACCGTGCCGGCGACCACGTAGCGGACGCTGTCGCCGAGGAGCGACCCGAGCAGGGGCGCCGGCCGCCAGATGGGCAGCGAGCGGAACCGGTCGACGACGCCCTTGGTGAGGTCGGTGTTCAGCGAGACGCCGGAGTAGACGGTCGTGAACAGCACCGACATCACGAGCATGCCGGGGAGCGTGTAGTCCAGGTAGGCGCTGGTCGAGCCCGCGATGGCACCGCCGAAGAGGTAGGTGAACATCAGCAGGAACATCACCGGGGTGACCGTGGCGTCGAGCAGCTGCTCGGGCACGTGCTTGACCTTGAGCATGCCCCGCCAGCCGAAGGTCAGCGCCGCCGAGAGCGGGCCCGGCCGCTGCGGCCGCGGGGTCGAGGAGATGGCCCGCCGGACGGCGGCGGTGTCGGTGCCCGGGGCGCTGGTCGTCGCGGTCATGCCACGTCCTCCTGGAGGGTCTCGTCGTCGGCGGTACGGCCGGTCAGGGCGAGGAAGACCTCGTCGAGGCTCGGCTGGTCGAGGGTGAAGTGCGCCAGCGGGATGCCGGCCCGGGCCAGCTCGGCGACGCCGACCGCCGCCCGCTCGGCGTCGGCCGGGACCGACAGCGCCGCCGGATCCGGGTCCAGGACCACCGCTCCGACGGCGCGCTCCAGGAGCTCGGCCGCCTCCGCCCGGCGCGCGCCGTCGAGCAGCCGGATCCGGAGTGCGCCGGTGCCGACGGAGGCCTTGAGGTGCCCGAGGGTCCCCTCCGCGATGACCCGGCCCCGGTCGATGACGGCGATGCCGTCGGCGAGCTGGTCGGCCTCCTCGAGGTACTGCGTGCAGAGCAGGATCGTCGTCCCCTCCGCGACCAGCGCCCGGGCGATCTCCCAGACCTGGTTGCGCGAGCGCGGGTCGAGCCCGGTGGTCGGCTCGTCGAGGAACATCAGCCGCGGCGTGACGACGATGCTGGCGGCGATGTCCAGCCGCCGGCGCATGCCGCCCGAGTAGTGCTTGACCAGCCGGCCGGCGGCCTCGGCGATGTCGAACGCCTCGAGCAGCTCGTCGGCGCGGGTGCGGGCCGCGGCCCGCGAGTAGCCGAGCAGCCGGCCGAGCAGCACGAGGTTCTCCCGGCCGGTGAGCTCCTCGTCGACCGAGGCCAGCTGACCGGTGAGGCTGACCAGCTCCCGGACCGTGTCGGCCTCGGCGACGACGTCGTGGCCCAGGACGCTGGCGCTCCCCGAGTCCGGGGCGATCAGCGTCGCCAGCATGCGGATCGTCGTGGTCTTGCCTGCGCCGTTCGGCCCGAGCACGCCGTAGATGGCCCCCGCGGGCACGGCGAGGTCCACCCCGTCGACGGCGCGGGTGGCGCCGTAGGACTTGCGGAGGCCGCTCGCCTCGATCGCGAGCGTCGTGCCTGTGGCCATCGGGACCTCGCCTGGACTCGTCGGAGCACGTCTGGGAGTGAGGACCGAATCTGCGCCCCGGACTCACCGGGTGGCGAGTCGTTTTCTCCTCGACGGCGAGGATCGGGCCTCGAGCCGACTCGAGGTCAAGCCCCCTGCAGCCAGGCGAGGAGCACGGGTCCCGAGGCGCTCCGGGCATGGATCGGGCGGTCCCGGCGTTGCCCTGTGCAACTGTTACCGGCGCACGCGCGGCGAGCGCTCCCTGCCGGTCCGCCCATGATCCCCGAGGACGTCCCCCTGTCTGCGAGTTCCCCCCAGTCCCCCACCGCCCGCCGCCGGGAGCGCTCCGCCGCCGACCGGCCCCTGTCCCCGCACCGCGCCGCGGCCCGCGAGGAGCGGCTGGCCCAGCAGACCTGGGTCGAGGGCGCCGCGCCGACGCTGCCGGTGCGCGAGGTGCGGCCGGAGCACGTCGTCTTCCACCTGGGGCCGACCAACTCCGGCAAGACCTACGAGTCGCTGCAGGCCCTGGCCGCCGCCGGCTCCGGCGTCTACGCCGCACCGCTGCGCCAGCTGGCCCACGAGGCCTACGAGAAGCTGTCCGCCGTCCTGCCGGCCGGCACCGTCGGGCTGTCCACCGGCGAGGAGGAGATCGAGCCGTTCGCGCCGATCGTCTGCTGCACCGTGGAGAAGGCCCCCATGCGCGGTCGGCTGCTGGTGCTCGACGAGTCGCACTGGATCGCCGACCCCGAGCGGGGCCACCACTGGGCCCGCCTGGTGCTCACCGGCGAGTACCAGGAGATGCACCTGATCTCCGCCGCCGAGGCCTACCTGCTGCTCAAGCCGCTGGTCGACGACGCCGAACAGGTCACCGTCGTCAACCACAAGCGGCTGTCCCGGCTCGACGTGCTGCGCGCCCCGGTGAAGCCCGCGACCGTGCGGCCGCAGACCCTGGTCGTCGCCTTCTCCCGCAAGAACGTCTACGCCGTCGCCGCCGAGCTCGACCAGCACCGCCCCGGCAAGGTCGGCGTCCTCTACGGCGCGCTGCCCCCGATGACCCGCCGCGAGGTCATCGAGCGCTTCACCACCGGCGAGTTCGAGGTCCTGGTGACCACCGACGTCATCGGCCACGGCATCAACGTCCCGGCCACGACGGTGCTGTTCGCCGAGACGACGAAGTTCGACGGCGAGCAGGTGCGCCCGCTGCGCAGCTGGGAGACCGCCCAGATCGCCGGCCGCGCCGGCCGCTACGGCCTGACCGGGCACGGCTCGGTCGGGGTGCTGACCGGCGTCCAGGGGCTGCGGCCGAGCGTGGGCCTGCTGGAGACCGGTGCCGCCGTCGCCCGCGGCGACGCGATGAGCGACCTCCCCAAGCGGGCACCGCGGCTGCGTCCGGAGCTCGAGGACCTCGGCGCGTCCGAGGCCGTCGACCTGCCCGAGGCGCTGACCCGCTGGATGGCGTGGGCCCGCGCCGCGACCCGCGACGAGGCCATGACCGCCGACGACGTCACCAGCCTGGTGCTGCGGGTGCACGCCCTGCTGCCCCTGCTGCGCGGGCCGCTCGGCGCGGTCGGCGACCTGCAGACCGTGTGGCGGCTGGTCAACCTGGCCATCGACTACAACCCGCCCCGGCGCACCCGCTGGCTGGTGCTGGCCAAGGCGGCGCTGCAGCACGCCGCCGGGCAGCGGGTGGACCCGGAGACGATCCTCCCCGACGTGCCGCGCGGCGGCTCCGTCGAGGACTACGAGCAGGCCGCCGCGGCCGCCCGTGACGCGCAGACCCTGCTCCGGCAGTTCCCCGGCGTCGCCGGCCTGGACAGCGACGACGCCGCCTGGGTCGAGGAGGAGTGCGCCGAGATGATCAGCGAGCTGCTCCCCGACGCCATCGCGCTGGGCCGGTCCGGGAAGTGCGCCGCCTGCGGCACCGCGATCGCCCCCTGGTTCACCACCTGCCGCCCGTGCAGCGCCCCCGCCGGGCGCGGCGGCGGAGCGCGGGACCGCCGTCCCGCCGGCAGCGGCCGCCGGGTCGCCGGCCGTGCCGCGGGACGGGCCCTGGGAGGCCGGCAGGGCGGTCCGCGCGGCCGCTCCCGCCGCGGCTGACCCGCCCCTGTAGCGCCTGTCACAGGCCCCCTGTGGGGCACACCACAGAAGTTTGCACCCAGTGCACCCGGTGGCGGCCGCCACAGGACCGGCGCGCAGACTCGGGGCCGTTCCACTCGTCCGACCCCGGAGTCCCGCTCGTGAGACTGACCCGCTCCTCCCTCGTCCTGGCCGTCGTCGGCGTGCTGTTGATCGTCGCCGCCGCGGTGGTCCGGTTCGTCGTCGTCCCGACCGTCACCAAGCTGCCGGAGGACCTCGACGTCACGCTCCGGTTCGAGGGCACCTACAACGGCATCAACCCGGCCGCACTCTCCGGCGGCGACGTCGCACTGCTCGCGCAGGACGTGCCCATCGAGGCGACCCGGCGCGTCCAGGCCGAGTCGTCCGACGGCGACACCGAGATCGTGTCCCGCACCGACACCCGCACGGTCGGCGACGGCGAGGCCTCGGTGACCGAGGTGCGCTTCAACGTCGACCGCGAGACCGCCGAGGCGCAGCCGGCTCCCGACGGCGCCGAGGACGTCACCTCGGCCGAGGGGCTGGTGTTCACCCTCCCCGTCGACCCCTCCACCGAGGAGGGCACGTACGAGTACTGGGACCAGTACACGCTGCAGTCCGCCCCCGTGACCTTCGAGGGCGAGGAGACCTTCGGCGGCCGCGACGTGTACCGCTACGAGTCCGTGGCCGACGGCGAGCTCGCCGACCCGGCGGCCCTGGGCCTGCCCGCCGCGCTGCCCAAGGCGCTCGCCGGGCTCGCGCCCGGCCTCGCCGAGTCGGTGGACCCGGAGCTGACGGCGAACCTGGACGCGGTGCTCGCGACCCTGCCCGACGAGGTGCCGATCGACTGGACGTCGCGGACGACGACCTACGTCGACGCCGACCGGGAACTCGGCGCCACCATCGCCGGCGGCAGCACCCAGGTGATCACCGGGACCCTGGACTTCGGCGGCTACCCCGTCGTCGTCGAGTTCGCGACGATCGACATCTACTCCACCGACGACTCGATCGACGAGCGCGGCAGCGAGGTGGGCGACCAGTCCGGCCTGCTGAACCTGGTCGGCACGGTCCTGCCGATCGTCGCCCTGGTCCTCGGCCTGCTCCTCCTCGCGCTGGCCGCGGTCCTCGCCGTCCGGGCGGCCCGCCGCACCGGCGGGCGCCCCGCCCACCAGGCCTGACCCCGCCGCCGGCCCCGGGCACGCCCCGGGGCCGGCGGTCAGGTGGTCGGGCCGTGGCGACGCTCCGAGCGCGCCTGCAGCAGCGCCTCGAGCTCGGGCCGGTCGGCCCGCCCGCCCCGCAGCGCCGCCACCAGGGCGACCACCAGCGCGAGGGCCAGCACGAGCAGCACGACCCCGGCGACGGCCTCCCAGCCGAACAGCGGCGAGACGGTCATCTCGCCGGGCGGCGGGGGCGGGACATCGGCCATGGACCCGATCGTGCCCGCCCCCGGAGCCGCCGCCCATCCCCCGACAGCGGCCGTTCCACGGCGAACCGCATCACGCAGCGCGACCGCCGGCGGCCGCCCGCCCCCGAACGGGTGCGCCCGCCCCGCCCGCCGGGTGGTCCCTCCCCGGACAACCGCCCCCTCCGCCCGGCCCGCCGTAGCGTCGCCGTCTCCGGACGACCGCGGAAGGAGGCGGAGATGACCCTCGAGCTCGAGGCGACCGCCGACGGGCGCCCACGCCCGAACGTCGCCGGCGACCTGGCCGACGTCCTCGACGCCGCGCCGATGTTCAGCCGCGCCGTCGGCGGCTACGACCGCTTCCAGGTCGACACCTACGTCCGCTGGGCCGAGGACGAGCTCGCCACGGCCGACCGCGAGCGCGAGCACCTCATGACCCTGCACCTGCGCACGCAGGCCGAGCTCGACGAAGCCCGGCAGCGGCTCTCGCACTCCGCGGGCGGCGACGAGCTCCTGCAGCTCTCGCACCGGATCGGCACGATGCTCGCCGCCGCGGCGGACCAGGCCGAGGGCATCCGCGCCGAGGCCCGCGCCGACCGTGCCGCCACCGCCGCCGCGGCCCGGCGCGCCCTCGCGCGGGCCGAGCACGTGCTGGCCGACGCCGAGGCGACCGGCCGCCGACTGGTGGACCGGGCCACCGCCGCCGCCACCGGCGTGACGGCCGACGCCGCCCGCGCCCTCGCCGACGCCGACGCGGTCCGGTCGGCGGCGCGCGCCGAGGCGGCGGCCTGCCGCGCGGAGCTGCGGCTGCTGGCCGAGCGCGCGGCCGCCGACGCCGACGCCGTCCGCCGGCGCGCCGGCGAGGACGCGGCCGCCGCGCTGCGCCAGGCGCGCCAGGAGGTGGTCGGGCTGCTCGGGACCGCACGGGACCAGCGCCGGCGGGCCGACGACGCGGCCGCCGCGGTGCGCGACCGGCTGGACCGGGAGGCGGCCGGGCGCCGCGCCGGCCTCCTGGCGGAGATCGCCGGGCTCGAGCAGCGGCGGGCCGCGCTCCGCGCCGAGCTTCCGGCCCCGTCGGTGGCGTCCCCTCCCCCCGGCGGTCCGGCGGCGGCCCTGCGCCGGGTCGCCGAGCGCGTCCGGGGCCGCCGCGCCTCGCTGCACGCCTCCTGACCGACACGCCGACGGGTGCCCAGGTTCCGACAACCGGACGGAGCCGTTTCGTGGGATCTCGGGGATGCGACGCCCGATCTCGTTTCCGTAACGTCACGGACAGCAGCCAGGGCGTACCCCTCCGTCACACACGGAGACCGCGCCACGCACCGTCCCGAGGAGCTTCCCGTGCCTTCCTTCTCCCGTTCCCACCTCAGCCTGATCACCGACGGTGACGGGTACGACGCCGGCTACGGCGCCGACCAGCAGGCCCCCACCGCGTGGACCTTCGCCCCGGCCTACGACGAGTACGCCTTCGAGGCCTACACGCCGCTCGCGGTCGACGAGATGCCCGCCTCCGCGTGGGCCGACGCCGACGCCGGCGAGGAGCCGTGGCGGATGGACGCCCTGTGCGCCGAGACCGACCCCGAGGCGTTCTTCCCGGAGAAGGGCGGTTCGACCCGCGAGGCCAAGCGCGTGTGCACCGGCTGCACCGTCCGCGCCGAGTGCCTGGAGTTCGCCCTCGCCAACGACGAGCGGTTCGGCATCTGGGGCGGCCTGTCCGAGCGCGAGCGCCGACGCCTGCGCCTGCAGCGCCGCGAGCTCACCGCCTGAGCCGTCCCGACCGCGTCAGCGGTCGACGACGTTGCGGAGCTCGCGTCCGGCGAGCAGCGCCGCGACGTTGGCGGCCACCAGCTCGTCGGCACCCACCGGCCGGCCACCGGCCGCGTGCGGCGTGAGGAGCAGGTTCGGCGCGTCCCACAGCGGCGAGTCCGCCGGCAGCGGCTCGGTCGCGGTGACGTCCAGCGCGGCACCGGCGAGCCGGCCCGCCGCCAGGGCCGCGACGAGCGCCGCCTCGTCGACGGTCGAGCCCCGGCCGACGTTGACCACGTGGGCGTGCGCGGGCAGGGCCGCCAGCCGGTCGGCGTCCAGTGCCGACCGCGTCGCCGGGGTCGACGGCAGCACCATCACCAGCACGTCGGTGCGCCGCAGCTCGTCGTCCAGCCGGTCCTCGGCGACGACGACGCAGCCCGCCCGCTGCCCGGCGCTGCGGGCCACCCCGCGCACCGAGGCGCCCAGCGAGCGCAGCACCGGCGCCAGCGTCGAGGCGATCGCCCCGAACCCCCAGATCAGGACCCGCGCCCCGAGCAGCGTGGTCACCGCGCCCTCGGGGTGCAGCGGCTGCAGGCCGCCCAACTCCCGGTCCCACCGGTGCTCGGCCTGCGCCCGCGCCGCGGCCGGCAGCCGGCGCACCAGGGACAGGACGAGCGCGAGGGCGTGCTCGGTCACCGTCGGGCTGTGCAGCCCCGCGCCGGAGGTGATCACCACGCCCGGAGGGAAGCCGGCCGCGAGCACGGCGTCCGGGCCTGCCGCCAGCGACTGCACCCACCGCAGCCGCGGCATCCGGTCGGCCACGGCGGCGAGGGAGGCCACCGGACTCCCCCACACGACCAGCGCCTCGGCGTCGAGGTGCTCGTCGGGTACCGGCGCCGCGGCCGCGTAGGTCACCGCGGTCACGCCCTCGGGCAGCTCCGGGGCCAGGGGCAGCGAGTCGGGCAGCAGCAGCTTCACGGGGTCCCCTCGGGTGGTGTCGTCCGCCGGGGCCGGACGGCGACGAGGGCGACGTCGTCGTCGGAGGAGCCGTCGAGCAGCCGGTCGAGCAGGTCGTCGCACAGGTCCTCGAGATCGAGGTCGGCCCGGTCGGCGAGCGCGGCCCGCAGCCGGTCCAGGCCGTGGTCCAGGTCGCGGTCGCGGCGCTCGACCAGCCCGTCGGTGTAGAGGACGAGGAGACCGCCGGGGGCCAAGGTGGTCTCGTACTGCCGCCGCGGGGCCGTGTCGTCGACCCCCAGGAGCAGGTCGCTGCGCCGGCCGGTCAGCGCGGACACGCCGCCGTCGGCGCCGACCAGCATCGGCGGCGGGTGACCGGCGTTGGACCACCGGACCCGGATGGCGCCCGGCTCCTCCTCGTCCGGCTCGAGCTGGACGACGACCGCGGTCGCCGTGGTCGGCCCCATGCGCAGGGAGGCCATCGCCTCGTCGACGCGCTGCAGCACCTCGGCCGGACCGCCGCCGGTCGTGACGGCGATCGCCCGCAGCATGGCCCGCAGCTGACCCATCGCGGCCGCGGCCTCCGTGTTGTGCCCGAGGACGTCGCCGATCGTCACGATCGTGCTCCCGCCCGGCTGCGGGAACGCGTCGTACCAGTCGCCGCCGACCTGGGCCGCCGCGGTCGCCGGCGTGTAGCGCACCTCGATCTCCAGGTGGGCGTTGTGCTCGGGAGCGGTGAGCAGGGACCGCTGCAGCCCCTCGGCCAGCTGGCGCTGCTGGCGGTAGAGCCGCGCGTTGTCCAACGCGAGCCCGGCGCGGCCCGCGATGTCCTCGGCCGTGGCGAGCTGCTCGGCGGTCAGGCTGCCCCGCTCGGATCCGGTGAAGAGGCTGAGCAGGCCGACCGTCCGGTCGCGCCCGCGCAGCGGCAGGACGGCGAAGGACTCCGGTGCCAGCCGGCGCAGCAGCTCGTGGGACAGGCCGGGGGCCAGCACCTCCAGGATCCGGTCCGTGGCGTCGGCCCCGAGCACCACCGGACGGCCGGTGCCCAGCGCCCGGGCGACGAACGACGCCTCGGTCAGGGCGGGGATGCGCTCGCGGGCGTACTCGGCGACGACCGGCTGCAGCTCGGGGTCGGCGTGGTGCCAGCCGACGTCGCGCAGCCCGCGCCGGGGACCGGACTGCCAGTCCTCCCCCACCAGCGTCACCAGGCACCAGTCGGCCAGTGCGGGGACGACCAGCTGGGCCAGCCGGGCCACCGCCTCCTCCGCGTCCAGGGTGCCGGTCAACCGCGCGGTGACCGAGGCGAGCAGCTCCAGCCGCTGCTGCTGGCGGATCCGCTCCGTGACGTCGAGGAAGTACAGCGACAGCCCGTCGGCCCGCGGGACCGCCCGCACCTCCACCCAGACGTCGAGCGGGTGCGGGTAGTACGCGTCGAAGGCCACGGGCTCGCCGGTGGCCACGGCGCGGCGGAACCGGGTCTCGAACTCCGAGCCGACGGTGGCCGGGAACGCCTCCCAGACGGTGCGGCCGAGCACCTCCGAGCGCTCCCGGCCACCGATCCGCTCGGCGGAGGCGTTGACGTGCGTCATCACCCAGTCGCGGTCCAGCGCGATGAACGCCACGGCCAGCCCCTCGAGGAACTGCGCGGCCCGCTGCATCGGCTCCCGCTGCGCGGTGCTGTCGGAGGCGACGCCGACCAGCCGGGGTCCGCCCCCGTCGTCGAGGACCCGGCCGCGGGCGTTGACCCACCGGTGCGTCCCGTCGGCCAGGACGATCCGGTACTCCGCGTCGTAGTCCCCGGCCGTGTCGAGGGCGGTCCGGACCCGGGCGACCACGTCCCGGACGTCCTCGGGGTGCACGTGGGCGTACACGTCCTCGGGCCGGCCGGTGAACGACGCCCGGTCCATGCCCGAGAGCTCGAGGAGCCGGTCGTCGACGGTCAGCACCCCCGTGCCGAGGTCCAGCTCGAACGTGCCGACCCCGGCGGCGTCGGCGGCGAGGTCCCACCGGGTCCGGTGCGCGTGGGAGTCGGCGGCCACCGCGGAGAGCTTGAGCTCGGAGACGACGGCGTGCGCCAGCTGCTCGAGGACCCGGACGTCGGCGGCCGACCAGTCCCGCGGCGCCACGTCGAAGACGCACAGAGCGCCCAGCGGCCGCCCGGCCGGATCCGTGAGCGGCACCCCGAGGTAGGACCCGACGACGCCGGAGGTCACCGGCGGCAGGCCCGAGACGCGGTCGTCGCTCGATGCCTCGGCGACGACGAGCGGTCCCCCGAGGTCGGCGGTCACCGTGCAGAGGGAGTCCTCGAGCGGTCCCCGGCTGCCGACGGCGTCGCGGGCCACCCCGGCGCCCCCGGCGACGGTCTGCACGTCGGTGAGCAGCGACACCTGGGCCGATCCGGCCCCGAGCAGCCCGGCCGCGAGGTCGGCGAGCCGGTTCAGGGCGTCGGTGCGGCCGGAGCCGGTCCAGGTCCGGTTGCTCCCGGATGCCGGGACGCCCTGTGCCACGACCGCCGATGCTAGTGCGGGTCCACCCGGGAGCTCAGCGCGTCACCGGCCACGCCACACCGGTGGGCGCTTCTCGGCGAAGGCGGTCGAGCCCTCGCGGGCGTCCTCGCTGGTGAAGACGGCGTCCGTGAGCTCCGCCTGCCGGTCCCAGCCCTCGTCCCAGCGCCAGTCGGCGGTCCCCCGGGCCACCGCCTTGGTCGCCGCGACCGCGAGCGGGCCGTTGGCGGCGACCGTCGCGGCGAGCTCCAGCGCCGCGTCCAGCGCCCCGCCGGACGGGGTGACCCGGTTGACCAGGCCCATCTCCGCCGCCCGCCCGGCGGTCACCGGCTGACCGGTCAGCAGCAGCTCCATGGCCAGCGCGTACGGGATGCGCCGCGGGAGCCCGAGGGCGGCACCGCCGATGGCCACCAGCGAGCGGGTGACCTCCGGGACGCCGAGCCGGGCGTCCTCGGCGGCGACGACCAGGTCGCAGGCCAGCACCAGCTCGAAGCCCCCGGCGAGCGCCCAGCCCTCGACCGCCCCGATCAGCGGCTTGCGCGGCGGGGTCCTGGTGATGCCGCACAGGCCGCGGCCCTCGATCGTCGGGCGCTCCCCCCGCAGGAAGGCCTTGAGGTCCATGCCGGCGGAGAAGGTGCCGCCGGCGCCGGTGAGCACGCCGACCCGCAGGTCGTCGGAGGCGTCCAGCTCGTCGGCGGCCGCGGCGACCGCGCGGGCGACCCGCGCATCGAGCGCGTTCTTCGCCCGCGGCCGGTTCAGCGTGATGACCAGCACGCCGTCCCGCCGGTCCACCAGCACCACGTCGTCCTGCGCCGAGTCCTGCGCCACGTCGTCCTGCGCCGAGTCCTGCGCCACGTCGTCCTGCGCCGAGTCCTGCGCCACGTCGTCCTGCGCCGAGTCCTGCGCCACATCATCTGCGCGATCGTCCATCCACCGATCCTGTCAGTCCCCCGCCGGGTCAGCCGACCAGCGGCCGCAGGTTCTCCGTCCAGACGTCCCAGCCGACCCGCACCACGAGGGCGCAGACGACGACGAGGAACGCGATCCGGATGAACCGGCTGCCGCGGGCGGTCGCCGTCCGGGACCCCAGGTAGCCGCCGAGCACGTTGGCCGCCCCCATCAGCAGCCCCAGCCCCCAGAAGACCGACCCGTGCGGCACGAAGACCAGCAGCGCCCCGAGGTTGGTCGCGACGTTCACGATCTTGGCCTTGGCGCTGGCGTTGAGGAAGTCGTAGCCGAGCAGCGAGACCATGGCGAACACGAGGAAGGAGCCGGTGCCGGGCCCGAGGACGCCGTCGTAGAAGCCGATGACGGCGCCGATCCCGACCGCCGTCCCGTGGTGGCGGCGGCCGCTGTGCCGCAGCGCCGTCACCTCGCCGAGGGACGGGCGCAGCAGCGTGAACAGCCCGATGCCGACCAGGGCCACCACGATGACCGGCTTGATCACCTCGGCGGGCAGCAGCGCCGCGACCGAGGCCCCGGCCGCGCTGCTCAGCAGGGCCACGCCGGCCATGGGGAGGGCGGTGCGCAGGTCGGGGCGCACCCGGCGGCCGTAGGTCACCGCGCTGGTCGTGGTGCCGAAGACCGAGGACAGCTTGTTGGTGGCCAGTGCCTGCACCGGGCTGATCCCCGGCACGAGCAGCAGCGCCGGCAGCTGGAGCAGCCCACCCCCGCCGACGACGGCGTCGATCCAGCCCGCGGCGAACGCGGCGATCAGCAGGAGGGCCAGGGTGGCGGCCGTCAGGCCGGCGGGGACGAACGCTGCGCCGAGGGCGTCCGTCATCCCACCTCCTAGCGGTAGTTCACGTGCACGTGGTCGAAGTGGTTGGCGGTCGCGCTGCCCCGGTCGGACATGGTCGACCACGAGCCGCCGGGGGACTGCAGGATCCGCTGCTCGTAGATGAGGTAGTCCACGCCGAGCTCGTCCCAGTGCGCCACGTGGTAGGCGACGATGGCGTTCCCGAGCGACCGGTTCGACATCACCATGTAGTCCAGCGCGTTGCCCGACGGGTGCCCGCCGGGATCCGCGGCGCTGGGGCGGGTCCCGCCCAGGGTGATGGAGCCGGCGCCGGCCACGTTGCTGACCACCGCGTTCGCCGCGGCCTGCACCCGCGCCGAGACCGGCCCGGCGCTGTTGCTGATCCGGGCCACCGCGCTGGCGGCCGTGCCGCCGGCCACGGCGACGCCCCCGCCGCCGCCGCCGGACACCTCCGCCTCCGCGGCTGCCTCCGCCTCCGCCTCGGCGGCGGCCGCGGCGGCCCGGGCAGCGGCCTCCGCCTCGGCCTGCGCAGCGGCGGCAGCGGCGGCCTCGGCCTCGGCGCGCTGCCGGTCGAGCGTGGCCTGATCGGCGTCGGCCTGGGCCTGCTGGGCCGAGGCCTCCGCGGCCTCGCGGCTGCCGCGGCTGGCGGCCAGCTGGGACAGCGGCTGCAGGTCCGGCTCTGCCGGGACCGGGCTGGTCTGCGCGGTGATGCCGAGCGCCTGGGCGACGCTCACCGACGCCGCGACCTCCGCCTCGGCCTGGGCCGCCGGCTCGACGCCGACCCAGACGTTCACGAGGACGGCGCCGGCGGCGGCCACCCCCAGGTAGACGCCGGGGCCCCGGCGCGGCGCCGTCGACCGGCGGGCCGACCGGGACCGGGCGGGCGGGGCCTCGGCGAGCGGCGCGGTCGGCGGTGCGGGGTCGGTGGAGGCAGGACTGGGCAGGGCGGCGGTGCGGTGGTGCATGGAGGGGTGGCTGCTTCTTCCGTCGGCCGCCTACCGAGTTAGCTGACGGGTTCGGGCGGGAAGCAGCCCTACCGGCTCCGGACGGGGTCCGGAACGGGATTCACCCCAGTACTGCGGTGGGTCCCCGGCTCGCTCGCGAGGATCACTCGCGGGCGACTCGGCGGCGTCCGCCGGGCTCCCCGGATGGAGAGGTGAGGACCGGCCGGACGCGGCAACGGTAGACGCGTTATCGAGTCGTGACAATGCGGACGGTTCGTCTCTGGGGACCTCCCCGGCGTGTCCACCGCACCGGCCGACGACGTCCGTGCAGGCGAGCCGGAGGCGCGGACACGCAGCTGTGCTGATCACCACACTCCCGGGCCCCGCACAGACGTTCTGGACGTCTTCCACGCGGAGATTGGCCACATTCTCCCGCACGGAGGCGTGCAGGAGAAGGCCGGAACGGGTGACGGGGGGCCCACTGCCGTCAACCGGCCCCGGCGACATCGGTAAGTTGCCGACCCAAGCGGGCCCCAGCGCGCACGTCGGGTGGCGCGGTGGAGGCATGTCCCGCAGAGGAGAGGGTGAGTCGTGGCATCCGTTGACGCCGTGCTCGACGCAGCAGGGGTGAAGAACAGTCGCGTCCGCGACTTCGTCCGCCAGTGGGCCGAGCACACGGGGGCCGCCCGGGTCGAGGTGGTCAACGCCTCCGACGACGCCCGGCTGATCCAGGAGTCGCTCGAGGCCGGTGAGCTGCTGCCTGCCGGCGAGGGCCGCTACTACTCCCGCAGTCACCCCAAGGACACCGCGCGCTCCGAGGAGCGCACCGTCGTCGCGACGAGCAACCCCGACGACAAGGGCGAGTACAACAACTGGCGCCCGGCGTCGGAGATGCGCCCGATGCTCGAGGAGCGGATGAAGGGCAAGTCCGCGGGCAAGACGATGTACGTCGTCCCCTACGTGATGGCCCCGCCCGGGTCCCCGCTGGAGTCCTACGCGACCGGCGTCGAGCTGACCGACACGCGCACCGTCGTCCTGCACATGAACCGCATGGCCCGCGTCGGCGTCGAGTACGTCAACGACCTCGAGGACCAGGACAGCTTCGTCCGCGGCGTGCACGTCACCGGCGACCTGGACAACCTGGGCCAGGGCACCGCCGAGGACCAGCGCTACTTCGTCACCGTCGCCGACGAGCGGACGATCCTGCACTACGGCTCGTCCTACGGCGGCAACGCGCTGCTGGGCAAGATCGCGCACGGTCTGCGCCAGGCGACGTACGACGGCTGGGCCTCGGGCAAGTTCCTCGCCGAGCAGTTCCTGCTCCTCGGCATCACCGACAAGCAGACCGGCCGCACCTACCACGTCTGCGGTGGCATGCCGAGCGCGTCGGGCAAGACGAACCTGGCCATGATCCTGGCGCCCGACGCCCTCGGTGACCGCTACCAGGTGCACTTCTACGGCGACGACATCGCCTGGCTGTGGGTCGACGACGAGGACGGCCGCGTCTACGCGATCAACCCCGAGTACGGGGCCTTCGGCGTCGCCAAGGACACCAACGAGGTCACCAACCCCACCGCCGTCGAGGCCATCGCCCGGGGCACCGGGACGATCTTCACCAACGTCGCCTACAACGAGCAGACCCAGGACGTCTGGTGGGAGGGCAAGAGCAAGAACCCGCCGGCCGACGTCACCGGGTGGCGCGACTGGAAGGGCGAGCTGATCTCGGAGCGCTCCGAGGAGGAGAAGGACGCCCCCTGGGCGCACCCGAACAGCCGCTTCACCACCACGCTGGCCAACATCCCGAACATCGCCCCGGACTACGAGAACCCGAAGGGCGTGCCGGTCGACGCGATCATCTTCGGCGGGCGCACCCGTGACCGGGAGCCGCTCGTCCGCGCGATCACCGACCTCGCCGAGGGCGTCTACGACGGCCTCACCCTGGGCGCGGAGGCGACCTTCGCCGCCGAGGGCACCGAGGGCGTGCTGCGCTACGACCCGATGTCGATGCGGCCGTTCATGGCCTACCCCGAGGGTGCCTACGCCGCGCACTGGCTCAAGGTCATCGGTGCCGCGAAGGACCAGCCGATCTTCGCCCACGTGAACTGGTTCCAGCGGGGCGAGGACGGCCGCTTCCTGTGGCCGGGCTACCGGGACAACCTCCGTCCGCTGCTGTGGCTGATGCAGCTGCGCAACGGCGAGGTCACCGGACGCCGGACCCCGGTCGGCATCGTGCCGCTCAAGGAGGAGCTCCAGCTCGAGGGCATGGACGACCTCCGCGAGGACGACCTGGAGACGATCCTGTCGATCGACACGCACCGCTGGCAGCAGGAGATGGCGCACCGCGAGCAGCACCTCTCGCTGTTCCGTGACCTGCCGCAGGAGATCTGGGACGCGCACCGCCGCGTCGCCGCAGCGCTGGACGAGCAGGCCTGACCCCGCGCTGAACACCCCCGGGACCCCCGCAGCCGCCCCGGCTGCGGGGGTCCCGTGCGTTCAGCCCGCCTCGGCCCAGGAGCGGACGACGGCGACGTCGAGCGGGAAGTCCACGCCGAACGAGCCGAAGAGCAGCCGTCCCGCCTCGGCCGCGGACCGCCGGACCTCCTCGACCACCGCCGGCGCCAGCGCCTCGGGTGTGTGCACGACGACCTCGTCGTGCAGGAAGAAGACCAGGTGCGGCCGCTGCTCCAGCCGCCCCTCCCCCAGCCGCCAGAGCCGGTTGCGCAGGTCGGCCAGCCAGCACAGCGCCCACTCGGCGCCGGTGCCCTGGACGACGAAGTTGCGGGTGAACCGGCCCCAGGCGCGGCGCTCGCGGTCCCGCTGGTCCCGCGGCCCGGTCTGCTCGGGGGCCTCGCCGAGGTCCGCCTGCGCTGCGCCCACGCGCCGGTCGGCATCGGCGAGCCCCGACCGAGCAGGGTGTGCACCACCTCGCCGCGCTCCCCCGCCCGCGCGGCCTCCTCCACCAGACCGATGGCCCGCGGGTAGCGCCGCGCCAGCCGGGGCAGCATCCGCCCGCTCTCGCCGCGGGTGCCGCCGTACATCGCGCCGAGGATGCCGAGCTTCGCCTCGGCACGCGTGCCCACCGCCCCGCCGGCCACCATGCCCGCGTAGAGGTCCGCGGCCCGGGCCGCCTCGGCCATCGCCGTGTCCCCGCTCATCCCGGCCAGCACCCGCGGTTCCAGCTGGGCGACGTCGGCGACCACGAGCCGCCAGCCGTCGTCGGCGACGGCGGCCGGGCGCACCAGCGTGGGCACCGACAGCGCGCCGCCGCCGGACGACGCCCACCGCCCGGTGACCACGCCCCCGGGCAGGAACGTGGGCCGGAACCGGCCGTCGCGGACCCAGGTCTCCAGCCACGTCCAGCCGTTGGCCGCCAGCAGCCGGGCCAGCCGCTTGTACTCCAGGACGGCGGGGACCGCGGGGTGCTCCAGCCGCTCGAGGGTCCAGGACCGGGTGTCGGCCACCGGCAGCCCGGCGAGCTGCAGGGCACGGAGCAGCTCCGTCGGCGAGTCGGGGTTGAGCTGCGGTGCGGCCAGCCCGGCGCGGATCTCCCCGGCCAGCCGCTCCAGGACGGCGGGGCGGGCGCCGCCGCCCGGCCGGGGGCCCAGCAGGTCCTCCAGCAGCCGCTCGTGGACGTCGGTGCGCCACGGGAGCCCGGCGGCGGTCATCTCGGCCGCGACGAGCGCACCGGAGGACTCCGCGGCCAGGAGGAGTGACAGCCGGGCGCGCTGCGTCGAGGCCTCCAGTGCCGCGCGCTGCCGTGCGTCCTCCGCGGCCGGGTCCAGCGCGTCGGCGGGGTCGTCGAGGGGGAAGAGCGCGGCGTCGGCGTCCCCGGCCGGCGCGAGGGCGTCCCAGCCCGGGGTGTCGTCGCCGGTGAGCAGCGCCTGGTCGGCGAAGGGCGAGCGGCGCAGCAGGGCGTGGCTCAGCCGCAGGTCGGTGCAGCGCTCGACGCGGACCCCGGCCGCGAGCAGCGCCGGGTACCAGCGGGTGGTGTCGTCCCACACCCAGCGGACGCCCTCGGCCTCCTGGTCTCGGACGTACCGGGGGACCTGGTCCCCAGCGAGGCGGACGGTCGCGTCGCCGTCGGACGGGTCCCGCGCCTCGACGATCCCGCCGGCCGAGCGGCGGAGCAGGACGCGGCGCACCCCCGCAGTCTCGCCCAGAGCCGGCGCAGACCCGATCCGGCGAACATCCGCGTCGAACGGCGGGGCCTCCGCGGGTGCCGGGGTAGCGTCGGGGCCGAACCCGAGGGGGCCTCCCATGGCGGAACACCGCGGACTCTGTGCCGACGCCCATCTGGGCTGCCCCTGCCGGGGCGACGCGACCCGGCACGAGGAGCGCGCCCAGGAGATCAGTGAGGCACGAGCGCAGTCGGCCGATGCGGTCGAGTGCCCCGAGTGCGGCGGTCCGACGACGCCGCTGGCGATCGCCTCGTGGGGCAACTGCCGCGCCTGCCGGACGGCGCAGTCGAGGCAGACGCACCCGCTGCGCTGGTGAACCCGACCCCTCGGAGGGACCGGTTCTGCGGCGGGGCGTCGACCAGGCGCGATGGATCCCCTACAGTGGGCGTCGGTCGCTGTCGTACCTCTGCTTCGTTCTCGGACGTCCGCAGTCGTCTCTGTGCCTGACGTTCCTCTCGGTCCTGCCGGTCGGTGCGGCGACCCCGACCCGGTGCTCTGCCAGGTCGGACACCTCCAGCACGGAATGAGAACAGCATGGCTACCGGAACTGTGAAGTGGTTCAACGCGGAGAAGGGCTTCGGCTTCATCGCCCAGGACGGCGGCGGCGCCGACGTCTTCTGCCACTACTCCGCCATCACCGGCACCGGCTACAAGTCCCTCGACGAGGGCCAGCAGGTCGAGTTCGACGTCACGCAGGGCCAGAAGGGCCCGCAGGCCGAGAACGTCCGCGCCGTCTGATCTGACGACGCACGGAAGGGCCACGGCGCACAGCGCCGTGGCCCTTCTGGCGTTCCGGGGGTCCGTCAGCCGCGGAGCAGCGACCGCAGACCGCGGGTCACGCACCGGGTGAGGTGGGTGCCCAGGAGCACCAGGTCACCCCACTCCGCGGGCCGGGGCCCGGCAGGGGCAGCGGCGACGGGGCGCGGGATCTCCTCGGCGGGAGGCGCCGGCGGGGCCGGCGGCACGAACAGGTCCAGCGCCGACCGCCGCTGCGGGGCGCGCAGCGAGTCGAACGACGGGATGGGCGGCGAGGCCGGACCGTCGTCCTCGATGGAGCCGGACTCCCGATCGCTCACCTGTCGGCACTCCCCTCGTCGTCCCCGAGGGACCGTCCAGCGTTCCGTCGACCCTAACCCCGGCCCCGCCGGCCCGCCCCGGGCCCCTAGGCTCACGGCGTGGAGGTCTGGTTCAACCCCTCGTGCTCGAAGTGCCGTACCGCCAGGGCCCAGCTGGATGACGCGGGCGTCGACCACCGGCTGCGCCGCTACCTGGACGAGCCGCCGACCGAGGACGAGCTGCGCGCCGTCCTCGCCGCGCTCGGGCTGCAGCCGTGGGACATCACGCGGATGGCCGAGCCCCGTGCGAAGGAGCTCGGGCTCAAGGACGCGCCACGGGACGCCGACGCCTGGATCCGGGTGCTCGTGGAGAACCCGAAGCTCATCCAGCGCCCGATCGTGCTCGGCGACGACGGCCGGGCCTGGGTGGCCCGCGACGACCGGACGCTCACCGAGGTCCTCGCCGCCGCCCGCGGCTGAGCGGAGTCGCTGAATGACGGTTTCCGTCACCCAGCGACTCCGTTCAGGAGAACCGGGGGTCGGGGGGCAGCCGGGGGTTGAGCAGGTGCGCCACCAACGCCGTCCAGCCGGTCTGGTGGGAGGCGCCCAGGCCCTCGCCGGTGTCGCCGTCGAAGAACTCGCTGAACGTCGGGTGGTCCTGCCACAGCGGTGACCCGGTGGCCTCGATGCGCTTGCCGTCCGCGGGGCGCTGACCGTCGACCGGCCGGAACAGCGCGGTGAGGCTGCCGTCGATGAGGTCGGCGGCCTCCACCAGCGTGCGGCGCTGGCCGGAGCCGGTGGGGATCTCGATGGTGAACGAGTCGCCGTAGAAGCGGCCCAGGGTGCGCAGCTTGTCGGCCAGGAGCACGTTGACCGGGAACCAGACGGGCCCGCGCCAGTTGGAGTTGCCGCCGAACAGCTTGGTCCGCGACTCCCCCGGCTCGTACTCGATGGAGACGTCGCGGCCGCCGACCTGGGCGAACACCTGCCCGGTCGCCTTGGACAGCGACCGGATGCCGAACGGCGACAGGAACTCGTTCGTGTCGAACATCCGGGTGAGGATCCGCTCGAGGCGCTCGCGGTCGACCAGCGACAGGATCATCTTCCGGCCCTCGGGCGCCGAACGGCTCAGCAGCGGGCCCATGAGCTCCGGGCGCCGGCGCTGCAGCCAGCGCAGCTGGTTGGCCACGTCGGGGCACTCGGATTGGATCCACGAGGGCACCTCCGTGGCCCCGAGGATCGGCAGCAGCCCGACCATCGACCGGACCCGCAGCGGCTCGGCGGTGCCGTCGGGGGCGACGAGGACGTCGTAGAAGAAGCCGTCCTCCTCGTTCCACAGCGACTCCTCGTGCGAGCCGAACTCGTTCATCGCCTGGGCGATGGAGAGGAAGTGCTCGAGGAACTTGGTCGCGGTGGAGTCCCACGCCTGGTCGAACCGGGACAGCTCGAGCGCGATCTTGAACATCTGCTGGCAGTAGAACGCCATCCAGCTGGTGGCGTCGGACTGCTCCAGCCGGTAGCCCGGGGGCAGCGGCGCGGAGCGGTCGAACAGCGCGATGTTGTCCATGCCGAGGAAGCCGCCCTCGAACAGGCCCGAGCCGGTGGCGTCCTTGCGGTTGACCCACCACGAGAAGTTCAGCAGCAGCTTGGTGAAGACCCGGATGAGGAACTGCCGGTCCCGGTAGCCGTCGATCCGGTAGACGTGCCAGGCCGCCCAGGCGTGCACCGGCGGGTTGACGTCACCGAAGGCCCACTCGTAGGCCGGGAGCTGGCCGTTGGGGTGCATCGCCCACTCCCGGCACATGAGGACCAGCTGCTCCTTGGCGAAGTCCGGGTCCACGTGCGCGAGCGGGATGCAGTGGAAGGCGGTGTCCCACGCGGCGAACCACGGGTACTCCCACTCGTCGGGCATCGAGATGACGTCGGCCAGCGCGAGGTGCCGCCAGCCGGAGTTGCGCCGGCCGCGCTTGCGCCGGGACTCCGGGGCGGGCGACTCCGAGTCGCCGTCCAGCCACTGGGAGACGTCGAAGCGGTACAGCTGCTTGGTCCACAGCAGGCCGGCGTAGGCCCGGCGGGCGACGTGCCGGTCCTCGTCGGACAGGCCCGGGTGGATCACCGTGCCGTAGAACTCGTCGGCCTCGGCCCGGCGGGTGGCGCAGACGGCGTCGAACTCCTCGCCGAAGACGGCGTCGTCGGGGTCGGCCTGGCGCAGCCGCAGCCGGACGCTGACCGTCTCCCCCGGGGCGACGGCGTCCCACTGGTACCAGAACGCGGCCTTCGTGCCGGTGCCCGCGGGGTTGACCGCCTTGCGGTCGCCGTCGACGACCCGGCGGCCGATGCCGTCCTTGGGGTACCTGCTGCTGTTGCGCGCGGCCCCGAAGAGGGCGACGGCGTTGGTCTCGTTGTCGCAGTGCAGCACCGTCGGCGACCCCTCGGCCGCGAGCACGTAGCGCCCCAGGTAGCCGTGCTCGGCCTCGACGGCCTCCAGCCCGGACACCGTCAGCGTGGGCGCCAGCAGCTGGGTGATCACGCCCTGGCGCTTGTCGCCGCCCCAGGACCACGTGTTGCGGAACCAGACCTGCGGGAGCAGGTGCAGCGGCGCGGCCTCGGGGCCGTGGTTGGTGGCGGAGACGACGATGCAGACGTCCTCCGGCCCGGCCTTGGCGTAGGAGACCTGGACGTCGAAGAAGCGGTCCTCGTCCAGGACGCCGGTGTCGGCGAGCTCGTACTCGCGCTCGAGCCGGCTGCGGCGGGCGTTCTCCTCGCGCAGCTGGGCGTAGGGGTACTCGGCCTGCGGATAGCGGTAGAGCCACTGCATCCAGGAGTGCGTGGGGGTGCCGTCGACGGCCCACCAGTACTCCTTGGCGTCCTCGCCGTGGTTGCCCTCTTCGTTGGTGAGGCCGAACAGCCGCTCCTTGAGGATCGGGTCCTTGCCGTTCCACAGCGCGATCGAGAAGTTCAGGAAACCGAAGCGGTCGCAGATGCCGCCGAGGCCGTCCTCGCCCCACCGGTAGGCGCGGGCGTGGGCGTGGTCGAACGGGAAGGAGGCCCAGGCGTCGCCGTCCTCGGAGTAGTCCTCGCGGACGGTCCCCCACTGGCGGCCGGCCAGGTAGGGGCCCCACGTGCGCCACGGCGCGGACATGCTGCCCGCCTCGGCCAACCGGGCGTGCTCGGCGGTGCGCGGACCGGGATCGTCCGGCGACTGGGCGTCCTGGGGACCCGGCGCGACGTCGCGCGGGTCGGGGACGCCGTGTGCTGCGGCGGTCACGGAGCCACAGTGCCACGGGGACGTTGCCGTTCCGTGACGCGTGGGGTGCCGTCCGTGTCACGTGGGGTCGACGGGACCAGCGTCACTGACGGGACGGCACCGCCCCGGCTGCCGGATCGAAGCGGGCCACCTCGGCCAGCGCCTCCCCCAGGTACTCGACCATCCCGGCGGCCCGCTGCGCCCCGTACTCGGCGGTGGCGTGCGTGGCATCGCCGACGACGCCGGCCGGGCCGAAGTCGTCCGAGGACCAGCCGAAGGAGACCGAGCCGCCGAACCGGACGTGCCGGTAGCCGTCGAGGTGCTCGGGCACCCAGCGGCCGGCCTTCGTCATGTCCACGAGCTCCGGCCGCAGGTGCAGCACCAGCGACGTCTCGTCCATGCCGCCGTGCACGCCCATCCCGAGCTCCCCCGCGGGGCTGGTGCCGCCCTGGTCGGCCGGCGGCCGGGGGTGCAGCACGAACGTGCGCAGCCCGGTCTCCAGCCGGATGTCGCGCGCGGCGACCTGCAGGAGCGCGGAGTTGCCGCCGTGCCCGTTGAGGAAGGCCAGCCGGCGGGCTGGCGTGCGGGCGATGCTGCGACCGAGGTCGTGCAGGACGGCGGTCAGCGTGGCCGCCGACAGCCAGAAGGTGCCCGAGGACCAGGCGTGCTCGTTGGACTTCGTGTAGGCCAGCGGCGGCAGCAGCCACAGGTCGAGTTCCTCGCCGAACCGCTCGACCGCCCGCTCGGCCATGGCCTGGGCGATGAGCAGGTCCGTGCCCACCGGCAGGTGGGGGCCGTGCTGCTCGATCGCGCCGGTCGGGAGGACCAGGACGCTGTCCGGGCCGAGAGCCGCGTCGAGAGCCGGGGCGGAGAGGTCGGTGAGCAGGCGGGCGGGCATGGGCCGCACGCTAGGGACGCCGCGTTGCCGGCGGATGTCGCGCGCGGGACGCCGCGTCACCTCCCCGGAACACCGGGCTGCGAGCCTCCGCCGGTGCTGATCGTGCGGAACGCCGAGGTGGTCTGGACCGGGACCGGCGAGGAGCTGACCGGGGTCGACGTGGTCTGCGGGGACGACGGCCGGATCGCTCCCACCGCGGGTGCCGGCGAGGTGCTCGACGCGGCCGGCTGCGTGGTCACCCCGGGGCTGGTGAACGCCCACCACCACCTGCTGCAGACGGCGTTCCGGACGCTGCCGGGCACCCGTGGCGTCCCCATGGCGCGGTGGCTGCCGACCATGGCCGCCGCCTATACCGCCGTCGGGGTGGACGACGAGCTCGCCGCCGTCGCCGCGTCCGCCGGGCTGGCCGAGGCGCTGCTGTGCGGCGTCACCACCGTGGCCGACCACCACCTGACCTGGCCGCGCGGGAGCGCCGACGCGGACGTGGCGATCGCCCGCGCGACGGCCGGTGCCGCCCGCGAGCTCGGCGCCCGGCTGGTGTTCGTCCGGGGCAGCGCCGGCGACGACCCCGAGCAGGCCGCCGCCTCGGCCGACGCGATCGCCGTCGCCCTCGTGCCGCCCGGCGGGGTGACCGCCGACGGGGTGCTGCAGGTCGCCGTCGGTCCGGCCGGCGTGCACAGCGACGGGCCGGAGACCTTCGCGCTGCTGGCCGAGATGGCCACCCGGCACGGGTTGCGCCGCCGCACCCAGGCCAACGAGCAGGTCGACGTGGACGTCGCCGCGGAGCGCTACGGGCGGCGGCCGGTCGACCTGCTCGAGGAGTGGGGGTGGCTCGCACCGGACGTGACGCTGGCGCACCTGTGCGCGGTGACCTCCGACGAGATCGCGCGGCTGGCCGCCGCCGGCGTGACCGCGACCCACGCACCGGGCTGCGACCTGCCGATGGGCTGGGGCGTGGCGCCGATGGCCGCGCTCGCCGACGCCGGGGTCGCGGTCGGCCTGGGGACCAGCGGCGGCGGCTCGAACGACGCCGGGCACCTGCTGGCCGACGCCCGGCTGGCGATGCAGGTCGCGCCGCTGGCCGGCCGGCCGGTGGCCGCCCGCGAGGTGCTCACCTGGGCGACCGCCGGCTCCGCGGACGGCCTGGGCCGCCCGGACCTCGGCCGGCTGGTCCCGGGGGCGTGGGCCGACCTCGTGTGCTGGGACGTCGACGGCGTCGCCGACGCGGGCGTGGCCGATCCGGTGGCCGGGCTGCTGTGGGCGCGCCCGGGACGGCGTCCGCGGCACGTGGTCGTGGGTGGACGGGTCGTCGTCCGCGACGGGGAGCTGGTCGCCGTCCCCGAGGGCGACGTCGCGGGCCGGCTGCGCACGCTGCTGACGAGCCGGGAACGCCGTCGTCACCGCGCGGCAACGTGAGGCGGTCAGGGTCGGGGGCGTGACCCTGCTCCTCGTGCGCGACGCCGTCCTGCTGACCATGGACCCCGACCGGCCCGATCCGTTCCGCGGCTGGATCACCGTCGGCGACGACGGGCGGATCGCGGCGATCGAGCCGGGCGAGCCACCGGCCGACCTGGTCGCCGACGAGGTGCTCGACGCCGCCGGGAAGCTGATCGGACCGGGCTTCGTGTCGGCGCACAGCCACCTGTTCACCTCGGCGTCCCGGGGGCTGGGCATGGACCAGTCGCTCTACGGCTGGATCCAGGCGATGACCCGGTACACCGACGCGGCCGACGCCGAGGACGTCTACTGGCTGACCCGGCACGGCGCCCAGGACTTCCTGCGCAACGGCATCACCAGCGCCTACGACTTCACCTCCGCCGGGCTGCCCTTCACCGCCGGCAGCGGCGACGACTCAGCCCGCTACGAGGCCGCCCTGCCCGACACCGCGTTCACCCACGCCCAGCTGCGCGGCAAGGCCGACGCCGGGCTGCGGCACGTGCACAGCGTCATGCTCGGCCAGGGCGGGGTCTCCCCCGCCGACGCGCTGGCCCAGCTCGACGAGGTGGTCGACGCCGCCCGGGACGTCGACCCGGCGCTGCACCTGGGCGTGGCGCTGAGCGGCACCGTGCAGTGGGCCGACGACCCCGGCGCCGCCGAGGTCGAGGTGGCGGCGATGCGCCGGCACGGGCTGCTGAACCAGCCGCACTTCCTGGAGACGGCGCAGGACGTGGAGCTCCAGCAGTCGAAGTTCGCCTGGTACGCCGACGCCGGCGCGCTCGGCCCGGACCTGGTGTTCGGCCACTTCATCCAGACCTCCGACGAGATCATCGCCGCCGCCGCGGCCGCGGGCTGCGGGATGAGCTGGCAGCCGATGAGCAACGGCCGGCTCGCGTCCGGCGTCGCGCGGATCCCGGAGATCCGGGCGGCAGGCATGCGGGTCGGGATGGGGCTGGACGACCAGTCCTGCACCGACGTGAGCGACCCGTTCTCCAACATGCGGACGGCGCTGGCGCTGGTGCGGGCGACGTACCGGGACCCGTCGGCGCTACCGGTCCGCGACGTGCTGGAGATGCACACGCGGGGCTCGGCGGAGGTCCTCGGCGTCGACGACCGGGTGGGCACGCTGCGGGTCGGCCGGTTCGCCGACTTCCTCGTCGTCGACCCGCGCGACCCCGACACCGGCCCTGTCTGGGACGCCTACGGCACCTACGTGCTGGCGTGCTCGCTGCGGAACCTGCACCAGGTGTGGGTGGGCGGGCGGCTGGCCGCCGACGGCACCCGGCTGTGCGACCCGGAGGCGACGACGGTGGTGGACCAGGTGCACGACCGCCTCGCCCGCCTGGTCACCCAGGTGGACGGGGACCAGGTGTTCCCGCCGTTCGGCCGCGGGTAGGGCAGCGCTCCGGCCGTCCACGGGGACGGTCCCAGCGAGGAGGCAGCGTGGCCGAGAAGAGCGGCAAGGGCAGCGACGCGGCGAAGAAGGCGAACGCCAAGGCCGAGAAGGAGGGCAAGAAGAACCCCCGGACGAGCTCGGCCGCCCAGAGCGAGCTCGGCAAGAAGGGCGGCAAGAAGAAGAGCAAGAAGTCCTGACCGGGCTCCTCGCGGCCGGTGGCGGAGGAGCTCAGGACCCCGACGGTGTGCGCGCCGGTGCGGCGGGAGGCGCCTGCGGTGCACCGCGGCGCACGACGTCGGGGCCGTGGCGCCGGTGCGGGGCTACCAGCGGGAGTTCTGCTGCCGCTTGGCGATGACGACCAGGACCACGAGGACCAGGACGAGCGGCGCCCAGCCCGGCAGCGAGAAGCCCGAGAGCAGCAGGCTCGCGACGAAGATCAGCAGCTGGAACGCGAGCCAGAAGCCGACGAGCAGGATCACCCAGAACAGCACCGGCCGCTCGTACTGCAGGCGCTTCAGGTAGTCCAGCATCGTGTCTCCTCGGTCGCGCGCGCGACGCCCCGTCGGGTGCCGCGTCCCATTGAACGCCCCACGGACCGGGGGGGCGTTCCCCGCAGCGCCGGTCCCTCGCCAGATCGGGTCAGGACGCGGCTGCGCCGGCAGCCCGCGGAGGGGCTGCCGGCGCAGTCGGTGCGGTCGGGTCAGACGTCGGCGCCGATCGACATGTCGATGAACTGGTTGGTGACGACGTCCTCGGGGGTGAGCCCCTCGGCCGGCGGCGTTCCCTGCTCGGTGAAGATCGGCGTCGTCTGCTCGATCAGGGTCTGCATGCGCTCCATGTCGAAGTCGCCGTGGGTGTCGTTCTCCCCGTTGCCCGAGATCCCGAGCTCGGCCATCGTCTCGGCCGCGTAGTCGGCGACGCCCTCGCTGTACTGCCAGCCGGTGTCGTACTCCTCGACCAGCGAGACGATCAGCTCGTTCGCGCCGGACGGGTCGGCCAGGTAGTCGACGTCGGCCTGCTGCATGAGCGGCACCAGCTCGGTGAGGCAGTCGCTCAGCGGCTCCAACTGGTCGGCGCGCACCGACAGCGACGAGGCGTAGACCTGGAAGCCGGCGTCGTGGATCAGCTGGTACTCGACCGGCTTGCCCCAGGCGTCGACCTCGTTCTCGTAGATGTAGGGCTCGGCGCTGGCGTAGCCCTGCTGGGCGTCGGCGCCCTCCGCGGCCACGAACGCCGCCGGGCTGCCGTCGTAGCTGCCGTCGAGCTGGTCCTCGCGGAGCAGGCCGGCGCCCACGAGGTAGTCCATGTAGGCCGAGCCCTCGAAGTAGCGCACGGTGGCGTCGGTGTCGGCCAGATCGCCGATCTCGTCGACGTCCGGGTAGGTCTCGGGGTCCCACATGATCATCTGCGGGGACTTCTCCAGCTGGGCGAGGACGCCGACCGTCGGCTGGTCGGCCGACACCTGGATCCCCTCGTCGGTGTCGACGTAGCCGAGGGTGATCGAGTCGTCGGAGTACATCTGCGCACTGACCGGCTGGAAGCCGATCGCCGGCCCGCCGGCCCGGACCTCGACCATGACGCCGGTGCTGTCACCGGCGCTGTCGACGAGGGTCGCGCTGACCGTCTTCGCCCCGGCGTCGATGGAGACGTCGTCGCCGAGGAGCTGGTAGACCCCGCCGTGCTCGGCCTCGGGGTTCCAGTCGGTCTGGATGACGACGGTCTCGGGACAGCCGGCCGCGGCCAGGTCGGTGCTGCCGATCTCACCGGTGGGACCGGCGGCGTCGGCCGAGCCGCCGTCGTCGTCCTCGCCGCAGGCGGAGAGGACGAGAGCGAGGCTCGCGGCAGCGGCGAGGCCGATGGAGGTACGGGTCCGGCGCACGGGTCTCCTTGAGGGGTGGGGTGGGACGGCGTCCCCGGGACCGGGGCGCCGTACAGAGGGGGCGGGGAGGGCTTCAGGCCGCGTCGCGGCCGGCGTCGTACCAGCGGCCGACGGCGAGCTTCCCGAGGCAGCCGAAGAGCAGGAAGACGGCGATGCCGAGCCCGGCGGCGACGATGATCGTGGCGAACAGCTCGGGGCCCTGGATCCGGTTGCGGAAGTTGTCGAGCACGATGCCCAGGCCGGCCTCGCCCTGCTTGAAGAAGACGTCCCCGACGATCGCGCCGACCACCGACAGGCCGGCGGAGATGCGGAAGCCGGCGAAGATGGCCGGCATCGCGGCGGGGAACTGCAGCTTCACCAGCCGGGTGAACCGGCTCGCGCCGTGCAGGTCGAACAGCTCGTGCTGGCCGCGCTCGACCGACTGCAGGCCGAAGAGCGTGTTGGACACGATCGGGAACAGCGCGATCAGCACGCAGACGATGACGCGGGCCGGGAACCCGTAGCCGAACCAGAACGCGATCAGCGGGACCAGCGCCAGGATCGGGATGCACTGCAGCGCGACGGCGTAGGGGAACAGCGACCGCTCGGCGACCTTCGCCTGGCTCATGACGATCGCCCAGAGCATCCCGATCACGATGGCGATCGCCAGGCCGGTGAAGGTGACCTGGACGGTGTTGCCGAGCGCGACCCCGATCTTCTCCATCGCGACCGGGTCGCCGAAGCCCTCGGTGATGACGTCCTGCGGCGGCGGCATGAGGAACCGGCGCCGCTCGCTGAGCACCAGGTAGGTGATCGCGTACCAGAGCCCGATCAGGGCGGCGAGGACGGCGAGCGGCGCGGCGACGTTGAGCCACCGGCCGCCGCGCCGCCGACGGCGGACCAGCGGCGCGGTCCCGGCGGCGACCAGTTCCTCCGGCGCGGCTGCCTTCCCGGACGCGTGCGCCTCGGTGCCCTGCTCGGTGGCCGTCACGGTGTTCCCCTCGACTCGGGCCGGGTGGTCGGTGCGGAACGTCGTCATCGGTGCCCCTCCCGCAGCGCGTGCGAGACCTCGCCGGCCAGCGCGGCGAACTCGGGGGTGAATCGCAGGTCGGGCGTGCGGTCGGTCCCGAACGGGACGTCGAACGAGGCCACGATGTGCCCCGGCCGGCCGCTCATCACCAGCACGCGGGTGGACATGTAGACCGCCTCGCTCACCGAGTGCGTGATGAACAGGGCGCCGAACCGCTTGGTCCGGAACATGCTCAGCAGCTCGTCGTTCAGCCGCTCGCGGGTGATCTCGTCGAGCGCGCCGAAGGGCTCGTCGAAGAGGAACAGGTCCGGGTCGAGGGTCAGCGACCGCGCCAGCGAGGCGCGCATCCGCATCCCGCCGGACAGCTCGCGCGGCAGCTTCTTCTCGTGGCCGGTGAGGCCGACGAGGTCGATGGCGTCCCGGGAGGCCTGGTTCAGCGACGGCTTCCCCATGCCGTGCAGCTCACCGAGGAGCTGCACGTTCTTGAGCACGCTGCGCCAGGGCAGCAGCGTCGCGTCCTGGAAGACGTAGCCGATCCGCTGCGCGTCCACCTGCACCTGGCCCGACGTCGCCGGGGACAGGTCCGAGGCGATCCGCAGCAGGGTGCTCTTCCCGCAGCCCGAGGGGCCGACGACGGTCACGAACTCCCCGCGGGAGATGTCGAGGTCGACGCCCTCGAGCGCAACGGTGCCGTCGGGGAAGGTCTTGGCGACGTCGCGGAAGTGCAGGACGCGGGTGTCGGTCGCGGTCGTCGGCCTGCTCGTCACTGGTGCGCTCACGGGCGGCTCCGGAGGTCGGGGACCGGGGGTGTCCGGTCCGGCGAGCGGGTCGACCTCACCTTCCGTGGCGGCTGTTTCGTCGGTGTGTTCCGGCGGTGAACGCCGCTCGCGGAGCATCACGACCTGGACACGAGCCCTGCCGGCAACGACCGCACCACCGCCGTCGTCGCCAGGACGCGCTCGCCGGAGAGCACCACCCGGGCCGTGCCGGCACCGGCGACGGCGGCGTCGAGGCTCTCGGCCGCGATCGCGACGAACTCCGCGGCGGCCCCCTCGGCGACGGCGGGCACCGGCAGGCCCATGCACCGGCGGGCGCCGGCGCTGACGGCCAGCCACGCCTCCCGGGTCGACAGGTGGCCGGCGGCCACCAGCAGCGAGGCGGCCTCGCAGGCGTCGGCGCGGCCCATCGGGTTGAAGGGGTCGCGCAGGTTGTCCCCGCCGCCGCCGACGGTCGCCCCGGCGTCCAGCAGCGCGCGGACGGCGGTCAGCCCGCGCGGCGGGGCCACGGCGACGTCCCGCCCCTGCAGGTAGAGGTTGGTCTGCGGCAGCGCGACGACGCCGATGCCGGCGCGGGCCACCGCGCGGGCGGTCGAGCGGGCCACCTCCAGGGGGTGGACGCCGAGGCTGACGCAGTGCCCCGCGGTCACGCCGCGGTCGAAGCCGGTGGCGGTGACCCGCCGGGCGAGGTCGAGCAGCCCCTGCGCCGTCGGGTCGAGTGTCTCGTCGGTGTGCAGGTCCAGTGGCAGCCCCGCCCGCACGGCCGCGTCGAACGACAGGGACTGGCCGGCGTCCCGGTCGGCCCACAGGTGCGGCGCGCCGCCGACGACGTCGGCCCCCAGGTCGATCGCCTCGGCCAGCAGCCGCGGCGCGGCGTCGGCCTCCGCGGCGCTGAACGGGGCGGAGACCAGGGCGACCACCTGAATGCGGACGAGGTCTGCGAGGGCGTCGCGGACCTGGACCAGCGCGCGCAGGTGGCGGGTGCCGGCGTGCACGCCGACGTCGGCGTGGGTGCGGATGGCCGTCGTCCCGTTGGCCAGGTACTCGTACGCCGCGCGGGTGGCCCGCTCGACCAGGTCCTCGTGCGTGAAGTCGGCGGCGATCGCCCGGATCGCCTCGATCGCCCCGGCCAGGTCACCGGTGCGGTTGGGCACCCGGTGGCTGGTGAGCGCCTTGTCGAGGTGGGCGTGCGGCTCGGCGGGGGCCGGCAGCAGCCAGTGCCCGGTGAGGTCGAGGGTCTCCTCCCCCGGCTCCGCGGCCAACGAGGGGGCGACCGCGGCGACCCGCGCACCCTCGACGCGGACGTCGACCCGGCGGCCGTCCAGGTCGGTGGCGCCGGTCAGCAGCACGGTCACAGGTCCAGCACCAGCCGCGGGCCGGCGGCGCGGGAGACGCACACCATCATCACGGCTCCGTCGGCCTGCTCAGCCGGGGTGAGGACGGAGTCGCGGTGCTCCACCTGGCCCTCCAGGACCGGTGTCTCGCACGTTCCGCAGGTCCCGACCCGGCAGGACGAGAGGACGACGACCCCGGCCTCGGCCACCGCGTCGAGCACGGACCGACCCGGCTCGACGGTCACCGTGGTGCCGGACAGGGCCAGCTCGACCTCGAACGGGTCGGGCCACACCGGGTCACCGAACTCCTTGGCCTCGAACCGCTCCAGGTGCAGCGCGGACGGCGGCCAGCCCGACATGGCGTCGGTGACCGCGTCGATCAGCCGGCCCGGGCCGCACACGTAGACGGCGGTGTCGTCCCGCGGCTCGCCGAGCAGGGCCGCGACGTCGAGGCGGCGGCCCTCGTCGGCGGCGTGCACCCGCACCCGGTCGGGGTGCGCGGCGGCCAGGTCGGCGGCGAAGGCGAGGGTGCGGCGCGAGCGGCCGGCGAGGTCCAGGGTCCAGTCGGCGCCGGCCGCGGCGGCCTCGGCCACCATCGCGCGCAGCGGGGTGATGCCTATGCCCCCGGCGACGAACCGGTACCGGGTGCCGGGGGTGACCTCGAAGGGGAAGTGGTTGCGCGGCCCGCGCACCCGCAGCGTCTGCCCGACTCCCACCTCGTCGTGCAGCGCCACCGACCCGCCCGCGCCCTTCTCCTCACGGAGGACGGCGATCCGCCACCGGGAGCGGTCGGCCCGGTCACCGCACAGCGAGTACTGCCGCTCCAGCCCCGGGCGCAGCACCACGTCGATGTGCGAGCCCGGTGTCCAGGCGGGCAGGTCGCGGCCGTTGTGGCCGACCAGGTCCAGGGCGACCACGCCGTCGGCCAGTTCGGTGCGGGCGTCGACGATGAGGTCCCGTTCGACGTCGGAGAAGAAGCTCACGGCGGGGATGGCACCAGGCCCGCGTGCCGAACGTGTCCCACGGAGGTGACACGGGCGTAACCGCGGGCCGTTCCACTGGGACGGTGACCCTCTCGACCGCTCCGCCGCCCACCGCCCTCGCCGCCCTGGATGCCGAACTCGTCGCCCTGCTCGGCGCCCGCAACGTCTCCGGCGACCTGCGCGCCCGGGAGCGGGCCTCGGTGGACGGCGCCCGGATGAGCCCGATCATCACCGAGCTGCTGCCGCTGGGCGTGGCCGACCTGGTGGCCTGGCCGACCACGGCCGAGGACGTCGGCCGGGTGGTCGCCGCCGCGGTACGGCACGGCGTCCCGGTCACCCCGCGCGGCAAGGGCACCGGCAACTACGGGCAGGCGATCCCGATGGCCGGCGGGCTCGTGCTGGACCTGTCGCGCGCGCGGGCGGTGGTCGAGGTCGGCGACGGGTGGATCACGGCCGAGGCCGGGACGCCGATGGTGACCCTCGAGCGGGCGGCCGCCGAGACCGGCCAGCAGCTGTGGATGTACCCCTCGACCGCGCAGTCCTCGCTCGGCGGGTTCCTCGGCGGCGGGTCCGGCGGCACCGGCACCATCGCGCACGGCTCCAACGACATGGGGTTCGTGCTCGCCCTCGACGTGGTCCACGCGACCGGGTCGGCCGAGCTGGTGCACGTAGAGGGCGACGAGGCGCAGCGGTTCGTGCACAACTACGGGACCGCCGGGATCATCGCGCGGGCCACCGTCCGGCTGGAGCCGCTGCAGGAGTGGCGCGGGCTCTACGCGAGCTTCCCCGACTTCCGCGGCGCGCTCTCGGTGCTGCGCGAGCTCGGGCGGCTGGAGCCGCTCCCCCGGCTGGTCTCCGCCGACACCCCGGAGATCACCGCGACGCTGCCGGCCGACCCGGCGTTCCCGGCCGGCCGGTCGAGCCTGCGGATGATCGCCGACGTCCGCAGCGTCGAGGCGGCCACCGCAGTGATCGAGGGCGCCGGCGGACGGATCGAGGACGTCCGCGACGGCGCCCAGGTGGTGCTCACGCTCAGCATGCTCAGCTACAACCACCCCATCGAATGGCTGCAGAAGAGCCGGCCGGGGGTGTACTTCCACGTCGAGGTCTCCGGCGACGCGCTGGTCGAGCGGATCGACGACGTGCACGCGGTCTACGAGGGCGGGCTGCTGCACGTCGAGGCGGGGCACACGGTGCCGATCGGGATGCTGGCCGGCGTGTACCGCAGCCCCGAGCAGGTGCGCGACGGCATCCGGGCCCTCAACGCCCTCGGCGTGGGGGTGCACGACCCGCACCAGTGGAACGTCGACTTCGAGCTGGGCCGCACGATCGAGACCGCCCGCACCACCGACCCCCTGGGGCTGCTCAACCCCGGCAAGCTCAACCCTGACTACGACGGCCCCACCAAGGGCGCCATCCGGTGAGCGACGCCGGCCACGCAGACCCGGTCCACGACGACGCCCCTCCCCCGCCCGACCCGTTCGCCCTCGCCCGCGCCTGGCTGCCTCCCGACGACGACCCCGAGCGCCCTCGGGTCACGCTGTCGACGCTCGGTACCGACGGCTACCCCGACGCCCGGACCGTGCTGCTCAGCGCGTTCGACGAGACCGGGTTCGCCTTCCACACCGCACGGAGCAGCCGCAAGGTCGCCGAGCTGGCTGCGGTACCGCGGGCGAGCATCGTCGTCCTGTGGCCCGACTTCTCGCGCCAGCTGCTCGTGCGCGGCGACGTCGTCCCCGACGGCGACGCCGCCGCGGCGGCCGCCTGGGTGGCGCGGCCGGAGTACCTCCGGCGACTGGCGTGGCTGAACACCGAGGAGCTCGCCGGCCTGCCGCAGGCGGAGCGGGTGGCGCGGTGGGCCGCCTTCAGCGCGCCCGAGCGCTCCGCGGACTCCTGGGTGGGGTTCCGGCTGGTGCCGCGGGAGGTGACCTTCTGGGCCGCCGCCGCGGACACGGCCAGCCGCCGGCTGCAGTACCTGCGCACCGCCGACGGCTGGTCGTGCCGCCCGCTGCCGGGCTGAGCCGCCCTACCTCCCGTAGTTGGCGCGGATGCGCTCCACGAGGAAGTCCCCGGCGGTGATCGGCGGGTAGGCGGCGCTCTCGATGACGACGTCGTCGTTGGCCTGCGCGAAGAAGGCGATGCTGTAGCGCGGTCCGAGGTCGTCGCCGGGGCCGGGCGCCGTGACCCGGTGGAAGTTCGACGGCAGGACGTCGTCGCTCCAGCGGGTCAGCATGTCGCCGATGTTGCAGGTGATCGCGTCGTCCGAGGGCTCGATCGGCGTCCACGCCTCGCCGTCGGCCTCCGCGCCGGGGAGCACCTGCAGACCGCCCTGGCCGGCCCGCTGGAACAGCAGCGTCAGGCAGTCGAAGTCGGTGTGCGCGCCGGCCCGCCAGAGGTCGGTGCGGGCGGCGACCTCCGGGGCGACGGCGAAGTAGTGCAGCAGCCGCAGGGCGCTGCGGTAGCCGGGAGCAGCGGGGTCGTGTGCCCGCGCGAAGAAGTCCTCGGCGAAGCCCAGCCGCAGGGCGAAGCAGGACAGCACGTCCATCGCCACCTGCCAGCAGCGCGCCTCGAAGGCCAGCATCGTGTCCCGGAAGCCCGCCAGCTCCTCGTCGGTGGGCCAGCGCCCGGCCATGTGCGGGCGGGTCAGCTGGAAGGACTCCTTCTCGTCGGGCGTGCCGATCGAGGGGCGGACCTGGGACTTGGACTCCCAGCCGGCGTTGAGCGCCTTGACCAGCGGGCGGCGCGCCTTGACCTCCTCCGGCAGCGCGAAGAAGGCCTCGGCGGCGGCGAAGGCGCCGTCGATCTGCGCCTGCGGGATGCCGTGGTCGACGACCTGGAAGAAGCCGATGTCGGTCGCGGCGGCCCACAGCTCGTCGGCGATCTCGGCCCGGCGGCCGGGCAGGTCGGCGAGGCTGATCCGGCGGACCTCGCGGGCGCTGGTCACGGTGCCCCGGGCGCCCATGCGGGCCTCGCGGTCGAGCTCGGTCAGGTGGCTGGTCATGGGGTCCTCCGGGTGGTGCGGGTGGAGGACCCATGCCAGCAGCGGCGTGTTACGCCACCGTTCCCGTCGCGTGCACATGCCGGCACCGGAGGAGACCCGGAGGCGTCACACCTCCGGATCTCCTCCGCCGGGTCAGCGGCCCAGGTGCAGCGAGCGGGTGCGGACGATCTCGGCGGCCATCGCGGCCTCGCCGAGGGCGTTCGGGTGGACGATCACGGGGTTGGTACCGGTCAGCACCGGCTCGACCCACCGGACGCCGAGCGGCTGGCAGGCGTCGTGCCCCTCCGACGGCCCGCTCATGTCGACGTAGGTCACGCCGGTCTGCCGCGCGGCGGCGCGGATGGTGTCGTTGAGCGTCGTCTGCAGGCTGTGCAGGTAGGGGACGTCGCCGACGGCGACCGGCATGACCGGGAAGCAGCCGCCCGTGGCCGGCAGGATCGACGGGTAGCCCAGGATCGCGACGCGGGCGTTGGGTGCCGCCTCCGTGACCGCGGTGAGCGCGGCGACCAGCGAGGGGCCCGTCACGTTCCGCACGGTGTCCTCGAAGGACGTGCCGTACTGCTGCTGGCAGGGGTTGCCCTGGCCGAGGGTGAGCAGGCCCGCGGCGCCGCAGCGCAGGATCGAGTTGATGAAGACGCCGCTGTCGTTGCCGCCGATGGTCATCGTGACCAGGTCGGTGTCCTCGCTCAGCGCGTCCAGCTGCGGGGCGACGCCCGGGTACTGCTCGGTGGTGAAGTGCGTGGTGTCCGCGCCGCCGCAGGTCACGTCGGTGAGGTTCGCGCCCAGCTGGGCGGCCAGGACGTGCGGGTAGTTCCGCGTCGAGCGCAGGCACTGTGGCGCCGCGGTCGGGTCGGGTGGGAGGACGCCGGACGCGGCGCTGTAGGAGTCGCCGAGGGCGACGTAGTCCAGCGGCGGTGGCGGTGGCCGGTGACCCGGCGTCGCCGAGGCAGGGGCGGCGAGGCCGAGGACGACCGCGACGGCGGCGAGGACGGTGAGCACGAGACGGCGCACGGGGCTACTCCAGTGGAGCCGGGGGCATGTCCCCCCGTACAACGCGCCAGACCCCGGGAGGTGACGGCGGTCTCGCAACGGGTAGGGGTGCCGTCATGGATGCGATCTCGTTCGGCAAGGCCGGTCTGCAGGGATGGCGCGGGAAGGTCGCCGACGCGGTCGCCGCCCCCGTCGCCCGCCGCTCCGGTCTGGACGACGACCAGGTCCGGGCCGCGATCGGCGCGGTGTTCTTCGTGCTCTCGCTGGTCTACGTCGTCCAGACCGTGCGGTCGGTCGCCGCGCGGGGCTGAGGGGTCAGCGGCGGCGCGAGCCGGAGAGCGCCCCGGTGAGCCGGACGTGCAGCCGCTCGACGAACCCGTCCAGCGGCGCGGGACGGGCGCCGGCCGGCAGGGGTGCGGCCGGCAGGGCCACCCACAGCAGCGCGTAGACGAGGAACCCGGCGCCGGTCAGCGCCAGGACGAGGAAGCCGACCCGCCACAGGACGACGTCGATGCCGGTCGCGTCGGCCAGGCCGCGGCTGACGCCCCCGAGCATGGTGTCGGTGCGGCTGCGCTGCAGGGCGGGACGGACGGGCGGGGCTGGGTTCGGGGCGAGCGTCTCGGTCATGCGGACGAGCCTGTCCGGTAGGCCGGCCGCTGCCCATCCGGGAACGCCCGGATCCGACCCCCGTTCCGCGGTGGGGGCGGTCCCGGGGCTCGGGGAGACTGGCGGCGTGGCTCCCCGACGCTGTCCCTGCGGCACCGGCCTGACCTACGCGGAGTGCTGCGGCCGCCTGCACGAGGGGACGGCGTCCGCGGCGACCGCCGAGCAGCTGATGCGCTCGCGGTACAGCGCCTTCGTCGTCGGCCACCCGGCGTACCTGCTGGGGACCTGGCACCCCCGCACCCGGCCGGCCTCCCTCGACCTCGACCCGGCGGTGCGCTGGACCGGCCTCGAGGTGCTGTCCACGACGGGCGGCTCGATGCTCGCGGTGGAGGGCACGGTCGAGTTCCGGGCCTCGTACCGGGGCGGGGCGCAGCACGAGGACAGCCGCTTCGTCCGCGAGGACGGCCGCTGGTACTACCTGGACGGCGTCTCCCGGAGCTGACCGCTCAGTCGGTACCGGGCGTCGCGCTGCGGATGCTGACCCCGCCGAAGACGGCCACCGCCCGGAGCCGGACGACGGGGCCGGAGCGACCGGCGGCGGAGGCGACGTTCGCGCTGCGCCCGCCGAAGACGGCGAACCCGCTCATCTCCACGGTCGTGCCCTCCGGCACCACGACGTCCACGCCGCCGAAGACAGCGGTGGCGCGCAGGTGCAGGACCTGCGGCAGGGGCTCGGCCTCGCGGTAGTCCAGGACGACGCCGCCGAACACGGCCACCGCGGTCTGCCGCGCGGCCGGCCGCCAGCGGCCGCGCCGCTCGGCGCCGCCGAACACCGCCACGACCGGAGGCGCGGTGGCCGCCGGGGCCGCCGGGACCGCCGGGACGCCGGGCACCGGCCCGAGGGGCACGACCGGGGTGCTGCCCACCCGGGGGAGGTCCGCGGTCAGCACCGTCAGGTCGTGCAGCGTCCGCGCCGCGTAGGCGGCATCGGTGCGGGCCCGCAGCTCGTCGGGGTCGAGGCGCCCCTCCGCCGCCGCGACCTCCAGGCGCTCGACGACGGCGTGCCGCTCGCGGTCGGAGGCACGCATCCCCTGGTCCGCCGGTTCGTCCTCAGCACTGCTCGCCATGCGACCGACCGTAGCCGCGCAGCCCGACGGGAACCGCCTCCGCGCGTGTCGCCCGGCGTCCGGGGGAACCCCTCGCCCATGGCGGAGGCTCCCGACGGCGTGCGCCGGCACGGCAGCGAGGCGACCGGGCCGCACCGGCTGACGGCGCGCGAGTGGCGGCGGGTCCTGCGGCGGACCGTCCGCCACGTCCTCTCCGACCGGTTGCAGGTCCTGAGCGCCGGGATCTCGTTCTTCGCCATCCTGTCGATCGCGCCGGTGCTGGTCACCGCGCTGTCGCTGTACGGCGCGCTGAACACCCCCGAGCAGGCGCTCGCACAGCTCTCCGGTCTCCTCGAGTCGCTGCCCGCCGAGCTCGAGCCCCTGGTCACCGAGCAGCTGAGGACGATCACCACCGCCTCCGGCCAGGTGCTGACGTTCCGCGGCGTCACCGGCCTGCTGTTCGCGCTCTGGACGGCGACGACGGCCGCCACCTACCTGGTCGACGCCCTGACGCTGGCCTACCACGAGGACGAGACGCGGAGCTTCCTGCGCCGCAGTGCCATCGGCGTGGCCGTCGTCCTCGGGATCGCGCTGCTCGTGGGCGCGGTCATCGCCGGCGGGAGTCTCCTCGGGCGGGCCCTCGACGGGGGGCCGGGTCCCCTCCGGACCGCCGTCCGCCTCCTGGTCTGGCCGGCGCTGGCGGGTGTCATGGCGTCCGGGCTCGCCGTCCTCTACCGCTTCGTCCCGGACCGGCACGACGCCCGCTGGCGGTGGATCACCCCGGGCGCCGGCCTGGCGACGCTGCTCTGGCTGGCCACCTCGATCGCCCTGTTCGCCTACGTGCAGAGCCTCGGGAACTACGAGTCGACGTACGGCTCCCTCGCCGGCGTGGCGATCAGCATGTTCTGGCTGTGGCTCAGCGTCCTGCTCGTGATCGTCGGCGCGGCGGTCAACGCCGAGGCGGAGAAGGAGACCGTCCGCGACTCGACCGTCGGCCCGGAACGGCCGATCGGCGAGCGCGGCGCCGTGGTCGCCGACAGCGCTCCGCCCTATCCCGACGAGCGCTGACCGGCGTCGGTACCCGCTGGGAGGATGACGGCGTGCTGGTCGCCGAGGTCGTCGCCGCGTCGGCCGCCGTCGCGGCCACCCGCTCCCGCACCGCCAAGACGGCGGCGCTCGCCACGCTGCTGCGGGCGGCGGCGCCGGACGAGGTGGAGCCGGTCGCCGCGTGGCTGTCCGGGGAGCCGCGGCAGGGGCGACTCGGCCTGGGCTGGCGCACGCTCACGAAGGCCGCGCACGCGGCTGTCCCCGAGCCGGAGCTGACCGTCGCCACGGTCGACGCCGCCCTCACCGAGCTGGCCGGCACCTCCGGCGCGGGCTCGGTGGCCCGGCGGGACGCCGTCCTCGCCGGGCTGCTCGGCGCGGCGACCGCCGAGGAGCAGCGGTTCCTGATCCGCCTGCTCACCGGCGAGCTGCGGCAGGGGGCCCTGGAGGGGCTGCTGCTGGAGGCGGTCGCGGTCGCCGCGGAGGTCCCGGCCGCCGCCGTCCGGCGGGCGGCGATGCTCGCCGGCAGCGTCCCCGCCACCGCCGCCACCGCGCTGACCGGTGGGCTCGACGCGCTGGAGGCGGAGACGCTGCGGGTCGGCCGCCCGGTGCGGCCGATGCTCGCCAGCCCCGGCTCGTCGCTGGACGCCGCCCTGGCCGACCTGGGCACCGACGTCACGGTCGAGCACAAGCTCGACGGCGCCCGGATCCAGGTGCACCGCGACGGCGACGCGGTCCGGGTGTGGACCCGCACGCTGCGCGAGGTCACCGACGGGGTGCCGGAGCTGGTCGAGCGGATCCGCGCGCTGCCGTGCCGCACCGCCGTCCTCGACGGCGAGACCCTCGCCCTGGACGACGACGGCCGGCCGCGCGCCTTCCAGGACACGATGAGCCGGTTCGGGAGCGACTCGCCGGACCCCGAGGTGGTCCTCTCGCCGTTCCTCTTCGACGTGCTGCACCTCGACGGCCGGGACCTGCTGGACGAGCCGCTCTCGGTCCGGCTCGACGCGCTGGCGGAGCTGCTGGCCGACGAGCAGCACGCGCCGCTGCGCATGCCGGGGGTCCGCTCCCCCACCCCCGAGCAGGCGGCCGGCGTGCTGGAGGCGGCGCTGGGGGCCGGGCACGAGGGCGTCGTCGTCAAGGCGCTGGACGCCCCGTACGCCGCCGGCCGGCGCGGCCGGGCGTGGCAGAAGGTCAAGCCGGTGCACACCCTCGACCTCGTGGTGATCGGCGCGGAGTGGGGCTACGGCCGGCGCACCGGCTTCTTGTCGAACATCCACCTGGCCGCGCGCGACTCCGACGGCGGGGAGCCCGTCATGGTCGGCAAGACGTTCAAGGGCATGACCGACGAGCTGCTGGCCTGGCAGACGGCGACCTTCCCGGAGTACGCCGTCGAGCGGCCCGACTGGGGTGTGCGGCTGCGCCCGGAGCTGGTCGTCGAGGTCGCCGTCGACGGCGCCCAGCGCAGCACCCGGTACCGCGGCGGCGTCGCCCTGCGCTTCGCGCGGGTGCTCCGCTACCGCCCCGACAAGACCGCGGCCGAAGCCGACACCGTCGAGGCGGTCCGGGCGCTGCTCGCGGGGAGCTGACGGCTTCCCGCGAGCGGTGCGTCGGCTGCGCACCGGACGGGTAGCCCCCCGGACGCACGGGGGACGAACCGACAGGAGCACTCCATGGACCTCGGCGGACTCGGCGACAAGGCCAAGAAGGCGATGAGCGACGAGAAGACCAGCGACTCGGTCCTCGAACGCGGCGAGCAGTTCGCCGACGACAGGACCGGCGGGAAGTTCGACGCGCAAACCGACAAGGCCGGCGACCTGGCCGACCAGCGTCTCGGCGAGAAGGACGCCGGGAACGCCTGATCCCTTCGCCGTCGGGCACCATGGCGGGCACCGGACCAGAGGGAAGGTGCCCGCCATGGCCGTCCAGCTGAACCACACCATCGTCTCGGCGAGCGACCGGTGGGCGTCCGCCCGGTTCCTGGCCGAGCTGCTGGGCCGGCCGGCGCCCACGTCGTTCGGCCCGTTCGCGGTCGTCGAGCTGGACAACGGCGTCTCCCTCGACTTCTCCGAGGACGGGCCGGTCACCCCGCGGCACTACGCGTTCCTGGTCTCCGAGGAGGAGTTCGACGCGATCTTCGGCCGCATCCGCGCGCGCGGGCTGGCCTACTGGGCCGATCCGGGCCGCCGTCGCCCGGGCGAGATCAACACCCACGACGGCGGGCGCGGCGTCTACTGGACCGATCCCGACGGGCACTTCCTCGAGATCATCACCCGGCCCTACGGGGGCTGACCCCGGCGATCGCCGCGGCGGGCTCAGAGGTCGGCCACCTGCAGGGCCACCTCGGTGCCGAGCAGCTCGATCCCCCGCAGCAGGTCGGCGTGCGCCAGCCGCGGGTTGGTCATCTGGATCGACACCCGCTCGACGCCGCCGAGCTGCTCCGAGACCCGCCGCAGCTTGGTCGCCACCGTGTCCGGGTCGCCCATGAAGAAGGCGCCGTCCGGGCCGCTCGTGGCGTCGAACTGCCGCCGGGTCGGGGGCGCGAAGCCCCGCTCGGCCGAGACCTTGGTGAACATCTCGTGCCAGCCGGGGTAGATCGTGTCGGCGGCCTGCTGCGTGCTCTCGGCGACGAAGCCGAACACGTGCAGCCCGACCCGCATGCGCTCCGGCGGGTGCCCGGCGTGCTCCCCGGCCCGGCGGTAGAGGTCGACGAGCGGGGCGAACTGGCGGGGCTCACCGCCGATGATCGCGATCATGAGCGGCAGGCCGAGCAGCCCGGCCCGCACGAACGACTCCGGGGTGCCGCCGACGCCGACCCAGATCGGCAGCGGGTCCTGGAGCGGCCGCGGGTAGACCCCCTGACCGGTCAGCGGCGGACGGTGCTTGCCCGACCAGGTGACGTGCTCGGACTCGCGGATCCGCAGCAGCAGGTCCAGCTTCTCCTCGAACAGCTCGTCGTAGTCGGCCAGCGACAGGCCGAACAGCGGGAACGCCTCGGTGAACGAGCCGCGGCCGACCACCAGGTCGATCCGGCCCTTCGAGATCAGGTCGAGCGTGGCGAACTGCTGGAACACCCGCACCGGGTCCGCGGCGCTCAGGACGGCGACGGCGCTCCCCAGCCGGATCCGCTCGGTGCGCGCCGCGGCAGCGGCGAGGATGACCGGCGGCGCGGAGTCGTAGTACTCCGGCCGGTGGTGCTCACCGATGCCGAAGGAGTACAGGCCGACCCGGTCGGCGGTCTCGATCTCCTCGAGCAGGTCGGCCAGGCGCTCCTCGGGGCCGACCTGCCGCCCGGTCGCCGGATCGGTCACCGCGGCCACGAAGCTGTCGATCCCCAGGTGCATGTTGAGCAGTCAACCACCGCCTGCGGGGCCCCGCCGGGGCCACGTGCGAGCATCGGCGCTCGTGCGACGACCCGGCAGCGAGCCACCCGCCGGCGGGCAGACGCCGATGCCGCGCGAGGTGCGCGTCCTCTCCGTCGTCGCCTTCGTCGTGGCGCTGGGCTTCGGCGTCGTGGCCCCGGCGATCCCGCTCTTCGCCCGCGACTTCGGCGTCGGCACCACCGCGGTGGGGCTGGCGGTGAGCTCGTTCGCGTTCTTCCGGTTCGTGTCCGCCTTCAGCGGCGGGACGCTGGTCGAGCGGTTCGGCGAGCGGACGGTCCTGGCGACCGGCCTGACCGTCGTCGCCGTCACGACGGGCCTGGCGGGGCTCGCCGGGTCGTTCCCGGTCTTCCTGGTGCTGCGGTCCATCGGCGGCGTCGGCAGCGCGATGTTCACCGTCTCCGCGCTCGCGCTGCTGCTGCGGGTCTCGCCGCCCTCGCACCGCGGGCGGGCGGCCGCGACCTACCAGGGCGGCTTCATCCTCGGCGGCATCGCGGGTCCGGCGGCCGGTGGCGTGCTGGCCGAGCTCTCCCCGCGGCTGCCCTTCTTCCTCTACGCCGTCTCGCTGCTCGTGGCCGGAGCGGTGGCCCTCGCGCTGCTGCGGTCGCCCGCCGGCGAGCCGGGCGCCGGGGTGGAGGCCGCTACCCCCGACCTGGACGCCGGCCCGGTGCCGCTGGGCTCCGCGCTGCGGTCGCGGGCGTACGTCGCGGCGCTGGTCGCCAACCTCGGCGTCGGCTGGACGCTGTTCGGCGTCCGCAACTCGCTCGTGCCGCTGTACGTGACCGAGGAGCTCGGCCGCAGCGTCGCCTGGGCCGGGGCCGGCCTGCTGGCCGGGTCGGCCGCGCAGGCGCTCGGGCTGCTCCGGTCGGGCCGGCTCGCCGACACGTGGGGACGGCGCCCCGCCCTGGTGCTGGGGTCGGCGATCGGCACGGTGGCGATGGGGCTGCTGGTCCTGCCCCCGGCGACCGGGATCTTCCTGCTGTCGATGGCCGCCTACGGCCTCGCCGCCTCGCTGCTGGCCAGCGTGCCGGCCGCGCTGGTCGGCGACGTCAGCCCCGCGCGGGGCGGGCGGGTGGTCGCGGTGTTCCAGATGTCGGCCGACCTCGGCGGGGTGGCCGGTCCGCTGGTGGCCGGCTGGCTCACCGACGTCGCCTCGTACCAGGTGGCGTTCGCCGTCACCACCGCGATCGGCGCCGCCGGACTGGTCGCTGCTCTGCGGCTTCCTCGTCGCTGACCTGCAGGAATCGTCGTACCCCGGGCCTAGCGTGCGGTCATGGAGATCGGGACCGCGCCGCCGCCGCGGGTGTCCGGTGTGCCGGTTCCGGTGCTGCCGGGCGAGGTCGTGTCGGCGGCGTTGGCGGACCTGGATCTGGCGGCCGAGATCTGGTCGACCGACGCGCACATGGCCCGGGAGCACGCGATGCAGGCGGCGGTGATCGCCGAGCTGGCCCGCCGCCGCGCGGTGTCGCGGGATGCGGACCCTGGTGCCGGCGGCGGGCCGGGACCGGACACGCGGGCGGTGCGGCCGGTGGCCCTGGCCGACGTGTCGGATGACTTCGTGACCGAGCTGGCCGTGATCCGCGGCTGCTCGGACGGCGAGGCGTCGAAGCTGGCGGCCGAGGCGCTGCTGCTGACCGGGAAGCTGGCGGCGACCTGGTCGGAGCTGTGGGCCGGGCGGATCACCATCCGCAAGGCACGGATCCTGCTCGACCTGCTCGGTGATGCCTCCGACGCGGTGGCGGCGTACGTGCAGGAGCGCGTGCTGCCCGCCGCCGAGACCTGCGACCCGTCCCGCCTGGCCGACCGCGCCCGCTACCACCTGTACCGGGCCGACGCCGCCGCGCGCGACCGCCGCCGCCGTGAAGCCGAACGCAGGGCCGACATCCACGTCGAGCGGACCGCCGACGGGCTGGGCCGGCTGGTCATCGACGACCCCCTGCCGTTGGTGCACGCCGCCCGCGATGCACTCGGCCAGCACGCCCGCTGGCTGCGCGCCGACGGCGACGAGCGACCGATCGGTGTGCTGCGGTCGGCGACGGCGTTCGACCTGATCCTGCGCCCCTGGGACACCTCCCGGCCGCCGGTCACCGCGCAGCTGGTCATCCACGCCGCCATCGGCACCCTGCGCGGCGACGCCGGCGCCCCGCCCGCGGAGCTGGACGGGCAGGTGATCACGGCCGCCCAGTGCCGTCAGGTCCTCGCCGAGCTCGACCTGCTCGACCTGGCGGACCCACCGGCGGGCGGATCGGTGCTGATCTCCCTGGACGACCCGGCCACGGCCCGGACGGTCGCCGTGGCCACCCGCGCCGAGCTGGCTCGCGCGGCCGGGACCGGCCGCCGCGTCCGCCGCCGCGGAGCCGATCGCGGCCTCACCGACGGGCCCGGGCTCCGCCCGCCACCGCCCACCACGGCCTACCGGCCCACCGCCGCCCAGCGCCGCCTCGTGACCACCCGGGACCGGACCTGCCGCATGCCCGGCTGCCGACGGCGTACCGGCTCCTGCGACATCGACCACGTCACCGCACACGCCGACGGCGGACCCACCACCTGCACCAACCTCTGCTGCCTGTGCCGGCGTCACCACCGCATCAAGACCTTCGCCCGGGGCTGGGCCTTCACCCTGCTGCCCGACGGCCGACTCGTCGTCCGCACCCCCTCCGGGGTCACCCGCACCACCCGGCCGCCGGGCTGGGCGCACGACCCCGAACCCGACCCACCCTGGCTCGACGAGACCGCCCCACCCGACCCCCAGCAGCAGTGAGCGGGCGGGCCGGTCAGCGCAGGTGCTCGCCCTCGGCCAGTGCCTCCTCGACCGACGTCGTCGCGATCGCCGTCCCGCCGTCGCCGGGACCGTGCGCCCCCTCGCGGGTGGGGAGGTCGAGGGCGGAGCCGCCGTCCTCCGCGTCGGACGTCTGGCCGGGGTCGTTCCCGCTCATCTGCTCCTCCTCGTCACACCGCCGCCGAAGCGGGCGCCGGATCCGTGGTCGTCGCGCTCGTCGTCGGGCCGGGGTCGACCGGAGCCGGCTCGCTCGGCGTCCCGGGAACCGGGGTGCTCGGCTCGGCCGGGGTGGTGGGCTCCGTCGGCGTGGTCGGCTCCGTGGGCGTGGTCGGCTCGGTCGGGGCGGTGGTCCCCGGGTCCGAGGGGACGGGCTCCGTCGACGTCGGCGGCAGGGAGGTCTCCACCGGAGGAGCGCTGTCCGATGGCGCCGGGACGTCGTCGGTCACCGCCGCGGTCGGCTGCTCCTCGACGACCGGAGGAGCCGGCTCCTCCTCGACGGCGACCGGCGGGAGCTCCTCGGCCGTCTCCGGAGCGGGGGTCTCGACGGGCGGGACGGCCACGGTCACCCGGACCTCGTCGCCCTCCTCCAGCCGGGTACCCGCCGGGCTCACGGCCAGCACCGTGTCCGGGGCTCGATCGCTCACCTGGTCGACGCGCAGCACCTCGAGGCCCAGTTCGGTCAGGTCGGCCGACACCACGTCGAAGGGCCGGCCCACGTGGTCGTCGGCGGCCAGCACGATGGCGGTGTCCGCCGCGGCGCTCGGGCCCGGGTCCGCGCCGTCCGCCCCGCCGTAGCTGACGGCGAGCACCGCGAACGCGCCGATCGCCACGAACAGCACGACGAGCGGGAGCAGCACCGCCATCGGCCGCCGCCGGGCCGGAGGCGCGGCCACGGGCGCCCGGACGGCGCCGGACGGCCTCCGGACGCCGACCGGCCGGGTGTCGGAGATGCGCGGCCCGCCCGGCGTCGGCGCCATCGTCTCCTCGACGGCGGAGAGGAACGCGGCACCGTCGGGGATCCGCTCCCCCGGGTCCTTGGCCAGCGCCGAGTCGATCAGCTCCCGCACCTCGCCGGGCAGGTCGGCCGGCAGCGGCTGCGGGTCCTCCACGACGTGCTTCAGCGCCACCGTGACGGGGTTCGTCCCCTCGAACGCCGCGTGACCGGTCAGGGACTCGTAGCCCACCAGGCCGAGCGCGTACACGTCGCTGGCCGGGGTCGCCGGCTCGCCCTTGGCCTGCTCCGGCGACATGTACTGCGCGGTGCCCACGACCTGGCCGGTGCCGGTCAGCGGCACGCTGTCGGCCGACCGCGCGATCCCGAAGTCGGTGAGCTTCACCGCGCCGTCGGGGCGGACCAGGATGTTCGCCGGCTTCACGTCCCGGTGCACGAGCCCCCGGCGGTGCGCCTCCGCCAGACCGGCGGCGGTCTGCTGCAGCACGCTCAGCGCGTCCCCCGGCTCCATCGGGCCGTCCACCGCGAGCCGGGTCGACAGCGGCGCGCCCTCCACCAGCTCCATGACCAGGTAGGCCAGGTGCTCCCCGGCCTCGTCCTGCGACGCCTCGCCGTAGTCCAGCACCGCCGCGATGTTCGGGTGGCTCAGCGCCGCGGCGTGCCGCGCCTCGCCGCGGAAGCGCGCCACGAAGGTCGGATCGTCGGCGTACTCGCTGCGCAGCACCTTCACGGCGACGGTCCGCTTCAGGACGACGTCCCGACCGCGCCACACCTCGCCCATGCCCCCGGTGGCGATGCGTTCCAGCAGCTCGTACCGGCCCCCCAGGAGCCGCCGTTCCCCCTCGACGCTCACCTCTCTGGAGTCCCCCGAACGGGTGACCCTCACACCCGGATCCGAGGACCGCTCCGAGCCCGGGGTCAGCCGGAGGTCGTCGGCACCCGGCCGCTGAGCTTGCGCCAGAGCCACCCGGAGGCGACCCGCTGGCCGCTGACCAGGTACTCCGGGACCGCGTCGTCCATCAGCGTCGCCTCCAGCGCCCGCCGCTCCGCCGGCCGGCCCGCGAGCAGCAACTCGTCCCCTGGCCCCAGCACGACGTCGTCCGCCGGGGCGAGCAGGTGCTCCTCCCCCTGCTTGAGCACCAGCGGGACGACCGCCAGCCGTCGCTCGCGGTCCACCGGGCTGCGCAGGAGGTCGCCCAGGCGCAACCGGCCACTGCTCAGCCACCCGCCCAGGGACGGCGCCTCGGTCTCGTCCAGGCGCACCTTCCACAGCGGGTCGAGGTGGTGGCCGCACTGCTCCACGAGCCGGGCGGTGACCTCCGCGGCCCACGCGTCGTCCCGCTCGAGCAGCCCGCGCAGGAACCGCCAGAGCAGCGGCGTCGACAGCTGGGCGTAGGCCTCGTGCGCGACGACCGCGGTGGGCACCAGGAGGGCGTCGACGTCCATCGCGGCGAACAGCGGGTCGCTGGCCGGGCTGTTCTGCCGGGCCGCCACGAACACCCCGGGCGCCACCCGCCGGGCCTCGGCGACCAGCGACATGTTGGTGATGTCGTCGTCGGTCCCGGCCACGAACCCGACCGCGCCGACCAGCCCCGCGGCCACGAGGACGTCGGGGTCGGAGGCGTCGCCCGTGACCGTCGGCGACTCCTCGCCGTCGAGGGGCTCCGGGTCGATCGTCGCCACCTCCAGGCCCTCGGCGCGCAGGTCCCCGCTGAAGTGCCGGCCGAAAGCGCCGTACCCGGCGACCACCCAGCGTCCGGGCGCCGGCGCCTCGCGCCGTTCGGGCAGCGCCGCTCCCGGCCCGCTCTCCAGCCAGGTCGTCAGCTGGTAGGACGACGGGGCGCGCAGGGCCAGCCGCAGCCGGTCGCCGAACCGGTCGAACGGGTTGATCACCGTGGGCGACCCGAACGCGGACATCCGCTCGGCCACCACCGCCGACGTCGTCCGCGCCACCACGGGCAGCTCGGGCCGCAGCAGCGCCGCGCTCATCGCGACCGCGAGGTTGGCCTGGTCGTCGTTGGTCAGCGCGACGACCCCCTCGCACCACGGGTGGTCCAGGCCCGCGATGACCAGGGCGTGCAGGTCGCGGGCGTCACCGACCAGCCCCGGGACGTCGGCGTGCGAGGTGTTCAGCTCCAGGACGTCGATGCGTGACTCGTCCAGGTCGATCACGGTGAACCGGCGGCCCAGCGCGTCGAACGCCTCGCCGAGCATCTCCCCGGTCTGCCCGTAGCCGGCCATCAGCAGGAAGGGCTCGCGCAGCCGGGCGACCTTGCGGGTGACGTGCCCGCGGGTCAGCGCCCGCCGGAACGCCCGGTCCTGCAGCAGGGTCAGCACGGCACCGATGGCGTAGGCCCACCCGACCACGGTCAGGTAGATCGCGCCGGTGACCCACATCCGCTGCGCGTAGGTGAACGCGTTCGGCAGCTCGCCGAAACCGATCGTGGTGGCGGTGTAGCTCATGAAGTAGAAGGCGTCGAAGACGCTCATCCGCGCCGGGTTCCCCTCGGCGTCCTGCCCGGGGACCAGGCTCAGCCCGAGCACGCTGATCGCGAAGACCAGGATCAGCGTGATCAGCGGCGCCCGCAGCCGCCGCAGGACGACGAACACCGCCCCCGACTCCGCCGCCCGCGGCACCACCCGCTGGCGGCCCCGCATCCGCCGCGGGGGCGGCGTCCTCGAGCCGGCGAACTGCCGCCAGAAGGCCCGGAGCACCCCGCCCACGCCGGCCGCCGTCAGCGTCTCTGGAAGGACACGGTCTCCACGACCAGGAGCACCAGGGACACGACGTTGGCCAGCAGGGCGCCGCCGGAGAGGGACACCACGCTGGAGGTCGCCTCCGCGTCGAGGCCCGCGCTGCTGACGTGCTCGGCGTACACGTAGACGACCGTCGCCGCGATCAGCTGCAGGTCGGCGACCAGGCTCGTCGCCAGGTGCACGGCACCGATCTGCGTGCGGTCGCCGAACTTGAGCACCGTGGCGATGAGGTTGACGACCACCGCGGCGTACAGCTCCCACGGGTTGTGGACGGCCGGGTCGTCGATGTCGCCGATGAAGAAGCCGAAGTTCAGCGTGGCGGCGAGCAGCACGAAGAAGCCGAAGACGACCTTCTCGAGGTTCATCCGCTCGCGCCTCCCTCCTGACCCGGACCGCGGCGACCGTAACGCCACCGCGCCGACGCCGCCGGTCGGACGTCCCTTCCGCCCGGGCACGCGCCAGGCCACGCTGTCGGGGCATGGACACCGACGCAGTCTGGGTCGAGGACATGCCGGCCAGCTACGACCGGCTGCTCGGCCCCGCGCTCTTCGCCCCGTTCGGCCGTGAGCTCGCCGACCGAGCCGTCGCGCTCCGGCCGGCCCGGGTCCTGGAGGTCGCGGCCGGCACCGGGATCGTCACCCGCGCCCTCTGCACCGCCCTCCCGGAGGCGCGGCTGCTGGCCACCGACCTCAACCCGGCCATGGCCGCCCGGGGGGCCGCCGGGGTCCCGGAGGCGCGCTGGGCCGTCGCCGACGCCCTCGCGCTGCCGGTCGCCGACGGGCGCGCTGACCTGGTCGTCTGCTCGTTCGGCGCGATGTTCTTCCCCGACCGGCCGGCGGCCTTCGCCGAGACCGGGCGCGTGCTGGCACCCGGCGGCACGGCGCTGTTCACGATCTGGGACGTCGTCGACCGGTCCACGCTCCCGGCGGCCCTGCACCGGGCCGTGGCCGCCGTCGTGCCCGACGACCCGCCGGACTTCGTCGCGCGGGTGCCGCACGGCTACGCCGATCCCGAGCGGATCGCCGGCGACCTCGCCGCCGGCGGTCTCGACGCCCGGCTGGAGACCGTCCGGCTCGCGGGCGAGACGCCCTCGGTCGCGGCGCTCGCGGAGGGCTTCGTCCGCGGCACGCCGCTGCGCGCGGCGCTCGGCCGCCACGGGGAGCTGCCCGACATGGTGCGAGCCGTCGCCGGGCGGATGACCGCCGAGCTGGGCGAGGGCGCCGTCCGCGGGGAGCTCACCGCCCACGTCGTCACCGCGCGGGCCGCCTGAGCCGCTGGCAGGAATTCGACGCATCCCGGCAGACCAGCCACTGGGCGGCACCCGTGCGGCTCGGCATGCTGCCTGCGTGCAGACAGTCCTGGACCACCGCAGCGCCCTGGCCGCCGAGCAGGACGCCTTCGCCGCGCTCGCCGCCGACGCCCCCGCGGACCTGCCCGTGCCGGCCTGCGGCAGCTGGACGGCGGAGGTGCTGGTCCGCCACCTGGCCGCGGTCCACCGGTGGGCGGCGCTGGCCATCCGGACCGACGCCGACGCCGACCTCCCCGACATGCGCCCGCCGTGGCGGGCCACCACGGCCGCGGACTACGGCACCGCCGCCGGCGAGCTCCGCACGGCCCTCGCCGATCCGGCCCGGCCCTGCGTCACCCTCGACGGCCCCGGCACCGCGGCCTGGTGGGCGCGGCGGCAGGTGCACGAGACGCTCGTCCACCGGCTCGACCTCACCGCGGCGCTCGGGGTGCCGGCACCCGTCGACCCGGCGGTGGCCGCCGACTGCGTCGCCGAGGTGGTCGACACGATGCAGCCCCGCCAGGTCCGGCTCGGCCGGATGGCGCCGCCGACCGGCGGCCTGCGGCTCACCGCCCCGTCGGGCAGCTGGTCGCTGGGGCCCGCCCCGGTCGCCGAGGTCGCCGGCGCGGAGGTCGACCTCGCGCTGCTGCTGTGGCGCCGGATGCCCCTGGACGACGAGCGCCTCGCGGTGACCGGCGACCGTGCCGCCGCGGCGGCCCTGCTGGCCGAGCCGGTGGTCCCGTGAGGACGGCGTACCCGCTGCGCTCGGTGGCCGTCGTCGCGCTGCCCGGGGTGTCGCCGTTCGAGCTGGCCGTGCTCTGCGAGGTCTTCGGCATCGACCGCACGGGTGACGGCCTGCCCGGCTACGACTTCGCCGTCGTCGGCGAGCGCCCCGGCCGGGTGCCGATGAAGACGGGGCTCGCCGTCGACGTCCCGCACGGCCTGGACCGGGCCGCGGAGGCCGACGTCGTCGCCGTCGGGGCCCGGCCGGTGGACCAGCCCACGCCCGAGGCGGTGCTGCGCCTGCTGCGGGAGACCGTCGAGCGCGGCGCCCGCGTCCTGTCGATCTGCACCGCCGCCTTCGTGCTCGGCGAGGCGGGCCTGCTCGACGGCCGTCCCTGCACGACGCACTGGATGTACGCCGCCGAGCTGGCCGCGCGCTACCCGCGGGCCCGGGTCGATCCCGACGTCCTCTACGTCGACGACGGCGCCGTGGTGACCAGCGCGGGCACCGCCGCCGGCATCGACGCCTGCCTGCACCTGGTCCGCTCGGCGCACGGGGCCGCCGTGGCGGCGCGGATCGCGCGGCGGATGGTCGTGCCGCCGCACCGCGACGGCGGGCAGGCCCAGTACGTCGCCACCCCGCTCCCGCGCGCCGCGGACGACGGCATCGCGGCCCTGCAGGAGTGGGCACTGGCCCACCTCGACGAGGAACTCTCGGTCGAGCGGCTGGCCCGCCGCGCGCTGGTCTCGCCGCGCACCCTGGCCCGGCGCTTCACCGAGTCCTGCGGCGCGACCCCCGGCGCGTGGGTGGCCCGGATGCGGCTCCAGCGCGCCCAGGAGCTGCTGGAGACCACGAGCATGTCGGTCGACGCGATCGCGGCCGAGGTCGGCTGGGGCACCGCGGCCGTGCTGCGGCACCACTTCGGCAAGCTCGGGACGACCCCGCTGGCCTACCGCCGCACCTTCGCCGGGCCGCCGGTGCGGGAGTCGGCATGAGGGACCTCCTCGCCGCGGCCTGGACGGCGCTCGGCGGCGGGCCGGTGCCCGCGGTGACGGTCCGGGGCAGCACCGGTCTGGCCGGGCCCCTGGCGGCGGAGGAGGCGGCGCTGGCGGCGGTGGCCGCGCAGCTGATCGCCGCCCGCGAGCTGGCCGGGGTCCCCGGCCCGGTCGAGCTCGACGCCCGGCACGTGGGGCTGGCCGTGCGCAGCGAGCGCTTCGTGCGCCGCGGCGACCGGCCGGTCGGGCCGGGGTTCGCGCCGATGTCCCGGTTCTGGCGCACCGCCGACGGCTGGGTGCGGCTGCACGCCAACTACCCGCACCACCGGGCCGCCGTCCTCGCCGTGCTCGGCGAGCGGGACCCGGACGCCGTCGCCGCCGGCATGGCCGCCGTCGAGCTGGAGGAGGCGGTGGTCGCCGCCGGCGGTGCCGCGGCCGCCGTCCGTACCGAGGCCGAGTGGACGGCGTCGCCGCCGGGCCGGGCGCTGGCCGGGCGCCCGCTGCTCTCCCTGGCCCGGGTCGGCGAGGCACCCGCTCGCGACGTCCGGCGGCCGCGGGTGCTGGCGCTGACCCGGGTGATCGCGGGGCCCGTGGCGGCCCGCACCCTGGCTGCGCACGGCGCCGACGTCCTCCGGCTCGAGAGCCCCCGGCTGCCCGAGGACCCCGGCACGCTCGCCGACACCGGCTCCGGCCAGCGGACGGCCGTGGTCGACCTCGCCGCCCGGCACGGCCGGGCGACCGCCGAGGAGCTGCTGGCCGGAGCGGACGTCGTCCTCCTCGGGTACCGGCCCGGCGCCCTGGAGGCCCTCGGGCTGGACCCGGCCGAGCTGGCGCGGGGGTATCCGCACCTGGTGGTGGTGCGGCTGTCGGCCTGGGGCACCGGCGGGCCGTGGGGACGGCGGCGCGGCTTCGACTCGCTCGTGCAGGCGGCCACCGGCATCGCGGCGGCGTGCGGCTCCCCCGACGCCCCGGGGGTCCTCCCGGCGCAGGTCCTCGACCACGCCACCGGGCACCTCGCGGCCGCCGCCGCGCTGCGGGCGCTGGCCCGTCGCCGCGACATGGGCGGCGTGTGGCACGCCGAGCTGGCCCTGGCGCGGACGGCGTCCTGGTTGCTGGCGGCCGGCCGGTGTCCCGGGCGCGGCGGTGACGAGCCCGATCCGGCGCCGTACCTGGTCGAGCTGCCCGCGGACGGCGGCCCGCTCACGGTCGTCGGACCGCCCGGCTGCCCGCCGTGGCGGCACGGCGCCGTGGGGTCCGAGCCGGCCTGGCTCAGCTGAGGCGGTCGGCTGCGATCCGCTCGCCGACGACCTCCAGCAGGTCCGCCGCGCGCCGCATGCTCGCCACCGGGTCCGGCTCGAGGTCGCGCAGCTCGTACACCGCGGCCAGCCCGGCCGCTGCGGGGTCGGCGAGGTCCGAGCGGCCGGCGACCGCGACCACCTCGGCGCCCGCGGCACGGGCGTCCGCGGCGACCCCGATCGGGCCCTTGCCGCGCAGGCTCTGCGCGTCGAGCCGGCCCTCCCCGACCACCACCAGGTCGGCGCCCCGGACCGCGTCCGCGAAGCCGGTCATCTCCAGCAGGTACCCGATGCCCTGCACGATCCGCGCGTCCAGCAGCGCCGCGGCGGCGAACCCGAGGCCGCCCGCCGCGCCGGCGCCGGGCACGTCCCGCAGGTCGCGCCCCGTGGCCGCCGCGACGGCGTCGGCCCACCGGGTCAGGGCACGGTCGAGGAGCGCCACGGTCTCCGGGCCCGCGCCCTTCTGCGGCCCGTAGACCGCGGCGGCCCCGGCCGGTCCGGTGAGCGGGTTGTCCACGTCGCAGGCCACGAGCAGCTCGGTGTCGTGCAGCCTCGGGTCGAGGCCCCCGAGGTCGAGCCGGTCGAGGTCCAGCAGCGCCGCGCCGCCAGGGGCGACCGCCGCTCCGCCGGCGTCCAGCAGCCGGGCCCCCAGCGCCGCCACTGCGCCCGCGCCGCCGTCGGTCGTCGCGCTGCCGCCGACGCCGAGCACGATCCGGCGCGCACCGGCGTCGAGCGCGGTGGCCAGCAGCGCCCCGACGCCGGCCGTCGAGGCGGCGCGGGCGGTGCCGTCGTCCGGGGGGCCGGGGAGCAGGCCGAGCCCCGCGGCCGTCGCCATCTCCACGACCGCGGTGTCCCCGCGGAGGGCGAACCGCGCCTCGACCGTCGTCCCCAGCGGTCCGGCCACCCGGGCGTCGACCGGCGCGAAGCCGTGCCGCAGGACCAGGTCCACGGTGCCCTCGCCGCCGTCGGCGATCGCGTGCTCGACGACCTCGGCGCCCGGCGCGCCGCGGCGCAGCCCCCGGGCGAGCGCCGCCGCGGCCGCGGCCGAGCCGAGCGATCCCTTGAACGAGTCCGGCGCGACGACCACCCGCGGCAGCGACATGCCCACAGCCTGCCCTGCCGCCCGACGGGCAGGATGACCGCGTGGACCTGGGACTGCGCGGACGGCGGGCGATCGTGACCGGAGCGAGCCGCGGCATCGGGCTGGCGGTGGCCGAGGCGCTGGCCGCGGAGGGCGCGTCGGTCGCCCTGGTGGCGCGCGAGGCGGCGGGCCTGGCGGCGGCCGCCGACCGGGTCGCCGTCCACGGGGGCCCGGTACTGCCGCTGTCGGCCGACACCACCGACGACGACGCCGTCCGGGCGATGGTCGACCGCGTGGTCACCGAGTGGGGCGGGGTCGACGTCCTCGTCAACTGCGCGGCCCGGCCCGCCTCCGCGAGGCCGACCGCGCCGCTGGCGGAGCTGACCGACGACGCCGTCCGCGTCGAGCTGGAGACCAAGGTGCTCGGCTACCTGCGCTGCGCGCGGGCGGTGGTGCCGCACATGACCGCGGCCGGGTGGGGCCGGATCGTGAACGTCAGCGGCCTCAACGCGCGGCGCACCGGCTCGCTGGTCGGCTCGGTCCGCAACGTGGCCGTGGCCGCGATGACGGCGAACCTCGCCGACGAGCTCGGCCCGGCCGGGATCACCGTCACCTGCGTGCACCCGGGGACGACGGTCACCGAGCGCACCGCCTCGGTCGTCGCGGACCGGGCGGCACGCGAGGGCGTCGACGAGGCGGAGGCCGCCCGGCGGATGGCCGCCGGCACCAGCATCGGCCGGCTGGTCACCGCCACCGAGGTGGCCGACGTCGTGGCCTTCCTCGCCTCACCGCGCAGCGCCGGCATCACCGGCGAGTCCATCGCCGTCGGCGGCGGCAGCCGCGGCGTCATCCACTACTAGCCGACCCGGGGTAGAGGAACAGCTCGGCGTCGTCGGCGGCGGCGACCAGCGCCCGGGCGGCGTCGAGGTCGCCGTCCCCGAACGCGTCCGGGGGCACGCAGCCGGAGTACCGCAGCGCGCCCCGGGCGCCGGGCCGGGCGGCCGCCAGCGCCTGGGCCGGCAGCACGCCGAGCGAGAAGCCGGCGTGGACGCAGGCCGTCGGGAGCTCCTCGACCGCTCGCCGCCCCCGCTCGACGAGCGTGTCGAACCCGATCTCCGCGGCGTGCGCGGCGCCGGCCGCCAGGTCGGCGAACTGCCGGCCCGCGAACAGGTCCGGCGTGTGCACGCTGTGGCCTGCGCCCCGGACGGTCTCGGCGAACCCGAGCAGGCCGGGCGTGCGGCCGTGCACGGAGTGGAAGACGACGACCTCGGCCACGCGGCACCCCCTCGCTGTCGTCTCCAGCATGCCGGTCCGGTTGAATCCTCACCTACCCGATCGAGGAGATGCCGATGCCGTCGCCGGGCACGCCGCTGCGGAAGCTGGGCTTCCTGACCATCGGGTCGTTCGACCCCGCCGACCCCGCCGCCGGGCACGAGACGACGCTGCGCGTGGTCGAGCTCGGCGAGCAGCTGGGCCTCGACAGCGCCTGGTTCCGGCACCGCCACCTGCAGTACGGCATCTCCTCACCGGTCGCGGTCATGGCGGCGGCCACCCAGCGGACCCGCCGGATCGAGCTGGGCACCGCGGTGACGCCGCTGGGCTGGGAGAACCCGCTGCGCCTGGCCGAGGACTGGGCGACGGTCGACGTCCTCTCCGGCGGGCGGCTCAACCCCGGCGTGAGCGTCGGCCCGCCCATGCACTGGGACGACGTCAAGGCCGCGCTCTACCCGGACACCGCCGACGTCGAGGACCTCTCCTACGAGCGGGTGCTCCGACTGCTGCGGTTCGTCGCCGGGGAGCCGGCCAGCAGCTTCTCCGGCAAGGAGGGTGTGGTCGAGGAGTTCTCCGACCGGGTGCAGCCGCACTCGCCCGGGCTGCGGGCCCGCATGTGGTACGGCGGCGCGGGGCTGCGCTCGGCGGTCTGGGCGGGCGAGAACGGGATGAACCTGCTGACCAGCAGCGTGGTGCGGTCGGAGGACGTCGAGGGCGTCGACCCCGCCGACTTCGCGGGCCTCCAGGCGGCGCACCTCCGGGCCTTCCGCGCCGCGCACCCGGCGGGGCGGGCCTCGCAGGGCCTCGTCGTGATCCCGACCGACAGCGCGACGGCGGAGCAGCGGGCGCGCTACGAGGCCTACGTCGAGGCCCGCACGCCCCGGACGACCGCCCCGCAGGGCCCGGGCCGGATGCTGTTCGCCCGCGACCTCATCGGGCCGGCGGAGTCGGTCGCCGAGCAGCTCTACGCCCACGCCGGCTTCCGCGAGGTGGACGAGGTGGTGTTCGCGCTGCCGTTCAGCTTCGCCGACGCCGACTACGTGCAGATCCTCACCGACATCGCGCAGCGGCTCGGTCCCGCGCTCGGCTGGCACCCGGCCGCCTGACCCGCGGGCCGGGCGTCACCCGATCGGGCAGCGGACCGGGCCGACGCGGCTGCAGCGGTACGTCCACCACCTCGACCACGTCGCCGGCGAGGCGTCCCCCGAGCCGGGCCAGGACCGCGAGGAGGCGCGCCTCGAGCTGACCATCACCGTGCGGTCGGACGACCTGCGCTGGGTGGGACCCCTACGACGTGCGCCGGTCCCCGGCGGTCCGAGCTCGCTCGCGCCGCTTCCGCCGCTCGTTGTCCAGCCCGAGCACCAGGCCGACCGCCAGCCGGCCGGCCGCGGACACGGCCCAGCCCCACAGGGGCGACCGGCGCGGCAGCAGGACGAGACCGGGCACCAGGGCCGTGGCGGCCGGCACCGCGGCGACGACGTAGGTCTCGGCGTCCACGCGCAACCGCGTCCAGCGGGACCGGCTCCGTGGCTCGCGCCGCACCGGACCGGGGTCCGGGTCGCGGTCGGGTCGGTTCGCCATCTCCAGCGCTGCGGCGACGGCGAGCAACGCCGTGACGGGCGGCCCCACGGAGACCCCGCGCCGACCCAGCGCCGTGCGAGCGACCGGGACGAGCCACTCGGCGGGCGTGGTGAGGGAGAAGACGACGACCACGACGAGCGCGCGGCCGAGCAGCTCCTGGACACGTGGCGGCGCCTCCCGCATGCGCTCCGCGAAGGTGGCCACCCGGGCAGAGTGCCCGATCCGGCTGAGCACCGCGCGGATCTCCGTCGACGCGGTCACCCGGACGGCGGATCATGCCCCCCGACGCGACGGGAGGACGACGATGACGGCACCACCGGAGGCACTCGTCCTCCGCCCGGGTCTCGCGGTCCGCTCCGTGGCCGGGCCGATGGCGGAAAGCGTCGTCCCACCCGACGCCGAGCACCGCGTCTACGTCAACGTCGGCCGGCCCTACCGGCTGGTCGAGACCCTCGGCGACGCCGAGCACCACACGCCCGGTCTCCCCGGGGACGTCGCCGTCGTCCCCGCCGGCATGCCGTTCGCCGTCCGCAGCCGCGACGGCGGCCTGCAGCCGGTGTCCTCGCTGGTGGTCGCCGTCGCCCCGGACCTGGTGGAGGAGGTCACCGCCGGCCGGCGCATCGAGCTGCTGCCGGCCGTCGGCGCCCGCTCCCCCACGGTCTCCCCGCTCGGCGGACTGCTGCACGCCGGCCTCGCCGACCGCAGCGACCTGGGCCGGCTCGCGCTCGAGGCACTGGCGACCGCCCTGGTCTCGGCGCTGGCGCGGGACCACACCTCCGCGTCGCCCACCATCCGGCCGCCGGCCGCTCTGTCCCGCGGTCAGCTGGCCCGCGTCACCCGACACGTCGAGGACCACCTCGACCTCCCGATGACCGTGGCCGAGCTCGCCGCGCTGGCGCACGTGAGCGAGTTCCACTTCAGCCGCCTGTTCCGCGCGGCCACCGGCGCCAGCCCGCACCAGTACGTGCTCGGCCGCCGGGTGGCCCGCGCCCGTGAGCTGTTGACCGGGACCGACCTGCCGGTGTCGGCGGTCGCCGCCCGCTGCGGCTTCGCCGACGCCAGCCACCTGACCCGCCACGTCCGCCGTGCGCTCGGCGCGACCCCCGCCGCCCTCCGCGGACGCTGACCGCAGGGACGTCCTCCCCGACCGCAGGAACGTCCACGCGGGCGCACCGCCGCCCGCGCGAGCCTGGTCTCCCCGATCCGACGAGGAGGAGCAGCGATGGAGCAGGCGCAGCAGGACCTGGCGGTGGTGCGGGAGGTGTACGACGCGTTCGCGCGCGCCGACGTGCCCCGGATCATGGCGCTGTTCGACGCGACCGGGACGGTCGTCCAGTCCCCGGTGCTGCCGTGGGGCGGCATCCACACGGGCCACGAGGGGTTGGGCACCTTCCTCGGCACGCTGACCAGCCACCTGGACTCGCACCCGGTGACCGAGCGGCTGTTCGCCGACGCCGCCGGCCACGTGGTCCAGGTCGGCCGCACCCGCGGCGTGGTGCGCGCGACCGGAGCACCGTTCGACCTCCCCGAGGTGCACGTCTTCACGCTCGCCGACGGCCGGGTCACCCGGTTCGAGGCCTATCTGGACACGGCCGCGCTGCTGACGGCCCTGGCGGCGCCGGCCGGGGTGGCACGGTGAGCGCGATCGAGCTGACCGCGGCCGTGGAGGTCGACCGGCCCGCCGACGAGGTGTGGCGGCTCGTCGCCGACTACGCCCGCGACCCCGAGTGGCGGACCGGCGTCGTGACCATGGCGCCCAGCACCGCGGGGCCGGTCGTCGAGGGCACCACCACCGCCGAGGAGCTGCACATGGCGGGCCGGACGTGGCGAAACACCGGGGTCGTCACCTCGGTGGAGCCCGGCCGCCGGTTCTCCTGGCGGACGACGAGCGGGGTGGAGGCCTCCGGCAGCCGCGACGTCGTCCCGCTGAGCGGCGGACGGAGCCGGCTCGAGCTCCGGTTGCGGGTGTCCCCCACGGGCGCCCAGCGACTGCTCCGGCCACTGCTCACGCGCATGCTGCGCCGCGGCCTCGCCGCCGACGCGGATCGCCTGCGGCAGGTCTCCGAGCGCGAGCCGGTCAGGGGCTGATGCGCGCGGGCGGATCGGGTGACCGGGTCGGCGTCGGACTTCGGGGAGTCGCCCGGCACCACCGGCAGGGCCTCCAGGCGGGGGGTCGGCGAGGACCCTCGGGCTCTGCCCACGATGGTGGGCAGAGCCCGAGCGGCCGGGGAGCCACGGTCAGAGGCTGACCGCGACCGTCGCCGCGAGCTCCCGGACCGCCTCGAGGTCGGCCGGTCCGGGAGCCCCGGTCAGGCTCAGCGGAGCGGCGACCTGTTTCCAGCGCAGGGCCCCGGTCACCGTGGCGATGCTCTTCAGCGCACCGGCGGTGTCGTCGTTGCCGTGCACGTACACGCCGAACGGCAGGCCCACGGTCGCGTCGAGGCACGGGTAGTAGACGGTGTCGAAGAAGTGCTTGAGCGCTCCCGACATGTAGCCGATGTTGGCCGGCGTCCCGAGCAGGACGCCGTCCGCCGCGAGCAGGTCGGCCGCGCCGGCGGACAGCGCCGGGCGCACGGTCGGCTCGACCTCCTCCACCATCGCGACGCCCTCCCGGACCGCCTCCAGCACGGCCTGGAGCGCCGGTGACGGGGTGTGGTGGACGACGAGGAGGCGCGGCACGCGACCATCCTCCTCACACATCGCCCGCCTGCTCCGTCAGGGAGACGAGAGGCCCTGAGGAGGAGGAACCCCATGACCGCACCGCACGCCCCCGACGTCCACCGCGTCGTCGTCGTCGGCGCCGGCTACGCCGGCCTGATCGCCACCAACCGCCTGCTCGGCTCGCTCACGGCCGACGAGCGCCCGCGCGTCTCCGTCACCGTGGTGAACGCCCGGCCCGACCTCGTCGAGCGGGTGCGGCTGCACCAGCTGGCGGCCGGCTCGCGCGCGAGCGTCACGCGCCCCCTGGCCGAGCTGCTGCACCCCGACGCCGTCCTGGTGGTCGGCAGCGCCGAGCGCATCGATCCCGCCGCCGGCATCGTGCGCGTCGCCACGGCCGCCGGCGTCCGCGAACTGGCGGCCGACACCGTCGTGTACGCGGTCGGCAGCACCGCCGCGATCCCGTTCCCCGGCGCGCGCGAGCACGGGTTCGCCCTGGCCGACCTGGAGGGCGCCCGCGCCGCCGCCGAGGCGATCGCCGCGACCGGCGATGGCGTCCGGGTGACCGTCGTCGGCGGCGGGTTCACCGGCGTCGAGGCCGCCGCCGAGGTCGCCGAGCAGCACCCCGACGCGCGGGTGACCCTGCTCTGCGCCGGGCCGCTCGTCCCGGCCTTGCGGCCCGCGGCCCGCCGGTCGCTGCTCCGCTCGCTGCGCCGCCTGCGCGTCGACGTCCGCGAGCAGACCCCGGTCGCGGCGCTGGAGGAGGGCAAGGCGGTGCTCGCCGACGGCTCGGTCGAGGCCTTCGACGTCTGCCTGCTGGCCACCTCGTTCGCCGTCCCCCCGCTGGCGCGCGACAGCGGGCTGCCCGTCGACGAGGCCGGCCGGCTGCGCGTCGACGCGTCCCTCACCTGCACCGGCGACCTCCGCGTGATCGGCGCCGGGGACGCCGTCGTGGTGGACGACCCCGCCGGGGCGCACCTGCGGATGAGCTGCGCGGCCGCGCTGCCGCTCGGTGCGACCGCCGCCGCCACGGTGCTCGCCCGGCTGCGCGGCCGGGCCGCGGCGCCGGTGTCGATCGGCTTCGCCGCGCAGTGCCTGAGCCTCGGCCGCCGCCGGGCCTACCTGCAGGTCGTGCGGGCCGACGACCGCCCGCGGCGGCTGCACCTCGGGGGCCGCCCCGCCGCCCTCGTCAAGGAGCAGATCCTCCGGCTGGTGGTCAGCGGGCCCGCGGCCGAGCGGACGCGACCCGGCGCCTACCGGTGGCCGCGCGGACCGCGCACCGGGACGGCGGCGTGACCGCCGCGCCGGAGGTCACCGCCGCCGACCAGGACCGGCTCCGGGGCATCGCCTACCGGATGCTCGGCTCCACGCACGACGCGGAGGACGTCGTCGCCGAGGCCGTGCTGCGCTGGCACCGGCTCCCGGAGGCCGAGCGCGCGGCGGTCCGCGAGCCCCTCGCCTGGCTGACGACGGTGGTCAGCCGGCTCTGCCTGGACCAGTTGCGCTCGGCCCGGGCCCGCCGGGAGCAGACCGCCGGTGTCTGGCTGCCCGAGCCCCGGCTGTCCGATCCCCTGGCACCCGCCGGCCCGCCCGACCCGGCCGACGTCGTCACCCTCGACGACACGGTCAGCTTCGCCTTCCTCGTCGCGCTGGAGCGGCTGTCCCCGGCGGAGCGGGTCAGCTTCCTGCTGCACGACGTCTTCGGCGTGTCCTTCGCCGAGATCGCCGAGGTCGTCGGCCGGACGCCGGCGGCCTGCCGCCAGCTGGCGACGTCGGCCCGGCGGCACGTGCGGGAGGAGCGGCGCTACGACGTGGCGGACGCCGAGCGGGACCGGGTGGTCCGCGCCTTCCTCGACGCCTGCCGCGGCGGCGACCTCGACCGCCTGGTGGGTCTGCTCGACCCGGACGTCACCTCCGTCGCCGACGGCGGCGTGCACGTGCGGGTCGCCCGCCGGCCGGTGGTCGGTGCCGCGACCGTGGCCCGCTACCTGCTCGGCGTCATGACCACCCAGCGCCGGCTCCTCGGCGTCGACCCGGAGGCCACCGTCGAGCCGGTGAACGGGCGCAGCGGCATCGTCATCCGCCTCGGCGACACGGTGCTGAGCACGATCGACCTCGCCGTCCGGGACGGGCTGGTGACGCGGCTCTACCTGCAGGTCGACCCGGAGAAGCTGGCGCCCTAGGCCGGCGACCCGAACCGGCCGGCCTCGGCGACGAGCTCGTCGAGCACCCGCCGCACCACCACGCGCTCGGCGACGTCGGCCCGCAGCAGCGCCTCCACCCGCCGGCCGGCCCGCACTCCCCGCACCGGGAGCAGTCGCACCCCGGGATGCGTGCCGCCGGTGTGGCGGGGCAGCAGCGAGACGCCGTGGCCGGCCGCGACCAGTGCCTCCACCACGGAGAAGTCGTTGATCCGCTGGGTGATCCGCGGCGGGGACCCCGAGGCCGCGGCGACGGCGTCCAGCACCGCGGCGACCGGGAACCCCTGGCGGACGGCGATCCACTCCTCGCCGACCAGGTCCTCCGGCCGGACGGCGTCCCGGTCGGCCAGCTGGTGGTCGGCGGCGACCGCGAGGTCCAGCGGCTCGCGCAGCAGCGGGACGACGCGCAGCCGTGATCCCTCCCCCGGCCACCCCGCGCCGCCGTCGGGCCGGTGGGCGACGACCACGTCCACCCGGTCGGTCAGCCCGGCGAACTCGGACTGGGCGACGTCCTCGTCCGAGCACTCCAGGGTGATGCCGCCGAGCGCGGCGACCCGCGTGAGCAGGCCCGGGAGCAGCAGCTGCGCGCCGCTCTGGAACGCAGACACCGACACGGTGCCCTCCGGCCGGTCGAGGAACACCGCGCACGCCGCCCGCGCCCGCTCCACCGCCACCGCGACGTCGACCGCCGCATCGGCCAGCGCCTCCCCCGCGGCGGTCAGCCGCAGCCCGCGGCCGATCCGCTCGGTGAGCGGCACCCCGGCGTCGCGGCTCAGCGCGGCCAGCTGCTGCGACACCGCCGAGGGCGTCAGGTGCAGCACGGTCGCCGCGGCGCTGACCCCGCCCTGGGTGCGCACCGCACGCAGCGTCTCGAGCGCCCGGAGATCCATGAAGCGACGCTACAACGACATGTCACCTCAATTCGCTGGTGCTGCACGGACAGGGCTCGCACGCTCGACCCGTGCCGATCCGCGACCGTCTCCTCGCGCTGCTCGTGGCCGTCGTCTGGGGGCTGAACTTCCCGGCGATCCACCTGTCGCTGGAGCACTTCCCGCCCTTCTTCCTCGTCGCCCTACGGTTCGCCGTCATCGCCGTCCCGACCGTGCTGCTCGTGCCCCGTCCCGAGGTGCCGCTGCGCTGGCTGATCGGCTACGGCGTCGGCTTCGGCGTGCTGCAGTTCGTCTTCCTCTACGCCGCCATGGACGTCGGCATGCCGACCGGCCTCGCCTCGCTCGTGCTGCAGTCCTCGGCGCCGTTCACCGTCGTCCTCGCCGGGCTCCTGCTGCACGAGCGGCTGAGCGCCCGCCGGCTCGCCGGCATCGCCGTCGCGGTGGCCGGCCTGGGCGGCATCGCCGTCCACCGCGCAGGGCTGGACGGCGGGGCGACGCTGCTGCCGGTCCTCCTCACGCTCTGCGGCGGCCTCGGCTGGGCGCTGGGCAACCTGTGCAACCGGCAGGCCCGCCCGGCCCGGCCGTTCCGGCTGATGCTCTGGATGACGACCGTCCCGCCGCTGCCGATGCTCGCGGTCGCGCTGCTCGTCGAGGGTCCGGGCCGTGTCGGGGACTCGCTGACCGGGCTGGGTTCCCGCGAGGGCCTGCTCGCCCTCGCCGGCCTGGCGTTCACCGTCGTCGTCGCCACCATCGGCGGCTCCGGCATCTGGACGGCGCTGATGAGCCGGCACCCCTCGGGCGTGGTCGCGCCCTTCTCGATGCTGGTGCCGGTGGTCGGGACGAGCTCGGCGTGGCTGCTGTTCGGCGAGGCGACCCCGCCGATCGAGCTGGCCTGCGGCGTGCTCGTCGTCGCCGGGGTGCTGGTCGGCTCGCAGCCCCCGAGGCCCGCCGCCCCGCCTCCCCGGAACCCGGAGGACGCGCCCGCCGCGCGCACGGCAGGATCACCGGTGTGACGCACTCGCCGACCGACTCCGACACCGGCCAGACGCAGCGCCCGACGCCGCCCGCGGCGATCTCCTTCGCGCGGGGCGCCCCCTCCACCGACATCGTGGACGTCGAGGGCCTCAAGCAGGCCGCCGTCGCCGCCTTCGACAACGACCCCGCGGGCGTCACCGGCTACGGCACGGCGATCGGCTACGTGCCGCTGCGCCGCTGGATCGCCCAGAAGCACCAGGTGCCCGAGGACCACGTGCTGGTCACCAACGGCTCGATGCAGGCCGATGCGTTCCTCTTCGACGAGTACGTGAAGCCGGGCACCGCCGTGATCACCGAGCGGCCCACCTACGACCGCACCCTGCTCGGCCTGCGCCAGCGGGGCGGCGAGGTGCACCTGGTGACGCTGCAGGAGGACGGCATCGACGTCGACGAGGTCGAGGCCCTCCTGGCCGGCGGCCTGCGCCCGGCGCTCGCGCACGTCATCCCGAACTTCCAGAACCCGGCCGGGTACACGCTGTCGCTGGCCAAGCGGGAGCGGCTGCTGGCCCTGGCCCACGAGTACGACTTCCTGCTGTTCGAGGACGACCCGTACGTCGACGTCCGCTTCACCGGCGAGCCGCTGCCGCGGATGCTCGAGCTCGACGGCGGCGCCGACAGCCGGCGGGTCGTCTACGCCTGCTCGTTCTCCAAGACCGTCTGCCCGGGCATCCGCGTCGGGTACCTGGTCGGCCCGCCCGAGGTCATCGACCGCATCCGCGTGCGGGCGACCAACACCTACATCGCGCCGAACATGGTCGCCCAGGGCACCGTCTACCAGTACGTGACCGGCGACCGGTTCCCCGCGGCGCTGGAGCGCGTGAAGACGGCGCTGGCCGAGCGGGTCGGCGTCCTCGACGAGGCGCTGCGCCGGCACCTGCCGCAGGCGACGTTCCGCCGTCCCGAGGGCGGCTACTTCCTGTGGGTCAGCCTGCCGGAGGACGAGGGCCACGACGTCGCGGCGATCGTGCGCGAGGCCACGGCCCGCGGGGTGACGATCGTGCCGGGCACGGACTTCCTCCTCGAGGGCGGCGAGAACGCCTTCCGGCTCGCCTACTCGGGCGTGACCGCCGACGTGGTCGACGAGGGCGTGCGCCGGCTCGCCGAGGCGATCGCCGCCGCGAGGGGCTAGCCCCGCAGAGCCGCGTACCAGCGGGCGAGGTCGGGCAGCTGGTGGTGGGCGTTGAGCCCGCTCGGGTTCGGCACCACCCAGGTGTCGGCCCCGCCGAGCGGCTGGGGCTGGCGGCCGAGCGACGCCCTCGGGCGGCCGGTCGCCAGCCGCCAGGCGGTGACACCGAGGACGGCGAGGACCCGCGGCCGGTACTCGCCCACCAGGTCGGCGAGCGCACCCAGCCCCGCCCGCAGCTCCTCGGTCGACAGCTCGGCCGCGGTGCGAGTCGGGCGGTCCACGATGTTGGTCGACCCCAGCCCGTAGCGGAGCAGCTCGCCGTCCTCGTCCGGGCTGAGCCGGCGCGGGGTCAGCCCCGCGAGGTGGATCGCCGGCCAGAACCGGTTCCCGGGCCGGGCGAAGTGGTGACCCACCTCGGCCGAGCGCAGCGACGGGTTGATCCCGCAGAACAGCACGTCGAGGCCCGGTGCCACCACGTCGGGCAGCGGCTTGTGGTGCGGCACGGCCCGAGTCTGCCCGGCGGGCTAGCGTCGGCCGGGTGAGCGAGCGCTGGTTCGAGGACTACCCGGTCGGGACGACGGGCGAGTACGGCCCTCTCACGGTCGCCGAGGACGACGTCGTCGACTTCGGTCGACGGTTCGACCCGCAGCCCTTCCACGTCGACGCCGAGGCCGCGGCGGCGAGCCCGTTCGGCGGCCTGATCGCCAGCGGCTGGCACACCTGCGCGCTGATGATGCGCCTGCTCGCCACCGAGTACCTGTCGCCGGTCTCCAGCCTGGGCTCGCCCGGGGTGGACGAGCTGCGCTGGCTGGCGCCGGTGCGCCCCGGCGACGAGCTGACGCTGCGCACCACCGTCACCGAGGCCCGTGTCTCCCGCAGCAAGCCCAACCGGGGGCTGCTGCGCACCCGCATCCAGCTGGTCGACGGCGCCGGGACGGTGGTGCTGTCCATGGTCGCGATGAACCTCGTCCGGACCCGCCCGACCGGCTGAGGACGGGCCCGCCGTCGACGGGGTTGCACCGACCTGGCACCGTCGTTCCCGGGTGCACCCGGCCGCGGGCCGGGGTAGGACACCCGTGAGGTCAGTCGGAGAGCAGGAGCGCAGGGATGCCGCAGGGCACGGTCACGTGGTTCAACGCCGAGAAGGGCTTCGGGTTCATCGCGCCCGAGGACGGTGGGGACGACGTGTTCGTCCACTTCTCGGCCATCGAGGCGTCGGGCGGCTTCCGCAGCCTCGACGAGGGCGAGCGGGTGGAGTACGAGGCCAGCCAGGGCCAGCGCGGCCCGCAGGCCGACCGGGTCCGCTCGCTCGGCGGCGGGGGCGGTGGCGGCGGCCGCCAGGAGCGCGGCGGCGAGCGCCGTGACCGCAACGACCGCGGCGGGCGCGACGAGCGTGGTCCCGGCCGGAGCGCCGGCGGCCGGTCGCAGGGCACCGTGGCCCGGTTCAACGCCGAGAAGGGCTTCGGGTTCATCGAGCCCGACGACGGCGGCGACGACGTCTTCGTGCACTACTCGGCGATCGACGAGGCCGGCTACCGCGAGCTGCAGGAGGGCCAGCGCGTCGAGTTCGACGCCGTCCGGGGCCAGCGCGGCATGCAGGCCGAGGGCGTGCGCGTCGTCGGCGGCGGAGGTGGCGGGTCCCGCGGCGGACGCCCCGAGCGGGGCGGCCAGCAGGGCGGCGGCCGCGGCGGCTACGGCGGGGGCGGCCGGGTGCAGGGCACCGTGGCGCGCTTCGACGCCGACAAGGGCTTCGGCTTCATCGCCCCCGACGACGGCGGCGACGACGTCTTCGTGCACTTCTCCGCCATCGACTCCGGCGGCTTCCGCTCCCTCGAGGAGGGCCAGCGGGTCGAGTACGAGCCGGTCCGCGGCCAGCGAGGCATGCAGGCCGACGCCGTCCAGGTGGTCGGCGGCGGGGGCGGCGGCCGGGGCGGGCGTCCCGAGCGGGGCGGCCCCGCACGCGGCGGTCGCGACGAGCGGCCCGCGCGGCGCAGCGGCGGCGGGGGCGGCAACCGCGGCCAGGGCACGGTGAACTGGTTCAACGCCGAGAAGGGCTTCGGGTTCATCACCCCCGACGACGGCGGCGACGACGTGTTCGTGCACTTCTCCGCGATCCCCGACCGCGGCGGCTACCGCGAGCTGCAGGAGGGCCAGCGCGTCGAGTTCGAGGCCAGTCGCGGCCAGCGGGGGATGCAGGCCGACTCGGTCGACCCGCTCTGAGCCCGCGATGACCACGGAGCAGGCGACGGGCTGCCCGGTCCACGGCGGGCGTGACGACCGCAAGTCCGCGTCCCTGGCCGCGGCCAACGTCCGGCCGCAGCCGGGGGCGACGGTCGTCCGCTCGTTCGAGCAGGCCCGCGCGGTGCTGCGCAGCTCCGCGATGCGCCAGGCCGGTGCGGGCTTCGACGAGGCCCGCAACGACCTCACGCAGAGCTCGGTGTTCTTCCTCGAGGGCGAGACGCACCGCCGCCGGCGCACCGCGATCGCCCGCTACTTCACGCCGAAGGTGATCGCGACCCGGCACCGCGCCGTCATGGAGCGGACCGCCGACGAGCTCATGGCGGAGCTGCGGGCGGCCGGGGGCGGGGCGCTGGACGCGGTGAGCTTCCGGATGACCGTGGCCGTCGCGGCCGAGATCGTCGGCCTGACCGACAGCGACCAGCAGGGCATGGCGAAGCGGATCAAGCGGAGCCTGCTCGGTACCCGGCTGGGCGAGTACACCGGCCTGCGGCGGACCCTCGTGCAGGGCGTCGTCGCGGCGCACGCGGTGAACTTCCTCGTCCGCGACGTCCTGCCCGCCGTCCGTGCCCGGCGCACGGAGCGCCGCGAGGACGTCATCTCGCACCTGCTGGACGAGGAGTACTCGATCCAGCAGATCCTCGTGGAGTGCATGACCTACGCCGTGGCCGGCATGGTCACCACCCGCGAGTTCATCGTGATGGCGGCGTGGCACCTGTTCGACGACGACGCGCTGCGCGCCCGGTTCGTCGCCGGGGACGAGGCGGACCAGCTGGCGGTCCTCGAGGAGATCCTCCGCATCGAGCCGGTCGCCGCGATGCTGCACCGCAAGGCCACCGAGGACGTCGAGCTCCCCCTCGGCGCGGCGTCGAAGGGCGAGGTGCTGGCGCTGAGCATCCGCGACGCCAACGTCGACGAGGCCACCGTCGGCGACTGCCCCTTCGCCCTCGACCCCGACCGCGCGGAGCGGGTCCGGATGGTGGGCGCCTACATGAGCTTCGGCGACGGCAGCCACCGCTGCCCGGGGGCTCAGGTGGCCATGCACGAGAGCCGGGTCTTCCTCGACCGGCTCTTCGCGCTGCCCGGCCTCCGCCTGGTCCAGCCGCCGACGATGACCTGGAACGACGGCATCGAGAGCTACGAGCTGCGCGAGGCCCTCGTGAGCTGCGACCCCTGAGCACGTCAGCGCCCGGCGGGCTCCTCGTCACCCTGCACCTGTGGGGCGTCTCCGGCGCGGGCGTCCCCCGGGCGCTGGCGCACATGGCCGCCGACCGGCCGCGGATCCGCCGCGCCCCCGGCCTGCGGTTCGCCAAGCTCCTGGGTACCGGCAGCGGGCGCAGCTTCACGGTGCGCGACGCCGACCCGCGGCGCTGGGGCCTGCTCGCGGTGTGGGACGACGAGGCGGCGGCGGCCTCCGTCCCCGTGGTCGACGGCTGGCGGCGGTTCGCCGACGAGGAGTGGTCGGCCCGGCTGCGGCCGCTCACCGCCCGCGGTCTGTGGTCCCGCCGCGAGCCGTTCGGCCGGCCGACGCCCACCCGGTGGGACGGGCCCGTCGCCGCGGTCACCCGGGCCCGGCTGGTGACCCGCAAGGCGGTGCGCTTCTGGTCCGCGGTGCCCCCGGTCTCGGCCGACCTGCACCGCTCCCCCGGTCTTCGGATGGCGCTGGGCATCGGCGAGGCCCCGCTCGGGCTCCAGGGGACCTTCAGCGTCTGGGAGTCCGGCGCGGCGCTCAACGCCTTCGCCTACGACCGGGCGCCGCACGCCGCCGTCGTCACCCGGACCGCGACGGAGGGCTGGTACGCCGAGGAGCTGTTCGCCCGCCTCGCAGTCCTCTCCACCGCCGGCACGGTCGACGGCGTCGACCCCCTCATCCGCTGAAGGTGAGCACCTCGGCGACGGGACGGCGGTTGGTCGACGGCGTGCGGTCGCTGCTCGGGTAGCCCAGCCGCAGCAGCATCTGCGGGTGCCCGATCAGGGACAGCCGGCCGCGCAGCTGCGCGCGGGTGGCCGGCCAGTCCAGCGCCTGGGTGAGCGGCGAGGCGGCGAGCCCCGCGACGGTGGCCCGCAGCAGCACCTGGCCCAGCGCCCGCCCGGCGGTGAGCCAGGCCATGGTGTCGTCGTTGTCGGTGCCCATCAGCACGACGGCCGGCCGCTCGACCTCCGGCGGCGGCGCGTCGGGGTCGGCCGGGTTGTGGAACGGGGACCGGCCGGCCGGCCGGGAGCCGACGACGAAGTCGCGGACCAGCCAGTTCGAGGGACGGGCCGCCGGGTCGTCCTCGGGGACGGCGGCCACCGGGATCCCGTCGACCGCGGCCGGGTCGGTGCGCAGCCACTGCTGGAGCTCGGCCACGTAGTCCGGCTCGCCCTGCTCCATCTCCTCGGCCCGGGAGACGAGGAAGGCGGTCGCGACCTCCTCGTCGGTCCCGCTGACCGGCTTCAGCCACACGGAGAAGGTGGCCGCCGCACGCTGCAGGTCGTCGAGCACCTCGGCCGGCACCGCCTCCGGCCGGAACGGCGCCCGCTCGGTGTGCCGGCTGGCGATCGCCGCGCCCAGGGCCCGGTCCTCGTCGGTGGGGTCGGCGGACCCGGTGACGGTCATCGTGGCCAGGAGGTCGCCGTCGGCCGGGTCGGGCAGCAGCTCGACCGCCACCTCGGCGCCGGCGGCGCGCAGCGCGACGAGCGCGAACTCCACCGCGACGCCGCAGCTGATCACCCGCTGGCGACCGCTGCGGTCGAGGGCGTGCAGCGCCCGCGAGGGGTCGGTGCGGACGTCGAGGCGGTCCCCGGCCACGGTGAACGACCACGGCTGCGTGTTGTGGATCGACGGCGCGCGCGTCGCGGCCTCCACCACACGGCTCCACTGCTCCCGGTCCACCGGCCACCTCCTGTCCGGCCCCGAGCGGGGCACGCTGCTGCCGTGTCCTGCCTACCCCATGCCGGCAGTCCCGACAGCACGCGGGCTCAGGGGCCGAAGAACAGCCGGACCGTCGTGCCCGACGGGCCGGTGACGAGGGCGGCGTCGTCGGCCAGCCTCCAGGCCAGCCACATCCCGTGCGGCCCGTCGCCCGGGCCGGGCGGGACGTAGCCGAGCGTCTCGTCGGCGAGGCCGGGGCCGGAGTCGGCCACCTCCACGACGAAGGTGTCGCCGTCGGTCCAGGTCGCCAGCTCGGCGAACGCGGCCACCGCGAGCGCGTTCTGCACGACCTCGTGACCGGCGAGGACGACGTCGCCGACCCGTGCCCGCCGGTCGTCGGGCACCGCCGCGCAGATGGTGCGGCGGGCCTCCCACGGGCTGGTCACCAGGTGCACCGCGGCGTCCGCCGGGCGGGGCCCCCACGCCGGCTGGGCCGACCGGAGGAAGGCCACCGGGTCCTCGTAGCCGGCCTGCTCGACCGGGGCCCCGGCCCCCCAGGTCAGCGGGTGGGTCCGGGCCACGGCGTCCAGGACCGGCTCCGGGAGCCGGCGCCGGTCGTGCAGGCAGAGGCTGTAGTACGGCATGTCGTCGTAGCAGCGGTTGGCCACCGCCTCGAAGCGGCTCCACTCCCGACCCTGGTCCTCGGCGAGCCACACCGGCTCGGCCGCCAGCCGCCAGCTCGCCGCCGACGCGCGCAGCGCCCGGAGGTCGGTGTCGTAGGCCTCCAGCGTGCCGTGCCCGCCCCGCCACCAGGTCTCCGCGGCGGCGAAGACGTCGAGCCGGCCGAGGTCGGCGCCCAGGTGGGCGGCCAGCAGGCTGCGCACCCGCTCACCGGCCACGACCAGCACCGGCTCACCGCGGGAGAACCCCTCCAGGACGAAGGGGACGACCCGGTGGACCAGCTCGTGGTCGGTGCCGAACACGAAGCCCTCGTGCGCGAGCCGGGTGCCGTCCCAGGCGCCGGTCGGCCGGACCCTGCTCACGCCGGCTCGGCGTTCAGTCCGAACAGGGCCAGGCACCGGGCCGGCGACCGCTGCGCCCCGACCAGCCGCACGACCACCCCGCGCCCGGCCAGCTCCGCCACCGTGCGGGCCAGGGCCCGGGCACCGGCGACGTCGAGGAAGGTCAGGTCGGTCAGGTCGAGGTCCAGGACGCCCGGACGGGAACCGGCCACGTCGAGCAGCGCCCGGGCCACGTGCGCGGCCTCGGTGAGGTCCACCTCGCCCCGGAGGGCCAGTGAGCGACCGCGGCCGGAGAGGTGGGCGAGCGGCGGACGCCTCCCGTGGTGCTGGTCCGGGTGCAGGACGACGACCGGACCGAGGACGTCGACGCCGAGCGAGGCGTCGTACAGGCACAGCGCCGTCATGGGCACCTCGCCCATGAGGACGTCGGCCGCCTGCTCGTAGGCGTACAGGTGGTGCAGGTCCTGGCGCGCCAGCGGGCTCACGTCCGCGGCGACCCGCAGACCGGTGCGCCCGCGGTCCACGGCCGCCCGGGTGAGCTCGCGGTAGTGCTCCACCTGCTCGGCCGGCGAGAACGCGGTGTCGGTGGCGTAGCCCTCCGCCGTCGTCCGCACCTCGAGCTGGCCGCTCTCCAGCAGCCGGTCCCGGTCGGGCAGCCCGGCGAGCGCCTCGACCAGCACCGCCCGGGACTCCCCGACCAGCAGCAGCTGCTCGCCGCGACGTCGTCCCTCGTCGAGGTAGGGCAGCACCGCGGCCGCGAGCTCGGCGGGGTCGGCGTACGTCCAGCAGGCGTGGTCCCCCGGCCGCAGGCCGGTCGGGGAGCCGAGGTGCCGGGGCGCGCTCACCCGGCCGACGCTACGCGCGCGCGGCCCCTTCCGGGAGGGTTCGGGGCGGTCGTGTTCCGGAGTCGGCCGGTCGTCAACCGAGAGCGACGTACAGCAACCCGGCCAGGCCGACGAGCGCCACGAACCCGGCGAGCAGCGCCGCCGGGAGTCCCGGCCCGGGGACCCCGCCCCCGTCGGCCGCGGCCAGCGCACCGGTCGCGTCGCGGTAGCGCCGCCGGGCGACCCGCCAGAGCAGCGCGCCGACCGCTCCGCCGGCGGCCAGGAGCACGGCGGCGACCGGCCCGCCCGACGGCGCCGCGAGCCGGGCGGCGACCACCGCGCCGGCGGCTGCGCCCAGCGCCGTCCGCTGCCAGGCCAGCGCGGTGCGCTCCGCCTGCGCCGCCGCCTCCAGCGCGGGCACCGGGCGGCCCGGCGCCGTCACGCCGTCGCCAGGCCGATCAGCACCAGGGAGCCCGGAGACGGAGACGCCGACCGCCACCACCGGGCCCAGCAGGGACGCCGGCAACGGCTGCCGCAGCCGCAGCGCCCGCTCGACCGCCGCCCAGCGGAACCAGGCGAGCACCGGCGTCCCCGCGCCCAGGGTGGTGAGGAGCACCGCGGCGGACAGCCGGAGCCCCCCGGCGACCGGGAGGTCCAGGGCCTCGAGCGCCACGCCGCCGGCCGCCAGCGCCAGGGCGGTGCGGATCCAGGCGAGGAAGGTGCGCTCGTTCGCCAGACTGGCACGCGGGTCGGGCTCGGCGCCCACTCCGGAGACCGAGCGGGGGAAGCGGCCGGTCACGGGGTGTGGGTCTCCACCACCGTCGCGAGGCGGTCGGCGGGCACGCCGCGGCCGTCGTCCGGGCGCGGCCAGTGCACGGCGACCTCGTCGATGCCGGCCTCGGCCAGCCGGCCCACCGTGTCCCGGTAGCGCTCGGCGCTCTCGAACGGCCAGGTCACCTCGACCCCGACGAGGACGACGCGTCGCAGCGCCGACGCCGTGCGCCCCTCCTCGGCGAGCGTCGCGGTCAGCCGCCGGCTCTGCGCGGCGACCGCGGCCAGCCACTCCTCCGCGGGGACGTCGGGCCCGAAGGGGCCGTAGGTGACCCAGCCGGAGCCGTACCGCGCGGCCAGCCGCAGCGCCCGCGGGCCGGTCGCCGCGACCGTGAACGGCACCCGCGGCGACTGCACGCAGCCGGGGATCTGGTGGGCGTCGACGGCGGCGTACTCCCCCGCCGCAGCGGTCGTCACCGGTTCGCGCAGCAGCCGGTCCAGCAGGTCGAGCCAGTCGGCGAACCGGGCCGTCCGCTCCGCGCGGCTGCGCGGTGGCTCGCCGAGCACCCGGGCGTCCGGGCCCTCGGTGCCGACGCCGACACCCAGCTCGAGCCGGCCGCCGGAGAGCTGGTCGAGCGTCATCAGCTCCTTGGCGAACGGTACCGGGTGGCGGAAGTTCGGCGAGGCGACCAGCGTGCCCAGCCGCACCCGCTCCGTGGTGGCGGCCGCCGCGGCCAGCAGCGGCACCGCGCCGTACCAGGGGTTCTGCCGCAGCAGGGGCCAGGAGAGGTGGTCGTAGGTCCACACGGTGCGGACGCCGGCGGCCTCGGCGGCACGGACGTCGTCCAGGAAGGTGGACACCGGGTGCCGGTCGGGCAGGACGACGGCGGAGAGCTGGGGGGTCACCGCGTCAGTATCGGACCGGCCCTGTCGGGACCGGGATCACAGGGGCACCAACGGTTGGGGCACCAACGGAGGGCGTACCGTCGGTGGCATGACGTCGACACCGGGTCCCGGGCCCGCCGACGACCCCCTGGCCCTGGAGCGGCAGGTGTGCTTCGCGCTCTCGGTCGCGGCGCGGACCGTGGTCTCGGTCTACCGCCCGTGGCTCGAGCCGATGGGCCTCACCCACCCGCAGTACCTCGTGATGCTGGCGCTGTGGCAGCACGGGCCCCTGGCGCTCAAGGACCTGAGCCGGCTGCTGCAGCTGGACCCCGGGACGCTCTCCCCGCTGGTCAAGCGGCTGGAGGCGGCCGGCTACGTGCGCCGGGACCGGGACCCCCGCGACGAGCGGAACCTGGCCATCGCCCTCACCGACACCGGACGGGCGCTGCGCGAGCGGGCCGAGCGGATCCCGGCCGGGATCGTCGCCTCCCTGGGGCTGCCGGTCGAGGACCTGCTCGCGCTGCAGCGGGCGCTGACCCGCGTCAACGCCGCCGCCGTGGACGCCCTCGCCCGCCCGCTGCCCGAGGTGGCCTCGTGACCCGGCCCGCCGAGGCGCCGGTGCCCGCCGAGCCGGTCGTGCGGCCGAACCCGCTGCGCTGGCTGGGCTACGCCCTCGGCACCGGCCTCCCCGCGCGGCACAGCAGCTGGGTCCTGTTCGACGTCACCACGGGCACGTGGGTGCTGCGGCACGCCGCCCGGACGCTGGTGCAGCTGGCGGTGCCGGTCCTGCTGATCGTGGTCTTCGTCCCCGGTCCGCTCGGGCTGCGGCTGGGCATGTCGCTGATCGGCGTCATCCTCGGGATGGCGTTCTCGCTGGCGTACATGACCGAGACGGTGGAGAACCGGGTCCGCAAGGCCGGCTACCCGATCGGCAGCGCGCAGGCCGGCCGCGACCGGTTGTCCGCCGAGCGTGAGGTGGTCGCCTCGCAGCGCCGGCGGGAGGCCGCGGCCAGGCGGGCGGAGCGCTACCGGTCCCGCCAGGGCCGCTGAGGGAGGATCCCCGGGTCCCCCGCGCCGTCCCCCGAGGAGCCCGTGTGCCCGTCCGCCCGACCGGTGAGCAGTTCGTCCTGACCTCCGGCCCCGCCGAGGTGACGGTGGTCGAGGTGGGTGCGGGGCTGCGGTCCTACCGGCACGCGGGCCGGGAGCTGCTCGACGGCTACGCCGAGACCGAGATCCCCCGCTACAGCCGCGGGGAGGTGCTCGCCCCGTGGCCGAACCGCATCGCCGACGGCCGCTGGTCGTGGGACGGCGTCGAGCACCAGCTGGCCCTCACCGAGCCCGACCGGGCCACCGCCATCCACGGGCTGGTGAACCACGTGCCCTGGACGGTCCTCGACCGCGGTCCCGACCGCCTGGAGCTCGGGTACCTGCTGCACCCCCAACCGGGCTACCCGTTCGCGCTGCGCCTGCGGATCGCCTACGAGCTGACGGGCGAGGGCCTGCGGATCACGCCGACGGCGACGAACGAGGGCGACGTCCCGCTGCCCTACGGCGAGGGTCACCACCCCTACCTCGCCGCCGGGGCCGACCTGCACGTCGACGACTGCACGCTCGTCAGCCCCGCCGCCACCCGGCTGACGACCGACGAGCGGCTGATCCCGACCGGCCGGGAGCCGGTGGCCGGCACCCCCGCCGACCTGCGGCGCGGGCGGCGGCTGGGCGACCTGCGGCTGGACGACTGCTTCACCGACCTGGAGCGCGGCGCCGACGGACGGGCGGTCGTGCGGCTGACCCGACCCGACGGCACCGGCGCCGGCGTCTGGATGGACGGCACCTACGGCTACCTGCAGCTGTTCACCGGCGACACGATCCCCGGGGACGGACGCCGCCGCGGCGTGGCGGTCGAGCCGATGACCTGCCCGCCGAACGCCTTCGTCACCGGCGAGGCCGTGCTGCGGCTGGCCCCCGGCGAGTCCGTCAGCGGGAGCTGGGGGCTGTTCCCGATCGGCTGAGCGGAGTCGCTCGAGTGCGGAAACCGCTCTCGAGCGACTCCGTTTCAGACTCTGCTGAGCGTCAGGTCGCGGGCCTCGGCGTAGCGGGCGCGGACGCCGGGCTGCGGATCGGCCTCGTGCACCTCCGTGCCGGGCAGCGGCCACTCGGGCGGGGTGTCCCCACCGGCGAGCACCCACGCAGCCTGCCGCGCGGCGCCGTCGGCGACGTACTCCCCCGGCGGCGGCACCAGCACCGGTACCCCGAGAACCGCCGGCGCGAGGGCCCGCACCGCGGCCGACCGGGCCCCGCCGCCGACCAGCAGGACCCGGCGGACCGGTGTCCCGCCCGCGGCCACGGCGTCCAGGCCGTCGGCCAGCCCGCACAGCAGGCCCTCGACCGCGGCCCGCGCCAGGTGCGCCGGCTCCGCGGTGCCGAGGGTGAGCCCGTGCAGCGCACCGGTCGACGCCGGCCGGTCCGGCGTGCGCTCGCCCTCCAGGTACGGCACCAGCACCAGCCCGCCCGCGCCGGCCGGCGCCGACAGCGCCAACCGGGACAGCTCGTCGTGGTCGACGCCGACCAGCCGGGCGGTCGCGTCCAGCACCCGGGCGGCGTTGAGCGTGGCGATCAGCGGCAGGAAGTGGCCCGTAGCGTCGGCGAACCCGGCCACCGTGCCCGAGGGGTCGGCGACCGGCGTCGAGGACACCATGGAGACCACGCCCGACGTCCCGATCGAGACGACGACGTCACCCGGCTCCGCGGCCAGGCCCAGGGCTGCGGCCGCGTTGTCCCCGGTGCCGGGACCGAGGACCGCGCCGGAGGGTGTGGACCCGGCGGCCTCGGCCGGGCCCAGGACCCGCGGGACGACGGGTGTGCTGCCGAGAGCGCGCTGCAGCAGGTCGGGCCGGTACTCCCCCGTCGCCGCCGACCAGTACCCGGTGCCGCTGGCGTCGCCGCGGTCGGTCACCAGCGCCCCGAGACCCGGCTCCCCGGCGAGCACCCACGACAGCCAGTCGTGCGGCAGGCAGACGGCGGCGGTCCGTTCGGCGTTCGCCGGCTCGTGCTCGGCCAGCCAGCGCAGCTTGGTGACGGTGAACGACGCGACCGGCACCAGCCCGACGGCCTCGGCCCACGCCCGCCGGCCCGCCTCGCCCCCGCCGAGCTCCTCGATCAGGTCGGTGGCCGCACCCGCGGAGCGGGTGTCGTTCCACAGCAGCGCCGGGCGCACCACCGCGCCGTCGGCGTCCAGGCAGACCATGCCGTGCTGCTGGCCGCCCACGGCGACCGCGGCGACGTCGTCCAGCCCGCCGGCCCGGGCGACGGCGACGTCCAGCGCCGCCGCCCAGGCCGCGGGGTCGACCTCGGTGCCGTCGGGGTGCGGGGCGCGGCCCTCGCGGACCAGGCGGCCCGTGCCGGCGTCCCGGACCACGACCTTGCAGGCCTGGGTCGACGTGTCGACCCCCGCGACGAGCGCCACCGGGTCAGCGGGCGCCGAGGGCGTGCTCGACCGCGAGCTGCGAGAGCCGGACCGCGCCGGCACCGCGCGCCGCGGCGGCCTCGACGTCGAACTCCTCGAACGCCGACCGGTCGGCCAGCAGCTGCTCGTACGTCTCGCCCTCGCCGAGGGTCGGCCGCGCGAGCTCGGGCACGCGGGCGGCGGCCAGCGCCTCCTGCACCTCCGGGTCCGCGCGGAAGGCGAGCGCGCGCTCCTTGAGCAGCAGGTAGGTGCGCATGTTGGCCGCGGCCGAGCGCCAGACGCCGTCCATGTCCTCGGTGCGCAGCGGCTTGTAGTCGAAGTGCCGCGGGCCCTCGTAGCGCGGGCCGCCGGAGGGGAAGCCGTTCTCGAGCAGGTCGACGGTGGCGAACGCGCTCAGCAGGTCGCCGTGGCCGAACACGAGGTCCTGGTCGAACTTCGGCCCGTGCTGGCCGTTGAGGTCGAGGTGGAAGAGCTTGCCCTGCCACAGCGCCTGCGCGATGCCGTGCGTGTAGTTGAGGTTGGCCATCTGCTCGTGCCCGACCTCGGGGTTGAGCCCCACCAGGTCGGCGTGCTGCAAGGTGGAGATGAAGCCCAGCGCGTGCCCGATGGTGGGCAGGAAGATGTCGCCGCGCGGCTCGTTGGGCTTGGGCTCGAGGGCGAAGCGCAGACCGTAGCCGCGGTCGATCGAGTACTGGGCGAGGGTGTCGATGCCCTCGCGGTAGCGGTCCAGCGCCGCGCCCAGGTCCTTGGCGACGTCGACCTCGGTGCCCTCGCGGCCGCCCCACAGCACGTACGTCTGCGCGCCGAGCTCCGCGGCCAGGTCCATGTTCCGCATGACCTTGCGCAGCGCGTACCGGCGGACGTCGCGGTCGTTGGCGGTGAGCGCGCCCTCCTTGAACACCGGGTGGGTGAACAGGTTGGTGGTCACCATCGGCACGACCAGGCCGGTCTCCTCCAGCGCCGCCCGGAACCGCTTGACGTGCTGCTCGCGGCCGGCGTCGTCGCTGCCGAACGGGATCAGGTCGTCGTCGTGGAACGTCACGCCGTACGCGCCCATCTCCGCCAGCCGGTGCACCGACTCGACCGGGTCGACCGCCTCCCGCGTGGCGTCGCCGAACGGGTCGCGGGCCTGCCAGCCCACGGTCCAGAGGCCGAACGTGAACTTGTCCTCGCGGGTGGGCTGCGTCGCGCTCATCGGTGGTCCCCTCGGGTGATGCGGTTTTGTCGCACCATAGAACAAAACCGATGGGCCCACTAGCCTGGCGGCATGGCGGACGGCGAGGCGGTGCAGCTCGGCGCGCGCCAGTCGACGCTGCGCGCCAGCAACCTCGGCCTCGTCCTCCGGACCGTCTGCGCGGCCGACGCGCCGCCGTCGCGCGCCGACGTGGCCGCCCGCACCGGCATGACCCGCGCGACCGCCGCCCGGCTGGTCGACGGGCTCGTCGCCGGTGGTCTCCTCGTCGAGGGCGAGCGGGACCCGCTCCCGCGCCGGGGGCGGCCGGGCACCCCGCTGCTGCCGGGCGGGCGGGTGGCCGCGCTCGGGCTGCAGGTCGACGCCGGCCTGCTCGCCGCCCGCGTGCTGGACCTCCGGGGCCGGGTGGTCGCCGAGCGGCTGGTGGACGGCGACTGGGTGGGCAGCGACCCGGGGCCGACGCTGGAGCGCCTGGGCCGGCTGGCCGCCGATGTGCTGCGCGACCTCGCGGGCCGGGTGCGCCTGGCCGGCGCGGGCCTGGCGCTGCCCGGGATCGTCGACGCCGACCGCGGGGTGCTGCTCCGCGCGCCGAACCTGGGCTGGCACGACCTGCGCCCGGCCGACGTCCTCGCGCCGCACCTGCCCGACGGTCTCGACCCGGTGCTCGGGAACGAGGCCGACCTCGCCGCGCGCACCGTCGCCGAGACCGCTCCCGGCCGCCCCGGGCCCCATCCCGACTTCCTCTACGTCTCCGGGCAGATCGGCGTCGGCGGGGCGGTCGTCCTCGACGGGCGGGTGATGCGCGGCAGCGCCGGATGGGCCGGCGAGGTCGGGCACGTGTGCGTCGACCCCGACGGGCCGCCCTGCCGGTGCGGGTCCACCGGGTGCCTGGAGCAGTACGCCGGCCGGCACGCCCTCCTGGCCGCCGCGGGCCTCCCGCGCGACGCCTCGCCGGGCCAGTTGCTCGACAACGCCGCCACCGGGGACCCGTCCGCCCGGGCCGCGCTCGACGGGGCACGACGGGCGCTGGCGATCGCGCTGGCCGGTGTCCTCAACGTGCTGGACATCCCGACCGTCGTCCTCGGCGGGCACCTGGGCGGGCTCGCCGCCGAACTGGGGCCGGGGCTGGAGGACGGGCTGGCCGCGCGGGTGCTGTCGGCACGGTGGCGCAGGCCGCGGCTCGAGGCCGCCGCGCCCGACGCGGCACCCGCGGCCACCGGCGCCGCCCTGCGCGCCCTCGCCGACGTGCTCGCCGACCCGGTCCGCTGGCTGGACTGACCGGCCCCTCGCGTGACACCGGTCGATGCCACTTCCGCCCCGGTGGCCTGGCCGGGGCGCGCCGTGGATACCGCAGGGTGGACGGGTGCCGCTCCGCCCCCTCCCCGCCAGGCTCCCCCGCCGGCTGGCGAACCTGTACCTCGGCCTGATCACCTACGGCGTCTCGATGGCCCTGCTGATCCGCTCGTCGCTGGGCAACATGCCGTGGGACGTCCTGCACCAGGGCCTCGCGGAGCGGGTGCCGCTGTCGCTGGGCACCGTCACCGTCGTCGTCGGCGTCCTGGTGCTGCTGGCCTGGGTGCCGCTGCGCCAGCGGCCCGGGCTCGGCACGGTGAGCAACGTCGTCGTCATCGGGGTGGTCGTCGACGCCGGCCTCGCCGTCCTGCCCGAGCCCTCGGCCATGGCGTGGCGGATCGCCTTCGCGGCCGCCGGCATCGGGCTCAACGCGGTGGGCACCGCGCTGTACATCGGCGCGCGTCTGGGCCCCGGTCCACGCGACGGGTTGATGACCGGAATCTGCGCGCGCACCGGATGGCCGGTCCGCTGGGTGCGGACCTCCATCGAGGTCGGCGTCGTGCTCACCGGCTGGGCCCTGGGCGGCACCCTGGGGCCGGCGACCGTCGCCTACGCGCTGCTGGTCGGCCCGCTGGTCCACCCGCTACTGCCGCGCCTCACCGTGCGGGACCCTGCGGAGGTCGCCGCGCCGGCGGCATGATGCGCTGACCGACCGACTGAGCGGGAGGTGTCCCCATGAGGGTGGCCCTGTTCGCGACCTGCCTGGTGGACACCCTGGTCCCGCAGGTGGCGACCGCGACGGCGACGCTGCTGCAGCGGCTCGGCCACGAGGTCGTCGTCCCGTCGGGGCAGTCCTGCTGCGGGCAGATGCACGTCAACACCGGCTACCGGCGCGAGGCGGTGCCCATCGTCGCCAACCACGTGCGGGCGTTCTCCGGCGGCGGCATCGACGCGGTCGTGGCGCCGTCCGGATCGTGCGTCGCCTCGATCCACCACCAGCAGGCGATGGTCGCCCGCCGGGCCGGGGAGGACGGTCTCGCCGACGACGCCGAGGCGCTGGCCGGGCGCACGTACGAGCTGTCGCAGTTCCTCGTCGACGTCCTCGGCGTGACCGACGTCGGCGCCTACTACCCGCACCGCGTCACCTACCACCCGACCTGCCACTCGCTGCGCCTTCTGCGGGTCGGCGACCGGCCGCTGCGACTGCTGCGGGCGGTCCGCGGCCTGGAGCTGGTGGAGCTGCCGGGCGCGGAGTCCTGCTGCGGCTTCGGCGGAACCTTCGCGGTCAAGAACGCCGACACCTCGACGGCGATGCTGACGGACAAGCTGGCGAACGTGCTGAGCACCGACGCCGAGGTGTGCTCCGCCGGCGACAGCTCCTGCCTGATGCACATCGGCGGCGGTCTCTCCCGGCTGCGGTCGGGCACCCGCACCGTGCACCTCGCCGAGATCCTGGCCTCGACGGAGCAGTCCACCCGCCCCACCACCCCGACGGAGGCCGCATGACCGCCGTCTTCCTCGGCATCCCCACGGCTCCCCCCGGCGTCGGCAACCTGCGCGGCGACCGTTCCTTCCCCGACGCCGCCCGCGACGCGCTGCGCGACGGGCAGCTGCGCGCCAACCTGGGCCACGCGACGACGACGATCCGCGGCAAGCGCGCCGGCGTCGTCGCCGAGGTGCCCGACTGGGCGGAGCTGCGGGAGGCCGGCCGGGCGATCAAGGCCGCGACCATGGCCCGCCTCGACGACCACCTCGAGGAGCTCGAGCGCCAGGTCACCGCCCGCGGCGGCACGGTGCACTGGGCGCGCGACGCCACCGAGGCCAACGAGATCGTGACGCGGCTGGTCCGGGCGACCGGCGCCGACGAGGTGGTCAAGGTCAAGTCGATGGCCACCCAGGAGATCGGCCTCAACGAGGCGCTGGAGGCCGCCGGCATCGAGGCGCTGGAGACCGACCTGGCCGAGCTCATCGTGCAGCTGGGCGAGGACAAGCCCAGCCACATCCTCGTGCCGGCGATCCACAAGAACCGGGCCGAGATCCGCGAGATCTTCGCCCGCGCCATTCCCGGCGTCGACCCAGACCTCACCGACGAGCCGCGCCGGCTCGCCATGGCCGCCCGGGAGCACCTGCGCCAGCGGTTCCTCCGCGCCCGCGTCGCGATCAGCGGGGCCAACTTCGCCGTCGCCGAGACCGGCACCCTCGCGGTGGTGGAGAGCGAGGGCAACGGCCGGATGTGCCTGACCCTGCCGCAGACGCTGATCACCGTCATGGGCATCGAGAAGCTGGTGCCGACCTGGCGCGACCTCGAGGTCTTCCTCCAGCTGCTCCCCCGCAGCTCGACCGGCGAGCGGATGAACCCCTACACCTCGCTGTGGGCCGGCGTGACCCCCGGCGACGGGCCGCAGGAGTTCCACCTGGTGCTGCTGGACAACGGGCGGACGGCGGTGCTGGCCGACGAGGACGGCCGCGAGGCGCTGCACTGCATCCGCTGCTCGGCCTGCCTCAACGTCTGCCCGGTCTACGAGCGCACCGGCGGCCACGCGTACGGGTCGGTGTACCCCGGCCCCATCGGCGCGGTGCTGAGCCCCCAGCTCACCGGGGTGGAGGACAACGCCTCGCTCCCGTACGCGTCGTCGCTGTGCGGCGCCTGCTACGACGTCTGCCCGGTGGCGATCGACATCCCCTCGATCCTCGTGCACCTGCGCGCCGAGCACGTCGAGGCGCAGGAGCGGCCCACCGCCGAGGCGCTCGCGTTCCGCGGGTTGGCGCGGGTCATGGCGCACCCGCGGCTGTGGCGCCTCGCCCAGCGGGCCGCCGGCCTCGGCCGGTTCCTCGCCCGCGGCCGGCCGACCCTGCCCGCCACCCTGCCCCCGCCGGCGAGCGCCTGGACGCGGACCCGTGACCTCCCCACGCCGCCGCGGGAGACCTTCACCCAGGCCTGGGCCCGGGAGCACGGCCGATGAGCGCCCGGGACGAGGTCCTCGGCCGGATCCGCACCGCCCTCGGCGACCGGGGCCCCCTCCCCGAGGTGACCCGCGGCTACCGCACCACCGACGACCGGCCGCTGCCCGAGCTGCTCGACGTCCTCACCGACCGCATCGAGGACTACCGCGCCACCGTGCTGCGCTGCACGCCGGACGCGATCGGCGAGACCGTCGCGGCGGCCCTGGCCGACGTCTCCGGCGACGTCGTCGTCGCCCCCGGGGTCCCCCAGGCGTGGCGGCCGGCGGGCGCGGTCGAGGACGACGGCCGCCCCGCCGTCGGGCTCACGGCCTTCGCCGCCACGCTCACCGGCGTCACCGCCGCCATCGCCGAGACCGGCACGCTGGTGCTGGACGCCTCCCCGGTGTGCGGACGACGGGCGCTGTCGCTGCTGCCCGACGTCCTGGTCTGCGTGGTGACCGCCGACCAGGTCGTCGGCGGGGTCCCCGAGGCCCTGGCCCGGCTCGACCCGCTGCGCCCGCTCACGATGATCAGCGGCCCGTCGGCGACCAGCGACATCGAGCTGCAGCGCGTCGAGGGCGTGCACGGGCCGCGGACCCTCCTCGTGGTGCTCGCGAGCGACCAGCTGGAGCCGCCGTGAGCGGACCGGGCCCCTTCGCCGAGCGGCTGCGCCGGCTGCGCGAGGCCGCGGCGCTCACCCAGGAGGAGCTCGCCGACCGCGCCGGGCTCACCGCCAAGGCGATCGGCGCGCTGGAGCGGGGCGAGCGCCGGCGGCCCTACCCGCACACCGTCCGGGCGCTGGCCGACGCGCTGGCCCTCGACGAGGCGGCGCGGGCGGCTCTGAGCGGGGCCGTCCGGCCGGTGGAGGACGCGCCCGCGGCGCCTCTCCCCCGCCCCCCGGTCGCCCTGGTCGGCCGCGAGACCGAACGCGCCGAGGTCGTCGACCTGCTCCGCGACGGCGGCACCCGGCTGCTGACGCTCACCGGGCCCGGCGGCGTCGGCAAGACGAGCCTCGCCCTCGACGTCGCGCACACGCTGGCCCCCGACCTCCCCGACGGCGTCGTCCTCGTGGAGCTCGCACCGGTGCGCGAGGCGGGGCTGGTGCTGCCGACCATCGCCCGGGCCGTCGGCGGCCAGCAGCCCACCGGTCCCGCGCTCGACGCGCTGGCCACCGTGCTCGGCGGCCGCCGGCTGCTCCTGGTCCTCGACAACCTCGAGCACGTGCTGGCCGCCGCGGCCGACGTCGCCGAGCTGCTCGCCCGCTGCCCCGGGCTGGTGGTGCTGGCCACCAGCCGGGCCGCGCTGCGGGTACGTGCGGAGGTCGAGCGGCCGCTGGAACCGCTGCCCCTCCCCACCGGACCGGCGGTCGCCGCGGTCGCCGCCTCGCCCGCCGCGCGGGTCTTCCTCGACCGGGCGCAGGCCGCCGGTCGCCCGGTGCCGTTGACCGAGCGGACCGCGGCCGACGTCGCCGCGATCTGCCGCCGCCTCGACGGGCTGCCGCTGGCCCTGGAGCTGGCCGCCGCGCACGCCCGCTTCCTCCCGCCCGACGCGCTGCTGGCCCGCCTCGACACCGCCCTCGGCACACCGGGCTCCCGTGACCTCCCGGAACGGCAGCGCACGGTGCGGGCCACGCTGGACTGGAGCCACGACCTGCTCACCGACGCCGAGCAGCGGCTGCTGCGCCGGCTGTCGGTCTTCGCCGGCAGCTTCTCCCTCGACGCGGCGCAGGAGGTGGCCGGTGACGGCGACGTGCTGCCCGTCCTATCCGCGCTCGTCGAGCAGTCGCTAGTGGTGCCCGTCCCGGACGCCGGCGCCCGCTACCGGCTGCTCGAGCCGGTGCGGCAGTACGCCGCCGCCCGGCTGAGCGCGGCCGGAGAGGACGACGAGGTGGCCGACCGCGCCGCCGACCTCTGCCTGCGGCTCGGCGAGCGGGTCCGCACCGCCCTGCTGGGCGCCGACCAGGCCGAGTGGCTCGACGTCCTCGAGCGCGAGCACGGCAACCTCGCCGGCGCCTTCGCCCGGCTGATCGCCACCGGAAGGCTCGCCGCGGCCGCCGAGCTCGGCGCCGACACCTGGCTGTACTGGGCGCTGCGCGGCAACGCCGTCGAGGGCCTCGGCTGGCTGGAGCGGGTCGCCGCCGCGGGAGGCGACCGGCTCGACGACAGGGCCCGGTCGGCGCTGCACCTCGCCCTGGCCGGGCTGCGCTACGCGACCGGCGACGTGCTGGGGACGGCGCGGGACGCCGAGGTGGCCGCCGAGGCCGGCCGGGCCGCCGGGTGCGACGACCGCCGGGTCCAGGCGCTGCTGCTGGCGCCGATGGCGGAGGTCTTCGTCGGGGACCTGGACCGGGCCGCGGCCCGGCTCGACGAGAGCGAGGCGCTCGCCGCGGCGATCGGCCACGAGTGGGCCCGGGCGCACAGCGGCATCGCGCGGGCACAGCTGCTGTTCCGCGCCGGGGACCTCGCCGCGAGCGGGGCGGTGCTGGACGCGGCGGAACGGGACGCCCGCTCGCTGGGCGCCCCGTTCACCCTCGCCGTCGTCCTCAACATGCAGGCGAGCCTCGCGCTGGCCGCCGGGGACCCGGCCGGCGCGCTCGACCCGCTGGCCGAGGCCGCCGACCTGGCGGCCGCGGTCGAGACGACGTGGACGCTGGCCTACACGCTGCCCTCGCTCGCGGTCTGCGCCGCCCAGGGCGGTCGGCACGAGCTGGCCGCCGAGCTGTTCGCGGCCGGCTCGGCCACCGCCGAGGCGGCGTCGGTGGCGGTGTCGTTCCCGCCGGACCTGGAGGCGGCGCGGGGCTGGCTGCCCGTCGTCCGGGAGGCGCTGGGCGAGGAGGCCTTCGACGCCGCCTGGCGCCGGGGGCGGACGCTGCGGCCGGCCGACGTCCCGGCGCTGGCGGCGCGGATCGACCGGCCGGCTCAGCCGCGGACCCGCCGGACGTAGCGCCGGTACTGCCAGGCGAACAGCGTCCGGGCGAGGAGGCGGATCGGCGGCGGCAGGACACCCAGCATCCGGGCGCGCTCCTCGGCGTCGCACTCCTCCAGCACCATCCCGAACATGATCGGCAGCTGCGAGCGCTGCATGTGCGCCATGCCGTGCTGCCCGACGGCCTCCCACTCGGCCTCGGACAGGTGCCGGGCGGCCAGCGGGAGGATCTCGCGCTCCTCGTCGTCCAGGTGCGGCAGGACCGCCGCGGCCAGGGCCTCGACCCCGGCGGCGACCTCCTCGGTGACGGCCGGCCGGGCCTCGGCCTCCCAGCGGCCGAGCGCCGCGCGGAGGACCTCGAGGCGCTCGTGCACCCGCTCGTGGTCGGCCTCCATCCGGTGGACGACCTCGGCCGAGGGCGTGGCCCGCTCCAGCAGCGGCGGCCACAGCATCGCGTCCTCGCCGGTGTGGTGGAGGTGCAGCCCGTCGAGGCACAGCCGCAGGTGGGCGGTGAGGACGGCGGCGCGGGCGGTGTCGCCGGCGGGCACGGCGCGCACCAGGCCGGGCAGGAGCCGGAACTCGCGGCGGAAGGCGCGGTGCACCACGACCATGTCGTGGACGTCGATGAGGCTGGGAGAGGTCGTCTGCGTCATGGGACGAGCCTGTCGGCGGGCGCCGGCACACCCCACCCACAGCGGCCCCACACTCCCCCCACGGCCGCTAGATGCGGTCGCGGCGCTGCAGCACCGTGAACGCCACCCACCCCAGGGGCGCCGGTAGCCAGAAGGTCGCGGCGCGGAAGGCGAGCACCGCGGTGAGCGCCGCGGCCAGCGGCACGCCGGTGGCGGTGAGTCCGCCGACCAGCGCCGCCTCGACGGCGCCCAGGCCGCCCGGGGTGGGCGCCGCCGAGCCGACGGTGGAGGCGACCAGGTAGACGACCACGAGCGCGGGCAGGTCCAGCGACGTCCCGAAGGCGCGCAGCGACGCGTCGAGCGCGAGCACGTAGCCCGCGTTCTGCAGGACGACGCCGAACAGCGCCGTGCCCAGGCGGCGCGGATCGGTCAGGGCGGCGAGCAGCTGCGGGATCGTGCGGCGCAGCAGCGGCTCGACCCGCGCGCGCAGCGCCCGGCGGGTGCCCGGCACGGCGAGGGCGACGGCGAGGATGCCCGCCGCCACCAGCAGCACGGCGAGGACGTTCCCGCTGGGCAGCAGCGAGGGCTGCGACGGCGACACACCGCTGAGCCAGCCGGCCACCACCAGCAGGAGCAGGGTGCCGCCGACGGTGACCACCTGGCCGACCCCGACGGTCGCCGCGGCGGACGCGGTCGGGATCCCCGCGCGCTGCAGGTAGCGGATGTTCAGCCCGACGTGGCCGACCGTCGGCGGGGTCACCAGGGTCACGAAGGACGAGGCCAGCTGCACCAGGCACGTCCGCACGAGCGGCAGCCGCGCCGGGACGAAGGCGGCCAGCGCCAGCCCCGCGCCGACGTAGGTGAGCGCCGAGCCCAGCAGCGCCACGGCCAGCCACCCGGGCCGCGCCTGCCGCAGCGCGTCCCCGAGCGGGACCTCGGAGAGCTGGGAGGCGAGCACGATCGCCGCGACCGTGCCGCCGGCGACGCTCACGAGGGTCCGCAGCCGCACCCGCTCCAGCCGCTGGACCGGCGCGGCCCGGCCGCGGTCGGGCGCGGTCACGGCCGCGCGCAGGTCCTCCAGGACGGCCGTGCCCGCCACCGTCCGCCGGACCGGCCGGACGAGCGCCAGTGGCTGCAGCAGGCCGACGAGGCGGTGCTCGTCCACCGGCCGCGGGGTGTAACCGGCGCGGAGGGCCGCGACCGCCCGCGGCACCCCCATCCGCGCCGCCACCGTGACCACGAGGGCGACGACGTCGAGGTCGCGCTGCAGCTCGCCGGCGGCCGGCTGGGCGTACTGCAGCTCCCCCAGGCCGACCCCGCCGTCGGGCAGCAGGACGACGGCGCGCTCGGTGAGGGCGCCGTGCGCGATGCCGGCGTCGTGCAGCCGGCGCAGCGCGGCGAACGCCCCCTCGAGCGAGGAGTCCGGCGCGTCCGTCGCCGACAGCAGCGGCGTCCCGCCCAGCGGCCGCTCCACGAGCACCAGCGCGGGTCCGGCCGCCAGCAGCGCCTGGACGCGGGGCACGGCCACGCCGGCCGTCCCGGCGAGGCTGCTGACGAGGGCCTGCCGTTCGAGGACGCCGCGCAGGCTGAGCGCGGGCCGGCCGACCGCCGGCGTGCGGAAGCGGAGCACCCGCCACAGGCGGCGGGCGACCGTGACGCCGCGCCGGTCGGGGTCCACCACGGTGACCAGCACGTCGCCGGCGGTGTCGCGCGCGGCGTACCGGGCGCGGCCGGCGGCGACCTGCAGCGTCCGGATCGCGTCGACGGCGACACCGGCCCGCGCGAGGACGGCGAGGACCTCCTCCTCGGCCGGCCGGGCGGGCACCACCCCCGCGGCCACGCGGACGCCGAAGCCGGCCCCGGCACCGATGAGGACCGCGGCGACCGCCCCGGCCACGGTCAGGCTGCCGAGCGCGAGCGCGCAGACCGTCATCGTCGCCAGCGCCGAGAAGGCCAGCAGCGTCAGGCGGACGCTGCGCGACCGGTCCGTGCCGACCACCACCGCCAGCCCGGTCGCCACCGGGATGACCGCCGGCTCGCCCGCCGGGCCGAGGGCGGCGATCCACCCCGCCTCCCCGGCGCGCTGCGCGGCGACGGCCAGCGCGGCGCCGAGCAGGCCGGCCAGGCCCGCCGAGCTGAGCGCGAACCGGCGGGAGCGCAGCGCGTCCACCGCCAGGCCGAGGAGGGCGGCCAGCGCGCTCAGCGACGCGACGGCGTTGACGACCCCGACGACGCCGCGGGGCAGGCCGCGCAGGCCGGGTGGGACGACGGCGTCGGTGGCGCCGGGCACGACCACCGACAGCAGCACCAGGACGAGCAGGCCACCGGCGTACCAGCAGAGCCGGCCGACGTCGGCGGGGCGGCGGACCCTCCCGGAGGGCCAGAACGACCCCGCTGCCCGCTCAGCCACGGGCTGCAGTATCCAGGGAGGGTCCGACCGGTCCGGTCAGCCGACGGGCTCGATGCCCGCGGCGTGCCGGCGGGCCAGCTCCTGGTAGTGCCGGCCGTTGTCGGTGACCCAGTGGCGGGTGCCCTCGGTGAGCGGGCCGCGGACCTTGGCCGGCGAGCCGATCGCGACGACCTCGTCGGGGATCTCGGCCCCGGGCGCCACCAGGCTGCCGGCGCCGATCAGCGTGTGGTGCCCGATCCGGGCGCCGTCCTGGACCGTCGAGTTGTTGCCGACGAGCGAGCCCTCGCCGATCTGCGCGCCGTGCACCACGCAGCCGTGGGCGACGCTGGCGCCCGGCCCGATGATCGTGGGCTCGCCGCCGTGCAGCACCGAGCCGTCCTGCACGTTCGCGCCCTCGCGCACGATGATCCGGCCGAAGTCGGCGCGGAGCACCGCCCCGTACCAGATCGACGCCCCGGCCTCGACGACGACGTCGCCGACCAGGGTCGCGGTGGGCGCCACGAAGGCGTCGGGGTGGACCTGCGGGGATCGGCCCTCGAATGCGTACAGCGGCATACCGACATCCCTACCGTACGACCGCCCCGCGGGACGGGAGCGGGTCAGCCGTGCCAGGCGGTGGCGCCGTGGAACTCCCGCTCGGCGCCCGCGCCCGGGGTGCGTGGCCGGTCGGCCGCGGCGTCGTCGCGCCGGTCCCGCCGCCGGTCGACGACGGCCAGCGCCAGGGCGGCGAGCGTGGTGAGCAGCGCGACCGCCAGCCCGGCGGCGGCCGCGACGGCGTAGTCCCCGCCGGCCGAGGAGAGCACGACGTAGAACAGGCCGGGCAGCGCGGCGGTGCCGATGGCGGCGCCGAAGCGCTGGGCGGTCTGCAGCGCGCCGCCGGCGGCGCCGGCCATCTCCACCGGCACGTTGCGCAGGGTCATCGTGATGTTGGGCGAGATGACGAACCCGCCGCCCAGGCCGCCGAGGAGCAGCGCGAGCGGGAGCGCCCAGCCGAGGGCGTGCGTGGGCACCAGCAGCAGGACCAGCGCCGCGGCGGCCAGGCCGGTGGCCACGCCGGCGAGGCCGAGCACCGTGAGCGTGCGGCCGTACCGCTCGACCAGCCGGCCGGCGAGGACGGCGGTGCAGGCGGAGCCGAGCGCGAACGGCGTGACCGCGAGGCCGGACTGCAGCGGCGTGTAGTCCAGCCCGGTCTGGAAGAACAGCGCGAGCACCAGCCAGATGCCGCTGAAGCCGAGGAAGTAGACGGTGCCCAGCCCGGCGCCGGAGGCGTAGCCGCGGGTCCGGGTGACCAGGCGCGGGTCCAGGACCGGCTGGCCGCCGCGGTGCACGACCCGCTGCTCCCACCACGCGAAGGTCGCGAGCAGGACCAGGCCGACGGGGAACAGCCACCACAGCCGGGACAGCCCGCCGGACTCGGCCTCCACCAGCGGGAAGAGGAGGGCGAGCGCGCCGCCGGCCAGCAGCGCGACGCCGACGACGTCGATGTGCCCGCGGTCGCCGCTGCCGCCGCGGGGCAGCAACCGGAGGGCCAGCACGAACGCCAGCGCACCGATCGGCACGTTGACGTAGAAGACCCACCGCCACCCGTCGGCGTCCCCGGCCAGCGCCAGGATGAGGCCGCCGACGACCGGCCCGGCCGCCGTCGAGACGCCGATGGTGGCGCCGAACAGGCCGAAGGCCCGACCGCGCTCCGCGCCGCGGAACAGCTGCTGGATCAGCGCCGAGTTCTGCGGCGCCAGGCAACCGGCCGCCAGGCCCTGCACCAGCCGGGCGGCGACGAGCAGCTCGACCGTGGGGGCGGCTCCGGCGGCGGCGCTGGCGAGGACGAACCCGGCCAGCCCGATCAGGAACAGCCGTCGGCGGCCGTAGGCGTCGCCCAGCCGGCCGGCCGGGACCAGCATCAGGCCGAAGGTGAGCGCGTACCCGGAGACGACCCACTGGATGGTGGCCGGCGTCGCCGAGAGCCCCTCGGTCATCGAGGGCAGCGCCACCGACACGATGCTGACGTCGAGCAGGCTCATGAAGCCGGCGACCAGCGTGACCGACAGCGCCTGCCAGCGGCGGGGGTCCGGCTCGTACCCCCCGTCGGCTGCGGCGGTGCGGGCGTCGGGGGCGGAGCGGGTCACGACGTCCGATCCTCCGCCTGATCCGGCGCCCGCGCCGCCCGGGGTCAGCGGGACGGCGGCGGGTCGGGGAACGTCGCGCGGACGGCGGCCATGTCCAGCTCGCGGACCGTGGCGATCAGCAGGTCGACCGAGTCGCCGGGCAGCCAACCGGGCTCGGCGAACACGAGGACGCCGTCCCGGAAGACCATCAGCGTCGGCGCGGTGCGGACGCCGACCTCGGTGGCCAGCTCCTCCTCGGCCTCGGTGTCGACCGCGGCGAAGAGCAGGTCGGGATGGCGGGTCCCGGCGGTGTCGAAGACGGCCGCGAAGGCCCGGCTGGAGCCCGAGGACGCGGCGCGGAAGTCCACCAGGACGATGCCCTCCCCGGCCACCGCGGCCGCGAAGTCCGCCCGGCTCAGGGTCACGGTGCCCACGAGCGGGAGTGTGCGCCGTGGGCGGCGGGAGGGCGAGAGCTCAGCCGGTGAACGCGCGCGTCTCGGCGAGCCGGGCGGGCGGGACGGTCTTGAGCCGGGCGACGGCGCGGGCCAGCGGCACCAGCTCGATGTCGGTGCCGCGGAGGGCGACCATCTGGCCGTGGTGGCCCTCGTGGGCGGCGATCGCGGCGTGGAGGCCGAAGCGGGTGGCCAGGACGCGGTCGAACGAGGTCGGCGTCCCGCCCCGCTGGACGTGGCCGAGCACGGTCGCCCGCACCTCCTTGCCGGTGCGCCGCTCGAGCTCCTCGCCGAGCTGCTGCGCGACGCCGGTGAAGCGGCGGTGGCCGAACTCGTCGACCCCGCCGATGCGGAAGTCCATCTGGCCGGGCAGCGGATGGGCGCCCTCGGCGACGACGCCGATGACGTGGGAGTCCCCGCGGTCGAACCGCTCGCAGACCAGCCGGACGACGTCGTCGACGTCGAAGGGCTCCTCCGGCACCAGCGTCAGGTGGGCGCCCGCCGCGAGGCCGGCGTGCAGGGCGATCCAGCCGGCGTGCCGGCCCATCACCTCGACCAGGAGCACCCGCTGGTGGGACTCGGCGGTGGTGTGCAGCCGGTCGATGAGCTCGGTGGCGATGCTGACGGCGGTGTCGAACCCGAAGGTGAGGTCGGTGCCGTCGATGTCGTTGTCGATCGTCTTCGGGACGCCGACCACCGGCACGCCGGCCTCCGACAGCAGGTGGGCCGCGGTCAGCGTGCCCTCCCCGCCGATCGGGATGAGGACGTCGATGCCGTGCTGGTCCAGCGTGCCGCGCATCTCGTCGATCCCGGCGTGCAGCTTCTCCGGGGCGACGCGGGCCGAGCCGAGCGTGGTCCCGCCGCGGGTGAGCAGGCCGTCGACGGCGGCCACGTCGAGTGGGGTCGAGCGGTCCTCCAGGAGGCCTCGCCACCCGTCGCGGAACCCGATCACCTGGCTGCCGTAGTGGCTGGTCGCGGTCCGGACCACCGAGCGGATCACGGCGTTCAGACCCGGGCAGTCACCTCCGCCGGTGAGGACTCCGATGCGCACCTGCCCGACCATACGTCATGACGTCTTGACGACATGCCGACGCCAGTGGGCCTCTCGCGCGCGAAAGGCCGTGGGCTTTCGCGCGCGAGAGGCTCTCAGCTGCGGCCGCGCAGCTGCCGGTAGGTGCGCACCAGCTCGACGGTCGAGCCGTCCTGGTCGAGGTCCGGCGCGTCCTCGCCGGTCAGCGCCGGCGCCAGCTGGCGGGCCATGACCTTGCCGAGCTCGACGCCCCACTGGTCGAAGGAGTCGATCTGCCAGATGACGCCCTCGACCAGCACGGTGTGCTCGTAGAAGGCGACGAGCTGGCCCAGCGTCGAGGGCGTCAGCTGCGGGGCCAGGATCGTCGTGCTGGGGCGGTTGCCCGGCATGACCTTGTGCGGGACCAGCTCGGCCGGCGTCCCGTCGGCGGCGACCTCCTCGGCCGTCCGCCCGAAGGCGAGCACCGCGGACTGGGCGAACATGTTGGCCATCAGGAGGTCGTGCATCTCGCCGATGTCGTGGGTGGGCCGGCCGAAGCCGATGAAGTCGGCCGGCACGAGCGACGTGCCCTGGTGCAGCAGCTGGTGGAAGGCGTGCTGGCCGTTGGTGCCGGGCTCGCCCCAGTAGACCTCGCCGGTCGCCGTCGTGACGGCCGCGCCATCCCACCGGACCGACTTGCCGTTGCTCTCCATCGTGAGCTGCTGCAGGTAGGCCGGCAGCCGGGAGAGGTACTGGCTGTAGGGCAGGACGGCGTGGGTCTGGGCGCCGAAGAAGTCCGTGTACCAGACGTTGATCAGCCCCTGGAGGACCGGCAGGTTCTCCGCGAGCGGGGCGGTGCGCACGTGCTCGTCGACGGCGTGCGCCCCGGCCAGCATCTCGCGGTAGGCCTCGGGCCCGATCGCGACCATGAGCGACAGGCCGATCGCCGACATGAAGGAGTAGCGGCCGCCGACCCAGTCCCAGAAGCCGAACATGTTCTCGGGGTCGATGCCGAACTCGCGGACCGCGTCGGTGTTCGTGGAGACGGCGACGAAGTGCTTGGCGACGGCGCTCTGGTCGCCCCCGAGGCCGGCGAGCAGCCAGTCGCGGGCCACCGAGGCGTTGGTGAGCGTCTCCAGCGTGGTGAAGGTCTTGGAGGAGACGACGAACAGCGTCTCGGCAGGGTCGAGGTCGCGGGTGGCCTCGGCGAAGTCGGTGGGGTCGATGTTGGAGACGAAGCGCGCCGTGATGCCGCGGTCGGAGAAGGCGCGCAGGGCGGTGTAGGCCATGGCCGGGCCGAGGTCGGAGCCGCCGATGCCGATGTTGACCACCGCGCGGATCGGCCTGCCGGTGTGCCCGCGCCACTCCCCCGAGCGGACGCGGTCGGCGAAGGCGGCCATCCGGTCGAGCACCTCGTGCACGTCGGCGGGGACGTCCTGCCCGTCGACGACGAGCCCGGTGGACGCCGGGGCGCGCAGGGCGACGTGCAGGACGGCGCGGTCCTCGGTGACGTTGACGTGCTCGCCGCGGAACATCGCCTGGACGTGACCGGGGAGCCCGGCGCGCTCGGCGAGGGCGAGCAGGAGCTCGAGCGTCTCGTCGGTGACGCGGTGCTTGGAGTGGTCGACCACCAGGTCGGCGACCCGGCGGGTCATCCGCCGGGCGCGGTCGGGGTCCTCGGCGAACAGCTCGCGGAGCGTGCGGTCGCGCAGCCGGGCGTGGTGGTCGGTCAGCGCCTGCCACTCCGGCGTCGCGGTGATGTCGATGGCCGTGGTGAGGGGCGCAGCGTCCATGCGCACACCCTGCCCGAACCGGCCGCCGTCCGAACCCCCGGGCAGGCTGGCCCCATGACCGACGCCTTCCCCCCGCTCGCCGACCTCGCCGCCGAGGAGGCGGAGCTGCAGTTCGGCTCGTTCACCAACGACGACGCCTGGGAGCTCGGCGCGGCGCTGGTGGCCACCGGCCGCCGGGCCGCCGCCCCGATCGCCGTGGAGATCCGCCGCAACGGCTCGCGGCTGTTCTCCGCCGCGCTGACCGGCGCGACACCGGACAACGCGCACTGGATCGAGCGCAAGGTCCGGGTCGTCGAGCGGTTCGGGCACAGCAGCCTCTTCGTCGGCCAGCAGTTCCGCGAGCGCGGCACCACGTTCGAGGAGGGCGCCGGCCTCGATCCGCAGCTGTATGCCGCCCACGGCGGCGGCTTCCCCGTCCTCGTGCGCGCCGTCGGCCCCGTGGGCGTCGTCGTGGTCTCCGGCCTGCCCCAGGTCGAGGACCACCGGATGGTCGTGACGGCGATCCGGGCCCACCTCGGCCGCTAGCCGGCGAGTCCCCCCGCCGCCGCGGCGGCCGTGGTCAGGACGGCGGAGAAGCGGCGGGCCATCAGGTCGGCGTCGAACTCGCGGACGGCGCGCTCCCGGGCGCGCTGCCCGAGGGCCGCCCGCCGGCCGGGGTCGGCCAGCAGGTCGCGGAGCGCCGTGGCCAGCGCCTCGGGGTCCTCGACGGGGACGACGACGGCGTCGTCCCCCACCGCCGTCCGCACATCGCCGACGGCGGTGCTGACGCAGGGCAGACCGGCCGCCATCGCCTCGAGCAGCACCAGCGGCAGCGCCTCGCGCCGTGACGACAGGCAGAAGACGTCGAGCTGCCGCAGGAACGCGTAGGCGTCGTCGACGAAGCCCGGGAAGGTGACCGGCAGGCCCGCGGCGGCCGCGCGCAGCGACGCCTCCTCGCGGCCGGCTCCCCCGATCACCACGTCCAGCTCGACGCCCTCGTCGACCAGCTCCCGGATGGCGGTCAGCAGCAGGTCGAAGCCCTTCTGCGGAGTCAGCCGGCCGAAGGTCCCGACCCGGGGCACCGGGTTGCCGGCCGGGCCGGCGGCGACGGCCGGGACGTCGACGCCGTTGGGGACGACGTGCACCCGGTCGGCCGGCACCCGGAGGTCGGTGACGATCTGGTCGCGGATCTCGGTGGCCGGGGTGAGCAGCAGCGCGAACCCGGCGTAGAGGGCGACCAGCTCCTCCCGGCGCGGCCCGGTGCCGGTGTCCCCGACCAGGTGCAGCACGCCGACCGTCGGCGCGACGGACTGCGCGGCGGTGACGGCGGCGGCGTTGGACCCGGGGTCGACCAGGTTGACCAGAACGACGTCCGGCGCGGTCGCCCCGATCGCCGCGCGCATCGCGGGCGCCTCGGCGGTGTGCCGGGCGAGCGGGACCACGAGCGGGTCGTGCGCGGCGTGCTCCGCGGCCAGCGGCTCGGCGCAGACCAGCCGCACCGACCAGCCCAGCGCCGGCAGCCGGCGCAGCAGCGCGGTGAGGTGGACGTCCGCGCCGCCCCAGGTCTCGGTGTCGCTGACCAGGGTGATCCGGGGGCTCACGCGGCCTGCCCGGCCAGCTCGCGGGCGGCGGCGAGCACGGCCTCGGGGCGGACCGACGCCGCGCAGCGGAAGTCGATCGGGCAGACCAGGTGCGGGCACGGCGCGCAGGGGACGTCGGCGACCACCGCCCGGTGCCGCGGACCGGCGTGGGCCCAGCGCACCGGGTCGCCGGGGAGGAACACCGTGACGCTGCGGCCGCCCACCGCGGCGGCCAGGTGCGCCGATCCGGTGTCGTTGCCCACGAGGACGGCCGCGTCGCGCAGCAGGGCGGCCAGCCCGCCGAGCGTCGTCGCCCCGGTCAGGTCCACCGCCGGCGCGCGCATGGCGGCGACGACGCGCGCGGCGATCTCCTTCTCGTCGGGGACGCCGGTGACCACCACGGTCAGCCCGTCCCGCGCCAGGGCGTCGCCCACCTCCGCATACCGGGCGACGGGCCACTGGCGGGTGGCGGCCGAGGCGCCGGGGTGCAGCACCGCGTAGCCACGGGGGGTCAGCCCGTGTGCCGCCATCGTGGCGGCGTGCTCGTCGAGGTCGGCCGGCCGCAGGTCGAAGCCCATGTCGACCGGCCCGCCGGGCGGCAGACCGAGGTGCTCGAACAGCCGGACGTGCCGCTGCGCCTCGTGCAGGTCCAGCGGGTAGCGCAGGTGCAGCGCCTCCGACGCCGGCGGCACGGTCCAGCCGGTCGGCGCGAAGCCGCCGGTCAGCCGGGCGCCGAGGGCCGCGGTGACCGCGTTGGCGGCCGGCCGGTCGCCGTAGTCCTGCAGCGCGAGGTCGAAGGTGCGCCCGGCGGCGGTGAACGCCGCCCAGCCGTCCGGGTCGACCGGGCCGTCGGGGATGCCCTCGGCCCCGGGGAACGGCAGCAGCTCGTCGACCAGGGGCCGGCCGTCCAGCGAGCCGAGCCGCTCCACCACCGGCGCCATGCGCGGCCACGTGGTCAGGGCGACGTGCAGGTCGGGCCGGGCGGCGCGCAGCCGGCGCAGCGACGGGAGGGAGCAGAGCAGGTCCCCCAGGCCCACGCGCATCCGGACGAGCAGCACCCGGCGGACGGCGGGGTCGGCGAGCGGTGGCAGCACGGTCCCCTCCTCCCCCGGCTCCGGGCGACCCAACCCCGGCAGGGTGCACGATCTCGTGGTGCACTACGGATCCGCCCCGATCGGAGGTCCGAGTGCCCCAGCCCGTCGTCGCCGACGCGCCCCACGTCCTGCGCCTGTGCAGCGTCTTCGAGCCCGATCCCGCCGGCCGGACCGGGCCCGAGCTGGACGGCCGGGCAGCCCGCTTCGACCCCATCGGGGGCATGCAGAACCACACCGCGACGCTGACCCGCTGCCTCGACGCGCAGGGCCACCGGCAGACGGTGGTCACCTCGCGGCTGGCTGCCCCGGCCGGCAGCACCCGGATCGGGACGGCGGCGGTGGTGTACCGGACCGGGGTCCCGATCGCGCGGCTGCGCCAGCTGTGGGCGCTCGCGGCGCTGCCCGTGGTGCTGCGGCGGTCCGAGCGCCCGGTCGACGTCGTCCACGCCCACCAGGGCGAGGACCTGGCGGTGCTCCCCCTGGCCCGGCTCGCCGCGCGGCGGCACCGCGCCCCGCTGGTGGTCACGCTGCACTGCAGCGTGGGGCACACCCTGACCGGCGGCTCGCCCCGGGCCCGTCTGCTGCGGGCGGTCGGTGGCTGGGTCGAGCGCCGGACGCTGCGGCGCGCCGACGCGGTCGTCGTCCTCACCGAGCGGACGGCCGCGGCCGTGCGGGCCGACGGCGTCCCCGCCGAGCGGGTGCACACCATCCCGTCCGGCTTCGACCCCGCGCTGTTCGCGGGGACCGACGGCGACGTGCTCGCCGGGACGGGGCGGCCGCGGATCGGCTACGTCGGCCGGCTGGCCCCGCAGAAGCGCCCCGACGTGCTCGTCCAGGCGTTCGGGCTGATGCAGGAGCGGTCGGAGCTGGTCGTGGTCGGCGACGGGCCGGACCGGGAGCTGGTGGAGCGCGCGGCCGCGGAGAGCCCGGCGCGCGAGCGGATCACCCTGCGCGGGTTCGTCGCGCACGACGCGGTGCCCGGTGTGCTGGCGTCGCTCGACGTGCTGGTGCTGCCCTCGGCGTACGAGGAGATGGGCTCGGTGCTCACCGAGGCGATGGCGGCGGGGCTGCCGGTGGTGGCCAGCGACGTCGGCGGGATCCCGACGGTGGTGGACGACGGGGTGACCGGCCTGCTGGTGCCGCCGCTGGACCCCCCGGCGCTGGCCGCCGCCCTGGACCGCGTGGTCGGTGACGCCGACCTGCGGACGCGGCTGGCCGCCGGGGCCCGGGAGCGCGCCGGCGACTACGGGTGGCCGCGGCTGGCCGGGCGCGTGGCGACGGTCTACGCCGGGGTCCGTGCGCAGGTCGGGGCGCGGGTGCGAGCGCGGGTCCGTGGCCGGGTGCGGGAGACCGTCCCGGCGTGAAGGGTGGTGGGGTGGCCGTCGCCGTCCTGGTCCCCGTGCACGACTCGCCGCTGTCCCCGGGAGCCGCCTTCCTGCCCCGGGCGCTGGAGTCACTGCGGGCGCAGACCGCCGGCGGGTGGGAGGCCGTGGTGCTGGACGACGGCTCACCGGACCCCGGTCCCGTCGCCGCCGCGGTGGCGGCGGCGGGTGATCCGCGGATCCGGCTGGTCCGGCTCGAGCGCAACCGCGGCCTGGGCGCGGCCCTCAACGCCGGCCTGGACGCCACGACCGCCCCGGTCGTCGCCTACCTGCCCGCCGATGACGTGTGGACGCCGGACCACCTGTCGGCGCTGCTGGGCTGCCTCGCCGACCCCGCCGTCGTCCGGGTGCGGTCGGGCCTCACCGAGCCGCCGGGCACCGCGTACGACCAGCTCGTGCAGGTGGCGCACCGGCGGACCGGCGACCGGTGGACCGAGCGCGAGGAACTGGAGACCGACGACCTCGACCGGCTGATGTGGCAGCGGGTCGATGCCGGCGGCGCGGTCGCCGAGACCGGGGCGGTCACGTGCTCGTGGACCGTGCACCCCGGCCAGCGCTCGCGGGCGATCCGCAGCGCCTTCGACGGCGGGCTCAACGTCTTCCGCGCCCGCTACGGCGTGGACCGGCCGCTGCGGTTCTCCTCCACCGACGGGGCGGACGTCGACGAGGTGGGCCGCTACGCGCGGTTCCGGTCCCGGAGGTACGAGCCGGCGGCCGACGGCCTGACGGTGCTGGTCGTCGGCGAGCTGGCCTTCAACCCCGAGCGGGTCCTGGCGCTGGCCGCGCGAGGTCACTCCCTCGCCGGGCTCTGGACGGCGACCGGGCTGGGCGACTCCACCGTCGGGCCGCTGCCGTTCGGGGACGTGGACGATCTCGGCGTCGTGGACCCCGCGGCGCTCGCCGACCCGGGCGCGGCGTGGCGGCGGGCGGTGCGGGAGCTGGCGCCGGACGTGGTGTGGGCGCAGCTCAACTGGCGGGCGGTACCGCTGGCGCACGCCGTCCGCACCGCCTTCCCCGACATCCCGTTCGTGTTCACCTTCAAGGAGGCGCCGCAGCGCAGCGTCGTCCGCGGGGAGTGGCCGGTGCTGGCCGACCTGGTGACCGGGGCTGACGCGTGCCTGTTCTGCTCGGCGGAGGAGCGGGACTGGTTCGCCCTCGCGCTCGCCGGCCGGGTGGACCCGTCGCGTCTGGGGGTCCTCGACGGCGACCTGCCGCTGGGCGAGTGGCTGGACGCGCCGCTGACGCCGAAGCTGTCGGACGCCGACGGGGAGCCGCACGCGGTCGTCGTCGGGCGGCCGTCGGGGCTGGACCTGGACTGGGTGATGGAGCTCGCCGGCCGGGGCGTGCACACCCACCTCTACGGCCAGCAGCGGGCGCCCGGCACGACGGGCTCGTGGCAGTCATGGCTGGACGAGGCGCTGGCCCGGGCGCCGGGGTACGTGCACCTGCACCCCCCGATCGGTCCCGACGCGTGGGTGCCGGAGCTGTCCCGGTACGACGCCGGCTGGCTGCACCGCTTCTCCAGCGCGAACGGCGGCGACCTGCGCCTGGCCACCTGGGACGACCTCAACTCCCCGGCCCGGCTCCCCGTCTGCCTCGCGGCCGGCCTGCCCCTGCTGCAGCAGGCCAACCCGGGGTCGCTGGTCTCGGTGGAGCGGGTGCTGCGCGCGGAGGGCACCGGCCTCCTCTACCGCTCGGCGGACGACGTCGCGGACCTGCTCGCCGAGGAGGTGCGCACCCGGACCGGGGCCGCCGCCGCGATGGCCGCCCGGGAGCGGCACACCTTCGACGCCCACGCCGACCGCCTCGTGGACCTGTTCCGCTCCCTCGCTCACTGAGGGGTCCGATCCGCGGCGACACGTCGACATGGGGACGTGTCGCTTCGTCCCCATGTCGGCCTGTCTGCTCATCGGTTCGAGCGTCAGAAGGGCCACGGCTCGCCCTCCGGTTCCGGGAGCGGGGGCCTGTCGCGGCCGACGCGTGATCTCCGGATGAGGCCACGGATCCCCGATGACCGTGCTGGTGAGCGGGTTTGGCCTTCGGCGTCCGGCAGTTCCGGCGGCGGCTCGGGTGGTGGCCGGACGCCGGGTGGTCGGGTGGTGCGGGTGACGCCGGAGGGGGTGGTCACGGTGAGCACCCCGGCGGCATCCATGACGAACCGCCAGCCGGGAGCGAAGGTCTTGAGCCGGTGGTGGCTGCGACACAGGCAGCACAGGTTGCCGCAGTCGGTGTCCCCGCCGCAGGCGTGCGGGATCACGTGGTCGGCGTCGGCCCACCCGACCCGCTGGCCGCAATTCGGAAAGCGGCAGGTGCGGTCGGGGGTGTGCACAAACCGCTGCTGCGCCGCCGACGGCCGATACCGGTCCACCGCCGCCGGCCGCCCCAGCACCGCACACCCGCAGTCGGAGTCCGTGTGGTCCGGGCACCCGCGGCGGGCGAGCGCCTCCAGCTGAGCGGGGGTGGCGGTGCCCAGCAGGACACCGTCGTCATCGGTGACCGCGACGGTCACCGACCCGCCCTGCGGCGCCCGCACACCGCAGCCGTCCAACCGGCGCACCAGCTCCCGCACGTGCGCCGCGGTGACCGCCAGCCCGCTCACCTCACCTGCCTCGGCCGACGTCCCGGCCAGCGAGCCCAGGGACGCGGACACCTGCAGGTGCGCGGTCACCGCAGGACGCGTCGTGTCCCACGGGCGCAGCACCAGGTCGGCGAACATCCGCGTCCGCAACTGCCCGACCGGCCGCTGGTCGCCACCGGCCTTCACCATCCCCGCGTACCGGGTCAGCGCGTCGTGCACCGCCGCGGCCTCGTCGGCGGGCAGGTCCACCGTCACGGTGGCCATCCCCTCCCTCGTCGAGGGGTAGATCCGTACATCCGCGGTCTTCTGCGCCTGCGCCCGGCGCTCGTCCACCCCGCCCGGATCGACCGCGACCAGCAGCGCCTGCGCTCGCGTGCGCAGCTTCCCGACCGAGAGCTCGGTCGCCTGGTCCAGCAGCTGCGCCTCCACCCGCCGCGCCACCTGCGGGTCGGCGTGCTCGACCACCTCGGCCAGCACCTTCGCCCGCGGCTCGTCCAACGCCCCCGACCCCAGCAACGCGAAGGTGCCCGGCAACTTCGCCCGCCAGACGAACGCCCGCCCGGTCAGGTTCGACGCCGTCCCCCGCCCGCAGTTCAGCACCACCGCCAGCTCCGCGGGGAAGAACTCCGACACCCCCACCGGCCGCGACTGCGCACCCCACGAACCCCGCGAACCCCGGGTGCCTGCGGGCGGGTCATCGGCATCGGGCGACTCGTCGGCCATCGCCAGTACCAGCTCCGCCTCGTAGGCGGCCAGCCGGGCGCGTTCGGCCACGACGGCCTCCAGCGCCACCGCCTTTTCCGACCGGGACAGCAGCCCCGGCGCCACCCGCGGGACCTCCTCCCGGCAGCCGATCAGCGCACGGACCAGCGCGGCCTCCACGGCCGACTCCCGGTCCACCACCTGCGCCATGACCCGAACATACGTTCGGGGTCTGACAGTTCCAGCACGTCAGGACCGGTGGGCGACGATGTTCAGCACGTTCCCGTCGGGCGACCGACCTGTCCGAGTCTGCTGTGCTCGGCGGAGGCGGGGTCGACGTCCCCTGCCTTCACCGACGCCACCGGTACGGCCGCCCGACGGCCGAGGTATCACGCCCGGTGGGCGACGATGTTCAGCACGTTCCCGTCCGGCGCCCGGACGAGGAAACGGCGCACGCCCCACTCCTCCGTGGTGAGCGGGTGGACGATCTCGTAGCCGAGCTGCTGCGCCTCGGCGTAGGCGGCGTCGACGTCCTCGGCGTGCACCGACACGACCGGCACGACCGGCGCGGTCGCGTCCGCCGACACCAGCTGCACGTGCGCTCCGGTGTCCGGTGACGTGCACCGCGCCACCCACCCCAGGTCGAACTCCTCCGTGCTCAGCCCGAGGAAGCCGGTGTAGAAGGCCTTGGCCGCCGCGACGTCGGCCACCTGCAGGTTCGGCGTGATCCGGATGCTGCGCATCGGCCCATCGTGGCGCGGGGGACGACGGCGAGCGAGAGGTCAGGCGCAGATCCCCGCGCAGGTCATCCGCGCCAGCCACCGGCCGACGGCCGCCGGGTCCTCGGAGTCGACCGACTGCAGCGGTGCCAGCGACGTCGCCTGGACGACGGCGAGGGCGATCCACTCCTCTGCCTCCCCGGCCGAGACGCCGTGGCGCAGCTCGCCGGACTCCGCGGCGCGGGCAACGTGGGGGCGGATCAGCGCCGCGGCCCGTTCCCGCTCCCTGCCCGAGCGCAGCGCCATGTAGCTCGCCAGGCTCTCGTCACCGGCGGCCACGTGGGCGCCCACGCGGTACCGGGCCGAGGTGGCGGCCAGCACCTCGCCGAGCGCCGCGACGGCATCGGCCAGTGTCCGCGCCCCCGCCGCCCGCTGCTCGAACTCGGCGAGGTCCCGCTCGTGCTCGTACTCGCGGATGCCGGAGAACAGCGCCCCGCGGTCGGCGAAGTAGCGGTAGAGCGTCGCCCGGGAGACCCCGGCGGCGAGGGCGACGTCCTGCATCGTCGTCTTGGCCCGGCCGAACTGGGCCGTGCAGCGCATGCCCGCCTGCAGGATGCGGTCCCGCGTCTCGTCCCGGACGTCGGAGTCGATCCCCCGAGCCGGGTCGGCACTGGTCACGCCGTCCAGTCCAGCACAACCGGACCCGGGCACCCAGCCACCTCCCCCTCAGGGGTCGAACCGGAACCCGCTCACCCAGAGGCCGGGCAGCACCTCGCGGTCGCCGGTCGGCACGAAGCCCAGCCGCAGGTAGAGGGCCGTGGCCGGGATGTTGTCCCGCCCCGTCGAGACCACGGTGGGCCGGCCGGCGGCCAGCACCGACCGCACCAGCGCCGTCCCGGTCCCCTGCCGAGCCGCGGACGGCGCCACCACCAGCCGGTGGACGTCGACGCCGCCGTCCTCGGAGCTCCACGCCACCGCCCCCACCAGCCGGTCGCCGGTGAAGGCCCCGGTCCACGACAGCGGCGCGGCCCGCAGGTCGGACAGGGTCTCGTGCAGCGGCGGGATCCGGTCGTCGCCGATCAGCGCGGCCTCGACCGCGTACGCCTCGTGCTGGAGCCGCAGCAGGGCGGCAGCGAGGGCGGCGTCCCCCGCGACGTCCAGCGGGGCCAGGTTCACCGGGCGGCCGGCTCCTCCAGCGGGAGCCGCACCTGGAACCGGGTGTCGCCGGGCCGCGACTGCACCCGCAGGTCCCCGCCGTGCCGGGTGACGACGATCCGCCACGAGACGTCCAGCCCCAGCCCGGTGCCCTGCCCGACCGGCTTGGTGGTGAAGAACGGCTCGAACACGCGCCGGCGCAGCTCCTCGGGGATCCCGGGCCCGGTGTCCCCGATCTCCACGAGCGCACGATCGCCGTCCAGCGCCGTCCGCAGGGTGAGCGTCCCCGTGCCGCCCATCGCGTCGAGCGCGTTGTGGATGAGGTTGGGCCACACCTGGTTGAGCTCGCCGGCGTAGGCCGGCACCGCCGGCAGCGACCGGTCGTACTCCTTGACCACGGTGACGCCCGGGCCGATCTTGCCGCTCATCATGGTCAGCGTGGCGTCGAGTCCCACGTGCAGCTCGGCGGCCTGGTGCGGCGTGCGGTCTATCTGCGAGTACTGCTTCGCCGCGTCGACCAGCGCCGAGATCCGCGCGGTGCTCTCGCCGATCTCGGCCACCAGCGTCTCGGTCTCGACGGTGTAGGAGAGCCACTGCAGCGCCGCCGGCAGGGAGGACGGCGTCACGGCCGCGGCGACCCGCTCGAGGTCGTCGGGGCCCAGCCCGGCGGCGACGAACACCCCCGCGAGGTCCCACGCGCGATCGACGTCGTGGTCCTCCAGCCACTCGCCCAGCTCGTCCTCGCGGTCGGCGCGCTCCAGCGCGCCGAGCTCGGGAGCCGGCCCGATCCGGGCGACGAAGTCCTCCTGCAGTGCGGTCAGCGCGGTGAGCATCCCCGCGGGGACGTGCCCGTCCGACAGCTTCGCGAGCTTGGTGCGCATGCCCGCGATCCGCTCCCGCAGCGCCGCCGTGGCCCGGGCGGCCGCGGCCGCGGGGTTGTTCAGCTCGTGGGTCAGCCCGGCGGTCAGCTTGCCCAGGGCCAGCAGCCGCTCCCGCTGGCCGAGGACCTCGTTCGTGTTCTTGGTGCCGACGAACAACCCCTCCAGCAGGTGCACCGCCATCGGGTACCACCGCTGGAAGACCTCGGCGAACGGCCCGGCCGGCAGCGCGAGGAACCGGCAGTCGGTCACCGCGCGGACCGTCGCCGGGTACACCTGCCTGATCCGGTCCTGCATGTAGAACTGCACCGCGCCGGAGTAGACGCCGCGGGAGTCGGTCCGCACGGTCTCGACGTCGCTCCCGCCGACCCGCCGGGACATCGTCATGGTGCCCTCGAGCAGCACGAAGAAGCACTCCGCGGGCTGCCCCTCGACCGACACCTCGGTGCCGGCGGCGCAGTCGACGACGTCGCCGTTGGCCGACACCCAGGCCAGCTGGTCGGCGTCGAGGTCCTCGAACAGGAACAGCTCGCGCAGCACGTCCGGACCCAGCCGGGTCGGCGTGCTCACCGCTCCCCCAGGTACCGGTGCACCAGCGTCACGGCCAGCGCGCCCTCGCCGACGGCGGAGGCGACCCGCTTCACCGAGTCGGCCCGCACGTCGCCGGCCACGAAGACGCCGGGCACGCTGGACTCCAGCAGCCAGGGATCGCGGTCCAGCGCCCATCCCCGCGGCCGAGCACCCTCGGCGAGCAGCTCGGGGCCGGTCGGGATGAACCCGCGCTCGTCGCGGGCCACCACGCCGTCCAGCCAGGCCGTGCGCGGGGCACCGCCGATGAAGACGAACAGGTGGCTGGCCGGGACGGTCTCCCGCTCGCCGGTCTGCACGTCCTGGAGGGTGAGCGACTCGAGGTGGTCCGAGCCGTGGGTCGCGACGACGGTCGTGCAGGTGCGCACGGAGATCTCGGGGGTGTCCGCGATCTGCGCGATCAGGTAGTGCGACATCGACGCCTCCAGCGACGGGCCGCGCACCAGCATCGTCACCGACCGCGCGTGCCGGGCAAAGAACATCGCGGCCTGCCCGGCGGAGTTGGCTCCGCCGACGACGTAGACGTCGCGCCCCTTGCACGCGGCCGCCTCGGTCAGCGCCGAGCCGTAGAACACCCCGCGGCCGGTCAGGTCGTCGGCGCCGTCCACCCCGAGGCTGCGGTAGGAGACGCCGGTCGCCAGGACGACGGCGTGCGCGGCGATGGCACCGCCGTCGGCGAAGCGCACCACCCGCTTGGGCCCGTGTGCCTCCAGGGCCACGACGTCGCGGGTGAGCAGCAGCTCCGCGCCGAACTTGCCGGCCTGGCGGCGTGCCCGGTCGGCGAGCTGGCCGCCGGAGACGCCGTCCGGGAAGCCGAGGTAGTTCTCGATCCGGCTGCTCTGACCGGCCTGCCCGCCGGTCGCCTCCCGCTCGACCAGCACCGTGCGCAGGCCCTCCGACGCCCCGTAGACCGCGGCGCCCAGCCCGGCCGGGCCGCCGCCGACGACCACGAGGTCGTAGAACTCCTCGCGGGCGTCCACGGTGAGCCCGACGACGGCGGCGAGCTCGGCGTCGGCCGGCGACCGCATCACCTGCCCGTCCGGGGTGACCACGACCGGGACGTCGTCCGCGGTGGCCCCCGCCGCCTCCAGCAGCCGCTGGCCCTCGGGTTCCTCGACGCTGTACCAGCGGTAGGGGACGGCGTTGCGGGCCAGCAGGTCGCGGGCGCGGAACGACGCCGGGGACCACCGGTGGCCGACCAGCTTCACGTCCTCGACCGCCGCCGCGGGGCTGGCCCTCCACGCGTCGAGCATCGTGTCGACGACGGGGTAGAGCTTCTCCTCCGGCGGGTCCCACGGCTTGAGCAGGTAGGCGTCGACGTCGACCAGGTTGATGGCCGCGATGGCGGCGTCGGTGTCGGCGTAGGCGGTGAGCAGCGCCCGCCGCGCCCGCGGGAACAGGTCCATCGCCTGCTCGAGGAACTCGATGCCGTCCATCTGCGGCATGCGGTAGTCGGCGAGCAGGACGGCGACCGGCTCGCCGCGGAGCTTGAGCTCGCGCAGCGCCTCGAGCGCCTCGGCGCCGGAGGAGGCCCGCACGATCCGGCAGTCCTCGCCGAAGCGGCGGCGCAGGTCGCGGGCGACGGCGCGGGAGACCTGGGGGTCGTCGTCGACGGTGAGCAGGACCGGGCGGCTCATGGGCGGCCTCCTCCGAGGTGCAGGTGCGAAGGCGCCCGGCGACGTCGGCGGGCGGCCCACGCTAGCTCCCCGCCCACCTCGGAGGACACCCTGTCGCCGGGTCGCCGCCGTGCCTACGGTGGCCCCGTGAGCACGCCAGGCATCGACCCGTCCGTCCCGCCCAGCGGCTCCGGCTGCGTGGAGTGCGAGGCCTCCGGCGGGTGGTGGTTCCACCTGCGCCGGTGCGCGCAGTGCGGGCACGTCGGCTGCTGCGACTCCTCGCCGTCCCAGCACGCCCGCGGGCACGCCGCGGAGACCGGGCACCCGGTCATCCGCAGCTTCGAGCCCGGCGAGGACTGGTTCTGGGACTTCCCGGCCGACCGCCCCGTGCGCGGCGCCGAGCTCGCCGGACCCCAGCACCACCCGCTCGACCAGCCCGCGCCCGGCCCGCGCGGGCGGGTGCCCGCCGACTGGCAGCGCCACCTGCACTGAACGGCCGCCCGGCGGGTACGCACCGCCCATGACCGTCACCGCGCAGATGCTCGCCACCCACCCGCACGCCCAGAGCGGCCCCGACGCCGATCTGCTCGCCGCCTGCATCGACGCCTGCCTCCAGTGCGCCGAGGCGTGCACCGCGTGCGCCGACGCCTGCCTGGCCGAGGAGATGGTGGCCGACCTGCGGCACTGCATACGCACCGATCTGGACTGCTCCGACGTCTGCGCGGCCACCGCCCGGGTGCTCACCCGCCGGGCGGGCCACGACTCCACCGTGGCCCGCGCCGTCCTCGAGGCCTGCGCCACCGCCTGCCGCTCGTGCGGTGACGAGTGCGCGCAGCACGCGGAGATGCACGAGCACTGCCGCGTCTGCGCCGAGGCCTGCCGCCGGTGCGAGCAGGCCTGCCGCGACCTGCTGGCCGCGCTGGGCTGACCGCCCGCGGCGACCGGCTAGTGGTCCTGCCTGTTAGTTCGGCGGTGTATGCGGCTGCCGCCAGATGGTGGGGTCGCTGAGGTAGAGGCCGCAGGCGCAGTCGAGGGCTTCCTCGGGGCTGCCGGTGGTGTCTCCGGTGGGC
>NZ_QOHG01000014.1 GCF_003319125.1 Blastococcus sp. TF02A-26 | reverse complement strand
ACCTCCGAGAAAGCGCGGCGGGCGGCCCTGTCAGGCTGGCTGCACCAGTACAACCACCACCGGCCCCACACCGCCCTGCGCAACCTCCCGCCCATCACCCGCTGCACCAACGTCTCCGGGCAGTACAGCTAGCGCCCGATCGGGGCGGTCCGGGCGCGGGTGAGCCGCACCAGGTCGGTCGGGGCCAGCTCCACCTGCAGGCCCCGGCGGCCGGCGCTCACCATCACCGTGGCGAACCCCAGCGCGGAGTCGTCGACCACCGTCGGCAGCGCCTTGCGCTGGCCCAGCGGGCTGATCCCGCCGAGCACGTAGCCGGTGGTGCGCTCGGCGTCGGCCGGATCGGCCATCGCCGCCTTGCGACCGCCCGCGGCCGCCGCGAGGGCCTTGAGGTCGAGCGTGGTCGCCACCGGCACGACGGCCACGGTCAGCGCGCCGTCCACCCGCGTCACCAGGGTCTTGAAGACCTGGCGCGGGTCCGACCCCAGCGCGGCGACCGCGGCCTCGCCGTGTCCCTGGTCGGACGGGTGCTCGGGGTCGTACGGGTGCAGGGTGTGCGCCACCCGCGCCTTCTCCAGGACCCGCACCGCGGGGGTGGCCGCCACGGCGGGGGAGCCTAGCGAGCGGCCGGAGGGCACCCGGAGGCGATCGGCCGCGGCCGGGAATCCGTTCCCGGCCGGCTCGGTTGCACCGGCCGTGAGCAGCACCCTCCCGACCGCCCGCGCCCGGTCCGGTGCCGGTCCCGCCGTGCACCGCCGTCCGCCGGGCCGCCCCGATGCCGCGCGACTAGGATCGTCCGAGGTGGCACCCCGCGTCCGGGGTGCGCAGAGAGGACGGTCGGTGGCCCAGGAGCCAACGAGCACGGAGCCAACGAGCACGGAGCCAGTGAGCACGGAGCCAGTGAGCACGCCGATGGACGGAGCCGCGGCCCCGGCCGCCGCCGGTGCTCCCGTCGAGGTCCCCGACGCCCGCGAGGGCGGCAGCCGCACCGAGGTCGCCGAGACCCGCGCCGAGCGCGACGCCCGCTTCGAGCGCGACGCGCTGCCCTACCTCGACCAGCTCTACCCGGCGGCGCTGCGGATGACCCGCAACCCGGCCGACGCCGAGGACCTCGTCCAGGAGACGTTCGTCAAGGCCTACTCGGCCTTCCACCAGTTCGCCGAGGGCACCAACCTCAAGGCCTGGCTGTACCGGATCCTGACCAACACCTACATCAACAGCTACCGCAAGAAGCAGCGGCAGCCGCAGCAGTACCCGACCGACGAGATCCAGGACTGGCAGCTCTACGCCGCCGAGGAGCACAGCTCCAGCGGCCTGCGGTCGGCCGAGATCGAGGCGCTGGACCACCTGCCGGACTCCGACATCAAGGAGGCCCTGCAGCAGCTGCCCGAGGACTTCCGGCTGGCGGTGTACCTGGCCGACGTCGAGGGATTCGCCTACAAGGAGATCGCCGAGATCATGGGCACGCCCATCGGCACGGTGATGTCCCGCCTGCACCGCGGCCGTCGAGGGCTGCAGAAGCTGCTGGCCGACTACGCCCGCGAGCGGGGCTTCGTCCGCGCCGGTGCCGGGGAGGAGGCGTCGTGAGCGAGCACTCCGCGCACGAGGGTCACGGGCACGAGGACCCGGTGGAGATCAACTCCTGCGACGACGTCCTGTCGCACGTGTTCGAGTTCCTCGACCACGAGACGGACGACGCGCGCCGGGCGGTCATCGCCGAGCACCTCGAGGACTGTTCGCCGTGCCTGCGGCAGTTCGGCATCGAGCAGGAGTTCAAGGCGCTGGTCCGTCGCCGCTGCGGGGGCGACCAGCCGCCGGTCGGGCTGCGGGACCGGATCAAGCTGCAGCTGACCACCGTCTCCTTCGAGGAGGACGGCACCGCGGTCAGCGTCGAGCGGGTGACCACCGAGATCGTCACGGAGCGGAGCGGCGAGCGCCCCACCGCCTGAGCGGCGGGGCGCCCCCCGTGCCCCGTCCAGAGGCTCGCGCCGAGCTCGCGAGGCGCGAGGAGGACGGGGTCCTTGCTCAGGCGTTGGGCCGCTTGCCGTGGTTGGCCTTGCTGCCCTTGCGGGAGCGGCGCTTGCGTCCACGCTTGGACATCGCTGCCCTCCTTTCCTCGTCGTCGGGGGAGACGCCCGGTCGGACGTCCTGATCGGGCGGGTGCGCCCCGGGGGCCGGGTGTGCAGGCTCCCGGCGGACCCGCCAAGCTGACCGCACAAGCCTCTCACGCCCGGAGCGGTCGACTCCGGTGGGCGGGACCAGGCGGCACGGAGCAATTCGGGGGAGGACGCAGGAGTGGCCCAGCTGGGGATCGAGAGCGTGCTCGTGGCCGGACGCGGTCCGGCCGCCTGCGCGGTCATCGCGGCGTGCTCGCGGCTGGAGGTCAAGGCCGTCGCCGTCCACTCGGAGGTCGAGCGCAACGCGCTGCACGTGCGGCTCGCCGACGACGCCGTCCTGCTCGGCCCGGCGCCCGCGTCGGAGTCCTACCTCGCCGTCGACCGGATCGTGGAGGCCGCGCGGCGCAGTGGCGTCTCCGCCGTCCTCCCCGTGCCGCCGGCGCTGGCGGGCAACGCCCGGTTGGCCGGCGCGGTCGTCGCCTCCGGGCTGACCTGGGTCGGACCCGACGCCGCGGTGCTCGAGCGGCTGGGCGGCGACGGCGTCGAGCCGGCCAGCGAGCAGGGGCTGCTGGCGTGGGTGACCGACGACGGGCTGCGCTGCGCCACCCCGGTGACCCGGGACCGCGCCGCCGGCATCGCCCGCGTCTCCTGGACGCCGGAGCAGCCGCCGCCGCTGCCGGCCACCGCTCGCCGGCTGGTGGAGGTGGGCTGGCGCGGGCTGGTCACCGTCGGCGTCGCGCCCGACGGGGAGCTGGGTGAGGTCGCCGCCGGCTTCTCCCTCGACATGGCCGTGCTGGAGCGGGCGCACGGCGTGGACGCCGTCGAGCTCGCCCTGCGCAGCGCCGCCGGCACCGCGGGCCAGGTCCCGCTGCCGGTCGAGCCGCCACGGTCCGCCGTCGCCGTGCAGCTGCGCTCCACCCTCCCGCCCGGACAGGCGGGCCGGATCACCGGCCGGCTGCCCGGTCCCGGCCGCAGGCGCGGTCGCGGCCGGTCGACCGACGTGGTCGCCGCCTCCGGCTACGAGCCCGGCGACCGGCTCGACGGCTGGTACGACGCGCTGCTGGCCACGGTCAGCGCCGGCGCCGGCGACGTCCCGACGGCCGCACGGGCCGTGAGCGACGCGCTCACCGGCCTCGGGGAGACCGGCGTCCCGCACGACGGCGGAGAGGTCTGCGCCGTCCTGGAGCGGCTCGCCTCGGGCCATCCGGCGTCCGGGAGCTGACGGTCCGCCCCGCCCGTCGGGGGTGATTGGATGACCACCGCCGGGGGTCGAGGTGGGGAGGTGTCGGTGGCGGTCGAGGAGATCCACGCCGAGATGGTGTCCAGCGTCTGGAAGGTGCTGGTGACGCCGGGTTCGCCGGTCGCCGCCGGCGACACGCTGGTGATCCTGGAGTCCATGAAGATGGAGATCCCGGTGCTCACCGAGCAGGCCGGCACGGTCGCCGAGCTGCACGTGGTCGAGGGCGAGGTCCTCCAGGAGGGCGACCTCATCGCGACCGTGCAGTCCTAGACGTCCCGCTCGTAGACGAGCAGGTCGACGCCGGGAACCGGCGACCAGTCCCGCTCGGGGAGCCGGCGGAAGCCCAGCCGCTCGTAGAGGCGGTGCGCCGCGGTCATCCGCGGATCCGTCGAGAGCACCATCGTCGCCTTGTCCGCCGTCCGTGCCCGGTCCAGGCAGGTCCTGACCAGCAGCTCGCCGATCCCCGCGCCGCGCGCCGCCGGGTCGACCACCAGCATGCGGAAGCCGGCCTCCGACGGGCCGGCGGTGACCTCGCCGAAGTCGCCGTCCAGGACCAGCGCGACGCTGCCCACGACGCGGCCGTCCAGCCGGGCGACGAGCAGCTCGGCGCGCCCGGCCCGGCCCTCGACGTCGCCCAGCTCGGTCAGGTACGTGGTCGCGGCGAGCTCCTCGTCGCGGTAGACGCCGACGGTCAGCTCCCGGATGGCGTCGAAGTCGGCCGGGGTGGCGGGCTCGACGATCGGCTCGACGGTGCGGGTCACGGCTCCCGAGGCTATGCGGTGGCCCTCTCTAGGCTCGCAGCCACCATGAGCAGCCTGTACGACCGCCTCACCCGCGCCGCGGGGGTCACCTCGCCGTCCCTGGTCGACCACGTCCGCCGGCTCGTCGCCGACTGGCAGTTGCTGGCCGACCTCTCCTTCGCCGACCTGACCCTGTGGGTGTCGGTCGAGTCCGGCGTCTGGTGGTGCGTGGCGCAGGTGCGACCGCTCACCGCGCCGACCAGCCAGCCGGAGGACCTCGTCGGCAGCGAGTTGCGCGGGGTGGACGCCGAGCCGTTCGTCGTCGCACACCGCGAGGGCCGGCCGGTCACCGAGGGGGAGCCGGACTGGTCCGGGGGGACGCCGCGGCGCCGCGAGGTCGTGCCCGTGCGCCACGACGGGGTGGTCGTCGCCCTCCTGGCCCGGGACACCAACCTGGCGGTGACCCGGTCGCCGTCCACGCTGGAGCTGACCTACCTCGACATCGCCGCCGACCTCTGCCTCATGGTCTCGGCCGGCACGTTCCCGCCGCCCAAGGTGCTCGACGCCGAGATCAGCCCGCGGGTGGGCGACGGGCTGGTGCGCCTGGACGGTGCCGGCCGCGCCGTCTACGCCAGCCCCAACGCGCTGTCGGCCTACCGCCGGATCGGGGTGACCGGCGACGTCGTCGGGGCCGACCTGGCGCCGCTGAGCCGGGAGGTCGCCGCCGACCGGATGGCGGGGGAGACGGTCGCGGCCGGCATCCGGGCGGCCGTCGCGGGCCGCTTCCCCGAGCCGATGGACCTGGAGGGGAGCAGCGCGACGCTGCTGGTCCGGGCGCTGCCGCTGCAGGCCCCGGGCGGGGAGGAGGGCGCGCTGGTGCTGGTCCGCGACGTCACCGACGTCCGCCGCCGGGACCGGGCGCTGCTCACCAAGGACGCCACCATCCGCGAGATCCACCACCGCGTGAAGAACAACCTGCAGACCGTGGCGGCGCTGCTGCGGCTGCAGGCGCGGCGGATGACCGAACCCGCCGCCCGCGCGGCACTCGAGGAGTCGGTGCGCCGGGTGGCGTCGATCGCGATCGTGCACGAGACGCTGGCCGGCAGCCGCGAGGACGTCGTCGACGTCGACGACGTCCTCGACCAGGTGCTGCCCATGCTGGGAGACCTGGCCTCCGTCGGCCCGGCCGCGCGGACCCGCCGCACCGGTGCCTTCGGCGAGCTGCCGGCCGCGGCGGCGACACCGCTGGTGCTGGCGGTCACCGAGCTGCTGCACAACGCCGCCGAGCACGCCTTCCCCGACGGGGAGACCGGCACGATCGAGCTGCGCGCCGAGCGGGACGGCGACGACCTCGTCGTCCGGGTCCGCGACGACGGCACCGGGCTGCCGGCCGACTTCGACCCGGCCGCCAGCGACGGCCTGGGCCTCCAGATCGTGCGCACGCTGGTCACCAGCGAACTGGGCGGCGGGTTGACCATGGGCCCTCCGGCGGACGGCGGTGCCGGGACCGAGGTCGTGCTCCAGCTGCCGGGAGCGGGCCGGCCCCGGCGCTAGGAACGCCGAAGGCCGGCCCGGGAGCCGGGCCGGCCTTCGACGGGTGCTGCGGTGTCGCGGTGTGTCAGGCGCGCACGCGGGTGCGGGCCTGGCGGCGCTTGAGGGCGCGGCGCTCGTCCTCGGAGAGCCCGCCCCAGACGCCGGAGTCCTGGCCGGAGCGCAGGGCCCAGTCCAGGCAGGACTGCACGACCGGGCAACGCCGGCACACCGCCTTCGCCTGCTCGACCTGCACGGTCGCGGGACCCGTCGTGCCGATCGGGAAGAACAGCTCCGGGTCCTCGTCGCGGCAGAGGGCGCGGTGGCGCCAGTCCATGGTGGTGTGCTCCTCGAAGTCGTCTACGGTGTCGAAGCGGGTCGCTGTCTCCGGGCGTCTGCGCGAGCGGTACGAGAACTCCGTACCGTCATCCAGCGACCGCCTGCTTGTTAACGGCAGGTTGCGTTCCTGACCGCGATGTTTTCACGGCTGAGACGCCTGTCAAGCGCATGGAGGGCCCGGTGGGACCCCTCGTGAGCAAGCTCACCACGCCCGTGATAGGGCCGCCACTCGGCAGGGGCCGGTCCATTGACACGAGGCCGCTGACGTGCCCGCGGGGTCCGTCGTCAGGCGACGACGCGCAGGGCGGCCGGGACGGAGCGCAGCCGCAGCCCCGTCGCGGTGCCCAGGTGGTCGCCGTCCAGCTGCCAGCCCTGCGGGCGGCTCGCGGTCAGCGTGACCTCGGGGAGGTCGTGCCACCGGTGGATCCGGCGGCCCTGGACGGCGGGCCGGTCGCCCATCACCTGCCGCAGGGTCCGCAGCATGCGGACCGAGCCCATCCGGCCCAGGGCGAAGACGTCGAGCTCGCTGTCGAAGGAGGCCTCGGGGCTCGGGTTGATCGGCCGCGCGCCCAGGTAGGTCCAGGGGCTCACGTTGGAGACCAGGCAGAGGAAGACGCCGTCCCGCGGCTCCTCGCCCGGCACGGTGACGGTGACGGCGGGACGGCGGCGCTCGCGGCCCAGCAGGAAGGCCGTCGTCCCCTCGCGGACGTACAGGGCGCCGGTGGACCGCCGGCCGCGGGCCCGCTGGGCCTCCACGCGGGCGATGACCTCGGCGTCGAAGCCGAGGCCGGCGGCGAACACGAACCACCGCGGGTCCGTCCAGTCGGGGTGCGCGGCGGCGTCGCGGGCGGCGATCGCCGGTGCGGCCGCGGGGTCGACCGGTTCGACGGGCGCGGTGCTGGTCCCCGACGCGCTGGCGGTGCCCAGCGACACCCGGCGGGTGCGGCCGGCGCGGATGCTGTCGAGGATCTCCGCGGTGGCCTCGACCGGGTCCCGGGAGCGGCCCAGCGCGCGGGAGAAGACGTTCGTCGAGCCGCCGGGGACGACCGCCAGCGTCGGCACGTCCGCGCCGGGTCCGGCGTGCAGCAGACCGTCGACCACCTCGTTGACCGTGCCGTCGCCGCCCAGGGCGACCACGATGTCCACGCCGTCTGCGTGCGCCTCGCGGCCGAGTTCGCGGGCGTGCCCGCGGTGGGTCGTCTCGGCCAGGTCGACCTTCAGCTGACTGCCCAGGGCGCTGACGAGGACGTCGCGGACCTTGGTGTTGGTGGAGGTCGCCGCGGGGTTGGCCACCACGAGCGCACGCATGACCTCCAGGCTAACCACGCGGGTGCCGTGCAGCCTGCCGGTCGTGTGACCGCTGACGCGTAGCCTCGCTGCTGTGACGCAGGAGAGCGGTGCGGCCGGCCGTGGGGGCCGCGAGCGGCGCAGCCGGGCCGACCGGCTGCTGGGTGGTGCCGCGGAGCCGGCCGCCCCCCGCACCCCGGCGGAGCGCGGCGAGACGCCCGTCGCCGTCCGCCGGGCGGCGCTCGTCGTCGGCCTCGAGGCGGTGCTGCTGCTCGGTGGCGCGCTCGTCCTGCTCTATCTGACCCTGACCAGCTCGGCGACGAGCGTGAGCAACGCCGTCGCGGAGGTCGTCTACGTCGCGCTCTTCGGCGGCGTCATGGCGGCGGCCGCGGTCGGGCTGTGGCGGGTCTCCCCGTGGGCCCGCGGCCCGGTGGTGGTGCTGCAGCTGATCCTGGCCGCCCTCGGCTACACGACCGCCTTCGAGGCGGGCCGTCCCGAGCTGGGGATCCCCGTGCTCGCCCTGGCCGCGGTCGAGCTGTACCTGCTGGCCACGCCGGAGGCGCGGCTGGCCTACCTCCGCGCGTCGGGGGAGTAGGGGCGCGGGTTCAGATCAGGTCGACGACGTCGGCGATCGAGTCCAGCACCCGTCCCGGCCGGAACGGGAACCGGGAGACCTCGGTCGCCCGGGTCGAGCCGGTCAGCACCAGGATCGTGTCCAGCCCGGCCTCGATCCCGGCGACGACGTCGGTGTCCATCCGGTCGCCGATCATGACCGTGCTCTCCGAGTGGGCCTCGATGCGGTTCATCGCGCTGCGGAACATCATCGGGTTGGGCTTGCCGACGAAGTACGGCTCCGCGCCGGTCGCCTTCGTGATCATGGCCGCGACCGCGCCGGTGGCCGGCAGCGGACCCTCCGCCGACGGACCGGTGACGTCGGGGTTGGTGGCGATGAACCGGGCGCCGGCACCCACCAGGCGGACGGCGCGGGTGATCGCCTCGAACGAGTACGTGCGGGTCTCCCCGAGCACGACGTAGTCCGGGTCGACGTCGGTCAGCGTGTAGCCGGCCTCGTGCATCGCGGTGGTCAGCCCCGCCTCGCCGATGACGTAGGCCGAGCCGCCGGGCAGCTGGGTGGAGAGGAAGTCCGCCGTCGCCAGGGCCGAGGTCCAGATCGCCTCCTCGGGCACCTCCAGCCCCGCCCGGGACAGCCGGGCCGCGAGGTCGCGCGGGGTGAAGATCGAGTTGTTGGTCAGCACCAGGAAGCGGCGCCGTCGCTCGACCAGGCGGGCGAGGAACTCGGCGGCGCCGGGCAGCGCGGACCCCTCGTGCACGAGGACGCCGTCCATGTCGGTGAGCCAGCACTCGGCCGGCTGCCGTCCGGCGCTCATGCCCGGCGGTCCGCGGCGAAGCCGGACAGGGCGTCGTCGGTGAGCCGGAAGACCGTCCACTCGTCCATCGGCACCGCCCCGGCCGCCCGGTAGAAGTCGATCGAGGGCGTGTTCCAGTCCAGGACCGACCACTCGAGCCGGTCGTAGCCGCGCTGCACGCAGACCTCGGCGAGGGTGCGCAGCAGCTCGCGGCCCAGGCCCGTGCCGCGGGAGGCGGGCTGCACGTAGAGGTCCTCGAGGTAGATGCCGTGCGTGCCGCGCCAGGTGGAGAAGTTGAGGAACCACAGGGCGACGCCGACGACGGTGCCGGCGCGCTCGGCGACGTGGCCGAAGAGCGCGGGGGAGTCGCCGAACAGCGCCGCGGTCAGCTGCTCCTCGGTGAGCCGGACCTCGTGCGCGGCCTTCTCGTACTCGGCGAGCTCGCGGACCAGGCCGACCACGGCGGGAACGTCGTCGGGGCGGATGTCCCGGATCGTCACGTCAGCAGCTCCTTCACGCGGGTGGGCACCAGCCGGGCCAGCGGGGACAGCGCCGGCACCAGGACCGGTGCGAACAGGTAGCCGTAGGCCAGCACGCACCCCGTGACGACCGGCACCGTGGCCAGGCCGATCACGATGACGATCGCGGCGGCGACCAGCCCGTACGGCCGCCCGCTCTTCGGGCTCACCAGCGAGCGGAACGACCGGAAGCGGATCGTGGTGACCATCAGCACGGCCGGCAGCGCCACGATGAGCAGCACCCACAGCCGGTCGCGGCCCTGCATCTGGTCGCCGAACGCGAACACCGAGGCGAGGACGACGCCCGCGGCGCCCGGGCTGGGCATCCCGGTGAAGTACCGCTTGTCGGCCGTGGGGTCGACGGTCGTGTTGAACCGCGCGAGCCGGATGGCGGCGCAGGCCACCCACAGGCCGCACACCACCCAGCCGGCCGGGTCCCAGCCGTCGCGACCCTCGGAGAACAGCGTGAAGGCGATCAGTGCCGGCGCCATGCCGAAGGACACCAGGTCGGCCAGGGAGTCGAACTGCAGGCCGAACGGGGTCACCGCGCCCACCAGGCGGGCGACCGCCCCGTCGGTGATGTCGAAGACGATCGACAGGCCGATCAGGACGGCGGCCAGCGTGTGGTCGCCCCGGATCGACACGAGGATGGCGACGAAGCCGCACATCATGTTGGCCAGCGTGAAGAGGCTGGGCAGTGTGGCCAGCGCACGTCGCCGGGTGCCGCGCACCGAGCCGCGGACGAACTCCACGGTCGCCGTCCGCCGGGTCTGCGGGGGGATCCCGGCGCCGGACGCGGAACTGGGCATGGCCGCCGCTCCTCAGCCGGCCGCGGGCCAGCGCGCGATGACGGTCTCGCCGCCGCGCACCCGCTTCCCCTTGCCGACCGTGATCTCGCACTCGGGCGGGACGAAGACGTCCATCCGCGACCCGAACTTCATCAGGCCCATGCGCTCGCCGGTCGCCAGCCGCTGGCCGACCCCGGTGCGGGTGACGATGCGACGGGCCAGCACGCCGACGATCTGGCGGAAGACGACGGTGCGGTCGCCCTCGCGCAGCCACAGCTCGCTGCGCTCGTTCCGGTGCGCGGACTCCTTGCGGTAGGCGGCGAGGAAGCTGCCCTTGCGGTACGAGCTCTCCACCACCTCGCCGGAGTACGGCGAGCGGTTGACGTGCACGTCGACGACGGAGAGGAAGACGCTGACCTGCTGCCACTCACCGGGCGGGGCGACGCCCTCCTGCGGCTCCCCGGCGACCATCACCACGCCGTCGGCGGGGGACAGCACGTCGTCGGGCGCCGGGGCCTCGCGGTCGCAGCGCCGGTCCGGGTCGCGGAAGAACAGCGCCATGTACGCCGACAGCCCGACGAGCGGCCACGCCACCCGGCGGGGCCACCGGCGACCGGAGAGCGACGAGGCCGTCGACAGGAGGGCGGCGGGGGCCAGCGGGCCGGCGATGAAGGGCCAACCGGCGGGGTCGATGCGCATGGTGGCCCCACGCTACCGGTGGCGCCCGGGAGAGGTCGGGCGTTCCCGGACCGTGGGCCGGCCCGGGACGCCCGCGGTGCTCAGGAGGCGGGTGTGGCGGCGTCGACCAGCCAGCGGACGCCGAACCGGTCGGTGACCTGCCCGAACGCGTCCCCCCACGCCTGCTTCTCGAACGGCACGTCGACGGTGCCGCCCTCGGCGAGGCCGTCGAAGTACCGGGTGAGCGTCTCGAGGTCGTCGCCGGAGATCGAGCAGGACACCCGGCCGGCGGTGGCGGTCGACCCGTCGCCGCCGTCGGAGGCCATGAGCTCCAGCCCGGCGTCGGTGCGCAGGAAGGCGTGCATCACGCCGTCGTCCGGGTAGTCGTCGCCCCCGCCGCCCATGTCGCCGAAGGTCATCACCTCGAGCTCCCCGCCGAGGACGGAGCGGTAGAACTCCATCGCCGCGCGGGCGTCGCCGGAGAAGTGCAGGTACGGGTTCAGCCGGATGGCCATGGTCGCTCCTCGGTTCGCGGACGTCGGGGTGCAGACGGCGCCCGCCCGGCGGACTCATCGGTGCCCGGGAACGCCACCGGCCGGCGACCCCGAGGGGGCGCCGGCCGGTGGTGCAGCCGCGGGAGGACTAGGCCGCGGCCTTGGTCTCCCAGAAGATCTTGTCGATCTCCGCGATGTAGTCGAGCAGCTTCTGGCCCTCGGCGGGGTCCATGCTGCCCTTGCCACCGGCCGCGCCGGCCTGCTTGGTGGCCTTGTTGAACAGCTCGTGCAGCTGCGGGTACTTCTCGAAGTGCGGGGGCTTGAAGTAGTCGGTCCACAGCACCCACAGGTGGTGCTTGACCAGGTCCGAACGCTGCTCCTTGATCAGGATGGCGCGCGTGCGGAAGGCCGGGTCCTCGTTGGCCTGGTACTTCTCCTGGATGGCCTTGACGGACTCCGCCTCGATGCGGGCCTGGGCCGGGTCGTACACGCCGCAGGGGAGGTCGCAGTGCGCGGTGGCCTCCACGGCGGAGAGCATGCGGAACAGACGCATGGACGTGCCTCCGGGGATCGTGGGGTGGGTCGTCTGCGACCCTACTCTCGGTGAACGCGGCCGACGCAGGGGAGCAGCAGGTCCCCGCCCTGCTCACGCCCTGGGTCCTGGTCCGGGTGAGCGGTCCCTCGATGTCGCCGACCGTGCGCGACGGCGACCGGTTGCTCGCCCGGCGGGTGCGGCCCGGCGGCCGGGTCCGCTCCGGTGACGTCGTCCTCGCCCGGTTCCCGGCGCGACCGGAGCTGCTCGTGCTCAAGCGCGTGGTGCACCCGCTGCCGGGGGGGCACTGGGTGCAGGGCGACAACCCGCTGGTGACCGACGACAGCCGGGCGTTCGGTCCGGCGGTGGTCGTCGGCCGGGTCGTGGGCCGGTTGTGGCCACGTCCGGGCCGGCTGGGATCGCCTCCGCCGGTCCCCTAGGCGGTCGGCGCCCCACGGCGCTCGGCGTAGCGGGCGGCGCACTCGGCCATGGTCGGCAGCAGGCCCTGCTCGCGGGCCTCGGCGAGGGTCGGGGCGGCGGTGTCCTTGGCCGACAGCTCGAACTCGACGTCGCCGGGCCACGGGAGGGCCAGCTCCGGGTCGAGCGGGTGGACGCCGAACTCCCGGGTGGGGTCGTAGCCGCTGGAGACCAGGTAGGTCACCGAGCTGCCGTCGGCGAGGGAGACGAAGGCGTGGCCCAGTCCCTCCGCGAGGTAGACCGCCCGCGGCTGCTCGCTGTCGAGCAGCACCGCCTCGGAGACGCCGAAGGTGGGGGAGTCCACCCGGACGTCGACGACGACGTCGAGCACCCGGCCGGCCGGGCAGTAGACGTACTTCGCCTGCCCGGGCGGCACGAGCGCGAAGTGCACGCCGCGGAGCGCACCGCGGGCCGAGACGCTGTGGTTGGCCTGGGCCAGCGGCAGGGCGGCTCCCGTGGCCTCGGCGAGCAGGTCGGCCCGGTACCACTCGGTGAACCGCCCGCGGGCGTCACCGTGCGCCACCAGGTCGATCGCGTAGGCGTCGGGCACGGCCAGCTGGCGGATCTCCACGGGCGCACCGTAGCGAGCCCCCCACCACGGGACGATTACGCTGCCGTGTCCATGGGCAGCAACGACGACGCGCACCTCTCCGACCGCTTCGCCGACGACCCGGCGTTCGCGGTGCACGAGGGCGGCAAGCTGGTCGTACGGTCCACCCGGCCCATCGAGTCCATCGCCGACCTGGCCCTCACGTACACCCCCGGCGTCGCCCGGGTGAGCAGCGCGATCGCCGCCGAGCCGGAGCTGGCCCACCGCTTCACGTGGGCGCCGCGGGTGGTCGCGGTCGTGTCCGACGGCACCGCGGTGCTCGGCCTGGGTGACATCGGCCCGGCCGCAGCCCTGCCGGTCATGGAGGGCAAGGCCTGCCTCTTCAGCGAGTTCGCGGACCTCTCCGCGGTGCCGGTGGTCCTGGACACCACCGACGTCGACGAGATCGTGGAGACCGTCGCCCGGATCGCGCCCTCCTTCGGCGGCATCAACCTCGAGGACATCAGCGCCCCGCGCTGCTTCGAGGTCGAGGAGCGGCTGCGCGAGCGCCTGGACATCCCGGTCATGCACGACGACCAGCACGGGACGGCGATCGTCGTCCTCGCCGCGCTGCGCAACGCGGCCCGGGTCGTCGACCGCGAGCTGAGCAGCCTGCGGGTCGTGGTGTCCGGTGCGGGCGCCGCGGGTGTGGCATGCACCAAGATACTCCTGGAGGCGGGCGTCGGGGACATCGCCGTCGCGGACTCCCGCGGGGTGCTGCACACCGGCCGTGAGGACCTGACGCCGATCAAGCGCTGGGTCGCCGAGCACACCAACCGCACCGGCTACGCCGGGACGATGGTCGGGGCGCTCGCCGGCGCCGACGTCTACCTGGGCCTGTCCGGCGGCTCCGTGCCGGAGTCCGCGATCGCGACCATGGCGCCGAACTGCATCGTCTTCTCGCTGGCCAACCCGATCCCCGAGGTGGACCCGGAGATGGCCGCCCGGTACGCCGCCGTGGTGGCCACCGGCCGCAGCGGTGAGCCGAACCAGATCAACAACGTGCTCGCCTTCCCCGGGGTGTTCCGCGGCGCGATCGACGCCGGTGCCCCGCACATCACCGAGCAGATGAAGCTGGCCGCCGCGACGGCGATCGCCGACGTGGTGGGCGACGAGCTGCGAGCGGACTACATCGTGCCCAGCCCGCTGGACCGCCGGGTCGCCGAGGCCGTCGCCGCCGCGGTCGCCGCGTGCGCTCGCGGCGAGTCGACCGAGCCCGTCCCGGCGCCCCTGGGCTGAGCGCTGGCGCACGGGGAGTCGGCACACGGGGAGCGCCGGCCCGCGGTTACGTTGGGGCACCGGCGCCCGGCCCCGTCCCGCGGGGCCCGGCGTGCGACGTCCCACCCGTCCGGCACCACGCCTCCGACGTCTGGACCCCGCAGTGACCACCACGCGCCCCGACGACCCGCCGCTCGCGGAGCAGGAGCGACCCGACGACGGGGCGCCGGAGCAGGAGCGGCGTCCGGACGACCCGGGGGCCTCCGCGGCGCCGGCCCGCGGCGGCCGGCTGCTGCGCTGGGCCGCCGGCCTGGTGCTGGCGCTGCTCGCGGCCGTCCCGGCGGTGCTCGGCCTGATCGCCGTGCTGCAGGAGCGTGGTGAGCCCTACCTGCCCATCGGCGACCAGGCGTTCCTGGAGCTCAACGTCCGCGAGGTCGGCAGCGGGGACGTCCTGCTCGGCGCCTACTCGCGCTTCCCCTGGTACCACCCCGGGCCGATGCTGGCCTACCTCCTCGCCGTCCCCTTCGCGGCGGTGGACGAGGCGCACCAGGGGCTGGCCGTCGGTGCGCTCGTCATCGCCGGGATCAGCACCGTCGCGGCGGTGCTGCTGGTCCGCCGTCGGCTCGGCGTCGGAGTCGCCCTCTGGACGCTGCTGGTCCTGACCGTGACGGTGCGGCTGCTCGGCGACGGCTTCCTCCGGGACTCCTGGAACCCCTACGTGCCCGTGCTGCCGCTGCTGGTCGCCGCGCTGCTGGTCTGGACGGCCGTCCGCGGCAGCGCCTGGGCGCTGGTCCTGGCCGTCCTGCCGATGTCGCTGGCGGTGCAGGCCCACGTCGGCTACCTGCCGGCGGTCGGCGCCCTGGGCGGGGTGCTCGCGGCGGGCCTGCTGGTCCGCGCGGTCCGGGCCCGGCGGAGCCGGCGCCGGGCCGAGCCCGCGGCCCGCAACTGGCTGCGCTGGCCGGTGGCGGTGCTGGCAGCGATCGCGCTGGGCATCGTGCTCTGGCTGCCGCCGATCTCGCAGCAGCTGACCGGGTCCCCGGGCAACATGGGCCTGCTGCTCGACTACTTCCGCGACGGCTCGCGGGAGGCGGAGCTCTCGATGGGGCAGGCGCTGCGCGCGGTCGCCGACGAGTTCGGCCGGGTGCCGGCCTACGTCGCGGGAGCCGCGCCGCCCTCGCGGCTGCTCCTCCCGGTGGGGTGGCCGGTCTGGGGGATCGCGGTGGGCCTCGCCCTCTTCGTCGTCGCGCTGGCCAACGGCGTCCGCCGGCGCAGTGGGGACGTGCTGTGGCTCGGCGCGACGACCGTGGCCCTGGGCGCCGCCGGCGTCGCGGCCGTGGCGCGGATCGAGGGGCTCCCGTTCCCCTACGTGACCCAGTGGACGACCGTCGTCGGCGTCCTCGCGTGGACCACCGTCGGGGCGAGCCTGCTCCCCGAGCTGGTGGGCGCCGTCCGGTACCTGCTCGGACGGGTGCGGCAGAGGGTCCGGCCCGATCTGGTGGTCGCGGCGCCGCTGGCGGTCCTGGCGACCGTCGCCGTCGTCGTGGCGGGGACGGCGGTGGCCCGCACCGAGACCCCGATGACCGACACGACCGGCGACATCGCCCGGCTCGAGGAGGCCATCGTCGCCGACCTGGACCGGACCGGCCTGGCCGGCCAGGACCCGCTGGTCCGCATCGACTTCCCGGGCACGACCCGCGCCGACGACCTCCTCGGCACGTTCTGGCCGGGGGCCGGGCTGGTGCTGGAGCTGGTCCGTGACGGGATCGAGACCCGGGTGGCGGAGTTCTGGGTGGCGCCGTTCGGCACCCGCTACACCGAGGGGGCCGACGACGCCGACTACGTCGTCACCCTCGCCTACTCCGACGGCACCTCTCCGCCGCCGGAGGCGTGGCAGCGCGTGCTCGACGTCCAGGGCGAGCTGCAGGTGTACGGCGGGGTCCCGCCGACCGCCTGAGCGCGCGGAGGTCAGCGGGCGAGGATGTCGGCGATGATCGGGTCGAGGGTCTCCCGGGCGCCGGTGTTGGCGTAGAGGAACCACAGCGCGGCGACGACGAACGCCGGCGCCAGCACCGCCTTCTCCAGGAACGCGCCGGTGTGCATCGGCGTGAGCATGAGCCGGCAGCGGTGCACGATCCAGATGAGGGGCACCGGCACGCCCTGCCGGGTGATCATGTCGCCGGCGATGTGCACCAGGCAGCCCAGGCCGACCGCCCAGGGCAGCCACGTGGGTTGCGGCGTGTGGTCCAGCAGGAACCAGGCGCCGGTCCAGGACAGCAGCAGGTTGCCGACGACGGTGTTCTCGGCCCGGCCCGGGATGATGAAGTGCAGCGCGCGCAGCGCCAGCCCGATGGCCAGCGCCATGAACAGCAGGCTGGACCAGTAGCTGCGCGCGGCCAGCACCGCCAGCGCGCCGAAGGCCAGCGGCCCGATCACCGCGTCGTGCGTGCCCCACCGGTGTCCCTGCGCGAGGCGGCCGATGGCCCCCGACGGCACGTCGGTGACCGGTCCCCACATGTCCGAGACGGTGGAGCCGTGGGAGTCGAGGTCGGGGAGCATCGCGAACCCACCGACGGCGGCGACCCAGGCGACCTGGGCGACGGTGCCCTCGACGGGGGCCCAGGGCAGCGTCGCGGCGCCGACGGCCAGGCCCGACAGGGCGTGGGAGTGACCGAGCACGCGCGCAGGGTGCCGTGTCGGCAGCCGCCGGAGGGGGAGGCGCGCGGCAGGTCAGGCGTGCGTCGTGGCCGTCGGCTCCCCGACCGGGGCGTCGGTGGGATCGGGCCGGCCGGCGAGGAACGCCGTGGCGATGGCGCCCAGCACGGCGAAGCCGAGCATCACGCCGGCCATGGGGAGCAGGGTGCCGGCGGTCCCCAGCCCGGCGAGCGGGGCACCGACACCCGCGATCGCGAACTGCCCGACGCCGACCAGGGCCGAGGCCGTGCCGGCCATCCGGGCGGCGTCGGCCATCGCCAGCGCGGTCGCGTTCGGCAGGACCAGCCCCGTGGCGGCGACGACCACGAAGAGCGCGGGCAGGACCACGGGCAGCCCGGCGTCGGCCAGCGCGGCGGCGACGAGGACCACCGCGCCGAGCGTCTGCAACCCGAGACCGCAGCGGGTCAGCAGCCGCGCGCCGGTCCGGCCGACCAGCACCCGGGACACCTGGCCGGCCAGCACGATGCCGATGCCGTTGGCGGCGAAGACGAGGCTGAACTGCTGCGCGGACAGGCCGTAGCCGTCCTGCAGCACGAACGAGGAGCCGGAGATGTAGGTGAACAGGGCACCGAACGCCAGCCCCTGGGAGAGGACCGCGGCCACGAACGGGCCCCGGCTCAGCAGCAGCCGGCCGTTGCCCAACGTCGTGCGGAGGCCGCCGGCCACCCGCCGGTCGGGGGAGAGCGTCTCCGGCAGGCGCCAGAACGCGGCCAGCAGCAGGGCCAGGCCGATGCCCGCCAGGACGACGAAGAGACCGCGCCAGTCCGTGACGCGCAGCAGCTGACCGCCGACCACGGGGGCGAGCACCGGGGCGGCGCCACCGATGGAGGCGAGCACCGCGAACACGCGGGCGGCCTCGGTGCCCTCGTACCGGTCACGGACGATCGCCCGCGCCAGCACGATCCCGGCCGCGCCGCCGAGGCCCTGCAGCACCCGGATGGCCACCAGCACCCAGACGGTGGGGGAGAACGCGCAGAGCAGGGATGCCAGCGCCCACGCACCGACCCCGAGCAGCAACGGCCCGCGCCGGCCGAAGCGGTCCGAGAGCGGGCCGGCCACCAGCTGCCCCGCGGCCAGGCCGATGGCGACGGCCGACAGGGTCAGCTGGACCGGCGACTGCCCGGCGTCCAGGTCGTCCCCGACCTGCGGCAGCGCCGGCAGGTAGAGGTCCATCGACAGCGGCCCGAACGCCGAGAGGGCGCCCAGGAGCACGAGCAGTCCGCGCGGGGAACCGGTGGTCCGGCCGCTCATTCGTCGTCGTCGTCGGTACCGCCGCGGGCCAGCCAGGTGGCGAGCCGTTCGACGGGGACCTCGAACTCCGGGTTCTGGTCGACGAAGGCCTGGAGCTGGTCGGCCAGCCAGGCGAGGGTCACCTGCTCCTCGCCCCGCCGGTCGACCAGCTCCTCCAGACCGCGATCGGTGAAGTACACGCGCGACCTCAGTCCGCGAAGGCCTGCGCGATCAGCTGCCGCTGCTCGACCTCGTGCACCTTGGCCGAGCCGACGGCCGGGCTGGCCGACGCGCGACGGCTGACCCGGCGCAGCGTGCGGCCGGCCGGCAGGTGCTCGGGCAGGTTCACGGCCATGAACTGCCAGGCGCCCATGTTCGCCGGCTCCTCCTGCACCCAGACGACGTCCGTGGCGTTCGGGTAGCGCTCGAGCTGGGCGACGATCTGCTCGGCCGGCAGCGGGTAGAGCTGCTCGACCCGCACGATCGCGGTGTCCCCGGCCTTGTCGGCCTCGCGCTGGCTCATCAGGTCGTAGGCGACCTTGCCGCTGCACAGCAGGACCTTGCGGACGGCGTTCGCGTCGAGCTCCGAGCCGCCGGTACCGGGGTCGGCCAGGACCGGGCGGAAGCCCTCGTCGGTGAACTCCGCGACCGCGCTGACCGCCGCCCGGGAGCGCAGCAGCGACTTCGGCGTGAAGACGACCAGCGGACGGTGCACGTCCGACAGCGCCTGCCGCCGCAGCAGGTGGAAGTAGTTCCCCGGCGTCGTGCAGTTGGCGACCGTCATGTTGTTCTCGGCCGACAGCTGCAGGAACCGCTCGATGCGGCCGCTGGAGTGGTCGGGACCCTGGCCCTCGAGGCCGTGCGGCAGCAGCAGGACGACGCCGGAGCGCTGACCCCACTTGGCCTCGCCGGAGCTGATGAACTCGTCGATGACCATCTGCGCGCCGTCGACGAAGTCGCCGAACTGGGCCTCCCAGAGCACCAGCGCCTTGGGGTTGGCCACCGAGTAGCCGTACTCGAAGCCGAGTGCGGCGTACTCGCTGAGCAGCGAGTCGTAGACGAAGAACTTCGCCTGGTCCTGACCCAGGTGCAGCAGCGGGGTGTACTCCGCGGCGTTGTCCCGGTCGATGAGGACGGCGTGCCGCTGCACGAACGTGCCGCGGCGGGAGTCCTGGCCGGCCAGCCGGACCGGGATGCCCTGCATGAGCAGCGACCCGAAGGCCAGCAGCTCGCCCATCGCCCAGTCGATGCCGCCCTCGCTCACCATCGCGGCGCGGCGCTCGAGCATCTTCTGCAGCTTCGGGTGCGGCGTGAAGTCCGGCGGGAACGAGACGTGCGCGTCGCCGATCGCCTTGAGCACCTCGGTCGAGATCGCCGTCGCGACGTCGGACTCGTGCGCGCTGCGCGGGTCCATCACCGGCTCGGGCTTGGAGGTGTCGCGGGCGTCGTGGGTCTCGGCGAAGGCCCGCTCCAGCTGCCCGCGGTAGTCCTTGAGCGCCTCCTCGGCCTCGGCCAGCGTGATGTCGCCGCGGCCGATGAGCGCCTCGGTGTACAGCTTCCGGACCGAGCGCTTGCGGTCGATGATGTCGTACATCAGCGGCTGGGTCATCGATGGGTCGTCGCCCTCGTTGTGCCCGCGGCGGCGGTAGCAGACGAGGTCGATGACGACGTCCTTCTTGAACGCCTGGCGGTAGTCCACGGCGAGCCGGGCGACCCGCATGCACGCCTCGGGGTCGTCGCCGTTCACGTGGAAGACCGGGGCGCCGATCATCCGCGCGACGTCGGTCGAGTAGAGGCTCGACCGCGACTGCGCCGGGCTGGTCGTGAAGCCGACCTGGTTGTTGACGACGACGTGCACCGTGCCGCCGGTGCGGTACCCGCGCAGCTGGGAGAGGTTCAGCGTCTCGGCGACCACGCCCTGACCGGCGAACGCGGCGTCACCGTGCAGCAGCACCGGCAGGACCGTGAAGCCGTTCTCGCCCTTGTTCAGCATGTCCTGCTTGGCGCGGGCGATGCCCTCGAGGACGGGGTTGACCGTCTCCAGGTGCGAGGGGTTGCTGGCGAGCGAGACGGCGATCTCCGCGCCCTCCCGGAACGGGTTGCGGAAGGTGCCGGTGGCGCCGAGGTGGTACTTCACGTCGCCGGAGCCCTGGACGGTGCCCGGGTCGATGTTGCCCTCGAACTCGCCGAAGATCTTCGAGTAGCTCTTGCCGAGCACGTTCGCCAGCACGTTCAGCCGGCCGCGGTGCGGCATGCCGATCGCGACCTCGTCCAGCCCGTAGTCGGTGGAGGCGACGAGGACCTCGTCGAGCACCGGGATGAGCGACTCGCCGCCCTCGAGGCTGAAGCGCTTCTGCCCGACGTACTTCGTCTGCAGGAAGGTCTCGAACGCCTCAGCGGCGTTGAGCCGGCCCAGGACGTGCTTCTGCTTCTCCCGGTCCGGCTGCTCGGCCTTGAGCTCGACCCGCTTCTGGATCCACTCGCGCTCCTCGGGGTCGGTGATGTGCATGTACTCCACGCCGACGGTGCGGCAGTAGGAGTTGCGGAGCACGCCGAGGATGTCGCGCAGGGCCATCATCCGCTCGCCGGCGAAGCCGCCGACGGGGAACTTGCGGTCGAGGTCCCACAGGGTCAGCCCGTGCTGGAGGATGTCCAGGTCCGGGTGGGTGCGGACCTTGAACTCCAGCGGGTCGGTGTCGGCCATGAGGTGGCCGTTGCGCCGGTAGGCCTCGATGACCTCGATGACCCGGGCTTCCTTGTCGATCTGCCCCTCGCGGCTGACCCGCGCGTCGGCCATCCAGCGGACCGGCTCGTAGGGGATGCGCAGCGACCGGAAGACGTCGTCGTAGAAGCCGTCCTCGCCCAGCAGCAGCGCGTGCAGCCGGCGCAGGAAGTCGCCGGACTCCGCGCCCTGGATGATCCGGTGGTCGTACGTCGAGGTCAGCGTGATGATCTTGGAGATGCCGAGCTCGGTGAGCGCCTCGGGGCTCATCCCCTGGAACTCGGCCGGGTACTCCATGGCGCCGACGCCGATGATCGCGCCCTGGCCGGCGGTCAGCCGCGGCACCGAGTGGTTGGTGCCGATGGTGCCCGGGTTGGTGAGGCTGATCGTCGTCCCGGAGAAGTCCTCCATCGTCAGCTTGTTCTGCCGGGCGCGGCGGATCACGTCCTCGTAGGCCGCCCAGAACTGGGCGAAGTCCATCGCCTCGGCGGCCTTGATCGACGCGACGACCAGCGAGCGGGACCCGTCGGGCTTGGGCAGGTCGATCGCGAGCCCGAAGTTGACGTGCTCGGGCTGCACGAGCACCGGCTTGCCGTCGACCTCGGCGAAGGCGCTGTTCATGTTCGGGAAGTCGTCCAGCGCCCGGACCAGCGCGTAGCCGATCAGGTGCGTGAAGGAGACCTTCCCGCCGCGGGCCCGGGCGAGGTGGTTGTTGATGACGATGCGGTTGTCGGCCAGGAGCTTGGCCGGGACCGCGCGCACGCTGGTCGCCGTCGGGACGGTCAGCGAGGCGTTCATGTTCTTGACGACGGCGGCGGCGGCACCGCGCAGCGGGGACTGCTTGGGGCCCTCGCCGGTGGCCTTCGCCGCCGCCGCCGGTGCGGCGGCCTTCGGGGCGGGGGCGGCCTTGACCTGCTGGTCGGCCCGGTCGGCGGCGCGGTGGACCACGGTGGCCTCGGTCTTCGGCTCGATGCCGGCACCGCCGGCCGGGGCGGGGGCGCCGTTCCCGCGCGGCGCTGCGGGCTCGGCCGGCGTCGCCGCGCTCTTCGCGGCCGGGGCCGGCTTCGCCGGGGCCGGCTTCGCCGGTGCGGCGGACTCCGCTGGCGCGGCCGCCGGGGCCTCCTCGCGGTCGTCACCGGACGAGACGGGGCTACCGGGCCGGTAGTCGGCGAAGAACTCGTGCCACGCCTGGTCCACGCTGGACGGATCGGTGAGGTACTGCTGGTACATCTCCTCGACCAGCCACTCGTTGGTGCCGAAGCCGGCCACCGCGGAGGTCTGGGAGGAGGGGGTGGACGGCCGGGAGGGGCTCACGCTTGACACGGGGTCGAGTGCCTTCTTCGTCGTGGGGTGCACGTGTTCGGACCGGTGTCCGACTCTACGCCCGCCGGTTGCGCCGGACCGGCCGACGTGGGGAGCCCCCGGTCGCCCGTGACGGGGGTGGCCGGTGGGGCGGCGGGGTCCTCCCTCAGACGACGTCGCGGCGGGAGGCGATCGCGGTGCCGACGAGCGCCGCGCCGATGCCGTAGGCGAGCAGGAGCACCACGCCCTGCCAGGGCTCGAGCAGGTCCGGCGCCTCGAAGTCCGAGGTGATGGCCTGCACCGCCCCGCCGGGGAGCCACTTGTAGATCCCGGAGATGGAGCCGATCGAGGCGACGATCGGCTCGATGACGTTGAGGTACACCAGCGCCCCGACGATGGCCCCGACCTGGTTGCGCACCAGCGCGCCGACCCCCACGCCGATCACCGTGAACACGACGAGCACCAGGCCCGACGCCAGCAGGGTCCGCAGGTTGTCCTCGTCCAGTGCCGGAGCGTCGCCGCGGGCGCCGGCGTAGACGAGGACGACGGCGAGGTTGACCGCGAGGACGGCGATCGCGAAGGGGACCGCCGCCACGGCGTAGGCGATCACCTTGGCGGCGATGACCCGGCCGCGCCGGGGGGTGGTGAGGAAGGTCGGCGTCGCGGTCCGGTGCCGGTACTCCTGCGTCATCCCGATGATGCCGAGGATCAGCAGGAACACGCTGGCCTGGGCCGCGACCGAGAGGACCAGCTCCTCGTAGACGGGGGTCCCCACGTCGGGGATGCCGGGCCCGTTCCCGCTGTCCTGCCCGGCGAGGCCGGTGAAGAGGGCGGCGAAGCCCCCGGCGAGGGCGCACGCGCCCAGCAGGAGGCCGATCCAGACGCGGGTGGTGAACAGCTTCGTCCACTCGGCGCGCACCAGTGCGTTCATCGGGCGCTCCCCGCGGGTGCGGCGGCGTACTGCTCGGTGCCGCTGGTCAGCTGGAAGTAGATCTGCTCGAGGCCGCTGCTGCGGGCGGCCAGCTCGTGCAGCTCGATGCCGGCGGCGAAGGCGGTCGCCCCGACCTGGTCGGTGGTCGCCCCGGCCACGGTGAGCCGGGTCGGGTCCTCCACCTCGACCCGGCGCCCCGGGCCTTCCAGCAGCGGCGCGAGCCGAGCCGCCTCCGGACTGCGGACGACGACGCTGCCCGCCCCCTCGGCACCGGCCCGCAGGTCGGCGATCGAGCCCTCGCGGACCAGCCGGCCGGCGCCGACGATGACCACGCGGTCGACGGTCTGCTCCACCTCGGCGAGCAGGTGGCTGGAGACCAGCACCGTCCGCCCCTCGACGTGGGCGAGGTGGCGGAGGAAGCCGCGCAGCCACTGGATGCCCTCGGGGTCCAGGCCGTTGGCCGGCTCGTCGAGCACGAGCACCGACGGGTCGCCGAGCAGCGCGGTGGCCAGCGCCAGCCGCTGCCGCATGCCGAGGGAGTAGCCCCCGGCCTTGCGCGACCCGGCGTCGGCGAGGCCGACCTGCTGCAGCACCTCGTCGGCGCGGGTCGCCGGCAGCCCCGCGGCGTGGCAGTAGACGCGCAGGTGGTTGCGCCCGGACCGCGCGGGGTGGAACGCGGTCTCCAGGACCGCCCCCACGACGCGGGTGGGGTCGGTCAGGTCCCGGTAGGGGCGGCCGTCGAAGGTCGCGGTGCCGCTGTCGGCGACCAGCAGGCCGAGGGCCATCCGCAGCGTCGTCGTCTTGCCGGCGCCGTTCGGGCCCAGGAAGCCGGTGACCGAGCCGGGTTCGACGGTGAAGCTCAGGTCGTCGACCGCCCGGACCCGGCCGAAGGTCTTGGTGAGGCCGGAGACCTCCACCCGTACCGGGCGGCGGTCGGCCCGGGGGCCGGTGGCTGTGCTGCCGGTGGCGATGACGCCCTCCTCGTGGCTGCGGACCCCGTGTCCAGGACATCCAATCGCATCGGCGGCCCGTTCCCGGTCGGATTCACCCAGGGTTCACCGTGTCCGACCAGCACCGGCGTCGTTGCACCCGGGAGCGGGGAGATCGCCGGTCACCTACAGTCCGGCGACGACGCACGCGAGAGATCGGAGCGCAGGTACGTGAGCACCTACCGCACGGTGGTCGTCGGCACGGACGGCTCGGAGTCCTCACTGCGCGCGGTCGACCGCGCCGGGGCGCTGGCCGGGGCCTGCGGCGCCACGCTCGTCATCGCCTGCGCGTACCTGCCGACGGAGACCGACGACCGGGAGCTCTCCCGCGCCCAGGACGTGCTGGGCGACGAGGCGTACCAGGTGATGGGCTCCTCCCCGGCGGAGGAGACGGTGCGGACCGCCACCGACCGGGCCGCGGCAGCGGGGGCGGGTCAGGTGAAGCCGATCGCGGTCGCCGGGTCGCCGGTCGAGGTCCTGCTCGACGTGGTGCGGCGGGAGTCGGCCGATCTGCTGGTGGTGGGGAACCGCGGGCTGAACAGCATCAAGGGGCGGCTCCTGGGCTCGGTGCCGGCCGACGCCACCCGCCGCTCGGCCTGCGACGTCCTCGTCGTCCACACCACCGGCTGAGCCGCGGGCGGTCCCGGCGATGGACGAGCCCGGCAACGACGCCGGCACGGCCCGCGACGCCCTCGAGCGGCTGCTGCTCGGGGGGCCGCGTCGCTGGACCCGTCACGAGGTCGCCGAGATGGCCGGTATGCCGCCGGCCCGCACGCAGCGGCTGTGGCGGGCGCTGGGGTTCCCGGACGCCGCCGACGACGCCCGCGTGTTCACCGACGCCGACGTCCACGCGCTGAGCCTGGTGTCGTCGCTGGTCGACGCCGGCTTCGTCGACGAGACCACCGAGGCGTCCATCGCCCGGGCGCTGGCGCAGGCGCTGTCCCGGCTGGCCGACTGGCAGGCCGACCTGCTCGCCGAGGTGCTCACCCGCGGCGGCCAGACCGGACAGCTGGACCCCGAGCGGGCGGTCGAGAGCACCCAGCGGGTCCTGCCGGTGCTCCGCGCGGTGCAGGACTACGTGTGGCGACGGCACCTGGCGGCCAACGCGGACCGGCTGCTCGCCGGACCGGGCGCCGGCGCGGACCGCCGCGAGCTCGCCGTCGGCTTCGCCGACCTGGTCGGCTACACCACCCGCAGTCGCGGCATGGGCGGGCGCGAGCTCGGCGCGATGATCGAGGACTTCGAGTCGATCGCCGCCGAGGTGGTCGCCCGGCGGGCCGGCCGGGTGGTCAAGACCGTGGGGGACGGCGTGCTGTTCACGGCCGCGACGGCGGTGGCCGCGACCGAGATCGCGCTCGACCTGCCCGTGGCCTGGGACGCCGAGGACCGGCCCCGGCTGCGGGTCGGCGCGGCCTACGGGCCGGTGCTGACCCACCTGGGCGACGTCTACTCGCCGGTGGTGAACCTGGCCAGCCGGCTCACCTCGCTGGCCCGGCCGGGCACGGTCCTCGTCGACCGGGAGCTGGCGTCCCACCTGCGCGACCTGCCCGGGTACCGCGTGCGCCCGCTGCGCCGGGTGTCGGTCCGCGGCTACGACCACCTCCAGCCCTGGCTGGTCCGCCGCCGGCCGCTCGACGGCGCAGACGTGACCGACCCGGACGACGACCACGACTACGACGACGGGGACGACGCCGAAGTCGGTTGAACCGCCCTGGCAGGCTGGACCCTCGTGAGCGCCACCCTCGTCGCCCGGGAGCTGGCCGCCGGTCACGGCGCCCGCGTGCTGTTCTCCGGCCTGGACCTCGTCGTCGCCCCGGGTGACGTCGTCGGGCTGGTCGGGGTGAACGGCGCCGGCAAGTCGACCCTGCTGCGGATCCTCGCCGGTGAGCTGCCGGCGGAGTCGGGCAGCATCGCGCTGAGCCCGCCGCACGCGACGGTCGGCCACCTCCCGCAGGAGACGGAGCGGCGGGCGGGGGAGACCGTGGCCGGACTCCTCGCGCGCCGCACCGGGGTGGCCGCGGCCCAGGCGGCGATGGACGCCGCGGCCGAGCACCTCGCGACCGGCGAACCGGGCGCCGACGACGCCTACGCCGAGGCGCTGGAGCGCTGGCTGGCCCTCGGCGGCGCGGACCTCGACGAGCGCGCGGAGCAGGTGGTCGCCGAGGTCGCACCCGGTGTCGCGCTCGACGTCCCGACGGTCGGCCTGTCCGGCGGCCAGGCGGCGCGGGTCGGGCTGGCCGCGCTGCTGCTGTCGCGCTACGACGTCCTGCTGCTGGACGAGCCCACGAACGACCTGGACCTCGCCGGGCTCGACCAGCTGGAGCGGTTCGTGACCGGCAACCGCGGGGGCGTGGTCGTGGTGAGCCACGACCGCGAGTTCCTCGCCCGCACCGTCACCCGCGTCGTCGAGCTGGACCTGCCGCAGCAGCTGGTGCGGGTGCACGACGGCAGCTACGAGAGCTACCTCGTCGAGCGGGAGGTGGCCCGCCGGCACGCCCGCGAGGAGTACGAGGAGTTCGCCGACACCAAGGCCGAGCTCGAGGCGCGGGCGCGGATGCAGCGCAACTGGCTGGCCAAGGGCGTCCGCGACTCGATCAAGAAGAAGAAGGACCCGGACAAGCACGTCACCGCCCACGCCCGGTCCACGGCCGAGAAGCAGGGCGCCAAGGCCAAGCAGACCGAGCGGCGGATCGAGCGGCTGGAGGTGGTCGAGGAGCCCCGCAAGGAGTGGGAGCTGCGGATGGAGATCGCCGCCGCGCCGCGCGCGGGCGCGGTCGTGGCGACCCTGCGCGGCGCCGTCGTCCGCCGCGGGGACTTCACGCTCGGCCCGGTGGACCTGCAGGTGGACTGGGGCGACCGGATCGCGATCACCGGCCCGAACGGCTCGGGCAAGACGACGCTGCTGGCGGCGCTGCTCGGCCGGGTCCCGCTGGACGAGGGGAGCGGGTCGCTGGGGCCCGCGGTGCGGATCGGCGAGATCGACCAGGCCCGTGGCCGCTTCCTCGGCCCGGAGCCGCTGCTCGACGTCTTCGGCGCCGAGGTGCCCGACTGGCCGACCGCCGAGGTGCGCACCCTGCTGGCGAAGTTCGGGCTGGTCGCCGACCACGTCACCCGACCGGCCGAGACGCTGTCACCGGGGGAGCGGACCAGGGCAGGGCTGGCGCTGCTGCAGGCCCGAGGGGTGAACGTGCTCGTCCTCGACGAGCCGACCAACCACCTGGACCTGCCGGCGATCGAGCAGCTGGAGCAGGCGCTGGCGTCCTACCGCGGCACGCTGCTGCTCGTGACGCACGACCGCCGGATGCTCGCGGCCGTGGAGACCACCCGGCGCCTCGACGTCCTCGACGGGCGGGTCACCGCGAGCTGACGGCGGCCAGCGCCCGCCGGGCGCCGTCGGCCAGCGCCGGGGCGTCGCCGGCCGCGCCGGCCACCTCGGGGAGCAGGTGGAGCTCGACGACGGTGACGCCCGCGCCGGGCCGGCTGCGCACGGCGATCGGGCACACCGGTGCGCCGACCGCCGCGGCGGCCGCGAAGCCGGCGGCGGGGAGACGGCCGTCGGCACCGGGCCGCACGGTCACCGTGGTCCCTGCACGCAGCGCGGCGGCGATGGCGTCGGCCTTGGCCGGTACGACCGGCAGCCGCAGGGCGCGGGCGTGACGACCCGGGCGGGCGCCCTCGACGGCGACCGTCCCCGGGACGGCGGTGGTCAGCGCGAGGTGGGCGAGGTCGGACCGCGAGTCGGCGACCACGAGCAGGCCGGGGGACCCGGCGCGCACGCGTGGCCAGGCGACCAGCGGCGCCTGCACTCGCACCCGGACCCCGAGGGCGGTCAGGAGACGGGCGGCGCCGCAGACCGCGGCGCGTCGGGAGGAGCCGGGGCGGAGGCCGGCGCCGGCCAGCACCGCGGCGGTGCGGAGCCGGCGGAAGGAGGGGGCGGCGGGCTCGGGCGCGATCAGCATCGGGCTCACGAGGGCAGCGTGGGCGCCCGAGGTGTCGGGACGGTGACCGGACGCGGACGGTCGTGATGCGACTACGCGACGGGCGGGGGCGCCTGTCCCGTTGGCGGCGGCGGTCGGCTGGTTCGCGAGGCCGTTCACGAGAACGGCGGGGCCGGGCCCGCTGCTCCCTCGCATGCCTTGGCCGGGTTCTGGTGCGGAACGGTGGCGTGCCGCATGCTGCTCGCTGTGCGTCGAGCCGTCGGGGGAGTGCTGCTGGTGGCAGCGATGCTCACCGGCTGCGCTGCATCCCCGGAGGAGCGCGCACACGAGAACGTGCAGGACCGGCTCGACGGCGTGCACGGCGGCTTCCTCGAGCGCCGCACCCACGACCCGACGAGCACCGGTGCGGCGGCCGTGGAGTCGCTCGACGCCTACGGCTACTCGCTGGAGACCACGGTCGGCCCGGACGAGATCACCTTCCTCCGCGCGGTCGGGTCCGTGGTGGAGTCCGGTGGCGGGCTCTCGTACGAGCAGGTGTCGGTCGGCGCCTGCGTGCTGGTCACCGTGCGCTTCGGCGAGGGCGGCTCCGATCGGGGTTCGGTGACCACGGAGCCGGTCCGGTGTCCCGAGGGCGTGCAGTTCGACACCGAGAAGGGTGTGCAGACCGTGGACGTCGTCACCACCGACCTCGAAACACGGTCGGACGACGTGGGGGAGCCGCCCCCGGACCGGTCGGTGTGCCATTCCGGCGAGCTCTGCACCGAAGGCGGCGGCTGACCCGGCCGACACACCGCAGGGCGCGGTGGGGCTGCGCCGCCTGCGGTCAGGCAGCGGTCAGCAGGGACTCGCCGATGAGGATCTCGGTGCCGTCGGGTCGCCAGGTGCGCCATCGGCCGTCGGGTTGTCGCTCGATCCGGAACCCGTGGTGCACCTTCGCGTGGTGGCGCTCGCACAGCAGGGCCAGGTTCTCCAGCTTCGTCTCACCGCCGAAGAGCCACTCGAGGAGATGGTGGGCCTCGCACCACCACGGCGGCGCGGTGCACCCGGCGAAGACGCAGCCCCGGTCGCGCAGGTCGACCGCCTTGCGCAGGTACGGGTCGACGACCCGCTTGTCCCGGCCCAGGTCGACCGGCACTCCGGCCGGACCCATGACGATCCGGCCGATCTCCCCGTCGCAGGCCACCCAGCGGGCGCGGGCGGCGGAGATGACGGCGCCGAACGCCGTCCGCGCGGCGGCCGGACCGGTCGTGGTGCCGACCAGGTCGTCGAGGGCGACGACCACCCCGATCTGCGGCTTCCGGGTGCGCAGCACCGGCACGGCTCCGCCGGCGAGGGTGTTGTCCGCCCACTGCACGAACGCGTCGCCGAACTGCTGGGACCTCGTCCGCTCGTCGCCGGCGGTGCGGCCGGCCGCGACCATCGGCTCCAGCACCGCCCGCACCTTCTCGCCGCCGACGGCGTCGAGCTCGAAGGACCCGGTGACCGAGCCGTCGTCGTGCCGGGTGATCCGGAGGGCGCGCTGGTCCGTCGGGTCGGGTTCGGGACCGTCGGGATCGAGCTGCGCGAGGTAGCGCTCGACCGCTTCGCCGAGCCTCTCGAATCGCTGGGTCGTCGCGACCCCGGCCAGCACTGCGTCGATGACGCCGACGTCGACGCCCTGATCGGCGGCCTGGCCCACTCGCGCGGGAGTGACGGCCTTGGCCGCCACCGTGACCTGCTCGGCCGAGACCGCACCGGCGGCGAACGCGTCCTCGACGGCCGGCAGATGCGTGAGGGCCCGGCCGTGGGACACCAGTCGTGCGGCCGCGGCAGGCTGCATCCGGCCATGCCCCACGAGCCAGGAGGTCATCGACCGCAGACCGTCGCGTTCCGGCAGCTGGCGCGCCTGGGCGACCCGGACGGCGCGGGTCAGCTCGGCGGTGACGCGGTTCTGCAGCGCGACCAGGTCGAGCACCCGGTCGAGCGCCTCGTCCTCGCCCAGCGCGAACAGCTCGGCGTCGGACAGCGGCTCCATCCCACTGTCCACGACGCCTCCTCAGACTCGAACGTGTGTACGGAGAATACCACTCGGGAGGACGATCGACGAGGTAAATGCCCTGGTCAGAGCCGTGACGACGGCACCATCGGCACCGCTTCAGATACCGGCGTCGACCCAGGACCGCAGCTGGTCCGCCTGGTCCTCCAGGCGCCCGCGCGTCCCCGGGAACGGCGGGGCCTCCGTGCCGACCAGCGGCAGCGTCGTCCCGTCCAGCAGCAGCAGCTCGATGCGCCGGTTGGAGCCGAAGCCGCCGACCGAGCCGAGCAGCACCCGGTCGATCTCCGAGCGGTGCAGCCGGCGCGTCCGGAAGCGGTTGCGCACCTCGAGGACGCCGTCGGCACGTGCCCGGGCGGAGCAGAGCGCGGTGCCGAGGTTGAACCCGGTGATGCCCACGACGGCCGCGACGAAGAGGAGCGCGAACAGCAGAGGCGGCCGGGTGCGCACGACGGCCAGGACGAGACCGGCACCGACGACCACCGATGCCAGGGACAGCACGGTCGCCAGCGGTGGCGGCTTCAGCTCCAGGACGACGTCGGGCGAGCTCACGGGGGGATGGTGGTCGCGCGGCGCAGGGTCCGCAGCTCAGGCGGGGTCGCCGTCCAGGGCGTCGTCCAGCCCGACGGCGCTCATCCCGGCCCAGGTGTCGCCGACGTGGTGGGCCAGGACCATGAGGTCACGCAGGTCCCCGGAGCGGTCGCGCACGTGGTCGACCAGCACCGCCTCGCCGCGGAAGCCCAGGCCGGTGAACAGCGCCAGCGCGGCGCCCTGCTCGGCCACCACCTCGACCACGATCTTGGTGAGCCCGGCCGACACCGCCTGGACCAGCGCGTGCCGGGCGAGGTCGCGGCCCAGCCCCGACCCGCGGGCGGCGGGCGAGACGACCAGCCGGAGCCGGCCGACGTGGTCCGACCAGCCGGGCAGCGGGCGGACGGCGACGTACCCGGTCACCACCGGCCCGCCGGACTCCTCCGACACCGCGACCCAGCGCGAGCCGCCGCCCTCGCCGCGGGCCCACGACCGGACGACATCGGGGTCGGTGACCTCCTCCTCGATGAAGGTGAGGTCCCCCTCGGGCAGCGCGCGGAAGAACTGCAGCAGCGCCTCGCAGTGCTCGGGGCGCACCTCGGTGACCGGCACGTCAGGCCTCCGCGGCGGTGTCGGGGCGGACCGAGGCGGCGGGGGAGACCTCGTCGCTGCGCCGCTGCAGGAACTCGATGATCGTCGGCACCGTCGTCCTCGCCGCCGTCCGCCCGACCACCAGGCCCATGTGCCCGGCCGGCAGCCGCAGCTCGTGCTTGTCCGGGGAGCCGACGAGGTCGATCAGCGGCGCGGTCGCGTCCGGTGGCACGATGTGGTCCCGCTCGGCCATGACGGTGAGGAACGGCACCGTGATGTCGCGCAGGTGCACGCGGTCACCGGCCACGGTCAGCCGGTCGGTGAGCATCCCGTTGGCGCGCACGAGCATCTCGACGGTCTCCCGCGCCGCCGCGCCGGGGAAGGGCACGTGGTCATCGGACCAGCCGGTCATGGCCTGGTAGGAGTTCACGTACTGGTCGTTCCAGAGCCGTTCCCACAGCGTCACGTAGCGGGTGACCTCCGCCGTCGGCGTCAGCGACCGGAACCCCTGGACGACGACGCGGGGCGGCACGTTCCCGTCCACGTCGAGCACCTGGTCGACCTCGAGCCCGCCCACGCGGAAGACGTCCGCGAGCGGGCCCATGTGCCGGAAGTCCACGGGTGTGGCCAGCACCGTCAGGCTGCGCAGCGGGGCGTCGGGGTGGTGGGCGGCGTACAGCAGCGAGAGGTCCCCGCCGAAGCAGTAGCCGAACAGGTTGACCTCGCCGCAGCCGGAGATCTCCATGACCCGGTCCACGGCCGCAGGGACGTAGTCGTCGACGTAGTCCTCGAGGCGGTTCTCGGCGTCGCGCTCGTCCGGCTCGCCCCAGTCGAGCATGTAGACGTCGAAGCCCGCGTCGAGCAGCTGCTCCACGAAGCTGTTGCCCGGCTGCAGGTCGAGGATGTAGCTGCGGCTGATCAGGCTGAACACGAGCAGCAGCGGCGGGGAGTACCGCACGCCGCCACGGGTCTCGACGTCGTTGCGGTAGTGCCACAGCTGGGTGCGGCCGCGCTGCCACACGACGTCCTTGGGCGTGCAGCCGACGCCGGGCCGGTCGAGGCCGGCGGCCAGCTTGATCCCGTTACGCGCCCGGAGGGCGTTGCGTTCGACGTCGCGGCGGACCCGGTCGAGGACCGTCTGGGGGTCGGGCAGCGTGGGCATCGGCGTTCTCCGTCTCCGCGGCGCCGCGGCGCCGCTCGGTCTCCAGCTGCAGGGTGAGCCGGCGCACCTCGCGGTCGAGCGCGCCCAGCTGGGCGCGCAGGCGGGCGACGTCGGTACCGGCCGGCAGGTTCACCAGGTGCCAGGCCCGCGCGGTCACGCCCTGCACGGTCTCGCGGGCGAGCAGGTGGGTGCGGCGGAGCAGGGTGACGCCGAGGGCGAACCCCGGGGTGCGGACCAGCCGGTCGGCGTGCGGCGTGACCCGCTGCTCGACCGCGTCGAACGCCTGCCGCCACCGGGGTGGCTCCGTCACGACCGGGTCTCCTCGGGCACCTCGACCGCCCGGCGCAGGATCTTGCCGGTGGGGCCCTTGGGCAGGACGTCGACCAGCCACAGGTGCCGCGGGTACTTGTAGGCCGCGACCCGCTCCTTGACCCACGCCTTCAGCTCGTCGACCTCCGCCGACGCGCCGGGCTTGAGCGCCACGGCGGCGGCGACCTCCTCGCCGAGGTCGGCGTGCGGGACGCCGACGCAGGCGACCTCGGCGACCGCCGGGTGCTCGTAGAGCGCCTCCTCGATCTCCCGGGGGTACACGTTGTAGCCGCCCCGGATGATCATCTCCTTCTTGCGGTCGACGATGGAGTAGTAGCCGTCGGCGTCGCGGCGGGCGAGGTCGCCGGTGCGGAACCAGCCGTCGGGGATCGCCTTCGCCGTCTCCTCCGGCCGCTGCCAGTAGCCGCGCATGACGTTCTCGCCGCGGATCGCGATCTCGCCGACCTCGCCCTCGGGCACGTCGCGGCCCTCGTCGTCGACCAGGCGCATCTCGACCCCGCGGATCGGCGTGCCGATCGTGCCCGGCTTGCGCTCGGCGTGCGGGTGGTTGAAGGAGGCCACCGGCGAGGTCTCCGACAGCCCGTAGCCCTCGAGGACGATGCAGCCGAACGCCTCCTCGAAGCCGCGCATCACCTCCACCGGCATGGCCGAGCCGCCGGAGACGCACAGCCGCAGGCTCGACACGTCGTACCGGCCGGCGTCGGGCTGGTGCAGCATCGCGGCGAACATCGTCGGCACGCCCTGGAACACCGTGACCCGGTCCCGCTCGACGATCTCCAGCGCCCGGGCGCCGTCGAAGCGCGGCAGCAGGGTGAGGCAGGCCCCGGCCAGGACGCCGGCGTTCAGCGAGCAGGTCAGCCCGAAGACGTGGAACAGCGGCAGGCAGCCCATGATCACGTCGTCGGGGCTGCCCTCCAGGAGCGTCTCCTGCGTGGTCCGGGCGTTGCCGCGCAGGTTGGCGTGCGTCAGCTCCGCGCCCTTGGGCTGCCCGGTCGTCCCCGAGGTGTAGAGGATCACCGCGTCGTCCTCGTCGGCCCGCTCGGTGACCTCGACGCCGGCGCCCGCCACGCCCAGGGTCGCCCCCGGGTCGACCGGGCCGACCGGCACCGCCTCGATGCCCACCGTCGCGGCCGCCTCGGTCGCGGCCTCGGCCACCGAGTCCAGCGCGACGACGAGGCGGGCACCGGAGTCGCGCAGGTAGTACTCGACCTCCCGGGCCTTGAGCAGCGGGTTCATCGGGACGACAGCGGCGCCGGCCATCAGCGCGCCGTAGAAGACGACCGGGAAGCTGACGACGTTGGGCAGGACCATGCCGACCCGGTCGCCGGGCTGCACGCCCCGCTCCCGCAGTCCCGCGGCCACTGCGGCGGCCGCGTCGCGGAACTGCGCGTAGGTCAGGACGACGTCGTCCATCTTCAGCGCGGGCCGGTCGCCGGACTCGGCGGCGGTGTCGACGAGGTGCTGCGCGAGGTTGCTCATCGGGTGCTCCTGCCCTGGGGAGGACGGGGCCCTACCCAGTGCCGGATGTGGTCTACCGCACAGGATGCGACGCGCCGCGGTGGCGGGCGGACCCGCCGGGCGACAGGCTCGGGGCACAGCACCGACGACGGGAGAAGCGCGTGGCCGACAGGCAGATCCTCGACATGTTCCGGCTCGACGGGAAGGTGGCGATCGTGACCGGGGCGTCGTCCGGTCTCGGCGTCGTCTTCGCCCAGGCGCTGGCCCAGGCCGGAGCGGACGTCGCCCTGGGGGCACGGCGCGAGGACCGGCTGGCCGCCACCCGCGAGGCGGTGGAGGCGGCTGGACGGCGGGCGATCACGGTGCGCACCGACGTCGCGCGGCCCGAGGACTGCCAGGCGCTGGTGGACGCGACGATGGCGGAGTTCGGCCGGGTCGACGTCCTCGTGAACAACGCGGGCATCGGCACCGCGGTGCCGGCCACCCGGGAGTCGCCCGATCAGTTCCGGCAGGTCATCGACGTCAACCTCAACGGCTGCTACTGGATGGCGCAGGCCTGCGGCCGGGTCATGCAGCCGGGCAGCTCGATCGTGAACATCTCGAGCATCCTCGGGCTGACCACCGCCGGCCTGCCGCAGGCCGCCTACGCGGCCAGCAAGGCGGGCCTGATCGGGCTGACCCGCGACCTCGCGCAGCAGTGGACCGGCCGCAAGGGCATCCGCGTCAACGCCCTCGCGCCGGGCTTCTTCGACTCCGAGATGACCGACCAGTACCCCGAGGGCTACATCACCCAGCAGCTGGGCCGGGTGCTCGTCGGCCGGCCCGGCGACCCGATGGAGCTGGCCGCGGCGCTGGTGTTCCTCGTCAGCGAGGCCGGCGGCTACGTCACCGGGACGACCATCCCGGTGGAGGGCGGCCTGCTCACGAGCTGAGCGGCTCCTCGCCGCGCTGCACGGTCGCGCCGATCCGGTCGACCAGCTCCGGCCACAGCTCCTGCGGGAGGTCGTGGCCCATGCCCTCGACCACCCACAGCTCGGCGCCGGGGATGGCCGCGGCCGTGGCCCGGCCACCGCTGACGTCGACCAGGGTGTCCTGCGCGCCGTGCACCACCAGCGTGGGCACGGTGATCTCGCCCAGGTGCGGGGTCCGGTCGTCGGTCGTGAGGATCGCGGCGAGCTGACGGGCCACCCCGGCCGGGTCGTACGCGCGGTCGAAGGAGAGCCCGGCCCGCTCGCGCAGGGCGGCCTCGTCGAACTCGAAGCCGGGGGAGCCGATCACCCGGTAGGTGTCGACGGCGCGCTGCAGCGCCTCGTCGCGGTCGCGCGCGGCCGGGGCCAGCAGCACGCCGAGGGCGACGTCGGCCGGGCTGCCGACGGCGCGGTCGCCCGTGGTGGACATGATCGACGTCAGGCTGCGCACCCGCTGCGGGTGCCGGATGGTCAGCGACTGGGCGATCATCCCGCCCATCGAGGCGCCGACGACGTGGGCGCTCTCCCAGCCCAGGGCGTCGAGCAGGCCGGCGGTGTCGTCGGCCATGTCGCCGAGCGTGTAGGGCGCGGTGCCGGCACCGGCGAACAGGCTCATGACGTCCGGTGCGCCGGCGTCGTGCAGGTGCGTGGACAGCCCGATGTCGCGGTTGTCGAAGCGGACGACGTGGTGGCCGCGCTCGGCCAGCGCCCGGCAGAACCCGTCCGGCCAGCCGACCATCTGCGTGGCCAGGCCCATGACCAGCAGCAGGGGGGTGTCGCCGGGCGACCCGAAGCTCTCGTAGGCGATCTCGACGTCCCCGACGCTGGTGCGCTGCACCCCGGTGTGCTCCATGACGAGGACGGTATCCGCGGGTGGCGGTGCGCCGGCCCGGCCCCCGTGCCGCGGCCCGCGTCGGTGTGGCGGGGGCCCGCGGTGGCTATCGGGGGAGCGTGACCGCCGCCGCGTCCCCGGCCGTGCCCGCCCGGGCGGCCCGCCGCCGCTCGCTGCTGACCGGCGGGATGCTCGGCGTCGGTGTCATGGCCGCCGTCGACGTCGTCGTCTTCCACCTGCTGCTGGGCTGGCACCACTTCTACGACCGCTCGACCCCCGCCGTGGGGCTGCTCTCCGACGGCCTGCTGCAGACCGGCTACCTGGTCCTGCTGGTCGCCGGTGCCTTCCGCCTGGCCGACGCCCGCCGTGCCGGGACGCTGGCCCGCCGGTCCGCCGTCGCCGGGTTCGTCACCGGCCTCGGGGCCTTCCAGCTCTTCGACGGGGTGGTCGACCACAAGCTCCTGCGGGTGCACCAGGTGCGCTACGGCGTGGACCTCCTGCCCTACGACCTCGTCTGGAACGGCGCCGCGCTGCTCCTGCTCCTCGCCGGCCTGGGCCTCGTGGTCGCCACCCGCGGCGAGGGACGCGGGACCGGGTGACCGGGGCGCTGGCCGCCGGGTGGCTGGCGGCGGCGGGAGCGGTGCTGCTGCCGGCCGCGCTCTACCTCGCCGGGGTGGGTGTGCGCCGGGACGGCGGCCGGGACTGGCCGGCGGCCCGGACGGCGAGCTGGCTGCTCGGCTGCCTGCTGGTCGGGACCGCGCTGTCCCCGCCCGTGGAGACCGCCGGCACCGGCGCGACCGGCCACATGGTGCAGCACCTCCTGCTCGGGGCGGCCGCGCCGCTCGCCCTCGTCCTGGGCGCGCCGATGACCCTGCTGCTGGGGGCGCTGGGCCCGGCGGCACGCCGGCCGGTCGCCGCCGTCCTGCACTCGAGGCCGCTGCGGCTGCTCGCGCATCCCGCGACCGGCGCCGTGCTCGCCACCGGCGGCCTCCACCTGCTCTACCTGACCCCGCTCCACGCGCTGAGCACGCGGTCGGACGCCGTGCACGCGCTGGTGCACGGTCACCTGCTGGTCGCCGGCTGCCTCTTCGCGTGGTCGGTGGCCGGTCCCGACCCGGCTCCGCGCCGCCCCGGCACCGGCGTGCGGGTGGCGGTCGTCGTCGCGGCCGGGGGTGCGCACGCGGTGCTGGCGCAGCTGCTGTACGCCCGGGCGGGGGCGCTGCCGCCGGGCGCGGGGCTCGACGCCGAGGAGGTGCGGACCGCCGCGCAGGTCATGTACCACGGCGGCCACCTGGTGGACCTGGCGCTGCTGGTCGCGCTCTTCGGCGCCCGGTACCGCCGCGGACGGCGCCGGGAAACGGCACGCGCCGCGGGAGCCGACGTCGCTACGCTCCGCGCCCACGTGCCGGGCGACGACGACGGAGGGGTGCCGTGGCGGGGGAGCAGGCAGGGGCCGATGGCGCGGAGTTCGCCGCCGGGCTGAGGAGGCTGCTGGAGTGGCTGCACGTGCCCGGCGGCGGAGGTGCGCGCAACGAGGTCGTCCAGCTCGTGCGGACCGCGCTGGGCCCGGCCGGGCTCGAGGAGTCGGTCGTCGCCCGTGAGCTGCCCGAGTTCGAGCACGTCAACCTGCAGACGGCTCTCGACGCGTGGACGGCGGAGAGCGGACGTCGCGTGGAGGTCCGCGGCGTCGTGCTGCCGCCGCACTTCGGTGGGGTGGACCTCCAGCAGCTGATGACGGGGGAGGGTCTGCCCCCGGTCCGGCTGAGCGCCCCGGCCGTCGTCGACCTGCCGGACGGCCCCGGCTCCACGCTGGCGTGCCTGCGCCTGGCGCTGCTGCTGGTCACCGACGACGCCGGTTCCTACGTGCTGCTCGTCCAGGGCGCGGGCGAGCACCGCCCGACGATGAGCGTCGAGGTCGCCGGGCTGCCGGTGCAGCAGGCGCAGGCCGTCCTCGCCGAGCTCGACCGGCTCCGCAGGGAGCTGAACGTCTACCGGGGCCGGCTCGTGGAGGTCACCCCCACGCAGATGGGCGGGGTCGCACTGAGCTTCCTGGACCCCCCGGACGTGCGGCGCGACGACGTCGTCCTCCCCGGGGCCGTCCTGACCCGGGTCGAGCGGCACGCCCTCGGTGTCGCCGAGCACCGTGCCGGCCTGCGGGCCGCCGGCCAGCACCTCAAGCGGGGACTGCTCCTCTACGGCCCGCCCGGCACCGGCAAGACGCACACGGTGCGTTACCTGCTGGGTCGGATGGAGGAGTACACCCGGCTGCTGCTCACCGGTCGCTCGCTCGGTGCGGTCGGCTCGATCGCCGACCTGGCGCGCGAGCTGCAACCGGCCGTCGTGGTGCTGGAGGACGTCGACCTGGTCGCCGCGGAGCGGTTCTCGCACCACGGCCACGGCGGCGGCCCGGTGCTGTTCGACCTGCTGGACGCCATGGACGGTGCCGCTCCGGACGCCGACCTGCTGTTCGTCCTGACGACCAACCGGGCGGACCTGCTGGAGCCGGCGCTGGCGGCACGACCGGGCCGCATCGACGTCGCCGTGGAGGTCGACCTCCCCGACGCCGCGGCCCGACGCCGGCTGCTGGACCTGTACGGCCGGGCCGTGCCGCTGCGGCTCACCGAGGACGACGTCGCGGCGGCGGTGGAGCGGACCGAGGGCGTCACCGCCTCGTTCCTCAAGGAGCTGCTGCGGCGGGCGGTGCTGGAGGCCCTGCACGACGCGGACCCCCTGACCGAGGTCGGCGGCGAGCACCTGCGCCGCGCTCTCGACGACCTGCTCGACAGCACCCAGCACATCACCCGGACGCTGCTCGGGGTGGGGGGCGGCGAGATCGTCGACGACGCCGGGATCGAGCTGGACGGGTCCTACTGGCCGCGCTGACGAGCCGGCGTCGGAGGTCCTGCGATGTGTGCCCCCGGCAGGATTCGAACCTGCGCCCCTGCCTCCGGAGGGCAGTGCTCTATCCCCTGAGCTACGGGGGCTCGGGGCAGGGATGAAGTTACCAGCCCCGCTCCGACCGGCCGACGGCGGTGCCCGGACTCCGCTGCCGGGTCAGGGCGGCGGCAGCGGGGTCCCGCCGCGCGCGGCGAGCATGTCGGTCATCAGCGACGTCTCCGCGGCCTGGGACTCCTCGATGGACCGCGCGAGCGAGCGGACGACGTCCTGGCCGGCGTGCTCCGCGGCGTACTGCGCCATGCCCGCGCCGCCCTCGTGGTGGCGGATCATCAGCCGCAGGAACTGGACGTCGAAGTCGGTGCCCGAGAGCTCGCGCAGCTCCGCGAGCTCCTCCTCGGTCGCCATGCCCGGCATGAGGCCGCCGGACATGTCGTGACCGGACATGTCGTGCCCCGCCATCGCCGCATCGTCCATCCAGGCCATCCGCTCGCCGCCCGTCGGGGTCAGCCCCCAGAGCGACAGCCACCCCCGCATGCGCCCGACCTGGTTGTTCTGCGTCTCGGCGATGTCGAACGCCAGGCCGCGGACGGCGGGGTCGGTGCTGCGGTCCAGCGCGAGGTTGGCCATCTCCACGCCCTGGTCGTGGTGGATGGACATGTCGCGGGAGAAGCCGGCGTCGACCGAGTCGGCCCCCGGGGTGGCCGGGGCGTCGTCGTCGCCGATGCCGAGGGCGACGGCGAGACCGCCTCCCAGCAGCACCAGCGCCACGGCGATGACGGCGAGGAGAGCGGCGCGCAGGCCGCCCCCCCGCGGCGCGGGAGTGCCGGTGCCCGGGACGGCCGGGGACTCCGTGGTCACCGTCACTCGGCCGCCGGCTCGGTGGACCCGGTCCCGGCGGCGTCGGCCGGTGCCGCCGCGCCGTCCTCGCTGGCCAGCCGCGGGCTGGCGATGAAGTCCGGGTTCTGGCAGCTGGCCCCGACCTCGGGGTAGTAGTCGCCGTTGAGCGTCATGAGGTCCGCGAACTGCTCCAGCCGCGGGTCGTCGGCGCTGTCGACCTTGAGCTGGTGGTTCCAGCTCTGGATGCTGACCGGCGAGTCGAGGCCGGCGTAGGGGGACAGCATCCGGCCGTTCTCGCCCTCGACGAGGTCGGCGAGGGTGCCGATCTGGTCGGCGTCGAGGACCTCGGGGTCGTAGGTGATCCAGACCGCGCCGTGCTCGAGGCTGTGCACCGCGTTCTCGTGCCGGATGTCGACGTCGTAGACGGTGCCGGTGCAGTCGGCCCAGCCCGGCGCCGGCTCGTGCGGCCCGCCGACCGGCGGGGACTCGGCGTAGTCGACGACGGTGATCACGTGGTCCTGACCGGCGGCGTAGTCGTAGGTCCGGACGCCGTTGATGTCCTCCGGTCCGCCGGCGGCGTTCTCCTCGGACTCCCGCACCTGCAGGACGGCGTAGGTCAGCACCGCCGCGGCGAAGACGGCGACGGCGATCGCGGCCGCGATGAGGCCCCATGGCCGCTGCGGGGAGACGACGTTGGCCACCGGCCGGGTGCGGCCGCCCTTGCCCGAGCCACCCCTGCTCCCTGCCGGCCGCGATCCGCTCCCGCCCCGGCCCGACGACGCCGAGCTGCCCCGGCCGGACGCACCGCGCGCGCTCCGGGGGTCCTCGGGCTTACGGTCCTTGGGCACAGCGTCTCCTCGGGTCGTCCGGGCGGGCCCGCACACCGCCGGCCCACCGGGGGCAGCGCTCCGGCTCCTCCCGGCGGACGAGTCTAGGTGCGCAACCTGTGCATGCCCTGGACCTCGACCGGGGCGCCCCGACCGGCCCCGTACGATCGCGCGGTGACACCGGAGCAGTTGCGCGACCTCGTCCGGACCGCGGTCGGGGCGGCAGTCGAGCGCGGCACGCTCGCCGTCGCCGTCCCCGACGACCTCGTCGTCGAGCGTCCTCGGAACCCCGAGCACGGCGACTACGCCACCAACGTCGCCATGCGGCTGGCCAAGCCGGCCGGCCGCCCGCCGCGCGAGGTGGCCGAGGTGGTCGCCGAGGAGCTGCGCGCGCTCGACGGGATCGACCGGGTCGACGTGGCCGGCCCGGGCTTCCTCAACATCACCCTGGCCCAGGGGGCGCTGGGACGGCTGGCCGTCGACGTGGTGACCGCCGGCGAGGCCTACGGCCGCACGGGTGCGCTGGCCGGGACCCGGATCGACCTCGAGTTCGTCTCCGCCAACCCCACCGGGCCGGTGCACATCGGCGGCAGCCGCTGGGCGGCGGTGGGTGACGCGATCGGCCGGCTGCTGGAGGCCAGCGGCGCCGACGTGACCCGCGAGTACTACATCAACGACGCCGGTGCGCAGATCGACCGCTTCGCCCGCAGCCTGCAGGCGGCGGCCACCGGGCAGCCGGTGCCCGAGGACGGGTACGGCGGCACCTACATCGCCGACATCGCCGCGCAGGTCGTCGCCGTCGAGCCCGACGTCACCGGCCGCGACGAGGCCGCCCAGGTGCAGGCGTTCCGGGAGCGGGGCGTCGCCCTGATGGTGGACGAGATCCGCCGGTCGATGGAGGACTTCGGGGTCGACTTCGACGTCTGGTTCAGCGAGAAGTCGCTGTACGACTCGGGCGCGGTGGAGAAGGCGATCGGCCGGCTGCGCGACCAGGGCCACGTCTACGAGGCCGACGGCGCGGTGTGGCTGCGGACGACGACCTTCGGCGACGACAAGGACCGCGTGCTGGTCAAGGCCGACGGCGAGACGACCTACTTCGCCTCCGACTGCGCCTACTACCTGGACAAGCGGGCCCGCGGCTTCGACAAGGTCGTGATCATGCTCGGGGCCGATCACTCCGGGTACGTCGGCCGGTACAAGGCGCTGGTCGCCGCGACCGGGGACGACCCGGCCGAGCACCTCGAGATCCTCATCGGCCAGCTGGTGAACCTGCTCCGCGGCGGCGAGCCGGTCCGGATGAGCAAGCGGGCCGGCACGATCGTGCTGCTCTCGGACCTCGTCGACGCGATCGGCGTGGACGCCGCCCGCTACGCCCTGGCCCGGGCGTCGGTGGACCAGATGATCGACATCGACGTCGACGTGTGGAGCCGGCAGACCAACGACAACCCGGTCTTCTACGTCCAGTACGCCCACGCCCGGATCTCCTCGCTGCTGCGCAACGCCGCCGACCTCGGGCTGCCGCTCGGTGAGGCGACCGCCGTGGAGGCCGGCCTGCTCACCCACGAGCGGGAGAACGACCTGCTGCGCGCCCTGGCGGAGTTCCCCCGGGTCGTCACCTCCGCCGCCGAGCTGCGCGCCCCGCACCGCGTGGCGCGCTACCTCGAGGAGCTGGCCGGCACCTACCACCGCTTCTACGACGCGTGCCGGGTGCTGCCCCGCGGCGACGAGGAGGTCACCCCGCTGACCACCGCGCGCCTGTGGCTGTGCGCGGCCACCGCCGTCGTCCTGCGCAACGGACTGGCCGTGCTCGGCGTCTCCGCGCCGGAGCGGATGTGAGAGCGCACCCCGCCGGCCCGCTGCACGGGGGCTTCGAGACCCCGGCGTCGGTCGGCGCACCGCCGGCCGACCTCGGCGCGCTCGACCCCGCCGTCTGGCCGCGCTCGGCGACCCGCGTCGACGGCGAGCTGCACCTGGCCGGCCGGCCGGTCACCGAGCTCGCCCGGGAGCACGGCACGCCGCTGTTCGTCCTCGACGAGGCGGACTTCCGCGGCCGGGCCGCGGACTTCGCGACCGCGTTCGCCGACGCCGACGTCCACTACGCCTCCAAGGCGTTCCTCTGCGGCCAGGTCGCCCGCTGGATCGCCGACGACGGCCTGCACCTGGACGCCTGCAGCGGCAACGAGCTCGCCGTCGCGCTGGCCGCCGGCTTCCCCGCCGGGCGGATCGCGCTGCACGGCAACAACAAGTCGCTGGTCGAGCTGCAGCTGGCGGTCGACGCCGGCATCGGGCACGTCGTCGTCGACTCCTTCGACGAGATCGAGCGGCTGGTGCCGCTGGCCGCGGCCCGGGTCGCCGCGGGCGGATCGCCGGTGCCGGTGCTGATCCGCACCACGGTCGGCATCGAGGCGCACACCCACGAGTTCATCGCCACCGCGCACGAGGACCAGAAGTTCGGCTTCTCGCTGGCCACCGGGGACGCGCTCACCGCCGCCGTCCGCATCATCCGCGAGCCGGCGCTGCAGCTGACCGGCCTGCACAGCCACATCGGCTCGCAGATCTTCGACACCGCGGGCTTCGAGGCCGCCGCGCACCGGGTGGTCGGCCTGCTCGGCCAGATCGCGCAGGCGACCGGGCAGGTGCTCGGCGAGCTCAACCTCGGCGGTGGCTTCGGCATCGCCTACCTGTCCGAGGACGACCCGGTGACCCCCGAGGACGTCGCCCGGCGGCTGCGCTCCGTCGTCGCCGCCGAGTGCGCCGCCCTGGACCTCCCGGTCCCGCGGCTGGCCGTCGAGCCCGGCCGGGCGATCGCCGGGCCCGGCACCGTGACGCTGTACGAGATCGGCACGATCAAGCCGGTCCGCCTCGGCGCGGGCGGGGGCGGGGGAGCGCCCGTGCGCAACTACGTCTCCGTCGACGGCGGGATGAGCGACAACATCCGCACCGCCCTCTACGACGCGTCCTACACCTGCGTGCTGGCGAACCGGACCTCCACCGCGCCGCCGGCGCTGTGCCGGGTCGTGGGCAAGCACTGCGAGAGCGGTGACGTGCTGGTCCGCGACCTGTGGCTGCCCTCGGACGTCGTCCCCGGCGACCTGCTCGCGGTGGCCGCGACCGGCGCCTACTGCTGGTCGATGGCGAGCAACTACAACTACCTGCTCAAGCCGCCGGTGGTCGCCGTACGGGACGGCGTCGCCACGGAGATCGTGCGGCGTCAGACACTGTCCGACGTGTTCGCCCTCGACGCCGTCCTCGCCGGGACGCCCGCGCCCTCGCCGGCGGTCGACCAGCCCGCGCCCGAGCACGCCGCGGGGTTCTCCTCGTGACCGCGCCGCTGCGGGTCGCCCTCCTGGGCTGCGGCACCGTCGGGAGCGCCGTGCTGCGGCTGCTCGACGAGCAGGCCGACGACCTCGCCGCCCGCATCGGCCGGCCGGTGGAGGTGGCCGGCGTGGCCGTCCGCCGTCCCGACCGGCACCCCGAGGTCCCCGCGCACCTGCTCACCACCGACGCGCAGGCGCTGGTCACCCGCGACGACGTCGACCTCGTCGTCGAGGTGATCGGCGGCATCGAGCCCGCCCGCACGCTGATGCTCGCGGCCTTCGCCGCCGGGAAGTCCGTGGTCAGCGCCAACAAGGCGCTGCTGGCCGACGACGGCGTGGCGCTGCACGCGGCCGCGGCCGAGGCGGGTGTCGACCTCTACTACGAGGCGGCCGTGGCCGGCGCGATCCCGATGCTGCGCCCGTTGCGCGAGTCCCTGGCCGGTGACCAGCTGCGCCGGGTGGTCGGCATCGTCAACGGCACGACCAACTACATCCTGTCCCGGATGGCCGAGACCGGCGCCGGCTTCGCCGAGGCGCTGGCCGAGGCCACCGACCTGGGGTACGCCGAGGCCGACCCGACGGCCGACGTCGACGGCTTCGACGCCGCCGCCAAAGCCGCGATCCTGGCCTCGCTGGCCTTCCACACCGCGGTGACCGCGTCCGACGTGTACCGCGAGGGCATCTCCGCGGTCACCGCGCTCGACGTCGCCCGCGCCGCCGAGATCGGCTGCACGGTCAAGCTGCTGGCCATCTGCGAGCGGGTGGCGAACGGCGCCGGCGATTCCGTCGCCGTCCGCGTGCACCCGGCGATGATCCCGACGACGCACCCGCTGGCTGCCGTCGGCGGGTCGTTCAACGCGGTGTTCGTCGAGGCCGAGGCCGCCGGCGAGCTGATGTTCTACGGGCGCGGGGCCGGCGGCGAGCCGACCGCCAGCGCCGTGCTCGGCGACCTCGTGGCCGTGGCCCGCAACCGGGTGGCCGGCGTCGCCGGCCCCGGCATCACCACCTACGCGGAGCTGCCGGCCCGGCCGATCGCCGAGACGCCCACCCGGTACCACGTCAGCCTCGACGTGGCCGACAAGCCCGGCGTCCTGGCGACCGTGGCCCAGGAGTTCGCCCGCCAGGGCGTCAGCATCGCGACCGTGCGCCAGGACGGCCACGGCGACGCCGCGACGCTGGTCATCGTCACGCACAGCGCACCGGACGCGGCACTGTCGGCGACGATCACCGCGCTCCGGGAGATGCCCGCGGTCCGCGGGGTCACGAGCGTGCTTCGAGTGGAGGGGCTGTCATGACCGGAACGCTGCGCGGAGCCGTGTCACCGCACTGGCCGGGGCTCATCGAGGCCTACCGCTCCCGGCTGCCGGTCAGCGACAGCACGCCGGTCGTGACCCTGCAGGAGGGGGCCACCCCGCTGGTCCCGGCGGTCGAGCTCTCCCGGCGCACCGGCTGCGACGTCTACCTGAAGGTCGAGGGGGCCAACCCCACCGGCTCCTTCAAGGACCGCGGCATGACGATGGCCATCACCAAGGCCAAGGAGGAGGGCGCGCAGGCGGTCATCTGCGCCTCCACCGGCAACACCAGCGCCAGCGCCGCCGCCTACGCCGCCCGCGCCGGCATGGTCTGCGCCGTCCTCGTGCCGCAGGGCAAGATCGCGCTCGGCAAGCTCGCCCAGGCGCTGGTGCACGGGGCCAAGCTGCTGCAGGTCGACGGCAACTTCGACGACTGCCTCGCGCTGGCCAGCAAGCTCGCCATCGACTACCCGGTCAGCCTGGTCAACAGCGTCAACCAGTTCCGCATCGAGGGGCAGAAGACCGCCTCGTTCGAGATCGTCGACGTCCTCGGCGACGCCCCGGACATCCACTGCCTGCCGGTCGGCAACGCCGGCAACATCACCGCCTACTGGCAGGGCTACCGGGAGTACGCCGCCGACGGCACCGCCTCGAGGACTCCCCGCATGTGGGGCTTCCAGGCCGCCGGCTCGGCGCCGATCGTCGACGGCGCCGTGGTGGAGCACCCGCAGACGATCGCCACCGCCATCCGCATCGGCAACCCCGCGTCGTGGACCAAGGCCCTGACCGCCCGCGACGAGTCCGGCGGCCGGATCGACGCCGTCACGGACCGGGAGATCCTGGCCGCCTACCGGCTGGTCGCCCGCAGCGAGGCCGTCTTCGTCGAGCCGGCGTCGGCCGCCTCGGTGGCCGGGCTGCTCAAGGTCGCCGCGGCCGGGGGGCTGGAGCCCGGCCAGCGCGTCGTGTGCACCGTGACCGGCAACGGCCTCAAGGACCCCGAGTGGGCGATCTCCGGCGCGCCCGCACCGGTGACCATCCCGGTGGACGCGGCGGCCGCGGCCGCCCAGCTGGGCCTGTGAGCGAGGCCGCGCGCACCACGGTCCGCATCCGCGTCCCGGCCACCAGCGCCAACCTCGGCCCGGCGTTCGACTGCGCCGGCCTGGCCCTGAGCTGCGCCGACGAGCTCGAGTTCACCGTCACCGACAGCGGCCTGGCGGTGGAGATGACCGGCGAGGGCGCCGACGTCCTGCCCGCCGACGAGTCCCACCTCGTCGTCCGGGCCTTCCGCGCCGCGTGCGACCAGCTGGGCTGGCGGCCCGCGGGCCTGCGGCTGCGCACCGTCAACGCCGTCCCCCAGGGCCGGGGGATGGGCTCGTCGGCCGCCGCCGTCGTCGGGGGCGTCTTCGGTGCGTGGGCGCTGTGCCCCGACGTGGGCGCCATCGACCTGGGCGCCGTCCTGCGCCTGGCGACGGAGTTCGAGGGCCACGCCGACAACGTGGCCGCCTGCCTGCACGGCGGCGTGACGCTCGCCTGGGACGGCGCGGACGGTCCGGTCGCCGAGCGGCTCGACGTCGACCCGCGGATCCAGCCGCTGCTGCTGGTCCCGGACGCCACGCTGTCGACGACCGCCGCACGGGGGCTGCTCCCCGGGACGGTGCCGCACGCGGACGCGGCGTTCAACGCCGGACGGGCTGCCCTGCTCGTGGCGGCGCTCACCTGGGACCCGGACCTGCTGCTGCCGGCCACCGAGGACCGGCTGCACCAGCGGCAGCGGGCCACGGCCATGCCGGAGTCCCTGGCGCTGGTCGACCGGCTCCGCGCCGAGGGCCTCGCGGCCGTCGTCTCCGGTGCCGGTCCGAGCGTCCTGGTGCTCACCGTCCGGGACCCCGGTGACGACCTGGTCGACTTCTCCGACGGCGTGGCGGTCCGCCGGGTCGCCGCGCTGACGCCTCCCGACTGGCGGCTGCTCCCGCTGTCGGTGGACGTGACGGGTGTCCGGGTGCTGTCGGGGGCTCAGGTAACATCCTGATGACGAGGAACACACCGGGAACGACCGGTGTTGTCCTGCCCGTGAGCTGCATCTAGGCTCACGGTGTAGCCGCCCCAGTGGGGCAGGCCTCGCCGCGGGGCGTTGCAGACGAGAGTTCATCGCCGCAGATCCCGCCCCGCACCCATCGGATCCCTCCTCTCGTGCCGACCCCGGAAACAGACCGGGCGACCCGGGGCGGAGCGGGTCATCCCCTGCGCCGATGGGCGCAGGTCACCGCAGGGAAGGACCTGTACGTGAGCGAAACCACCGACCTCGTCGCCGCGCCCGAGGGCGCCGGTGACGAGGCAACTGCCGCTTCTGGGCAGGCGGGCCGGTCCCGCCGCCGCGGCAGCGGGCTGTCGGGGATGCTGCTGCCCGAGCTGCAGCGCCTGGCGGCCGAACTGGGCATCTCGGGCACCGCCCGGATGCGCAAGGGCGACCTCGTCGCCGCGATCTCCGCCCGCCAGGTGGGCGGCAACGGCGCCGACACGGCCGCCGACACCGCCTCCGATGGCGGCTCGACCGCCGGCGCCCGGGACGGCGTGCCGACCCCCCGCGGCGCCGCGGCCACCGCCGCGCCGCTCGAGGCGCCCATCAGCGGAGGCGCCAACGGCGGCCCGCTGACCACCGCCGACGCGGACACGCCGGCCCAGGCCCCCGTGGAGCAGCCCCGCCGCCGGCGTGCGGCCAGCCGCCCCGCCGGCGCCCCGGCCGCCGACGCGACCGCGACCGAGGAGGGGTCCGCCGACGCGTCCGCGCCGGAGACCGCCGAGCGCGGCGCCCGCACCGACGACGAGCGCGCTGCCCGTGGCGACGACGACCGCGGTCCCCGTGGCGACGACGACCGCGCCCCGCGCGGCGACGACGAGCGCGACGAGGACCGGCCCACCCGCAACCGCGATCGGAACCGCAACCGCGATCGGGACGGGGGCCGCGACGGCGCCCGCGACCGCGGTGAGCGTGCCCCCCGCGACGGCAACCGCGACGGCGGCGAGCGTGCCGCCCGCGACGGCAACCGCGACGGCGGCGAGCGCGCCGCCCGCGACGGCAACCGTGACGGTGGCGAGCGCAACGGGCGTCCCGACAACCGGACCGACGGCAACCGCTCCGAGGGGCGCGTCGACACCCGGGGCCGCGACGACCGCGCCCGCGACGACGAGGACGACGACGACTTCGAGGGCGGCCGCGGTCGCCGGGGCCGTCGCTACCGCGACCGGAACCGCCGCAACGGCCGGGAACGCTTCGACCAGCCGAACGAGCCGACCGTGGGCGAGGACGACGTCCTTCTGCCGGTCGCCGGCATCCTCGACGTGCTGGACAACTACGCGTTCGTCCGCACCTCGGGCTACCTGACCGGCCCGAACGACGTCTACGTGTCGCTGTCGCAGGTCCGCCGCTACGGCCTGCGCCGTGGTGATGCGATCACCGGCGCCGTCCGCCAGCCCCGCGAGGGCGAGCGCAAGGACAAGTACAACGCGCTGGTCCGACTGGACACGGTCAACGGGCTGGACCCCGAGCAGGCCAAGCAGCGACCGGAGTTCACGAAGCTGACCCCGCTCTACCCGCAGGAGCGCCTGCGGCTGGAGACCGAGCCGCAGCAGCTGACCACCCGGGTCATCGACCTGGTCATGCCGATCGGCAAGGGCCAGCGCGCGCTCATCGTCAGCCCGCCCAAGGCCGGCAAGACGATGGTGCTGCAGGCGATCGCCAACGCGATCACGACGAACAACCCCGAGTGCCACCTCATGGTCGTCCTCGTCGACGAGCGGCCCGAGGAGGTCACCGACATGCAGCGGTCGGTGAAGGGCGAGGTCATCGCCTCGACCTTCGACCGCCCGCCGGCCGACCACACCACGGTCGCCGAGCTGTCGATCGAGCGGGCCAAGCGCCTGGTCGAGATGGGCCACGACGTCGTCGTCCTGCTGGACTCGATCACCCGGCTGGGCCGCGCCTACAACCTGGCGGCTCCCGCCAGCGGCCGGATCCTGTCCGGCGGTGTCGACTCCACCGCCCTGTACCCGCCTAAGCGCTTCCTCGGCGCCGCCCGCAACATCGAGAACGGCGGCTCGCTGACCATCATCGCCTCGGCCCTGGTGGAGACCGGGTCCACGATGGACACGGTCATCTTCGAGGAGTTCAAGGGCACCGGGAACGCGGAGATCAAGCTCGACCGCCGGCTGGCGGACAAGCGGATCTTCCCGGCCGTCGACGTCAACGCGTCGGGCACCCGCAAGGAGGAGATCCTCCTCGCGCCCGACGAGCTGGCGATCATCATCAAGCTGCGCCGGGTGCTCGCCGCGCTCGAGCCGCAGCAGGCCATGGAGCTGCTCCAGGACAAGCTGCGCAAGACGCGCAACAACATCGAGTTCCTGATGCAGATCCAGAAGACGACGCTCTCCAGCGGGGAGTAGCCCACCCGGCTGCCGGGCGGGCGCACCGATCGGGGATACTCGACGGTCGACGTACCGCCCGGCAGCCCTGGAATGCCGCACCGGTAGGCGGCGTTCAGACAGACAGCACCGACACCTGCGGAAGAGGTCCACGGCATGAAGCCCGGCATCCACCCCGAGTACCACACCACCACGGTGACCTGTGGTTGCGGGAACACCTTCACCACGAAGAGCACCGTCCCCAGCGGTCAGCTGACCGTCGAGACCTGCTCCGCCTGCCACCCGTTCTACACGGGCAAGCAGCGGATCCTCGACACCGGTGGCCGCGTCGCCCGCTTCGAGAAGCGGTTCGGCAAGCGCGCCGGCTCCAAGGTCAGCGCCGGCGAGTAGCGCTCCCGACGGCGCCCGCGCCCGCCCCTCCGGGGGTGGGGGCGGGCGCCGTCGCCATGTCCGCACCCGGATCCCCACCCCTTCCGAGAGGCCACCGTCATGAGCACTCCCGACGCCGGCACCGACCGGCTGCGCGGGCTGCTCGACGAGCACGCGGCCCTGGAGCTGGAGCTCGCCGACCCGGCGGTGCACGCCGACACCGGCCGCGCCCGCCGGCTGGGACGGCGGTACGCGCAGCTGTCGCCGGTGGTGGAGACCGCCCGCGCGCTGGACCAGGCGCGCGACGACCTGGGCACCGCCCGGGAACTCGCCGCGGAGGACGCCTCGTTCCGCGCCGAGGCCGAGGCGCTGGAGCAGCAGATCGAGGAGCTGACCGGCCGGCTGCGCGAGCAGCTGCTGCCCAAGGACCCCGACGACGACAAGGACGTCATCCTCGAGATCAAGGCGGGGGAGGGCGGCGCGGAGTCCGCGCTGTTCGCCGGCGACCTGCTGCGGATGTACCTGCGCTACGCCGAGCGGCGCGGCTGGGCCACCGACGTGCTCGACGCCGTCGACGCCGAGCTCGGCGGCTACAAGGACGTCGCGGTGGCGATCAAGTCGCGACCGCCCGGTGGCGACGATGGAGCGGGCATCTTCGCCCGGCTGAAGTTCGAGGGCGGTGTGCACCGCGTCCAGCGGGTGCCGGTCACCGAGAGCCAGGGGCGCATCCACACCTCCGCCGTCGGCGTCCTGGTGCTGCCCGAGGCGGAAGAGGTCGACGTCACCGTCGACCCGAACGACCTGCGGATCGACGTGTTCCGGTCCTCCGGCCCCGGCGGGCAGAGCGTCAACACCACGGACTCGGCGGTGCGGATCACCCACCTGCCCAGCGGCATCGTGGTGAGCTCGCAGAACGAGAAGAGCCAGCTGCAGAACAAGGAGTCCGCGCTGCGCGTGCTGCGCTCCCGGCTGCTGGCCGCCGCGCGCGAGGAGGCCGCCGCGACCGCGAGCGACCAGCGCCGCAGTCAGGTCCGCACGGTCGACCGCAGCGAGCGCGTCCGGACCTACAACTTCCCGGAGAACCGGATCTCCGACCACCGGGTCGGCTTCAAGGCGCACAACCTCGACGCCGTCCTCGACGGCGAGCTCGACCCGGTCATCGACGCCCTGAGCAGCGCGCACACCGCCGAGCTGCTGGCGGCCGGCTCCTGAACAGCCGCACGCTGCTCGCCGACGCCGCCCGCCTGCTCGGCGACGCCGGGATCGAGTCCCCGCGGGTGGACGCCGAGCTGCTGCTCGCCCACGCCACGGGCCGCACCCGGGCCGGGCTGCTGACCCTCGACCGGGTCGACGACGACGCCGCGGGCCGGTTCGCCGCCCTCGTCGGGCAGCGGGCCGACCGGGTCCCGCTCCAGCACCTCACCGGTCGCGCGCCGTTCCGGTACCTCGAGCTGGCCGTCGGCCCGGGGGTGTTCGTGCCCCGCCCGGAGACCGAGCAGATCGTGGAGTGGGCCCTGACCCGCCTGGCCGGTGTCCCGGCGCCGGTCGTCGTCGACCTCGGCACGGGATCGGGCGCCATCGCGCTGTCGATCGCCCACGAGCACCCCGGAGCACGCGTGATCGCCGTCGAGCGCGATCCCGACGCCATCGAGTGGACCCGGGTCAACGCCGCCGCGCGCGCCGCCGCCGGGGACCGGCCGGTCGAGGTGCTGTCCGGGGACATGACCGACCCGCGGTTGCTGACCGACCTCGACGGCCGCGTCGACCTCGTCGTCTCCAACCCGCCCTACGTCCCCGACGGTGCCCGGCTGCCCCGCGAGGTCGCCGACCACGACCCGCCGCTGGCGCTGTGGGGCGGACCCGACGGGCTGGACGTCGTCCGCGGCCTGCTGACCACCGCCGCCCGCCTGCTGCGGCCCGGGGGTGCGCTGGGCATCGAGCACGCCGACCAGCAGGGGACCGCCCTGCCCGCGCTGGTGCGCGCGCACGGCGGTTGGGACGACGTCGCCGACCACCCCGACCTCGCGGGGCGGCCCCGGTTCGCCACCGCTCAGCGCGCCGGGCACCACTCCGCGACGTAGCCGGGGTCGTCCGGCGTCGCGACCGCCAGGTCCCGGCGCACGACCGAGACCCCCTCGACGCCCGCCGCGCACGCGGCGGCGAACCCCTCGTCGGTGTACTCGACGTCCAGCACCACGCCGAAGGCCGCGGCGTACGTCGCGCACTCGTCGTGGACGGCGCAGTCCTCGGTGACGGCGAGGTCGAAGCCGAGGTCCGCGCCGGCCAGCTCCGCGGCGTTCTTCTGCGCGATCGCCAGCCCGGCCGCGTGCGCCCGGTCGACCAGGAGCCGGGCCGTCGCCGCGGCGTCGGCCTCGCCGAGCAGACCGCGTGACCGGGTCCAGCTGTCCAGGTTGTCGGCCTCCACCGCGTCGAAGCCGTCCTCGGCGCACCGGTCCAGCCAGGGGCCGACGTGGTCCAGCAGCGCGTCCCGGCGCTCGGCGGTGGAGACGTCGAACAGGTACTCGCCGGGCCAGTCCGGGTCCTCCACCGGCAGCCCCGCGGCGTCGCGCAGCAGGAGTTCGTCGGGCACGTCCGCGCCCGGCTGGCTCTGGAAGGCGTTGACGTAGCAGAGCGAGTAGACGCCGGGTTCCGGGTCGTCGCCCCGGTCGCGCACGACGACGCCGACGCCCTCACCGGGCGGCGCGGCGCCACCGATCTGGTAGTCCCACCGCGCCCCCGGGGGCGGCAGGGCCGGATCGCCCGCCGCGGACCCCGAGCAGGCCGACGCGGCGAGCAGCAGCCCGAGCCCCGCGACCGGCCACCGCACGGCCCGCAGGGTAGGTGGGGGAGACTGACCGGCCGTGGCCGACCTCTACGACTGCTCCGACCCCGACGCCCGCTCCGCCGGGCTCGACGCCGCGGCCGCGGCGATCGGTCGCGGCGAGCTGGTGCTGATGCCCACCGACACCGTCTACGGGGTGGCGGCCGACGCATTCACCCCCGACGCCGTGACCCGGCTGCTGGCGGCGAAGAACCGCGGTCGCGCCATGCCGGTCCCGGTCCTGATCGGCGAGGCCTCGACGCTGGCCGGCCTGGTCGTGACGCTGCCGCCCACCGCCCACCGGCTCGCCGAGGAGTTCTGGCCCGGCGGCCTGACCCTCGTCCTCGAGCACGCGCCGTCCCTGGCCTGGGACCTCGGCGACGCGGAGGGGACCGTCGCCGTCCGCCTGCCCGACGACGAGATCGCCCGCGACCTGCTGCGCCGCACCGGCCCGCTGGCCGTCTCCAGCGCCAACCGGTCCGGCCGGCCGGCGGCCACCGACGCCGCGGGTGCGGTCGAGCAGCTGGGGGAGCGGGCGGCGGTGGTCCTGGACGGCGGGCCGCGCACGGGCTCGGCGGCCAGCACCATCGTGGACTGCACGGCGCCGACTCCGCGGGTGCTGCGGGTGGGAGCCGTGGACGTCGAGCAGCTCCGCGCCGTCGTCCCCGAGCTGACCGACTAGCCGCCTCCGGGGCGTTACCGTGGACCGACCGATGTCGTCCAGCCCGGGAGATCCCGCGATGAGCATCCCCGGCCGCAGCACCCCGCCCGCGCAGCCGCAGGGCGCCGCCTGACCCATGCGCGAGTACCTCGTCGTCCTCCTCACCGCCGGGCTGGTGACCTACCTCGCCACCCCGGTGGTGCGGCTGGCCGCCGTCCGGCTGCGGATGATGGCCGCACCCCGCGAGCGGGACGTGCACGTCATCCCGACGCCGCGCGGCGGGGGAGTGGCGATGTACCTCGGCGTCGCGGCCGCGGTGCTGGTGGCGACCCGGCTGCCGGCGCTGCAGCGGACCTTCGACGACTCCCAGACCGCCGCGGTGCTCGCCGCCGGCGGCCTGATCTGCCTGCTCGGGGTGCTCGACGACAAGTTCGGCCTCGACGCGCTCACCAAGCTGACCGGCCAGATCGCCGCCGCCGGGGTCATGGTGCTGCTGGGTGTGCAGCTGTCGTTCGTCTTCCTGCCGGTCGCCGACCTCGGGACGATCTCGCTGGGCCCGGACGTCGGCGTCCCGCTCACCATCCTGCTGACCGTGCTGACGGTGAACGCGCTCAACTTCATCGACGGCCTGGACGGGCTCGCGGCCGGGGTCTCCGCCATCGCGGCGCTGGCGTTCTTCGCCTACAGCTACAACCTCGGCCTCACCGGCTACGACGACGTCGCCAGCGCCCCGGCGCTGATCACCGCGATGCTGGCCGGTGCCTGCATGGGTTTCCTGCCGCACAACTTCAGCCCGGCGCGGATCTTCATGGGCGACTCGGGCTCCATGCTGGTCGGCCTCATGCTGTCGGCCGCGGCCGTCTCGGCGACGGGGAACGTCGACCCCCAGTCGTTCGACTCCGCCGCCAGCCTGCTCCCGCTCGCCCTGCCGCTGCTGGTGCCGATCGCGGTCCTCTTCATCCCCTTCATCGACCTGCTCATGGCCGTCATCCGGCGGACCCGCCGCGGCCGGTCGCCCTTCTCGCCCGACAAGATGCACCTGCACCACCGGCTGCTGGCGATCGGGCACTCCCACCGTCGCGCGGTGCTGGTCATGTACTTCTGGGCCGCCTCGTTGTCCAGCGGCGCCGTGGCGTTGTCGATCACCGGCGGCCGGGTGGAGCTGCTCGCGGCGATCGGCGCGCTGCTGGTGGTCGGCGTGGTCGTCGTCCTGGCCCCGCGGACCCGCCGGGCCGCCCGGGAGGCGCGTGCCGCGGAGCTGCTGGCCCAGCGCTCGCGCAGCCGGGCCGCGCACCCGACGGCCCGCGCGGTCCGCTCGCCCGATCCCGGCCCACGTGTGCACCCCGCTCCCGCTCCCGCCCCGCCGCCCCCCGGCACCGAACAGGTGGTCCGATGAACGCCGCATCCCGAGAGACGTCCCCCCGGATGCCCGCCGAGGAGGCGGGCTGGGACGTGTCGTTCCTCCGCGTCGGCGCGCTGGCCACCGGCGCGGTGACCGCCGTCGCCGCGCCGGTCACGGGCCTGGTCGCGGGCTGGGACGCCGCCCTCGGGGTCGTGCTGGGAGCGGTCGTGGTGACCGCGTTCTTCGTGGTCAGCGGCGTGGTCGTGGCCTGGGCGGGCCGGATCGACGACGCCTTCACGCTGCCCGCGGCGATGGGCGCGTTCTTCGTCAAGGCGATCGTGCTCTTCGGCCTGCTGAACGCGCTGCCCGAGGACGGGTGGCTCGACCGGCTCACGCTCGCCTGGTCGGTGATCGTCGGCGCGCTGCTGTGGAGCGCCGTCCAGCTGCGCTGGGTGTGGACCCGCCCGCTCTACTACGTGCAGCCCCCGCGCCCCCCCGCGTCGTGACGCGGGCACCCGTACGGGTGGTGCTGGGGAGCCGGGCCCCGTACCCCGAAAGCCCCACGACACACGGCTGATAGTGTCCGGAACCGATGGCCGAGGACGACCCGAGACCTGGGTCCGCACGGCCCCCGACTGCGAAGCCGACCAGCGGTGGTAGCGGTGCCGAGACCGGATACGCGGTCATCGGGACGCTGATCTCCGGGATGGCCGTGTGGGGCGGGGCCGGGTGGCTGCTCGACCAGTGGGTGGACACGCGAGTGTTCTTCCCGGTCGGCATCATCCTCGGCATGGCGGTGGCGATCTACGTGGTCGTCCTGCGGTTCGGCGGTCTGCCCTCACCATCGGGGGCCGCGCACAGCAGCACCAGGCACACCAGCACCACCCAGGGCGGACGACGGAGCCGGCCCAGGACGCAGAAGGGACAACGGTGACCTCCAGCGCCCAGACGCTCGGGACCGTGCTCGCGGTCGAGTCCGGCGGCGGCGACGGCTTCCAGGCCCCCGGTCTCGGTGAGTTCTACCCGGAGACGGTGGCCGAGTTCTCCCTCCTCGGCGTCGACTTCGCGATCACCCGCATCACGATCATCCTCTGGATCGCGACGGCGCTGATGCTCGCGTTCGTGATCGCGGCGTCGCGCAAGCCGCAGATCGTGCCGGGCAAGCTGCAGTTCGTCGGGGAGAGCGGCTACTCGCTGGTCCGCGACGGCATCGCCCGGGACGTGGTCGGCCCCAAGGGCATCCCGTTCGCGCCGTTCCTCGCCGCGCTGTTCTTCTTCATCCTCTTCAACAACTTCATGGCGATCGTGCCGTTCGCGCAGATCTCGCCGATGTCGAAGTTCGCCTTCCCGCTGGTGCTGGCCGGGATCTGCTGGGTCCTCTACATCTACATCGGGATCCGCGAGCAGGGCGCCGGGAAGTACTTCAAGGACATCCTGTTCCTGCCCGGCGTGCCCAAGCCGATGTACATCCTGGTCACCCCGATCGAGATCCTGCAGAACTTCGTGGTGCGGCCGTTCACCCTGGCGGTCCGGCTCTTCGCGAACATGTTCGCCGGCCACATGCTGCTGGTCGTCTTCTCCCTCGGTGCGGTCTACCTCTTCCAGGTGGGCAACTACTCGGTGGTCTTCGGCCCGATCTCCGCGCTGATGGCGATCGTGATGACCTTCTTCGAGCTGCTGGTCATCTTCCTGCAGGCCTACGTCTTCACCGTCCTGATGGGCACCTACCTCAACGGGTCCATCGAGGCGGAGCACTGAGCACCGAGCACTGAGTCCCGGCCGGAGCCGGGACCACCCCTGAACTGCACCACCCGCACCACCCCCGAAAGCCGCCCGGCAGACGCCGGGCGACGACACAGGAGGATCACCTCGCATGGACCTGTTGGCAGAGCTGACCGGCAGCATCGGTTCGGTGGGCTACGGCCTCGCCGCGATCGGCCCCGGCATCGGTGTGGGCATCGTGTGGGCGGCCTACATCCAGGCCACCGCGCGTCAGCCCGAGTCCGCCGGCCTGACCCGTACCTACGCCTTCCTCGGCTTCGCGCTCTCCGAGGCGCTGGCGCTGATCGGCTTCGTCGTCCCCTTCGTCTTCGGCATCTGATCCGTACGCCCTGATCCGTATGCCTCAGTACGGGCACCGACCCCAGACAGGGACACTGAGACCATGAGCATCCTCGCTGCGGAGAGTGAGAACCCACTCCTGCCGCCGGTCGGCGAGATCATCATCGGGCTGATCGCCTTCGCGATCGTGCTCCTGGTGTTCTTCAAGTTCGTCGCGCCGCGGTTCGAGCAGGTCTTCCGGGCTCGTCGTGAGGCGATCGAGGGCGGGATCGAGCGGGCCGAGGCGATGCAGGCCGAGGCGAAGGCGGCGCTGGAGCAGTACCGCGCCCAGCTGGCCGAGGCCCGTACCGAGGCCGCGCAGATCCGTGACCAGGCCCGGGCCGAGGGGCAGCAGATCCTCGAGGAGCTGCGCACCCAGGCCCAGGAGGAGTCGGCCCGGATCGTCGCCCGCGGGGAGGAGCAGCTCGCGGCATCCCGCCAGCAGGTCCTCAACGAGCTGCGGACGCACATCGGCACCCTCGCCGTCGACCTCGCCGGCCGGGTGGTCGGCGAGTCCCTCGACGACGAGGCCCGCCGTCGCGGCACCGTCGACCGGTTCCTCGACCAGCTCGAGGGCATGGCCGACGGTCGCGCCGGGGCAACCGTCCCCGAGGGCAGCCGCTGATGGACGCCGCCAGTCGCGCAGCCATCGCCGAGGCACGCGAGCGCCTCGGCGAGCTGACCCGGCCGGCGTCGGGTCTGCTCGAGCGGGCGCGCGACCGGGTGACCGGTCAGCCGCGCGCGGTCACCGCGGAGGACCTCGTCGGCCTGGCCGACGAGCTCTTCGCCGTGGCCCGTCTGCTCGACGCCCAGCCGTCGCTGCGGCGCGCGCTGTCGGACCCGGCGGGCAAGCCGGCCGACCGCGCCGCCCTGGCGCAGCGGCTGTTCGCCGGCAAGGTCTCCGGCCCGGCGCTCGACCTCGTCGAGACGCTCGCCCGGCAGCGCTGGTCGCGGCCGTTCGACCTCATCGAGGCGGCCGAGACCCTCGCCACCGAGGCGGCGCTCGACGCCGCCGACGTGCGCGGCGAGCTGGAGGGCGTGGAGGACGAGCTCTTCCGCTTCGGCCGCATCGTCGCCGGCGACCCCGAGCTGACCCGCATCCTGAGCGACCGCAGCGCCCCCGCTGCCGGCAAGAGCGCGCTCCTCGACCGGCTGCTGGCCGGCCGGGTCAGCCCGATCACCGAGCAGCTGCTGCGGAACCACCTGACCCGGCCCACCGTTGCCAACGCGGAGACGGCGATCGAGCGGCTCTCCGAGGTGGCCTCGCGCCGCCGCGGTCAGTCGGTCGCCCACGTCACCGCCGCCGCCCCGCTCACCGCGACGCAGGAGCAGCGGCTGGCCGACGTGCTCGGCCGGGTCTACGGCCGCGCCATCGGGCTGCAGGTGACCGTCGACCCCGCCGTTCTCGGGGGCCTGGTCATCCGCGTCGGTGACGAGGTCATCGACGGGAGCGTCCTGCGCCGCCTCGACGAGGCCGGCCGCCGCCTCGTCGGCTGATCGACCGCCACCCCCACCAGCCCGCAACACTGACACGACCCGCAGGGAAGAGGACGCGAGCCATGGCCGAGCTGACGATCTCCGCAGACGAGATCCGCAGTGCCATCCAGAACTACGTCACCGAGTACTCCCCGGACGTCTCCCGGGAAGAGGTCGGGATCGTCACCGAGGCCGGCGACGGCATCGCCCGTGTCGAGGGCCTGCCCTCGGTCATGACCAACGAGCTGCTCGAGTTCGAGAGCGGCGTGCGTGGTCTGGCGCTGAACCTCGACGTGCGCGAGGTCGGTGTCGTCATCCTCGGTGACTTCGCCGGCATCGAGGAGGGCCAGCAGGTCCGCCGCACGGGCGAGGTCCTCTCCGTGCCGGTCGGCGAGGGCTACCTCGGCCGCGTCGTGGACCCGCTGGGCAACCCGATCGACGGTGGCGGCGCCATCGCGACCTCCGGCCGCCGCGCGCTGGAGCTCCAGGCCCCGACCGTCGTCCAGCGGAAATCGGTGCACGAGCCGCTGCAGACCGGCATCAAGGCCATCGACGCCATGACGCCGATCGGCCGCGGCCAGCGCCAGCTGATCATCGGCGACCGGCAGACCGGCAAGACGGCGATCGCCATCGACGCGATCATCAACCAGAAGCAGGCCTGGGCCACCGGCGACCCGGCGCAGCAGGTCCGCTGCATCTACGTCGCCGTCGGCCAGAAGGGCTCGACGATCGCCTCGATCCGTTCGGCCCTCGAGGAGGCCGGCGCGATGGAGTACACGACCATCGTGGCCGCCCCCGCCTCCGAGGCCGCGGGCTTCAAGTACATCGCCCCCTACACCGGCTCGGCCATCGGCCAGCACTGGATGTACGAGGGCAAGCACGTCCTGATCGTCTTCGACGACCTGACCAAGCAGGCCGAGGCCTACCGCGCGGTCTCGCTGCTGCTGCGCCGTCCGCCGGGCCGCGAGGCCTACCCCGGCGACGTCTTCTACCTGCACTCCCGCCTGCTGGAGCGCTGCGCGAAGCTCTCCGACGAGCTGGGCGCCGGTTCGATGACGGGTCTCCCGCTCATCGAGACCAAGGGCAACGACGTGTCGGCCTACATCCCGACCAACGTCATCTCGATCACCGACGGGCAGATCTTCCTCGAGACCGGTCTGTTCAACTCCGGTGTCCGCCCCGCCATCAACGTCGGCATCTCGGTGTCGCGGGTCGGTGGCTCGGCGCAGATCAAGGCGATGAAGTCGGTCGCCGGCCGCCTGCGGCTGGACCTGGCCCAGTTCCGCGAGCTCGAGGCGTTCTCCTCGTTCTCCTCGGACCTGGACGCCGCCAGCCGGGCGACCCTGGACCGCGGTCAGCGCCTGGTGGAGCTGCTCAAGCAGGGGCAGTACAGCCCCTTCCCGGTCGAGAAGCAGGTCGTCTCGCTGTGGCTGGGCACCACCGGCAAGCTCGACAAGGTCCCGGTCAGCGAGGTGCGCCGCTTCGAGTCGGAGTTCCTCGACTACGTGGGCCGCAGCGAGCCCGGCGTCTACGACGGGATCCGCACCTCGCGGGCCCTGGGTGACGACGCCGTGGCCGGCCTGGAGCGGGCGGTCGAGGCCTTCTACGGCCAGTTCCAGCTCTCCGACGGCGGCACCCTGAACGAGCCCGAGGCCGAGGCCATGGACGCCTCGGAGCGTGGCCAGGAGCGCGTCCAGGTCAAGCGGAGCGCCTGACCGATGGCAGGGAACCTCCGCGCGCTGCGGCGCCGCATCCGCTCCACCAAGTCGACGAAGAAGATCTTCTCGGCCCAGGAGCTGATCGCCGGTGCCCGCATCGTGCGCGCCCAGGCCCGGGTGGAGGCCTCCAAGCCCTACGCCCGGGAGATCACGCGGGTGCTGTCGGCGCTGGCGTCCTCGGCGTCGCTGGACCACCCGCTGCTCACCGAGCGGGAGAACCCGCGGCGTGCGGCGGTCCTGGTCATCACCTCCGACCGCGGGTTCGCCGGCTCCTACAACGTCAACGTCCTGCGCCGCACCGAGGAACTGCTCTCGCTGCTGCGCCAGGAGGGCAAGGAGCCGGTGCTCTACGTCGTCGGCCGCAAGGGCGAGACCTACTACCGGTTCCGCAACCGGGAGATGGCCGAGACCTTCACCGGCTTCTCGGAGCAGCCGGCCTACACCGACGCCCAGGAGGTCGGCCGCGCGCTCATCGACGTCTTCACCGCCGGTGAGGACGACGACGAGACCGGCGGTGCCGGTGCCGACGGCGTGCTCGGCGTGGACGAGCTGCACATCGTCTACACCGAGTTCCGGTCGCTGCTCGCCCAGGTCCCGGTCGCCAAGCGGATGGCTCCGCTGGAGGTCGAGGAGGTCGAGGAGTTCGACTACGAGCGGGAGGACCGGGAGGCCGGCCGCACCGCCGACTCCGGCGTCCCGACGTCGTACGAGTTCGAGCCGTCGGCGGAGTCGCTGCTCGACGCGCTGCTGCCGAAGTACGTCACCACCCGCATCTACGCGGCGATGCTCGAGTCCGCGGCCTCGGAGTCGGCGTCGCGGCGGCGGGCGATGAAGTCGGCCTCGGACAACGCCGAGGAGCTGGCGAAGAACCTCGCCCGGCAGGCCAACCAGATCCGCCAGGCAGACATCACCCAGGAGATCAGCGAGATCGTCGGCGGGTCCGACGCGCTGGTCGCCGCCAACGCAGACGACTGACCCAGAGCAGGAGAGTTCTCCCATGACCGTCACCGAGGACCGTCCGACCACCCAGGCGACCGGCCGCGTCGTCCGGGTCACCGGGCCGGTCGTCGACGTCGAGTTCCCCCGCGACGCGATGCCCGACCTGTTCAACGCCCTCGAGGTCGAGGTCACCCTCGCCGACCTGGGCAAGAAGCTGACCCTCGAGGTCGCCCAGCACCTGGGCGACAACGTGGTCCGCACCATCTCGATGCAGCCGACCGACGGCCTGATCCGTGGCGCGCAGGTGTCCGACACCGGCCGGCCGATCTCGGTGCCCGTCGGCGACGTCACCAAGGGCCACGTGTTCAACGCCCTCGGCGAGTGCCTCGACCAGCCGGGTCACGCGGCCGACGCCCTGCACTGGGGCATCCACCGCAACCCGCCGCGGTTCGACCAGCTCGAGGGTCGCACCGAGATGCTCGAGACCGGCATCAAGGTCATCGACCTGCTGACGCCCTACGTGGCCGGCGGGAAGATCGGCCTGTTCGGTGGCGCCGGTGTGGGCAAGACGGTGCTCATCCAGGAGATGATCCGCCGCGTCGCCCAGGAGTTCGGTGGTGTGTCGGTGTTCGCCGGTGTCGGCGAGCGCACCCGTGAGGGCAACGACCTCATCGCGGAGATGACCGAGTCCGGCGTCATCGAGTCCACCGCCCTGGTCTTCGGCCAGATGGACGAGCCGCCGGGCACCCGCCTGCGGGTCGCGCTGTCGGCGCTGACGATGGCGGAGTACTTCCGCGACGAGCAGAACCAGGACGTGCTGCTCTTCATCGACAACATCTTCCGGTTCACCCAGGCCGGCTCCGAGGTCTCCACGCTGCTGGGCCGCATGCCCTCGGCCGTGGGTTACCAGCCGACCCTGGCCGACGAGATGGGCCAGCTGCAGGAGCGGATCACCTCGACCCGGGGCCGGTCCATCACCTCGCTGCAGGCGATCTACGTGCCCGCCGACGACATCACCGACCCGGCGCCGCACACCACCTTCGCCCACCTGGACGCCACGACGAACCTGTCGCGGCCCATCTCGGAGAAGGGCATCTACCCGGCCGTGGACCCGCTGGACTCCACCAGCCGGATCCTCGACCCGCAGTACGTCGGGCAGGAGCACTACCAGGTCGCGCAGCGGGTCAAGCAGATCCTCCAGCGCTACCAGGAGCTGCAGGACATCATCGCCATCCTCGGCATCGACGAGCTCGGCGAGGAGGACAAGGTCACGGTGAACCGTGCCCGGCGCATCGAGCGCTTCCTCTCGCAGAACATGTTCGTGGCCGAGGCCTTCACCGGTCAGCCCGGTTCGTTCGTGCCGCTGTCGGAGACCCTCGAGGCGTTCAAGGCGCTCACCGAGGGCACCTACGACCACGTGCCGGAGCAGGCCTTCTTCATGTGCGGTGGGCTCGAGGACCTCGAGCGCAACGCCGACAAGCTGAAGAAGGGCTGACCCGCCCGAACGGTCGCGACGGCCGGGATCCCCCATGGGGGTCCCGGCCGTCGTCGTTCCCGGACCCCTCGGTTCCGCTCGTCGAGGATGCACCGGGCGGTCAGGGTGGCCGCCGGGAGAGCGAGGGCACGGGTGGACGACGCACCGGGACACGACGACGCCTGGCGCCGGCCGGGGGCGCAGGACGCGTCGGCCGGCGGGGACGCCGTCCGGTCCCCGCACGGGACCCCGGCGGGGCCGGGAGCGTCCGGCTGGGCCGCACCCGTCCTCCCGCCACCGGGGCCTCGTCGTCACCGCCGTCTCCGTGTGCGCACTGGCCGTGGGTGCCCGGGGCGGAGGTCGCCGCGGAGCGCCGCCACGGTCGCCGACCTCGACGCCCGCTCCGCCGACCTGGACGGCCGCGAGGCAGCCGTGGCCGCCCGGGAGGATGCCGTGACGGTGCTGGAGCGGCAGGCGGTCGACGGGAGCATCTCCGGTGACGGCATCCCCATGGTGGGGTCCGAGGTCGCGCCCGGCACCTACCGGGCACAGGACCCGGGCGAGCTCTGCTACCGGGAGCGGCTGTCCGGCCTGTCAGGGGACTTCGGGGACCTGATCAGCGACGGCCTCGGGACGGCCGACGCTGCGGTGACGATCTCGGGGTCGGACGTCGCCTTCTCGACGGACGGCTGCGGCACCTGGGCGCGGATCGGCTGACGCCCGGTCGGGTGGCAGCGGGGCGGGCGGCGTCCGGGCGTGTCGGCCGCGCCGTTAGAGTGGCCGTGACCCGTCGCCGTGTCCCTCCGGGACCGGCGCCCGTTGGCCGCCTCCTGGCGGTGCACCCCGAGGAGTGACGTGGCGACCCTGCAGGTCGAGTTGGTGGCCGTCGAGCGGACGATCTGGTCCGGCGAGGCGAGCATGGTCATCGCCCGCACCACCGAGGGTGAGCTCGGCGTCCTGCCCGGACACGCGCCGCTCCTGGGTCAGCTGGCCGACGGTGGCGTCGTCACCATCCGCACCACCGAGGGCGAGGACCTGGTCGTCGCCGCGCACGGTGGCTTCCTCTCCGTGTCGCAGCAGGGGGTCTCGATCCTCGCCGAGACGGCGGAGATCTCCCGCGAGATCGACGTCGAGCGGGCCCGCGAGGCCCTGCGCCGCGCCGAGTCCGAGGGCGACGACCCCGAGGCGCTGGCCGCGGCCCGGCGGGCCCAGAGCCGGCTGCGCGCCGCCGGCCAGGAGGCCTGAGCTCCCTGCCGGACGTCGCACCGCACCCCCGGCTCCCGGAACGGGCCCCATGACCACCGCCCTCCTGGTGCTGGTCGGGGTGCTGCTGCTCGTCCTGGTCGTGGCGTTCCTGCTGCGCCGGAGATTCCTGCTCTCCGGCCTCGGCGCGGTCACCATGTGGCTGCGGCCCGGGGGCTCGTCGCGCTGGTCGGTGGGCGTCGCCTGGTACGGCGGAGACGCGCTGCTCTGGTACCGCGCCATCTCCCTGTCGGTCCGCCCTCAGCACCGGCTGTGCCGGGCCGAGCTCCAGATCGAGGGACGGCGCGCGGCCGGGCGCGACGATGTCGCGCTCCCCGAGGACGTCGTCGTCCTCTCGTGCTCGACCGCCGCCGGACCGCGGGACCTCGCGATGGACCCGTCGACGGTGACCGGGTTCCTGTCCTGGGTGGAGTCGGCCCCCCGCGGACGCTGAGTCCGGCCCGCCGGGGACCTAGCGCCCGCCGCCGGGCTGCCAGAGGACGTCGCCGCCGGGGTTGGCGACCCGGGCGAGGATGAAGAGCAGGTCCGACAGCCGGTTGAGGTAGCGGGCGGTCTCCGGGTTCGTCCGGTCCGGGTCGGCCTGCAGCAGCGCCCAGACGCTGCGCTCCGCCCGGCGGGCCACCGTTCGGGCCTGGTGCAGCAGCGCCCCCAGCGGGGTGCCGCCGGGGAGGATGAAGCTGGTCAGCGCCGCGAGCCGCTCGTTGTGCTCGTCGCAGGCCGCCTCCAGCCGCGCGGTGTACTCCGCGGTGACCCGCAGCGGCGGGTGCGCCGGGTCCGGCACGATCGGCGTCGACAGGTCGGCCCCGACGTCGAACAGGTCGTTCTGCACGCCGCGCAGCAGCACCGCGAGGTCCTCGGGCGGGCTGCCCAGTGCCAGGGCCACGCCGAGCACGCTGTTGGTCTCGTCCACGTCGGCGTAGGCGACCAGCCGCGGGTCGGTCTTGGCCACCCGGCTCATGTCGCCGAGGTGGGTCTGCCCCGCGTCACCGGTGCGGGTGTAGATGCGGGTCAGCCGGACGGTCATGCGGCAGAGCCTAAGCGCGCGCCCCGACGGGTGGTCGCGAGCCGCCGTAGGGTGATCACGTGGAGTGCTTCGAGGTCACCGGCGGTACCGCGCTCGCCGGGCGGGTCCGGGTGACCGGGGCCAAGAACAGCGCCCTCAAGCTCATGGCGGCCGCGCTGCTCGCGCCCGGCCGGACCACCATCGACGAGGTCCCCGACATCCTGGACGTCGCGATCATGAGCGAGGTCCTGCGGCGGCTGGGCTGCGGCGTCACCTACGAGCGGATGCCCGGCACCGGCGGTGGCGGCCGGGTCACCATCGACGTCCCCGAGCAGCCGGGCACGGAGACCGACTACGACCTGGTGCGCAAGATGCGTGCCTCGATCAGCGTGCTCGGCCCGCTGGTCGCCCGGTGCGGTAGCGCCCGCGTCGCGCTGCCCGGCGGCGACGCGATCGGCTCCCGCGGCCTGGACATGCACATCTCCGGCCTGGAGCGGCTCGGCGCCACCATCGACAGCGAGCACGGCTTCCTCGTCGCCACCGCGCCCCGCCTGGTGGGGACGACGATCTGGCTGGACTTCCCGTCGGTGGGCGCCACCGAGAACCTCGTGATGGCGGCGGTGCTGGCCCAGGGGACGACCGTCGTCGACAACGCCGCACGGGAGCCGGAGATCGCCGACCTCTGCGCGATGCTCAACGCCATGGGCGCCCGCATCGACGGCGCCGGCACCTCGACGATCACCGTCGAGGGCGTGACCGCCATGCACCCGGTCTCGTACACGACCGTCACCGACCGGATCGTCGCCGGGACGTGGGCGATCGGCGCGGTGATGACCCGGGGCGACGTCGTCATCGAGCGGGCGGTGCCCGAGCACCTGACCGTCGCGCTGGACAAGCTGGTCGACGCCGGGGCCACGGTCGAGGTGGTGCCCGACGGGCTGCGGGTCGCGATGGCCGACCGCCCGCGCTGCGTCGACGTCGTCACCCTGCCGTTCCCCGGCTTCCCGACCGACCTGCAGCCGATGGCGGTCGCGCTGGCCGCGGTGTCCTCGGGGACGGCGCTCATCACCGAGAACGTGTTCGAGGGTCGGTTCATGTTCGTCAACGAGCTGGTGCGGCTCGGGGCGCACGTGCGGATCGACGGTCACCACGCCGTCGTCCGGGGCCGGGAGCGGCTGTCCAGCGCGCCGGTGCAGGCCACCGACATCCGGGCCGGCGCGGGCCTGGTGCTCGCCGGCCTGGTGTCCGACGGCGTCACCGAGGTGGCCGAGGTGCACCACGTCGACCGCGGCTACCCCGACTTCGTCGACCAGCTGCGCGGGCTCGGCGCGACGATCGAGCGGGTGACCCGGCCGGCCCAGTAGCCGCTCAGCCGGGGAAGGTGGCCGCGAGGCTGCGGGCCCGCTCGGCGTCCTCCGGGAACACCAGCACCTCGACGCGGTGCGGCGCGGGGGAGCGGACGGTCGAGCGGATGCCGGCGTCGGACAGCACCGCGCGCAGCGCGAGGGCGGACTCCCGGCTCGACGCGGTGGCCACCCGGAGCAGCAGGCCGTCGTCGGACGGGGCGGCGGGACGGCGTCGGCGCGAGTCGCCGGTCCCGAACGCCCACCGCATGAACAGGGCCAGCAGCGCGAGCACGGCGAAGACGACCACCGGCGCCACGGTGTAGTGCATCCCCACCGCTGCCTCCTCTCGGCCCCGTTCGAGTGTGCCACCGGTCGCACCACCCGGGCCGGGGATGCTACTGGCCGGTAACCCCCCTATCCTCCCTCCATGCCGTTCCCCTCGTCGCCGGAGGAGCGCGACCGCCCCTGGGTCATGCGCACCTACGCGGGTCACTCCTCGCCCGCCGAGTCCAACGCCCTGTACCGCCGGAACCTGGCCAAGGGCCAGACCGGTCTGTCGGTCGCCTTCGACCTGCCGACCCAGACCGGGTACGACCCGGACGACGAGCTCGCCGTGGGTGAGGTCGGCAAGGTCGGCGTCCCGGTGACGCACATCGGGGACATGCGGGCGCTGTTCGACGGCATCCCGCTAGACGAGATGAACACGTCCATGACGATCAACGCCACCGCGATGTGGCTGCTCGCGCTCTACCAGGCGGTCGCCGAGGAGCACGGGCACGACGTCAGCAAGCTGGCCGGCACGACCCAGAACGACATCATCAAGGAGTACCTGTCGCGGGGGACCTACGTCTTCCCGCCCGGGCCCTCGATGCGGCTGATCACCGACATGGTCGCCTACACGGTGACGGCCATGCCGAAGTGGAACCCGACCAACATCTGCAGCTACCACCTGCAGGAGGCCGGGGCGACGCCGGTGCAGGAGATCGCCTACGCGCTCTCCACCGCCATCGCCGTCCTGGACTCGGTGCGCGACTCCGGGCAGGTGCCGCAGGAGGCCTTCGGCGAGGTCGTCGCGCGGATCTCCTTCTTCGTGAACGCGGGCGTCCGCTTCGTGGAGGAGATGTGCAAGATGCGCGCCTTCACGCAGCTGTGGGACGAGCTGACGAAGGAGCGCTACGGCGTCGAGAACCCCAAGCACCGCCGGTTCCGCTACGGCGTGCAGGTCAACTCCCTCGGGCTGACCGAGGCCCAGCCGGAGAACAACGTCCAGCGGATCGTGCTGGAGATGCTCGCGGTCACCCTGTCCCGCGACGCCCGCGCCCGCGCGGTGCAGCTGCCGGCGTGGAACGAGGCGCTCGGCCTGCCCCGGCCGTGGGACCAGCAGTGGTCGCTGCGCCTGCAGCAGGTGCTCGCCTACGAGACCGACCTGCTCGAGTACGAGGACCTCTTCACCGGGTCGGTCGTCGTCGAGCGCAAGGTCGCCGAGCTGGTCGAGGGCGCGCGTGCGGAGATGGCCCGCGTCGAGGAGATGGGCGGCGCGGTCGCCGCGGTGGAGTCCGGCTACATGAAGGGCCAGCTCGTGGCCTCGCTGGCCGAGCGCCGCCGCCGGATGGAGAGCGGCGAGGACGTGGTCGTCGGCGTCAACAAGTTCGACAGCACCGAGCCCAACCCGCTCACCGCCGACCTCGACACCGCGATCATGGTCGTCGACCCGGCGGTCGAGAACGCGGCCCAGGAGGCGGTGCAGAAGTGGCGCGCCGAGCGCGACCCCGAGCCGGTCCAGCGGGCGCTGGAGCGGCTGCGGCAGGTCGCCGGCACCGACGAGAACCTCATGGAGGCCACCCTCGAGTGCGCCCGCGCCGGTGTGACGACGGGGGAGTGGGCCGGGGTGCTGCGCGAGGTGTTCGGCGAGTACCGCGCGCCCACCGGGGTCGCGGCCGCCACCGGCGGGGGGGCCGGCGAGGGCCTGGCCGCCGTCCGCGAGCGGGTGCGCGCCACCGGCGAGGAGCTCGGCGGCCGGTTGCGGTTCCTGGTCGGCAAGCCCGGCCTCGACGGGCACTCCAACGGCGCCGAGCAGATCGCCGTGCGCGCCCGGGACGCCGGCTTCGAGGTCGTCTACCAGGGCATCCGGCTCACGCCCGCCCAGATCGTGTCGGCCGCCGTCGAGGAGGACGTGCACGTGATCGGGCTGTCGGTGCTGTCGGGCTCGCACCTGCAGGTCGTGCCGGCGGTCCTGCGCGGTCTGCGCGAGGCCGGCCTCGACGACGTCCCGGTGGTCGTCGGCGGGATCGTCCCCGACAGCGACGCCCGCCGGCTGCGGGAGCAGGGCGTCGCCCGGGTGTTCACGCCCAAGGACTTCGGGCTGACCGACATCATGGGCCAGATCGTCGACGTCGTGCGCGAGGCGAACGGGCTGCCCGCGGAGTCCGGCGACCGGGTGCCGACGCCCGCCTGAGCCTCCGAGGTCGTCCGGCTCAGCGCAGCCGGACGACCTCGCCCGTGGTGGCACTGCGACGGGCGGCGTCCAGCACCGTGGCCGTCGCGACGGCGTCCCACGGGTCGACCGGCACGGCGCCCTCGCCGCGGACCGCCGCGGCGAAGGCGGGGTAGAAGACGTCCCACCGGCCGCGCTCGGTCGGCACGACCTCCCCGTCGTCCCCCCGGCGCAGCCGGCCGTAGCGCTCCGGGGGCTCGACGCCCCAGCGCTCGCCCTCACCGGCCGGCGTGCGGCCGGCCAGGATGGCGGCCTCCTGCCCGTCCATCGGGCCGCCGACGACGTAGGCGCCCTCGGTGCCCGAGACGCGGAACCGGTCGCCCGGCGCGCCCTGGGACCAGCTGCCCCACAGGTGGGACCGCGCGCCGTCGGCGTGGGTCAGTGCCACGAAGACGTCGTCGTCCCGGCCGCTGTCGCGCACCCTCCACTCGGCGTACACCGCCGCGACCGGGCCGAGGAGCACGAGCGCCTGGTCGACCAGGTGGCTGTGGAAGTCCAGCAGCGTCCCGCCCCCTGCGGCCGGCGGACCGGGCTCCGGCGCGAACCGCTCGAACCGCGACTCGAAGCGGGTGACCCGTCCCAGACGGCCGTCGGCGACCAGCGTGCGCACGGTGCGGAAGTCGGAGTCCCACCGCCGGTTCTGGTACGGCGCCAGGGGCAGGCCCCGGGCGGCGGCGAGCTCGACGCTGCGCCGGGCGGCCGCGGCGTCGAGCGCGAACGGCTTGTCGCAGACGACCGCGAGCCCGAGTTCCAGGGCGCGGTCGGTCACCGTGCTGTGGGTGTCGGCCGGCGTGGAGATGGCGACGGCCTCGGCGCCGGCCGCCGCGAGTTCCTCCAGCGAGCCGAACGTGTCCAGCCCGGGGTGGTCCGCGGCGACGAGGGCACGCCGCTCGGGGGAGTTCGTCACCACGCCGAGGAGGTCGATCTCCGGGGCCGAGGCGAGCAGCGGCGCGTGGAACCAGCGACCGCCGAATCCGTATCCGACCAGGCCGACGCGCACGCTGTCCATCTCCCGATCATGCACCCCGCACCTGCCCGGTGGTCCGCCTGACGAGTCGGACGGTTTCCGAGGATCAGTGTCGGACCGTGTGTGCATGGTGACGCTGAGCGGTTACCGTTCGGAGGTGCAGTCCGTCTCCCGCGCCGTCGCCGATCCGGCACGGCTCGCCGCCCTCGCCGGCCACCGGCTGACCGGGCACGTGGGGGACGCCGATCTGGACGCCGTCGTCGCCCACGCGGCCCACGCCCTCGGGGCGCCGGTCGCGGCGATCGAGCTGGTCGGCCCGGGCGTGCAGGTGCACCCGGCGGAGACCGGTCTCGGGGCGCCGTCGTCCGAGGAGCCCGACGAGGTCTCGTTCGCCGCGCACGTGGTCGCCTCGGGGGAGCCGCTGCGGGTGGAGGACGCCCGCGCGCACCCCGTCCTCGCGGCGAACCCGGCCGTGGCCGCCGGTGCGGTCCGCTCCTACCTGGGCGTGCCGCTGGTCGACGAGGACGGAGTCGTCCTCGGGGCACTCGGCGTCCGCGACGTCCGGGTCCGCGAGTTCCCGGACGCCCAGGTGGAGGTCCTGCAGATGCAGGCCCGCCTGGTGCGCAGCGTCCTGTCGCTGCGCCGGCAGCTCATCGCGCACTCGTGGGACGCCCGCCTGCTGGCCGTGCAGAACCGCGTGCTGGAGGCCGTGGCCACCGGCTCGCCGCTGGACGGGGTCCTGGCCCTGGTGCGCAGCGCCGTCCGCGAGCTGGCTCCGGGCGCAGACGCGCACCAGCGGCTGGCGCTGGACGACACCGTGGCGCGGCTGACCACCATCGCGACCGACTCCGACGCCTGGCGGCGGGCGCTCACCCGGACCGCCCGGCAGGACCCGCTGACCGGCCTGGCCAACCGCGGGCACCTCCTGGCCGCGGGGCAGGAGGCGCTCGCCGCCCGGGGCGGCGCCGTCCTCTTCGTCGACGTCGACCGCTTCAAGGAGGTCAACGACCGGGCGGGCCACGCCGTCGGGGACCAGTTGCTGGCACGGCTGGCGCAGCGGCTCGAGGCGGGCCTGATCGCCTTCCCCGGGGCGGTCGTCGGCCGGCTCGGGGGCGACGAGTTCGCCGCGGTCCTCCCGGGCCTCTCCGCCGACGACGCGGCGGCGGTCGGGCAGCGCCTCGTGGGGGAGCTGGCCGACGAGGTCGAGGTGGGCCGGCGGACGGTGCGGGTGTCGGTCAGCATCGGGCTGGCCGTGGCACCGGCCGGAACGGCGATCACCGACGTGCTGGCCGAGGCCGACCTCGCCATGTACGGCGCCAAGGCCCGCGGGCGCGGCCTGCTGCACGCCGGCCGGGCCGACGACGACCATGCCGACGACGAGCTGCCGGTGCCGCGCACGGACGCGGACGGGCTCCCTGCGCTGCCCTCGCCGTCGGGATGGCCGGCGTCCTGACCGTCGGCGGACGCCGCCGCGCCGACCCGGTGGGTGAGCGCGGCGTCGACGGCATCGGATAGACAGTGCCGGTGACCGATGTGACGGAGTCCGACACCGGCTGGCTCGCACCGGAGGAGATGGGCGCGGCCCGCGAGCGGTTGCCCATCGTCTACGTCGACGCGGTGCCGGTGCGGGTCGACGACCACGGGGCCGTCACCGCGGTCGGCCTGCTGCTGCGGATCGGCGAGGACGGCCAGGTGAAGCGGGCGCTGGTCTCCGGCCGGGTGCTCTACCACGAGCGGGTGCGCTCGGCGCTGCTGCGGCACCTGGAGAAGGACCTCGGTCCGCTGGCGCTGCCGCGGGTGCCGCCGGCGCCGCAGCCCTTCACGATCGCGGAGTACTTCCCGACGCCGGGCGTGACCCCCTTCCACGACCCGCGGCAGCACGCGGTGTCGCTGGCCTACGTCGTCCCGGTCGAGGGCGACTGCGCACCGCAGCAGGACGCGCTGGAGCTGACCTGGTTCACGCCGGAGGAGGCGCGCGACCCGGGCGTCCTCGCCGAGCTGGCGGGCGGGCAGGGGACGCTGCTGCTCCAGGCGCTCGCCCACCTCGGGGTCTGATGGAGGACCCCTCTGCCCCCTCACCGCTCGCAGGCTCGCGGCGGGCCCCTGCAGAGGGGCCGGGCCGTGAGACCGGGCACATCCGGGCATGACCGCGCCGGTGCCCGCATTGACCCTGCCGTGCACGACACCTGGGGGCTCACCCGCCGCCGCGCCGTCGACTACGGGCGCGTGACGACCGACCGCTGACGCGCGCCCGCGCCCGGTCCGTCCCCTCCCTCCTCCCCGAAGAGGCTCCTCTCGTGCTCGCTCGTCTCCGCCGCGTCCCGTTCGCGGCACAGGTCCTGCTCGGCCTCGTGCTGGGCATCGCACTCGGGTTCGTCGCCCGGGAGATCGGTCCCGTCGCCGACGGGACCCCCAACTGGCTGACCAGCACCCTGCAGACCGTCGGCAGCACCTTCGTGACGCTGCTGAAGGTCCTGGTCCCGCCGCTCGTCGTCACGGCGGTCGTCGTCAGCATCGCCAACCTCAAGCAGGTCTCCAACGCCGCCCGCCTAGCCGGCCAGACGCTGCTGTGGTTCGCCATCACCGCGCTGATCGCCGTCGCGATCGGCATCGGCCTGGGGCTGCTCACCGAGCCCGGCCGCAACAGCTCCGTGGACGCCGCGGCGCAGGACGTCCCGGAGACCACCGGGTCGTGGTGGGACTTCCTCACCGGCCTGGTCCCCTCGAACATCCTGGGCCTGCAGGGGTCGGCGGGCGCCGACGGATCGATCGGCCTGTCGTTCAACGTGCTCCAGCTGATCGTGCTGTCGGTGGCGATCGGTGTCGCCGTCCTCAAGGTGGGCGAGCCCGCGGAGCCGTTCCTCGCGCTGACCCGGTCGGCACTGGCGATCGTGCAGAAGGTGCTCTGGTGGGTCATCCTGCTGGCCCCGCTCGGCACGGTCGGCCTGATCGGCAACGCCGTGGCCACCTACGGCTGGGAGTCCCTCGGCTCGCTCGGCGTCTTCGCCGGAGCCGTGTACGCCGGGCTGGCGCTGGTGCTCTTCGTGGTCTACCCGGTGCTGCTGCGCCTGCACGGCCTGTCGCCGCTGCGGTACTTCGCCGGTGCCTGGCCCGCGATCCAGCTGGCCTTCGTCTCGCGCTCCTCGATCGGCACCCTGCCGGTCACCGAGCGGGTGACCGAGCAGAACCTCGGCGTGCCGCGCTCCTACGCCTCCTTCGCCGTGCCGCTGGGCGCGACGACGAAGATGGACGGCTGCGCCGCGATCTACCCGGCGCTGGCGGCGATCTTCGTGGCGCAGTTCTTCGGCGTCGACCTCGGGATCACCGACTACCTGCTGATCGCGCTGGTGTCGGTGGTGGGCTCGGCCGCGACCGCCGGTGTCACCGGCGCGGTGGTCATGCTGACCCTGACGCTCTCGACGCTGGGTCTGCCGCTGGCCGGCGTCGGCCTGCTGCTGGCCGTCGACCCGATCCTCGACATGGGGCGCACGGCGGTGAACGTCGCCGGCCAGGCGCTGGTGCCGACGATCGTCGCCAAGCGCGAGGGCATCCTCGACGTCGAGCGGTACGCCTCGACGTCGACCATCGACCCGCTCGCCCGGGCCGAGGAGACCGCCGGCGTCGACACCGACCTGCGCCAGCCGCAGCACGCCTGACGCAGCAGCCGAAGGGGTCCGCCGGGGTCACCCGGCGGGCCCCTTCTGCGTCACGCACCCAGGTCGGCGCAGCCGGTCTCGTGCGGCAGCAGCGGGCGGAAGGTCAGGGCCCACCGCGACCCGTCCGCCGCCAGCCACGGGGTGCGCGCGTTCGCCGCGGCCGCGGCCTCCAGCACGGGGGCCACGTCGCCGCCGGCCACGGTGAGGCAGGAGAGCCCCAGCGCGGGCTCGAGGGGGTCGCCGGGCAGCGGCGGGCCCGGCCAGGTGACGTCGGGCTGGGGGAGGTCGGGGTCGACGTCGCCGTCGGTCCAGGGGCGGGTCACCACGGCCAGGGTCTCCGGGACGTAGGGCTCGGCCGCCGCGTCGGTGGTCGCCACGAGCGCGTCGAGCAGCTCCTGCAGCGCGGCACGGCCCTCCCGCTGCTCGGCGGTCAGCCCGTCGTCCACACCGACGGACTCGGCCAGGGCGTACACCTCGCGCACGTAGGTGCCCTCGGCGGTGACCAGCGTGAACCGGGTCGACGGCGCGTCCGCGACCGGCGGCGCGCCCAGGTCACCGGTCTCGGCGACCCCGGCGGCCATCGCCTGCTCGACCAGCTGCTGCACCGTCTCCTCCGGCACGGGCGTCGTCAGGACGTTGGGCAGCGCCGGGCCCGGGTAGATCAGGGCGACCGGCCCCTCGGAGTAGACGCGGCCGTCGGCGTAGAGGCTCACCAACGGCAGCCGGGCCGCCGTCGTGTCGGGGCTGACGAACCCACCGGTGTACTCGACCAGGAGCGTGAGCCCGCCCGACGGCGGCAGCGCGACGGCCGGGGACGACGGCTGCGGGGACCCGGCGTCGTCGTCGGCCGGCGGATCGGCGCAGGCGGCGAGCGCCAGCAGGGCGAGCACGGCGAGCGCGGCGCGCAGCGGGATCCGGGTCACACCGGCAGGACGTCCCCGGGGGCGTCGGGGTTCCCGCGGCGTCCCGGCCGCCCCGCGCGTCCCGTACCGTCGCTCCCCGTGCGTCTGGTCATCGCCCGCTGCTCGGTCGACTACATCGGGCGGCTCACCGCCCACCTGCCCATGGCGTCCCGGCTGCTGCTGGTCAAGGCCGACGGATCGGTGTCGGTGCACGCCGACGACCGCGCCTACAAGCCGCTGAACTGGATGAGCCCGCCGTGCTCGCTGCGCGAGGAGCTCGCCGACGGCGCCGGCACCTGGACGGTCACGAACAAGGCCGGGGAGCAGCTGGTCATCACCATCGAGTCGGTCGAGCACGACTCCTCCCACGAGCTGGGTGTCGACCCCGGGCTGCAGAAGGACGGCGTCGAGGCCGAGCTGCAGCGGCTGCTCGCCCTGCACGTCGAGACCTTCGGCGACGGGTGGACGCTGGTCCGCCGCGAGTTCCCGACGGCGATCGGCCCGGTCGACCTGCTGTGCCGCGACGCGAGCGGGACGACGGTCGCGGTCGAGATCAAGCGCCGTGGGGAGATCGACGGCGTCGAGCAGCTGACCCGGTACCTGGAGCTGCTCAACCGCGACCCGCTGCTCGCGCCGGTCCGCGGGGTGTTCGCCGCGCAGGAGATCAAGCCGCAGGCGAAGGTGCTCGCCCAGGACCGCGGCATCGACTGCGTGACCGTCGACTACGCCGTCCTCAAGGGGACCGACGACCCGTCCCAGCGGCTGTTCTAGGAGGAGGACCCCGCTGCCCCCCACCGCTCGTGCGCTCGCGGCGGGCCCTGCAGCGGCGCCGGCGAGCGGCCGGAAGAGGTTACTCACCGGTAACCCCGGCGCGCGGGCGGCCGGGGAGGGTGGGAGACTCCCGTCGATCAACGATCGGGAGGAGTTGGCAGCGTGGCCAGAGAACTGACCGAGGTCGGCGTCGTCGGCCTGGGGACCATGGGCGCCGGCATCAGCGAGGTGCTCGCCCGGGCGGGCCTGTCGGTGACGGCGGTGGACGTCGACGCCGACGCGGTCGAGCGCGGCCGCGGGCACATCGAGCAGTCCACCGAGCGCGCGGTGAGCCGCGGGAAGCTCGAGACCGCCGAGCGCGACGAGATCCTGGGCCGCATCCGGTTCAGCACCTCGCTGGAGGACCTCGCGCAGGCCGAGCTGGTCATCGAGGCCGTTCCCGAGCGGATGGAGCTCAAGACCGAGATCTTCGGCAAGCTCGACGCCATCTGCCCGCCCGACACGATCCTGGCGACCAACACCTCCAGCCTCTCGGTCACCGAGCTGTCGGTGGCCACCGGCCGGCCCAGCCGCGTCATCGGGATGCACTTCTTCAACCCGGCCCCGGTCATGAAGCTCGTGGAGGTCGTGCGGACCGTCGTCACGGAGCCCTCGGTGGTGGAGGACGTCGAGGCGCTGGCCGCCCGCCTGGACAAGGTCGACGTCACCATCGGCGACCGCGCCGGCTTCATCGCCAACGCGCTGCTGTTCGGCTACCTCAACCACGCGGTCTCGATGTTCGAGAACCGCTACGCCTCGCGCGAGGACATCGACGCCGCCATGCGGCTGGGCTGCGGCCTGCCGATGGGCCCGCTCGCGCTGATGGACCTCATCGGCATCGACACCGCCTACGAGATCCTCGACACGATGTACAAGCAGTCGCGCAACCGGCTGCACGCCCCCAGCCCGATCATCAAGCAGATGATGACCGCCGGGCTGCTGGGCCGGAAGTCCGGCCGCGGCTTCTACACCTACGCCCAGCGGGACTCCGCCGAGGTCGTCGCCGACGCGCTCACCCCCACGCCGGGTGGAGCCGCCGAGGGTGCCCGTCCGGTGCAGCTGGTCGGCGTCATCGGCTCGGGGACGATGGCCACCGGCATCATCGAGGTCGTCGCCAAGGGCGGCTACGACGTGCTGTTCCACGCCCGCTCGGCGGAGAAGGTCGACGCCGTCGTGAAGGCGCTGACCAAGTCGCTGGACAAGCAGGTGCAGCGCGGCCGCCTCGACGAGGCCGGTCGTGACGAGGCCCTCGGCCGGGTGCGGGGGACCACCGTCCTCGACGACATGGCCGACCGCGACCTGGTCATCGAGGCGGTCGTCGAGTCGCTGCCGGTCAAGGAGGCGCTGTTCGCCAACCTCGGCGAGATCGCCAAGCCCGGTGCCGTGCTCGCGACGACGACATCCAGCCTCCCGGTCATCGAGTGCGCCAAGGCCAGCGGCCGCCCGGCCGACGTCGTCGGCATGCACTTCTTCAACCCGGCCCAGGTCATGAAGCTGGTCGAGGTCGTCTCCACGATCTCCACGGCGCCCGACGTGGCGGCCACCGTGCACGCGGTCTCGGCGAAGCTGAAGAAGCACGCCGTGTCCTGCACCGACCGCGCGGGCTTCATCGTCAACGCGCTGCTGTTCCCCTACCTCAACGACGCGGTGAAGATGCTCGAGGCGCACTACGCGACCGCCGACGACATCGACGCCGCCATGAAGGTCGGCTGCGGCTACCCGATGGGCCCGTTCGAGCTGCTGGACGTCGTCGGTCTCGACGTCTCGCTGGCCATCGAGCGGGAGCTCTACACCGAGTTCCGCGAGCCCGGGTTCGCCCCGGCCCCGCTGCTCGAGCACCTGGTCACCGCGGGCTACCTCGGCCGCAAGACCGGGCGCGGCTTCCGCGACTACGCCAGCCGCTGACGCCGTGCCCCGACGGCGCGCACGGGCCGGGTCCCGTTCCTCGCGGACGGACCCGGCCCGGCGTGCCGAACGGGTGGAGGAGGCGAGCGACGGCGACTGGGTCGTCCGCTCCCTCACCGGGGCGGCGAGCACCAAGGGCTACCGCTGCCCGGGGTGCGACCAGGAGATCCGCCCGGCCACGCCGCACCTCGTGACCTGGCCTGCCTATCCGCGGGACTCCGACCTCGACCCGTGGGACACCGAGTCCGCCGCGGACGTCCGCCGGCACTGGCACACCGCGTGCTGGCGGGCCCGCGACCGCCGCCGCTAGGCCAACTCCGCGAAGACGACGACGTTGTCGCGGTAGCTGCGGGCGGCGCGGTCGAACTCGCCGCCGCAGGTGACCAGTCGCAGCTGCGCGTCCGGGGTGGGCCCGTAGACCGCGTCGGTGGGGAAGGCGTCCTTGGGGTGGCGCTCGACGCGGGTCACCGTGAACCGGGCCGCCGTCCCGTCCGCCCGGTCGACGAGCACCTCGTCGCCGGGCGCCAGGTCGCGGAGGCGCCAGAACACCGCCGGGCCGTCGGTGGAGTCGACGTGCCCGGCGAGCACCGCGGGCCCGACGTCCCCAGGTGCCGGCCCGCCCCGGTACCACCCGGCCACGTCGTAGTCGGCGGGGGTCTCCAGGGCTCCGGCGCCGTCGACGCCGAGCTGCTCCAGCGCGCTGTCCACCCCGATGCCGGGCACGCGGACGCGCACCGGCTCGGCGACCGCCCGCGGCGTGGCCGCCTGGAGGACGACGGGCGGGCCGGTGACGGGCGCGGCGGCGGCCGGCGTGCGGTCGGTCGTGGGGGCGGCGCCGGGAGCGAGGAGGGCCACGGCGCCCGCCACGACGGCGACCACGGCCAGGACCAGGCGCGCGACGACGAGCCCGCGCAGCCGCCGTCCCCGGTGCGACGGCGGCCGGCGGTGCCGGGCGGAGTCCGCCACCGCGCCGTCAGGAGCCGGTGGAGTGCCGGCCGGTGGCGACGCGCCGGCCGGTGCGGGCGGAGCGCGCGACCCAGCCCAGGGCGACCGTGAGGACGGCGGCCAGGGTCACGAGACCCGCGGTGGCCGCGACCGGCAGGCCGGTGCTCCCGGCGGCGCCCCCGGCACCGGCCTCCACGCCCCCGGCCGGGACGGCGGCGGCGCCCGCGGCGTCGAGCGCCGGCCGGACGGTCAGGCCGCCGCCGGGGGAGTCCAGCACGAGCACGCTGTAGACCGAGCCGCCGGCGACGTCGACCGGCAGGGACACCGGCTGCCCACCGGCCGGGGTCACCTGCAGGGTCGTGGCGCCGGCGGGCACCTGGACGTAGTCGCTGGTGTCGGAGAACGCCAGCCCGTCGGCCACCGAGGTGCCGTCGGCCAGCGCCACACCCAGCTGCTCGGCCGAGGCGGCCGCCGCGACGACGCGCACGCGGGCCGAGCCGGTCGACGGCGGGGTCAGGTCGTCGTCGAGGACCTCCAGGCCCAGGTCGGCGAACGCGCCGACGCCGGCCACGGTCCGCGCCTGGCCGGCTCCGACCTCGACGGTGGTGGAGAGCACCGGCGGGCTGTCCGGATCGGCGCCCGCCTGGCGCATGCTGATGGCGTAGGAGCCGGGCGGCACCTGCTGGTAGTCCGAGACGGTGCCGTAGCCGACGCCCGGGAAGGTCTGGCCGCTGTCCGGCGAGGCGACCGAGTCCACGTAGACGTCGACCGGCGGGGTGTCGGGCGAGAGGTGCGCGAGGCGCAGCAGTCCCTCGTCGGCGGCCGAGGCGCCGCTCAGCGGCAGCGCGGTGCACAGCGCCGCGAGCAGCGCGACGACGACGGCACGGGTGATCCGCACGGTGTGTTCCCCCTGGTGGTGGTCCGGGCCCCCGCGGCCGCAGCGGTGCGCCCGCTGCCCGTCCCTACGTCTACCCGCCCGGGAGTCGTCCCGCACCCCGGCGGTCAGGGGGACACCTCGCCCACGACGGCGTCGGGCCCGGGCAGGTAGGCGAAGGCGACGAGGACGCCCTCGCCGGTCACCTCGACGACGTCCGGGGCGAAGGGCGCCAGCTGCGCGTCGAGCCAGGCCACCAGGCGCTGGGTGGTCGCCCCGTCGGCCGGTATCGGCCGGCCGCCCAGGGAGTCCACGACGACCCGGCGGGCGGGGGCCGCCCCCGGCTCCTCGCCCGGCAGCAACGGGAACGACCACAGGCCGACGCCCTCGCGCGCGGTCAGCGCCGCGACGAGCGACAGCAGGCGGGCGTCGACGTCGGCGCTCTCCAGCACCGCCCGGGAGTCGCCCTCCACGGCGGTCGTCGGGTTGGCCAGGACCGCGGCGGCCAGGGCCTCCCGCCGCTCGCGCTCCTCGTCGGTCGGCTCGACCGGGGCGGGGTCGACGAGCAGCAGCGGTCCGGCTTCGCCGGGACGGTCGAAACGGGCCAGCACCCGGCCGGTCCCGGGCGGCGCGCCGGTGAGGACGAGCGCCGGGGCACCCGCGTCCCCGTCGGCGCCGGACTCGGGCAGGACGGCGGGGTCCACGCCTGCCTCGGTCAGCGCCGTCCGGAGCTCCGGCTCGGCCGTGACCGTGCCGCCGGCCGGCAGCTGGGTCCGGACCCAGTCGACGAGCGCGTCGGGGGCGAGGCGAGCGGCGGAGGACGCGGCCGGAGCGGGTGAGGTCGGGCCGCCGTCGTCCTCCCGGCCCGGTCCCACCACGAGCACGACGGCGACGGCGACCGCGAGGACGGCGGCGCCCGCCGCCAGCCACCGGCCCGGGTGCCGGCCGGAGCCGGGCTCGGGAGCGGCGTGCCGGGGACCGCCGCGGCGCGGTCGCCTCCGCCTCACCGGTGCCGCCGCAGCGGAGGGGTCGTGCACGGTTCCTCCGTAGCGCGGCCGGTCGGGTCGCGATGGGGCGAGCCGACCGGGGGGCGGTCGGCGGTGGGTCAGCGGCGAGCGGCGGGTGCGGTGGCCTCGTCCTCGGCGTCCTGGGGACGGCCCTCGGTCCGCTTCTGCGCGCCGTCGGCCGTCTTCTGCGCGTCGGCGGCGACGTCGGCGACCGAGACCGCCGGCTGCACCAGCGTCGGCGGGTCCGCCGGGCGCGAGCCGGGGGCGCCCTGCGGGCGGACGGCCGGCTGCGGGCCGCTGACCGGACGGATGACCTGGGTCTGCTGGGCCGGGGGAGCGCTCACCTGGTCACCGCCGACGGTCTGCATGGCGACCTGGGTGGTCGGGCCCTGCGGGGTCACCGCCGGCTGCGCGCCGGTCTGCGTGCGGTGCGCCCCGCCGCGCTGGACGGCGGGCTGGGTCGGCGGCGCCGGCGGACGGACGGGCTGGCGCGCGGCGACGGCCTCCCCGGCGCCGGGAGCCGGCTCGCGCTGTGGCTGCGTCGAACCCGTCGGCGGCTGGTTCTGGGCCTGCTGGTTCTGGGCGGGCTGGTTCTGGGCGGGCTGCCCGGGCGGACGGTCACCGAGGTCGGGGAGCGAGCCGAGCAGCCGGCGGGCCTCGAGCAGCCGACCGGTCAGCTCGTCACGGACGTTCCGGATGGCCTGCGCGGCGGCCTCCGCCTCGCTGACCAGCTGCGCGGCGTGCTTCTCCGCCGCAGCCACGCGCTGGCGAGCGGCCTCGGTCGAGGCGCGGTCGCGCTCCTCCTCGAGCCGCGCCGCCTCAGTGCGCCGCGCGCGCTGGGTGAGCTCGAAGTCCTCCTCGACCTTGGCGCGGCGGGCCTGCGACTCGGCGTCGAGCCGGGCGACCTTCTCCTGCGCCTTGGCGACGAGCTCGTCGGCGCGGATCTGCGCCTTGCTGGCGATCTGCTCGGCGTTCTGCCGTGCCTCGGCGAGCAGCCGCTCGACCTCGGCCTGCCCGGCCGCGTGCCGCTCGAGCATCGCCCGCTCCTCGGCCGCGGTCTGCTCGCGCAGGGCCTGGGCCTCCTGCTGGGCGGCCTGCCGGATCTCCGCGGCCTCCTCCTCGGCCAGCCGGAGCATGTGCGAGATCCGCTCGCTCATGTTCTCGAACGTCGTCGGACCGGCGCTGGCGGCCTTGCGGCGCAGCTGGTCGATCTCCGCGTGCATGGCCTGCAACTGGCCGGCGAGGTCGGTCGATCGGGCCATCGCGGCGTCGCGGTCGGCGAGGGCGACGCGGATGTCGGCCTCGAGCCGTTCGATCGTCTCCGCGACCTGGTGTCGGTCGAAGCCCCGCAGGACCACGTCGAACGAGTGCTGGGCCTCGCGCATCAGGTCGCGGCGGGGATCGGTCATGCGGTCATCCTCGCAGAGTCTCGGGGCTCGTCGGCGTGTCGGTCCGGGCCCGGCCCGGGAGCCGTGCCTCGACGATAGAACGCGGACCTGGCAGGGGAGGTGCCCCGCGGAGGGGCACCTCCCCGCGCAGGTGTCAGACGCCGCGGAAGCGGTTGATCGCCTCGATGTGCTTCTCGCGCTTCTCGGTGTCCTTGACGCCGAGACCCTCCTCGGGGGCGAGGGTGAGGACGCCGACCTTGCCCTGGTGGGCGTTGCGGTGGACGTCGAGGGCGGCCTGGCCGACCTCCTCCATCGGGTAAACCTTCGACAGCGTCGGGTGGATGAGGCCCTTGTCGATGAGCCGGTTGGCCTCCCACGCCTCCTTGTAGTTCGCGAAGTGGGAGCTGAGGATCTTCTTCAGGTTCATCCACAGGTACCGGTTGTCGTACTCGTGCAGGTAACCGGTGGTGGAGGCGCAGGTGATGATCGTGCCGCCCTTCTTGGCCACGTAGACACTGGCGCCGAAGGTCTCCCGGCCGGGGTGCTCGAAGACGATGTCGACGTCCTCACCACCGGTGAGCTCGCGGATCTTCTTGCCGAACCGCTGCCACTCCTTGGGGTCCTGGGTCTGCTCGTCCTTCCAGAACCTGTACTGCTCGGCGGAGCGGTCGATGACCAGCTCGGCGCCCATCTTGCGGACGATCTCGGCCTTCTCCGGGCTGCTGACCACGCAGACGGGGATGGCGCCGCCGTTGAGGGCCATCTGCGTGGCGTAGGAGCCCAGCCCGCCGGAGGCGCCCCAGATGAGGACGGTGTCGCCCTGCTTCATGTTGGCGCCGTTCTTGCTGACCAGCTGCCGGTAGGCGGTGGAGTTGACCAGCCCCGGGCTGGCGGCCTCCTCCCAGGACAGGTGCGCCGGCTTGGGCATCAGCTGGTTGCTCTTCACCAGCGCCAGCTCGGCCAGGCCGCCGAAGTTGGTCTCGAAGCCCCAGATCCGCTGCTGCGGGTCCATCATCGTGTCGTCGTGGCCCGCCGGGTCCTCGAGCTCGACCGAGAGGCAGTGGGCGACGACCTCGTCGCCGGCCTTCCACTTGTTCACCCCGGGGCCGACCTTCAGGACGACGCCGGCGAGGTCGGAGCCCACCACGTGGTAGGGCAGGTCGTGCCGCTTGGTCAGCTCGGAGACCCGGCCGTAGCGCTCGAGGAACCCGAAGGTGGAGACGGGCTCGAAGATCGAGGTCCACACGGTGTTGTAGTTCACCGAGGAGGCCATGACCGCGACGATCGCCTCGCCCGGGCCGAGCTCGGGGGTCGCGACCTCCTGCACGTGCAGCGACTTGCGCGGGTCCTTGTCCCGCGTGGCCATGCCCTCGAACATGTTCTGCTCGTCCTTGCGGACGACGACGGCGCGGTAGGACTCCGGTACCGGCAGCCCCCCGATGTCGCTCAGCTGGTCGGCGAGGATGGCGTCCCTGATCTGGTCCACGGTGTCTCCCGGGTCTTCGTCGGCTCGGAGGAGCGGGTGCGGTGGGGGCAGATGTTACTGACGAGTAGTGAGCGGGGCGAGGCGGGAACGGGCGACGTACGCCACTTCCCGGGAGGACCCGTTCCCTAGGCTGCGGTCGTGGACACGGCCGTGGTGAGCCCGGACCAGGTGGCGCAGTTCGCCCGCGACGGGGTGGTCTGCGTCCGCGGCGTGTTCGACCCCGCGGAGGTGGCCCGGGCGGAGGCGGCGATCGAGGCGGGCCTGCGCCGGCCGAGCGGACTGGCGCTGGTGGCCAGCGGGGACGACGACCCCGGCCGGTTCGTCGAGGACTTCTGCCGCTGGGGCGACGTCCCGGAGATCGCGGAGCTGGCGCGACACTCGCGGGTCCCCGGGATCGCCGCCGCGCTGCTGCGCAGCCCCGAGGTGCGGCTCTACCACGACCACGTGCTGGTCAAGGAGGGCGGAACGGCCCAGCGCACGCCCTGGCACCAGGACCAGCCCTACTACAACGTGGACGGCCGCGGCGTCAGCGCGTGGATCCCCGTCGACCCCGTCCCGGCCGCCGGCAGCCTCGAGCTCGTGGCAGGCACCCACGCCGGGCCCTGGCTGATGCCACGGACCTTCCTGACCGGCGAGGCGCGCTGGTTCCCCGAGGGGTCGCTGGCCGAGCTGCCCGACGTGGACGCCGACCGTGCGGCCTTCGACGTCCGCGCCTTCGAGCTGGAGCCCGGCGACGCGGTCTTCTTCGACTTCCTGACGGTGCACGGCGCTCCCGGTTTCCCGTTCCCCGGTCGCCGCCGGGTGCTGTCGCTGCGCTATCTCTCCGCCGACGCGCGGCACGCACCGCGACCGTGGCGGACGTCGCCGCCCTTCGAGGGGCTGGCCGACGAGCTGCCCGCCGGCGCGGAGCTGGACCACCCGCTGTTCCCGGTGGTCTGGCCTCGCTGACCCCTCGGGCGCGCGCTCAGTGCGCCGGGCTCGCGGCCGGCTGGACGAGCTCGACGAGCACGCCGCCGGCGTCCTTGGGGTGGACGAAGTTGACCCGGCTGTCCGACGTGCCGCGCTTGGGGGCGTCGTAGAGCAGGCGCAGCCCGCGCTCGCGCAGGGTCTGGCTCACCGCCTCGACGTCGTCCACGCGGAACGCCAGCTGCTGGAGCCCGGGGCCGGAGCGCCCGATGAACTTGGCGATCGTCGACTCGGGGGTCAGCGGCGCGAGCAGCTGGATGCGGGTGTCGCCGTCGCCGACGGCGAGCATGGCCTCCCGGACGCCCTGCTCCTCGTTGACCTCCTCGTGCACCGAGTGCACGTTGAAGTTCTTCGCGTAGAAGGCGAGGGCCTCGTCCAGGTCGGGGACGGCGATGCCCACGTGGTCGATCGTGGTGAACAGCTCCGCGGGCAGGCCGGTCTGGGTCTCGGTCACGGCGGCATCCTGCCGTAGGACGTCCCAGACGTCAGGTCGGGGGAGCGCGGCCGCCCGTACGGGTGTGGCGCAGGCGACAGTGGCCGTCCGCCCGGTCCCCTCGTTGCACCGGGCGTCCTATCCTTCGTCGCAGCCCACCCGGTTCTCGGCGGCACCCGCCGCTCCGCCGGCCCGCACTGACCCGGTCGCCAGCGTCGGCGCCCGGCGCACCTGGAGGCCCCGCATGAGCTCGTCCACCCAGCCCCGTTCGGTCATCGTCAGCGGCGCGCGCACCCCCATGGGCCGGCTGCTCGGCGGCCTCAAGGACTTCTCCGCCGCCGACCTCGGTGGCGTCGCCATCAAGGCCGCGCTGGAGCGGGCCGGCATCTCCGGCGACCAGGTGGAGTACGTGATCATGGGCCAGGTCATCCAGGCCGGTGCCGGCCAGAACCCGGCCCGCCCCGCCGCGGTCAAGGGCGGCATCCCGATGTCGGTGCCCTCGCTGACGATCAACAAGGTCTGCCTCTCGGGCCTGAGCGCCATCGCGATGGCCGACCAGCTCATCCGCGCCGGCGAGTACGACGTCGTCGTCGCCGGTGGCATGGAGTCGATGACCCAGGCCCCGCACCTGCTGGCCAACGGCCGGACGGGCACGAAGTTCGGTGACACCAAGCTGATCGACTCGATGGCCCACGACGGTCTGTCGGACACCTTCGACCAGGTGGCCATGGGCGAGCTGACCGAGAAGGCCAACTCCCGGTACGACCTGACCCGCGAGGAGCAGGACGAGTTCGCCGCGGCCAGCCACCAGAAGGCCGCTCGGTCGCACAAGGACGGCGTCTTCGCCGAGTCGATCACCCCGGTGCTCATCCCGCAGCGCAAGGGCGACCCGATCGAGTTCACCGAGGACGAGGGCATCCGTCCCGACACCACCGCGGCGAGCCTGGCCAAGCTGAAGCCCGCCTTCGCCAAGGACGGCACGATCACCGCCGGCACCGCGTCGCAGATCTCCGACGGCGCCTGCGCGGTCGTGGTCATGAGCGCGGCGAAGGCGGCCGAGCTGGGCATCGAGCCCATCGCCGAGATCGGTGCACACGGCGTCGTCGCCGGGCCGGACGCCACGCTGCAGTCGCAGCCGTCGCGGGCGATCCAGAAGGCCTGCGCGCGCGAGGGCATCGACCCCAAGGACCTCGATGTCGTCGAGCTCAACGAGGCCTTCGCCGCCGTCGCGATCGTCTCCACCCGCGAACTCGGCATCGACCCCGAGAAGGTGAACCCCAACGGTGGCGCGATCGCCCTGGGCCACCCGGTCGGCATGAGCGGCGCCCGCGTCGTGCTCGACGTCGCGCTGGAGCTGCGCCGCCGCGGTGGCACGGTCGGCGCCGCCGCGCTGTGCGGCGGCGGTGGCCAGGGCGACGCTCTCATCCTGCACGCGCCCGCGAAGGCGTGACGGAGTCTCTCGAGGGGACCGCAGTACAGACGCCCGGCCCCGCCACCCCGTCGGGGAGGCGGGGCCGGCGCGCTGTCGACGTCCCCGCGCTGGTCGAGGGTGCCCGTGCGGGTGACCCCCGGTCGGTGGCCCGGCTGATCTCCCTCGTGGAGGACGCGAGCCCGGCGCTGCGCGAGGTCGCCGCGGCGCTCGCGCCGCACACCGGCTCCGCCCGGGTGGTCGGGCTGACCGGGTCCCCGGGTGTCGGCAAGTCGACGACGACGACCGCGCTGGTCAAGGCGCTGCGGGCGCGCGACCTGCGGGTCGGGGTGCTCGCGGTCGACCCGTCGTCGCCGTTCTCCGGCGGTGCGCTGCTGGGCGACCGGGTGCGGATGCAGGACCACGCGGGCGACCGCGGCGTCTACATCCGCTCGATGGCCTCCCGCGGGCACCTGGGCGGGCTGTCGTGGGCGACCCCGCAGGCGCTGCGGGTGCTCGACGCCGCCGGGTGCGACGTCGTGCTGATCGAGACGGTCGGCGTCGGGCAGTCGGAGCTGGAGATCGCCTCGCTGGCCGACACCACGCTGGTGCTGGTCGCGCCCGGCATGGGGGACGGCATCCAGGCGGCCAAGGCCGGGATCCTCGAGATCGCCGACCTGTTCGTCGTCAACAAGGCCGACCGGGACGGCGCCGCGCAGACCGCCCGCGACCTGCGGGCGATGCAGTCCCTCGGCGGGCGGCACGACCAGCCGGGATGGTGGAAGCCGCCGATCTGCCGCACCGTCGCCAGCCGGGACGACGACAACGGCATCGACGAGGTGGTCGAGCAGCTCGACCGGCACGCCGAGTGGCTGGAGTCCTCCGGTGAGGGCCGACGCCGGCGCACCGAGCGGGCGGCCCGCGAGATCGAGGCGATCGCCGTGGCCGGGCTGCGCGAGCGGATGGGTGACGTCCGCGGCTCCGCGGCGCTGGACACGCTCGCGGCCGGCGTCGTGGCGGGCCGGACCGATCCCTTCCGCGCGGCCGACGAGTTGCTCGCGCAGCTCCACCCGACTCGGCGAGGATGACCGGATGAGTGACAAGCCGGACGCCGTCGTCGTCGGATCGGGACCCAACGGGCTGGCGGCCGCCCTGCGGCTGTCGGCCGCGGGCCTGCGGGTCCGGCTGGTCGAGGCGGCCGAGCGCCCGGGCGGCGGCATGCGCACCGAGGAGCTCATCACCTCCGGCGTCCGCCACGACGTCTGCTCGACGGTGCACCCGATGGCGGCGGTCTCGCCGTTCTTCCGCGAGTTCGACCTGCCCAGCCGCGGCGTCACGCTCGTGCACCCGGAGATCTGCTACGCCCATCCGCTCGACGGCGGACGGGCGGCGGTCTCCCGCCGGTCGCTGGACGAGACGGCGGCGGGGCTGGGCGCCGACGGCGACGCCTACCGCCGGCTGTTCGAGCCGCTGGTGGAGCACAAGGAGGACGTCGTCGACTTCTTCCTCACCAGCATGCTGCGCCGGCTGCCGCTGCACAGCCCGGTGCAGGTGGCGCGGTTCGGGCTGACCGGCCTGCCCAACGTGCGGTGGCTGGCCCGGCGGAACTTCGACACCGAGGAGGGGCAGGCGCTCCTGGCCGGGGCGGCCGCGCACGGGATGCTCGACCTGTCCCGCCCGCTGACCTCCGCGCTGGGCATGCTGCTCGGGATGCTCGCCCACCACGGCGGCTGGCCGCTGATCCAGGGTGGCTCGCAGGAGCTGGCCGACGCGATGGTCCGGGCCTTCGAGCAGCAGGGCGGCGAGCTCGTCACCGGGCACGAGGTGACCGACCTGCGCGAGTTCGAGGGCGTCCCCGCGGTGCTGCTGGACACCACCCCGCGGGCCTTCGTGCGGATGGCGGGGGACCGCGTCCACGACGGCTACCGGCGCTGGGTGTCGCGCTACAAGCACGGGCCGGGCGTCTTCAAGATCGACTGGATCCTCTCCGAGCCGGTGCCGTGGACCAACCCCGAGGTACGCCGGGCCGGGACCATCCACGTCGCCGGAAACCTCGCCGAGACCATCGCCGGCGAGGACGGTCCCGCCCACGGCCGGCCCGCGGAGAAGCCCTACGTCCTCGCCGTCCAGCCGACGGTCGTCGACCGCACCCGCGCGCCCGGCGGCGAGCACGTGTTCTGGGCCTACGTGCACGTGCCGCACGGCTCCGACGTCGACATGACCGAGGCCATCGAGGCGCAGATCGAGCGCTTCGCCCCCGGGTTCCGCGACACCATCGTGGCCCGCGCGACCAAGCACGCCGGCCAGATGGAGCAGTGGAACCCCAACCACGTGGGCGGGGACATCTCCAACGGCGAGGCGTCGCTGCGGCAGATGCTCGCCCGGCCGGTGCCGCGGTGGAACACCTACAAGACCCCGATCGAGGGCACCTACCTCGCCTCGGCGGCGACCCCGCCGGGGCCCGCGGTGCACGGGATGTGCGGCGACATCGCGGCCAAGCTGGCGCTGCGCGAGGTCTTCGGGCTGCGGCAGGCACCCGCGCTGCGCCCCGCCCCGGCCGCGTAGCGCGCGTCCGCCGCGGGGCACCCGCGGACCCGGCCGGAGCGGGAGTGGGATCATCGAGGTCATGCAGCCCACTCGCCCCGGACGCCCCGACCCGCGCGCGCAGGCCCAGCAGGCACAGCTGGCCGCCGCGATGTCCGGCGCCGTCGACCTCGCCGCCGTCAAGGCCCGGTCGGAGGCCGCCGCCCGCGCCCAGTCCGCGCCGCCGCCCAGCGCCGCCGCGCCGGCCGGTGCCCCGGGAGCCGCGGTCGTCGACGTCACCGAGGCGACGTTCCAGAGCGAGGTCCTCGACCGGTCCTTCCAGGTCCCGGTCGTGCTCGACCTGTGGGCCGAGTGGTGCGGCCCGTGCAAGCAGCTGTCCCCGGTGCTGGAGCGGCTGGCCGCCGAGGGCGGCGGCGCGTGGGTGCTGGCCAAGGTGGACGTCGACGCCAACCCGGCGCTGGCCCAGGGGCTGCGCGTGCAGGGCATCCCCGCGGTCAAGGCCGTGTGGCAGGGGCAGCTCGTCGCCGAGTTCACCGGCGCGATCCCCGAGGACCAGGCCCGCCAGTTCGTCACGGAGCTGGTGCGGGCGACCACCGGCGGCGCCGTGCCCGGCGAGGGCCCGGCCGAGCAGGAGCCCGAGGACCCGCGCCTGGACGCGGCCGAGGCGGCCCTCGAGCAGGGCGACCTGGCCGGTGCCGAGGCCGCCTACCAGGCGATCCTCGACGTCGAGCCCGACCACCCGGTCGCCGGTCTCGCGCTGCGACAGGTCCAGCTCTTCCAGCGCGCCGAGGCCGCCGGACCGGACGCGCTCGCGCTGGCCGACGCCGCCCCCGACGACGTCGCCGCGCAGACCCGGGCCGCGGACTTCCTCCTCGGCACCGGCGACGTCGAGGGCGCCTTCGCCCGCCTGGTCGACACCGTCCGGCGCACCGCCGGGGACGACCGCGACGCCGCCCGCCAGCACCTCGTGGAGCTGTTCGCCGTCGTCGGCGACGACGACCCCCGCGTGGCGACCGCCCGCCGTCAGCTGATGATCGCCCTCTACTAGAAGGACCCCCCCACCGCTCGCACGCTCGCGGCGGGCCCCTGCGAGGGGGCCTGCCGCTGGGCGCGCGCCACACCCGTCCTACTGGACGGTGCAGGCGGAGGCGCCCTCGAGGAAGCCGGCGCGGAACAGGTCGACCAGCTCGAAGCCGGAGATCTCCAGGCCGGGGAGGACGCTCTCGTCCCGGGCGCGGGTCAGCAGGAACTGCACGCTCTCGTCGACGTCGCCCGGCGAGATGCGGATGACGTCGGCGAGCAGACCGTCGGCGACGGCGGCGGCGAACCAGCCGGTCAGGCAGATCGCCGAGCGCCGGGCCTCGTCGTCGTCGGCGGAGAGCCCCAGCTGGTCGCGAGCCGCCAGCGCGTAGGGCACCGAGACGGCGGTCAGCACGGCGAAGTCGCCGATCTCGTCGTAGAGCGGGCGGGCCAGGTCGGTGTCGTCGTAGCCGACCAGGCCGTCGTCCGGGCAGGCGACCAGGTCGAGGTCCGGGTCGTCGGCGCAGGAGGGCGGATCGCCGTCGAAGGGCTCCAGCGACGGCGGCTCGAACTCGCCCCCGAGCACCTCGTCGAACGCCCGCGTCCAGAACTGCGGCAGCGAGTCGGCCACCAGCGTCTCGACCTCGGCGTAGGGCGCGTCCCCGCCGGTGGCGAGGTCCTCGTCGCGGGTGAACTCGGCCTGGGTGAAGGGGCGGTCGGGGCCGAACTCGTCCCGGCACGCCTCCGCGCCGGCGTCGAAGCCCTCCTGGAACGCCGAGACCCGGTCGAAGAAGGACCCGTGCGCCTGCTGCTCGAACTCCCCGGTACCCACCGGGTCGCGTAGCTGCAGGTACCCGCCGAGCACCTGGTCGAGCTCGGTCTCGCGGATGCGCGTGTACTCGCCCTCGCCGGCGGCCACCCACGCCGTCCAGGCGCCGGCCAGGCAGTCGGCCTGGGTCTCGGTGAGGATCGACGTCCTCGGATGGCCCACCCGCGCCTGCACCGCGTGGCCGAACTCGTGCGCCATGACCAGCGCGGGGAGGAACCGGCCGGAGTCGCCGGCGAGCTCGGCCAGGAAGGCACGGTCCCAGCTGATCGAGTCCGAGTTCGCCGCGCCGTCGGCCTGGCAGTAGAAGGCGTTGGACTCCAGCTCGCGGGGATCGGTGCCGCAGCCGACGCCCTGCGGGTAGACGCCGGGGTCGACGTCGTCGGGGTCGACGCTGAAGAAGCCGCCGGACAGCGGCTCGAAGGCGACGCCGAAGACGTCGGGGAGCTGCTCGTCCCAGAAGGACTGCAGGTCGGCGAGGGCGTTGGCGGCGAGCTGGTCGACCGGCCCGCCGTCGGTGCCCACGACCTCCACCTGCCCGGCCTCAACGTCGGCCCGCGATGGTTCGGCCACGCTGGGCAGGCCGCCGACGGACACCACGCACCCGGTCAGCAGCAGCGGCGGCAGCAGCGCGGCGACCGGTGCCCAGCGGCGATGGCGTCCCACGGGTGCGGGGGTGCCCCTCACCGGGGCGGGGCAACCCCGGTCAGCCGGCGATACCGCACTCGGGCGCCGCCGCCCCCTGGATGAAGCCGGCCCGGAAGGCCCCGACGAGCTCGAAGCCGGTGGCGGTGGTGTTGGGCAGCACGCTGTCGGTCTGCCCGTAGGTGAGCAGGAACAGGATCGCCTCGTCGACGTCGCCCGGGCTGAGCTGGACGCCCTCCCCATCGGGGTTGAAGTCCCCGTTGAAGAAGGCGGCCGTGTAGCTGCCGGTCAGGCAGACGCTGGACACCGTGGACTCGTCGTCGTCGGTGGACAGCCCCAGGTGCGCCCGCGCCGCCTCGGCGTACGGCAGGGAGATCGCCGTCGCGACGGCGAAGTCGCCGATCTCGCCGTACGCCGGCTCCAGCAGCTCCGCCTCGTCGACGTAGACGGTGTTGTCGTCGGCGCAGAAGCCCACGTCGCGGTCCTCGGCGCCCATGTCGCCGCAGCCCGGGGCGGTCCCGTCGAACAGCTCCACGGCGGGCTGGTCGAACCCGTCGAGCCAGTCGCCCTCGAAGAACACCGGCAGGGACTGGTCGATGATGTCGAAGATGACGTCGTAGTCGGCGTTGCCCTCGGTGTCGAGGTCCTGCTGGGAGAACTCGTCGACCGTGAAGACACGGTCTGGCCCGTAGTTGTCACGGCAGGAACCGACGCCGTCGGTGTAGCCCTCGTAGAAGCCCGACACCCGGTCGAACCCGGAACCGTGCGCACCCTCCACGTCGGTGTCGGTCTGGCCCACCGGGTCGCGCAGCTCGAGGAACCCGAGGACGACGTCGTCGAGGTCCTGCAGCCGCACGGTCGTGTGTGCGGCGTTGCCGTCGGCCACCCACCGGGTGAAGGCGCCGGCGAAGCAGTCGGCCTGCGTCTCGTCGCGGATGGTGACCTCGCTGAAGCCGAAGCGGCCCTGCATGGCGTGCCCGAACTCGTGCGCCATCACCGCCGGGCCGATGTACGGGCCGAACTGCTCGCTGAGCTCCCGCAGCAGCGCCGAGTCGTAGACGATCACGTCGCAGTCCTGCTGGTAGAACGCGTTGCCCTCCACCTCGGCCGGGTCGATCGGGATCTCGTCGCAGCCGACGCCGGTGTCGCTCGGGTAGAGGTCCTCGTCGATGTCCTCGGTGTCGACCGACCAGAACCCGCCCGCGAGCTGGGTGAAGTCGTCCTCGTAGAACTCTGGGAAGGCGTCGGACCAGAAGGTGGTCAGGTCGGCCAGGGCGTTGCGGGCGAGCCGGTCGACGTCGCTGTCGTTCGCGCCGGTGACCGGGAACTGGTCCGCCGAGACGTTGCTGACCGGGGGCGTCGAGGCCCCCTGGACGGTGGTGGTGCAGCCGGTGAGCAGCGCGCCGCCCAGGACTGCCGCGGTGACCGCGCGGCGCGAGAGGTGCCTCATGGTGCGGGGGTTCCTCGTCTGCTGGTGGCGCCGCCCGTGCGGCCGTCCGGAGCCGGCTCATGATGCCCCGACGTCGCCGGGCCGGGGAACCGGGTGGTGCGCGCCTCCATCCGGTCGGGGGAGGAGGCGCGCACCGACGTCACCCCTCGTGCAGGAGCCAGACCGTCCCGAGCGGCGGCGCGGAGAGGGTCACCGAGTAGGGCTGACCGTGCCACGGCTGCTCCTCGGCCACGACCGACCCGGAGTTGCCCACGCCCGAGCCGCCGTACCCCTCTGCGTCGGTGTTGAGGACCTCGCGCCAGGTGCCGCCGCGCGGCAGGCCGATCCGGTAGCCGTGGTGCGGCTCGCCGGCGAAGTTGGTGACGACGGCGAGGGCCTGGCCGGAGTCCGGTCCGGACGGGCCGTCCGTCCCTTCGGCGCCGTCCTGGGGCCGCGGCCGGCCGAAGCGCAGGAAGCTGAGCACGTTGCCCGACGCGTCGTTGGCGTCGATCCACCGGAAACCGGCCGGGTCGACGTCCAGCGACCACAGCGCCTCGAGCTCGCGGTAGCGGGCGTTGAGGTCGGTGACCAGCTGCAGGATCCCGCGGTGCGCCGGGTCGTCGAGGTGCCACCAGTCCAGCGACCGGCTCTCGGCCCACTCGGAGTCCTGCGCGAACTCCGAGCCCATGAACAGCAGCTGCTTGCCCGGGTGCGACCACATGAAGGCCAGGTAGGCGCGCAGGTTGGCCAGCTGCTGCCACCGGTCACCGGGCATCTTCCGCAGCAGCGAGCCCTTGCCGTAGACGACCTCGTCGTGGCTGATCGGCAGGACGTAGTTCTCGGAGTAGGCGTAGACCATCGAGAACGTCATCTGGCCGTGGTGGTAGCTGCGGTGCACCGGCTGCTTGCTCATGTACTCGAGCGAGTCGTGCATCCAGCCCATGTTCCACTTGAACCCGAAGCCCAGGCCGCCGAGGTAGGTGGGCCGGGTGACGCCCGGCCAGGCGGTCGACTCCTCGGCGATGGTGACGACGCCGGGCACCTCGCGGTAGACGGTCGCGTTCATCTCCTGCAGGAACGCCACCGCCTCCAGGTTCTCCCGCCCGCCGTGCACGTTCGGCGTCCACTGGCCCTCGGCGCGCGAGTAGTCCAGGTAGAGCATCGAGGCGACCGCGTCGACGCGGATCCCGTCGATGTGGAACTCCTTGCACCAGAAGAGCGCGTTGGCGACCAGGAAGTTGCGCACCTCGGTACGGCCGAAGTCGAAGACGTAGGTGCCCCAGTCCGGCTGCTCGCCGCGGCGCGGGTCGGGGTGCTCGTACAGGGGGGTGCCGTCGAAGCGGGCCAGCGCCCAGGCGTCCTTGGGGAAGTGCGCCGGGACCCAGTCGACGATGACGCCGATGCCGGCCTGGTGCGCCCGGTCGACCAGGTAGCGGAAGTCGTCGGGGCTGCCGAAGCGGGACGTCGGCGCGTAGTAGCTGGTGACCTGGTAGCCCCACGAGCCGCCGAAGGGGTGCTCGGCGACGGGCATGCACTCGATGTGCGTGAAGCCGGCGGCGGCGACGTAGTCCACCAGTTCGTCGGCCAGCTCGCGGTAGGACAGCCCCTGCCGCCAGGAGCCCAGGTGCACCTCGTAGACGCTCATCGGGCGCTCGTGCCAGTTGCCGGCCGCGCGGTCGGTCAGCCACGCCTCGTCGCCCCACTCGTGGGTGGACTCGGTGACGATCGAGGCGTTCAGCGGCGGCACCTCGGTGGCGAACGCCAGCGGGTCGGACTTCTCCCGCCACTCGCCGTCGGCCCCGAGCACGTGGTAGCGGTAGCGGGTGCCGGCCTGCACGCCGGGGATGTAGATCTCCCAGACGCCGGAGGAGCCGAGCGCGCGCATCGGGTAGGCGCGGGCCTCCCAGTAGTCGAAGTCGCCGGTGACCTTGACCCCGCGCGCGTTGGGCGCCCAGACGGCGAACGAGACGCCCTCGACCGGGCCGCGGGGCGTCTCGTAGCGGCGGACGTGCGCGCCGAGCACCTCCCACAGCCGCTCGTGCCGGCCCTCGCGGATGAGGTACTGGTCGAGCTCGCCCACCGTGGGCAGCCAGCGGTAGGGGTCGTCGACGACGAAGGCCTGCCCGGCGTCCGCACCGTCGGCGCGGTAGGAGACCTCGATCCGGTAGTCGCCGGGCTGCTGGGGCAGCAGCGCCTCGTAGATGCCGCCGCCGTGCAGCTGCCGCGCCTCGTACCGGCTGCCGTCCTCGTCCAGGACGGCGACGGAGACGGCGTCGGGACGCAGCGTGCGGACCACCCAGCCGGCCGCGGTCCGGTGCGTGCCGAGGACGGCGTGCGGGTCGTGCGACCAGCCCTCCACCACGGCCCGCAGGTCGTCGCCGCCGACCTCGCGCGCGGCGGTGTCCTCCGGCGCCGGTGCCGGGACGCCGCCGGCGGGTTCCGCGGAGGGCTCGGGGGCACTGTCCGTGGACGTCTCCGCGGGGGTACCGCCGGGAGCCTCTGCCGGGCTCTCGGTCGGGGCCTGCGGCTCGTCCGGCGCGGCCGGGTCGGGGTCCGGCGGCTCGGGCTGGCCGGCCGGCTCCCCGGACGGGGACCCCGGCTCGGCGATGGGGGCCGGCGCCACGACGGGGGTGGCGGTGCCGCCCTGCTCGGCGATGATCTCGGCCTGCGGCTCGTGCAGGTCCGTCGTTCCCGTCGCCGTCGTCTTCTTCCGCGGTGCGCGCTTGGCCGGGGCCTTCTTCGCGGGAGCCGCGTCGGCGTCCGGCGCGGCCGCGGTCTTCTTCGCGGCCTTGCGGGTGGTCTTCTTCGCCGGGGCGCCGTCGGTGGCGGCGGCCGCCTTCTTCACCGGTGCCTTCTTCGCCGCCGCGCGCTTGCGGACCGGCGCAGCGTTGATCACCGGCTCGGCCTCGGCTGCTCGCGCCTGCTCGGCCATCGCGTCGACCGCCTGCTCCAGCTGCTCGCGAGTCGCCGGGTGCTCCGGTGTCTCGGGGGTCGGGGGTCCGTCGGGGGAGCTCATCGCGTCGTCGTCCTCTTCGTCAGCGTCGGTTCTGGCTTCGGGGGCCGGGCCCTGATCAGCCCGCGGCCGCGAGCCGCGCCAGCGACTGCAGCGGGATCATGAGCCAGTGCGGGCGGTTGCGCGCCTCGTACAGGCACTCGTAGACGGCTTTGTCCGCCTCGAACGCGCGCAGGACGGGCGAGCCGCCGCAGGGGTCCAGCCCGCTCGCGGCGGAGTAGCCGGCGCAGAACGCGGTGCGGTTGCGCTCGGCCCACTCCTGCGCCCGGTAGGCGCGCTGGGTGTCCTCGGGCTGCTCCACGAGCATGTGCCGGGCGGCGTAGTCGAAGCTGCGGAGCATGCCGGCGACGTCGCGCATCGGGCTGTCCAGCTGGCGCCGGGCGGCCAGCGGCCGGGCCGGCTCGCCCTCGAAGTCGAGGATGATCCAGCCGGTGGCGGTGCGCAGCACCTGACCCAGGTGCAGGTCGCCGTGCACCCGCTGGCGGCGCACCGGCTCGGGAGCCTCGGCCAGCGCGGCGTACAGCCGGCGCAGCCCGTCGGCGTGCTCCTCCAGCTGCGCCACCACGGCCAGCGCCGCCTCGAGGCGACCGGTCATCTCCTCGGCCGCGGCGGCGTACCAGGCACGGTCGGCGTCCTCGGTCGGCAGGACCCGCGCGAGGTCGGTGTGCACCGACGCCGTCGCCGCGCCCAGCCGCTCGCTGTCGGCGGCGAAGTCGCCACCGACCTCGTCGGCGTGCAGGTCGCCCTCGGCGTACAGGTCGCGCACGCTCGCGGTGGCCAGCCGCCAGCCGTCGCTGGCGTTGGGCACGAACGTCTGCAGCATCGCCACGGTCGCCGGCTCGCGCGACGGATCAGGGTCGTTGATCTCCACGTGCCCGAGCAGCGGCGCGATGTGCTCGTTGCGGGCCTCGCTGAGCGCCGCGTGGATCTCCACGTCCGGGTTCAGTCCCGGCTCCAGCCGGCGGAACAGCTTGAGGATCGCCTCCTGGCCGTAGACCAGGGAGGTGTTGCTCTGCTCGGTGGAGACGATGTCGCCGGGCACGCCCTCGGGGATGGGGGCGACCCCGGCCGGGTGGAAGTGCATCGGCCCGACCGTGTCGGCCGCCACCAGGTGCACCAGCCACGGCGGGGTGGCGTCGCGGTCGCGCAGCGCGTCGTAGGCGTAGTTCTCCCGGTCGCCGCTGGAGACCGCGCCGACGAAGGCCGAGGAGAGCTCCTCGACCACGTGGTCACGCCACGACAGCGGCACCAGGTAGGTGTCGCTGCCACCGTCGGCGTAGCTGACCCGCACCCGGTGCACCGACAGCGCCGGGTCCGACCGGTCGAGGAAGAAGCCCTCCTCCGCGACCCCGGACCACTCCCGGCCCTTGCCGCCGAACCACCGCTGGTGCGGCATCCACTCGCGCAGGATGTCGGTGAGCGCGCTCATCGGTCCCCTCCCGGTGTCTGCTCGTCGTCGGTCTGGCCGACCACCCCGGCGGCGAGCAGCGAGTCCGCGACCGCGCTGCTCGGCTCCAGCTCCCCGGCCTCGGAGGGCTCGGTGTGCGGGACGCTCGGCTTGGACAGCTCGAACCAGTAGAAGCCGTGGCCCGGCAGCGTGAGCATGTACGGCAGGACGCCGATCTGCGGGAACTCGACCCGGCCGGTGAGCTCGATCGGCGTGTAGCCCTCGAACCGGCGCAGGTCCAGCTCCACCGGCTGCGGGAAGCGGGAGAGGTTGTTGACGCAGAGCACGATGTCGTCGCCGAACTCGCGGACGAACGACAGCACCGTCGGGTTGCGGGAGCCGATCTCGGCGTAGCTGCCCAGGCCGAACGTGGGGTGCTGGCCGCGGACGCGGAGCATCTCCCGGATCCAGTGCAGCAGCGAGTTCGTGTTGCGCAGTTGCGACTCGACGTTGGTGACCTGGTAGCCGTACACCGGGTCCTGGTTCAGCGGCAGGTACATCCGCTGCGGGTCGGCGGTGGAGAACCCGCCGTTGCGGTCCGGGGTCCACTGCATCGGGGTGCGGACGCCGTCGCGGTCACCCAGCCAGATGTTGTCGCCCATCCCGATCTCGTCCCCGTAGTAGAGGACCGGGGACCCGGGCAGGCTCAGCAGCAGCGCGTTGAACAGCTCGAGGGTGTCGATGTCGTTGTCCAGCAACGGCGCCAGTCGGCGGCGGATGCCGATGTTGGCCTTCATGCGGGGGTCCTTGGCGTACTCCGCCCACATGTAGTCGCGTTCCTCGTCGGTGACCATCTCGAGGGTCAGCTCGTCGTGGTTGCGCAGGAAGATGCCCCACTGGCAGTTGTCCGGGATGTCCGGCGTCTGGGCCATGATCTCCGAGATCGGGAAGCGCTGCTCCCGCCGGACGCCCATGAACAACCGCGGCATGACCGGGAAGTGGAAGGCCATCTGGCACTCGTCGCCGTCCTCGCCGAAGTACTCGACGACGTCGGCCGGCCACTGGTTGGCCTCGCAGAGCAGCACCCGGTCCGGGTAGTCGCGGTCGACCACCTTGCGCACCTGCTTGAGCAGCTCGTGGGTGCGCGGGAGGTTCTCGCAGTTGGTCCCCTCCTCCTCGAACAGGTAGGGGACGGCGTCCAGGCGGAACCCGTCGATGCCGAGGTCCAGCCAGAAGCGCAGCGCCTCGAGGACCGCCTCGACGACCTTCGGGTTCTCGAAGTTCAGGTCGGGCTGGTGGGAGAAGAAGCGGTGCCAGAAGTACTGCTTGCGGACCGGGTCGAACGTCCAGTTCGAGCTCTCGGTGTCGACGAAGATGATCCGGGCGTCGGCGTAGCCGGTGTCGTCGTCGGCCCACACGTAGAAGTCGCCGTACGGGCCCTCGGGGTCGCTGCGGCTGGCCTGGAACCAGGGGTGCTGGTCCGAGGTGTGGTTCATGACGAAGTCGATGATCAGCCGGATGCCGCGGGAGTGGGCCTCCTCGAGCAGCTCGCGGAAGTCCTCGATGTCGCCGAACTCGGGCAGCACCGCGGTGTAGTCGCTGACGTCGTACCCGCCGTCGCGCAGGGGAGAGGCGAAGAAGGGCGGCAGCCACAGGCAGTCGACGCCGAGCCACTGCAGGTAGTCCAACTTGTCGATCATGCCGCGCAGGTCGCCGACGCCGTCGGCGTTGCTGTCGGCGAAGCCGCGCACGAGGACCTCGTAGAAGACCGCGCGCTTGTACCACTCGGGGTCGGTGCCGGGCGGCGGCAGTGCGGAGCGGCGGGGGCTGTCGGGAACGGGAACCGTCATCGGGAGGAGTGCCCCTCGGGAGTGCTGAGCGGGTGGAGTGGGCGGCCCCCTCGCAGGGGCCCGCCCCGAGCGTGCGAGGGGTGGGGGGCGAGGGGGTCCTTCATCAGGGGACCGCCGGCGGCCAGGTGACCGGCCGGGGGAACGACAGCGAGAAGACGTGGGCCGGCTCGCGGTACGGGTCGAGCTCGACGTAGTTGAACTGGCCCCAGTCGTAGGTGGCGCCCGACAGCTCGTCGTGCACGGTGAACCGCTCGTGCCAGTCCAGCCCGAGGACGCTCAGGTCCAGCGCCGTCGTCCCGATCTGCCGGTTGTGGCTCTCCAGGGCGACCACCACGAGGACGGCGTCCTGCGAGCCGGGGTCGGTCTTGGAGAAACAGATCAGGTTCGGGTTGTCGACCGGGTGGAAGCGCAGCGTGCGCAGCTGGTGCAGCGCCGGGTGCGCGCGGCGGATCTCGTTGAGCCGCTTCAGGTACGGGGCGAGGCTCCGGCCCGACGCCTCGGCGGCGGCCCAGTCGCGCGGCCGCAGCTGGTACTTCTCGCTGTCGAGGTACTCCTCGCTGCCCGGCTTCACGGCCACGTGCTCGAAGAGCTCGTACCCCGAGTAGACGCCCCACGTCGGGCTCATCATCGAGGCCAGGACTGCGCGGATCTTGAACATCGGCGGGCCGCCGAACTGCAGCGACGCGTGCAGGATGTCCGGAGTGTTCACGAAGAAGTTGGGCCGCATGTAGTGCGCGCTCTCGGCGAGCTCGCGGCCGTAGTCCTCGATCTCGCGGCGCTCGGTGCGCCAGGTGAAGTACGTGTAGCTCTGCGTGTACCCGATGCGGGCCAGCTGGTGCATCATCGCCGGCCGGGTGAAGGCCTCGGCGAGGAACAGCACGTCGGGGTGGCTCTGCTTGACGTCCCAGATCAGCCAGTGCCAGAAGTTCAGCGGCTTGGTGTGCGGGTTGTCGACGCGGAAGATCTTCACCCCGGCGTCGATCCAGACCTGGATCACCCGGCGGCACTCGGCGTAGATGCCGGCCGGGTCGTTGTCGAAGTTGATCGGGTAGATGTCCTGGTACTTCTTCGGCGGGTTCTCCGCGTAGGCGATCGTGCCGTCGGGCTTGGTGGTGAACCACTCCGGGTGGCTCTGCACCCACGGGTGGTCCGGCGCCGCCTGCAGGGCGAAGTCCAGCGCCACCTCCATGCCGAGCGAGCGGGTGCGCTCGACGAAGGCGCGGAAGTCGTCCATGGTGCCCAGCCGCGGGTGGACGGCGTCGTGGCCGCCCTCGGCCGAGCCGATCGCCCACGGGGAGCCGACGTCGTCGGGGTCGGGGGTGAGCGTGTTGTTGCGGCCCTTGCGGTTCACCTCGCCGATCGGGTGGATGGGCGGGAGGTACACGACGTCGAAGCCCATGTCGGCCACCGCCGGGAGCCGGTCGGCCGCCGTCGTGAACGTGCCGTGCGTCGCGACGCCGCCGACGACCGGCCCGGTCGACCGGGGGAAGAACTCGTACCAGGACCCGTAGAGCGCGCGGGGCCGGTCGACCCACACCTCGTGGTCGGCCGACGGCGTCACCAGCTCGCGCACCGGGTGGTCGTGCAGGTAGTCCTGGACGGCGGGGGCCAGCGCCGGGGCCACCCGCTCGGGCAGGCCGCGACCGGTGTCGCGCAGGGCGGTGACGGCGTCGGTCAGGCGGGAGCGCCACTCGTCGTCGGCGTCGCTGGCGACCCGCTCGATCAGCCGGGCGCCCTCCTCGAGGTCGTTGGCGAGCTCCTCGGGGCCCTGTCCGGCCTCGATCTTCACCTCGACCGCGTGGTGCCACGTGGCCAGCGGATCGCTCCACGCCTCGACCCGGAACGTCCAGCGGCCCTCCCGGTCCGGCACGACCGTGGCGAGCCAGCGGTCGGGCTCCTCGCTGTAGGGCGCCATGCGGGTGAAGGCGCCGCGGGTGCCGTCGGGAGCGACCCAGACGACGTCCGCGGCGACGGCGTCGTGGCCCTCGCGGAACACGGTGGCGGTGATCGGCAGGTGCTCGCCGACCACGGCGCGGGCCGAGAAGGTCCCGCAGGACACGACGGGGGCGACATCGGTGATGCCGAGACGGAGGTCAGCGCGGCCAGTCATCGCGATCACGCTAGCGAGATCACCCTGGTCGGGCATGTCGGAGCGGGGACGGTCACACCCGCGGGTGCCTCCGGTGGCCCGGGTGCGGACCCCGTCGCGGGGGCGACGGCGGGGCGCTGCCGTCGCTAGTGTCGGCCTCGTGCGTGCTCTCCGACGGTTCACTGTCAGGGCGTCGCTCCCCGAGGAGCTGATGCCGCTCGCCCAACTCGTGATGAACCTCCGGTGGTCGTGGCACCCGGAGACGCGGGACCTCTTCGAGGCGCTCGACCCCGACCTGTGGCGGACCTGCGGGGGTGACCCCGTAAAGGTCCTCGGCGAGGTCTCGGCCGACCGGCTGGCCACCCTCGCCAAGGACCGGCGGTTCGTGCGCCGGATGCAGGACGTCGTGGAGGACCTCGACGACTACCTCTCCGCGCCGCACTGGTACCAGTCGCTGGGGGAGACCGCGCCGGCCTCCATCGCCTACTTCAGCGCCGAGTTCGGCATCACCGAGGTGCTGCCCCAGTACTCCGGCGGCCTCGGCATCCTCGCCGGCGACCACCTCAAGGCGGCCTCCGACCTCGGCGTCCCGCTGATCGGTGTGGGGCTGCTGTACCGCGCCGGCTACTTCGAGCAGGGCCTGTCGGCCGACGGCTGGCAGCTCGAGCACTACCCGGCGCTGGACCCGAACGGCCTGCCGGTCAAGCTGCTGCGCCAGTCCGACGGGACGGCGGTCGTCATCTCCGTGCCGCTGCCCGAGGGCCGCACGCTGTACGCCCACGTGTGGCGCGCCCAGGTGGGCCGGGTGTCGCTGCTGCTGCTCGACAGCGACATCGAGGAGAACGCCCCGGCCGAGCGCGGCGTCACCGACCGGCTCTACGGCGGGGACGAGGACCACCGGCTGCGCCAGGAGATGCTCCTGGGCATCGGCGGCGTGCGGGCGCTGCGGGCCTACTGCCAGCTCACCGGCACCCCGGCGCCGGAGGTCTTCCACGCCAACGAGGGCCACGCCGGCTTCCAGGGCGTCGAGCGGATCCGCGAGCTCACCGAGTCGCACGGGCTCTCGTTCCCCGAGGCGCTGCAGGCGGTGCGCGCCGGCACGGTGTTCACCACGCACACGCCGGTGCCGGCCGGCATCGACCGGTTCCCGCGGGCGCTGATCGAGCGGTACTTCGCCGGCTTCGGGGTGCCGCTGGAGCACCTGATCCCGCTGGGTGCCGAGGACGACCCGACGAAGTTCAACATGGCGCACATGGGCCTGCGGCTGGGCCAGCGCGCCAACGGCGTGAGCCAGCTGCACGGCCACGTCAGCCGCGGGATGTTCCGCGACCTGTGGCCCGGCTTCGACGAGGACGACGTCCCGATCTCGTCGATCACCAACGGCGTGCACGCGCCCACCTGGACCGCCCGGGAGCTGGTGGACCTCGGCACCCAGAGCTCGCGCACCGGTGACCCCTTCTCCGCCGAGCAGCCGGTCGCCTTCGACGGTGTGGACCGGATCAGCGCCGGCGAGCTGTGGAGCGTCCGGCGGATGCTGCGCGTCCGGCTGGTCGAGGAGGTGCGCCGCCGGCTGCGGGAGACCGCGCTGTCGCGGGGCGCGGCCGAGGCCGAGGTGGGGTGGACCGACACGGCGTTCGACCCCGACGTCCTCACCATCGGCTTCGCCCGGCGGGTGCCCAGCTACAAGCGGCTGACCCTGATGCTGCGCGACCCCGAGCGGCTGCGGGCGCTGCTGCTGGACCCCGACCGGCCCGTCCAGCTGGTCATCGCCGGCAAGAGCCACCCCGCCGACGACGGCGGCAAGCAGCTCATCCAGCAGATGGTGAAGTTCGCCGACGACCCGGCCGTCCGCCACCGCATCGCCTTCCTCCCCGGCTACGACATCGGCATGGCCCGGTACCTCTACTGGGGCTGCGACGTCTGGCTGAACAACCCGCTGCGGCCGCTGGAGGCCTGCGGCACCTCGGGCATGAAGGCGGCGCTGAACGGCGGGCTGAACCTCTCCATCCGCGACGGCTGGTGGGACGAGTGGTTCGACGGCCAGAACGGCTGGGCGATCCCGACCGCCGACGGCGTCGTCGACCCCGACCGCCGCGACGACGTCGAGGCCCGGGCGATCTACGACCTGCTGGGCACCCAGGTCATCCCGCGCTTCTACGAGACCGACCGCGACGGCATCCCGAGCCGGTGGGTGGAGATGGTGCGGCACACGCTGCGCGAGACCGGGCCCCGGGTGCTGGCGACGCGGATGGTCCGTGACTACGTGCAGCGGCTCTACGTGCCGGCCGCCGGCTCGGCCCGGAGCATGGCCGAGGGCGGCTACGCCCCCGCGCGGGAGGAGTCGGCCTGGCGGGCCCGGCTGCAGGAGCGCTGGAGCAGCATCCGGGTCGCGCACGTGGAGGCGACCGGTGCCGGTGACACCCCGGAGATCGGCAGCACCCTCGCCCTGCGCGCGGAGGTGGAGCTGCCGGGGCTGGCGCCCGGCGACGTCGAGGTGCAGGCGGCCTACGGCCGGGTCGACGACGCCGACGGGCTGCACGACGTCACGACGGTGCCCATGACCCACGAGCAGACCGACGGCTCCCGGCACTGGTTCACCGCGACGCTCCCGCTGGAGCGGACGGGCGCCTTCGGCTACACGGTGCGCGTGCTGCCGCAGTCGGCGCACCTGGCCGACCCGGCGGAGCTCGGGCTCGTCGCCACGGCCTGAGGCGCGGTCCGTTCACCACCCGTCACGCCGGGCTCACGCTTCCCTGCAGGTCAGGGGGCACCCGGCGTGGCGGGGTGGACGGACCCGCCGAGTTCCGTTCGCGGTCACTAGGCTGGCGGGCATGCCCGACCGCTGTGAAGTCCTGCCCGGAGACTCCGTCGTCGCCCGTCGCGGCGGCGGTCTGCTGTGGGTGGACGCTCCCGGTTCCCCCGCCCTGGCGGCCGCCCTGCACGCCTGCCTCGGCGTCTCCGGCCCGGGCGCCGACCGGGTCCTCGCCGCGGTCGCCGGTCAGGTCGCCGCGCTGGGCGGCAGCTCGGCCTCCTTCGCCCTCGTCCTGGTCGACACCGCGGGCGGCTCGGGCACCGGCGTCGCGCTGTGGGCCGGCAAGGGCCAGCCCGCGGTGGACGGCGTCCCGGTCGCCGGCCTGCAGGTGGAGGGCGGCTGCACGCTGGCCGCCGGGTTCCAGCTGGGCGCCAACCTCTACGTCGGGCCCGGCCAGCCGGTGCCGACCATGCCCCCGGGCGTCGCCTACGACCTCGTCGAGGGCACCGTCCCCGGCAGCGGCGCGATGCTGCAGCTCGCCGCGGTGGCGCACCCCTCCGCCGCGGTGGTGCCCGAGGCCACGCAGGCCCCGTCGTCCTTCTCGGCCGGCTCGGACGCCGGCTTCGGTGCGCCCAGCGGTGGCTACGCCTCCGCCGGCGCCGTGCAGGGCCCCGGTACCGACGGCGGGGAGGCGACCGCGTTCTGGAAGCCGGACTCGCCCGCGGCGCCGATCCTCCGCTTCGACGACGGCCTGGTCGTCACGGTCGACGAGGACCTGGTCCTCGGCCGCCGTCCCGACAGCCACGAACTGGTGGCCGCCGGGAACGCCCGCCCCGTGCCGATCGCCGACACCCAGAACGTGCTCTCCTCGGCCCACGCCGCCGTCCAGCGCCAGGGCCGCGAGGTCTCGCTGGTCGACCTCGGCTCGCTGAACGGCACCCACGTCGCCGGCCCCGAGGCCACCGAGTGGACCCAGCTCGAGCCCGGCGTCGCGCATCCGCTCTCCGACGGCGACCGCCTGCTGCTGGGCTGGACCGTCATCACCTTCGAGCAGCCGCAGGACTGACCTCCCGCACCGCCTTGCCCCGTGGCCCGGAACCGCATCGGTTCCGGGCCACGGGCGTTCAGAGCTGCGGCCGCCGTCAGGGCTTGCGGAGCACCCGCAGCAGCCAGACCGTGCGGGACGGGAGCTCGATCGGGCCCGGGGCGACGACCGTCGGCCGGGGCGGGGCGCCGGTCGGGTACTCGGTGGAGACGACGAACTCGTAGCCGTCGCTCCACGGCGCTCCCGGCAGCGTCACCTCGACCGCGTCCGGGCCGGCGTTCAGCCACACCAGGTAGGACTCGTCGTGCACCGGGTGGCCGAACTCGTCGCGATGCCGGATGCCGCGCCCGTCGAGGTACATGCCGATGGTCTGCAGGTCGGTGTCGAACCACTCGGCGGTGGTGAGCTGGCCGCCACCGGGAGCGAACCAGGCGAGGTCGCGGGTGCCGCCCGTGCCGGGGATCTCGTGCCCGTCGAAGAAGGCGACCTGGCGCAGCACGGGGGAGTCGCGCCGGATGCGGACCAGGCGGGCCACGAACGCCATCAGGTCGCCGTCCACGTCGTCCCAGTCGATCCAGGAGATGTCGTTGTCCTGGCAGTAGGCGTTGTTGTTGCCGCCCTGCGTCCGGCCGAGCTCGTCGCCGGCGGTCAGCATCGGCACGCCGGTCGACAGCAGCAGCGTCGCCAGCATGTTGCGCACCTGCCGGGCGCGGAGCTCGATGACCGCCGGGTCGTCGGTGGGCCCCTCGACGCCGCAGTTCCAGTTCCGGTTGTGGCTCTCGCCGTCCCGGTTGTCCTCCCCGTTGGCCTCGTTGCGCTTGTGCTCGTAGGTGACCAGGTCCCGCATCGGGAAGCCGTCGTGCGCGGTGACGAAGTTGACGCTGGCGAACGGGCGCCGGCCGTCGGACCGGTAGAGGTCCGAGGAGCCGGTGAGCCGGTAGGCGAGGTCGCGGACGCCGACGTGCGCGCCGGACCAGACATCGCGCACCGTGTCGCGGTAGAGCCCGTTCCACTCGGTCCACAGCGGCGGGAAGTTGCCGACCTGGTAGCCGCCCTCGCCGACGTCCCACGGCTCGGCGATGAGCTTCACCTGGCTGACCACCGGGTCCTGGTGGATCACGTCGAAGAACGCCGACAGCCGGTCGACGTCGTGGAACGACCGGGCCAGCGCCGCGGCGAGGTCGAACCGGAACCCGTCGACGTGCATCTCGGTCACCCAGTACCGCAGCGAGTCCATGAGCAGGGCCAGCACCTGCGGACGCCGGACGTCGAGGGTGTTCCCGCAGCCGGTGTAGTCGGTGTAGCGGGCGGGGTTGGCGCCGTCCAGCCGGTAGTAGCCGCGGTTGTCGATGCCCTTGAACGACAGCGTCGGCCCGGCGTGGTCGCCCTCGGCGGTGTGGTTGTAGACGACGTCGAGGACCACCTCGATGCCGGCCGCGTGCAGCGCCTTGACCATCGCCTTGAACTCGGTGACCTGCCGGCCGCCGGAGCCCGACGCGCTGTAGGCCGCGTGCGGGGCGAAGTAGCCCAGGGTGTTGTAGCCCCAGTAGTTGGTCAGGCCGCGCCGGAGCAGGTGCGGCTCGCTGACGAAGTGGTGCACCGGCAGCAGCTCCATCGCGGTGACGCCGAGCGACTGCAGGTGCTCGACGAAGGCGGGGTGGGCCAGGCCCGCGTAGGTGCCGCGCAGCGCCGGGGGGACGTCGGGATGGCGCATCGTGGCCCCGCGCACGTGCACCTCGTAGATCACGGTGTCCGTCCACGGGATGCGCGGCGCGGTGTCGCCGTCCCACGGGAACGGGTCGTGGACCACGACCCCGCGCGGTACGTACGGCGCCGAGTCGCTGGTCTCGGGAGTGCCCGAGTCGACCGCGTCGCCCGGGTGGCCGAACAGCGAGGGGTGCAGCGTCAGGTCGCCGTCGACGGCGCGGGTGTAGGGGTCCACCAGCAGCTTCGCCGGGTTGTAGCGCAGCCCCGAGCCGGGGTCGTAGCCGCCGTGCACCCGGTAGCCGTAGCGCTGGCCGGGGCCGATGCCGCTCACCCGGCCGTGCCAGACCTGGTGGGTGTTCTCCTGCAGCCGGTGGCGGTGCTCGGTGCCGTCGTGGTCGAACAGGCACAGGTCGACCGCCTGCGCCCCGGCCGACCAGAGGGCGAAGTTGGTGCCGGTGCCGTCCCAGTGCGCACCCAGCGGTGCGGGGGAGCCCGGCCAGACCTCGAGGTCGTTCGCGGCGCGCATCTCCCGATCCTGCCAACCCCGACCGCCGGGCGGGTTGGTTGGATGAGGTCGTGTCGAGCGCCGCGTTGTCCGAGCCCGTCGTCGAGCTCCGCGGGGTGGACGTCGTCCGCGGTCAGAACTCCCTGCTGAGCGGCGTCGACTGGACCGTCCGGGCCGAGGAGCGCTGGGTCCTGCTCGGTCCCAACGGCGCGGGGAAGACGACGCTGCTGCAGCTGGTGTCGGCGCACATGCACCCCACCCGCGGCGAGGTGCGGCTGCTGGGGGAGACCCTCGGCGCGGTCGACGTCTTCGAGCTGCGGCCCCGGATCGGGCTCACCAGCGCCGCGCTCGCCCAGCGGATCGGCCCGGCCGAGCGCACCGGCGACGTCGTCGTCTCCGCCGGGTACGCCGTCGTCGGCCGCTGGCGGGAGCGGTACGACATCGCCGACCTGACCCGCGCCGCGATGCTCATGCGGCAGTGGGGCGTCGAGGGCTTCGCCCACCGCCCGTTCGGCACGCTCAGCGAGGGCGAGCGCAAGCGGGTGCAGATCGCCCGCGCGCTGATGCCGGACCCGGAGCTGCTGCTGCTCGACGAGCCCGGCGCCGGGCTGGACCTCGCCGGCCGCGAGGACCTCGTCGCCCGCCTGTCCGACCTCGCCGGCTACCTCTACGCGCCGGCGCAGGTGCTGGTCACCCACCACGTCGAGGAGATCCCGCCCGGCTACACGCACGCGCTGCTGCTGCGCGAGGGCCGGGTGGTCGACGCCGGTCCGCTCGAGCGGGTCGTGACCGCCGAGGGGCTGTCGGAGACCTTCGGGCTGCCGCTGCGCCTGGACCGTGCCGACGGCCGCTTCTCCGCCCGTCGCGCCCGCTGAGCGGCCCCGCCGTCCTGGGCATGGGTACCGATACCTGTGCCCGGAGCCCCGGCGACGCGGGTATGGGTACCCATGCCCCGGGGTTAGGGTCCCGGACATGTCAGCCGCGCACGAGTTCGTGACCCTGCAGGTCGAGGACGGGGTGGGCACGATCCGCCTCGACCGTCCCAAGATGAACGCGATCAACGACCAGCTGCACCGCGAGGTCCGCGCCGTCTCGATGGAGGCCGGTGCTCGCGAGGACGTGCGCGCGGTCGTGATCTACGGCGGCGAGCGGGTGTTCGCCGCCGGCGCCGACATCAAGGCGATGGCCCAGCTCGACGCCCGCGGCATGGCCGCCTGGGGCCGAGAGCTGCAGGAGTCCTTCATCGCCGTGCAGCGCATCCCCAGGCCGGTCATCGCCGCGATCACCGGCTACGCCCTCGGCGGCGGCTACGAGCTCGCGCTCTGCGCCGACTTCCGCGTGATGGGCGCCGGCGCCAAGGTCGGCCAGCCCGAGATCCAGCTCGGCGTCATCCCGGGTGCGGGCGGCACCCAGCGCCTGGCCCGCCTGGTCGGCCCGGCCAAGGCCAAGGACCTCGTGTTCACCGGCCGCCACGTCGGCGCGGAGGAGGCGCTGGAGATGGGGCTGGCCGACGCCGTCGTCCCCGACGACGAGGTGTACTCCACCGCCATGGCCATGGCGCGGCGGTTCGCCCAGGGCCCGACGGCCGCCCTGGCCGCGGCCAAGCAGGCGATCGAGGACGGCCTGGACATGACGCTGTCGCAGGGCCTGGCCCTGGAGACCCGGCTGTTCTCCGGTCTCTTCGGCACCGAGGACCAGCAGCACGGGATGCAGTCGTTCATCGAGAACGGCCCGGGGAAGGCCACCTTCACCGGTCGCTGACTCGCCCGTTCGCGGACTGTTCGCCCGCCGGTCGCCGTTCGGGCCGCCCTGACGCCGTTCCGTCTGTCACCATCCCGGAGGCCCCCCGAGCTCTCGCCCCGGGGCGGAACGGACACCAGGAGGAACCTCGTGCGACGCAGCACCTCGACGACCGTGGCCCTGTTCACGGCCGCGCTCACCCTCGCCGCCTGCGGAGGCAGCGACGACGGCGGAGGTGGCGGTGGCGGCGGTGCCGGCGGCGACGCGGCCGAGGCGACCTCGCTGTCGGACTTCGGCTCGATGGACGACCTGATCGAGGCCGCGCAGGAGGAGGGCGAGCTCAACGTCATCGCCCTGCCGCCGGACTGGGCGAACTACGGCGAGATCATCTCCACCTTCGAGGAGAAGTACGACATCACGGTCAACAGCGCCTCGCCCGACGGCTCCAGCCAGGACGAGCTGAACGCCGTCGAGAGCCAGCGCGGCCAGGACCGGGCGCCCGACGTGCTGGACCTCGGCACCGCGTTCGCCCGCCAGGCCCAGGCGCAGGACCTGCTCGCGCCCTACCAGGTGCAGACCTGGGACGAGATCCCCGAGGGCCAGAAGGACCCGGAGGGCCACTGGTACAACGACTACGGCGGCTACATCTCGATCGGCTGCAACGCCACGATCGTGACCGAGTGCCCGCAGACCATGCAGGACCTGCTCGACCCGCAGTACCGCGGCCAGGTGGCGCTCAACGGCAACCCGACCCAGGCCGCGGCGGCCTTCGGCGGGGTCTGGGCGGCGGCGCTGGCCAACGGCGGTGACCTCGACGACATCGGCCCGGGCATCGACTTCTTCGTCCAGCTCAAGGACGCCGGGAACTTCAACCCGGTGGAGAGCACCCCGGCCACCATCGAGAGCGGCGAGACGCCGATCGTCCTCGACTGGGACTACCTGAACGCCGCCTACGACGAGGGGCTGGCCGAGGTCGGCACCGAGTGGGAGGTCGTGGTCCCCAGCGACGGGCTCTTCGGCGGCTTCTACAGCCAGGCGATCAGCGCCTACGCGCCGCACCCGGCGGCCGCCCGCCTGTGGCAGGAGTTCCTCTACAGCGACGAGGGCCAGAACCTGTGGCTGGCCGGCGGTGCCCGCCCGGTGCGCCTGCCCGCGATGGAGGAGGCCGGCACCGCCGACGCCGAGGCACTCGCCGCACTGCCGCCGGTCGAGGCCGAGGTCGAGTTCCCGACCGAGGAGCAGGAGAGTGCTGCCAAGGAGGTCGTGACGGCCCGCTGGAACGAGGAGATGTCCGGCTGAGCACCACCCTCCCGGACGCCCCCGGCGCGCACCGCGCCACCCTCGCGGCCGTGCTCGGCACGGTCCCGTTCTTCGTCTACCTCGCGGTCTTCCTGCTGCTGCCCTTCGGCGTGCTCGCGGTGGAGGCCTTCCGGGTCACCGATCCGGTCACGTTCGACGAGGGGTGGTCGACCGACAACATCGGCCGGATCACCGAGGGCGCCTACGGACGGTCCTACATGGGCAGCCTGGAGCTGTCGGCGATCACGGCCGTCCTGAGCGCCGCCCTCGGCCTGGCCCTGTCGATCGCGATCCTGCGGTCCCGTCGCGGGCAGACGCTGCGCCGGCTGGTGCTCACCGCCTCCGGCGTCCTGGCCAACTTCGGCGGGATCCCGCTCGCCTTCGCCTTCCTCGCGACGATCGGCAACGCCGGGGTCGCGACCTCGCTGATCACCGACCTGCTGGGCTTCGACGACTTCTCGCTGACCTCGATGGCCGGCCTGGCGCTGGTCTACCTGTACTTCCTGATCCCGCTGATGGTCCTCACCATCACCCCCGCCCTGGAGGCCCTGCGGCCGCAGTGGCGGGAGGCGGCGGACAACCTCGGCGCGAGCGGCTGGCAGTACTGGCGGCACGTCGGCGGCCCGGTGCTCGCCCCGCCGGTGCTCGGCGCGACGATGCTCCTCTTCGCCTCCGCGTTCTCCGCCTACGCGACCGCGCGGGCGCTGGTCGGCAGCAGCGTCCCGCTGGTCACCCTGCAGATCGCCGACTCGCTGTCGAGCAACGTCGTCGTCGGCGCGGAGAACCTGGGCAAGGCCCTCGCTCTGGGCATGGTCGTCCTGATCGGGCTGGTGATGGTCTTCTACGCCTGGGTCCAGCGGCGCGCGCAGCGGTGGCTGGCATGACGGCGATGACCACCGGGGTGACCGGCGCCGGCAGCGTCGCCCCGGAGACGCCGGTCCGGCCCGGCCGCCGCGGCACCGGGTGGTGGCGCTGGGTCGTGTTCGCCGTCCTCGGCGCCTACTTCCTCATCCCGCTCGGCGCCTCGATCTGGTACTCGGTCGACGACCGCCGCGGGGGCGGGATCACCGTCGAGCCCTACACCCGGATCCCGGGCGCCGAGGGGTTCGCCGAGGCGTTCGGCCGTTCGCTGCTGCTGGCACTGCTGACCGTCCTGATCGTCCTCGCGCTGCTGCTGCCGGTCGTCGTCCTGGTGGAGCTGCGGCTGCCCCGGCTGCGGACGACGGTGGAGATCCTCACGCTGCTGCCCCTGGTGCTACCGCCGATCGCGCTCGTCGTCGGCGTCCGCAGCGTGCTCGCCTGGGCGCCGGACTACTTCCTCGGCACCCCGGTCGCCGAGTTCATGTTCGCCCTCCAGGAGCCCGAGCTGCCCTGGATCCTGGTGCTGGTCTACGTGGTGCTGGCGATGCCGTTCGTCTACCGCGCCCTGGACGCCGGCGTCCGCGGCGCCGGGCTGCGCACCCTCACCGAGGCTGCCCGCAACCTGGGGGCGTCCTGGCCCCGGGTCATGCTCTCGGTCGTCCTCCCGGTGCTCCGCACGTCGGTGCTCAACGCCGCCTTCCTGGCCGTCGCGCTGGTGCTGGGGGAGTTCACCGTCGCCAACATCCTGGGCTTCGAGACGTTCCCCACCTGGATCGTGAAGGCGGCCGCCGCCGAGCCGCAGCTGTCGGTGGCGGTGTCGGTGCTCTCGCTGCTGCTCACCTGGGGGCTGCTGCTGCTGATCTCCGCGCTGGACCGCCAGCGCAAGGGGGAGGACTCCGCATGACCGCCGTCCCGTCGACCACGTCGACCACCGCACCGCAGGACAACACCGCCGCGGCCGAGCTGCGCAGCCGCCCGGGCGTGGGCGTCCGGCTGGAGGGGCTCACCCGGCGGTACGGCTCCGTGCTCGCCCTCGACGGCCTCGATCTCGACGTCGCCGGCGGGGAGTTCCTCGCGCTGCTCGGGCCGTCGGGGTGCGGGAAGACGACGGCGCTGCGGGCGATCGCCGGCTTCGAGCGCCCCGACTCCGGCCGGGTGCTGCTCGACGGCGAGGACGTCACCGGCGTCCCGGCCAACAAGCGGGACATGGGCATGGTCTTCCAGGCCTACAGCCTCTTCCCGAACCTGACCGTGGCCGACAACGTGGCCTTCGGGCTGACCGTGCGCCGCCGGGGCGGCAAGGCCGAGCGTCGCGCCCGCGCCGCGGAGCTGCTGGAGCTCGTCGGGCTCGCCGACCGGGCCGGCCGCTACCCGCACCAGCTGTCCGGTGGCCAGCAGCAGCGGGTGGCCCTGGCACGGGCGCTCGCCGTCGAGCCCCGTGTCCTGCTGCTGGACGAGCCGCTGTCGGCGCTCGACGCCCAGGTCCGCGTGCAGCTGCGCGAGGAGATCCGCCGCCTGCAGCTGGAGCTGGGCATCACGACCGTCTTCGTCACCCACGACCAGGCCGAGGCGCTGTCGGTGGCCGACCGCGTCGGGGTCATGCGCGCCGGACGGCTCGAGCAGGTCGCCTCGCCCGACGAGCTCTACGAGCGACCGGCGACGGCGTTCGTCGCCCAGTTCGTCGGCACGATGAACCGCATCCCGGCGGTCCTCGGCGACGGCGACGTCGAGTTCCTCGGCGTCCGCCGCGAGGTCCTCGGCACCACCCCGCCGCCCGGTCCGGCCGTGGCCCTGGTCCGCCCCGAGGGGCTCCTGGTCACCGCCGACGACCGCGGCCCGGGTCGGGTGGTCACCCGGACGTTCTCCGGCGCCGTCACCCGGATCGCGGTCGCGCTGCCGGACGGTCTCGAGGTGCTCGTCGACGTCCCCAGCGTCGAGAGCCAGGACCTCACGCCGGGGACGGCGGTGACGGTGACCCCGGCCGAGCGACCGGCGCTGGTCGCCGCCGCCGAGCCGGAGCGGGAGGCGTGAGCGCGCCGGACGTCGTCGACCACTCCGACCCGGCGGGGCGCGCCTGGGTGGACCGCGCGGTCGCCTCCGTCGAGGCCGACGCGCACCGCAGCGCCGACACCCACCTGCTCACCTACCCGCTGCCGCCCGAGTGGGGCATCGACCTGTACCTCAAGGACGAGTCGACGCACCCGACCGGCAGCCTCAAGCACCGGCTCGCCCGCTCGCTGTTCCTGTACGGGCTCTGCTCCGGCCAGATCACCGAAGGCACTCCCGTGGTCGAGGCCTCCAGCGGGTCCACCGCGGTGAGCGAGGCCTACTTCGCGCGGATGCTCGGGCTGCCCTTCATCGCGGTCATGCCCGCCTCGACCAGCGCCGAGAAGGTCGCGCTCATCGAGTTCCACGGCGGCCGCTGCCACTTCGTCCAGGACCCGCCCGCCATGTACGAGGAGGCCCGGCGGCTGGCCGCCGAGTGCGGCGGGCACTACCTCGACCAGTTCACCTACGCCGAGCGGGCCACCGACTGGCGCGGCAACAACAACATCGCCGAGTCGGTCTTCGAGCAGATGGCGCTGGAGCGCCACCCGGTCCCGGAGTGGGTCGTCGTCGGCGCGGGCACCGGCGGGACGAGCGCCACCATCGGCCGGTACATCCGCTACCGGCGGTTCCCCACCCGGCTGGCCGTCGTCGACCCGGAGAACTCGGCGTTCCTCCCCGGCTACGCCGCCGGGGACCCGGCGTGCACGACCGGGACGCCGTCCCGGATCGAGGGCATCGGCCGGCCGCGGGTGGAGCCCTCCTTCGTCCCGACGATCGTCGACCGCATGATCGGCGTCCCGGACGCGGCGTCGCTGGCCGCGATGCGCCACCTGGCCGAGGCCACCGGCCGCCGGGCCGGCGGCTCGACCGGCACCAACCTGTGGGGCGCGTTCTCGCTCGTGGCCGGGATGCTGCGGGACGGCGTGCGGGGCAGCGTCGTCACCCTGCTGTGCGACGGCGGCGAGCGCTACGCCCACACGTACTACTCCGACGAGTGGGTCGCCGCGGCCGGGCTGGACCTGGCGCCGCACGCCCGCACGCTGCGCCGCTTCACCGAGACGGGGGAGTGGGCGCCCGTCGGGTGACCGGGCTCACCGGCCTCCGACATCCCCGGCATCTTTACCTGGAAGTAACCTCCATGATCGGAGCCAGGCGGGCCGTCGGGCTCGCGTCCCCCTGACCGTCTCGGAGGTAGGTCTGGCGATGAACATCGTCGTTCTGGTCAAGCAGGTCCCGGACTCGGGAACCCAGCGTTCCCTGGACCCGTCGGACAACACCGTCGCCCGTGCCGGCGCGGACAACGTCGTGAACGAGATCGACGAGTACGCCATCGAGGAGGCGCTCACCGTCAAGGAGGCGCAGGGCGGCGAGGTCACCGTGCTGACCGTCGGCCCGGCCAGCGCCACCGACGCGATCCGCAAGGCGCTGTCCATGGGCGCCGACAAGGCCGTCCACGTCGTCGACGACGCCATCCACGGCTCGTGCGCCATCCAGACCTCGGCCATCCTCGCCGCGGCGCTGCAGCAGATGGAGTACGACCTCGTCCTCACCGGCGCCACCTCCACCGACGGCCAGGTGGCGGTCATGCCGGCCCTGCTCGCCGAGCGCCTCGGGATCCCGCAGGTGTCGGGCGCCCAGAAGCTCACCGTCGAGGGCTCGACGGTCAAGGTGAACCGGCAGACCGACGGCGGCTACTGGGCCCTCGAGGCCCCGCTCCCGGCGATCGTCTCCACCTGGGACACGATCAACGAGCCGCGCTACCCCTCCTTCAAGGGGATCATGGCCGCCAAGAAGAAGCCGGTGGAGACCAAGTCCCTGGCCGACCTGGGCATCGACCCCTCGACCGTGGGCCTGGCCAGCGCCACCAGCTCGGTGCTGGACTTCGCCGGCCGCCCGCCGAAGGGCGAGGGCGTCAAGGTCAACGACGAGGGCGACGGCGCGCAGAAGTTCGTCGAGTACCTCGCCAGCCAGAAGATCGTCTGAGCCCGGACACAGGTAGAGGAGACAAACAGTCATGGCAGAGGTCCTGGTCCTGGCCGAGGTCAACGCCACCGGTGACGGTGTGCGCAAGACGACGCTGGAGGCGCTGACCGCCGCCCGCGCCCTCGGCGACGTGTCCGCGGTCGCCATCGGTGCCCCCGGTGTCGCGGCCGTGCTGCGCGACAAGCTGGCCGAGTACGGCGCGGCGACGATCTACGTCGCCGAGAGCCCCGAGGTCGACGAGTTCCTCGTCGCCCCCAAGGCCGAGGTGCTCGCGCAGCTGGTGGGCGAGAAGTCGCCGGCCGCCGTGGTCATCCCGTCCTCCCCGGAGGGCAAGGAGATCGCCGCCCGCGTCGCCCTCAAGACCGGCAGCGGCTTCCTGACCGACGTCACCGAGATCGCCGCCGACGGCACCGCGACCCAGCTGGCGTTCGCCGGCCAGGTCATCGTGCACTCGAAGGTGAACGTCGGGACGCCGATCTACACGCTGCGCGGCAACTCGGTCGCTCCCGAGCCGGCCCCGGCCGCGGGCGCCGAGCAGCAGGTGAGCGTCTCGATCTCCGACGCCGCCAAGGCCACCCGCGTGGTCGACCGCGTCGTCGAGCAGAAGTCCTCGCGGCCGGAGCTCACCGAGGCGGCGATCGTCGTCTCCGGTGGTCGCGGCGTCGCCTCGGCGGAGAACTTCTCCATCATCGAGGGGCTGGCCGACTCCCTCGGCGCGGCCGTCGGCGCCTCCCGCGCCGCGGTCGACTCCGGCTTCTACCCGCACAGCTTCCAGGTCGGGCAGACCGGCAAGACGGTCTCCCCGCAGCTGTACGTCGCGGTCGGCATCTCCGGCGCCATCCAGCACCGGGCCGGCATGCAGACCTCGAAGAACATCGTGGCCATCAACAAGGACCCCGAGGCCCCGATCTTCGAGCTGGCCGACTTCGGCGTGGTCGGCGACCTCAACGTCGTCGTCCCGCAGGCCACCGAGCTGATCACCGCGCGGAAGTAACCCCAGCAGGTCCTGATCGGGCGCCGGTCTCCTCCCGAGGAGGCCGGCGCCCGATCGCGTCCGGAGACGGTGAGCGGGAGAGGAGACGAGGTGGCCGACGACGGCATCTTCGGTCCGCGGCTGCGGCTGCGGACCGCCGGTCTGCTGCTGCTGGTCACCCTCGTCGCGTTCGAGTCGATGGCCGTGGGGACGGCGATGCCGACCGCGGTCACCGAGCTCGACGGCCTGGCCTGGTACGGCTGGCCGTTCTCCGCCTACCTCGTCGCCTCGGTGGTCGGGATGGTCGTCGGCGGCGACGTGGGCGACCGCCGCGGCCCGCGGACGGCGCTGCTGGCCGGGGTGTCGGTCTTCGCGCTGGGCCTGCTCGCCGCGGGCGTCGCCGGGTCCATGGCCGCGCTGGTCGCCGGTCGCGCCGTGCAGGGCCTGGGCGGCGGGCTGGTCGCCGTCTCCCTCTACGTCGTCGCCGGCCAGGCCTACCCGGCGTCGCTGCGACCGGCGCTGTTCGGGGCGTTCTCCACCGCGTGGGTGGTGCCCTCCCTCGTCGGGCCGGTGGTCTCCGGCCTGGTGACCGAGCACGCCAGCTGGCGGATGGTCTTCCTCGGCCTGCTCCCGCTCGTGGTGCTGGGCCTGCTCCTGATGCTGCCCGCGGTGCGGCAGCTGCCCGTGCCGGACGGCACGGCGGCGCGGGCGCCCGGCCAGAAGTGGTGGGCCGGGCTGGCCGGGCTCGGCATCGCCGCCCTCCAGTACGCGGGGCAGCGGCTCGACGGGCCCGCCGTCCTCCTGGCGGTCGCCGGGCTGGCCGCGCTGGTCCTGGGGTTGCGCCCGCTCCTCCCGCCGGGCACCGCCCGCGCCCGCCGGGGCCTGCCCACGGTCGTCGCCTCGCGCGGTCTCCTGGCCGGGGCGTTCTTCGGCGTCGACGCGCTCCTGCCGCTGAGCCTCACCCACCTGCACGGCTACTCGCCGGTCGCCGCCGGCATCCCGCTGACCGCCGGCTCGCTGGGCTGGGCGCTGGCGTCGTTCTCGCAGGGCCGCCGTCCCGGGCTCTCGCGGGCGCGGCTGCTGCGCGCCGGTTTCGTGCTCCTGACCCTCGGCGTCGCCGGCACGGCCCTGATCACCGTGCCGGGTCTCGGTGGGTGGCCGGCGTACGTCACCTGGGCCGTCGCCGGCCTCGGCATGGGGCTGGGCATGCCGAGCGTGGGCGTGCTGCTGTTCGAGCACTCGCCCGAGCACCGCCGGGGCGCGGACTCCGCGTCGCTGCAGATCGCCGACGTCACGACCGCGGCGCTGTGCGTCGGCGTGGTCGGCGTCCTCGTGGGAGCCGCGACCCAGGGCTCCCTGCCCCTCTCCGGTGCGGTGCTCGCCGCCGTGGGTCTGCTGACCGCCGTGGCCGCCACGGGTGCCCTCGTGGCCCCGCGTGCGGCCGGTCCGACGGCCGGACCGGCCCCTGGGTCGCCCACGACTACATTGGGGGCGGTGACCGGGGAGCCGTCCCGGGGGCCGGCATGACGGTCACGTGGCCGACGAGCGCCAGCGAGGAGGGCCAGTGACGTACCTGGACCACGCGGCGACGACGCCGGTGCTGCCCGAGGTCCTCGCGGCGATGACCGAGCAGCTGGGCCGGGTGGGCAACGCCTCCTCCCTGCACGCCAGCGGCCGGGCCGCCCGCCGCACCGCCGAGCAGGCCCGCGAGCGGCTCGCCGCGGCGCTGGGCGCCCGCCCGTCGGAGGTGCTGTTCACCGGGGGCGGCACCGAGAGCGACAACCTCGCGGTCAAGGGGATCTCCTGGGCCCGCCGGGAGGCCGACCCGCAGCGGCGCCGGATCGTCACCAGCCCGATCGAGCACCACGCCGTCCTCGACAGCGTCGAGTGGCTGGCCAAGCACGACGGCGCCGAGGTGACCTGGCTGCCCGTCGAGCCGACCGGCCGGGTGACCCCCGAGGCACTGCGCGCGGCCCTCGGCGACGGCTCCGACGTGGCTCTGGTCAGCGTCATGTGGGCCAACAACGAGATCGGCACCGTCAGCGACCTCGCCGCGCTGGCCGCCGTCGCGCACGAGGTCGGCGTCCCGCTGCACACCGACGCGGTGCAGGCCGTGGGCCAGGTGCCGGTGGACTTCGCCGCGAGCGGCGTGGACGCGCTCACCCTGACCGGCCACAAGTTGGGCGGCCCCATGGGCGCCGGCGCGCTGCTGCTGCGCCGCGACGCCGCGTGCATGCCGCTGCTGCACGGTGGCGGGCAGGAGCGCGACGTGCGGTCGGGCACCCTCGACGTCGCCGCGATCGTCGGGCTCGCGGTCGCCGCCGACGTCGCCGTCGCCGGCCGGGAGGACCGCGCCGCCCGCCTGGCCGGGTTGCGCGACCGGCTCGTGGCCGGGGTGGTGGCCCAGGTGCCGGACGCCCAGCTCAACGGCGCTCCGCTGGACGACGAGCTCGCCGGGGGCCCGGGCCGGCTGCCGGGCAACGCCCACCTGTCGTTCCCCGGCGCCGAGGGCGACGCGCTGCTGATGCTGCTCGACGCCCGCGAGGTCGAGTGCTCCACCGGCTCGGCGTGCAGCGCCGGGGTCGCCCGGCCCAGCCACGTGCTGCTCGGGGTGGGTGCCGACCCCGACCGGGCACGCAGCTCGCTGCGGTTCTCGCTCGGCTCCACCTCCACCGAGGCCGACGTCGACGCGGTGCTCGACGTGATCGCGCCGGTGGTCGAGCGGGCGCGCCGGGCGGGGATGAGCCGGGCGTGAGGCGACAGGGAGTGAGCATCGCAGCGAGGTCGGCGAGCGAGGAGCGGAGCGACCGCGGAGCCGAACCGGAGGCGGCGTGAGGGTCCTCGCCGCGATGAGCGGCGGGGTGGACTCCGCGGTCGCCGCAGCCCTCGCCGTCGAGGCCGGTCACGACGTGACCGGCGTGCACCTGGCGCTGTCCCCGGACCGGCAGACGCTGCGCAGCGGTGCCCGGGGCTGCTGCAGCGTCGAGGACGCCCACGACGCCCGCCGTGTCGCCGACGAGCTGGGCATCCCGTTCTACGTCTGGGACCTCGCCGAGCGGTTCGCCGCCGACGTCGTCGAGGACTTCGTGGCCGAGTACGCGGCCGGTCGCACGCCCAACCCGTGCCTGCGCTGCAACGAGAAGATCAAGTTCAGCGCCGTGCTCGACCGCGCCCGGGCACTGGGCTTCGACGCCGTCGTGACCGGTCACCACGCCCGGCTGGCCGACGGCGAGCTGCGCCGCTCGGTCGACGCCGGCAAGGACCAGTCCTACGTGCTGGCGGTGCTCACCGCCGAGCAGCTGGCCGGTGCCGTCTTCCCGCTCGGGTCGATGACCAAGGAGCGGGTGCGCGAGCTCGCCGCCGAGCGCGGGTTCGCCGTCGCCACCAAGGCCGACTCGCACGACATCTGCTTCATCCCCGACGGCGACACCCGCGGCTTCCTCGCGCGGAAGCTGGGGGAGCAGCCGGGGCCCCTGGTCGACGCGGCCACCGGAGCGACCGTGGGCGAGCACTCGGGGACCTACGGGTTCACCGTCGGCCAGCGCCGCGGGCTGGGAGTGAGCGTCGGTGACCAGCGCCCGCGGTACGTGCTGGGCATCGAACCGGCGACGCGCACGGTCACCATCGGCACGGCCGACCTGGCCGGCGTCCGCGAGGTCCGCACCGGCGCCCCGACCTGGACCGGCCCGGCGCCGTCGCTGCCGCTGCGCGCCGCAGTGCAGCTGCGGGCCCACGCCGCCGCGGTGCCGTGCTCGGTCGAGGCCTCCCCGGAGGGGCTGGTCATCGCGCTCGACCAGGTGCAGCGCGGCGTGGCCCCCGGGCAGTCGGCGGTGCTGTACGCCCCCGACGCGGAGCGGGGTGACCTGGTGCTCGGGCAGGGCGCCGTCTTGCGCGCCGGTTAACACCGGGCAACGTCTCCGACCCGCTCTGGGACACCTCCTCGACGGGAGCTACCTTCTCGGAGGCGTACCGGTCCGTCACGGACGGTCGCCTCCCGAGAAGCTCGTGGGCCGCACGCCCGCCGCACCACCTCTCCCCGGGTGGTCACCGTCCTGGAGGACCTCCCTTGCGCAGAACGCGCCTGTCCGTGGCCGCCGTCCTCGCGGCCGCCGGCACCACCACCGCCCTCGTCGGGCTCCCCGGGACGGCCTCGGCCGCCGCCGGCGACCAGGTGCAGATCATCGCGATGAACGACTTCCACGGGCGGATCAGCCCGCAGGAGGGCGGCGACGGCACGCTGATCACCTCGCCCGGTCCCGACGGCGTGTACGGCGACCCCGCACCGACCGACGACGTGTCCGAGGCCGTCGGCGGGGCGGCCCACATCGCCACGACGCTGGCCCAGCTGCGGTCGTCGTTCGGCAACGCCGGCGACTCGGTCTTCGTCGGCGCCGGGGACCTGGTCAGCGCCTCGCCGTTCAACTCCAGCGTCTTCCGCGACGAGCCCACCATCGAGGTACTCAACGCCCTCGGCCTGGACTACAGCGCGGTGGGCAACCACGAGTTCGACCGCGGCCAGGAGGAGCTCTACCGGATCTCCGCGGCCACCGACGGCGAGGGCTCGGACGACGTCACCGCCTGCGAGGGGATCACCCCCGGGGTGGACGGCTGCTTCGGCGACGCCGGGCACGAGTTCGAGGGGGCGGACTTCCCCTACCTCGCGGCCAACGTCGTGGACACCGCGACCGGGGAGCCGATCCTCCCGCCGTACGAGGTCTTCACCGACACCCGCGGCAACCGGGTCGGCCTCATCGGCGTGGTCACCGACGACACCCCGAACATCGTCAGCCCGGGGGGCATCGCCGGCCTGACCTTCGGCGACGAGGCCACCGCGATCGACCAGTACGCCACCGTCCTGCAGGGCATGGGCGTGGAGGCGATCGTCGCGATGGTCCACGAGGGCGGCACGCAGACCGCCAACAGCGGCTACGACACCTGCCAGGGCGCCCTGGCGAACACCCCGATCGCGGCGATCAACGCCGCCGTCGCGCCCTCGGTCGACGTGCTCGTCAGCGCGCACACCCACGTCCCGTACGACTGCACGCTGGTCGACCCCGCGGGCGCGCCGCGGCTGGTGACCCAGGCCGGCTTCTACGGCAAGGCGCTGACCGACATCCGGCTCACGCTGACCGCCACCGGCGACGTGGACCGCGCCGCCAGCACGGCCACCAACGTGCCGGTCCGCCGGGCCGCGCCCGACCCCGCCGTCCAGGCGATCGTCGCGTACTGGGAGGCGCGCGCCGCCGAGGCCGGTGCCGAGGTGGTCGGTACGCAGACCGGCGACCTCGACCGCGCGTACCTGGCCGGCGCGCCCGTGCGGGACAGGGAGTCCTCGCTCGGCAACCTCGTGGCCGACGCCCAGCGCGCGGCCTGGCCGGGCGCCGATGTCGCCTTCATGAACCCGGGCGGACTGCGGGCCGACATCGACTGCGCCGCGGGCACCCCGGCCGGGAGCATCACCTACGCCGAGACCTTCGGGGTCCAGCCGTTCAGCAACACGGTCAACGAGGTGACGCTGACGGGGGCGGGCATCGAGCAGGTGCTGGAGCAGCAGTGGGCCACCCGCAGCGGCGCGGCGAGCTTCCTGCAGCTGTCGGTGTCCGGCCTCACCTACTCGTTCGACCCGAACCGACCGGCCGGGAACCGCGTCGACCCGGCCTCGATCCGCATCGGCGGCCAGCCTCTCGACCTCGCGGCGCAGTACTCCGTGGTGGCCAACTCCTTCCTCGTCGAGGGTGGCGACAGCTTCACCGCCTTCCGCAGCGGGCGCCCCGCCGGGGAGACCGCGACCACCGGGCCCAACGACGTCGACGTGTTCAACGCCTACATCGGTGCCGCGTCGCCGATCAGCCCGCCGGCACTCGACCGTGCGGTGTCGCTCGACCCGGCCCAGCCGTTCGACGACGACCGCAGCGGCGCCGGCCCGTGCGAGCTGACCACGACCCCGCCCATCCCGCCGACCACCCCGCCCGCGACGCCGCCGGTGGTCACCCCGCCGATCGCCGGGGGCGGCACGGTCCCCGGTGGGACGGCGCCCGTGGCGACCCGTCCGGCTGCCGGCGGCGGGCGCACCCCGGCCGACGGGGGACGACCGGTCGCCGCCGACGGCCGGACGACCGAGGACGACCTCGCCTACACCGGGGCCGACGTGGTGCCGCTCGCCGTCACCGGGGGGCTGCTCCTGCTGGTCGGGGCTGCGCTCTCCGTCGCGGGCTACCGTCGGCGCCGTGGCCTCGCCGACCGACCCAGCGTCTGACCCGACCGATCCCGGACCCGACCGGGGGCCGGCCCCGGCAGCGTGGGGGCCGGCCACCGGCGTGGGGTCGCTGCCCGGCACCGACCCGGTCGAGGCACTGCGGGTGGTGCTCGGCGAGCTGCCCGACCTCCCGCACCTGCCGGAGCTCCCCGGTCGCGGGGCGGGGGCCGACCTGCTCGGGCGCAGCGCCGCGCTGCTGGTCGACCTCGCCGTCGACCTGACGCCCGCCGGCTGGCGGCTGGTCCCGCGCGGCGGGGTCGACCAGCGCCGGGCACGGGAGTTCCTCGCCCGGGACCTCGACGCGCTGCACGACCTGGCCGCGGGCTACACCGGGACCCTCAAGGTGCAGGCGGCCGGGCCGTGGACCCTCGCCGCCGGCCTGGAGCGGATGCGCGGCGACCGGGCGGTCGTCGATCCCGGCGCCCGTCGGGACCTGGGCCAGTCGCTGGCCGAGGGCATCGCCGCGCACGTCGCCGAGGTCTCCGCGCGGGTGCCGGGCGCACGCGTGGTGGTGCAGCTGGACGAGCCGAGCGTGCCCGCCGTCCTGCAGGGCGGTCTGCCGACCGCGAGCGGCTTCGGCAAGCTGCCGGCGGTCGAGGCGAGCGCGGTGCAGCAGGAGCTGGCGGCGGTGGTCGAGGCGGTGCCGGGGCCGGTGGTCGTGCACTGCTGCGCCAACCGGGCACCGCTGGAGCTGTTCCGCGCATCGGGCGCGGCCGCGGTCTCCTTCGACCACGGCCTGGTGCAGGACCAGGACGCCGTCGGCACGGCCGTCGACGCCGGCCTGCACCTCGTGCTCGGCGTCGTGCCGGGCACCGACGCCACCCTGCCGGCGCCGAAGGCCACCGCCTCCCGGCTCCGGGCGTGGTGGAACGAGCTCGGCTTCGCCGCCGACGAGCTCGCCGGGGCGGTCACCCTGTCGCCGGCGTGCGGCCTGGCCGGCGCCTCGCCGGCGTACGCCCGGCAGGCGCTGACCCACGTCCGCGAGGCGGCGAGGTACCTGCTCCCCGAGTGACCACGACCGGGTGATCGCCGCGGGTGGACCGTCGTACCCGGCAGTTACCGTTCGACCGTGAGCACGGACGCCGACGCCCTCCAGGACGCCGCCCCGCAGGTCGCCGCCCCCGTCGAGCGGGAGGACCTCACGGAGGTCCCCGACGAGGTCCGCACGCGCCACCGCGACCTCTCGGAGGAGCTCGACCGGTACGCCTTCGCCTACTACGTGCAGGACGCGCCGCTGGTCAGCGACGGCCAGTACGACGAGCTGATGACCGAGCTCAAGCAGCTCGAGGCCGCGCACCCGGCGCTGGTCACCCCCAACTCGCCCAGCCAGAAGGTCAACGGCGGCTTCACCGCGACGTTCGCGCCGGTCCAGCACCTGGAGCGGATGCAGAGCCTGGACAACGTCTTCAGCAGCGACGAGCTGTCCGCGTGGGCGGCCCGCGTCGAGCGCGACGCCGGCAGCGGCGTCAGCTGGCTGTGCGAGCTCAAGATCGACGGCCTCGCGGTGGCGCTGCTCTACGAGCGTGGCCGGCTCGTCCGCGCCGCCACCCGCGGCGACGGGACGACGGGGGAGGACGTCACCGCCAACGTCCGGACCATGGCCGACGTCCCGCCGCAGCTCACCGGCTCCGACCTCCCCGAGCGACTCGAGGTCCGCGGCGAGATCTACTTCCCGGTCGCCGGGTTCGCCGAGGTCAACGCCGGCCTGGTCGAGGCCGGCAAGGCGCCCTTCGCCAACCCCCGCAACGCCGCCGCCGGCTCCCTGCGGCAGAAGGACCCGCGGGTCACCGCGTCGCGCCCGCTGCGGCTGATCGTGCACGGGCTCGGCGCCCACGAGGGCTGGCAGCCCGAGCGGCAGTCGCAGGCCTACGACCGGCTGCGCGAGCTCGGCCTGCCGGTGAGCGACCGGTACGAGGTGGTCGACGACCTCGAGGGCGTGTGGGCCTACATCGAGCGCTACCGCGAGCAGCGGCACTCGGTCGAGCACGAGATCGACGGCGTCGTGGTGAAGGTCGACCAGGTCTCCCTGCAGCGCCGGCTCGGCTCGACGTCGCGGGCGCCGCGGTGGGCGATCGCGTTCAAGTACCCGCCGGAGGAGGCCACGACCAAGCTCCTCGACATCCGCGTCAACGTCGGGCGGACCGGCCGGGTGACGCCCTTCGCCTACATGGAGCCGGTGAAGGTCGCCGGGTCGACCGTCCAGCTGGCGACGCTGCACAACGCCTCCGAGGTCGTGCGCAAGGGCGTGCTCATCGGCGACACCGTCGTCATCCGCAAGGCCGGGGACGTCATCCCCGAGGTGCTCGGCCCGGTCGTCGCGGCCCGGACCGGCGACGAGCGCGAGTTCGTCATGCCCACCCACTGCCCCGAGTGCGGCACCGAGCTGCGGCCGGAGAAGGAGGGCGACGCCGACATCCGCTGCCCCAACGCCCGGTCCTGCCCCGCGCAGCTGCGGGAGCGGGTCTTCCACGTCGCCGGCCGTGGCGCGTTCGACATCGAGAACCTCGGCTACGAGGCGTCGATCTCGCTCCTGCAGAGCGGGCTGCTGAGCGACGAGGGCGACCTGTTCGACCTCGACGCCGAGAAGCTGCAGCGGTCGGACTTCTACACGAAGAAGGACGGCACGCTGTCGGCCAACGGGCAGAAGCTGCTGGCCAACCTGCAGACCCGCAAGGACGTGCCGCTGTGGCGGGTGCTGGTGGCGCTGTCGATCCGGCACGTCGGGCCGACCGCCGCGCAGGCGCTGGCCCGGGACTTCCGCTCGCTGGACCGCATCGCCGAGGCGACCGAGGAGGAGCTGGCGGCCGCCGACGGCGTGGGGCCCACGATCGCGCGCGCGGTCCGGGACTGGTTCGACGTCGACTGGCACCGCGGGGTCGTGGAGAAGTGGCGGGCGGCCGGCGTCCGCATGGCCGACGAGGGGGAGGACGCCGGTCCCGGCCCGCTCACCGGGGTGACCGTCGTCGTCACCGGCTCGCTGCGCGACTTCAGCCGCGACCAGGCCATCGCCGCCATCCAGGAGCGCGGCGGCAAGGTCACCGGCTCGGTCAGCAAGAAGACCGGGTTCGTCGTGGTGGGCGCCGATCCGGGCAGCAAGTACGACAAGGCCGTGCAGGTCAAGGCGCCGATCCTGGACGACGACGGCTTCCGGGTCCTGCTGGACGACGGCCCCGACGCCGCCCGCGCGGTCGCCACCGTCGGCGACGGCGGCGACGCCGGACCGGCCGAGGAGCCGCCGCCCGCCTGACGGCGGCTCACCAGTCGAAGACCGACCAGCAGAGGTCGTTGCGCAGCCGCTGGTCGTCGAGCACCAGCTCGCGGATCGGCGCCGGGAGCCGGTCCTGCTGCCAGCGGCACTCGGCGCGCCCGGCGGCCTCGCTCGCCTCCGGCGCGGCGGCGGCGCGCACCGCCTTGATGGCGTAGGCGGCCGCCCCCAGCTCGTGCGCGGCGACGTGCGCGACCACCGCGGCCTGGCCGGCGGCGTAGGCGGCGTGCCGCGCCGCTCCGCGCAGGTCCCGTGCGGCGCCCATCGCATGGCCACCCAGCGCCCGCGCCTCCATCATCCGGAGCTCCCCGCGCACCCAGGCCCGCGCCGCCTCGATCGCCGCCCGCGGCCGGGGGTCCTCCGGTCGTGCGGATTCGAACAGGCCGAGCACGTGCTCGGCGCACTCCGCCGCCCACAGCGCGAGGAGGTGGTGGTCGGGGTCGGAGAGCGTCCCGCCGCGGCGGACGGTCACGAACCGCGGGTCCCGGACCGGCGGCAGGATCACGGCCGGGCGCCGGCTACGCCGGGGGGAGGTGGGCGACCGTCGCGGCGATGCCGGTCAGGTGCACCAGCCGGAGCAGCTCCGAGCGGCGGAACGCCGGCCCGCCGGACCGGCCGATGACGACCGCGGTGCGCGGCGAGCCGAACGGCGTGGCCATCATCTCGATCGCCATCTCCCGCCACCGCTCGGGCAGCCACCCGTCCTCGCTCGGCAGCAGCCGCGCCCCCTCCAGTGGCAGCCAGGGCAGCGTCATGCCGTCGAAGGAGGGTGCCGCGTCGGAGGCGGCGAGGACCTCGCAGGAACCGCCGTCGCCCTGCAGGACCGCCGCCCAGCCGCTGGTGAAGACGCGGGGCAGCTCCGCGGCCAGCAGCTTGATCGCCAGGCTCGGCTCGGGGGAGCGCTCGCCCGCGCGGGCCAGCGCCTCCAGCAGCTCCAGCTCCCGGTGGGTGTCCAGCGGGCCGGAGAACGGCCGCAGCGACTCCACCTCCACGCCCTCCACCGCCTGCGCGGCGGTGATCAGGCCGTCGGGCAGCCGGTCCGGCGGGAGGTCGATGACGATGTCGTCGACGGCGACCCCGTTGCCGCGCTCGAGCACGTCGACGGACACGATGTCGACCCCGGCGGCACCGAGCGCGGTGGCCACGGCGCCGAGGATGCCTGGCCGGTCGGGGACGACCAGCCGCAGGAGATAGGACACGGTTCCTCCGGGCGTCCCTCGGTTGCGGGTCGATCGTCGTCGATCGGCGAACCCCGTCAGCTTCCCCCATGACGCACCGCCCGGTCGAGCGGCCGGTGGAACGGCATCGGCCGCCGAACGCGCTGGCACGGCCCACGTACAGTGGCGGGGTTGGTTTCCCCGGTCCCGCACGCTCCCGCACCACCCGGTCCGGGCCGGCGGCGGGACGGCGCACGAGTGGAGTCCCGCCGCAGCATGAGCACCCCGCCAGCGAACGCAGCCCTGGGCAGGGAGGACATCGCGCACCTCGCGCGGTTGTCCCGCCTCGCCCTGACCGAGGACGAGCTCGACCGCTTCGCCGGGCAGCTGGGCGCCGTCCTCGACGCCGTCGCCCAGGTGGGCAAGGCCGACGTCGCCGACGTCGACCCCACGACGCACGCGGTGCCGCTGACCAACGTGCTGCGCGCCGACGTCGCCACCCCCAGCCTCCCGCGCGACGTCGTCCTCGCCGGCGCGCCCGCGGCCGAGGACGACCGGTTCCGCGTGCCCCGCATCCTGGGCGAGGAGTGAGCGTGGCGGAGCTGACCGAGCTCGACGCCGTCGAGCTGCGCGACCGCCTGGCCTCCGGCGAGCTCTCCTCCGTGGAGCTCACCCGGGCCTACCTCGACCGCATCGCCGCGGAGGACGGCGCCGTCGGCGCCTACCTGCACGTCGAGGGGCGCGCCGCGCTGCAGCGGGCGGGGGAGATCGACACGGCCCGCCTCGCCGGCGAGGAGCTCGGCCCGCTGGCCGGCCTGCCGGTGGCGCTCAAGGACGTCTTCGTCACCGAGGGCGTCCCGACGACCAGCGGCTCGAAGATCCTGGAGGGCTGGCGGCCGCCCTACGACGCGACCGTCGCCGGCCGGCTCAAGGACGCCGGCACGGTGCTGCTGGGCAAGACCAACATGGACGAGTTCGCCATGGGCAGCTCGACCGAGAACTCCGCCTACCGGGTCACCCGCAACCCCTGGGACCTGGCCCGCATCCCGGGCGGCTCCTCCGGCGGGTCGTCGGCGGCCGTCGCCGGTGGCCTGGCGCCGTGGGCGCTGGGCACCGACACCGGCGGCTCGATCCGCCAGCCCGCCGCGGTCACCGGCCTGGTCGGGCACAAGCCGACCTACGGCTCGGTCTCCCGGTACGGGCTCATCGCCTTCTCGAGCAGCCTGGACCAGGCCGGTCCGATGGCGCGCACGGTCCTCGACGCCGCCGTCCTGCACGAGGCGATCGGCGGGCACGACCCGCGCGACTCCACGAGCATCGACGCCCCGCTGCCGCCGCTGGCCGAGTGCGCGCGCCGCGGCGCCACCGGTGACCTGAAGGGCCTCCGGGTCGGCGTCGTCCGCGAGCTGGGCGGGGAGGGCCACACCGACGGCTACGAGGAGGGCGTGCTCGCCCGCGTCGCCGAGGCGGTGCAGCTCATGGAGGGCATGGGCGCCGAGGTCCGCGAGGTCTCCTGCCCGAGCTTCGACCTGGCGCTCCCGGCCTACTACCTGATCGCGCCCAGCGAGGCGTCGTCGAACCTGGCCCGCTTCGAGGGCATGCGGTTCGGCATCCGGGTGGCCGACGACGGGGCGCACGACCTCGACGAGGTCATGGCACTCACCCGCGAGCAGGGCTTCGGGCCGGAGGTGAAGCGCCGGATCATCCTCGGCACCTACGCCCTGTCGGCCGGCTACTACGACGCCTACTACGGGCAGGCCCAGAAGGTCCGCACGCTCATCACCCGGGACTTCACCAGCGCGTTCGAGGACGTCGACGTGCTGGTCAGCCCGGTCACCCCGACGGTCGCCTTCCCGCTGGGCACCCGCGTCGACGACCCGCTCGCCATGTACGCCGCCGACCTCTGCACGCTGCCGGCCAGCCTCGCCGGACTGCCGGCGATCTCGGTGCCCTGCGGGCTCTCCGAGGGGCTGCCGGTCGGGCTGCAGATCATGGCCCCGGCCCTGGCCGACGACCGCTGCTACTCGCTGGCCGCGGCGGTCGAGGCCGCGCTGGACAGCGCCCGCGGTTCGCGGTTCCTGGACCAGCTCACCACCGCGGGCGGCGCGGCGTGAACGGGCCCCTCAAGGCGGCGTGGGCACTGACCGCCTTCGTCGTCGTCGCGGGCGTCGTCCTGTGGATCACCACGGACCGGCCCGTCTTCGCCGTCTTCATCGTCCTCGGACTGCTGACCGGGGCCGGCGCCTGGATCACCGGCCGGTCCCTCCCCAAGGAGGACACGACACCGTGACCACCCACACCGGCGACCGGCTCGTCGAGTTCGCCGAGGTCCTGACCCGCTACGAGCCGGTCATCGGCCTGGAGACCCACGTCGAGCTGGGCACCGCCTCGAAGATGTTCTGCGGCTGCGCGACCACCTTCGGCGCCGAGCCCAACACCCAGACCTGCCCGGTCTGCCTGGGACTGCCCGGCTCGCTGCCCGTCGCCAACGCCGCGGCCGTCGAGCACACCATCCGCATCGGGCTGGCGCTGGGCTGCCGGATCGCGTCCTGGTCGCGCTTCGCGCGGAAGAACTACTTCTACCCGGACATCCCCAAGGGCTTCCAGACCAGCCAGTACGACGAGCCGCTGTGCACCGCGGGGCACCTCGACGTCGAGGTCGACGGCGAGACCTACCGGGTGGAGATCGAGCGGGTGCACCTGGAGGAGGACACCGGCAAGAACCTCCACGTCGGTGGCGCCACCGGGCGCATCCACGGCGCCGACCACTCGCTGGTCGACTTCAACCGGGCGGGCATCCCGCTGGTGGAGATCGTCACCCGGCCGATCCCCGGTGCGGGCGCCAAGGCCCCCGAGGTCGCCCGCGCCTACGTCACCGAGCTGCGCGAGATCGTGCAGGCGCTCGGTGCCTCCGACGTCCGCATGGAGCAGGGCAGCCTGCGCTGCGACGTGAACACCTCGCTGGCCCCGATCGGCAGCCTGGAGTGGGGCACCCGCACCGAGACCAAGAACGTCAACTCGCTGCGCTCGGTGGAGCGCTCGGTGCGCTACGAGATGCGCCGGCAGGCCGCCGTGCTCGACGCCGGCGGGCGGGTGCTGCAGGAGACCCGCCACTTCCACGAGGACACCGGCAGCACCTCGCCGGGGCGGAGCAAGGAGGAGGCCACCGACTACCGGTACTTCCCCGAGCCCGACCTCGTGCCGCTGGCCCCCGACGCCGCGTGGGTGGAGAAGCTCGCCGCGGACCTGCCGGAGCTCCCGGCCGCCCGCCGCGCCCGCCTCATGGAGGAGTGGGGGCTGTCGGCGACGGAGATGCAGTGGCTGGCGAACGCCGGCGCCCTCGGTCTCGTCTCCGACACCGTGGCCGCCGGCGCCACCCCGGGCGACGCCCGCAAGTGGTGGCTGGGCGACCTGGCCCGTCGCGCCAACGAGACCGGGGTGGAGCTCACCGACCTGGCGGTCACCCCCGCCCAGGTCGCGGAGCTGGCGGCCCTGGTCCGCGACGGCAAGATCAACGACAAGCTCGCCCGTCAGGTGCTGGACGGCGTCCTCGCCGGCGACGGCGGCCCGGACGAGGTCATGACCGCGCGCGGACTCGTGGTGATGGGGGAGTCCGACGAGCTGGTGGCGGCCGTCGAGGCGGCCATCGCCGGCGCGCCCGACGTCGTGGAGAAGGTCCGCGGCGGCAAGGTGCAGGCTCTCGGCGCGCTGGTGGGCTCGGTCATGAAGGCCACCCGCGGCAAGGCCGACGCGGCCACGGTGAAGCGCATGCTCGAGGAGCGCGTGATCGGCTAGCACGGCCGTGCCCGGTGGCGGGCCCCGGAGGGGTCCCCGCCGGGTGCGGCGGTCGTGGCTCAGCGCAGCCGGGGGACGGCACGTGGCCGCGGTGCGGTCCGGGAGGACCGCAGTGTCACAGCGGGCTCTCCTGCCCCGACGCGCCGGGCGGGAGGATGCGCAGCACCCGGTCGTCGTCCTCGCCGGGCTCGCCGGCGCCGTCGCGGTTCGACGTGGTGATCCAGAGCGCGCCGGTCTGCTGCTCGAGGACGACGGTCCGCAGCCGGCCGTACCGGTCGGGGATCAGCTCCTCGGGCACGTCGACGGGCGCGCCGCTGCCGTCGAGGGTCACCGAGTAGACCCGCTCGCCCTCGAGCGCGCCGAGGTGGATGGTCGGGCCGGCCACCGCGCAGCCGGCCAGCCCCCCGACGGCGTCGTCGATCTCCTGCACCGGAGCGGTCGAGCCGCGGACCTCGGTGGGGAAGCCCGCGTCGGCGCCGGCGACCACCTCGGTGAGCTCGTCGGGACGGTCGCTCGCGTCGTCGGTGGCGTAGATCGTCTCGTCGCCGGCCGCGCACAGGGCGGTCACGTTGCTGAAGCCGCGGCCGAAGACGACGTCGCCGTCGACCGGCTGGCCGAAGACGTCGATCCGCAGCACCTTGCCGGCCAGCGAGGCCGGGTCCTGGGCCAGGGCGGGGTTCCCGGTGTCGCCGGTGCCGACGTACAGCGAGCCGTCGACGCCGAAGAGCAGCGCGCCGCCGTTGTGCACCTCGCCGCGGGGGATGCCGACGAGCACCGGGTTGGGGGTGCCGCCGACGGGGAAGCGGACGACGCGGTTGTCGGTGGCGGTGGAGAGGTAGGCGTAGACCAGCCCGTCCTCGGCGAAGGTGGGGGAGAGCGCCAGGCCGTACAGGCCGCCGTCGCCGGCGGTGTCGATGCCGGGCACCACCATGAGCTCGCGCGCCGGTGACCGGTCGGGGAACACCTGGAGCAGGCGGCCGGTCTCCCGCTCCGCGACCAGGGCCGTCCCGTCGGGCAGCAGGACCAGGCCGGTGGGCACGTCCAGGCCGGTGGCGACGACGTTGCCGTCCTCCTGCCCCTCTCCGGAGCCGGAGCCGCCCCCGGAGGGCGGTCCGGCCGGGGGTGGCACCTGGCTGTCGCTCGGCGGCGCCACCTGCGGGGGCGGGCCCTCGGGGAGGGGACGCCAGTCGCCGCGGGGCTCGTAGCCACCGTCGCCGCCGCACCCGGCCACGACGCCGGTCAGCAGCAGTGCGCACGCCAGCCGGGTCGCGCGTCGTCGGTGCTCCCGCCTCACCCCTCCGACAGTACGTGCGCGTGGGAGCGCCGGGTGGTCGCCGGCCCGCAGGGATGTGGGAGCGGCAGGTGGGCGGGAGATCTGACGTCGTTCGCACGAGGACGTCATAGCTGCCGGCGGCGTCGCCGACGTGTGACCATCCACAGGTCGATCGGGTTTCCACAGATGCGTTTGCGCTGGTCAGGATGACGCCCCGCCGTTATCATCGAACATGTGTGCGAGAGCGTGAAGGCGGCCGTGACCGGGGCGAGCACTCCCGTCGAGGTCGCTCTCGGGGCTCTGTCCGCCGATCGTCGGCAGCGGTTGGTGGTCGGTCGTCCGCGGGGTTCGTGGGTCGTGGTGGCGATGCACGGCAGCGGTGCGGTGACGCCGGACTCGCTCGGCCGGGTGGCCCGTGCCCGGTCGTTGTCCGGGCCGGCCGGTGTGGTGGAGCCGGCTGTCGGTGATCCTCGGGTGCGGCTGCTCGAGGAGGGCGCCGAGCTGCTGGACGCGGTGGTGGACGTGGAGCGGCGGTCGGCGCAGCTGGCCGGAGCGCGGGTGCGGGCCCTGGCGTCGTTCGCCCGGTGCCGGCCGTCTGTGTGGGATCGGCAGCCCGGTGAGCGGGGCGCGGCCTCGGCCGCCTCGCGGGCGGCGCGGCCGGCGGTGCTGACCGAGGTCAGTGAGTGGGCTGCCGACGAGGTCGCGGTGCGGCTGCGGATCTCGGGGCGGGCGGCGTCGGAGTTGCTGGTCGAGTCGGTGGAGCTGGTCGAGCAGCTGCCGGGAACGCTGGCCGCCCTCGAGGCCGGGGACATCTCCTGGGCGCAGGCCCGGGCGCTGACCGAACTGCTGCGCCCGGTGACGGCGGGGAAAAAGGCGGCGGTGGAGGCCCGGGTGCTGCCGCGGGCGGGCCGGCAGACGGTGGCGCAGCTGCGGGAGTGCACACGACGGGCGATCGCCCGGATCGACGCCGACGCCGCGCTGCGCCGGCTGGAGACGGCCATCCGTGGGCGGAAGGTGACCCGCCAGGCCGGTGAGGACGGCATGGCGGTGCTCACCGC
>NZ_QOHG01000013.1 GCF_003319125.1 Blastococcus sp. TF02A-26 | reverse complement strand
CATCAAGCACTCCCGCACCCGCGTCCGACGTCCCCAGACCAACGGCAAGGTCGAACGGCTCAACCGCACCCTGCTCGAGGAGTGGGCCTACAAACGGCTCTACACCTCCGAGAAAGCGCGGCGGGCGGCCCTGTCAGGCTGGCTGCACCAGTACAACCACCACCGGCCCCACACCGCCCTGCGCAACCTCCCGCCCATCACCCGCTGCACCAACGTCTCCGGGCAGTACATCTAGCCGGCGGCGGCCGGGGGATCGGACTCGACCGGGCGGGCGGCATCGCTGATCCGCGGGAACGGCCGCGTGGAGAACACGACCTCCACGGGCAGCCCGAAGAACTCGGCGATCCGCAGCGCCAGGTGCAGGCTGGGGTTGTACTCGCCGCGCTCCAGGTACCCGACGGTCTGGTAGTGGACGCCGAGGGCGTCGGCCAGCTCCCGCCGCGTGACGCCCTGCTCGGCGCGCAGGAGTGCGATCCGGTTGTAGACCGCGTCGCCGCCGCGGTCCGTGCTCACCGGACCCACTGCAGCGCCGCCTCCCGAGCCGCCTGGACCTGCGAGCCGGACTGCCGCCGGGCCATCCGGCGCAGCACGCGGGGGGCGACCAGCAGTCCGGCCACGGCCCACGCCACGAGCACGGCGACCGTCGCGCCCGGCCGCCACGAGCCGCCGAGTTCCGCCGCCGCGGCGGAGTCGGGCAGGAACGCCGAGCGCATGCCCAGGCCGATCCAGTACGTCGGGAACACCTGCGCCACCACCTGCAGCCAGCCCCACAGCGCCTGGATCGGCGCGAAGATCCCGGAGATCCCGGTGATCACCAGGACCGGCAGCATCCCCCACGTCCCGACCTTCTGCGTGCTGGGCACCACGGCGCCCAGCACCATGCCCCAGGGCAGGGTCGCGAGCAGGCCGAGGACGACGACCCAGGCCAGCGTCAGCCAGCCGACGGCACCGCCGGACATCAGCCCGTCGAACAGCAGGAAGCCCGGCACGAGGATGGTCAGCAGGGAGGGGACCAGCCCCAGCGAGTGGTACACCAGCTGCCCGGTCACGTACCCCTGCATGCCGTGCGGCAGCGCCTTGTGCCGCAGCAGGGTGCCGTCCTCGCGTTCCATCGCCAGGGCGTACGCGGGACCGATCACCACCCCGAAGGCGAGCAGGGCGCCGAGGATGCTCGGCAGGGCCACGCTCGGGTACAGCAGGTCGGTGCCCTCGACGGCGTCGTCCCGGTTGATCCACAGGAACACCAGGGTCCCGAGCGCGCTGACGAGGTAGAAGGCCTGGTCCTGCGGGCTGCGCAGGCTCAGCACGAACTCCGTCCAGCCCCGCTGCAGGCCCAGCCGGACGGCGGCGCGTCCGGCGGGTGGCCGGCCGGTCGTCGCGGCGCTCATCGGACCGCTCCGGCCAGCGGGCGTGCCGTGGCGTCGTCGGCGCGTTCGTGCCTCGCGACCATGGCGATGTAGGTGTCCTCCAGGCTGGCCCGGTGCACCTCGAGGTCGGCGACCGCGTCGCCGTGCTCCTCGAACAGCCTCCGGACGAACGGCGTCGGGTCCGGGGTGGCGTGCACGAAGCGCTCCCCGTGCAGCGTCCAGCGCACCTCGCTGGACCCGGCCACCCGGCGGGTGAGCTCGTCGGCGCTCCCGTCGGCGACGATCTCGCCGCCGGCCAGGATGAGGATGCGGTCGGCCAGCCGCTCGGCCTCGGCGAGGTCGTGCGTGGTGAGCAGGATGCTCGTCCCCTCCAGGTCGGAGAGCCGGTGGACGAGGTCGTGGAAGTCGCGCCGGGCCTGCGGGTCGAAGCCGGCGGTCGGCTCGTCGAGGAACAGCAGGTCGGGCCGGCCGACGATGCCCACGGCGACGTCGAGGCGCCGGCGCAGGCCCCCGGAGAGCGTGACGATCTTGCGGTCGGCGTCCGCGGTCAGCCCGACGGTCGCCAGCAGCTCGTCCACGGGCACCGGGCGCGGGCGGTCCGGGGTTGAGTAGGCGGCGTAGTAGCCACCGAGCTGGGTGAGCAGCCGGCGCGGCGTCCAGCGCGCGTGGTCGCGCCACGACTGGAGGACGACGCCCACGCGGGCCCGCCAGGCGTCGTCGGCCGTGGCGGGGTCGGCGCCCAGCACGCGGACCTCTCCACCCGAGCGCAGGCGGAAGCCCTCGAGGATCTCGATGGTCGTCGTCTTGCCGGCGCCGTTGGCCGAGCAGGCAGACGACCTCCCCGGCGCCGACCGTGAGGTCGACCCCGGTGAGCACCTCGCGGGTGCCGTAGGTCATGCGGAGTCCGCGCACCTCGATGACGGCGTCGGACGGGGCTGGAGTCGATGTGGCCATCGGCGGACCTCCGTGGGGCAGTGCTGCGCCAGTGGGGTTCGCGTCGATAGTAGGAGTGCTACATCGAGAGCACCAGTGCTCAGGCGCCGAGGGACACGACCTCGCCCACCACCCAGACCGCCGGCGGGCGGATCTCCTCGTCGGCGAGCGTCCGCCCGAGCCCGGCCAGGGTGGTGCGCACGACGCGCTCACCGGGGGTCGAGCCGTCGGCGATCACCGCGACCGGGGTGTCGGGGGAGCGGCCGTGCTCGACCAGGGCGGCGGCGATCCGCTCCGCGGTGTCCACGCCCATGAGGACGACGAGCGTGCCGCGCAGCCGCCCGAGGGCCGCCCAGTCCACCAGCGACGCGGGGTGTCCGGGCGGCACGTGGCCGGAGACGACGACGAACTCGTGGGTCAGCCCACGGTGGGTGACCGGGATGCCGGCCAGCGCCGGGACGCCGATCGCCGAGGTCACGCCCGGCACGACCTCCACGGGCACGCCCGCGGCGACGCAGGCCTCGACCTCCTCCATGCCGCGGCCGAAGACGAACGGGTCGCCGCCCTTGAGCCGCACGACCCGCTTGCCGGCCAGTGCCCGCTCCACCAGCAGCGCGTTGATCTGCTCTTGCGCCATGTACCGGCCCCGGGGGAGCTTCGAGGCGTCGATGACCTCGACGTCGGGCGGCAGCGACGCCAGCAGCGACTGCGGCGCGAGGTGGTCGGCGACGACGACCTCCGCCTGCGCCACGGCGTGCTGCCCGCGGACGGTGATGAGCTCGGGGTCCCCGGGGCCGCCGCCGACGAGCACGACCGTGCCGGCCGGGGTGCCCTCGGCGGCGCGGCCGGCGACGTCCCGGATGCTGCCGTCGGCCAGGCCGGCGAGGACCTGGTCGCGGACGCCGACGGCCCGCTGGGGGTCCCCGCCGCCGTGCACGCCGATGACCATGTCGCCGTGCCGGCCGACCGCGGGCGTCCAGACGCTGGAGGCGGCGCGGTCGTCGGCGCGGGCGCAGAAGATCCGCAGCGACTCGGCCTCGGCGGCGACGGCCGCGTTCACCGCGCCGTCGTCGGTGGCCGCCACCGCGTACCAGGCGCCGGCCAGGTCGCCGCGCTCGTAGCGGCGGGGCAGCCAGGTGACCGAGCCCGGGGCGACGAGCGCCTCGAGCGCGGGGGTGACCTCGGGGCTGACCAGGACGACGTCGGCGCGGGCCTCGAGCAGCCCGGCCACGCGCCGGTGGGCGACCCGGCCGCCGCCGACGACGACGACGCGGCGGCCGAGCAGGCGCAGACCGATCGGGTAGACGACCCCGGTGCTGGGGTCGACGGGTGTCTCGGGCATCAGCTCTTCTCCGTGACCCCGGCGGAGTCGAACGTCGCGACGTCCTGCAGCGCCCGCGCGGCGGAGGCCACCAGCGGCAGCGACAGCAGCGCGCCGGTGCCCTCGCCCAGCCGCAGGTCCAGCCCGAGCAGCGGCCGCAGCCCCAGCGACTGCAGCGCCAGCGCGTGGCCCGGCTCGGCGGAGCTGTGCCCGGCGAGCGCGTACTCCAGCGCGGTCGGGCACAGGGCGGCGGCCACCAGCGCCGCGGACCCGGCGATGACGCCGTCCAGCAGGACCGGCACGCGGGCCGCCGCGGCGCCGATCACGAACCCGGCGATGGCGGCGTGCTCCAGACCGCCCACCTCGGCGAGGACGGCGAGCGCCTCCTCGGGCGTGCCCGGCCGGCCGGGCAGCCGGGCGACCGAGCGCTCGACGACGGCGACCTTGCGGGCCAGCGTGGGGTCGTCCACGCCGGTGCCCCGGCCGGTCGCCGCGGTGGCCGGGGCGCCGGTGAACGCGCAGACCAGCGCGGCCGAGGCGGTGGTGTTGGCGATGCCCATGTCGCCGGTGACCAGGCAGGCGCGGTCGCCGGCCAGCGACGTGGCGACCTCGATGCCGGCCTCGACCGCACGGCGCGCCTCGTCGAGGGTCATGGCCGGTCCGACGGCCAGGTCCGCCGTCCCCGGGCGGACGGCGCGGCGGACCAGCCGGTCGGTGTGCTCGACGGCGTAGGGCGTCGCCACCCCGACGTCCACCACGACGACGTCGGCGCCGAGCTGCGCGGCGAAGGCGTTCACCACCGCACCGCCGGCGAGGAAGTTGGCGACCATCTGCGCCGTCACCTCCTGCGGCCACGGGGTGACGCCCTGGGCGTGCACGCCGTGGTCGGCGGCGAAGACGGCGACGGCGGCCGGGGCGGGCAGCGGCGCCGGGCAGGCGCCGGCGATCCCGGCGAGCTGGGCGGCGACGTCCTCGAGCACGCCGAGCGAGCCCGGCGGCTTGGTCATGCGGTCCAGCCGCTCGCGGGCGGCGCGCTCGGCCGCGGCGTCGCGCGGTGCGACGGCGGCGATCGTCTCGCCCAGCAGGGTGCCGGGGAACGGGGTCGGGTCGGTGCTCAGCGGATCTCCTCCAGGGCAGGGGGTGCGGTCCGCGTCGTCGGGGACGCGTCAAGGATCGCAGCGAGGTCGGCGGCGAAGGCACGGGAGGTGGCCGGATCGCGGACGGCGACCCGCAGGTGGTCGCCGTCCAGGCCGGGGAAGGTGTCGCCGCGGCGCACCGCCCAGCCGCGGGCGCGCAGCTCCGCGCGCACCCGCTCGCCACCGGGCACGCGGAGCAGGACGAACGACGACCGGGGCTCGCCGCGGACCTGGACGCCGTCGGGCAGGGCGGCCAGCAGCGCCGCCCGGTGCCCGGCGAGCTCCGCCGCGGCCGCCTCCGCCTCGGCCCGGGCGGCGCCGGTCGTGCACGCGGTCAACGCCGCGAGCGCAGGGGTGGAGACCGGCCAGTGCGGTTGCGCGGCGGCGAGCGCGGCGACCAGGTCGGGAGGCCCGAGTGCGTAGCCCACGCGGAGCCCGGCCAGCCCCCAGGTCTTGGTCAGGCTGCGGACGACGAGCAGCCCCGGCAGGTCCCGGCGGCCGGCCAGCGACGCCGGCTCACCGGGCACGGTGTCGGCGAACGCCTCGTCCACCAGCACCACCCGGCCGGGGCGGGCCAGGGCGGCGACGGCCTCGGCGGGGTGCAGCACCGACGTCGGGTTGGTGGGGTTGCCCAGCACCACGAGGTCGGCGTCCGCGGGCACGGCGGCCGGGTCCAGCCGGTAGCCGGGGCCGTCGAGCAGCAGCCGCTCGACCGGGTGCCCGGCCGCGCGCAGCGCCGCCTCCGGCTCCGTGAACGACGGGTGGACGACGACCGCGCGACGGGGCCGGAGCGCCCGCGCGACCAGCACGAACACCTCCGCGGCGCCGGCGGCGAGCAGCACCTCCCCGGGCGGCCGGCCGTGCGCGGCGGCGACCGCGGCCCGGGCGGGGCGGGCGTCGGGGTAGGCGGCGGCGGCGTCCAGGGAGCGGTGCAGCACCTCGCGCAGCCACGTCGGCGGCGTGCCCGCGCGGACGTTGACGGCGAGGTCGGTCAGGCCGGGAGCGAGCTCGTCGTCCCCGTGGAAGTCCAGGTTCACGGGGCGGCCACCGCCACGGTGACCCGGCCCGCGACCGTCCGGCCGACCACGAGCCTGCCGCCGTGGAGCAGCGCGGCGGCCTCGGCGACCGACGGCGTGCCGACCGCCGCGGCGACCCGCGCCGAGACGGTCTCGACCGGCACGCGGGCCAGCTCCTCGGCGGGGTGCCCGGTGAGCGGCCAGCCCCGCGCGGCGGCGGCCGCGGCGATGCCGGGCTCCGCGGCGCGGGCGTCCAGGGTCGCCAGCCGGACGTCGGACGCGTCCGCGGGCAGGACGGCGTCGATCGCGGCGAGGACCTCCTCGGCGCTGACCCCGGGCCGGGCGCCGATGCCGACGACGGTCACGTCACCACCCCCGGACGATCGGGCAGCGCGGCCAGCAGGCCCGCGACGTCGCGGGGGAGGGCGCCCTCGGGGAGCAGCCCGAGCTCGCGCAGCCGCGCACCGACCGTCAGGGCCCACGGCCGGTCGAGCCGGGCCCGGGCGAGCAGCTCGTCGTCGCCCAGCATCGCCGCGGGGTCGCCCTGCACCACCCGCCGGTCGACGACGACGGCGACCTCGTCGGCCCAGCGCAGGGCGAGGTCCACGTCGTGGGTGCTCATCACGACGGTGGTGCCGGACTCCTCCAGCCGGGTCAGGGCGGCGAGCGCCTCGGCGACCGCGGAGGGGTCCAGGCCGGCGGTCGGCTCGTCGAGCAGCAGCACGCAGGGGCGCATCGCGACCGCGCCGGCGATCGCCACCCGCTTGCGCTCGCCATAGGAGAGCTGGTGGGTGGGGCGGGCGGCGAGACCGTCGACGGCGAGCAGCGCCAGCGCCTCGGCGACCCGCTCGCGGACGGCGTCCTCGGTCAGGCCCAGGTTGAGCGGGCCGAACGAGACGTCCTGGGCGACCGAGGCGCTGAACAGCTGGTCGTCGGGGTCCTGCAGGACCAGCTGCACCTCCTGCCGGTGGGCGCGCAGGCCCCGGCGGCTGTGCTGCAGCCGGGCGCCGTCGACCGCGATCGTGCCCGCGGCGGGCTCGAGGGCGCCGGACAGGCAGCGCAGCAGCGTCGTCTTGCCCGAGCCGTTGGCGCCCAGCAGCGCCAGGCGGCGGCCGGCGGGGACGGTGAGCGAGGCGCCGTCGAGGACCCGGCGACCGCGCTCGTAGCCGACGACGAGGCCGTCGGCGGCCAGGGACCGGTGGCTCATGCGACGGCCAGACTGGCGCTCACGATGCCGGCCAGGCCGACCAGCGAGCAGGCCACGAACGCCCGGGACGACGGCAGCACCTCGGGCAGCACCCGCAGGCCGGTCTCGAGGCCGCGGCCGGCCAGGCCCTCCTGCATGCGGCGGGCGCGGTCCCAGGAGCGGGTCAGCACCGCGGCTGCCAGCAGCCCGGTCGAGCGCCACGAGCGGCGCCAGGTGGAGTGGCCCATGCGCGCGGTCTGCGCCTCGCGGATCGTCGTCAGGCTCTCCAGCAGCACGAACAGCAGCCGGTAGACGACGCCGGCGACCTCGACCACGGCCGCCGGCACCCGCAGCCGGCGCAGGGCCGGCAGCAGGTCCGACATCGGCGTCGTCGTCGCCAGGAGGAGCACCGCGGCGCTGCCGGCGAGGGCGTGCCCGACCAGCGAGCCCGCGCGGGTGGCGGCCTCGGGCGCCCAGCCCAGGCCGTCGTCGACCGACACCACCGCGGTCAGCGCGCCGATGGCGACGAACGCCAGCGGCCAGCGCACCGCGCGGCCGAACGTCCGCGCCGGCACCCGCGCCGGCCCGAGCGCGAGCGCGACGGCCACCGCGCCGACCAGCACGCTGCCCGGCCACGCCGGCAGCACCAGCGCGCAGAGGACGAGGCCGGTGCAGAGCAGCAGCTTGTCGCCGGGGGAGCGGCGGCGCCAGGCGCTGGCCCAGGCGGCGTCGTCGACGGCCAGACCGGTCATGCGTTCTCGGGCGGTGCGGGAGTCGGCGCCGCGGCCGCGCGCCGGCCGCGCAGCCGGCCCACCACGTAGCCCAGCACCGCGCCGCCGATCGCCGCCTGCAGCGCGAAGAGCCCCGACTCGACCTCGCCCGACGACGGGGAGAACACCGACTCGAACCAGGGCGTGTAGCCGGTCTCCTCGATCGCCTCGGTGGCCTGGCTGTCGGCGCCGGCGAACTCCGACGAGCCGCCGTCCAGCAGCAGCGGGACGGCGGACAGCGCCACGACGCCCAGCACGAGCAGGACCGTGACCAGGGTGCGGCGGTTCACCGGACCTCCTCCTGGATCGGCTCGACGGTGGGGCGCAGCAGGCCCAGCCGCTCGAGCTCGGGCCGGGCGTTCGTGGTGAGCACCCGGAACAGCAGGACGCCGAGCAGGCCCTCGCCGATCGCCAGCGGGACCTGGGTGACGGCGAAGACGCCGAGGAACTTCACCAGCGCGCCGGTCAGGCCGGACTCCGCGTCGGGGAAGGCGAGCGCGAGCTGCACCGACGTCGTCAGGTAGGTGGCGAGGTCGGCGACCAGGAGCGCCACGAAGACGCCGGGCAGCAGGCCGCCGCCCAGGGAGCGGGTCAGCCGGAAGGCGGCGTAGCCGGCCCAGGGCCCGACCACGGCGAAGGCGAACGCGTTGGCCCCGAGCGTGGTCAGCCCGCCGTGGGCCAGCAGCAGCGCCTGGAACAGCAGCACCACCGTGCCGAGCACCGCCATCACCGGTGGCCGGAACAGGACCGCGCCCGCTCCGGTGCCGGTCGGGTGGCTGGAGCTGCCGGTGACCGAGGGGAGCTTGATCGCGCTGAGCACGAAGGTGAACGCGCCCGCGGCGCCGAGCAGCAGCGTGTTCTCCGGGCGCTCGCGGACCTCCTTCACCACCGCGCGGGCGCCGTGCACGACGAAGGGCGCGGCGGCGACGGTCCAGCCCACGGCGTGCAGCGGGGGGAGGAAACCCTCAGCGATGTGCATGCTGCTCCGATCGGTCGGCGGTGGCGCAGGCGGAGACGAAGCGGGCGGCGAGCTGCGGGCTGCCGGCCCAGTGCAGGTGCAGGTAGGAGGCGTGCACCGACCCCGTGGCGAACCCCTCGCTGGTGGCACCGGCCGGTCCGGACCACTGCCAGGCGGGTGCCGGACCGGCGCCGGGGGTGGCGCTGGTCCGGTGGAACTCGTGGCCGCGCACGCGGGTGCCGGCGGCGGCGAGCACGGAGTCGGCCGGGGCGACGGCGGCGCGGTAGCCCAGGGTGAGCCGCGGGGACATCGCCGTCGCCACGTCCAGGACGCCGCACATGAGGTGACCGTCCAGCTCACGGCCCAGGTACAGCAGGCCGGCGCACTCGGCGGCGACCGGCAGTCCGCGGGCGGCGTGCGCGGCGACGTCGGCGCGCAGGGAGGCGTTCGCCGACAGGTCGGCGGCGTAGACCTCCGGGAAGCCGCCGCCGACGACGAGCCCGGCGGTGCCCTCGGGGAGGCGCTCGTCGCGGAGCGGGTCGACCGTCACCACCTCGGCACCGGCGGCCGCGAGCAGCTCGGCGTTCTCCGCGTAGCCGAAGGTGAACGCCGGCCCGCCCGCCACCGCGATGCGCGGCCGGCCGGGGACGACGTCGACCTCCCGCGCCGGGTCCCAGGGGGTCGCCTCGAGCGCCGGCGCGGACCGTGCCAGCGCGAGGACGGCGTCCAGGTCGATCCCGGCGGCCACGACCTCACCCAGCCGGCGGACGGTGTCCACCGCCTCGGCGGACCGTTCGGCGGCGGGGACCAGACCCAGGTGGCGGGACGGCGTGCCGACGGCGTCGGTGCGCGGGACGGCGCCCAGGACCGGCACCCCCGAGGCGTCCAGCGCCTCGCGCAGGATCGCCTCGTGGCGTGGGCTGCCGACCCGGTTGAGGACCACGCCGCCCAGCCGCACCGTCGGGTCGAAGGTGGCGAAGCCGTGCACCAGGGCGGCGATGCTCTGCGCCTGGGCGCTGGCGTCCACGACGAGGATGACCGGGGCCCGGAGCAGCCCGGCGACGTGCGCGGTCGAGCCGAAGCCCGGTGCGACGTGCGGGTGGCTGGCGCCATCGAACAGCCCCATGACGCCCTCGACCACGGCGACGTCCGCCCCGCGCGAGCCGTGCAGGAACAGCGGCGCGATCCGCTCCTCGCCGACCAGCCAGGGGTCGAGGTTGCGGCCCGGGCGCCCGGCGGCCAGGCCGGCGTAGCCGGGGTCGATGTAGTCGGGGCCGACCTTGTGCGGCGAGACGGCGAGGCCCCGGGCGGTGAGCGCGGCGACCAGGCCGGTGGTGACCGAGGTCTTGCCGGCGCCGCTCGTGGGGGCGGCGACCACCACGCGCGGCGTCACCACTCGATCCCCCGCTGGCCCTTCTGACCGGCGTCCATCGGGTGCTTGACCTTGGTCATCTCCACGACCAGGTCGGCGGCCTCGACCAGCGCCGGGTGCGCGTCGCGGCCGGTGATCACCACGTGCTGGGTGCCGGGACGGTGCACGAGGGTCTCGACGACGTCCTCGACGTCCACCCAGCCCCACTTGATCGGGTAGGTGAACTCGTCGAGCACGTAGAACCGGTGCGCCTCGGCGGCGAGGTCGCGCTTGATCTGCGCCCAGCCCTCGGCGGCGTCGGCGACGTGGTCGGTCTCGGTGCCCTGGCGGCGCGACCAGCTCCAGCCGCTGCCCATCTTGTGCCAGACGACCGGCCCACCCTGGCCGGTCGTGGCGTGCACCTCGCCCAGCGCGGTGAGCGCCGTCTCCTCGCCGACGCGCCACTTGGCGCTCTTCACGAACTGGTAGACCGCGACCGACCAGCCCTGGTTCCAGGCGCGCATCGCCATGCCGAACGCGGCGGTGGACTTGCCCTTCATCTCGCCGGTGTGGACGACGACCAGCGGCCGGTTGCGCCGGGCCCTCGTCGTGAGCCCGTCGTCGGGGGTGACGGCGACCTTCCCCTGCGGCATCAGGCGGCCTCCCGGATCGTGCGGACGGTGCCGGCCAGCGTCTCGGCGGCCAGCTCCTCCAGGCGGAGGGTCTGCGCGCCGAGGTGGACGCCGAGCTGCGCGGCCAGCCCGAGGCGCACCGGCCCGGACTCGCAGTCGACGACGACGCTCGCCGTCCCCGCGGCGGCCAGCAGCCCGGCCGCGCGGTGGCACTGCCCGACGGCGTCGCTGCCCCGCGCACCGGTGGCCCGCCCGTCGGTGACGACGACCAGCAGTGCCCGCCGCTGCGGCTCGCGGATCCGCTCGACGCGGAGCACCTCGGACGCGCGCAGCAGGCCGGCGGCCAGCGGGGTGCGGCCACCGGTGGGCAGCTCGCGCAGCCGGGCCGCGGCGGCCTCCACGGACCAGGTGGGCGGCAGCGCCAGCTCGGCGTCCCCGCCGCGGAAGGTGACCAGCCCGACCTTGTCCCGGCGCTGGTAGGCGTCGAGGAGGAGCGAGAGGACGGCGCCCTTCACCGCCCCCATGCGGGCCTTGGACCCCATCGAGCCGCTGGCGTCGACGACGAACAGCACGAGGTTGCCCTCGCGGCCCTCGAGGGTCGCCTGGCGGAGGTCCTCGCGGGCGACGCGCAGGCCGGGGCCGGTGCGGCCGCGGGCGACCTGGTGCGGTGCCGCCGCGAGCACGGTGTCGACCAGGTGCAGCCGGGTGACCGGGCCGGCCGGGCGGGTCGAGCCGACGACCCGGCCGCGCTCCGAGCGCGCCCGCGACCGCCGGCCGGCCGCGCCCGCGCCGATGCCGGGCACCTCGAGGCGGCGGGTGCGGAACGGGTCGGCCGCCTCGACCGCCGCCTGCTCGGGAGCGGGAGCAGCGGATGCGGAGTCGCTCGACGACGGCTGGTCCTCGCGAGGCATGGGAGGCGTTCCCCCCGTCTCGGGCGCGGAGACGTGGGGATCGCTTCCCATGCCCGGGCCCGCGTCGGGGCTCTGCCCACCACCGTCGGGCTGGCCGCCGCCGTCGGGGCCGTCGTCGTCCGGGTCGGGGTCGGTGGGCTCCTCGGGGCGGGCGTCGGCCAGCGCCTGGTCGAGGGTGTCGTCGTCCAGGCCGGGAGCGTCGAAGGGGTTGCGCCGGCGGCGGTGCGGCAGGGCCAGGCGGGCGGCGACGCGGACGTCGTCCTCGGTCACCGCGTCGCGGCCACACCAGGCCGCGTGCGCGATCGCGGCGCGCGCGGTGACCAGGTCGGCGCGCAGCCCGTCGACGTCGAAGGCGGCGCAGACTGCGGTGACCTGGCGCAGCGCGTCGTCGCCGAGGACGACGTGCGGCAGCCGGGCCCGCGCCTCGGCGATCCGGGTCGCGAGCGCGGACTCCTCACCGGCCCACGACGCGGCGAACCCGGCCGGGTCGGCGTCGGCGGCGAACCGCCGGCGGACCACCTCCGCGCGCTCGGCGGGGTCGCGCGGGGCGGCCACCTCCACGGTGAGCCCGAACCGGTCGAGCAGCTGGGGGCGCAGCTCCCCCTCCTCGGGGTTCATCGTCCCGACCAGCAGGAACCGGGCCGCGTGGCGGACCGAGACGCCCTCGCGCTCCACGTAGGCGGTGCCCATCGCCGCGGCGTCCAGCAGCAGGTCGACCAGGTGGTCGTGCAGCAGGTTGACCTCGTCGACGTACAGGACCCCGCGGTGGGCGGCGGCCAGCAGGCCCGGCTCGAACGCCTTGACGCCCTCGGTGAGCGCCCGCTCGAGGTCCAGGGAGCCGACGACGCGATCCTCCGAGGCCCCCACGGGCAGCTCCACCAGCCGCGCCGGGCGGGTGGTCGCCGGAGCGCCGGGATCGTGCGGGCCGTCGGGACAGGCCGGGTCCGGCGCGGCGGGGTCGCAGCCGAACCGGCAGCCGGTCACCACGTCGACCGGCGGGAGCACCGCGGTCAGGGCGCGGACCGCGGTCGACTTCGCCGTCCCCTTCTCGCCGCGGACCAGCACCCCGCCGATGGCGGGGGAGACGGCGTTGAGCAGCAGGGCCAGCCGCATGTCGGCCATGCCGACGACGGCGCTGAAGGGATAGCTCATACGGGGTGCGCGAGCACGACACTCGTCCTCTCCCCGGGTGTCCGCGCCCGGAGGTGGCAGGGACGACGGCGAGAGTCTCCTGGCTCCCGGATCAGCGCCCGGCCCCGGCCTTCCCACTCCGCAGAGCAGTGGCGTCAGGTGGGGTCGGACTCCCCGGTCACAGTGGCGGGACCGCGCCGGAATCTCACCGGACTTCCTCCACTGCCGTCGTTCGTTCGCGCCCATGACACCACGGGGACCCGCCGCGCCGACACCCGGCCCGTCACTTGACGAGTCGGAAAGCCAGGTGCACTCTTTCCGACATGGAAAGCAATGAGATCGACCGCGAGACCGCCGCCGCGCAGCTGGCCGCCCTGCGGGCAGACCGGGTGGCGCTGGCCGACCGGGTCGTCGCGCCGTGGTGGTACGACGTCACGCTGGGGCTGCTGCTGTTCGGCTTCCTCTCCTCCTACGCCTTCGACTCCCTCTGGGTGACCTTCCCGGCGCTGGTCGTCTTCATGGCGGGACTCGGCGTGCTGGTGTCGGCGTACAAGCGGATCACCGGGATCTGGGTGAACGTCACCTGGCCGGTCATGGCGGTGTGGGCCGGCCTCGTGCTGCTGGTGCTGGTGCCGGCGTTCGTCCTCGCCGAGGGCTTCGACCAGCGCTGGGCCATGGTGGTCGCCGGCGCCGTGCTCGGGACGGCGATCGTGGTCTTCGGCCGGTACTGGGGCCGGAAGATGGTCGCGGAGATGCGGACGTCGCTGTGACCAGCGCACCCACGGGCACGCCCCCGCAGTTCGACGGGGTCATCCACCCGCCGCCCCGCCTGCAGATCTGCGGCCTGCTCGCCGCCGTGGACACGATGGAGTTCGCCGCGGTTCGCGACGCGGTCGGGGTCAGCGACTCGGTGCTCTCCAAGCACGTGAAGCAGCTGGAGGAGGCCGGGTACGTGAAGGCGTCGAAGGCGACCATCGCCTCCCGCCAGCGCACCAGCCTCTCGCTGACCAAGGACGGCCGGCGCGCGTTCGACGCCCACGTCGCCGAGCTGCGGCGGATCACCGGCGGCTGAACGGGTCCGGGCAGACTGGCCGCGGTGAGCGCGGTACGGCGGTGGGGTGACGTCGCCGGAGTCGTCGTCGCGGCGGGAGCCGCCTCCGTCGTCCTCGACCTGGCCGGGCTCCCCTCGGCGGCGCTGTTCGGCGGGCTGCTCGCCGGGCTGGTCCGCGGCCTCGGCGGCCGGGTGCGGCTGGGCCTGCCGCGGCCGGCGGTCCTCGCGGCGCAAGCCACGCTCGGGGTCTCGATCGGCTCGCTGGTCGACGTGGACACCCTCGCCGCCCTCGGGGAGGACTGGCTGCCGGTCCTGCTCGTGGTGCTCGGCACGCTGGGCCTCAGCCTGGTCGCCGGGCTCCTGCTCCGGCTGCAGCCGGGCATCAGCCCGGTCACCGGTGCGTTCGCGATGATCGCCGGCGGCGCCTCGGGCATCACCGCGATGGCGCGCGACCTCGGCGCCGACGACCGGATGGTCGCCGTCCTGCAGTACCTGCGGGTGCTGCTGATCGTGCTGCTCATGCCGGTGGCCGCCACGGCGGTCTACGGCGCCTCGCCGGGGTCCGGCGCCGGCCCCGCGGACGACGGCGGGCCGGGCTGGCCGGTCGGCCTGCTGGTCACCGCCGGCTGCGCGGTCGCCGGGCTGCTCCTGGCCCGGCTGCTGCGGATCCCGGTACCCGCGCTGCTCGGGCCACTGGTGCTCGCTGCCGCGCTGGACCTGTCGGGCGTCTCCGGTGGCGCCGAGGTGCCGGCCCTGCTCGGCGCGGCGGCCTTCGTGCTCATCGGCCTGAACGTGGGGCTGAACTTCGACCGGGCCAGCCTGCGCACCATCGGCCGCGCGCTGCCTCTGGCGCTGGCGGTCATCGCCGGCGTGATCGCGGCCAGTGCCGGGCTGGGGGCGCTGCTGGCCGCCGCCACCGGGGCGAGCGAGCTCGACGCCTACCTCGCCACGACCCCCGGCGGGCTCTACGCCGTCCTCGCAACGGCCACCGACGGCGGTGCGGACGCGACGTTCGTGCTCGCCGTCCAGGTCCTCCGGCTGTTCGTCATGCTCGGGACGGCTCCCGTGGTCGCCCGCGTGCTGCGTGCCCGTCCGGGATGACGCGCCTACCCTCGACCGGGTGCCCGACGCGACGAGGGGGAGCGAGCTGTCCGAGCAGGTGGAGGCCGACGACACCGTGCTGCTGTTCGTCGGCGGCCCGCTCGACGGCCGCGTCGAGGTGCGCCCCGCACGGCACGGCGACCCGCTGCCGACGGTGACGCACGTGCACCTGCACGACGGTCCCAAGGTCGTGAGCCGCTACGACCTGCAGGAGCTCCCCGGGCAGGCCGGCGTCTACCACCTCCGCACGCCGGCCCGCCGCCGCGACCACGACGAGGCGGCCGGCTGAGCGGACGTTCCCGCGGGAACGCTCCTCCGCGCTGACCTGCAGCAACTGTCGGACCCCTCCGCCATCATGCGAACACGTGTTCGAGTGGTGGGGAGGGGTCGATGGCATCGACGGAGCTGCCGTTGGACGAGCTGGCGCGGCGGATCACCAGCGGGGCGGTGCGGCTGGCGGCGGCGACGGCCACCTGGCTGGGGCTGGTCGCGGAGTTCGACCGGCGCGAGGGCTGGGGTGGGTACGGCATCCGTTCGTGCGCGCACTGGCTGGCGTGGCAGTGCGGGTTGTCGACGGGCGCCGCCCGCGAGCACGTCCGCGTCGCACGGGCCCTGACGGATCTGCCGGCCACGACGGCGGCCTTCGCGGGCGGGCGTCTGTCCTACTCGAAGGTCCGCGCGATCACCCGGGTCGCCGACCGGGCGACCGAGGGTGTGCTGCTGGAGTTGGCCCACGAGACGACGGCGTCACAGCTGGAACGCGTCGTCCGGGAGTGGCGCCGGGACGAGGCCCCGGCCCCGCGGACCGTGCGCGACAGGATGCGCTTCGAGTACTCCTGGGACGACGACGGCATGCTCGACGTCCGGCTGCGCCTCGATGCGGAGACCGGCGCCGCCTTCCTCACCGGGGTCGACTCGCTGGCCGAGCGCGCCGCTCGCCGGGAACGCGCCGGCGGCGCGGGGAACCGGGCCGTGAGCGAGGGTGTCCCCGACGGACTCGCCGAGGACGACGAGGTCGCGCTCGCCCGGGAGCGCACGACCGCTCGACGGTGCGCCGCGCTGGGCCGGCTGGCAGCTGCGGCCGCGGACGCCGACCGTCGGGCCGGCGACCCGCCGCGACGAGAGGTCGTCGTGCACGTCGACGCCGCCGTGCTCGCGGACGACGCCGCGGCCGGTGCGGCGCACATCGAGGGCGGGCCCGCGCTGCACCCGAGCCAGGTCCGGCGGATGCTCTGCGAGGCCACGGTCGTGGCGATGCTCGAGCGCGGCCGGGAACCTCTCGCCGTCGGCCGCGCCCGCCGATTCGCCACCCGTGCCCAGCGTCGGGCCCTGTACCGGCGGGACGGCGGCTGTTCCCGTCCCGGCTGCCCCGAGACCCGGATCGAGCGCCTGCACGCCCACCACCTGCGGCACTGGCTGTTCGGTGGCGCCACCGACGTCTCCAACATGGCCCTGCTCTGCGATGCCGACCACGGCCTCGTGCACGACCTCGACCTCGTCCTGCACCGCCGCGACGGCGAGCTGATCGCGCTCACTCCCGACGGGCGGCGCGTCTGGGGCCGGGCCGACGCGGCCTTCAGGGCGGGTCTGGACGCGCCGGACGTCCTCGACCGGCCCGGGGCCGACGACGTCTACGCGGGCGTCCACCCCATCGACCAGCTCCGCGCCCGCCGCCCGGGCGTTCCCGCGGGAGCGCCGGGATCGCCGCAGTCGGTCCCCCGACCGGTGCCCGAGGACGAGGAACCGACCGGCCCTGCGTCGATCGGTCGGCTGCTCTTCGCCGACGCCGAGCCCGAGCTCCCCGACGCCCTGCACGTCAACGGTGAGCGCATGGACCTCCACCACGTCGTGTGGGCACTCCTCGGCCACCGCGACCTCGTCCGACGACTGGCAGCCGAGAGCGGCGGCGGACCGCTGACGGCCGTCGCCTGAGGCAGGGACCGTCGGCCGGTCACCAGCCCTGGGTGCGGCGGGCGGCGGCGACGACCTCGTCGAACAGGGCGCGGCCCATCGCCGCCCCCTCGCGCCGCACGGCGGTCGGCTCGAGCACCACCAGGCGGTCCAGCCGCACCTCGCTGGGGCGCCGGCGGGAGTCCCACGCGCCGGTGCCGACGTCCATCCAGACGCGTCCGTGGCGGGCCTCGTCGGCGGCGTCGCGGTCGTGGTCCTTGCTGGTCAGCATCAGCCCGAGCAGCGAGCCGCCCCGGCGGCCGATGACCAGCACCGGGCGGTCCTTGCCGCGGCCGTCGCCCTCGTCGTAGGGCACCCACGCCCACACGACCTCACCCGGATCCGGGCGGTCGTCGTCGCGCGGGCGGTACTCCACGTCGACCTCGTCCGGCCCGTGGACGGCGGTCGTGGCCTGCGGCGGCCGGCCCCGGCCGACGCGGGTCCGCGAGTCGAGTGCGGTGCGCACGAGCGCGACCAGGCGCCGTCCGAGAGAGGCCATGCGGGCACCGTACGGAGCCGCGGCCGGGGTGGCCCGGGGGACCGGCGGACCGCCCCGGATGTCACTCGTGACACATCGGCATCAATTGGTCACGGATCTGGTTCGGAACGCCGATAGGGGGGCACCATGTGTCTCGGAACGGTCTGGGGGCCGTTCCGAGAGGAGAGGCCCATGACCTCGGCCGAGCCCGTCCCGCCGCACGCCTTCCGGCCGCGCGAGGTGAAGGCCAGCGTGCTGGCCGCCTTCCAGCTGGTCGAGGATGCCCGATACCTGGGCACCGAGCGGCGGCGCAGACGGGACCGCAGCCGGGCCGCGGCCGAGCGCACCGTCGCCTCCCGCCGGCTCGCAAGGGACCTCCGGGCCGGCTGACCCCGAGCGGCACCACCGCCCGGCGGGTCAGGCGACGCAGAACTCGTTGCCCTCCGGATCGGCGAGGGTGACCCACTCCAGCGGCCCCTGACCGGCGCGCCAGAGCTCCCGAGCGCCCGCGGCGAGCAGTCGCGCCACCTCGGCCTCCCGCCGGTCGGCTCCGACGTGCAGGTCCAGGTGCACCCGATTCTTGACCGTCTTCGGCTCCGTCGTCCGCTGGAACAGCACCCGGGGCCGCCCGGGGTCGGGGGACCGCAGCGCCGTCCCGAGGCGCCAGACGAGCGCGCCGCGGTGGGTCGTCGTGTCGTCCTCGCTCGCGTGGCCCTCGGCCACCATCCGGCGGATGAAGTCCGCGTCCTGCGGCTCGACCTCCCAGCCGAGCGCCTCGGCCCACCAGTCGGCCAGGACGTGCGGGTCCAGGGAGTCGATCGTCACCTGCAAGTCGGTCGCCATGCGCCGGGAGGGTAGGGCCGGGGGGCGACAGGAGTCGTCGACGGCTTGACGCATACCGATATCGGTATATGTTTCTCGGCATGGCACGTGCAGCGACCACCTCGGACGCGTTCAACGCCATCGCCGAACCGCAGCGCCGGGACATCCTCGTGCTGCTGCGGGCGGGGGAGCGGCCGGTGACCGACCTGGCCCGCGAGCTGGGGATGAGCCAGCCGGGGGCCTCCAAGCACCTGCGCGTGCTCCGGGAGGTCGGGCTGGTGCGGGTCCGGGGGGAGGGCAGGCAGCGCCTCTACGGCCTGGACGCCCGCGGCCTGCGGCCGATCTCCGAGTGGGTCGGCGGCTTCGAGCACTTCTGGAACGAGAGCTTCGACCGGCTGGACGCCTACGTCCAGCACCTCGACCGGACCCGGCAGGAGGACGAGAGCCGATGAGCACGACGGAACGAGGGACGACGGCCGATCGCGAGGTCGTCGTCTCCCGGGTGGTCGACGCACCGCGGGAGGTGGTGTTCGAGGCCTTCACCGAGGTCCGGCACCTCTCCCAGTGGTGGGGGCCGACGGGGTTCACCACCACCACGACGTCCTTCGAGTTCCGCGAGGGCGGCGTCTGGGAGTTCGTGATGCACGGACCGGACGGCACGGACTACCCCGAGTGGATCTCCTGGACCGAGATCGTCCCGCCGGAGCGGATCGCGCTGCTCCACGGCGAGTACCGCGGGGACCCGGACGCGTTCGAGTCGGTCCTGACGTTCGAGCCCGAGGGTGCGGCGACCCGGATCGAGATGCGCACGCTGTTCCCCACCCGGGAGCTGCGGGACCGGGCCGTGGAGGAGTACCACGCGGTCGAGGGTGGCGAGCAGACGCTGGGCAACCTGGCCGCCTACGTCACCGGGAGCGGTCGCTGATGGCCGGCATGGTGTTCTTCAGCGTGTCCATGTCGCTGGACGGCTACATCGCCCCGGAGTCGCTGTCGGAGCTCATGGGGCGGCGGTGGATGGAACTGCAGGGCTGGGTCTTCCCGCAGCGGTCCTTCCGGGAACGCCTGCAGCTGGGCGGCGGCGGCGAGGAGGGCCGCGACGACGACATCGTGCGGGAGACCTTCGAGCGCACCGGGGCCAGCGTCATGGGCCGGCGGATGTTCGACGCCGGCGAGCGGATGTGGCCGGAGTCGCCGCCGTTCCGCCACCCGGTCGTCGTCGTGACGCACCGGGAGCGCGAGCCCTGGGTACGGCCGGGCGGGACCACGTTCTCCTTCGTGACCGACGGCATCGAGGCCGCGCTGGACCGGGCCCGCGAGGCCGCCGGTGACCGGGACGTCCGCATCGCCGGCGGTGGCGAGACGATCCTGCAGTTCCTCAACGCCGGCCTGGTCGACGAGTTCACGATCGCGCTCTCGCCCGTCCTGTTCGGCGCCGGCGTGCGGATCTTCGAGGGCGTGGACGCCGGCCGCATCGCCCTGGAGCAGGTCGGCTCGGCGGCGCCGTCGTCGCGGGTGACGCACCTGACCTACGCCGTGCGCCGGCGGTAGCACAGGCGGCGCTCAGAGCTCCGGCAGCAGCCCGGCGCGCAGGACGTCGTCCGGCGGGAGGGGCGCCGGCAGGTCGCAGTGGTCGCGGAAGACCTTCCCGATCGCCGGGAAGTCGCCGCGGTCACCCCAGCTGTCCGGCGCCCACATCCCGGAGCGGATCAGCGACTTCGCACACTGGAAGTACGCCCGCTGCACGTCCACGACGAGCACCGACAGCGGCGCCTTGCCGAACTCGGTCAGGTCCAGGCCGACGTCGTCGGGGCCCACGATGGTCGCCGTCCCGTAGACCCGCAGGACCTCCTCGATCCGCGGCACCAGGAACATCAGCGCCACCTTCGGGTTGGCGGCGATGTTGCGCAGGCTGTCGATCCGGTTGTTGCCCGGGCGGTCGGGGAGGACCAGCCGGTGCTCGTCGAGGACCTTGACGAAGCCGCGCTCGCCGCCGCGGGGCGAGACGTCGGGCCAGCCGTCGGCGTCGGCGGTGGCCAGCGTCGCCCAGGGGGAGATCTCGATGAACGCCCGGCAGTGCGAGTCGATCCGGTCGATCACCTTGTCCAGCGGGATCCGGTTCGGCTCGCGGTAGACGGCCAGTGCCTCGGGGCTGCTCACGGACGAACGGTAGCCCGGCCCCCCGACACCTCAGCGGGACCCGGCGCCCGGCCCGAGCAGCGGCAGGTCCCCGGGCGGGCCGGACTCGACCAGCCGCCACAGCGCGTCGGTGTCGGCGTGCTCGGCGACCAGGTCGCCGAGGGCGTCGAGCCGGGCCTCCCGGACGGCGGCGAACGAGGTGTCCGGCGCGGCGACGAACCGCCGTCCGGCCGCCCGGGCGACCTCGGCGAGGAAGGCGCGGCGGAACTCGTCGCCCTCCAGCGCCCCGTGCCAGGTGGTGCCCCACACCGCCCCCGCGCGGGCGCCGTCGAGGAAGGGCTCGGCGGAGTCGTCGAGCGCGACCACGCCGTGGTGGATCTCGTACCCGCGCACCGGCACCCCCAGCGCCGTCCCCTCCGGCCGGCCGAGGGTCTTCTCCGGGGCGAAGACGACGTCGGCCGGGAGCAGCCCCAGCCCGGGGACCACCCCGGCCCGCGACTCGACGTCGTCGGTGATGGTGCGGGCCAGCATCTGGTGACCGCCGCAGATGCCGAGCACCGGCCGCCCCTCGGCGGCCCGCCGCAGCACCGCGTCGGCCAGCCCGGTCTCCCGCAGCCAGCGGAGGTCGGCGACGGTGGACCGCGTGCCGGGCAGCACCACCAGGTCGGCGTCGGCCAGCTCCTCGGGTCGGGTCGCGTACCGCACGAGGACGCCGGGTTCGGCGGCCAGCGCGTCGAGGTCGGTGAAGTTCGACAGCCGGGGGAGCCGGGCCACCGAGACGCGCAGCACCTCCTCCCCGTGCGGCGGACCGGCCGACGAGACGCCGGTGGGCACGCCGAGGGAGTCCTCGACGTCGACGGCCGCCCCGGGCAGCCAGGGGAGCACCCCGAGCGTCGGCCGGCCGGTGAGCCGGGCCAGCTCGTCCAGCCCGGGGGCGAGCAGGCGGGCGTCCCCGCGGAACTTGTTGACCAGGAACCCGGCGACCAGTCGCTGGTCGGCCGGCGGCATGAGCGCGACCGTGCCGTACAGCGCGGCGAACACCCCGCCCCGGTCGATGTCGCCGACCACCACCACGGGCAGCCGCGCCGCCGTCGCCAGCCCCATGTTGGCGATGTCGTCGGCCCGCAGGTTGATCTCGGTGGGGGAGCCGGCGCCCTCGCAGACGACGACGTCGAACCGCGAGCGCAGCTCGGCCAGCGAGGCCAGGACCTGCTCGAGCAGCGCGGCCTTCATCGGCCGGTAGGACAGCGCCGTCACTTCGGCGACCGGCCGACCCAGCACGACCACCTGCGACGAGTTCTCCCCGCCGGGCTTGAGCAGCACCGGGTTCATGTGCGCCTCGGGCTCGACCCGCGCCGCCGCGGCCTGCATGACCTGCGCGCGGCCGATCTCGGCGCCGTCGGCGGTCACCATCGAGTTGTTGCTCATGTTCTGCGCCTTGAACGGCGCCACGGAGACGCCCTGGCGCGCCAGCCAGCGGCAGATCCCCGCGGTGACGACGGACTTCCCCGCGTCGGAGGTGGTGCCGGCGACCAGGAGCGCGCCGCTCACGCGGCCTCGCGCGGGTCGCCCCACCCGGCCTTCTCCTGCCCGGACAGCCCGGCGATCGCCTCCATGATCCGGTCGGTCACCTCGCGGCGGGCGCGGCCGTTGCGGGCCGCGCCGCGGTGCTCGGGGAAGGTCAGCGGCGGGCCGAAGGTGACCGAGACCCGGTGCGGCCGCGGCCAGGTCGCCCCGACCGGCTGGACCCGGTCCGTGCCGTGCACCGCCACCGGGACGACGGGGCAGTCGGCGGTCAGCGCGAGCCAGGCGACGCCCGTCTTGCCCCGGGCCAGCCGGCCGTCGCGGGAGCGGGTGCCCTCGGGGTAGATGCCGAAGGCGCCCTCGTCGTGCAGCACGCCCAGGGCGGTGTCGAGCGCGGCCTGCGCGGCCCGGTGGGTCTCGCGCTCCACCGGCAGGGCGCCCAGCGCGGTGAACAGGGTGCGGGTCACCCAGCCGCCGAGCCCCGGAGTCGTGAAGTACTCGGCCTTGGCCAGGTAGCGGACCTGACGCGGGGCGGCCAGCGGGATGACCATGCTGTCGATGAACGACAGGTGGTTGCTGGCGAGGATCACGGCGCCGGAGGCCGGCACGTGCTCCCGGCCGGTGACGGAGATGCGCAGGACGGCGCGGGCCAGCGGTCGCAGCACGAACCTCGCGACGGCGTAGAGCACGGCCGCGCCTCCCCTCGTCGGGCCCCGGCGCCGTCGGTCCCGGCGGCGGGGGCACCCGGCATCCTGCCCGGTGCCCCCGCCCCGCCCGTCGCCAGGTCGGCGGGGCTCAGGTCAGTGCTGGGGCGGGCAGACGTCGCGGATGGCGTCCTGTACGTCGGCCGGCAGCGGCCTGCGGCCGCAGGCGGAGTCGGTGATCGCCACGGCGAGATCGCGCACCTTGCGGTGCGTGGTGCTCGAGATGTGCGTCAGCACGTCGAAGGCCACCTGGTCGGTGCAGCCGGTCAGGAGCATGAGGATGCCCTTGGCCTGCTCGATGACGGCCCGGCTGGCCATCGCCGTGCGCAGCTGGGAGACCTCGAGCTCCAGGTGGTGCACGCGGTCGTCGTCGACCGGCGACGCGAGCAGGTGGCGGCTGAGGGGAGCTGTCGGGGTCGTCGTCATGGGGAACTCCACGGAGGCACCGCCGAGGTCTCGGCGGGCTGAGCTCGGGCCGTGGTTTCGACCTGCGCGTTGCGGCGGCACCGAGAGGGGGGACCGCGATCCCACGGTATCCACTCCGGGTCGGTGTCGCATCCCATGGGCGCCGGCTCAGACGACGCTGAGCGCCCTCGTCCCGACCCGTCGGTCGGCTCCGCCCCGCACCGTCGCCTCGGCCTGGACGAGCAGCTCCACCGCGGCACGCAGCTGGTCGGCGGGGCGGGTGAAGGGCAGCCGCAAGTGGTCGTCGAACGCGTGCCCGGTGCCGAAGGCGCGGCCCTCGGCGAGCAGCAGCCCCAGCGGTGCTGCCGCGGCGACCACGGCGGCCGAGCTCAGCCCCGGGGGGAGCGTGCACCACAGCGACAGCCCGCCGGCCGGGCAGGGCACGGTCCACGACGGCAGCCGGCGGGCGAGCTCGGCGCGCAGCACGTCCCGGCGCTCGCGCAGTGCCGCCCGGCGGTGTTCGAGGACGGCGTCCAGGTCCCGGACCAGCGCGGCGGCGGTCAGCTGGTCGACCACGCCCACCGAGAGCTGGCGCCGCCGCAGGACCTCGCCGAGCTGGGCGACGAGCGCGGCGTCGGCCCGCACCCAGCCGATGCGCAGGCCGCCCCACACCGACTTGGACAGCCCGCCGACGGTGACCGTCGCCGCGTCCGGCAGCCCGGCGGCGAACGGGGGGAGCGGGCCCTCGTCGAGGTGGAGCTCGGCGCTCACCTCGTCCACGACGGTGAGCACGCCCTGCTGCCACAGCGTCGCGGCCAGCCGCCGCCGCCCGGCCGCGGTGAGCCGGGCCCCCGAGGGGTTGGAGAAGTCCGGCATGAGGAACGCCAGCCGCGGGCTGCTCTGCCGCGCGGCCAGCTGCGCGGGGCCGATGACGGCGTCGGGGTCCTCGGCGTCCACCGGGACGGGCAGGCAGCGCCCGCCGTGCTGCTCGACCGCGGCGATGATCCCCGGGTAGGTGGGGTGCTCGACCAGCACCCGGTCGCCGGGCTGGAGCAGCGTGGCCAGGACGACGTCGGTGGCGTCGCCGGTCCCGGCGGCGACGAGCACCTGGTCGGGGTCGGTGGGCAGGCCGCGCGCGGTGTAGCGGTCGGCGATCGCCTGGCGCAGCTCGGGCAGCCCGTCGGCGGCGTAGCCGTGGCCGGCGGCGATCGCGGGGAGGGCGGCCAGGGCCTCCCGGTAGGCGGCGGTCAGCTCCGGCGCCGCCTCGAGCGCGGCGTGGGCGAGGTCCAGGACGCCGGGGTCGGTGCTGTGCACCCCCCAGGCGGGGCCCGGGGAGCCGCCGCCGGGCAGCTCGGTCACGGTCCCGGAGCCGTGTCGCGTGGTGGCGTGGCCGGACTCGCGCAGCTCGCGGTAGGCCGAGGCAACGGTGACGCGGGACAGCCCCAGGGAGGCGGCGAGCTCGCGCTCGGCGGGCAGCCGGCTGCCCGCCGCGAGCCGGCCGGTGCCGAGCAGCTCCTGCACCCGGCGGGCGAGGGCGAGATAGCGCGGCCCGGGTGCCGCCTCCAGGGAGCCGACCAGAGTGGCCAGTTCCTGCGCGGGAGTGGACTGCTCGATCCGCGGTGGCATGCAGGCCACCATGCCGCAGTGGACTCGAAAAGACCAGTCCACTCGATGCCAGGGTGGTCGCATGACCACCGGAAGCGTCCTCGCCCTGCTGTTCCTCCTCGCCCTCGGCGCCCTCGCCGTGACCACGCTGGTGGTCGCGGTGCGCGGTGGCCGTGGCCCGGCCGACCCACCGGCCAGCCATGCCCGCGTGGACCCGAACGGGTTCCCGGTCCTGCCCGCTCCCCGCGGGGTCCGGCTCGGGAGCACCGCCCGGGTCGGCTCCGGGGCTCCCGCCGGGGGCCCGACCGCGCGGCGTACGCCGGCCCGCGACCTGTCGTCGGCACCGGTCCGCCGCGCCGTGCGACGTTCCGCTTGAGGTCCGGGGCCGGACTGCCGATGCAGCGATGAGGTGGAGCGGCCGCTCCACCGCTGGCGTGCCCGCGTCCGGAGGAGGGGGTCGGTGGCCACCACCAGCGCACGGCCCGAGGGGAGACGCTGGGTCCTCCTGCTCTACGCCGCTGCGCTGACCGGCACCATCTGGCTCTTCGGGGCCGACCCGGTGCTCGGGGCCATCGCCGGCGCGCTCAACGTCGTCTTCGCGATCTTCTTCTGCCGGCACCTCGCCTTCGCCGTCGCCGCCGCCCGCTGGGCCGAGCGCGACCTCCTCGCCGCCGACGTCGGCCTGGAGGGCTACACCCCGCAGGTCGCGGTCTTCGTGGGCTGCAAGAACGAGGAACTCGTCGTCGACGGCATGGTCACCGCGCTGCTGGCGCTGGACTACCCCGCCGACCGGCTGACCCTCGTCGTGGTGGACGACGGCTCCGACGACCGCACGGGCGAGAAGCTCGACGCCTGGGCGGCGATCGAGCCGCGACTGCGGGTGCTGCACCGGGCGGTCGGGTCCGGCGGCGGGAAGTCCGGCGCGCTCAACGACGCCCTGGAGCTCGTCGACGCCGAGGTCGTCCTCGTCTTCGACGCCGACCACGAGCCGGAGCCGACGGCCCTGCGCCGGCTGGTCCGGCACTTCCGCGACCCCTCCGTGGGCGCCGTCATGGGCCGCTGCGTGATCCGCAACGGCCAGGACTCGCACATGGCCGGCACGGTGTTCGTCGACTACCTCTCCGGCTACCTGGTCAACGAGTACGGCCGCCAGGCGCTGTTCGAGCTGCCGGCCTACGGCGGCGCCAACTGCGCGGTGCGGATGTCGACCCTGCGTGCCCTCGGTGGGTGGAACCCCGAGACGGTCACCGAGGACACCGACCTCACCCTGCGCATCGTCATGGCCGGCCAGCGGGTCCGCTACGACGTCTCGGCGATCGATTACGAGGAAGCGGTCGTCACCGCCCAGCGCTTCTGGAAGCAGCGCTACCGCTGGGCCCGGGGCCACCAGAAGTGCGCGCGCGACTACTGGTGGCCGCTCATGCGCTCGCGCCACCTCTCCGTGCTGGAGAAGGTGGAGACGACGCTCTTCCTGCTCGTCTACCACGTCCCGGTCTTCGCCGGCCTCGGCGTGCTCCTCACGGTGCTGCGCGCCTTCGGCATCGGTGACCTGCCGGTCGTGGCGGTGCTCCCGCTGTCGATGCTGCTGTTCGTCGGCCCGCTGGCCGAGCTCTGCGTGGGCCTGCTCATCGGCCGCGTGGAGCGCCGGTCGGCCTGGCGCCTGCTCGGCTTCCTGCCGGCGTTCGCCCTCTCCATCTGGATCACCACCCGGGCCTACGTCGACGGCATGCTCGGCCGCCCCTACACCTGGGTGAAGACCTCGCGTTCCGGCGCGACGTCCACGGTGCGCCCCACCGCCGCCCTCCCGTCCCCGCTGTCGGAGACGGTCGCCCCGGTCGCCACCGCGGCCCCCGAGCGGCCGCGGAGCTTCGCCCTCGCCGCTACGGAGCCCCAGGAGGTGGGGAGCCGGTGACCGCCGTCCTCGGACGTCGGCCCGCCGCCGGCGCCGCCACGCCGCCCGCCCCCGCGCGCCGGGCCGGCCTCATCCGGCGGGGGAGCGGCCGCCGGCTGCTGCCGGTCGCCGGCGACCTGGTCCTCGCCGCGGCGATCTGCCTGCTCGGCTTCCGCTACCTGCAGATGCCCATGCGCGAGCTGGAGGCCCGGGGCCTCGCGCAGGTCATGTCCTGGATCTACCCCGGCCAGGCCTCGGGCGTGCTGCCCGGGCACGTGCTGCTGTTCCCCGAGAACGGCGCCGTCATCGACGCGGTCGTCACCGCGTCGTGCTCGTCGATCCTCTCGGTACTCGGCCTCACCGCGCTGACCGCCGTCGTGCTGCGCAGCCGCAAGCTGCACGCCCTGGGCGGTCTCCTCGTCGCGGTCGCCGCGCTCCTCCTGCTCAACCACCTGCGGCTGCTGTTCTCGGCCCTGGCCGGCATGTGGTGGGGCGACGCCGCGCTGGTGCTGTTCCACGACTGGGTGGGCACGCTGTGGAACCTCGTCGCCACCCTCGCCGGCTTCCTCCTGATGGTCTGGCTGACGCTGCCCACCCCGGAGCGGGCCGAGCAGGACGTCGACGGCCGGCACACCGCCCGCCGCCCCGACAGCTGGGCCCGCCCCGGTCTCGGCTACCGGACCGTCGAGGGCGTGCTGCCCGCGGCGCAGCGCCGGCGGCTCAACCTCACCGGGCTGATGTACCGCTACGTCCTCCCGTCGTGGGCGTCGAAGCGGCTGGCCGCCCGCCGCGAGCGCGGCCGGATCGACTACCGCATCGGGCACCTCCCCGCGCCGGCCCGCATGGCCCGCATCCGCGAGCTGGTCGCCGACGGCCTGGGCGCGCACGGCGCCTCGCTGGTCGCCGTCGCCACCTACGAGGAGGACCCCTACGTCCTCGACTGCCTCGCCCTGGCGATCGCCGCGCGCCAGTGGGAGCCCGTCACCTCGCACCGGGTGGCGGCGCTGCGGCTGTGGGCCCGCGGCTGGCTGCTCGCCCGCCACCCCGAGGACGACGACGACGTCGTCCACCTGCCCGAGCACGAGGTCTCCCCGGACCTCGACGAGACCACCCGTGTCCCGTTGATCGGGCTCCGCACACCCCCGCCACCCCCCGGCGGCTACGCCGGTCCCGAGCGGCGCCGCGCCGAGCCCGGCAGCTACGACGGCCCCGAGCGCCGCGGCCGGCACCGCGCCCCCGACGCCTCGCGCCCGTCCAGCTTCGCCCGCCCGCTCCCCGCCGACCCCCACCCGGAGGTGTCCCGGTGACCTCGCTCCTCACCACCCGACCCGACGCCGTGCCCGGGGGTGCCGCTCCGGCGGTGATCGTCACCGGCGCCGGCGGCCCGGCCGGCATCGCGGTCGTGCGCCGGCTCATCGCGCTCGGGCACCGCGTCGTCGCGGTGGACGCCGACCCGACGGCGACCGGCGCCGCGCTGGCGACCGTCGGGCTCACCGTGCCCCGGGCCGACCACCCGCACTTCGTCGACGCCCTCGTCGCGGTCGCCACCGCACAGGGCGCCGACGCGCTGATCCCGACCGTGGCCGAGGAGCTGCCGGCGCTCTCCGCCGGCGCCGACCGGCTGGCCGCCGCCGGCGTGGCCACGTGGCTGGCCGACCCGGCGGCCGTGGCGGTGTGCTGCGACAAGGCTGCCTTCGCCCGGACGCTGCGGGCCGCCGGCGTGCCGCACCCGCCGACCACCGACACCACCTCGGCGCTGGTCGAGGTCCCCGGCCCGTGGGTCGTCAAGCCGCGCGCCGGCCGGGGCAGCCGCGGCGTGCGCCTGCTCGACCGCCGGTCGGAGGTGGTGGAGGCGCTGTGCACCGACCCGTCGCTGGTCGCCCAGACCCGGCTGCACGGGCGCGAGTTCACCGCGGACACGCTCGTCTCCCGCACCGGGGAGATCCTCACCGTCGTCCCGCGCTGGCGGGAGGAGACCAAGGCCGGCATCTCGGTGAAGGGCACCACCTTCGACTCGGAGGCGGTGACCGACGTCGTCGTCGGCGCGCTCGAGGCCGTGGGGCTGACCGGGCCGGCCAACGTGCAGGGCTTCGTGGCGCCCGACGGCGACGCGGCCGTGGTGGAGATCAACCCCCGGTTCTCCGGCGGCCTCCCGCTCACCCTCGCCGCCGGCGCCGACGTCGTCAGCGCCTACCTGACCGGCATCCGCGAGCCGGACCGGCAGCTGGAGCACCTCTGGTTCACCCCCGGCGTGAGCATGCGCCGCTACCACGCCGAGGTCTTCACCGACCGGTCCGGCGCCCCGGTGGCCGACCCCTCCGTGTCCGCGGCGGTGTGGGCGTGACCCGCAGCCGGTCGGTGCTGGTGCCCTTCGGCACCCGCCCGGAGGTCGTCAAGCTGGCACCGGTGGTCACCGCGCTGACCGCGGCCGGGCACCGCGTGGACGTCGTCGACACCGGGCAGCACACCGACCCGGCGCTGGCCGGCGAGCTGCAGCAGGCCCTCGGTCTGGTGCCCACGCGCCGCTTCGCGCTGCCGACCGACTCCCCGGCGAGCCGGCTCGGCGCGCTGCACGCCGACGCCGCCCGCGCGGTGGGGGAGTACCGGCCCGACGTCGTCCTCGCGCTCGGCGACACCAACACCGTGCCGGCGTACGCGCTGGCCGCTCGCGGCGCGGGCATCCCCTTCGCCCACCTCGAGGCGGGGCTGCGCAGCCTGAACCCGCGCAGCGTCGAGGAGGTCAACCGCCGGGTCGCCGCCGCCGTCGCCGCGCTTCACCTGGCCCCCACCCGGCGCGCCGCGGCCTTCCTCGCCGCCGAGGGGGTCCCCGACGAGCGCGTGTTCGTCGTCGGCAACCCGGTGGTCGACACCCTGGTCGGGCGCGGGGTGCGGGCGGTCCCGGTCGCCGAGCGCACCGGCGTCCTCGTCACCGCGCACCGGCCGACGAACGTCGACGACCCGGTGCGGCTGAAGCGACTGGTCGGCATCGTCCGCTCCCTGGCCGAGCAGGTGGGGCCGGTGACCTTCCCGGTGCACCCGCGCACCGCGGGGCGGCTGGCCGCGACCGGTCTCGACGCCGAGCTCGACCACCCGGCGATCTCGCTGAGCGGCCCGGTCGGCTACGACGAGCTGCTGACCGCCCTGGCCTCGGCGCGGATCGCGGTCACCGACTCCGGCGGCATCCAGGAGGAGGCGGCCTACCTCGGGGTCCCGGTCGTCGTCCTCCGCGGCTCGACCCCGCGCTGGGAGGGCGTCGAGGCGGGCACCACCACGCTGGCGAGCCTGGCCGACGACAGCGCGGCCGACGCCGTGCTCGCCGCGGCGGCCCGGCACACCGCCCCCGCGGAGCTGGCGCGGGCGGCGTCCCTGCCGTGCCCGTACGGCGACGGGACCACCGGTCCGCAGGTCGCCGCGATCCTCGCCGACGAGGCGACCGACGCGCTGCTGGCGATCGAGGAGCCGGACTTCACCGACGGGCGGCTGCCCTGGTGACCGCACCGCTCCTGCCGCTGGCCGTCGTCGTCGACCTTGACGACACCCTCTACCCGCAGGCCGACTACCTGGCCGGCGCGGCCGCCGCCGTCGGTGCCGCCGCGACCGGGCTGGGCGTCGACGGCGCCGGCGTGCACGCGGCGCTCGTCCGCGAACTGGCCGCCGGCTCCGACGCCGGAGGCACGATCGACCGGGCGCTGCTGGCGGCCGGGGTGCCGGCCCGTGACCTCCCCGCGCTGGTGCCGCCGCTGGTGGCTGCCTTCACCCGGCACGAGCCGGACACCTTGACGCCCTACCCGGGCGTGCCGGAGGCCCTGGCCGCGCTGGCCGCCGCCGCGCCGCTGGGCTGCCTGACCGACGGCAACCCGGTCATCCAGGCCGCCAAGGTGGCCGCGACCGGGCTCGGACCGCTGCTCGGCGAGGTGCTCGTCACCGACACCCTCGGCGGCCGGGCGGCGCGCAAGCCGCACCCCGCCGGGCTGCTCGCGCTCGCCGACCGGCTGGGCGTCCCCGCCGACCGGGTCCTGGTCATCGGTGACCGGCCGGGCAAGGACGTCGCGGTGGCGGCCGCCGTGGGTGCCCGGGCCGTCCGCATCCGCCAGGGGGAGTACGCGCACGCGCCGGACGAGCCGCGGGCCGAGGCCGTCGTCGACTCGTTCCCGGCCGCCGCGGCGCTCGCGCTCGAGATGCTCGGGTCCGCCGTCCCTGCGTGACCCTCCCACCTCCGGGTGGTCCTGCGCCGCATCCCCTCGGGTCGGGCCGCGCGCATGCCGTTGTCGAGGTGCAGGGCGGACGGGCCGCCCCGATCCGAGGGACGCACGATGCGGGGCACGAGAGCACGCGGGACATCCACACGGTCGGCGGTGACCGTGGCGATCGGAGCCGCGGTGGTGCTGGCCACCCCCGGTGCTGCCGCGGCCGCCGACCCGGTCGCCCCGCTCGTGTCCTGCGTGACCGCGGTGCAGGACGGCTACTGGACCGCGATCTTCGGCTACACGAACTCGACGTCGGTCACCCAGAGCCAGCCGGTCGGCGGGGACAACGACTTCGACCCCGACCTCTTCAACGGCGCGCAGGTCGAGACCTTCGCTCCCGGCACCCACCACGCCGTCTTCACGGTCCGCGTGCCATCGGCGTACAGCAGCATCCAGTGGGAGCTGTACGACAGCCGGGTCACCGCGTACCGGACCGGGAGCACGGCGTGCCCGTCGTCCACCCAGCTGCCGGCGGACGGCAACGGCTGGGGCTGGGCCATGGGTCTCGGCGGCTCCGCCGTCCTGGGCGCCGGCGCGCTCGTCGTCGAGGCATGGCACCGCCGGCGCGGCACCGCTGGGACCGCACCTCCCTCGATGGGGTGACTTCGGCCGGCAGACCCTCCAGATCGGCGACGCATCGTCCGATGCCACCCGGGTGGAGCGGGAAGGCCGCTCCGGAGCACCCGAGGGACGACGCCATGGCAGGCACCAGCAGGAAGACCGGCGCGCGCATCCGTGCGCGGCTCGCGCGGATCGCGGCGATCGGGGTGATCGCGGCGCTGGCCACGATCTTCACCCCGGGCACCGCCTCGGCGACCGTCGGCGTCGCGCCGATCGTCGACTGCTACCGCGACAACGGGGACGGCACCTTCTGGATCGTCCTCGGCTACGAGAACACGACCGGCCGCCAGCAGATCCACAACTACGGGACGGCGAACCAGGTCTACCCGACCCGGCTGCAGGGCCAGCAGCCCAAGCAGTTCGCCGCGGGCACCGTGCACGGCGCCTGGACCGTGCGGCTGAGCTACCAGGAGATCTTCTACCAGGACGCCCGCTGGATCCTGAACGGCCAGACCCTCCGCTACTCGTACTACGTGCAGTACGCGACGGTCTGCCCGCCGACCACGCAGCTGCCGGCCGACGGCAACGGCACCGGGACGGCGGTCGCGCTCGGTGCGGCCGGCGTCGTCGGTGCGGCGATGCTCTACCGCTTCCGCCGCCGGCTGGCGCGCCTGACGGGGACCTCGCCGTCGGCGGACGCGGCGGCCTGACGGCCGTGCGCAGCGTCCTCGCGATCGGGGCGCACCCCGACGACGTCGAGCTGGGCTGCGGCGCCACGCTGCTCGCCCACGCGGCGGCGGGGGACTCCGTGACCATGCTGGTGATGACCGGGGGCGAGAACGGCCCCGGGGACCCCGGACAGGTCACCGGGCGCCGGCTCGAGCAGGAGGCGGCGGCGCGCAGCCTCGGTGCCCGGCTGGTCTGGGGCGGCATGCGCGACTGCATGCTGACCGCGGACGCCGGCACGGTGGCGCTCATCGAGGGGGTCCTCGAGGAGACCGGCGCCGACGTCGTCTACGTGCACGCGCCCGACGACAGCCACCAGGACCACCGCGCGGTGGCGTCGGCGACGCAGGGCGCGGCCCGGCGGCTGTCGCGGGTGCTGCACTACCAGAGCCCCTCGACGCTCTCGTTCAGCCCGACGGTCTACGTCGACGTGACCGCGCACCTGACCGGCAAGCTCCACGCGCTCGGCCTGCACGCCTCGCAGGTGGAGCTGTCGGCGATGGTCGAGCCCGACGCCGTGGTCGCCTCGGCCCGGCACTGGGGCGCCCAGGCCCGGATCGGCTACGCGGAGGCGTTCGCGCCGACGCGGATGGTCATGGACCTGGCGCCGGTGCCCCGTCGGCGGGCCGAGGACGCGCTGCCGTCGGTGCACCGGCTCGTCCCCACTCCCCGTCTCGTCGGCTGAGTCGGCCTGCCTGCAGGGGCCCGCCACGAGCGTGCGAGTGGTGGGGGGGCAGGCAGGTCCTTCCCTCACCCCCAGGGGGGAGGTCCGGGCCGTTCTCGGTGGAGGCGCTCCACCGAACGGCCGATGGACGGGCATCGGGCGGCGCGTGCCGCCCTCGGGAGCGGAGGGCACCGGCCATGGACGGCGGGTACACGGGGATCGCGGGGCGCAGCGTGCTGGCCATCGGCGCGCATCCCGACGACATCGAGCTCGGCTGCGGCGGCGCGCTGCTGGCGCACGTGGCCGCCGGCGACACCGTGACCATGCTCGTGGTGACCGGTGGCGAGAACGGGCCCGGCGACGGCGCCCGCGGTGCCGGTCGGCGCGCCGAGCAGGAGCGTGCCGCGGAGATGATCGGCGCCCGGCTGGTGTGGGGCGGGCTGCGCGACTGCGAGGTCGTCCCCGACTCCCAGACCGTCCGCCTGATCGAGCGGGTCCTGCGCGCCACCCGCGCCGACCTGGTCTACGTCCACGCCCCCGACGACAGCCACCAGGACCACCGCGCGGTGGCCTCGGCGACGCAGGGCGCCGCCCGCCGGCTGCCGCGGGTGCTGCACTATCAGAGCCCCTCCACGCTCTCGTTCAGCCCGACCGTCTTCGTCGACGTCACCGCCCACCTGTCGGGCAAGGTCGCCGCGCTGGCCGCCCACGCCACCCAGGTCGAGCTCTCGGCCATGGTCGAGCCGGACGCGGTCGTCGCCTCGGCCCGCCACTGGGGCGCCCAGGCGCGGATCGGGTACGCCGAGGCGTTCCAGCCCACCCGGCTCGTGCTCGACCTCGCCCCGGTGCAGGGCGGCGCCGTGGCGGCGGTGCCGGCCTCCTGGCAGCTCACGCCGTCGATGCCGATCGGCACCGTCTGACCTCACCCCGGGTTGAGGTGGATCGGCCGGGGTCCTCGGGTAGGGGGTCGTCGGTACGCCCGACGAGCCAGAGGAGCAGGTCATGAGCGAGCCCACCGGGAACGAGGACGTCGAGCGCGGCGGAGCGGAGGAGGGGAGCGGCGTGCCGCTCACCGGGACCGAGATCGAGACCTCGAAGAAGCCCGAGGACCGCGACAGCAACGTCTGACGCCGCCGGCTCGTCCGGCTCCCCTCAGGAGCGGGGTCGGGCGAGCCGGCCGAGCACGGCGAGGGCGGCGGCCGTCGTCCACACCGCGCGGGACAGCCGCACGGCCCGGGGGATGTCGCCGGCCACCGGCGGCCGGCCGTCGCCCATCGTCGGCCGCACCTCCACCCGGCTGCCGTAGACGTTCCGGCCACCCAGCCGCAGCCCGAGCGCTCCGGCGAGCGAGGCCTCGCACCGGCCCGAGTTCGGGCTCGGGTGCGCCGCGCCGTCGCGCAGCCAGATCCGCAGCGCGCCGCCCGCCGACGCCCCGGTCAGCGGCGCCACCGCCACGGTGAGCGCCGCCGTCAGCCGGGCCGGCACCCAGTTGGCGACGTCGTCCGCGCGGGCCGAGGCCCAGCCGAACCGCGCGTACCGCGGCGACCGGTGGCCGACCATCGCGTCGAGGGTGTTGACCGCCCGGTAGGCGGTGAGCCCCGGCAGCCCGGCCACGGCTCCCCAGAAGAGCGGCGCCACCGCGGCGTCGGAGGTGTTCTCCGCGACCGACTCGACCGTCGCCCGGGCCAGCTCGCCGGCGTCCAGGCCGGCGGGGTCGCGGCCGACGAGGGAGGGCAGCCGCTCCCGGGCGGTGGCGAGGTCGCCCTCGACCAGCGGCAGGTGGACGGTCCGGGCCGCCCGGCCGAGCGAGGTGCCGCCGAGGACGGACCAGGTGACCGCGGCCGTTCCGAGCGCGCGGGCCACCGGCCTCCGACGGGTGGCGCGGTCCAGCCCCGCGCCCAGCGCGCCCGCCGCACCGACCAGCACGGCCGCGTACCCGGCACCCGCGGCACGGGAGTCCCGGTGCGCGCGTCGCTCCAGGGCCGCCGCCGCGGTGCCGAACCCCGCCACGGGGTGCAGCCGCCGGGGATCGGCCAGCAGCAGGTCCGCCGCGGCCCCCAGGGCCAGACCGGCCGCCGTCGCCAGGTCCCGGTCCGCGCGCACGGCGGTCATCCTGTCAACCGGCGCTCCCTAGGATCGCCGCATGCGCCTGCCCGGCCGTTACGACGGCGTCGCCCGCCCGATCGTCACGTACGGCAGCGACCCGGTCCTGCACCGTCCCTGCGCCCCGGTCACCGAGTTCGGCCGCGACCTGCGCCGCCTCGTGCTCGACATGTTCGCCAGCATGGAGGCCGCCGACGGCGTGGGCCTCGCGGCGAACCAGATCGGCGTCGACGCGCGGGTCTTCGTCATCGACTGCCCAGACGCCGACGGCGAGGACGTCGTCGGCTACGTCGTGAACCCGGTGCTGACCATCCCGGAGCCGGTCGGCGACGACCCGGCCGAGGAGGTCACCGAGGAGGGCTGCCTCTCCGTGCCCGGCCCCTACGCCGAGTTGCCGCGCGCGTTCCGGGCGCGGGTGGACGGCGTCGACGCCGACGGTTCACCGGTGACGATCGAGGCGACCGGGATGGCGGCCCGCTGCCTGCAGCACGAGGTCGACCACCTCGACGGCACCGTGTACGTCGACCGGCTCCCGGAGGACCTGCGCGAGCGGCTGCTCGCGGAGTCCCGCTCGTGACGGCCGCCGTCGGCGCACCCATCGTCGTCGTGGGCATCGGCGCCGACGGCTGGGACGGCCTGGCGCCCACCTCGCGCGCGGAGGTCGAGCGGGCCGACGTCCTGCTCGGCAGCCGGCGCCAGCTGCAGCTCGTGCCGGAGTCGGTGACGGCCGAGCGGGTGCCCTGGCCCTCGCCGCTCAGCGAGGCGCTGCCCGGGCTGGTGGAGGAGCACGCCGGGCGGGCCCTCGTGGTCCTGGCCAGCGGCGACCCGATGCTGTCGGGGATCGGCACCACGCTCACCCGGCTGTTCGGCGCCGACCGGGTGCGGGTGCTGCCGGCGCCGTCGTCGGTCTCGCTCGCCTGCGCCCGGCTGGGCTGGGCCGTGGAGGACACCTGCGTGGTGACCCTCGTCGGCCGGCCGCTGGAGCTGCTGCACCCGCACGTGCACCCCGGCGCGCGGCTGCTCGTGCTCGGGTCCGACGGCGACACCCCGGCGCACGTCGCCCGGCTGCTGGCCGACCGCGGCTACGGCGAGAGCCTGGTGACCGTCCTCGGCGGCCTGGGCGGCCCCGAGGAGACGGTGCGCACCGGCACCGCGGCCACCTGGTCCCAGCCCGCGCCGGCGCTCGTCGTCACCGCGGTCGAGTGCCGGGCCGAGCGCGGCACCATGCCGATGCCCACCACGCCCGGCCTGCCCGACGGCGCCTACGAGTCCGACGGCCAGCTCACCAAGTCCGAGGTCCGTGCGGTCACCCTGTCGCGGCTGGCCGCCGTCCCGGGTCAGCTGCTGTGGGACGTCGGGGCCGGTTCGGGCTCGATCGGCATCGAGTGGATGCGCGCCCACCCGACCTGCCGCGCCGTGGCGGTCGAGGCCGACGAGGAGCGGGCGGCCCGGATCGCCCGCAACGCCGGCCGGCTCGGCGTCCCCTACCTGCGTGTCGTGCACGGCTCCGCGCCCGAGGTCCTCGGCCGCCTCCCCACCCCGGACGCCGTCTTCATCGGCGGCGGGCTCACCACCCCGCTCCTGCTGGACAGCTGCTGGGAGGCGCTGCCGCCCGGCGGCCGCCTGGTGGCCAACGCGGTCACCGTGGAGAGCGAGGCGGTGCTGGCCGCGTGGCACGCCCGCGTCGGCGGCGAGCTGGTGCGCATCGCCGTGCAGCGTGCCGAGCCGGTCGGGACGTTCACCGGCTGGCGGGCCGCCATGCCCGTGACGATCTGGAGCGTGACCCGGTGAGAGCACTTCGCGCGCGAGAGTCCCTGCGGTGACCGTCCACTTCATCGGCGCCGGCCCCGGTGCGGCCGACCTCGTCACCCTCCGTGCCGCCCGGCTGATCGCGGCGGCTCCGGTCTGCCTCTACGCCGGTGCGCTCGTGCCGCGGGAGCTGCTCGACACCGCACCCGCCGGGGCGCGGCTGGTCGACACCGCGGACCTGGACCTCGACCAGATCACCGCCGAGCTGGTGGCCGCGCACGAGGCCGGTCTCGACGTCGCCCGGCTGCACTCCGGCGACCCGTCGGTCTACAGCGCGATGGCCGAGCAGATGCGCCGGCTCGACGCGGCCGGGGTGCCCTACGAGGTCGTCCCGGGGGTGCCGTCGTTCGCCGCGGCCGCGGCCGCGCTGAAGCGTGAGCTGACCGTGCCGGGGGTGGCGCAGACCGTCGTCCTCACGCGGACCTCGGCCCGCTCCACGCCGATGCCGCCGGGGGAGCAGCTGTCGGCCTACGCGGCCACCGGCGCGACGCTGGTGCTGCACCTGGCGGTGCAGCGGCTGGACGAGCTCGCACCCGAGCTGGCCGAGCACTACGGCGCCGACTGCCCGGCCGCCGTCGTCGCGTACGCCAGCCGGGACGACGAGGTGGTGCTGCGCGGCACGCTCGCCGACATCGCCGCGCAGGTCGCCGACGCCGGGATCAGGCGGACGGCGATCGTGGTGGTCGGCCGGGCACTGACCGCCGAGCAGTTCCGCGACAGCCACCTCTACTCGACCCATCGGAGTCGCTAGGTGACGATTTCCGCGCTCGAGCGACTCCGCTCAGGCGCGGCCGACGATCGTGCCGGCGCGGTCGATCACCACGACGTCGACCTCGACCGGAGCGCCGCGGAGCACGCCGAGCGCGGTGTCCCGGGCCCCGGCCGCCACCAGGTCGCCCAGCGGGAACCCCGCGGCCGAGCACTGCTGGAGCGCGTCGAGCGCGGTGTTGGCGCCGCGCACGCCCTCGACCAGGGACGGCGCGCCCCCCGCGTCCCGGACCAGCGTGGCGAGCGCCTCGAACGACACCTGCGAGCGGCCCGAGTGCAGGTCCAGGTGCCCCTCGGCGAGCTTGGCCAGCTTGCCGATGCCCCCGGCCACGGTCAGCCGCGGCACGGGGTGGCGGCGCAGGTACTTGAGCACCGCGCCGGCGAAGTCGCCCATGTCGAGCAGCGCGTCCTCGGGGAGGCCGTGCAGCTCCTGCGCGACCCGCTCGCTGGTCGAGCCGGTGCACCCGGCCACGTGGGTGCGCCCGGCCGCGCGGGCGACGTCGATGCCGCGGCGGATCGAGTCGATCCACGACGAGCACGAGTACGGCACGACGACGCCGGTGGTGCCGAGGATCGACAGCCCGCCGAGGATGCCCAGCCGCGGGTTCCAGGTGCGCCGGGCCAGCTCCTCGCCGTCCTCCACCGACACCTCGACGACGACGTCGCCGGTGCCCCCGTGCCGGGCGGCGACCGCGGCCACGTGCTCGGTGATGAACTGCCGGGGCATCGGGTTGATCGCCGGCTCGCCCACGGCCAGCGGGAGCCCCGGCTTGGTCACCGTGCCGACTCCCGCGCCGGCGCGGAAGACGGTGCCGGAGCCGGGCTCCCCGAGCAGCACGCGCGAGGAGACCAGCGCGCCGTGGGTGACGTCGGGGTCGTCGCCGGCGTCCTTGACGATCCCGACGGTCGCCTCGGCGCCGGGCACCAGCGCCTCCCGGGCCAGCGCGAACGAGGGGTGCCGGTCGTTCGGCAGGTCGATCGTCACCGGGTCGGGGAACTCGCCGGTGAGCAGCGCGGTGTACGCCGCCGTGGCCGCGGCGGTCGCGCAGGCGCCCGTCGTCCAGCCGTGGCGCAGCCCGCTGCCCTCCCTGCTCACGGCACCAGCATGCCTGGGCGGGTGCGATGAGCCCGCGGGTGCTCGTGCTGGGCGGCACCGGCGAGGCGCGCCGACTGGCCACCGCGCTCGTCGCGGCCGGCGTCGACGTCCTGAGCTCGCTGGCCGGCCGGGTGGCCGACCCGGTGCTCCCGCCCGGTGAGGTCCGGGTCGGTGGGTTCGGCGGTGTCGAGGGGCTGGCGGAGGCGCTGGGGGAGGTCGACGCCGTCGTCGACGCGACGCATCCGTTCGCCGCGGCCATCACGCGCAACGCCGCGGCGGCGACCGCCGCCACCGGCACCCCGCTGCTGCGGCTGCAGCGCCCCGGCTGGTCGGCCGGCCCCGGCGACGACTGGCGTTGGGTGGACTCCCTCGAGGAGGCGGCCGGGTCGGTCCGGGACGCGGCGTCGATCTTCCTCACCACGGGCCGCCAGGGGCTCGCCGCCTTCGCCGGCCTGACCGGCGCGGTGCTGGTGCGCTCGGTCGACCCGCCGGACCCGCCGCTGCCGCCGCGCACCACCGTGGTGCTCGCCCGCGGGCCGTTCACCGTCGAGGAGGAGACGGCGCTCCTGCGCGAGCACGCCGTCGAGGTGCTGGTGACCAAGGACAGCGGCGGCGCCATGACGGCGGCCAAGCTCACCGCCGCCCGGGACCTGGGCGTCCCGGTGGTGCTGGTCCGCCGCCCGCCGCTGCCCGACGGGGTCCCGGTCGTCGCCACGGTCGAGAAAGCGCTGGACTGGCTGGCGGATACTCGACAGACGTGGAACCCCTGACCGAGCAACAGATCCGCCGCTCCTTCGTCAACTGCTCCAAGGGCGAGGCGAACTCGGTCACCCTGCCCCGCGAGCTCGACCAGCTGCCGTGGGAGGACCTGGAGCTGCTCGGCTGGCGGGACGCGAAGGCCCCGCTGCGCGGCTACCTCGTCGTCCGCCGGGAGGGCCGGCCGGTGGGCATCGCGCTGCGCGCCGCCGACACGAGGATGTCCAGCCGGACGGCGGCCATGTGCCTGCTCTGCCAGACCGCGCAGACCGGCGACGCCATCTCGCTGTTCACCGCCCGGCGCAGCGGCGAGTCCGGGCGCAACGGCAACACGGTCGGCACCTACATCTGCGCCGACCTGGGCTGCGCGCAGCGGGCGCGCACCGAGATCCCGCCGTGGCTGCGCGAGCGCGACCCGGACGAGGTCGCCGCGGAGCGGACGGCGGAGCTGCGCACGCGCGTGCACGGCTTCCTCGACTCGGTGCTCGGCTCCTGAGCGCGCTGCACGGCCGGCTGGTCCTGTTCGACCTCGACGGCACGCTCGTCGACTCCACCCCCGGCATCGGGGCGTCGGTCCGGGTCGCGACGGCGGAACTCGGCCTGCCGGAGCCGAGCCCGGCGCAGCTGCGCGACATGGTCGGCCCGCCGCTGCAGGACGGTTTCGCGCTCGTCCTCGGCGTCCCGGCCGACGACGTGCCGCGCGCCGTGGCCGCCTACCGGGCGCACTACTCGGCCGGGGCGCTGCTCGATGTCACCGTGTACGACGGCGTCCGCGACCTGCTGGCCGGGCTGCGCGCGGCGGGAGCGGTGCTGGCGGTCGCCACCAGCAAGCCGGAGCCGTTCGCCGTCCGGGTGCTCGAGCACACCGGGCTGCGCGACGCCTTCGCCTCGGTGCACGGCGCGACCCTCGACGGCGCCGTGCGGCACAAGGACCAGGTCGTGGCCGCCGCGCTCGCCGCGCACCCCGGGGGAGCGCGGCCGGTGCTGGTCGGCGACCGGGAGCACGACGTCCTGGGTGCCGCCGCCCACGGGCTGCCCTGCATCGGCGCCGGCTGGGGGCCGGCGCCGGACGAGCTGCGCGCGGCGGGTGCGGTCATAGCGGCCACCCCGGCGCAGGTCAGGGGCCTGCTCGCCGACGTGTAGTGCGCAACCGACCGGGGCACGGGGTCGACATGACCGAGACCGCGTCGCCCCTGACCGCCCTTGCCCTGATCTGCACCCTGTCGCCCTCCCCGAAGCCCTCGAGCAGCGAGAAGATGGCCCGCGAGGTGCTCGCGGCCCTCGCCGAGCACGGCGTCACCGGCGACGTCGTCCGCGTCGTCGACCACGACGTGAAGCCCGGCGTCGAGGTGGACATGGGCGAGGGCGACGCCTGGCCGGCGATCCGCGGGCGGATGATGGCCGCCGACATCCTGGTCGTCGCCACCCCGACCTGGGTGGGGCACATGAGCAGCGTCGCCCAGCGGGTGCTGGAGCGGCTGGACGGGGAGCTGTCGGAGACCGACGACTCCGGCCGGCCCCTGGTCACCAGCAAGGTCGCGGTCACCGCCGTCGTCGGCAACGAGGACGGCGCGCACAAGATCACCGCCGACCTGATGCAGGGCCTCAACGACATCGGCTTCACGATCCCGGCCCAGGGCGGGACGTACTGGAACGACGAGGCGATGGGCAGCCGCGACTACCTCGACCTCGACGAGACCCCGGAGGCGGTCGCCTCCACCACGACGACCCTCGCGGAGAACGCCGCGCACCTGGCGCGGGCGCTCAAGGCCACCCCGTACCCGGGGCGCTGACCGCTCAGGCGACGAGCGAGCGGGCGGGCTCCGCGGCTGCGGCGTCCGCCCGCCGGACGCTGCGGCGGCGCAGCAGGACGCCGGCCACCGCCGTCAGCGCTAGGACGACGAGGACGCCGGCGTACACCTCGGCGACCGTCCGGAGCCCGACCGAGGAGGAGACGGTGCCGGCGACGATCGCCGGGACGCTGAAGCTGAGGTAGCCGACGACGAAGACCGCCGACAGCAGCCCGGCCCGCTCCGCCGGCGCGACCCCGGCGGTGATGGTGGCGACGGCGCCGAGGAAGGAGAGCCCGAAGCCGAGGCCGGAGACGACCGCGGAGGCGAACATGACCGCGATGGACTCCGTCAGCAGCGCGGCGATGGTGCCCAGGACGCCGGTGGCGAACAGCAGCGCGCCGCCGACCATCGCGCGCTCCCGCCCGACGTCGCGGCCGAGGATCGCACCGAGGGCCGCCGACCCCTGCTGCGCCAGCACCAGCAGGCTGCCGACGAGGTGGTCCTCGACGCCGAACACGTTCGCGGCCAGCGACGGGCCCAGGGAGAGGTAGAGGCCGCCGAGCGCCCACGCAGCGGCGACCACGGGCAGCGCCAGCACGAACCCGGGCCGCTGGGGGTGCGGCACCCGGACCGAGGGGCGCAGCGAGGCGAGGGCTCCCGGCGCGCGCGGGGAGGTCTCCGGCAGCAGCACCACCGAGGCCGCGGCGAGGACGAGGGCGACGGCGAGGACGGCGAACACCGAGCGGGTCGGCTCGGCGACGTACTCCACGACCACCGCGGCACCGACCGCCCCGGCCGACAGCCCGAACCCGGGGGAGGCGCTGTTGACCAGGTTCCCCAGCGGCCGGTCGGGGTGCTGGGAGTCGAGCAGGACCGCGCCGAGCGTCCCGGTCAGGGCGCCCATCGACAGGCCCTGGACGACGCGGGCGACCATCAGCCAGCCGACGCCGTCCGCGGTCAGGAAGAGCACCATCGCGCCGGCCATGAGCAGCAGGCCCCCGGCCAGCACCGGACGTCGTCCCACGTGGTCGGAGAGCCCGCCGACGACGAGCAGCGAGACCAGCAGCGCGAACGCGTAGATGCCGAAGACGACGGTCAGCGTGCCCGGGCCGAAGCCGAAGCGCTCCGAGTAGACGCGGTAGAGCGGCGTCGGCACCCCCGAGGCGGCCAGGGCCAGGAGCAGCAGGCCGGCGGCCGTCCAGAACGCGGGCGCGCGCGAGAGCGTCGGGGAGGGCACGACCCTTCGCAAGGCGAACGATCCCGGGCGCATTCCCGCCCCGGGCGTGTCAGGCATGGGTACCGATACCCCCGCCTCCGGGCTCCGGGACAGGGGTATCGGTACCCATGCCTAGGCGGGGGCGGGGTAGGTCCGGGGCGTGTAGACGGCGCCCCCGGGGCCGACCCGGGTGCGCGAGGAGCCGACCAGCACCAGGCAGCGCATGTCGACGGTCTCGGGGTCGAGCTCGCCGAGGGTGGTGACCCGCACGCTCTCCTCCGGCCCGCCGACGTCGCGGCCGACCACGACCACCGTGTCGGCGTCGCGGACGTCGAGCAGCGCATTCTGCGCCTCGCCCAGCTGGTGCGGGCGGGCCTTGGACCGGGGGTTGTAGAGCGCGAGCACCAGGTCGGCCTGGGCGGCGTGCCGCAGCCGATCGAGGACGACCTCCCACGGCTTGAGCACGTCCGAGAGGCTGATGACCGCGAAGTCGTGGCCCAGCGGGGCGCCCACGCGGGAGGCCACCGCCTGCGCCGCGGTCAGCCCGGGGAGCACGCGGACGGCGACCCCGGCGAACTCCGGCCGGTCGGCCACCTCGAGCACCGCGGCGGCCATCGCGAAGACGCCGGGGTCACCGCTGGAGACGACCGCGACCCGGCGTCCGGACCGCGCGAGCTCCAGCGCGTGCGCCGCCCGCTCGGCCTCGACGCGGTTGTCGCTGGCGTGCCGGGTCTGCCGCGGGTTGACCTCCACCCGGTCCAGGTAGGGGCCGTAGCCGATGAGGTCGTCGGCGGCGGCGAGGGCCGCGGCGACCTCCGGCGTCGTCCACGAGCGCTGGCCGGGGCCCAGGCCGACCACGACGACCTCGCCGGTGCGCGGCCGGTCCTCGTCGTACTGCTCGGGGCCGGGGGTGGGCTCGGTCAGCGGGCTGGGCAGCAGCGCGAGGGAGAAGTACGGCACGGTGTCCGGGTCGACCTCGGCCAGCGGCATGGTGCGCTGGCGCTCGGTGGTCGCCCGCTCCACGTACAGCGCCCGGTCGAGCACGCCCGCCTCCTCGAAGGCGTCGCGCACCGAGCGGAACGTGCGGCCGAGCTTCATCACCGCGGCCGAGTCGGTGGTCGCCAGCCACTCGGCGAGCTCCTCGGTGGGCAGCGTGCCGGGCAGCACGGTGAGCACCTCGTCGCGCTCCACCAGCGGCCGGCCGACCGCGGCGGCGGCGCCGCTGACGCTGGTCACGCCGGGCACGACCTCGGTCGGGTACCGGTGCGCCAGCCGCTTGTGCATGTGCATGTACGAGCCGTAGAAGAGCGGGTCGCCCTCGGCCAGGACGACGACGTCCCGGCCGGCGTCCAGGTGCGCGGCCAGGCGCGCGGCGGCGGCCTCGTAGAACTCGTCGATGGCGCCCTGGTAGCCGCCGGGGTGGTCGGTGGTCTCGGTGGTGACCGGGTAGACCAGCAGCTCCTCGACCTGGCCGGCGCGCAGGTAGGGCGCCGCCAGCGCCCGGGCCACCGACCGGCCGTGCTGCGCGGCGTGGAAGGCGACGACGTCGGCCGCGCCGATGAGCCGCGCGGCCTTGACCGTGACCAGCTCCGGGTCTCCGGGACCGAGCCCGACCCCGTACAGACGGCCGCTCATTCGACGTCGCTCGCGATCGCGTTGACCGCCGCCGCGGTCATCGCGCTGCCGCCGCGCCGCCCGCGCACCACCAGGTGCTCCAGGTCGGTGGCGGCCAGCGCGTCCTTGGACTCGGCGGCCCCGATGAAGCCGACCGGGATGCCGAGGACGGCGGCCGGCCGCGGCGCCCCGGCCTCGACCATCTCCAGCAGGTGGAACAGCGCCGTCGGCGCGTTGCCGATCGCCACCACGGCCCCCTCGAGCCGGTCGCGCCACAGCTCCAGCGCCGCGGCGCTGCGGGTGGTGCCGAGCTCGGCGGCCAGGCCGGGCACCCGCGGGTCGTTCAGCGTGCAGACGACGTCGTTGCCCGCCGGCAGCCGCTTGCGGGTCACGCCGGAGGCGACCATCTGCGCGTCGCAGAGCACCGGTGCCCCGGCGTCCAGCGCGGCCCGGGCGCGGGAGACCACGGCGGGGGAGAAGGCGACGTCGGGGACCAGGTCCACCTGGCCACAGGCGTGGATCATCCGGACCACGACCCGGGAGACGTCCTCGGGCAGCCCGGCCAGATCGGCCTCGGCGCGGATGGTGGCGAACGACTGCCGGTAGATCTCGGCGCCGTCCTTCTCGTAGGCGTACATCGGCCAGGAGGCTACGTGCCGGTAACACCGACATCGGGTTCGGGACGCCGTCGTGCGCGGGTACCGGGGTCGACATGGCCCTTCCCCGCGTCCTCGTCCTCGTCCTCGCCGGCGGCAAGGGCAACCGCCTCGAACTGCTGACCGAGACGCGCGCCAAGCCCGCCGTCCCCTTCGCCGGGGTCTACCGGCTCATCGACTTCCCGCTGTCCAACTGCCAGCACTCCGGCATCGCCGACGTGTGGGTCTCGGTGCAGTACCAGCCGCAGTCGGTGTCCGAGCACCTGGCCAACGGCCGCCCGTGGGACCTGGACCGCACCACCGGCGGGCTGATGATGCTGCCGCCGTTCCAGGGCAACGAGCGCGGCGGGTGGACCGAGGGCACCGCCGACGGGCTGTGGCGGCAGGCCGAGCTGGTCCGCGGCTTCGACCCCGACGCGCTCGTCGTCGTCAGCTCCGACGCCGTCTACAAGCTCGACTACCGGGAGGTCGTCGACGCCCACCTCGGCTCCGGCGCCGAGGTCACGATGGTGACCACCGAGGTCGCCGCCGACGACGCCGCGCGCTACGGGATCGTCCGGGTCGGGGACGACGGCCGGGTCGCCGATTACGCCTACAAGCCCGACGAGCCGGCGACGACGACGGCCACCAACGAGGTGTTCGTCTTCAGCCCGCGGCCGACCCTCGACCGGCTGGAGGCGCTGGCCGACGAGGTGGGGGACGACGGGCTCGAGGACCTCGGCTCGCACCTGCTGCCCGCCCAGACCGGGGACGGCGCCGCGCGCGCGTTCCGGTTCGACGGCTACTGGCGCGACGTCGGCACCGTGACCTCGTACTGGGAGGCGCACCAGGACTTCCTGGCCGAGGAGCCGCCGCTGGACCTCGACGAGCACGCGTGGCCGGTGCACACCCGCGGCGGCCGGCACAGCGCGGCGCGGGTGCTCGACGACGGGCGGATCGAGAACAGCCTGCTCTCCGGCGGGACGCGGGTCTCCGGCGACGTGCGCGGGTCGGTGCTCTCGCCCGGCGTGATCGTGGAGGCCGGCGCGACGGTCGTGGACTCGGTGCTGCTGCCCGGGGTGCGGGTGCGGGCGGGGGCCACGGTGACCCGCGCCGTGATCGACGACCGCGTGGACGTCGGCGGCGGCGCCTCGGTCGGTGGGGACGGCGACATCACGCTGGTCGGCCGCGGGGTGCGGGTCGAGGACGGCGCGGAGATCGCCGCCGGCGCCCGCTTCCCCGACCCCGAGTCCGATTGAGGAGCGTTTCGCGCGCGAAACGCTCCTCAGCCGATCGAGTAGCCGGCCGGCGTCGCGACGACGTCGACGACCTCGCCCCGCGGCCGGCCGCAGCGGCGTCCGCACCCGGCCCAGTGCTGGCGGGCGCCGCCGGCCGGCAGCGTCCCGGTGGCGACGGCGGAGGCGGCGTCGGCCCGCACGTCGGCCAGTGACTTCGCGCACCCCGGCCGGCCGGCGCAGGCGGTCACCTGCAACCACGGGCTGCCGGGGTCGAGGACGAGACCGGCGGCGGTGAGGGCGGCCGCCGCGGAGGCGTCCGGCAGGTCGGGGACGGCGACCGCGCGCCCCGGCGTCACCTGCAGACCCGTCGGCGCCGTGGCCGCGAGCAGCTCCGCCTGCGCCGCCGTCAGCCGGCCGAGCGGGACGACTGCCACGAGCGCCGTCCGCCCGTCGAGCTGGGGGACGACGCCGGCGCGGAGTGAGCCTTTCGCGCGCGAGAGTCCCCGGACCTCCGCGCGCGAAACGCTCATCGAGGTCCCCACTCGCTCGGCGACGCGGGCGGGGCCGTCGTCGAGCTCGGCGAGGCGCCACGCGGTGCTGGCCTGGGCGGTGCGCTCGGCGAGGAAGGCGCGGGTCGCCGCGAGGGCCAGCTCCACGGCGTCGGGCGGGGCGCACCGCAGCCCGCTGTCGGCTCCGGCGAGGGTCAGCGCCACGGTGCCGGCGTCGAGCGCGACCAGGCCGACGTCCCCACCGAGACCGGCGACGTCGCCGCGGCCGTCGTCGAGCGTGGCCAGGTACCGGCCGGGGAGGTCGGCCAGCGCGGGGTCGGCGCACAGCCCGGCGTCGAGCGCCGCGACCCACGGCGTGACGTCGAGCGTGCCGCCCGCCGTCCGTCCCGAGAGCGTGCTGGCCAGGACGTTGCGCACCCGCTCGTGCGTCTCGCTGGGCAGCAGCCCGGCGTCGGCCAGCCGGTCGCCCAGCGACGTCTCCGCGCCGGCCGGCAGCCCGCGCAGCTGGAGGTTGCCGCGGCTGGTCAGCTCCAGCGCGCCGTCGCCGAGCTCGCGGGCGGCGGCGGCCAGCACGCGCAGCTGGGCGGGGGAGACCAGGCCGCCGGGCACCCGCACGCGGGCCAGCCCGCCGTCGGCGGCGGCATGGGTCTGCAGCGCGCCGGGGCAGGCGTCGACGCGGTCGCGGAGGGGGCTGCTCATGACGGCAGCGAGGCTACGTGCCCCGCGGCCGCCACCTCATCGGTCGAACGACATCCAGACCCGACGGCGGTCGGCCCGGCTGCGCACCTCGGCCATGGCCGCCACCCGGCGCTGCTGGTCGGGGGTGGCCCGGTGCTGCACCACGGCCACCTCCGCGTCGCGCATCGCCCGCTCCGCGGCGTACTCCTGCGGCGTGGACGGCGACTCGTCCACGGGCTCGGGGTCGTCGTCGGCCGGCTTGGCGTACGGGCTGTCCGCGGGCAGGTTGCCGCTGACCCGGCCGTAGGCGCCCAGCAGCAGCAGGACGAGGCCGGCGACGACGGAGAAGACGACGTTGGGCCACCGGAAGGCGAGCACGTTCGCCCCGGTCTCCAGCACTGCGAGGTTGACCAGCGCCGAGAGCAGGAACAGCACACCGACGACGATCATGACGGTCGACGCGGTGCGGGGGCTGCGGAACGCGGAGAAGACGAGCACCGCGGCGGTGGCGATCGAGATCGTGGAGAGCAGGCCGTTGGAGCTCAGGCCCAGCACGTCCCCGCCGTCGGTGGAGAAGAAGTCGAGGCCGTCGAGCAGGCCGAGCACGCCGAACACGGCGATGACCGCGGCGACGACCAGCGCGCCGATGCGGTGCACCACCGGCACGCGCTGGCCGGGGGTGAGGGCGGTGGCCCCGGAGGCCCGGGTCCGGTGGGGGCGGGAGAGGTGCAGGGTCATGGCGGTCTCCTCGTTGTTCGGGACGACACCTGGGCTTCCGCGCCGCTCCGTACTCCGGATGCGCCCGTTAGGACGTGCGCCACGAAATCGTTCGCGACTCGGGCGTGTTGTCCGGGCATGACCACCCAGCCGTTCGAGATGGACCTGCACTCGGAGTACCTGCGCGCGGACCTGTTCCTCTCCATGGGGCAGCCGACCGAGGCCGCGCGGATCCTGGCGCCGGTGGTCGAGGCCGAACCGGCCAACGAGGCCGCGCTCGAACTGCTCGCCCGCAGCTACTTCGCCTCCGCGCAGCTCACCCGCGCCGAGGAGGCGCTCGGCCGGCTCGTGGAGCTCGCCCCGTCCAACGCCTGGGCCCGCCGCGCGCTGGCCCGCACCCTCGAGCGGCAGAGCCGGGGCGACGAGGCCGCCATCCACCACCGGCTGGCCGACGCCCTGGGCGCCACCCGCTGAGCCCGCTCCCGTGCGGAATGGCGGTTCTGCACCGTGCAGAACCGCCATTCCGCACACGGGTCCGCACGAACGGTCGTTGACCTCCAGTGGGCTGGAGGTCCTAGCGTCGCCGCCGTGAGCATGGAGATGACGGCGTGGTCGGCGCTGTCGAACGCGATGCACGGCCGCACCGAGCGCCGTCCGTTCTCGTGGTCGACCGTCCGCCGGGTCCTGGAGTTCGCCCGGCCGCACCGGCGCCGGATCGGTGCGTTCGTCGCCGTGGGCGTCGTCGAGGCCGTGCTCACCGTGGCGACGCCGCTGCTGGCCGGGCGGGTCGTGGACGCGATCGTCGAGGGCAGCGACACCTCGGTCGTGGTGTGGCTCGCGGTGCTCATCGCCGTCATCGCGGTCGCCGGCACCGGCCTGTCGCTGCTCGGCCGGTTCCTGTCGGCCAGCCTCGGCGAGGGGCTGATCCTCGACCTGCGCACCGCCGTCTTCGACCACGTGCAGCGGATGCCGGTCGCGTTCTTCACCCGCACCCGCACCGGCGCGCTGGTCTCGCGGCTGAACAACGACGTCATCGGGGCGCAGCGGGCGTTCAGCGACACGCTCGCCGGCGTCGTCAGCAACACGGTGACCCTGGTGCTGACCGGCGCGGTGATGCTGACGCTGTCGTGGCAGGTGACCGTGCTGTCCCTGCTGCTGCTGCCGGCGTTCCTGCTGCCGGCCCGGCGGATCGGCGCCCGGCTGGCCGACCTCGGGCGCGCCGCCGCCGACCACAACGCGGCGATGACCGACCAGACCACCGAGCGGTTCTCCGCGCCCGGCGCGACCCTCATCAAGCTCTTCGGGCGGCCCGACCGCGAGTCGGCGGAGTACGCCTCGCGCGCGGGCCGGGTGCGCGACATCGGCGTCCGGACGGCGATGGTGCAGTGGGCCTTCGTCAGCGCGCTGATGCTCGTCTCGGCGCTCGCCCTGGCGCTCGTCTACGGGCTCGGCGGCTACTACGCGCTGCGCGGCTCGCTGGACCCCGGCGCCGTGGTCGCCCTCGCGCTGCTGCTGACCCGGCTCTACGCACCGCTGACCGCGCTGGCCAGCGCCCGCGTGGACATCTCCTCGGCGATGGTCAGCTTCGAGCGGGTCTTCGAGGTGCTGGACCTGGAGCCGCTGGTCCGCGAGCGGCCCGACGCCCGTGACGTGCCCGAGGGCCCGGTGTCGGTGGAGTTCGACGGCGTGACCTTCGGCTACCCGTCGGCGGACAAGGTGTCGCTGGCCTCGCTGGAGGACGTCGCCCAGCTGGACTCCCGCGGCGGGGTCGACGTCCTGCACGACGTGTCGTTCACCGTCCAGCCGGGGCAGGTCGTGGCGATCGTCGGCTCCTCGGGGGCGGGGAAGTCCACGATCGCGTCGCTGCTGCCGCGGCTGTACGACGTCGACGCGGGCGCGGTCCGGCTGGGCGGGATCGACGTCCGCGACCTGTCGTTCGCCGCGATCCGCCGCACCCTCGGACTGGTCACCCAGGACGGGCACCTGTTCCACGAGTCGCTGCGGTCGAACCTGCTGCTGGCCGCGCCCGAGGCGACCGACGACGAGCTGTGGGCCGCACTGTCCCGCGCCCGGCTGGCCGACCTCGTGCACGCGTTGCCCGACGGGCTGGACACCGTGGTCGGCGAGCGGGGCTACCGGCTGTCGGGTGGCGAGCGGCAGCGGCTGACCATCGCCCGGCTGCTGCTCCCCCGCCCGCGCGTGGTGCTGCTCGACGAGGCCACCGCCCACCTGGACTCGACGTCGGAGGCCGCGGTGCAGGCCGCGCTGGACGAGGCGCTGGAGGGTCGTACGGCCATCGTCATCGCCCACCGGCTGTCGACCGTGCGGGCGGCCGACTGCATCCTCGTGCTGGAGGCCGGCCGGATCGTCGAGCGTGGCCGGCACGCGGAGCTGCTCGCCTCCGGCGGGCGCTACGCCGAGCTGTACCGCACCCAGTTCGAGGAGCCCGCCCCCGTCCTCACCCCGTGATCGCGGGCGGGGGAGGGGTGCCGCCCGGGGAGAGGCGCACCAGGGCGATCCGGCGGGACACCCGCGCCTGGTAGCCGTCGTAGGCGTCGCACCGGCCCATCAGCGCGTCCCACAGCCGCTGCCGGTCGGTGTCGGCGACGGCGCTCGCGACCACCGCGGTGCGGCGTCCGCCCACCTCCACCGCGCCCCGGGGATCGGCCCGGAGGTTCAGCCACCACTGCGGCTCGGCGTCGATCCCGCCGTTGGAGGCGGCCACCACGAGGTCCTCGCCGTCGCGGACGAAGAGGACCGGGGTCGTGCGCTCCCGGCCGGAGACGCGGCCGCGGGTGGTGAGCAGGACGACGTCCCCGCCGAGCCACCGGGCGCCGACCCGGCCGCCGGTCCGCCGCAGCACCCGCGTGTGCAACCGCGCGACGTGCCGGCTGACCAGGGTCAGGACCGCGTCGCGGGTCACCGGCCGAACACCAGGGCGTCGCGCCGCGCCGCGCGGCGGGCCATGAACCGGGCGACGGCGAGGAGGACCGGGTTGGCGCCGGGCAGGCGGCGCACCTGCTCGTCGGTCAGACCGTTCGCCACCCAGCCGAGCGTCGCGGGCACCTCGCGGGGCGTGTAGTCGGCGGCGAAGACCTCCCGGTCGAGCCGGTCCCAGTCCTCCTGCGTGAGGTACCGCTGCACCAGGGCCATGCCGTCGCGCTCCTCGCGGCCCAGGTGGGCGCCGAGGTCGTCGCGCAGTCGCGCCAGGGTGGTCGTCAGACGCTCGCGGGTGCCGGGTCCGGCGGTCCCGGCGGCCAGGGCGTCGAGGTCGGCCTGCGCGGCGGTGAGCAGCGGGTCGATGCCCGCGTGGTCGGCCTCCAGCGCGTCGAGCACGGTCCGGTCGGCGCCGCGCTCGGCGAGCAGGGGCCACATGCCGCGGTCCTCGCCGGAGTGGTGCTTGTGGAGGATCCCGGCGAACAGCGCGTAGCGGCGGGCCAGCAGTGCCCACCGGGCGCGGTCGTCGGGGTCGACCGTGGGGACGACGGCGGCGAAGGCGGCGGTGTCGCGCCGGTAGCCGCGGTGCATCAGGTACATGGCGGCGAGGTCGATCGGGCCCTCGGGGGCAGCGGCCTGACCCTCGAGCAGCAGCTGGGGAACGGCGGTCACGGTGTCCTCCCTATTGGGTAGAGCGTTAATAAAACGAATAGCGGCACGGTAAGGTCGAACCGTGTCGGAGGGCAAGAGGGTCTACCGCTCGTCCTTGCGGGCGGAGCAGGCCCGGCGGACGCGCGCCGCCGTGCTCGACGCGGCCGGACGCTGCTTCCTCGCCGACGGCTACGCGGCGACGACCATGAAGGACGTCGCCGCCGCCGCCGGGGTCTCGGTCCCGACCGTCTTCGCCCAGGGCGGCAAGGCGGCGCTGCTGCTGGCGTGCGTGGACCGCGCGATGGTGGGGGACGACGAGGAGGCCCCGCTCCTGGCGCGGGACCTGTTCGTGCGGCTGGCCGAGGCGCCCGACAAGGCGGGCAAGCTCGCAGCCCTCCGGGACATCGCCGCCGACCGCGGCCCGGCGGTGACACCGATGCTCCGGATGTTCGAGGCGGCCGCCGCGGCCGATCCCGAGGTCCGTGCGGCGTGGGTCGACTACGAGTCCCGTCGCTACGCCGACAGCCGGGCGATGGTGCAGATGCTGGCGCCGTGGCTGCGCCCGGACCTCGACGTCGACACGGCGGCCGAGACCTGGTGGGCGGTGTTCGGCATCGAGACCCCCGACCGGCTGATCCGGGAGCGGGGGTGGACCGGGCAGCAGTACGGGGAGTGGTTCGCCGACGCCGTCGACCGGCTGCTGCTGCGCTGAGCGTCGGAGGGTGCGGGCATGCTCCGCGCGTGCACACCCTCGCCACCGTGACCGCCGCCGTCCGGGCGGCGTGGTCGCGCGAGACCTGCGACGAGGTGGACCTGGCCGACTGGACGCCGGGCAACCCGGCACGCGGTCAGTGCGGGGTCACCGCGCTCACCGTCCAGGACCTGCTGGGCGGGGACCTGCTGCTGGCCGAGGTGCTGCACCCGGACGGCTCCCGGCAGGGCGTGCACTGGTGGAACCGGCTGCCCGACGGCCGCGAGGTCGACCTGACCAGCGAGCAGTTCGCGCCGCACGAGGTGGTGCAGCAGCCGCGGGTGGTGCCGCGGCCGCCCGGACCGCCGCGCCGGGGTGCGGCGCAGTACGCCGCGTTCCGGGCGGCCGTCGACGCGGCGCTGGCCGGTCGCTAGCGGGTGGGCGTCGCCACCACGCTGGCGGCGACCGCCTCGAGGGTCGCCCGGTCGAGGAACGCCAGCTGGGCGCGCTTCTCGCCGAGGTCGACCTGCGGGCCCAGCTCGAACCCGGTGCGGCGGACGCGGCTGCCGGCCCGCTCGTTGCCCGCGTCGGGCTCCACGACGACCCGGCGGACCCCCGGGTCGAGCAGCACGACCGCACCGAGGGCGGCCACCAGGCGGTCGGTGAACCCCTCCTCGCGGGCCGCGGCCGGCCCCATGAGCAGGTGGATGCCGAGGTCGCCGGGCTGCACCTCGTAGACCTCGGCGACCGGGTCCTCGGCCGGCTGGTAGGTCTGCAGCAGCGCGACCGGCGCCCCGTCGACCGACACCAGGTAGGCGTGGTGGGTGTCGAGGGAGTCGACGAACGCGTAGATGTCGCGCACCTGCTCCTCGCTGTGGTCGGTCATCCCCCAGAAGCGGGAGCGCTCCTCTCTCACCCAGGAGTGCACGAGCGGGGCGTCGCCGGCCGGGTCGAGCACGCGCAGGTCCATCGAGCGGCCGTCGCCGAACGGGTGGGTCCCCTCCGTCAGGCGGGCGTCGGTCAGGCGGGTGTCGGACATGGCGGCTCCTCGGAGGTCGGGGGGACGGGGACGAACGAGCCGGTGGCCCACAGCGGCGTCTGGTCCTCGGCGTGCGGCCCCGGCGCGCCGTCGGCGCCGAGCGGGACCACCCACCGGCCGGCGGCGCGGTCGGAGAGGTCCCACACGTAGCGGGCCACCGGGCCGCGCAGGCAGAGGTCGGTCAGGGCGGGCAGGGACACCGTGGCCTGCACGCAGTCGGTGTCGCCGTCCAGCGGGGTGCCGTCGGCGGGGCGGACGACGGCGTCCTGCCACGGCGTGCCGTCGAGGGAGTGCACGGTGTGCAGCCGGTGGGTCGCGCCCCACTCCGGCGCCGGGTCGCTGGCGGCGTCCACCAGCGCCTCGCGGACGAGCGCGCCGACGTCCACGCCGGAACCGGGGAGGACGGCGAGCAGTCGCTCCAGCGACGTCCCGACCCGCTCGGCGGGGGACAGCCACGGCGCCAGGACCCCGGGGACGCCCGCCGGCCGGTGCAGCGGGGCGAGCAGCGGCAGGCCGAGCAGCCGGCGCACCAGCGCGGATCGCCAGGCGGCGAAGGCCCCGGCGCCGACGGAGGTCGCGTCCATCCGCCCGTCCCAGTCCAGCGCCTCGGCGCGCAGGTCGGCGGCCGGGGTGCCGGCCGCGGGCCCGTCGGTGCGGGCCAGCAGGTCGAGCAGCCCCGTGGCGGGGGTGGCGGTGTCGAGGAGGACCGCGACCAGCTCGTCCGGCGTCAGGCCGGTGCGGTCCCCGACGAGGGCGCGGATACGGGCCGCGCGGTGCGGCCGGGCGAAGACGGAGCCGAACGCCGCCGTGTCGGGGCGCTCGTCGTTGGCCGTCACCGCGACGCCGTCCCAGGGGGCGTCGTCGGTCACCCGCAGGCCGGCGGGCATCGGGCACGTGCCGCGCCAGGCGTACGCCTGCTCCCAGGCCGGCACCGGGTACCAGCGGTTGGCGACGGCGCGGTCGGGCACCCGGCCGGCGACCAGCTGGCGCACGTCCCCGGTGGTGTCGGCGATCAGGTAGCTGTTCACCGGCTCGACCCACGACCCGAGTGCGGCCTCGACGTCGGCCGCCGTCCGGGCCCGCAGCAGCTGCGGCAGCGCCTCGAAGCCCAGCGCGGCGTCGACCCGGCTGGGCGCGCGCAGGCTGAGCGCCTCCGGCTCGCCGCCGGCTCCCTCCCACGAGGGGACGACGACCGGGCCGCGCGCGGTCTCGAGGGTCTCGACGTACACCGGCTCCGCGTCGCGGACGGCCAGCTCCACCGTCGCGACCTCGACCGGTTCCTCGCCGTCGGGGCCCAGTGCCCACACCCGGTCGCCGTCGCGGCGCAGCCGCTCGCGGTAGAGGTCCTGGTACTCGGCCATCGCGTTGGTGACCGCCCAGGCGACCGTGCCCGTGTGCCCGAAGTGGGCCACTCCCGGGACGCCGGGGAAGGCCAGCCCCACCACGTCGACGTCGTCGTCGGAGGCCACCAGGCGCACCTGCTGGTAGATGCCGGGTCGCTCCAGCAGCCGGTGCGGGTCCCCGGCCACCAGCGGCAGCCCGGACGCCGTCCGCGAGCCGGTCACCGCGACGGCGTTGCTGCCGTCGGGGGGACCGAGGCCCAGCGCCCCGGCCAGCTCCCGGCCCAGCCCGGGGCCGAAGGACCGCACCAGGTGCCCGCGCCAGACCTTCGAGCCGATCGAGCCGAAGAGGACGTGGTGGACACCGAAGACGCCCAGCGGGGTCCAGGGCCGCCACTCGCCGTGCCCGCCGGTCGGGAAGCCGAGCGCCCGCAGCTCCGGGGAGCGGGCCGCGCCCTCGGCCAGCCCGTCGCGCACCCCGTCGACGTAGGCGGTGATCCACCGCTGCGTCGCCGGGTCCAACGCCTCGAAGCAACGGCGGGCGGTGTCGTCCAGCCGGGCGCGGGCGGCGAAGGCGTCCCACTCGATCTCGCTCGCGCCGACGTGCGCGGCCAGCGTCGCCTCGCTGCGCCACCGCTCCACCTCGAGCTGCCAGGCCCGGTCCACCGCGGTGACGCGGCCCTGCTCCCGGGCGAGGTCGTCGAGCGACCCCGCCCGGACCGTCGGCACGCCCCAGGCGTCGCGGGTTGTCGTCACGGTCGGTACCGCGCGACCGGGTTGGCCAGGGTGCCGGCGTACTGCAGGGAGGAGGCCTGGTCGGCGAGGTCGACCATCTGCAGGGTGTTGCGCAGCTGCAGCCGGTTCAGGCAGGAGTGCGCGAACTCCGGGGTGAACAGGTCGAACCGCCGGTGCAGGTCGGGGTGCGCCTCGCGGTGGCCCAGCAGGCACTCGGCGACGACGCCCCAGACCTCCTCGGCCGAGAGCAGCCCGTCGGTGTCCAGCACCGTGGCCAGGTAGCGGAGGAACCCGTCGAAGACGTCGGTGAACACCGACAGCAGCCGCACGTCGTCGGGCAGGTCCACGCGGACCCGCTCGACGTCGGCCGGCAGCGGCCGGTCCCCGAAGACGGCGACCTCCTCGCCGATGTCCTTCATGAGGACACGGTGGGGCACGGAGTCGCGCAGCACGAGGATCACGTTCTCGCCGTGCGGCATGAACGCGAGGTCGTGCGCGAGCAGGCAGTGCAGCACCGGCCGCAGGTAGGCGTCGAGATAGGTGCGCAGCCAGGCCCGTGGCTCGAGACCGGAGTCGGCGATCAGCCCGCCGACCAGCGACCGGCCCTCGGCGTCGCGGTGCAGCAGGGCGGCCATGGTCATGGCCCGCTCGTCGGCCGCCAGGCCCGGCACCGGGCTCTCCCGCCACAGCGCGGCGACCATCCGCTGGTAGGGGGAGCGCACCCCGCGCGCGGCCATCCGGTGGTAGGCGTCGCCGGTGTACCCGATCGAGGCCAGCTCGCGGAGGATCCCGAAGCCGCCCAGGTCCGGGTCGCCGGCGACCACCCCGGCCACCCAGTCGTTGATCGCCGGCGTGCTGCGCATGTAGGCCGGCGAGAGGCCGCGCAGGAAGCCCATGTTCTGGATCGCCAGGGCGACCTTCACGTAGTGCCGGTCGGGGCGGTCCAGGTCGAAGAACGTGCGGATCGACTGCTGGGCCTGGTAGCGGTCCTCGCTGGTCCCCACCGGCACGAGATCGCGCCGGCCGAGGTCCGCGGCGAAGGTGACCGCCAGCCGGTGCTCCCACTGCCAGGGGTGCACCGGCAGGTAGCGGTAGTCGTCCGGGTCGAGCCCCAGCGACCGCAGCCGGCCGGCGAACCGGTCCAGCAGCTCCGGGCCGAGCTGGCCGGTGTAGAGCCCCGCCTCGTCGACGCCGGCGCCCAGCGCCAGGTGGGTGAGCGCCCGTCGGGCCGCCACCCAGACCAGCCGCACCGGCGTCCCCGCCTCGGGGGCGTAGGCCGTGCAGTCGGTCAGCCCGAAGCCGATCCGGCCGTTGTTGGCGACGAAGGCGGGGTGCCCCTCGGTCATCGACCGCTCGACGGTCTGCAGGTCGGCGCGGGCCAGCTCCCGGGCGTCGGCGCGGCGGTGGTGCAGCTTCCAGGCCGCGCCGGCCAGCGTGGCGCTGACCTCCTCGAGGTAGGTGCCGAGCAGGGGGTCGGGGATGCCGAGGTCGGCCTGCAGCTCGTCGACGAGCGCGAGGGCGTCCAGCGGTGCGTCGGCGCCGTCGACGGTGCGGGTGACCGAGGCCGGGTCGACGTCCCAGTGCTCCAGCGGCAGCACCCGCGCGGCGAACCGGTAGACGGTGCCGGGCGCGGTGGTCAGCGACCACCACGTGCGTCCGTCCGGACCGTCGGTGCGAACCGGCGCGACGAGGCGCTCGTGGGCGAACTCCGACAGCGCCTTGGTGACGACGTGCCGGTGCGCCCGGTCCATCGCCGCCGGCTCCAGGTGGTCGGCGCCGATACCCGACCGCTCCGCGACGGCGGTCACGACAGCACCCCGGCGAGCTGGCTCGCCGCGAAGGCCTCGGGCGTGCAGGTGCTCAGCATCGCCGTCTTGTGCCCGAGGTCCAGCGGGCCGTGCTCGACGAAGCCGGCCGCCCGGTTCTTCGCCCGGATCGCCGCGTTGCGCGCGTCGGGCTCCACGACGACGCGGCGCACCCCGGGCAGGTCCAGGCAGAACCGCACGACCGCCGCGAAGACGGCGGAGGTGAGCCCGGGGACGGGATCGGCGGCGGGCGGTGCGACGAGCACGTGCATCCCGACGTCCCCCTCCTCGGCCGGCCATCTCCCGGTGAGCTCGCGCAGGCGCGGGTCGTAGGTCTCGGCGAGGAACGTCGGGACGCCGTCCACCCGGCCGAGCCACGCGTCGTGGTGCGGATCGGCGGTGATCGCCGCGTAGGCGTCGCGCACGCCGGCCGGCGAGGCGCCCTGCATGAGCCAGTACGCCGAGCGGGGGTGGGTGACCCACGCGTGCAGCAGGTCCAGGTCGCGGTCGACGTCCAGCGGCTCCAGCGTGACCGCCCCGACCCGGGTGCGGCCGGTCCAGGGGACGACGGCGGTCATCGGGCCGCCCCCACCGGGATCTCGCTCTCGGCGAGGCCGAACTCCTGGTAGGCGATGTGCTCCTCGACGGCGTAGACCTCGCGGCCGCAGATCGCGTTGAGGATCACCGAGTTGCGGTAGGCGCCCATACCGAGGTCCGGCGCGATGAGGCTGTGGGTGTGCTCCTCGGCGTTCTGCACGAAGACCTCCCGGCCGGTTCCGTCGACCGAGTGGTCGAGGGCGACGTCGTAGCGGCCGCGGGCGTCCCACCGGATGCGGTCGCGGACCGGCTCCAGGAACTCCGGTACCCGGGCGCGGTAGCCGGTGGCCAGCACCAGCCCGCGCGACGTCCTCGTGCCGGTGCGGTCGGACTCGGCGTGGTGCAGCCGCAGCGCGTACTCGCGGCGGTCGACGTCCCACTCGGCGCCGACGACGTCCACGCCGGTCAGCAGCGACGTCGGCACCTCGCCGCGCCGTCCGGTGCGGTAGAGCGTGTCGTAGATGGCGTCGACGAGGTCGGCGCTGATGCCCTTGTAGAGGTGCCGCTGCTCGCGGGCCAGGGCGTCGCGCCGGGCCATCGGCAGGCCGTGGTGGTAGCGGGCGTACTCGGGGGAGGTCATCTCCAGGGTCAGCTTGGTGACCTCCATCGGGAAGAACCGCGGCGACCGGGTCACCCAGTCGACGCGGTAGCCCAGCCGGTCGGCCTCGGTCAGCAGGTCCAGGTAGACCTCCGCCGCGCTCTGCCCGCTGCCGACGACGGTCACGTGCCCGAGCGTCTGCAGCTCCTCCTTGTGCTGGAGGTACTCCGCGGCGTGCCAGGCCGGGCCCGGCAGGTCCCGCAGCGGCTCGGGCCGCCACGGCGCCGTCCCCACCCCGAGGGCGAGTCGCCGCCCGCGGTGCAGCTCGACCTCGCCGGTGCGCACGTTCCGGGCGTGCACGACGTACGCGTCGCCGTCGTGCTCGACCCGCTCGACGCGGCGCCCCCACCGCAGCCCGGGGACGCGCTCGGCCACCCACCGGCAGTAGGCGTCGTACTCCGCCCGCAGCGGGTGGAAGTCCTCGCGGATGTAGAAGGGGTAGAGCCGGCCGGTCGCCTTGAGGTAGGCCAGGTAGGAGTACGGCGAGGTCGGGTCGGCCATGGTCACCAGGTCGGCGAGGAACGGGACCTGCAGCGTGGTTCCCTCGATGAGCATCCCGGGGTGCCAGGAGAACTCCTCGTGCTCGTCGAGGAAGAGCCCGTCGATCTCCGGCACCGGGGCGCTGAGCGCGGCGAGGCCGAGGTTGAACGGCCCGATGCCGACGCCGATGAGGTCGTGCACGGTCACGCCAGCACCTCCTCGCGGGCGCGGACCGGCGCGGCGGGGACGCCGAGCAGGTCGTCGCCGACCTCCCGGACGAGGTCCACGACGGTGCGGACATCGTCAAGGGTGCTGGCCGGGTTGAGCAGCGTGAACTTCAGCCACGGGCGGCCGTCGACGACGGTGCGGGCGACGATCGCCTCGCCCTCCTCGAACAGCCGCTCGCGGATCGCGGCGACCAGCCGGTCGGCGGCGGCCGGGTCGAGCCGGCCGTCCGGGCCGACCGGGCGGTAGCGGAAGAGGACCGTGCTCAGCGTCGGCGCGCTGTGCACCTCGAACCGCGGGTCGGCGAGCAGGTCCGCGTGCACCTGCGTGGCCAGGTCCAGGCAGGCGTCGAAGGAGTCGCCGATGGCGTCGGCGCCCATCGCCCGCAGGGTCACCCACAGCTTCAGGGCGTCGAACCGGCGGGTGGTCTGCAGGCTGCGGTCGACCTGGTTCGGCGCCCGCTCACCGCGCGGGTTCAGGTAGGCGGCGTGGTGGGTGACGTGCCGCAGCGTCGCGCCGTCGCGGACCAGCACCGCCGAGCACGCCACCGGCTGGAAGAAACCCTTGTGGAAGTCGACGGTCACCGAATCGGCGCGCTCGATGCCGTCGAGCAGGTGCCGGCGGCGGCGGGAGACCAGCAGCGCGCCGCCGTACGCGGCGTCGACGTGCATCCAGGCGCCGTGGTCGGCGCAGACGTCGGCGATCGCCGGAAGTGGGTCGATGCGGCCCAGGTCGGTGGTGCCGGCGGTGGCGACCACCGCCATGACGACGTCGCCGGCCGCCCGCACCGCCGCGGCGGTCGTGCGCAGGGCCGCCGGGTCCATCCGGTCGCCGGCGTCGGTGGGGACCGCGACGACCGCGTCGGCGCCGAGCCCGAGCAGGCGGGCGGACTTGGTGACGCTGAAGTGGGCCTGGCCGCTGGCGAGGATGCGCAACCGCGCGCCCTCGGGCAGGGCGCCGCCGGGCAGGCGGGCGAGGGTCTCGTCCCGGGCGAGGAGCAGGGCCTGCAGGTTCGACTGGGTGCCGCCGCTGGTGAAGACGCCGTCCGCGCCGGGGCCCAGGCCCGCCCGCCCGGCGGTCCAGGCGATCAGCCGGCGCTCCATGAGCGTGGCGGTCGTCGACTGGTCGTAGGTGTCGACCGAGGTGTTGACCGCGGAGGCGAGCAGGTCGGCGGCCAGCGCGGGGATGGCGACCGGGCAGTTCAGGTGGGCCACGTAGCCGGGCTCGTGGAACCACACCGCGTGCTCGAGGTAGAGGCGGGAGGTCTCCTTGACCGCGGAGAAGGTGTCACCCAGCGGCGCGTCGAGGTCGACGCTCGCGACGAGCTCCTCGAGGTCCTGCTGCGGAGCCCCCGAGCGGGGCCGGCGGACCACCCGGACGCGGTCGGCGAGGGCCCCCAGCGTCGAGGTCACGACGGCGGCGTAGTGGTCGACCGTCGCGCCCGAGAACAGGTGCGTCGTGGGTGGCTGCTCCGACACTCAGGTACCCCTTATCTAGGTAAGCCTCACCTAACTCGGGCCGGACACTACACAGCGGTCCGGACGCCGGACCAGGGGTCTGGATCGCCCCCCTGGACCCCCGGCTCGTCGCGCCGGCCTGGCCGGACCGCCGTCCGCACGAGATCAGCGCCGGCGAGCTGCAGCGGGTGGACCCGGCCCGCGCGCTGCTCGCCCGGCCCCGCTACCTGGTCGCCGACGAGATCACCGCGAGCCTCGACGCGGTCACCCAGGCTCGGATCTGGCAGTAGCCCCTGGAGCCGGTCGCCGACCGGGTCGGCGACTGGCAGCCTGTGTCCGCCGACCAGGAACGGCACGCCCGCCGGGTACCGTCGCCGCACCGCGGCAGTGCACCCGAGGAAGCCGGTGAGAACCCGGCGCGGTCCCGCCACTGTGAGCCCCGACCGGGGCGCAGCCAGACACTCGGTGCTGCCGTACCGACGACCCGGGGCGCGGACCCCGAGTGAGGAAGCGCGCGTGTTCGTCCTGCTCTCCACCAGCGACACCGACCTGCTGTCGGCCCGGGCCAGCGGCGCCGCGTGGCGGCTGGGCAACCCGGTCCGCCTCGGCGACGACGGCGTGGCCGCGCTGGTCGAGGGCGCCGAGCTCGTCGTCGTCCGGATCCTCGGCGTCCGCCGGCAGTACGAGGAGATGCTCGCGCCGCTGCTCGCCGGGCCGGCGCCGGTCGTCGTCCTCGGTGGCGAGCAGGTGCCCGACGCGGAGCTGATGGAGCTCTCCACCGTCCCGATGGGCGTGGCCACCGAGGCGCACGGCTACCTCGCGCAGGGCGGCCCGGACAACCTCGTGCAGCTGCACCGGTTCCTGTCGGACACGGTCCTGCTGACCGGTGAGGGCTTCGAGCCGCCGTCGGTCGCGCCGGACTGGGGGCTGCTGGAGCGGGAGTCCACCGGTGAGGGGCCCCGCATCGCCGTCCTCTACTACCGCGCGCACCACCTCTCCGGGAACACCGGCTTCGTCGAGGACCTGTGCACCGCGATCGAGGCGGCCGGCGGCTCGGCGCTGCCGGTCTTCACCTCCAGCCTCCGGTCGATCGACGAGGGCCTGCTGGAGACGCTGCGCGGCGCCGACGCGATGGTCGTGACCGTGCTGGCCGCCGGCGGCGCCCGCCCGGCCACCGCGCAGGCCGGTGGGGACGACGGCGCCTGGGACGTCGGCCAGCTGGCCTCGCTCGACGTCCCGGTGATCCAGGGTCTCTGCCTGACCCGCTCGCGCGCGGACTGGCTGGCCGACGACGACGGGCTCTCCCCGCTCGACGTGGGCAACCAGGTCGCGATCCCCGAGTTCGACGGCCGGCTGATCAGCGTGCCGTTCTCGTTCAAGGAGACCGACGCCGACGGCCTGACCAGCTACGTCGCCGACCCCGAGCGGGCGGCGCGGGTCGCCGGCACCGCGGTCGCCCACGCGCGGCTGCGGCACACGCCGCCGGCCGAGCGGCGCATCGTCGTGATGCTGAGCGCCTACCCGACCAAGCACTCGCGGATCGGCAACGCCGTCGGCCTGGACACCCCGGCGTCGGTGGTGCGGCTGCTCGCGGCGATGTCCGGCGCGGGCTACGACATCGGCCCGTTCTCCGGCCCGGGCGCGCTGCCGGGTGTGGCGGACCTCGACGGCGACGCGCTCGTGCACGCGCTCATCGCCGCCGGCGGGCAGGACGCCGACTGGCTGACGTCGGAGCAGCTGTCCGGCCAGCCGGTGCGGATCGCCGCCGCGGAGTACCGCGCCTTCTTCGAGACGCTGCCCGACGACCTGCGCGACGCGATGGTCGAGCACTGGGGGCAGCCGCCGGGCTCGCTGTTCGTGGACGACTCCGGACCCGATGGCCCGGCCATCGTCTTCGCAGCCCTCCGGGCCGGCAACGTCGTCGTGATGGTCCAGCCGCCGCGCGGCTTCGGTGAGAACCCCATCGCGATCTACCACGACCCCGACCTGCCGCCCTCGCACCACTACCTGGCGGCGTACTGGTGGCTGCGCTCGGTGTTCGGCGCGCACGCGCTGGTGCACGTCGGCAAGCACGGCAACATGGAGTGGCTGCCGGGCAAGACCGTCGGACTGTCGGCCTCCTGCGCGCCCGACGCCGCGATCGGCGACCTGCCGCTGATCTACCCGTTCCTGGTCAACGACCCGGGCGAGGGCTCGCAGGCCAAGCGCCGCGCGCACGCCACGCTGGTCGACCACATGGTGCCGCCGATGGCCCGGGCCGACTCCTACGGCGACATCGCGCGGCTGGAGCAGCTGCTCGACGAGCACGCCAACGTCGCGGCGATGGACCCGGCGAAGCTCCCCGCCGTCCGGGCGCAGATCTGGACGCTGCTGCAGGCGGCCAAGCTCGACTCGGACCTGGGGCTGAACGAGCGCCCGGCCGACGAGCACTTCGACGAGATGATCCTGCACGTCGACGGGTGGCTCTGCGAGATCAAGGACTCCCAGATCCGCGACGGGCTGCACGTGCTCGGCTCGCCGCCGGTCGGGGACGACCGGGTCGGGCTGGTGCTGGCGATGCTGCGCGCCCGGCAGATCTGGGGCGGCTCCGTCGCGCTGCCGGGCCTGCGCGAGGCGCTCGGCCTCACCGAGGACGGCTCCGCCGGCCTGCGCGCCACCGACGCGGTCGAGGAGCTCGCCTCCGGGCTGGTCACGGGCATGGAGTCGGCCGGCTGGACCTCTGACGCCGTCTCCTCCGTGGTGCGCGACGTGCTCGGCCGGGACGACGACGCGGTGGCCGCGGTGCTGCGCTTCGCCGTCGACGAGGTCGTGCCGCGGCTGGCCCGCACCACCGACGAGCTCGACGCCACCCTGCACGCCCTCGACGGCGGCTACGTGCCGGCCGGGCCCTCGGGCTCGCCGCTGCGCGGGCTGGTCAACGTGCTCCCGACCGGGCGCAACTTCTACTCGGTCGACCCGCGGGCGGTGCCCTCCCGCCTGGCGTGGGAGACCGGCCAGGCGATGGCCGAGTCGCTGGTCGCGCGGTACCTGGCCGACACGGGGGAGTACCCGCGGTCGGTGGGCCTGTCGGTGTGGGGGACCTCGGCCATGCGGACCTCCGGTGACGACGTCGCGGAGGTGCTCGCGCTGCTCGGCGTCCGCCCCGTCTGGGACGACGCCTCCCGCCGGGTCACCGGCCTGGAGCCGATCCCGCTGGACGAGCTGGGCCGGCCCCGGATCGACGTCACGGTGCGGATCAGCGGCTTCTTCCGGGACGCCTTCCCGCACGTCGTGACGATGCTGGACGACGCGGTGACGCTGGTGGCGGGGCTGTCCGAGGAGTCCGACGAGCAGAACCACGTGAAGGCCCACGTCGAGGCCGACCTGGCGACGCACGGGGACCGCCGGCGGGCGACCACCCGGGTGTTCGGGTCGAAGCCGGGCGCCTACGGCGCCGGCCTGCTGTCGCTGATCGACAGCCGGAACTGGCGCGGGGACGCCGACCTCGCCGAGGTCTACGCGGTGTGGGGCGGCTACGCCTACGGCCGCGACCTGGACGGCGTGCAGGCGCGGCCGGACATGGAGGCGGCCTACCGGCGGATCGCGGTGGCGGCGAAGAACGTGGACACCCGCGAGCACGACATCGCCGACTCCGACGACTACTTCCAGTACCACGGCGGGATGGTCGCCACGGTCCGCGCGCTGACCGGGTCGGCGCCGCGGGCCTACATCGGTGACTCCACCCGGCCGGAGTCGGTGCGCACCCGGTCGCTGGGGGAGGAGACCGCCCGCGTCTTCCGCGCCCGCGTGGTCAACCCGAAGTGGCTCGCGGCCATGCGCCGGCACGGCTACAAGGGCGCGTTCGAGCTGGCGGCGACCGTGGACTACCTGTTCGGCTACGACGCCACGACCGGCGTCGTCGACGACTGGATGTACGAGAAGCTCACCCAGACGTACGTGCTGGACCCCGAGCAGCGGGAGTTCTTCGAGCAGTCCAACCCCTGGGCGCTGCACGGGATCGCCGAGCGGCTGCTGGAGGCGGTCGACCGCGGGATGTGGGCGTCGCCGGACCCGGCGCTGCTGGCCGAGCTCCAGCAGGCCTACCTGGACACCGAGGGCGACCTGGAGGGCGGGGAGACCCCCGCCCAGCAGGGGGCACCGGCCTGAGCCCGGTCACCCGGTGTGACGCCACGCCGGGACCGGGCGGTTCCGTGGGCACCTCCGGACCGGCTGGGTACAGGTGGGTCATGAGCATCCTGAACCGACTGATGGGCACTGCAGAGAGCGCTGCGCGCGGAGCCGCCCGGGGCGGCCGCGCCGGGGCACGCCCCACGCGGGGCATGGGCCGCTCGACCGGCATGAGCGCCGGCCGCAGGATGGGCCGGGGTCGCGCGGCGGCACCCGCACCCGCGGGCGGCCTCGGCGGACTGGTGAGCGGGCTCCTCCGCCGCCGCTGAGGACGTCTAGGTGAGGCAGGCGGCGACCAGCAGGACGACGGTCGCCGCCACCTCGCCGGTCGCACCCATCACGTCCCCGTTCACCCCGCCCAGCCGCGCGGTGGCCCGGACGCGCAGCAGCTCCGCGGCGAGCAGTCCTCCCACGACCGCGACCGGGAGCTGCCACGCGCGGTCCGCCCCACCGGCGAGCCAGCCTCCGCCCCCGGCCAGCGCGGTGGCGACGACGAACCACCCGGTCAGCCACGGCACGGACACCGTGCCGGCCACCGCCCGGCCGAGCGAGGAGCCCTCCGCGGTGGGCACCCCCGGCAGCCCGGTGCGGGTCATCGCCAGACGGGCGACCACCACCGCCGTCCACACCGCGACCCACCCGCCGTCGACGGCCAGCAGCGCCGCCGCCGTCGCGACCTGCAGGAGCAGCGTCAGCACCAGGGTGAGGACGCCGAACGGGCCGACGTCGCCCTGCTTCATCACCTTCAGCGCACGCTCGCGGCCGCGCAGCGGGCCCAGGCCGTCGGCGGTGTCGGCCAGCCCGTCCAGGTGCAGCCCCCGGGTGAGCGCGGCGAGCAGGGCGACGGCGAGCACCGCGCCGGTCAGCGGCGACACCAGGTGCGCGCCGGCCGCGCCGATCCCGGCGGCCGGCCCGCCGAGCACGAGCCCGACGAGTGGCGCCCACGGCAGGACGCCGCGGGCGGAGGTGGTGGCCGCCGCCGGGACCCGCAGCACCGTGAGCAGGGCCGCGGACTCGAACGGACCGGCCCAGCGCGGGCGGGGCGGCGTCACCGCAGCCGCTGGGGCAGCCCGGCGACGACGAACCACACCTCGTCGGCGGTGCCGGCCAGCCGCTGGTTGACCGTGCCCAGGGTGTCGCGGAACAGCCGGCCGGCCCGGGTCTCCGGGACCACGCCCAGGCCGACCTCGTCGCTGACCGCGACGACGTGGGCGGGTGTCATCGCCCAGGCGTTCACCAGGGCGTCGCAGCGGTCGACGAGCCGGTCGGCGGCGCCCGGCTCGTCGCTCCAGACGCCGGTCTCGTCCATCAGCGCGGCGACCCAGGTGGTCACGCTGTCGACGAGCACCGTGCCGCGGCGCAGCAGGTCGCTGGGCGCCGTGGTCTCCAGCGTCGTCCACGCGGCGGGCCGGCGGGCGCGGTGGGTCTCGATCCGCGCGGCCCACTCGGCGTCGCCGGTGACCGGGGCGGAGGCGGCCAGGTAGACGACGTCGTCGTGCCCGGCGACGAGGGACTCCGCGTGGGCCGACTTCCCCGACCGGGAGCCGCCCAGCACCAGGACGCGGCTCACCGGCAGATCTCCAGGCGCGTGACGGTCCCGTTGTGCGGCGTGACGGCCGGCATCGCGTCCGGCCCCAGCCCGCCGGCGACGGCCTGAGCCGCCCGGATGGTGTCCCCGTGCGTCACCAGCCCCACGACGTCGGCGGGCGGCTCGGCGCACAGGTGCTCGAGGAAGGCCGCGACCCGACCGTGGAGCTCGGCCAGGCTCTCGCCGCCCTCGGCCGCCCAGTGCGGATCGGTCCAGTCGACGACGTCCCACAGCTCGCGCGAGGGCCGGCCCTCCAGCACGCCGTACCCCTGCTCGCGCAGCGCCGGGGTGGTGCTCACCGCGAGGCCGGTCGCGCGCACGCAGTGCTCGGCGGTCTGCACGGCGCGGCGGAGGTCGCTGGAGATGAGCGCACCGGGCCGCAGCCCGGCCAGCTCGCGGGCAGCCCGCGCGGCCTGGGCGTGACCGAGCTCGGTGAGCGGGACGTCGGCGGTCTGGCCCTGCAGCAGGCCGGCGGCGTTCCACTCGCTCTGCCCGTGACGGACCAGCAGGAGGGTGAGCGGACGCGACATGGCCTGCGGAGCCTAGGACGCCCCGGCGCGCCGGCCTCCCGCGGGGCGGCTCGGGAGCAACCCGACGGCCCGGCCGGCCGGGGACGCGGTCACCCCTCGTACCGTCGTGGGCGTGACCATCCCCCTCCGTCCCGGGGCTCCTGCCGCCGCATCGCGCTCCGCCGCGCCCGATCCGCTGGCCCCGCTGCTGGAGCTGCCGGGCGTCCGTGATGCCGCGGAGAGCGCCCGGGCGGCGATCGACCGGCTGCTGCGCCACCGGCTCATGCGCAACCGGTCGGCCGAGGTCAGTGCCGAGTCCGCGCTGCGCGGCGCCCGCGCCTCGGCGGCGCTGGAGGGGGTCGACGTCCCGCTGGTCGACCTGCGGGCCGGTCAGGTCGACGACCCCGTGGTGCAGGGGGCGCTGCGGGCCTCGCTGGCGCTGGGCTCGCTGGTGGACACCTGGTCGCGGGCGCCCGGGCAGGTGCTCGCCCGGCTGCACGCGCTCGCCGCCGCGGACCTCGTCGACCGGGCGGAGCTGGGCCGGCCCCGACCGCACGCGGGCCCGCGGTTGACGTCGCTGTTCACCGTGGTGACCGGCACGAGCACGGTCCCCGCCGTCCTCGTGGCGGGCCTGGTGCACGGCGAGCTGGCCGCGCTCGCCCCCTTCGGCAGCGCCGACGGCGTGGTCGCCCGGGCGGCGGGCCGCCTGACCGGCATCGTCCGGGGGCTGGACCCCAAGGCCGTCTCCGTCCCGGAGATGGGCTTCGCGGAGCTGGGCGCCGACGCCTACGCCACCGCACTGGCCGGCTACGCCACCGGGGGGCCCGAGGGGCTGGCCGGCTGGCTGGTGCACTGCTGCCGGGCCACCGAGCACGGCGCCCTGGAGGGTCTCGCGGTCGCGGAGGCGATCCTGCGCGGCTGAGCACTGCTGCGTGGCTGAGCGGTGCGGCGCGGCCGGGCGCTCAGCGGGGCGGTGCCGGGTGCTCAGCGGGGTGCGAGCGCCAGCCCGGTGAGGGCGACGGCGACCACCGCGGCGAACGTCCCGGCCGCCGCCGCCGTCCACGCCCCGGTCGCCGCGCCCGTACCGATCCCGGCCAGCAGCACCAGCCACGGCCCGGACATCGAGACGGCGAGCCCCACGCGGGTGCGCAGCGTCGTCCGCCGTGGTCCCCGCGGGTGGATCCCGGTGCGGGCGGTCTGCCCGAACAGCGCCGCCGCGACGGCGGCCGCGAGCACCGTCGTCCAGGCGAGTGGGACCGTCAGCACGGTCCCCGAGGATGGCGCAGCGCGCCCCGCCGGGGGTGGTGACCCGCCGGGCGAGCAGGGACGCGCGAGTGGTCAGGCGCCCCGGCGGCGGCGTCGACCGGGCAGTGGCGCCGGGGTGGTCGGCGGCCCGGCCGCCTCCCGCAGCGCACGACGCCGGGCGTACCAGGCGAGCCCGACGACCGCCGCGCCCACACCCATCGCGGCACCGGTGACGACCGGAGCCGTCGGCCCGAAGCGGGAGCGGATCGACACCGGACGGCTGAACTCCAGCACCGGCCAGCCGCGCTCGGCGGCGGCCTTGCGCAGGCCCCGGTCGGGGTTGACCGCGGTCGGGTGCCCCACGGCCGCGAGCATGGGCAGGTCGGTGACCGAGTCGCTGTAGGCGAAGCAGTCGGCCAGGTCGTAGCCGCTCTCGGCGGCGACCTCCCGCATCGCGACCGCCTTGTTCTCCGCGTAGGCGTAGAAGTCGATCTCGCCGGTGTAGCGGCCGTCCACGGTCACCATCCGGGTCGCCACGACCCGGTCGGCCCCGAGCATCTCGCCGATCGGCTCCACCATCTCCGCACCGCTGCTGGAGACGATGACGATCTCCCGGCCGGCGGCCCGGTGCGCCTCGATCAGATCGGCGGCCTCGGCGTAGACCAGCGGGTCCACGATCTCGTGCAGCGTCTCGCGGACGATGTCGTGCACGGTCGCGACGTCCCACCCGGTGCACATCCGGGTGATCTGCGCACGCATCCGCTCCATCTGGTCGGCGTCGGCGCCGGCGAGGGAGAAGACGAACTGCGCGTAGGCGCCCTTCAGCACGGTGCGGCGGTTGATCAGCCCGCCCTCGAAGAAGGGCCGCCCGAAGGCGAGGGTGCTGGACTTGGCGATGATCGTCTTGTCCAGGTCGAAGAACGCCGCTGCGCGGGTCACGGTTCACGACTGTAAGGGGAGGCCCCGGGTGTGACCCGCGCCATCCCGGTGTCCACACCCGTTCGGGTCATCCACAGATCCCACGGGACTCTCGCGTCCCCGCCGACTCCGCCCTGAGCTGGCCGGGTGTCCTCTCCACACCCGGTCCGACCCCTGCTCGTGAGCGCCGACGACGAGCTCCTCGACGAGACCCTCCGGTTGCTGGCGGCCGCCGGCGTCGAGCCGGAGGTGGCGACCGCCGGTCCGGCGCTGCGGCGGGCGCACCGCGAGGCGCCGCTGGTGCTGCTCGGCGCGGACGCGCTGGGCTCGGCTCCGGTCCGCGCGCTCCCGAGACGGCCCGGCGTCGTGGTCGTCGCCCGGGCCGACCTGCCACCCGCGGGCTGGGCCGCGGCCGTGGAACTGGGCGCCGAGCGGGTGGCGGTGCTGCCGGCCGACGAGTCCTGGGTGCTCGGGCGGGCGGGCGCGGCGCTGCGCGAGCCCGTCGAGCGCGGGTCCCTCGTGGTCGTGGGTGGAGCGTGCGGGGGAGCGGGCGCCAGCACCCTCGCCACGGCGGTCGCCCTCGTCGCCGCCGGGCGCGGGGGATCGCTGCTGGTGGACGGCGACCCGTGGGGCGGCGGCCTGGACCTCCTGCTGGGGGTGGAGAACGCCGAGGGGCTGCGCTGGCCCGACCTGGACGGGCTCCGCGGCCGGGTCTCCGGGGAGGCGGTGATGGCGGCGCTGCCGACCGTCGCCGGGGTCGGGGTCCTCGCCGCGTCACGGTCCGCGGCCGTCGCGCCGTGCCCGGAGGCCGTGGCCGCGGTGGTGGACGCCGGACGCGCCGGTGGCTGGCCCGTCGTCGTCGACCTGCCCCGCGGGCCGCTGCCGGCCGACGGCGTCGCGGAGGCGGTGCTCGCCGAGGCCGACCTGGCGGTGCTCGTCGTGCCGGCCAGGGTCCGCGCGGCCTGTGCTGCCCGCGTGCTGGTGGACGGCCCGGAGAGCTCACCCTGGAGCTCGGCGCGGCTCGTGGTCCGCCGCGTCCCCGGTGGCCTGGCCCCCGACGAGGTGGCCGACGTGGTCGGCCGGCCGGTGCTGGCCGAGCTCGCGCACGACCGGTCGGCGACGGTGCGCGGGGAACGCGGCGAGCCGCCACCGGTCGGTGCGCGGTCCCCGGCCGGAGCCGCTGCCCGCGCCGTGCTCGGGGCACTGTCCCGGTCAGGAGCGGTGCCGTGACCGGCGCGCCGCTGGTGGAGCGGGTGCGGGCCCGTCTGGCCACGGTCCCCGAGCCGCCCACCCGGTCGGCGGTGGCGGCCCTCGTGCGGGAGGAGGCCGGCGGCCTGACCGGTGACGTCAGCGTCCTCTCGGCGGTGCGTGCCGCGGTCGACGAGCTCGCCGGTGCCGGACCGCTGGAGGACCTGCTGCGGGAACCGGGCACCAGTGACGTCCTCGTCAACGGCCCCGACGACGTGTGGGTCGACCGCGGTCGCGGCCTGGAGCGCGTCGCGGTGCGGTTTCCCGACGACGACGCGGTGCGGCGGCTCGCGGTCCGGCTGGCCGCGGCGGCCGGGCGCCGGCTCGACGACGCCGCGCCGTGGGTGGACGCCGTGCTGCCCGACGGCACCCGCCTGCACGCCGTCCTCTTCCCCGTCTCGGCGCGGGGCACCTGCCTGTCCCTGCGGGTGCTCCGCCGCTGTTCCCTGGGACTGGACGACCTGGTCGACCGCGGGACTCTCCCGGGGGAGTCGGCCGACCTCCTGCGGGCGGTCGTGGCCGCGCGGTCGGCGTTCCTGGTCACCGGGGGCACCGGCTCGGGCAAGACGACGCTGCTCTCGGCGCTGCTGGGGATCGTCGACCCGGCGGAGCGGATCGTGGTCTGCGAGGACGCGCCGGAACTCGCGCCGGACCACCCGCACGTGGTCGGGCTGGTCACCCGCGCGGCCAACGTGGAGGGCGTCGGGGCGGTGGAGCTGCGGGACCTCGTCCGCCAGGCGCTGCGCATGCGGCCGGACCGGCTGGTCGTCGGCGAGGTCCGGGGCGCGGAGGTGACCGATCTGCTCGCGGCGCTGAACACCGGCCACGACGGAGGCTGCGGCACGCTGCACGCGAACCGGCCGACGGAGGTGCCGGCCCGCCTGGAGGCGCTGGGCGTGGCGGCCGGGCTCGACCGGGTGGCGGTGCACAGCCAGGCCGCCGCCGCGCTGGCGGTCGTCGTCCACCTGCGGCGCCGGGCCGGCGTGCGCCGGGTGGCGGAGCTCGGGGTGTTCCGCCGGGCCGGGGAACTGATCGTGGTCGAGCCGGCCTGGCGGGCGGATGGCGCTCGGTGCCCGGGCCGGGACCGGCTCGACGACCTGCTCGGCGGTGGCGTCCGGTGACCGCCCGGGCGGTGGCTCCGGCCGTCCTCCTCCTCGCCGCCGCGGTGCTGTCGTGGCCGGCCCGGCGTCCCGTGGTCCGGCTGCCGCCGATCCGCCGGTCGGCGTCGTGCACCGACGCCGTGCCGCTGCCCGCGACGGCGGCGGTGCTGGCGGCGCTCGCGGGCGCGGCGCTGAGCACCCCGGTGGTCGCCGGACTGGCCGCGGCGGGAGCGGCCGCCGCGGTGCTGGGGCGGCGACGACGGGGTCGCGCGAGGGTCGAGGAGGAACGCGTCGCCGGCCTCACGGAGGCGCTCGGTGCGCTGGCCGCGGAGCTGCGTAGCGGGCGGCCGCTCGAGGACGCAGCAGCGGCCGCCGGCGCCGCGTGCGGGGACGGAGCCGTGGCGGAGGCGCTGCTCCGGGCGGTCCGGGCGCCCGCCTCGTTCCCGGCGCCGGATCGCGACGCCGGGGCCTGGGACGCGGCGGTGGCCCGGGTGGCCGCCGCCGCCCGGCTCAGCGTCCGGACCGGCTGCTCGCTGTCCGCCGTGGTCGGTGCCGTGGAGGACGACCTGCGCGCCCGCCGGCGACACCGGCTGGAGCTGCGCTCGGCCCTGGCCGGTCCACGGGCCAGCGCCGCGCTGCTGGCGGGACTGCCGGTGCTCGCCCTCCTCATGGGCGGCGGGATCGGCGCGGATCCGTGGCGGGTGCTGACCACGACCGGCACCGGTCAGGTCCTGCTGGTCCTGGGGGTGGCGCTGGAGGCGGCCGGGCTGGCCTGGACCGCCCGCCTGGTCGCGCGGGTGACGCCGTGAGCACCGCGGGCTCCCTCCCGGTCGTGCTGGCCGCCGGCGCGGCGGCGCTGCTGGTGTGGTCCGCGCCGGTCGGCAGCGACCGGGTCCGCGCGCTCGTCCGCGCGCGGGCACCGGCCCGGTCCGAGGACCCGCGCGGCCGGACGCGGGGCCCGGGGACCCGTGCGCTGCTGACCGCAGCCGCCGTCTGCGGCACGGTGCTGCTCCTCGGCGGCGTCGCGGGCGTGGTCGCCGGCGCGGTCGTCGGGGTCGGCTCCGACCGGGCGCTGCGCCGAGCGGACGGCGCGGACGCCCGCCGCGACCGGATGGCGACCGAGGACGAGTTCCCCGTGGCCTGCGACCTGCTCGCGGTCTGCCTCGCGGCCGGCCTGCCGGTCGGCGGGGCGCTCGCGGCCGTGGCCGGTGCGCTGCACGGTCCGCTGGCGGCCGAGCTCGCGGTGGTCGCCGGCCGCTACCGGCTGGGGTCGGAGGCCGCCGCGGCGTGGACGAGCGTGACCCCGCCGGTCGCCGGTCTCGGACGGGTCGTGTCCCGCGCCGGGGAGTCGGGGTCCACCGTCATCGCGGCGCTGCGGGCCCTCGCCGCGGACTCCCGCGTCGCGCTGCGGGCCACCACGGAGGCCCGCGTGCGCTCCGCGGGGGTCTGGGTGCTCGCCCCGCTCGGCGCCTGCTTCCTCCCGGCCTTCGTCTGCCTCGGGATCGCCCCCGTGGTGCTCGGGATCGCCGGCGAGGTCCTGCCGTGAGCAGCCCTGCGTCCACAGGGACCGCGGTCCTCCACAGAGTGCGCCGGCCCGCCCATCCGGGCCCGGCTCGCCGGAAGGGTCGCGGTGCCGGGCCCCGACGGTGGGCCGCTGACGCGAGGAGGAGCCATGGGGACGCACGAGGAGACCGATCCGATCCGAACCGAGGAGACGGAGGCGGCGGACGCGACGGAGCCGCCCGCGGGCCTGCGCCGCCGCTGGGCGCAGCTCGTCGCGGAGCCGGAGGCGGGCATGAGCACCGCGGAGTACGCGGTCGGCACGATCGCCGCCTGCGCGTTCGCCGCGGTGCTCTACAAGGTGGTGACCGGTGGGTCGATCGTCACCGCGCTCACCGACCTGGTCGCGACCGCCCTGGCCACGCTGTCCTGACCGTGCCCACGCCGTACCGCCGCCTCCGCGGCGAGGCCGGGATGGTCACCGCCGAGACCGCGGTGGTGCTCCCGGTCCTGCTCCTGGTGCTGGCCGCCGCGGTCTCCGCCGTCGTGGTCGTGGGCGCGCACCTGCGGTGCGTGGACGCGGCTCGCGAGGGGGCGCGGGCGGCGGCGCGGGGCGACGACGTCGCCGCCGTGCGGGCGGTCGTCGGCCGGGCCGCGCCCGAGGGGGCCACGACCGCGGTGGTGGTGGAGGGCGACCGGGTGCGGGTGACCGTCACCGCGGTGGTCCCACCGCTCGGACCGGTGCCGTTCACCGTGCGGGTCAGCGCCACTGCGGTGGCCGAGCTGGAGCCGGGGGCGGTGCCGGAGACCGCCGGATGACGGGCCGGGCGGACCGCGAGCGGGGCTCGGCCACCGTGTGGGCCGTCGCGCTCAGCGGCGTGCTGGCGGCGATCGGCGTGGCCGCCGTCCTGGTGGGCGCCGCGGTCACCGCCCGGCACCGGGCGACGGCCGCCGCCGACCTGGCGGCGCTCGCCGGCGCGGGCCGGGCGGTGGTGGGCGACCCGGGAGCCTGTGCCGTCGCCGGCGAGGTGGCGCAGGCCAACGGCGCCACCCTGCGCAGCTGCGCCGTCGGCGACGGCGCCGTCGTGGCGGTCACCGTCGAGGTGTCGGTGCACCTGGGGCCGCTGGGCACCCGGCAGGCCGTCGCACGGGCCCGGGCGGGCCCGGTCGAACCCGAGGTCGGTCCCTCAGAAGACGAGGTCGTCCTCGCGGACGTCGGCGGCGGGCGGAGCGACGGTGGCGGCCTCCACGACCGGGTCGTCGTCGGCCCCGTCGTCGAGCAGGTCGTCGTCGCGCGCTGGCCCGGTCCGCTCGTCGGCGGCGGCCAGCTCGTCGAGGACGACGTCGAGCACCCGAACGGCGCCGGCCTTGTCCAGCGGGTCGTTGCCGTTGCCGCACTTGGGCGACTGCACGCAGGAGGGGCAGCCGCTCTCGCACTCGCAGCTGGCGATGGTCGCGCGGGTGGCCTGCAGCCACCGGCGCAGCGCGGCGAACCCCCGCTCGGCGAAACCGGCGCCGCCGGGGTGGCCGTCGTAGACGAAGATCGTCGCGACGCCCGTGTCCGGGTGCAGGGCGGTCGAGAGCCCCCCGAGGTCCCAGCGGTCGCAGGTCGCCAGCAGCGGCAGGATGCCGATCGCCGCGTGCTCGGCGGCGTGCAGGGCGCCGGGCAGCGTCGCGTCGTCCACCTCCGCCCGGGCGACCGCCCGCTCGTCGAGCGTCACCCAGACCGCGCGGGTGCGCAGCTGGCGGGCCGGCAGGTCCAGCGGGAACTCGGCGAGGACCTCGCCGGTGCCCTGCCGGCGGCGCTGGTAGGCCACGACCTGGTTCACCACGTCCACGACGCCGGTGTGCGCGGTGACCGTCCGCAGCCGGCGGGAGCGGTCGACGTCGACCACGGAGAGGTCGGTGACGTCCCGGGCCACGGTGGTCCACTCCGGCGACTCCGGGTGCACGACCGCGATGGCCTCCTCGACGTCGTACTCGTCGACGACGAAGGTCTCGCCGCGGTGCACGTACAGCGCGCCGGTGTGGACCGTGGAGTGCGCGGCGCCACCGTCGACGGTGCCGAGGAGCCGGCCGGTCGCGCCCTCGATGATCGCCACCGGGGCGTGGCCGTCCCCGCGGATGTCCACGTCCGGACGGCCGCGCCCGGCCCAGTACCAGCCGGTCGGTCGCCGCCGGAGCAGCCCCTCGGCGACGAGCTCCTCGATCCGGGCCTCCGCGGCCGGGCCGCCGAACTCGGCGAGGTCGGCCGGCACGAGCGGCAGCTCGGCCGCCGCGCAGCACAGCTGGGGACCGAGCACGTAGGGGTTGCTCGGGTCGGTCACGGTCGCCTCCACCGGCCGGCCGAAGACCGCGCGGGGGTGGTGGGCCAGGTAGTGGTCCAGCGGGTCGTCGCGCGCGACGAACACCACCAGCGACTCGCGCTGCGCCCGGCCGGCGCGTCCCGCCTGCTGCCACAGCGAGGCCAGGGTGCCCGGGTAGCCGGCGAGGACGACCGCGTCCAGCCCGGCGATGTCGATGCCGAGCTCGAGGGCGTTGGTGGTGGCCACCCCGAGGAGCTCGCCGGAGGAGAGGGCGCGCTCCAGCTCGCGGCGCTCCTCGGGCAGGTAGCCGCCCCGGTAGGAGTCGACCCGAGCGGCCAGGTCCGCGCGGCCCCGCTCGACGAGCACCCGCCGGGCCTGGTCGGCGACCGACTCGGCGCTGCGCCGCGACCGGACGAACGCCAGCGTCCGGGCCTCCCGCTCCACCAGGTCGGCCAGCAGGGACGCCGCGTCGTGGGCCGCCGACCGGCGCAGCGGGGCGCCGTGCTCACCGAGCCGCTCGGTCAGCGGCGGCTCCCACAGCGCGAACGTGGCGCCCGGCCGTGGTGAGCCGTCCTCGGTCACGGCCACCACGGGGGCGCCGACCAGCCGGCCGGCCGCTCCGGCCGGGTCGCTGACCGTCGCCGACGCGAGCACGAACACCGGCTCGGCGCCGTAGCGACGGCAGATCCGGCGCAGCCGGCGCAGCACGTGGCCGACGTGCGACCCGAAGACCCCCCGGTAGGCGTGGCACTCGTCGACGACGACGTAGGCCACCCGCCGCAGCGTGGAGGACCACTTCTGGTGGGCCGGCAGGATCCCGCGGTGGAGCATGTCGGGGTTGGTCACGATCCACCGCGAGTGACGGCGCACCCAGTCGCGCTCCTCCATCGCGGTGTCGCCGTCGTAGGCCGCCGGCCGGACCGAGGGGCCCGCCAGCGCGGCCACCGAGGCCAGCTGGTCACGCGCCAGCGCCTTCGTCGGCGCCAGGTACAGAACGCAGGCCCGGTCGTCCTCGGCCAGGCGGCTGAGCGCCGGCAGCTGGTAGGCCAGCGACTTCCCCGAGGCGGTGCCGGTCGCCACGACCACCGACGTGCCGTCGTGCGCCAGCTGCGCGGCCTCGACCTGGTGCCGGTAGGGCGCCGTGACACCCTGCTCCTCCAGGCGAGCGCGCAGGTCCGCGGCCACCCAGGCCGGCCAGGGCAGCGTGCTGCTCTCCCGGACCGGCATCCGGTGCACGTGGGTGACCGGGTGCTCCTCCTCCGGCGTGGCCGCCAGGAGGTCGTCGAGCAGCTCGGCGCCGGGCAGGACCCCGGTGGGTCGGGCACGCCCCTCGGAGCCGGCGTCCGTGCCGGGAGGGGGAGCCGGCCGGACCGGGTGGAGCGCCGTCACGCGCCCTCCTCGCCGGCGCTCGGCGTTCGCGCGCCCGGCGGTGCTGTGCCCTCGGGCGACCTCGCAAGCTCGGTCACCTCACCACTGTCACACCTGTCGGCAACCCGTGGCGGCCCCGGTCCGTAACGGTCTCGCTGCAGGGACTACCGGAAGCCGGTGTGATCTGGCTTACACTCGCGCGGCGTCCGGCCCGGTGAGACCCGCCGACGGACGAGACCTCCGCCGACCGGGGCGCGTGTGTCCCGGCAGTCGCTGACCGCTGGGAGGAACCTCATGCCGGAGACCGCTCTGTCGGGCGGGGACGTGGCGCTGGTCGTCGTCGTCCTCGCCATCTCCCTCGCCGCCCTCGCCTTCGCCGCGTACCTGGTCCGGGCGGTCATGGCCGCCGACCAGGGGACGACGACCATGCGCGACATCGCGCGGGCGGTGCAGGAAGGTGCGGCGGCCTACCTGCGCAGACAGTTCCGCACCCTCGGGGCGTTCGCCGTCGTCGTGTTCCTGCTGCTGCTCCTGCTGCCGGTCTCCGAGGGCGGCTGGGGGACGAAGCTCGGACGGGCCGTCTTCTTCCTCGTCGGCGCCCTCTTCTCCGCGGCGGTCGGGTTCATCGGCATGACGCTGGCGACCCGCGGCAACGTCCGGGTCGCCGCGGCAGCCCGCGGCGGGGGCTACGTCCCCTCCTTCCGCATCGCCTACCGCACCGGCGGCGTCGTCGGGATGATCACCATCGGGCTGGGCCTGTTCGGCGCCTCGCTGGCACTGCTCTTCTTCGACGAGACGGCGCCGGTGGTCCTCGAGGGCTTCGGCTTCGGCGGCGCGCTGCTGGCGATGTTCATGCGTGTCGGTGGCGGCATCTTCACCAAGGCCGCCGACGTCGGCGCCGACCTGGTCGGCAAGGTCGAGGCCGGGATCCCCGAGGACGACCCGCGCAACGCGGCGACGATCGCCGACAACGTGGGGGACAACGTCGGCGACTGCGCCGGGATGGCCGCCGACCTCTTCGAGTCCTACGCCGTCACCCTGGTGGCCGCCCTGATCCTGGGCCAGGTCTTCCTCGGCGCCGACGGCATGGTCTTCCCGCTGGTGGTGGCCGCCATCGGTGTCATCGCCTCGGTGGTCGGCATCCTCGCCAGCAACCCGAGCGACCGTGACTCCAGCGGCATGACGCCGATCAACCGGGGCTTCTTCACCTCGGCGGTCGCCTCGCTGGTGCTGGTGGCGGTCGCGTCGTTCACCGTGCTGCCCAGCGTCGCCGACCTCGAGGACACCGTGGTCAGCCCGCAGGTGCTCGGGTTCCTCTCCGTCCTCGTCGGCATCGTCCTGGCCGGGGCGATCCAGCAGCTCACCGGCTACTTCACCGAGACCTCGCGCAAGCCGGTCAAGGACGTCGGCCGCAGTTCCCTCACCGGCCCGGCCACGGTGATCCTCTCCGGCATCTCGCTCGGCCTGGAGAGCGCCGTCTACGCCGCGCTCCTCATCGGCGGCGGCGTGTACCTGGCCTTCCTCATCGGCGGCGGCGCGGCCCTCTACGCCGTGGCGCTCGCCGGCTGCGGCCTGCTCACCACCGCCGGCGTCATCGTCTCGATGGACACCTTCGGCCCGGTGAGCGACAACGCGCAGGGCATCGCCGAGATGTCCGGCGACATCGACGACGACGGCGCCCGGGTGCTCACCGACCTCGACGCGGTCGGGAACACCACGAAGGCCATCACCAAGGGCATCGCGATCGCCACGGCGGTGCTCGCCGCCACCGCGCTCTTCGGGTCCTACAACGCCCAGGTGCAGGTCGCCCTGCGGGATGCCGGCTCCAGCCTCGGGGACGCCTTCAGCCTGGTGAACCCGAACAACATCGTGGGCGCCCTGCTCGGGGCGTCCGTCGTGTTCCTCTTCAGCGGGCTGCTGGTGAGCGCGGTGTCGCGCGCGGCCGGCCGGGTCGTGTTCGAGGTGCGGGAGCAGTTCCGCACCCGCCCCGGGATCATGGACTTCAGCGAGCGCCCCGACTACAGCCGCGTCGTGGACATCTGCACCAAGGACTCGCTCCGGGAGCTGGCCACCCCGGGGCTCATGGCGGTCCTGGCGCCGGTGGCGGTCGGCTTCGGCCTCGGGGTCGGACCACTGGCGGCGTACCTGGTCGGTGCCATCGCCGCCGGCACCCTGATGGCGGTGTTCCTGGCCAACTCGGGCGGTGCCTGGGACAACGCCAAGAAGATGGTGGAGGACGGCGCCCACGGCGGGAAGGGGAGCGAGGCCCACGCGGCCACCGTCATCGGCGACACCGTCGGCGACCCGTTCAAGGACACCGCGGGCCCGGCGATCAACCCGCTGATCAAGGTCATGAACCTGGTGGCGCTGATCATCTCGCCGGCGGTCGTCAGCCTGTCGTTCGGCGAGGACGAGAACACCGGGATCCGGGTGCTCATCGCCCTCGCCGCGGCCGCGGTGATCGTGGCGGCCGTCGTCGTCTCCAAGCGGCGCTCGGTGGTCGTCGGTGGCGCGAGCACCGAGACCTCCGGCGAGCTGACCACCACCGCTCCCTGACCGCACGCCCCGATCCTGCGGCGACCGGGGGCGCCGCAGGGTCGGAGCGCGGGCTCTGTGGACGGTCCGGCCGGGTGTGGACGACGACCGGCCCGGTGTCGGGACGGCTGCCTAACGTGCCGCGGCGCCGGTCGACCAGACCGGCTCCGCACCGCCGGGAGGTCCATCATGTCCACCATCTCCGTCCAGTTCGACGCCCTCGAGCAGTTGGCCGACGAGCTCCGCTCCCTCGGCACCGAACTCGCCGGCGAGGCCGAGCTCTGCCGGTCGGCGGCGTACACCCTCGGCGCCGCCGTCGACGGCGAGCTCGCTGCACGGACCGGGCAGCTGGGGCACGCCTGGGCCGGGCTGGTGGACCTGCTCGGTCAGGACGCCGCAGCGGTGGGTCAGGGCCTGCGCGCGGCGGTGCTCTCCTACCGCGAGCTGGAGGCGGCCCTGTCCGACCGCAACCTGTACGCGACGGCCGGGGTCCGGGGCTCGTGAGCAGCGGGCTGTCGGCGATCGCGGCCTGGGACACCCGGCTGCTGGGCAACGCGGTCACGACCCTGGACTCGGTCGGCGAGCGGCTGGTGTCCTGGCGGGCGCGGATGGAGCTGGTGGGCCGGACGCTGCGGGCCACCGACTGCTGGTCGGGCGACGCCGGTCGGGTGGCCGCCGAGACCCTCGTCCGCCTCTCCACCGTCGTCACCGAGGTCACCGCCGCCCTGGGCCGGACGAGGCCGCTCGCCGACCTGGTGGTGCTCTCCGCCACCCGCGCCGCCGAACAGGCCCTCCTGGCCCGAGCCGCCGCGGCGGCCGTGCCGGTCGCCCTGGACGAGCAGGGCGTGCCCGGACCGTTGCCACCGGTCGCCCTCGAGGTCGGGCCCGACCCCGCGGTGGCTCTCGCCCGGCAGTATGCCCAGATCGGCGAGCAGGCGGCGGCCGCTGCCCGGGCGGCGGAGGACGCCGCCGCCGCCCGGAGCTGGGCCCGCGTCGCCACCGACCAGGCCGGCGAGGCCCTCGCGCTGCTGGGTGCCGTGGGCGTCGTCGGCGGGGCGGTCCCGGCGACCCCCGGCGACCTCGCGGCGGGGATCGGGGTCCCCGCGGCCACGCCCCGACCGCCGGTGTCACCGCCGGAGGTGGCGGCGTGGTGGGCAGCGCTGTCCGAGGAGCAGCGCCACCACTGGATCGACGCCGAGCCCGGCCTCGTCGGGGTGCTCGACGGCGTCCCGGCCTGGGCGCGGGACCGGGCGAACCGGCTGCTGCTCGACGACGCGCTCCTCGACGACACGACCCGGGCCGTGGCCCATGCGACGCAGAACGAGATCCGGGCGCGGGAGGAGGCCGGGGAGGTGGTGCAGCTCCTCCAGTTCGCGCCCGAGCAGGAGCTCGTCGCGCTGTCCGTGGGCGATCTCGACACCGCCGAGGCCATCGGCGTCCTCGTCCCCGGCGTGGGCAACGACCCCATCGGGGAGCTGGACGACGTCGCCGACGACGCGGCTGCCGTCCGGGACGCCGCGGTCGCCGCGGCACCCGGACTGGCGGTCGCGACCGTCGCCTACCTCGGCTACCGGCCGCCGGTGAACGCCCCGCTCGGCGTGGAGCAGCAGGCGGCGCAGACCGGCGGAGCGGCGCTCGACCGCGCCCTCGACGGCCTCGCCGCCACCCGGTCGCCGGACCCGGCGCGCGTGACGGTGGTGGCGCACAGCTACGGGACCGTGGTGACCGACGAGGCGGCGTACCGGCCTGGTGACCTGGCCGCGGACGCCGTGGTGCTGATGGGCAGCCCCGGCGTCGACAACGACCGCGAGGGGTTCGAGGTCGACGAGATCTACGAGGCGTCGGGGGGCCTGGACGTCGTCACCTGGGCGGAGATCCACGGCGGCCAGACGTGGGACCCGGACACCGGACTCGACGCCGTCCGCCTGCCCACCGAGGGGGACATGACGCACGGCGACTACTACGACGCCGACCGTCCGACGCTGGCCGCCATCGGGGAGGTGGTGGCCGGCACCCACGACGGGTGAGCCCGGGAACACGGAGCGCGCGCCGTCCATTGGACCGGGTGTCGGCACGCCCACGCACGGTCGCCACCCGGTGTCGTAACGGGGTCGTGGCCTACCGTGGCCTCGCCGAGGGCGGACGCGCAGCACGCGTCCTCCGGTGTCCCGACCGCCGGAGCCCGCAGCCAGAGCACCACCGACAGGAGCACCGTGGCCCCCACGAAGACCGAGACGACCGAGACCGCCGGCGACACCGCCGGCGGGACGAGCACCCCTGCCCGCAGGCGTACCGCCGCGGCCGGTGGTCGCCCGCTGGTCATCGTGGAGTCGCCGACCAAGGCGAACAAGATCGCCGGGTACCTGGGCGCGGGCTACGTCGTCGAGGCCAGCGTCGGGCACATCCGCGACCTGCCGCGCAACGCGGCCGACGTCCCGGCCGAGCACAAGGGAGCCGCGTGGGCGCGGCTCGGGGTGGACGTCGACAACTCCTTCGAGCCGCTCTACGTGGTCAGCCCTGACCGCAAGCAGCAGGTCAGCCGGCTCAAGCAGCTGGTGAAGCAGGCCAGCGAGGTCTATCTCGCCACCGATGAGGACCGCGAGGGCGAGGCCATCGCCTGGCACCTGGTCGACACCCTCAAGCCCCGGGTCCCGGTGCGCCGGATGGTCTTCCACGAGATCACCCCGGAGGCCATCGCCCGCGCCGTCGCCAACCCGCGCGAGCTCGACACCGCCCTGGTCGACGCGCAGGAGACCCGCCGCATCCTCGACCGCCTCTACGGCTACGAGGTCAGCCCCGTGCTGTGGAAGAAGGTGCTGCCGAAGCTCTCCGCCGGCCGCGTGCAGTCGGTCGCCACCCGCATCGTGGTCGAGCGGGAGCGCGAGCGGATGGCCTTCCACGCCGCGGACTACTGGTCCCTGGAGGGCACCTTCGCCGTCCCCGGGAGGACCACCGGCGCCGACGCGGGCGAGCCGACGACGCTGCGCGCCAAGCTGGTCAGCGTCGACGACAGCCGGGTCGCCACCGGCCGCGACTTCGACCCCGCGACCGGCCGGGTCACCGGTGAGGTCGTGCACCTCGACGAGGCCGGCGCACGGGGGCTCGCGGCCCGCCTCGAGGGCCGCCAGGTCACCGTCAGCCGGGTCGACGAGAAGCCCTACCGGCGCCGCCCGTACGCGCCGTTCACCACCTCGACCCTGCAGATGGAGGCCGGCCGCAAGCTCGGCTGGTCGTCGGCGCAGGTCATGCGGGTGGCGCAGCGGCTGTACGAGAACGGCCACATCACCTACATGCGCACCGACTCGACGAACCTGTCGAACGAGGCGATCAACGCCGCGCGCACCCAGGCCCGCGAGCTGTACGGCGACGCCTACGTCCCGGCCGAGGCCCGGCGGTACGCGAAGAAGGCCAAGGGCGCGCAGGAGGCGCACGAGGCCATCCGCCCCGCCGGCGACAGCTTCCGCACCCCCGGCCAGCTCTCCGGCCAGCTCGCCCGCGACGAGTTCCGGCTCTACGAGCTGATCTGGCAGCGCACGGTCGCCTCGCAGATGGCCGACGCCGTGGGCCAGACGGTGAGCATCCGGCTGGCCGGCCGCAGCGCCACCGACGAGGCCGTCGAGTTCACCGCCAGCGGCCGCACCATCACCTTCCCCGGGTTCCTGCGCGCCTACGTCGAGTCCCGCGACGAGGGCAGCTCGACCGGCGACGACGACCAGGGCAGCGACGACGCCGAGCGCCGGCTGCCCCGCGTCGAGCGCGGTCAGCAGCTGGACACCCAGCAGCTCGACGCCAAGGGGCACACGACGAGCCCGCCGTCCCGGTACACCGAGCCGAGCCTGGTCGCCCGGCTGGAGGAGCTCGGGATCGGCCGCCCGTCGACCTACGCGTCGATCATGCAGACCATCCAGGACCGCGGGTACGTCTGGAAGAAGGGCGCCGCGCTGGTGCCCTCGTTCGTGGCGTTCGCGGTGGTGAACCTGCTCGAGCAGCACTTCGCCCAGCTCGTCGACTACGACTTCACCGCCTCGCTGGAAGAGGAGCTCGACGAGATCGCCGGCGGCAACCTGCAGCGCGTCACCTGGCTGACCGAGTTCTACTTCGGCGGCGAGGGCGGCCACGCCGGCGCCATCGCGCAGGCCGGCGGGCTCAAGCAGGTCATCGGTCAGCGGCTGGAGGAGATCGACGCCCGCGGCGTCAACTCGATCCCGCTGCGCGCCACCGGACCCGGCGGCGAGCCGGTCGTGGTCCGGGTGGGCCGTTACGGTCCCTACCTGCAGGCCGGTGAGGACGGCGGCCGGGTCAGCATCCCCGAGGACCTCGCCCCCGACGAGCTCACCGACGAGAAGGTCCGCGAGCTGCTCGAGGCCCCGTCCGGCGACCGCGAGCTGGGCACCGACCCGGAGTCCGGCCACCCCGTCGTGGTGAAGGCCGGCCGGTACGGGCCCTACGTCACCACCGTCGTCCCCGAGGGCAGCAAGGAGTCCCCGCGGACCGGGAGCCTGTTCGCCTCGATGTCCCCGGAGACGGTCACCCTCGAGGACGCGCTCAAGCTGCTCAGCCTGCCGCGGACCGTCGGCGTCGCGCCCGACGGCGAGGAGATCCAGGCCCTCAACGGCCGCTACGGGCCCTACCTCAAGAAGGGCAGCGACTCCCGCTCGATCGAGGGCGAGGAGAAGCTGTTCACCACCACGCTCGAGGAGGCGCTGGCGATCTTCGCCCAGCCCAAGCAGCGGGGGCGCGCGGCGGCGAAGGCGCCGCTCAAGGAGCTGGGCAACGACCCGGTCACCGAGGGCACGATCACCGTGCGCGAGGGCCGTTTCGGTCCCTACGTGACCGACGGCGAGACCAACGCCAGCCTCCGCAAGGGCGACGACGTCGAGACGATCACACTGGAGCGCGCCGCCGAGCTCCTCGCCGACCGCCGCGCCGCCGGTCCGGCCAAGAAGAAGGCCACCAAGAAGTCGACGGCCAAGAAGACGACGGCGAAGAAGACCGCGGCGAAGAAGGCCCCCGCCAAGAAGAAGGCCGCCGCACCGTCGGACGCGGTGCCGCTGGCCTGACCCCGTCGGAGCCGGCGCGGCTACCCGTCGCGCCGGCCGACGGCGAAGACGCGGCGGAACGGCAGCACCGTCGTCCCGTCCGCCCGTGGTGGGTAGGCCAGCCGGAGGGCCGCGGCGTACGCGGCGGTCAGCTCCGCGGCCTCGCCGTCGTCCAGCCGGGCGAGCACCGGACGCAGGACGGTGCTGCGCACCCAGCCGAGCGCCGGGTCCGGGCCGGACAGCACGTGCAGGTACGTGGTCTCCCACGCCTCGGCCCGCAACCCCGCCGCCTCGAGCACCGCCAGGTACCCGGCGGGGTCGAGCACCGGCCGGGGTGGGGGAGCGGCCCCGGCGAGCCGCTCGTCCGTGCACAGCTCGGCGAGCAGCCGGTGCGTGGGGGCCGCGTGGTTGCCCGGCACCTGCAGCGCCAGCCAGCCACCCGGGGCCAGCTGCTGCGCCCAGCGGCCGAGCAGCTCCTCGTGGCCGGGCACCCAGTGCAGGACGGCGTTGGTGACGAGGACGTCGACCGGTCCCGCCGGACGCCACTCCCGCACGTCGCCGGCCACGAAGTCGACCCGTCCCGGCACCGCGTGCACCGCCGCGGCCGCGAGCATCTCCGCGGAGGAGTCGATCCCGGTCACCCGCGCCCGCGGCCAGCGCTGCGCCAGCCCGGCCGTGAGCGCTCCCTCACCGCACCCGAGGTCGACGACCACCCCGGGATCGACCGACCCCACCCGGGCCAGCAGGTCGACGAACGGCCGGGCCCGCTCGTCGCCGAACCGCAGGTACTGGACGGGGTCCCACGCGTCCGCGTCGGTCACGTGCCGACCCTACGAGCGGACCGGGACCGTCACCGCCGGCCGGTACCGTGGCGCCCGCGCGACCGGCCCGCCCGGCCCGCGCCCGAGATCCGCCGCACCCCCGGGAGCCCGCCATCCGCACCGCCGACCGACCGGGTGCGTTCCTCGCCTTCGAGGGCGGCGAGGGCGCGGGCAAGTCCACGCAGGTGCGGCTGCTCACGGAGTGGCTGACCGCGGCCGGGCACGCGGTCCGGGCCACCTTCGAGCCCGGCGACACCCCCGCCGGAGGCGTCATCCGGCAGCTCCTGCTGGACCGCGCCGATCTCGCGCTGGGGCCCCGCGCCGAGGCGCTGCTCTACGCCGCCGACCGGGCGCAGCACACCGCCGCCGTCCTGCTCCCGGCCCTGGCCGCCGGCGAGGTGGTGATCACCGACCGCTTCGTCGACAGCTCGCTGGCCTACCAGGGCGCCGGCCGGGAGATCGCGCGCGAGGAGGTGGCCGGGCTCTCCCGCTGGGCCACCGAGGGTCTCGTCCCCGACCTGACCGTGCTGCTCGACCTCCCGCCGGAGACCGGGCTGGCCCGCGCCCGCGGCCGGGCCGCCGCCGACCGCATGGAGGCCGAGTCGCTGGACTTCCACGAGCGGGTCCGGCAGACCTTCCTCGAGCTGGCCGCCGCGGAGCCGGGCCGCTACCTCGTGCTCGACGCCACCCGCCGTGCCGAGGAGCTCGCCGCCGACGTCCGCGACCGCGTGGCCGCGCTGCTGGACCCGGCGGCGTCCCGGTGACCGTCTGGAACGGCCTGGTCGGTCAGGACGACGTCATCGCGGTGCTGCGCGGCGCGATCGAGGACCCGGCGGCCATGACCCACGCCTGGCTGTTCACCGGACCGCCGGGCTCCGGCCGGTCGGTGGCCGCCCGGGCGTTCGCCGCGGCCCTCCAGTGCCCGGACGGCGGTGACGGCACCTGCCACGCCTGCCGCACGGTGCTCGCCGGCACGCACGCCGACGTCGCGGTGATCGTCCCCGACGGGCTGTCGATCGGTGCCAAGGAGGCCCGCGAGCTGGTGCGCCTCGCCGGCCGGGCCCCGTCGCAGGGCCGCTGGCAGGTCATCGTCGTCGAGGACGCCGACCGGATGACCGAGCACGCCGCCAACGCCGTCCTGAAGATGCTGGAGGAGCCGCCGCCGCGGACGGTGGTGATGCTCTGCACGCCGAGCCTGCACCCCGACGACATCATGGTGACCATCCGCTCGCGGTGCCGCGTCGTCGCGCTCCGCACGCCACCGGTCGACGCGATCGCCGACGTCCTCGTGGAGCGTGACGGCATCGACGCGGCCATGGCGTCCTGGGCGGCCGCGGCCTCCGGTGGGCACGTCGGACGCGCCCGGCACCTGGCCCGCGACGAGAACGCCCGGCTCTCCCGCAAGGCGGTGCTGGACGTCCCGCTCTCGCTCGTGTCGCTGGCCGCCTGCCTCAACGCCGCCGACGATCTGGTCGCCGCCGCCAAGGAGGAGTCCGACCAGGCCAGTGCAGCCCTCGACGGGGCGGAGACCGAGGCGGTCAAGGCCAGCCTCGGGGTGGGGGCCCGCGGGCCGGGCGTCGCCGCGGCCAGCCGCGGCGCCGGGCAGCTCAAGGAGCTGGAGAAGCGGCAGAAGTCCCGGGCCACCCGGCTCGGCCGCGACTCGCTCGACCGCGCCCTGGTCGATCTCGCCGCGCTGTACCGGGACGCGCTGGTGCTCGCCGCGGAGCGGGAGGCCGGGGGAGAGGCGCCGCCGCTGGCCCACCCGGACCGGCGGGCCGACGCGGCCGAGCTGGCCGCGCGGATCGGCGCCGAGGGCGCGCTGCGGCGGATCGACGCCGTCCTGGCCTGCCGGACGGCGCTGGAGCAGAACGTGAAGCCGCAGATCGCCGTCGAGGCGCTCACCGTGGCCCTGCGACTCCCGGCCGACCGCTCCTGACCGGTGCACGATCGCCGGTCCCCGGTGTCGTAGGCTGGTCGGGCACGTCGCCGCCTTAGCTCAGTCGGTAGAGCATCTCACTCGTAATGAGAAGGTCGTCGGTTCGATTCCGACAGGCGGCTCTCCTCCTCCACGACCGGTGTCCGCGGACACCGGTCGTGTCGTATCTGCCGCCGGACGGCGTGCCTCCCCCCCCCCCCCCCGCAGCACAGGCCCTTGCCGTGCGCGGCTGAGCTGGGTCACACTCAGGTATCGCAAGCCCTACGATTGCCAACCGCACATCGACCAGCGATGATGTGACCGATGTCAACACGTCGAAGCATCCGCGAGTTCCGCCGGGTGCCGAGGAGCGCTGCATGAGACTCGGTCTCCACCTGAACGACTACTCGCACCTCGGTGAGCCGAAGGACATGGGGCCGGCCCTCGCCCGCATCGCGCGGTCGGCGGAGGACACCGGGTTCGCGCGGCTCAGCGTCACCGACCACCTCTGGCAGATCAGCCTCATCGGCGAGGAGAACGAGCCGATGCTGGAGGCGTACACGACGCTCGCCTTCCTGGCCGGCCACACGTCCACCATCGAGCTGCAGCCCCTGGTCACCGCCGCGACCTACCGCGCCCCGGGGCTGCTCGCCAAGATGATCACCACGCTGGACGTGCTGTCCGGTGGGCGCACCTGGCTGTCGATCGGCCAGGGCTGGAACGAGCAGGAGGCCACCGGCCTCGGCCTGCCGTACGACCACCACGACGGTCGCTACCAGCGCATGGAGGAGACCATCCGCATCTGCCTGCAGATGTGGAGCGACAGCGACGACCCGATCGTCAGCGAGCACTACCAGCTGGGGCAGACGCTCAACGAGCCCCGTCCGGTGTCGCAGCCCCGCCCGCGGATCCTCATCGGCGGCGGCGGGGAACTGCGGACGCTGAAGCTCGTCGCCAGGTACGCCGACGCGATGAACGTCTGGGGTGGCGAGGAGGCCGGCCAGAAGATCGTGCGGCTGCGGGAGCGGTGCGAGGAGGTCGGCCGCGACCCCGACGAGATCGAGAAGACGGCGCTCGTCACGTTCGACGTCGAGGGGTCGGGCGGGGTGGACGCGGTCCTGAAGGACCTCGAGCGACTGCACGGCCTGGGCTTCACCACCGTCTACGGGTGGGTCCCCGACCTCGGCTCCGAGGCCCAGCTGGAGGTCCTCGGCTCCAAGGTCGTCCCGGAGGTCAGCTCCTGGTGACCGCAGAGGTCCCCACCGCACGCCCACCAGCACCCGGTTTCCCAGAGATGTCGCAGATGAGAGAGGTACGGGCATGAACGTCGAAGACATGATCATGATCAGCATCGACGACCACGTCGTCGAGCCGCCCGACATGTTCAAGAACCACGTCCCGGAGAAGTACAAGGACGAGGCCCCCAAGTCGATCCCGGACGAGAACGGCTACGAGAAGTGGTGGTTCCAGGGCAACTCGATGGGGACCGTCGGCCTCAACGCCGTGGTCGGCTGGCCGAACGAGGAGTGGGGCCTGAACCCGGCGACCTTCGCCGAGATGCGCCCGGGTGCCTATGACATCCACGAGCGGATCAAGGACATGGACCGCAACGGGATCCTGTCCTCGATGTGCTTCCCCTCCTTCGCCGGCTTCAGTGCCCGGTACTTCCAGGAGGCGAAGGACAAGGACCTCGCCCTGATCATGCTCAAGGCCTACAACGACTGGCACATCGACGAGTGGTGCACCGCCTACCCGGGCCGGATGATCCCCTGCGCCATCCTCCCGGTGTGGAACCCGCAGGACCTCGTGGACGAGGTCAAGCGGGTCGCCGCCAAGGGCGTCAAGGCCGTGACCATGCCGGAGCTGCCGCACCTGCAGGGCCTGCCCAGCTACCACGACCTGGAGTACTGGGGCCCGTTCTTCGAGACGATCTCGGAGCTCGAGGTCGTCATGTGCCTGCACATCGGCCAGGGCTTCGGCGCCATCAAGGGTGCGCCCGACGCCCCGATCGACAACATGATCATCCTGGCCACCCAGGTGTCGACGTTCGCCGCGCAGGACCTGCTGTGGGGCGGCGCGATGACGAAGTACCCGGACCTGAAGATCGCCTGGTCCGAGGCCGGCATCGGCTGGATCCCGTTCTACCTGGACCGCTGCGACCGGCACTACACCAATCAGCGCTGGCTGGGCCACGACTTCGGCGGCAAGCTCCCCAGCGAGATCTTCCGCGAGCACTCGCTGGCCTGCTACGTCACCGACCCGACGGCTCTGAAGGTCCGCCACGACATCGGCGTCGACATCATCGCCTGGGAGTGCGACTACCCCCACTCGGACTCGATCTGGCCCAACGCCCCCGAGTTCGTCAACGCGGAGATGAAGGGTTCCGGCGTCCCGGACGACGAGGTCCACAAGATCCTGTGGGAGAACACCACGCGGTTCTTCGGCCTCGACCCGTTCAAGCACATCGCCAAGGAGGACGCCACGGTCGGCGCCCTCCGTGCGCGGAGCCCCGAGGTGGACACCACCATCCGCTCCAAGCACGAGTGGCGGAAGCTGTACGACCTGCGTCAGAAGGCCGCCCAGAACGCCTGAGCGAGCCGGCGGCCCCGAGCCGCTGACGTCCTGCGCCGCGTCGGCGCGCAGTCCCCAGGGCTGCGCGCCGGCGCGGCGTCGTCGTTGCGGGGACGCCGCCCGTCGCGCGACCGCCGTGGCATCTGGCCGTTACGGTTCCGGCGTGAGACGACGCGCCATCATGCTGACCCTGGGAACGGCCGCCGCCGCCCTGCTGACCGGCTGCACCTCGGAGGTCGAGGGCAGCGCCTCGTTCAGCGGCGAGCCGCGGGCGCTGCCCGACGCCGAGCTCCAGGAGGCCTTCTGCAGCGACGCCCCGGTGCTGCTGCAGGACATCCTCACCGACCTCGGGGCGACGGCCACCGACCCGGCGTCGGCGGTGGAGACCCTGGACGACGTCGTGGGCCGCATGCAGGAGCTGGAGCCCCCGAGCGACGTCGCCGACGAGTGGGAGCGGTTCATCACCGCCATCAGCGACATGCGCGATCTGCTCGCCACCGTCGACCCCACCGACCCGACGCCCGACCCCGAGCTGGCCGAGCAGGTGCAGGACCTGCAGCCCGAGCTGACCGAGGCGGGCACCGCGATCGACGAGTGGGGTCAGGCCAACTGCTGACGCCGGGCTACGGCCCGCGGACTGCGACGGCGGTGCACCCGGGTGGGTGCACCGCCGTCGGTGTCCGTCGTGCGCTCGGTCCGGTCAGTTCGGCCACCCTTCAGGGGCCCTCCGCCTGCGCGTGGGGGGAAGGGTGGTCCTTACTCAGTGGTGGGGCTCGGCCTCGGCGGCACGCCGGATGGAGGCCTCGATCTCGGCCTCGGCCTCGGCGCGCCCGACCCACTCCGCGCCCTCGACCGACTTGCCCGGCTCGAGGTCCTTGTAGGTCTCGAAGAAGTGCTGGATCTCCAGCCGGTCGAACTCCGACACGTCGGTGATGTCCTTGAGGTGCGACATCCGCGGGTCGGTGGCGGGGACGGTGAGGACCTTGTCGTCCCCGCCGGCCTCGTCGGTCATCCGGAACATGCCGATCGCCCGGCAGGTGATCAGGCACCCCGGGAAGGTCGGCTCCTCCAGGAGCACCAGGGCGTCGAGCGGGTCGCCGTCCTGACCGAGGGTGCTCTCGATGTACCCGTAGTCCGCCGGATAGCGGGTGGAGGTGAACAGCATCCGGTCCAAGCGGATGCGGCCGGTGGCGTGGTCCAGCTCGTACTTGTTCCGCTGGCCCTTGGGAATCTCTACCGTCACGTCGAACTGCACGAGTCGTAGTGTGGCGCACGACGCCCCGGCCGCTCGCCGGAGGTGGTTCCAGGGGGTGGACAGCATCGCGTCGAGCGGGTCGACGACCATCACTCCGAAGTACTCGCGGTTCCGCCGGCGGCTGGTCCTGGCCGGTCTGGCGCTCGTCTGCGTGCTCGCGCTCGTCGTCGTCTGGGCGGTGCGCGCCATCGGCGGGGGCGACGGCGACGAGCAGCCCGACAGCGCCCCCACGGCCGGCGCGCAGCTGCCCGAGATCAGCGACCCCGCCCCCGTGCTCGCGGCCCTGGCCGCCGACGCGCCGGCGCCGGACCCGGCCACGCTCGAGGCGGAGCTCACGCCGCTGCTCGGCACCCCCGCGCTCGGGGCGGCGCCCGCCGCCGTGGTGGTGGACGTCGCGACCGGCGACGTCCTGCTCGACCGCGACGGCGACCGGTCCGCGGTGCCGGCCTCCACCGCCAAGCTGCTGACCGCCGTGGCGGCCCTCACCACCCTCGGGCCCGAGGAGACGCTCGCCACCACCGTGGTGGCCGCTGGTGCCCCCGGGGAGGTGGTCCTGGTCGGCGGCGGCGACCCGACGCTGTCCACCACCGCGCCGTCGCTGGTCTACCCGGGCGCCCCGACGGTGGCCGACCTGGCCGACCGGGTGCGCGAGGCCCTCGGCGGCACCCCGGTGACGAGCGTCGTCGTCGACAACGGGCTCTTCACCGGACCGCTCACCGCTCCCGGCTGGGGCCCGGGCGACGCCCCGTCCAGCTACGCCGCACCGGTCACCGCGACCGCCGTGGACGGGGCGCGGATCTCCCCGGGGAACGCCCAGCGCAGCGGTGCCCCCGGGACCGACGCCGGCCGGGCCCTCGCCACGGCCCTCGGCGCCCCCGGCGCGGCCGTCCGGCTCGGCGAGGCCCCGGCCGGGGCGCGGGTGCTCGGCGAGGTCCGGTCCGCCCCGGTCGCCCGTCTCGTGGAGCAGATGCTGGCGCAGTCGGACAACCTGCTCGCCGAGGCGCTCGGCCGGCACGTGGCGCTGGCCCGCGGCCTCCCGGCGACGTTCGACGGGACGGCCGAGGCCGTCCCCGCCGCCCTCGACGAGGCGGGCTTCGCCACCGACGGGGTGACCCTCGCCGACGGCAGCGGCCTCTCCTCCGCCGACCGGTTGCCGGCATCGCTGCTCGGCCGCCTGCTGACCGCCGCCGCGGACGGCTCGGTCCCCGACCTGTCGGCGATCGTCTCCGGGCTGGCCGTCGCCGGGTACGACGGCACCCTCGCCGAGCGCGGTGACGACGACCCGGCGACCGCTCCCGGTGCCGTGCGCGGCAAGACCGGGACGCTGCTCGGTGTGCACGCCCTCGCCGGCACCGTCGTCACCGCCGACGGGCGGCTGCTGGCCTTCGCGTTCGTGGCCGACGCGGTCTCCGGGGGCGAGGCGCCGGCCGAGGCCGCCCTCGACGACGCAGCCGCCGCCCTCGCCGCCTGCGGCTGCTCCTGAGCCCGGCGGCGGCCGCCCGTCCCCGCGTACGGTGAGGCGATGAGCAGCGCCTCCTCGATGGTCGACTGGGACCTCGCCGGACGCACCGCCCGCCGGCTGGTCAGCCCGGGTCCGCAGACGACGCGGGAGGAGGCCGCTGCCGTCGTCCGCGAGCTGCACGAGGCCGCCGCGACCGCGATCGCGCACGTCGAGGGGCTCACCGGTCTGCGCCCGGCGCCGGGCGGGCCCGTGCCCGAGGTCGCCGTCGTGGACCGGCCGGGCTGGGTCGACGCGAACACCGCGGGCATGTCGGCGCTGCTGGACCCGCTGGTCGACGCCCTCGCCGAGAAGCAGGGCTCCCGGCCGGGCGCCATCGCCACCGCCATCGGCTCGCGCGCCACCGGCGTGCAGGCCGGCGCGGTGCTGTCGTTCCTCTCCTCCCGGGTGCTCGGCCAGTACGAGGTCTTCGGCACCGGCGGGCGGCTGCTGCTGGTGGCCCCGAACATCGTGGACGCGGAGCGCCGGCTGGGCGTCGACCCCAGCGACTTCCGGCTCTGGGTCTGCCTGCACGAGGTCACCCACCAGCTGCAGTTCACCGGCGTCCCCTGGCTGCAGGGCCACCTCGAGTCGCTGATCGCGGAGTTCGTCGAGGCCACGGACCTGGACGCCGACGTCCTCCGCGACCGGCTCCGCGACGTCGTCCGGAGCCTCGGTGACGCGGTGCGCGGCGGGGACGGCGACGGCGACGAGCCCCAGGGCCTCATGGCGCTGGTCGGCGACCCCGCGCAGCGGGCGGTGCTCGACCGCGTCACCGCCGTCATGAGCCTCGTCGAGGGGCACGCCGAGTACGTGATGGACGGCGTGGGCCCCGACGTCGTCCCCTCGGTGCGCACCCTGCGCAAGCGGTTCGCCCAGCGTCGCAAGGGCCGCGGCCCGGTCGACCGCGTGCTGCGCCGGCTGCTGGGCCTGGAGCAGAAGATGAAGCAGTACGCCGACGGGCGGGTCTTCGTCGGCGGGGTCGTCGACCTCGTCGGCATGGAGGGCTTCAACCGGGTGTGGTCCGGGCCCGAGGCCCTGCCGCGGATCGAGGAGCTCACCGACCCGGCTCGCTGGGTGGACCGCGTGATCGGCCGCCCGGCCATCCCCGCCTGAGCCCCGGATGAGCGGGCCTCCCCGCGCGGTCGCCGTCCTGCGGTCCGCCGTCCGGCCCGGGCTGCGCTCGTCCTCCCGGCCGGTGCTGGCCGCCTGCAGCGGGGGAGCGGACTCCGTCGCCCTCGCCGCGGCACTCGCGTTCGAGGCCCGGGACGCCGGGGTCCGGATCGGCGGGGTGACCGTCGACCACGGCCTCCAGCCGGGCTCGGCCGACCGGGCCGAGCGGACCGCGGCGCTGCTGCGCGACCTCGGCCTGGACCCCGTGCTGGTCCTACCCGTGGACGTCCCGGCCGAGGGCGGACCCGAGGGGGCGGCCCGGGCCGCCCGGTACGCGGCGCTGGCGGCAGCCGCCGCCGGGCGCGGTGCGCGGGTGGCGCTCGGGCACACCCTCGACGACCAGGCCGAGACCGTCCTCCTCGGCCTGGGACGCGGCTCGGGTCCGCGCTCGGTCGCGGGCATGGTCGCCGAGCGGGAGGACGACGGCGTCCTCTGGTGGCGGCCGCTGCTCGGCGTGCGCCGGGAGACGGCCCGCCGGGCGTGCGCCGACCAGGCCCTACCGGTCTGGGACGACCCGTGGAACGACGATCCGGCCTACACGCGGGTCCGGCTGCGCGGCGAGGTGCTGCCGCTGATGGAGGACGTCCTCGGCGGCGGGGTGGCCCCGGCGCTGGCACGCACCGCCGACCTGCTGCGCGAGGACCTCGACGCGCTCGACGCGCTGGCCGCCACCGAGCTGGCGAGGCTGGCGGGGGAGGCGGGCGACGGCAGCCTGCCGGCCCGGCCCCTGGACCCGCTGCCCGCCGCCGTGCGACGGCGGGTGCTCCGCGGCTGGCTGCGCACGGCGGGGGTCCCCGACCTCCAGGCCGTCCACCTGCGGGCCGTCGAGACGCTCGTCACCCGCTGGCGCGGCCAGGGGCGGGTGGACCTACCCGGAGGGGCGGGTGTGGTCCGGACGTCTGGCAGGCTGGTCCTGCTGCCGCCGGTCCGCCGGGGCAGCGCCCCTGGACCTGCACCCCTCGAGGAGCCACGCGCGTGACGGACCCCGCCAGCAGCACTGCGGGACTCGGTCCCGACCACGGATACGGGCCCGACATCGACCACGTCCTGCTCAGCGAGGCGCAGATCCAGGAGAAGATCACCGAGCTCGCCACCCAGGTCGCCCGCGACTACGCGGGCAAGGAGGTCCTGCTGGTCGGCGTCCTCAAGGGCGCGGTGCTCTTCATGAGCGACTTCGCCCGGACCCTCCAGCTGCCCACCCAGATGGAGTTCATGGCGGTCTCCTCCTACGGCAGCGCCACCAGCTCCTCGGGCGTGGTGCGGATCCTCAAGGACCTCGACCGGGACATCACCGGCAAGCACGTCCTCGTCCTCGAGGACATCATCGACTCGGGCCTGACCCTCTCCTGGCTGCTCAAGAACCTGGGCGGCCGCGCGCCCGCCTCGCTGGAGGTCTGCGCCCTGCTCCGCAAGCCCGACGCGGTCAAGGTCGAGGTGCCGGTGAAGTACATCGGCTTCGACATCCCGAACGAGTTCGTCATCGGCTACGGGCTGGACTACGCCGAGCGCTACCGCGACCTGCCCTACATCGCGACCCTCAAGCCCGAGGTGTACTCGAGCTAGGGGGTCCCATCCCGACGGCCTCGTCGCAGTGGCCCGCGCCGAGCCTGCGAGGTGCGGGGGGCGACGAGGTCCTTCATCCTCCCCGGCCCCGCGACCCGACCACCCCCGCTCGGAGCCGTCCTGACCTGAGCGGGACCGTGGCCTCGCCCGACTCCTGCGCATACGGGTGGTCCGTGCCTTTCTCCCAGGGTCTGCACAGGGGCCCCGGTGTACCGTCGAACGCAACGACGCTGCACCGACGCGCACGGGTGCCCGCCCGCCGCGCAGGGGGCGTCCCCGGGACGATCAGGAGGGTCGACGGGCAGGCCCGTCCGGGCCGCCCGGCATCGGTGTATGGAACGCAAGAAGATCTTCCGCTCCGTGTGGTTCTGGGTCGTCCTCGTCGTCCTGCTGGCGGTGGGGTTCTCCACGCTGTTCAGCGGCGGTGGTGACCGTCAGGACGTCTCCACGGCCACGGCCCTCGAGCAGATCGACGACGGCAACGTCGAGAAGGCCACGATCAACGACCGGGAACAGACGCTCGACCTCGACCTGACCAACCCGGTCGAGGGCAGCGACCAGATCACGGCCTCCTTCTCGACCGGCGCGGCGGACGACGTCTTCGAGCTGCTCTCCGCGCAGGACGGCGTCGACTTCGACACGAACGTGACGCAGGAGAACGTCTTCGTCAGCGTCCTCATCAGCTTCCTGCCGTTCGTCATCCTCCTGCTCCTGCTGTTCTGGCTGTTCAACTCCATGCAGGGCGGCGGCCGCGGCGTCATGGCCTTCGGCAAGTCCAAGGCCAAGCAGATCACCAAGGACACCCCGAAGACGACCTTCGCCGACGTCGCCGGTGCCGACGAGGCGATCGAGGAGCTCCAGGAGATCAAGGACTTCCTCGCCAACCCGGTGAAGTTCCAGGCCGTCGGCGCGAAGATCCCCAAGGGTGTGCTGCTGTTCGGCCCGCCCGGCACCGGCAAGACCCTGCTGGCCCGCGCGGTGGCCGGCGAGGCGGGCGTGCCGTTCTTCACCATCTCCGGCTCGGACTTCGTCGAGATGTTCGTCGGCGTCGGCGCCAGCCGGGTCCGCGACCTCTTCGAGCAGGCCAAGCAGAACGCGCCGGCGATCATCTTCGTCGACGAGATCGACGCCGTCGGCCGGCACCGCGGCGCGGGCATGGGCGGTGGGCACGACGAGCGCGAGCAGACCCTGAACCAGATGCTCGTCGAGATGGACGGCTTCGACGTCAAGGGCGGCGTCATCATGATCGCCGCCACCAACCGGCCCGACATCCTCGACCCGGCGCTGCTGCGCCCCGGCCGCTTCGACCGGCAGATCGCCGTCGACCGGCCCGACCTCAACGGTCGCAAGGAGATCCTGGCCGTCCACGCCAAGGGCAAGCCGCTCGCACCGGACGTCGACCTGGAGACCCTCGCCCGCCGCACCCCCGGCTTCACCGGCGCGGACCTGGCGAACGTCCTCAACGAGGGCGCGCTGCTCACCGCCCGCCACGGCGGCACGGTCATCACCGACGCCAGCCTCGAGGAGGCGATCGACCGCGTCATCGCCGGCCCGGAGCGCAAGACGCGGGCGATGAGCGAGAAGGAGAAGAAGGTCACCGCCTACCACGAGGGCGGGCACGCCCTGGTGGCGCACGCACTGCCCAACTTGGACCCGGTGCACAAGGTGACGATCCTGCCGCGCGGCCGGTCGCTGGGGCACACGCTCGTGCTGCCGACCGAGGACAAGTACACCCAGACCCGGTCGGAGATGATCGACACCCTCGCCTACGCCCTCGGCGGGCGCGCGGCCGAGGAGCTGGTCTTCCACGAGCCGACCACCGGTGCGGGCAACGACATCGAGAAGGCCACCTCCATGGCCCGGGCGATGGTCACCCAGTACGGCATGAGCGCCAAGCTCGGCGCGGTCAAGTACGGCAGCACCGACTCCGAGCCGTTCCTCGGCCGGGACATGGGCTCGCGGCCGGACTACTCCGAGGCCGTCGCCGCCGACATCGACGCGGAGGTGCGCGCCCTCATCGAGGCCGCTCACGACGAGGCCTGGGAGATCCTGGTCGAGCACCGGGCCGTGCTCGACCAGCTCGTCCTCGAGCTGATGGAGAAGGAGACGCTGTCCAAGGAGGACATGGCCCGCATCTGCGCGCCGGTCACCAAGCGGCCCTCCCTCGCGCCCTACAACGGCTTCGGCAAGCGGACCCCCTCCGACCAGCCGCCGATCCTGACCCCGACCGAGCGCGCCCAGCTCTCCAACGGGAACGGGAACGGCCACGTCACGGGTGGGGCGAGCCCGGTGGGCGACGTCGGCGCGCCCGTGCAACGGTGACCCGGTCGTTGCCGCTGCGCGAGGAGACACCGTGAGCGAGATCCCCGAGGAACCCGAGGACGAGGTCCGCCCCGTCCCGGGCAAGGTCGACCAGGCCCGCGCCGAGGCCGCCGTCCGCGAGCTGCTGATCGCCGTCGGGGAGGACCCCGACCGTCCGGGCCTGCAGAACACCCCGGCCCGGGTGGCCCGTGCCTACGGCGAGACCTTCGCCGGTCTCTGGCAGGACCCGGCCGAGGTGCTCGCCACGGTGTTCGACGAGGACCACGACGAGCTGGTCCTGGTCAAGGACATCCCGATGTACTCGACCTGCGAGCACCACCTGGTCCCCTTCCACGGCGTCGCGCACGTCGGGTACATCCCCGGCGAGGACGGCCGCGTCACCGGCCTGTCCAAGCTGGCCCGCCTGGTGGACATCTACGCCCGCCGGCCGCAGGTGCAGGAGCGGATGACCCGGCAGATCGCCGACGCCCTGAACGACGTCCTCAAGCCGCGCGGCGTCATCGTCGTCATCGAGGCCGAGCACCTGTGCATGGGCATGCGCGGCATCCGCAAGCCCGGCTCCTCCACGGTCACCTCCGCCGTCCGCGGGATGTTCCGCGACAGCGCCGCGACCCGTGCCGAGGCGATGAGCCTCGTGCTGGGGAAGTGAACGACCGGATCCACCTCCCGCAGCCCGGGCGCTGCGTGGTGATGGGCGTCCTGAACGTCACGCCCGACTCGTTCTCCGACGGTGGGTGCTTCGCCGACGCCCCCACGGCGATCGCGCACGGGCTGGCCCTGCACGCCGCCGGCGCCGACTACGTCGACGTCGGCGGCGAGTCCACCCGGCCCGGGGCCGACCGGGTGGACGCCGACGAGGAGTGCCGCCGGGTGGTCCCGGTGGTCCGCGAGCTGGCCGCCGGGGGCGTGCGGGTCAGCGTCGACACCACCCGCGCCGAGGTCGCCGAGGCCGCGCTGGGTGCCGGCGCGGTGCTGGTCAACGACGTCAGCGGTGGCCTGGCCGACAAGAACATGGCCGATCTCGTCGCCGAGGCGGGCGTGCCGTGGGTGCTCATGCACTGGCGTGGCCACAGCCGCGAGATGTACGCCGCAGCCCGCTACGGCGACGTGGTCACCGAGGTCTGCGCCGAGCTGACCGCCCGGGTCGAGGACGTCGTCGCCGCCGGGGTCGATCCCGCCCAGCTGGTGCTCGATCCCGGGCTGGGCTTCGCCAAGAACGCCGAGCACAACTGGCGGGTGCTGGCCGGGCTGCACCGCGTCGTCGGGCTCGGTCTGCCGGTGCTCGTCGGCGCCTCCCGCAAGACCTTCCTCGGCCGCGAGCTGGCCGGACCCGACGGCGAGGTGCGGCCGGCCGAGCAGCGGGACGCCGCCACCCTCGCCACCACCGTGCTGGCCGCCGAGGCCGGCGCCTGGGGCGTGCGGGTGCACGACGCCGCCGCCTCCGCCGACGCCGTCCGCACGGTCGCCGCCGTCCAGCGAGCCCGACAGGAGAGCCGAACCCGTGGCTGACACCCACCCGGACCGCATCACCGTCACCGGCATCACCGCCCACGCGCACCACGGCGTGTACGACTGGGAGCGCGAGAAGGGGCAGACGTTCTCCGTGGACGTCGTCCTCGAGCTCGACACCCGCGCCGCGGCGGCCGACGACGACCTCGAGCGCACCGTCAACTACGCCGAGCTCGCCCAGGGGCTGCACGGGATCCTCACCGGGGAGCCGGTGGACCTCCTGGAGACCCTCGCGCAGCGGATGGCCGACGCCTGCCTGGCCAACGCCCTGGTGGAGGCCGTCGAGATCACCGTCCACAAGCCCGACGCCGAGCTCGGGGTGCCCTTCGCCGACGTCACCGTCGCGATCCGGCGGGAGCGCGTGTGACGCGGGCGGTCCTGTCGCTGGGCGCCAACCTCGGCGACCGCGCCGCCACGCTCGCCGAGGCGATCGACGGCCTGGCCGCCGACGGCCTGGTGGCTGTCTCCGCGCTCTACGAGACGCCGCCGTGGGGTCCGGTCGAGCAGCCGCCGTACCTGAACGCGATCGCCCTGGTCGACGGTCCGCGGGACGCCGCCGGCTGGCTGGCCCGCGCCCACGAGCTCGAGCAGGCCGCCGGGCGCACCCGCGAGGTCCGCTGGGGAGCGCGCACCCTCGACGTCGACGTGGTCCTGGTGAGCTACGACGACGGCGCGCCGGTGGTCTCCGACGACCCGGCCCTCACGCTGCCGCACCCCCGGGCGCACGAGCGGGCGTTCGTGCTGGTCCCGTGGGCGGCGCTGGACCCGGCCGCCGTGCTCCCCGGGCGCGGCCCGGTCGCCGATCTGCTCGCCGCCCTGCCACCGGGGGAGGTCGACGCGGTGGTGCGCTGGGAGGGCCGGCCGTGACGCCGGTCAGCCGCCGCGACCTCGCCGTCGTCGCCGTGGGGCTGGCGCTGGCCTCCTGGCTGGTCGTCCGCTCCGCCTACGGCGACCTGCCGCCGCTGCGCTGGTGGATGCCGGTGCCCCTGGCACTGCTCGCCGTCGCCGAGGCGCTGGCCGCCCGGACCCTCGGGAGCCGGCTCGCCGTCCTCCGGGAGGCCCGGCGCACCGCCCGGGGCCGCGCGCCGGCCGCCACGACCGGCGCGGCCGCCCGCCCGGGGCAGGCGCGTCCGGTCGAGCCGATGCTGGTCGCCCGCGCCGCCGTCCTGGCGCAGGCCAGCGCCTACGTCGGTGCGGTCTTCGTCGGCGTCTGGGCCGGCGTCCTGCTGCACGTCGTGCCGGCCCTCGGCCGGCTGGACGCCGCGAGCAGCGACACGGTCACCGCGGTCATCGGCGTCCTGGCGTCGGCCGCCCTGACCGGGGCGGCCCTGTGGCTGGAGCACGTCTGCCGGGTGCCGCCCTCAGAGGACGGACCGGCCGACGGCGTCCGCGCCTAGTCAGCCGGCGCTGATCGACCGGCGCAGCGTCGTGTGCACCGTGCCCGCCGTCAGCACGCCGACGCAGCGCCCGCCGTCGACGACCGGGACCGCGTCGACGTCGGACCGCAGCAGCAGCGACAGCCCGTCCTTGAGGGTGGCGGTGACGGGCACCGGCTCGACCGGGCGCATCGCGACGGCCACGGTGCCCGGTCCACCGGCCCGGTCGGCCGGCAGCCAGCCGCACGGCCGGCCGCCGGCGTCGAGGACGACCGCACCGGCGGCGCCGGACAGCTGGCCGCGCACCTCCTCGAGGGACTGGTGCTGCGCCACGACCGGCGCCGGGGCCAGGCCGGCGGGGTCGATCGAGGTCACCGCCAGACGCTTGAGCCCGCGGTCGGCGCCCACGAAGTCGGCGACGAAGGGGGTCGCCGGCCGGCCCAGCAGCTCGGCCGGCGGGGCGAACTGCTCGACCCGCCCCCCGGCGCTCATCACCGCGATGCGGTCGCCGAGCCGCACCGCCTCCTCGATGTCGTGGGTGACGAAGACGATCGTCTTGCGCACCTCGGCCTGCAGGCGGAGGAACTCGTCCTGCAGCCGCTCGCGCACCACCGGGTCGACGGCGGAGAACGGCTCGTCCATGAGCAGCACCCCCGGATCGGCGGCCAGCGCCCGCGCCACCCCGGCCCGCTGGCGCTGCCCGCCGGACAGCTGGGCGGGGTAGCGGTCCCCGTGGACGGCGGGGTCCAGGCCCACCGTCGTCAGCAGCTCGTCGACGCGGGCACGGATGCGGCGGCGGTCCCAGCCCAGCAGCTTCGGCACGGTGGCCACGTTCGCCCGCACGGTGCGGTGCGGGAACAGCCCCACGTTCTGGATGACGTAACCGATGCGACGGCGCAGGCGGTCGGGGTCGACCCGGGTCACGTCCTCGCCGTCGAGCAGGATCCGGCCGCTGGTCGGCTCGATGATCCGGTTGACCATCTTCATGGTCGTCGTCTTGCCGCAGCCGGACGGGCCGACGAGGACGGTGAGCTCCCCGGCCGCGAAGGTGAGGTCCAGCTCGGCCACGCCCACGGTCCCGTCCGCGTAGACCTTGCCGACGCCCTCCAGCCGGATCTCCGGGGCGGCGGTCCCCGCGTCCACCTGCGGAGGAGCAGCAGAGCGGACGGTCTCGGCGGTAGCGTCCACGAGGTGGCCCTCCTGTCGGTGCGCCCCCTGCTGGGCGCGGCGAGCGACGTCGTGCTCGCGGTGGACGAGGCGCCGAACCCCTGGTTCGACCCGTCCTACGTCTCGGACAACTGGGACACCATTCTGGGCCACCTCCGCGAGCACGTCTGGCTGACCGTCGCCGCGGTCGCGCTCGGCGCCCTCATCGCGCTCCCCTCGGCCCTGCTGGCGCGCCGCAGCCGCTGGCTGGCCGGGCCCGTCCTCGGCCTGTCGACAGTGGTCTACACGATCCCGTCGCTGGCGATGTTCGCGTTCATCCTGCCCGTGACGGGCCTGTCGGCCACCACGGTCCTCGTCGGTCTGACCGCGTACTCGCTGGTGATCCTGGTCCGCAACTTCCTGGCCGGACTGCGCGGGGTCCCCGACGACGTGCGCGAGGCCGCCCGGGGCATGGGGCTCGGCTCCTTGCAGCTGTTCCTGAAGGTGGACCTGCCCCTGGCGCTGCCGGCGTTCATGGCCGGGCTGCGGGTCGCCACGGTGTCGACCGTCGCCCTGGTCACGGTCGGCGTCCTGGTCGGCCACGGCGGTCTGGGGCAGCTGATCACCGGCGGGTTCGCCGCCAACGAGTACCGCGCCGAGATCGTCACCGGGGCGCTGGGGTGCGTGCTGCTCGCCCTGGTCGCCGACCTGCTGCTGGCCGGGCTGGAACGGGTCCTCACGCCGTGGGCGCGGGCGGGCCGGTCGTGAACGACCTCCAGCGGGCGTTCCAGTACCTCAACGACCCGTTCAACTGGACCCGCCGCGGCGGGATCCTCGACCTGCTGCACGACCACCTCGTCGTCTCCGCCGTGGCGGTGCTCGCCGCCATGGTGGTCGCCCTCCCGCTCGGCGTGGTGCTCGGCCGGGCTCGCCGCGGCTCGGGCGCCGTCGTCGTCCTGTCCAACGTCAGCCGGGCCATCCCGACGCTGGCTCTGCTGACCGTCTTCGCCGTCACGCCCGTCGGCTTCGGTGACCGGGCGACGATGATCGCGCTCGCCGTCTTCGCCATCCCGCCGATCCTCACCAACACGTTCGTCGGGTTCCGCGGTGTGGACGCCGACGTGCGGGAGGCGGCCCGGGCGATGGGGATGTCGGGCGGTCAGTTGCTGCGCCGGGTGGAGGCGCCGCTGGCCGCGCCCCTGGTGCTGACCGGCATCCGGACGGCGGCCGTGCAGGTCGTGGCCACCGCGACGCTCGCCGCGCTGGTCGGTGGCTCGGGTCTCGGCCGGCTGATCAACCTCGGGTTCGGCCAGCGCGACTACGGCGTGATGTACGCCGGGGCCTTCCTCGTCGCGGCCCTCGCCCTGCTCACCGAACTCCTGCTGGTCGTCGCGTCCTGGGCGGTCACCCCGGGGCAGAGACGGCTGCCCTTCCGGCCCGTGACCAGGGCGTCCGTGGAGCGTGGGCAGCCGGAGCCGACGGCGTCGGGTGTCCCGCTGTGACCGGCGGAACGAGGTAACAAGCGCACAACACATCCGCCGCCGGGTTGGAGCGGGCGGCGGCGCAGGGGTTGCATGGCCGACGCGGGAGACCTCCCGCCAGACACGCGTGCGGCCCGGTGCCGCACGGGACACAGAAGGCGGGCGCTATGACACGGCGTACCCGGGTGCTCACCCCCCTCGCGATCGCCCTGGCCCTGGTCACCGCCGCCTGCGGCGACTCCGGCTCCTCCGGCACCGGCGGCGACGACGCCGGCGGCAGCTCGGCCAGCGGCGACGCCTGCGCGCCGGTCGCCGGGGACCAGCTCGTCGTCCTGGAGGACGACCTGGGGCTGCAGAACGCGGACAACATCGTCCCCGCGGTCACGACCGCGACGGCCTCGGCCAACCCGGCGCTGCTCCCGGCGCTGGACGCCGTGTCCGCCGCCCTCACCACCGACCAGCTCGTCGAGCTCAACGCCGCGGTGGACCTGGAGCGCCAGAGCCCCGAGGACGTGGCCGCGGCCTGGGTCGAGGAGAGTGGCGTCACCGACGGGCTGGAGCAGGGCAGCGGCCCGATCACCGTGGGCGCCGCCGACTTCAGCGAGTCCACGATCCTCGGCAACATCTACGCCGACGTGCTGGACGCCGCGGGCTTCGACGCGACGGTGCGGACGGTGGGCAACCGCGACCTGTACCTGCCGGCGCTGATCTCCGGCTCGGACCTCCAGGTCTTCCCCGAGTACCTGGCCACCGTCACCGAGGCGCTCAATGCGCAGGTCAACGGCGCCGATCCGGAGCCGGTCGCCAGCGGCGACGTGCAGGCCACCCTCGACGCGCTGCGGCCACTGGCCGACCAGGTGGGGCTGACCTTCGGCGAGCCGTCCGATGCCGCCGACCAGAACGCCTTCGCCGTGACCCAGGCCTTCGCCGACGAGCTGGGTGTGACCTCGCTCTCCGAGCTCGCCGACGCCTGCGGCGACAACTCGCTGGTGCTGGGTGGCCCCGAGGAGTGCCCGACCCGGCCGTTCTGCCAGCCCGGTCTCGAGGACACCTACGGCCTGCAGTTCGCCGAGTTCGTCCCGCTGGACGCCGGTGGCCCGCTCACCAAGAGCGCGATCGAGCAGGGTGAGGTCTCCCTCGGCCTGGTCTTCAGCTCCGACGGGGCCCTCGCCCAGGGCTGACGTCGGACCGGCCCTCGTGCAGGGGCCCGACGCGAGCTCGCGAGCGTCGGGGGGCACGGGGGTCCTTCCTGGGCCCCGGCGGATGCTCCGTCGGGGCCCGTGGACGTCTGTGTCACGGATGCAGTTCGGAGCGTGAGCGGAGGGTCGTCCGCCGTTACGCTGGAGGGCATGCGCGGGGGATCGGTCGAGCGGGACGACGTGCCCGGACGTCCGTCCGCGCTCGATCCCCGGTCCTGGGGGGGCGCCGGCATCGCGGTCGGCGCCCTGCTGGCCGTGGCCGCCACGGTCGTGGTCTTCCTGAGCGACGACCCGCGGGTGCTCCGGCTGGCGGTCGTGGCCGGCGCGTGGGGCTTCGTCCTCGCGCTGCTGGCCACCAGCCGGCGTCGCGCGGACCCGACCGCCGACAGCGCCGAGCTGCGCCGTGCGCACGAGCTGGAGCTCGCCCGCGAGGTCGCCGGCCGGCGCCAGTACGAGCTGGAGACCGAGAGCCGGCTGCGCCGCGAGTCCGAGGAGGGCATGCGCGCGGAGCTGGCGGCGCTGCGCCGCGACGTGGCGGCGCTGGGCGGGCTGCGCAACGACCTGGCCGCGCTCGGCGCGCTGCGCCAGGAGGTGGCCGCCCTGGACGCCCTCCGCCAGGACGTCGTCTCCCTCGGCGCCCTGCGGCACGACCTGGCCGCCGTCGAGCAGCTGCGCCGGGAGGTGACCGCCCTCGGGGCGCTGCGCCAGGACGTCGCCGCGCTGGGGACGATGCGGACCGAGCTCACCGCTCTCGGCGGACTGCGCGACGACGTCTCCGGGCCCGGCGGCCTGCGCGACCAGCTGGCCGGCATCTCCGCGATGCGCGCGGAGCTGGGGCAGCTCACCGAGCTCCGCGCCGACGTCGGCCGGCTGCGCACCGAGCTCACCGAGCAGCTGTCCAACGAGATGTTCCTCGAGCGCGTGGTCATGCGGACGCAGTCCTCCCGGGCCGTGACGACCCCCGTGGCGGCTCCCGTGGAGGGGCCCTCCACCCGTGCCATCGACGCGGTGAGCTGGTCGGACCAGCCGCCCCGCGAGGTGACCGGCGGCTGGCCGGCCGTGCGCCTGGAGCCCCCCGTGGAGGTGTCGCGGGCGGCCGAGCGGCCCGTGGCGCCGCCGGCGCCCGCCGCCCCGGCCACGCGGGGGTACGAGGCCCTGCAGGGCATCCGCGCGCGGCAGGCCGAGCCGGCGCCGTCCTGGCAGGCCGCCCCGGCACCCGCCCAGCCGGCGGAGGCGCCCCGCCGGCGCCGCCGCAGCGACGACGCCGCCACGGCCGAGCAGCTGACGGTGGAGCGCCCCGCCTCCGCGCCGGCCGAGCGGCACGGGTGGGACGAGCCGGCGCCGGCCGCGCGTGCCGACCTGCTGGCCGAGGCGTGGCCGCGACCGCCGGCGCCGCTGCCGCCGGAGCCCCCGCGGCCCGAGCCGCTCACGGTGCAGACCCCGGCGGTCCCCACCCCGGGCGAGGCCCGCCTCGCGCAGATCCTCGCCGAGAGCGGGACGGCGGCTCCCCGGTCCGGTGGCCGCCGCCGGCACCGCTACCGGGAGGACGACGAGGACGACGACGTCCTCGGCCGGGTCCTCGGCCGCCACTAGGAGGACGGGGCCGAACGGCTCCTACGCCGGGCCGCGGGAGAGGGTGCCGCCGTCGAGCACGAGCGTCTGGCCGGTGACCCAGCCGGCGCCGTCGCCGAGCAGGTAGGCCGCGGCCTCGCCGATGTCCTCCGGCTCGCCCAGCCGGCCCAGCGGGTAGCCCTTGGCCGCCTCTGCCTCGCGCCCCTCGTACAGGGCGCCGGCGAAGCGGGTCTTGACCACCGCGGGCGCGACCGCGTTCACCCGGACCGTCGGGCCGAGCTCCACCGCCAGCTGGGTGACCATGTTGATCAGAGCGGCCTTGCTGACGCCGTAGCCGGCGATCCCGGGCGAGGCCTTGAGCCCACCCACGGACGCGACGATCAGGACCGATCCGCCGTGCTCGGCCATCCACGCCCGCCAGGCCTCCTGCACCAGGCCGAGCGTGCCGACGACGTTCGTGTCGAGGATCTTGCGGAAGGCGTCGAGGTCGAGGTCCACCATCGGGCCGAAGACCGGGTTGATGCCGACGTTGCCGACCAGCATGTCGAGGCCGCCGAAGGTGTCGACGGCGGTGCGCACGGCCTCCGCGCGGTGCGCCGGGTCACCGGCGTTGCCCGCGACCCCGACGGCGACGTCCGGACCGCCCAGGGCGGCGACCGCCTCGGTCAGCGCCTCGGGCTTGCGCGCGGTGACGACCACGCGGGCCCCCCGCCGGACCAGGCTCTGCGCGATCGCCAGGCCGATGCCCCGGCTCGCGCCGGTGACCAGCGCGGTACGTCCCTCGAACTCGCTCATGTGCTCCTGCCTCTCCCGTCGGTGGGTGCCGCGTCACGGTAGGTGGACCGCTCCGGGGACCGTCCGGCCGGTTCGGCGTGATCGACCCCACAGGCGCGTTGCGTTGCGGCGGGCGGGAACCGGTCACACACTCGCCATCGGCACGTCACCCGCGTGACACAGCAGGTCGCAGCGGGGGCCGGCCACGGCACCGCCCGCACCGCCGCACCGCCCCGCCGGCCTCCACCGGAGGAGACCGACCGACGTCCGGTACCCGCACTGGGACTGGAACGAGGAGCACACCCCATGCCTGCTGCCCGCAGGACACCCCACGCCGCCGGACTCCCCGCGGCCTCCGACGCCCCGGCGCGCCTGCGCGTGGGCGTCGTCGGCGCCGGACGGGTCGGCGCCGTGCTGGGCGCGGCCCTCGCCGCCGCCGGCCACGACGTGGTCGCCGCCGCCGGCCTCTCCGCCGCCTCCGCCGAGCGCGCCGCCCGGCTGCTGCCCGGCGTTCCGCTGCTCCCGACCGACGAGGTCGTCGCCGCCGCGGACCTCGTCGTCCTCGCCGTGCCCGACGACACGCTCGCCGGCCTGGTCTCCGGCCTCGCCGGGACCGGTGGCTGGCGCGCCGGCCAGCTGGCGTTCCACACCTCCGGCGCCCACGGCCTCGCCGTGCTGGAGCCGGCCACGCGCGCCGGCGTCCTTCCGCTCGCGCTGCACCCCGCCATGACCTTCACCGGCGCCGCCGAGGACGCCGACCGGCTCACCGGCGCCCCGTTCGGGGTGACCAGCGCGCCGGAGTTCCGCCCGGTCGCCGAGACCCTGGTGCTGGAGATGGGCGGGGAGCCGTTCTTCGTCGCCGAGGGCGACCGCGGGCTCTACCACGCCGCCCTGGTCACCGGGGCCAACCACCTGGTCACGCTGGTGGCCGAGGCGGCCGACCTGCTGCGCGCCGCCGGGGTCGGTGAGCCCGGCCGCGTGCTCGGCCCGCTGCTGACGGCCGCGCTGGACAACGGCCTGCGCCGCGGCGACCGCGGGCTGACCGGTCCGGTCAGCCGGGGCGACGTCGGCACCGTCCGCCACCACCTCGAGACCCTCGCCGAGCGCTCGCCTCAGTCGGTCGCCGCCTACGTCGCCATGGCCCAGCGGACCACCGAGCGCGCGCTCGCCGCCGGCCGGCTCAAGCGGCACGAGGGCGCCCCGCTGCTGGACCTCCTGGACGCCGCCCGTGGCCACGGTCCGGGTTCCCTCGCGAGCGAGCGAGCGGAGGGGTGACCGTGGTCGTTCTCCCGGCCGGGTCCCGGTGACCGCCGTGACCGGTCCCGCCGTCGCCGAGACGGCGGCCGACCTCGCACGGCTGCGGGCCACGCTGCCGGCTCCGGTGACCCTGGTGCCCACCATGGGCGCCCTGCACGAGGGCCACCGCACGCTGGTCCGCGCCGCCCGGGCCCGCGGCGGCAGCGTCGTCGTCTCGGTCTTCGTCAACCCGACCCAGTTCGGCCCGGGCGAGGACTTCGACCGCTACCCGCGCACCTGGGACGCCGACCTGGCCGCCCTCGCCGAGGAGGGTGCCGACGTCGTCTTCCACCCGCGGGTCGAGGACGTGTACCCGCCCTCGTCGCTCGGCGTGACCGTCCAGCCGGGCCCGGTGGGCGCCGTGCTCGAGGGCGCGGTCCGGCCGGGCCACTTCGCCGGCGTCCTCACCGTCGTCGCGAAGCTGTTCGGCATGGTCCGCCCCGACGAGGCGTTCTTCGGGGAGAAGGACTACCAGCAGCTGGTGCTGATCCGGGCCATGGCCCGGGAGCTGGCGCTGCCGGTCACCGTGACCGGTGTCCCCACCGTGCGGGAGGAGGACGGCATGGCGCTCTCCTCGCGCAACCGCTACCTGTCCGCGGAGCAGCGGTCGACCGCCGCCGCCGTCTCCGCCGCGCTGCGTGCCGGGGCCGCCGCCGGTCCGCAGGGGGCCGACGCCGTCCTCGCGGCGGCCCGCGCCGTGCTCGCCGAGCACCCCGCGCTGGTTCAGGACTACCTCGAACTCACCGATACCGATCTGGGGCCGGCGCCCACCGCCGGTCCCGCCCGCCTGCTCGTCGCCGTGCGCGCCGGCAGCACCCGACTCCTCGACAACGTCCCGGTCACCCTCGGAGGCACCCGATGATGCGCACGATGCTCAAGTCCAAGATCCACCGGGCGACGGTGACCCAGGCCGACCTGCACTACGTCGGTTCGGTGACCGTCGACGAGGACCTCCTCGACGCCGCCGACCTCATCGCCGGCGAGCAGGTCGCGATCGTCGACATCACCAACGGCGCCCGCCTGGAGACCTACGTCATCCCCGGCGAGCGGGGCAGCGGTGTCATCGGGATCAACGGTGCCGCCGCGCACCTGGTCCACCCGGGGGACATGGTCATCCTGATCAGCTACGGCCTCATGGACGAGACCGAGGCCAAGGCCTACATCCCCAAGGTCGTGCACGTCGACGGGGCCAACCGCATCGTCGACCTCGGCGGGGACCCGTCGGCCCCGGTGCCCGGCGCGACCGACCAGCGGCGCAGCGACCTCGGCGTCCCGGTTCGGTGACCCTGGCTCGCGGAACAGCGGCCACACGCGGCACCGTTCCCGGGCTCCCGCTGCGGCTGGCCGCTCCCGACCCGGGGTGGGAGCTGGCGGCCGACGTCTGCGTCGTCGGCTCCGGGATCGCCGGGCTGTGCGTGGCCCTGCACGCCCGCGCGGCGGGGCTCTCGGTCGCCGTCGTCACCAAGGTGCGGGTGGACGACGGCTCCACCCGGTGGGCCCAGGGCGGGATCGCCGCGGTGCTCGACCCCGCCGACAGCCCCGAGGCGCACGCCGTCGACACCGAGGTGGCCGGCGTGGGCCTGTGCGAGCCCGACGCCGTGCGCGCGCTGGTCACCGAGGGCCCGGAGCGGCTGGCCCAGCTGATCGGCTGGGGCGCCGCCTTCGACCGCGACGCCACGGGCCGGCTGCTGCTGACCCGCGAGGGCGGGCACTCCGCCGACCGGATCGTGCACGCCGGCGGCGACGCCACCGGCTGGGAGGTGCAGCGCGCGCTGCACGAGGCGGTGCGCGCCGACCCCGGCGTCACGCTCGTCGAGCACGCGATGGTCCTGGACCTGCTGCGCGACGGGCAGGGCCGCGCCGCCGGCGTCACCCTGCACGTGCTCGGCGAGGGCAGCGCCGACGGCGTGGGTGCCGTCCGGGCCCGCGCGGTGGTGCTGGCCACCGGCGGGATGGGCCAGGTCTACGCCGCGACCACCAACCCCTCGGTCTCCACCGGCGACGGCGTGGCGCTCGGCCTCCGTGCCGGCGCGGTCGCCACCGACCTCGAGTTCGTCCAGTTCCACCCGACCGCGCTGTACCTCGGCCCGGACGCCCGCGGCCAGCAGCCCCTGGTCAGCGAGGCGCTGCGCGGCGAGGGCGCCGTGCTCCGCGACGACGCGGGGGAGCGGTTCATGGTCGGCGTCCACCCGCTCGCGGAGCTGGCCCCGCGCGACGTCGTCGCCAAGGCCATCACCCGCGTCCAGCTGCGCGACGACGTCCGTCACGTCTGGCTCGACGCCCGCGGCATCCCCGGCCTCGCCGAGCGCTTCCCGACCATCGTGGCCCGGTGCCGGCAGGCCGGCATCGACCCCGTGACCGAGCTGGTGCCGGTGACACCGGCCGCCCACTACGCCTCCGGCGGCCTCGTCACCGACCTCGCCGGGCGCACCACCGTGCCGGGGCTCTACGCCTGCGGCGAGGTGGCCAGCACCGGCGTGCACGGCGCCAACCGGCTGGCGTCCAACTCGTTGCTGGAGGGACTGGTCTTCGCCGCCCGCATCGGGGCGGAGCTGGCCCGGTCGCTGCCGCTGCCCGCCGCCCCCCTGGCCGGGGCACCGGCGCTCGCCGGACTGCTCGACCCGGCCGGCCGGGCGCGGGTCACCGACACGATGTCGGGCTCGGTCGCGGCACTGCGCAGCGGAGCCGGTCTCGCCGGCGCGCTGGCGACCATGGCCGAGCTCACCCGGGCGCTGGGGGAGAGCCCCGGCGCCGCGCCCGGCGTGCCCAGCTGGGAGGCCACCGACCTGCTCACGGTCGCGTCGGCGGTCACCGTCGCCGCCGCGGCCCGCGAGGAGACCCGCGGCTGCCACTGGCGCGAGGACCACCCCGAGACCTCGGAGGAGTGGCGGGTGCACCTCGACGTCCGTCTGGACAGCACCGGTGAGCTGCACCTGACCCGCCGTCCGGTGGGGACGCCGGTGGTGGTCCCGTGGTGAGCCGCTCCGTGATCGATCCGGCTCCGCCGGGCGCGGGCGAACGGAGGACGTGGTGAACGCCGACCCCCGCTCGCTCGAGGGCACCGGGCTGGACGAGGCCTGGGTCGACGCCCTCGTGGAGAGCACCCTGGCCGAGGACCTGACCGGCGGCGCCGTGCTGCCCGGCGCCCCCGACCTGGCCGTGTCCTACGACGTCACCAGCGCCGCCACGGTGCCCCCGGCCCAGATGGGCACCGCCGACCTGGTCGCCCGCGCCGACGGCGTCGTCGCCGGGCTGCCGGTCGCCGCCCGCGTCTTCACCCGGCTGGCGCCCGGCGCCACGCTCACCGTGGGCGCCTCGGACGGGGACCGGGTACGGCGCGGCGACGTGCTGCTGACCGTCCGCGGACCGGTCCGGGCCCTGCTGGCCGCCGAGCGCAGCGCCCTCAACATCGCCAGCCGGGCCAGCGGCATCGCCACCGCGACCCGGGCGTGGGCCGACGCCGTCGAGGGCACCGGGGCCACGGTGCTCGACACCCGCAAGACGACGCCGGGGCTGCGGCCGCTGGAGAAGTACGCGGTGCGCTGCGGCGGGGGGTCCAACAAGCGCATGGGCCTGTACGACGTCGCGATGGTCAAGGACAACCACGTGGCCGCCGCCGGCTCGGTGGCCGCCGCGGTCGCCGCCGTGCGCGAGCGGGCGCCCCGGGTGCCGGTGCAGGTCGAGGCCGACACCCCCGCCCAGGCGGTCGAGGCGGTGGAGGCGGGCGCGCAGTTCCTGCTGCTGGACAACATGACGCCCGCGCAGCTGCGCGAGGTCGTGGCCGCCGTCGGCGACCGGGCGGAGCTCGAGGCCACCGGCGGGCTCACCCTCGCCGTCGCCCGCGAGGTCGCCGAGACCGGCGTGGACTACCTGTCGGTGGGGGCGCTGACGCACTCCTCGCCGATCCTCGACCTCGCCCTCGACCTGCGGGAGGGCTGACCGGTGCTGCTGACCGTCGACGTCGGGAACAGCCAGACCGTGCTGGCCACCTTCGACGGCGACCGGCGGGTCGGCAGCTGGCGGGTGACCACCCGGCCGCAGGTCACCGCGGACGAGCTGCGGATGGTCTGGCGGGGGCTGCTGCGCGACACCGAGGTCACCGGGGTGGCCGCCTGCTCCACCGTCCCGGCGCTCCTGCCGGCGCTGCGCGAGCTGCTGGACTCCCTCGACGTGCCGGTCGTGCTGATCGGCCCCGGCGTGCGGACCGGGGTGCCGCTGCACGTGGACAACCCGCGGGAGGTCGGCGCCGACCGGGTGGTGACCGCCCTGGCCGCCCACGAGCTGCACGGTCGCGACGACGCCGGCCGGGGGCGGCCGGTGGTCGTCGTCGACTTCGGCACCTCCACCAACGTCGACGCCGTCGGCCCCGACGGGCAGTTCCTCGGCGGTGCCCTGGCGCCCGGTGTCGAGGTCAGCCTGGACGCGCTGGCCAGCCGGGCGGCGCAGCTGCGCTCGGTGGAGCTGACCGTGCCCACCCACGCCATCGGCAAGAACACCGTCGCGGCCCTGCAGTCGGGTCTGGTCCTCGGGTTCGCCGGCCTGGTGGACGGGCTGGTCTCCCGCATCTCGGCCGAGATCGTGGAGCAGTTCGGCGCCGCTCCGGTCGTCGTCGCCACGGGTGGTCTGGCGCCGCTGGTGGCCGACAGCTGCCGAACCGTCTCCGCCCGCGAACCGGACCTCACGGTGCACGGGCTGCGCCTGGCGTTCGAGCGACAGCAGGCGGCGCACCGTTCCCCGGCCGGGCGCCGGTCGGCAGCCCCGTAGGCTCACCCTCCGTGAGCGAGGAACCGCCGGGTCTGCAGGACGACGAACTCCCCGAGCAGATGCGGGTGCGGCGGGCGAAGCTCGACCGGCTCCGCGAGGCCGGCGTCGACCCCTTCCCCGTCGAGGTGGGGCGGACGACGTCCCTGGCCGAGGTGCGGGCCACCCACCCCGACCTGGCGCCGGACACGATGACCGGCCGGACCGTCGGCGTCACCGGGCGCGTCATCTTCTCCCGCAACACCGGCAAGCTCTGCTTCGCGACCCTGCGCGAGGGGGACGCCGAACTCCAGGTGATGCTCTCCCGCGACCGGGTGGGCGAGGAGCCCCTCGCCGCGTGGAAGGCCGACGTCGACCTCGGTGACCACGTGCTCGTCACCGGTGAGGTGGGGACGTCCCGGCGCGGGGAGCTCTCGGTGTTCGCCGACTCCTGGCAGCTGACGGCGAAGTCGCTGCGGCCGCTGCCGGTGGCGCACAAGCCGATGAGCGAGGAGCTGCGGGTCCGCCGTCGCTACGTGGACCTGATCGTCCGCGACGAGGCCCGGCGCACTGTGCGGCAGCGGGCGACGGTCAACGCGACCTTGCGTTCGGGGCTGACCTCCCGCGGTTTCCTCGAGGTCGAGACGCCGATGCTGCAGACCATCCACGGCGGTGCCGCGGCACGGCCCTTCCGCACGCACATGAACGCGTTCGACCTCGACCTCTATCTGCGCATCGCGCCCGAGTTGTTCCTCAAGCGCTGCATCGTGGGTGGGCTCGACCGCGTCTTCGAGATCAACCGCAACTTCCGCAACGAGGGCGCCGACAGCTCGCACTCGCCGGAGTTCGCGATGCTCGAGTTCTACGCGGCGTACGCCGATTACTCCGATGTCGCCGACATCACGCGCGAACTGATCCAGGAGTGCTGCGCGGCGTTGTTCGGCGACCACGTGGCGCGCCACCACGACGGGACGGAGGTGGACCTCTCGGGCGACTGGCCCAGGGTGCGCCTCTACGACCTGGTGTCCACCGCGGTCGGCGAGGAGGTCACCCCGGAGACGCCGGTGGAGCACCTGCGGGCGCTGGCCGAGCGGCACGACGTCGGCGTCGACCCGGCCTGGCTGCCGGGCAAGGTGGTCGAGGAGATCTTCGAGGCGCTGGTCCAGTCCGACCTGCAGGCGCCCACGTTCGTCGTGGACTACCCGGTGGACACCTCCCCGCTGACCCGCGCGCACCGCTCCGTCCCGGGCCTGGCCGAGAAGTGGGACCTGTACATCGGCGGCATCGAGCGCGGCACCGGCTACTCCGAGCTCGTCGACCCCGTGGTGCAGCGGGAGCGCTTCACCCAGCAGGCGCTGCTCGCCGCCGCCGGCGACCCGGAGGCGATGGTCCTCGACGAGGACTTCCTCGAGGCCCTCGAGTACGGCATGCCGCCGACCGGTGGCGTCGGAATGGGCATGGACCGGCTCATGATGACGCTGACCGGTCTCGGAATTCGCGAGACGATCCTCTTCCCGTTGGTGCGGCCGCTCAGTTCCTGAAATACCGAGAACGGCCGTCTCACTTATCACCCATTCCGAGCAAGCCCCACATTCATGTCTGCGAATTGTCGGGCAGTGTGGTGTAATGGATTCGTCGCCCACGGTGACGCACCCATCCGAAAACACGGGGCTGGGAAAACAGAAGTGAGGAACGTGAATGGCGCGCAAGGTCCAGGTCATCCTCAGTGACGACCTCGATGAGAACCTCCCCGCCGACGAGACGGTGAGTTTCTCGCTGGACGGCACGAACTACGAGATCGACCTGTCGGAGAAGAACGCCGGGGAGATGCGCGACGCGTTCTCCCGCTACGTGCAGGCCGCGCGCAAGGTCGGTCGCGGCGGCGGGCGGGCCTCCGGTGGCGGTCGCTCGCGAGCGACCGGTGGCGGCGGCCGGATGGACCGCGAGCAGGCCGGTGCCATCCGCGACTGGGCCCGCAAGAACGGCCACGCGGTCAGCGACCGCGGCCGCATCCCGGCCAGCGTCGTCGAGGCCTACGAGGCCGCGCACTGAGCACCAGGTGAACCACGCCGGCGGAGCCGGCGGTCGACCCGCGTGGCGGGGGGCGCGCAGCGTCCTCCTCCCGCGGGTCGATGCGTTTCGGCTCCACGCAGCGCACGCCGGCACCTGGCCGCGGTGGGAGGCCGGCAGGCCGACGGTGTGCGGAGCCGTCCGCTGTCGGCGTAACGGGAGCGGAACACCGTCCCGTCCGCATCAGTTGGACCGGACAACTCCTCCTCCCCACCCCCGGCCGTGCGCCGACGGGGAGTCGGAGTCCGCGACTACAGTGGAAAGACCGGTGCCCCAGCGCGCCGACGGATGTCGGGTGCTCCTCCCCACAGACGGGGAGGACAGTGCCGGACCAGCCGGTCGAAGGAGAAGCAGCAGATGTTCGAACGGTTCACCGACCGAGCCCGCCGCGTTGTTGTCCTGGCCCAGGAAGAGGCCCGGATGCTCAACCACAACTACATCGGCACCGAGCACATCCTCCTGGGCCTGATCCACGAGGGTGAGGGTGTCGCCGCCAAGGCGCTCGAGTCCCTCGGCATCTCGCTGGAGGGCGTCCGTCAGCAGGTGGAGGAGATCATCGGCCAGGGCCAGCAGGCCCCGTCCGGTCACATCCCCTTCACCCCGCGCGCCAAGAAGGTGCTCGAGCTGTCCCTGCGCGAGGCGCTGCAGCTCGGCCACAACTACATCGGCACCGAGCACATCCTGCTCGGCCTGATCCGCGAGGGCGAGGGCGTCGCCGCCCAGGTCCTCGTGAAGCTGGGCGCCGACCTCAACCGCGTCCGCCAGCAGGTCATCCAGCTGCTCTCGGGTTACCAGGGCAAGGAGCCGGCCGCGGCCGGTGGCCCCGCCGAGGGCACGCCGTCGACCTCCCTGGTGCTCGACCAGTTCGGCCGCAACCTCACCCAGGCCGCGCGCGACTCCAAGCTCGACCCGGTCATCGGGCGGGCCAAGGAGATCGAGCGGGTCATGCAGGTGCTGTCGCGCCGCACGAAGAACAACCCGGTCCTCATCGGCGAGCCCGGCGTCGGCAAGACCGCCGTCGTCGAGGGTCTGGCCCAGGCGATCGTCAAGGGCGAGGTGCCCGAGACGCTCAAGGACAAGCAGCTCTACACGCTGGACCTCGGTGCGCTCGTCGCCGGTTCCCGATACCGCGGTGACTTCGAGGAGCGGCTGAAGAAGGTCCTCAAGGAGATCCGCACCCGCGGCGACATCATCCTGTTCATCGACGAGATCCACACCCTCGTCGGGGCCGGTGCCGCGGAGGGCGCGATCGACGCCGCCAGCATCCTCAAGCCGATGCTGGCCCGTGGCGAGCTGCAGACCATCGGTGCCACGACGCTCGACGAGTACCGCAAGCACCTGGAGAAGGACGCCGCTCTCGAGCGCCGCTTCCAGCCCATCCAGGTCGGCGAGCCGACGCTGCAGCACACCATCGAGATCCTCAAGGGCCTGCGCGACCGCTACGAGGCGCACCACCGGATCAGCATCACCGACGGCGCCCTCGTCGCCGCCGCGACGCTGGCCGACCGGTACATCTCCGACCGCTTCCTGCCGGACAAGGCGATCGACCTGATCGACGAGGCCGGCGCCCGGATGCGGATCAAGCGGATGACCGCCCCGCCGGACCTGCGCGAGTTCGACGACAAGATCGCCGGCGTCCGCCGCGAGAAGGAGTCGGCGATCGACGCGCAGGACTTCGAGAAGGCCGCGTCGCTGCGCGACAAGGAGAAGACCCTCCTCGCCGAGAAGGCCGAGCGCGAGAAGCAGTGGAAGGCCGGCGACATGGACGTCGTCGCCGAGGTCGACGACGAGCAGATCGCCGAGGTCCTCGCCAACTGGACCGGCATCCCCGTGTTCAAGCTGACCGAGGAGGAGACCTCCCGGCTGCTGCGCATGGAGGACGAGCTCCACAAGCGGATCATCGGCCAGGAAGAGGCCATCAAGAGCGTCAGCCAGGCGATCCGGCGCACCCGCGCGGGCCTCAAGGACCCGCGTCGCCCCGGTGGCTCGTTCATCTTCGCCGGCCCCTCGGGTGTCGGTAAGACCGAGCTCGCCAAGGCGCTGGCCAACTTCCTGTTCGGCGAGGACGACGCCCTCATCCAGATCGACATGGGCGAGTTCCACGACCGCTTCACCGTCTCCCGCCTCGTCGGTGCCCCTCCCGGCTACGTCGGTTACGACGAGGGTGGCCAGCTGACCGAGAAGGTGCGGCGCAAGCCGTTCTCGGTGGTCCTCTTCGACGAGATCGAGAAGGCGCACGCGGACGTGTTCAACACGCTCCTGCAGGTGCTGGAGGACGGCCGGCTCACCGACGGCCAGGGCCGGATCGTGGACTTCAAGAACACGATCCTGATCCTCACGACCAACCTCGGTACGCGGGACATCTCCAAGGCCGTCGGCCTCGGCTTCCAGGCCGGGAACGACGACACCAGCAACTACGAGCGGATGAAGCTCAAGGTCAACGAGGAGCTCAAGCAGCACTTCCGGCCGGAGTTCCTCAACCGCATCGACGACATCGTCGTGTTCCACCAGCTGACCGAGAACGAGATCATCACGATCGTCGACCTGATGGTCGCTCGCGTCGAGAGCCAGCTGGCGAACAAGGACATGTCGCTGGAGATCACCCCGGCGGCCAAGCGGCTGCTGGCGGCGCGGGGCTTCGACCCGGTGCTGGGTGCCCGGCCGCTGCGCCGGACCATCCAGCGCGAGATCGAGGACGCGCTGTCGGAGAAGATCCTCTACGGCGAGCTGACCGCGGGTCAGATCATCGTGGTGGACGTCGACGACGCCGAGGGCCCGGCGCAGAAGTTCACCTTCCGCGGCGAGGCCAAGCCGATCGACCTGCCCGACACCCCGCCGGTGGCCCTCTCGGGCGCCGACGGCGAGGAGGAGGGCCCGGCGGCCGCCGCCGAGTAACTCCTCCAGCACGACGACAGGGGCCGTCTCCCACCCGGGAGGCGGCCCCTTCGCCGTCCCGTCGCCCTCGACGAGATCTGCACACTCGTCGGCATCAGCGCCTGATGGTGACGACTGTGCAGATCTCGTCGAGTCAGTCGGGGAGGCGGAACCTGCCGTCAGGGGTCTGCTCGACGAGCCCGTCGGCGAGCAGCGAGTCCAGGCAGCGCGAGCGCTGGTGGGCGTCGCCCCAGGCCGCGTCCAGCTCGGCGGCGGGGACCGGCTCGTGCGCAGCCCGGAGGACGTCGAGCAGCCGCCCACGGACCTGCCGGTCGGTGCCCGCGAACTTCTGCACCCGCCGCGGTGGCCCCTCGGCGTCGGGACAGCCGGCCGACCGCCAGGCGCACGACAGCCGCACCGGGCACGCCGAGCACCGTGGCGTCCGGGCCACGCACACGAGGGCGCCGAGCTCCATCGCCGACACCGAGAAGCGGACGGCGCGGTCGGTGTCGGCAGGGGTCAGCGCGGCGATGTCGGCCAGGTCGCTGCTGCGTGCCGGCAGCGCCTCGGCCCGGCCGTGCACCAGCCGTGCCACCACCCGGCGGACGTTGGTGTCGACGACCGGTTGGGGCCGGCCGTGACCGAAGCAGGCGACAGCCCGGGCGGTGTACGTGCCGATGCCGGGCAGGGCCTCGAGCGCGGGGACGTCGGCGGGCACCTGGCCGCCGTGCCGCTCGACCAGGGCGACGGCGGTCTCGCGCAGCCGCAGCGCCCGCCGGGGGTAGCCCAGCTTCCCCCAAGCGCGGATGACCTCGGCGGGGGAGACCGCGGCCAGGTCCGCGGGGGTCGGCCAGCGGGCCATCCAGTCCCGCCAGACGGGCTCCACGCGGGCGACCGGGGTCTGCTGCAGCATCACCTCGCTGACCAGGACCGCCCACGGATCGGTGTCGGGCCGGCGCCAGGGGAGGTCCCGCGCGGCGACGGCGAACCAGTCCACGAGCGCCTCCCCGAGGGCCGGACCGGTGAGGCCGGGGGGTGCCACGAACGGCGGGGCGGTGCTCTCCACGGGGGTCCAGTGTGCCGTCCGCCGGACCCGGCGCGCCGGGGGCTCGGTCGGTCCGGCGCCGCACTACGGTTCTCGCCGTGCTGCACCCGGTCGGGCCCCTCCCCGCCGCCGTCTACTGGCGGCGGCGGCTGATGGTGCTGACGCTGCTCCTCGCCGTCCTGGGCGGCGGGGGCTGGCTGGGCGTCGCCCTGGCCACCCGGGAGCCCGAGGGGACCCGGCCGGCCGCCAGCAGCTCCTCCGCGGCGCCGGAGCCGGCCGAGCCGCCGGCCCTGGAACGGGTCGTCCCCTCGCTGGCCAGCGTCCAGACCCCCACGCCCCCCGCGGCTGCCTCCGTGCCCCCGCCGGCGCCGGAGGTGCCGGTCGACACCGGCCCGCAGCCCGGCGGCCCGTGCAGCGACGAGATGATCGCCGTCGAGGTCCGTGCACCGGCCAGCGTGCCGGTCGGCAGCGGGCCCACCGTGGAGCTCGTGGTCACCAACGTGTCCCCGGCGCCCTGCTCGCGGGTGCTGGACGCGGAGCTGCAGGAGATCGTCCTGCTGGACAGCGACGGCGCACGCCGGTGGGGCAGCAACGACTGCCAGCCGGAGTCCAGCGACGACGTCCGGCTCCTGGCGCCGGGCGAGCAGGCCGTCTTCCCGCTGGTCTGGAGCGGGCTGTCCAGCGAGCCGGGCTGCGCTGCGCCGCGAACGGCGATGCCGGCGGGGCAGTACGTTCTGCGCGGCCGCCTGGACACCCGCCCGAGCCCGGACACCCCGCTCACCATCGCCTGAGCGGGGACGGCGCCGCGCTCAGCTGTAGCGGTCGAGGATCGAGGTCTCGGCCAGCCGGGACAGGCCCTCGCGGATCCCGCGGGCCCGCGCCTCGCCGACGCCCTCCACCGCGAGCAGGTCCTCGATGGTGGCGGCGAGGAGCTTCTGCAGCCCGCCGAAGTGGTCGACCAGCCGATCGATGATCCCGGCGGGGAGGCGCGGGACCCGGGCGAGGAGCCGGTAGCCGCGGGGGCTGACCGGGGAGTCGAGGGCCTCGGCCGACGTCGGCAGCCCGTAGCAGCGCGCCACGGCGGACAGGTCCAGCAGCTCCGTGGCCGACAGGGCGCGCAGGTCGGTGAGCACCTGCTCGGTGGTGCGGGACCGGCGCCCGCTGGCCGGCACGTAGTCCTGCACCAGCAGGCCGCGGTCCTCCTCGACCCCCGCGAGCATCTCGTCGAGCTGCAGGGCCAGCAGGCGGCCGTCGGTGCCGAGCTCGACGACGAAGCCCTCGATCTCGTCGGCGATGCGGCGCACCATCTCCAGCCGCTGGCTGACGCTCATCGCGTCGCGGACGGTGACCAGGTCCTCGATCTCCAGCGCCGACAGCGTGCTGGCGACCTCGTCGAGGCGGAGCTTGTACCGCTCCAGCGCGGCCAGCGCCTGGTTGGCGCGGGCGAGGATCGTGGTCGGGTGCTCGAGGGTGTACCGGCGGCCGGCCACGTAGACGCTGATGATGTGCATCGACTGGCTGACCGAGATGACCGGGAAGCCGGTCTGGATCGCGACGCGCTCCGCGGTCCGGTGCCGGGTGCCCGACTCCTCGGTCGGGACGGTGGGGTCGGGCATGAGGTGCACGCCGGCCCGGACGATCCGCAGACCGTCGTAGGACACGATCACCGCGCCGTCCATCTTCGCGAGCTCGCGCAGCCGGGTGGCCGAGAGCGCGACGTCGAGGGCGAAGCCGCCGGTGCAGATGGACTCGACCACCCGGTCGTACCCGAGGACGATCAGCGCCCCGGTGCGGCCGGCCAGGATCCGCTCCAGGCCGTCGCGCAGCGCCGTGCCGGGGGCGATGCGGCCGAGGAGCTCGCGCAGCGCGGCCTCGGTGTCCACAGCGGGGGGCACGAGCGCTCCTGACGGTCGACGTGGTGCGGCGGCTGAGTCTACGTGGCAGGCAACGGTACTGGTGCGGCTCGGTCGGTGATCAGCTCAGTCGGGTGAGCGCGGTGCCGAGGTCGGGGACCTCGATCAGCCGCATGCCCGCCGGGGGAGCGCCGGCGTCCTCGGGGACCAGTGCCACCCGGTAGCCCTGCCGGGCCGCCTCGGCCAGCCGCCGGCCGGTACCGCCGACGCGGCGGATCTCCCCGGACAGCCCCACCTCGCCGACCGCGACCATCCCGGCCGGCAGGGGCGTGTCCCGGGACGCCGACGCGATGGCGAGGGCGAGCGCCAGGTCGGCCGCGGGCTCGGCGATCTTCACCCCGCCGACCGAGGCCGCGAAGACGTCGGCCTCGGCCAGCCGCACGCCGCCGCGTCGCTCCAGGACGGCGTTGACCATCGCCACCCGCTGCGGGTCCAGGCCGCTCACCGCCCGGCGCGGGGAGCCGCCGCCGCTGGGCGCGACCAGCGCCTGCACCTCGGCGAGCAGCGGACGGCTGCCCTCCATCGTCACGGTGACGCAGCTGCCCGGCACCGGCGCCGACCGCCGGGACACGAACAGGTGCGAGGGGTCGGGCACCCCGACCACGCCGGCGTCACCGATCTCGAAGCAGCCGATCTCGTCGGCGGGGCCGAACCGGTTCTTGGTGGCGCGGACCAGGCGCAGGGTCGAGTGCCGCTCGCCGTCGAAGGAGACGACCACGTCGACCAGGTGCTCCAGCGTGCGCGGCCCGGCGATCGCGCCGTCCTTGGTGACGTGACCGACGAGGATCGTGGTCATCCCGCGGCTCTTGGCCACCGCGGTGAGCGCGCTGGCCACCGCGCGCACCTGGCTGGCCCCGCCGTCGGTGCCGTCGACGGCGGGGGAGCGGACGGTCTGGATGCTGTCGAGGACGAGCAGGGTGGGCTGCACCTGCTCGACGTGCGCGAGGACGGCGGAGAGCTCGGTCTCGGCCGCGAGGTACAGCCGGTCGTGCAGCGCGCCGATCCGCTCGGCACGCAGCCGGACCTGCCCGGCCGACTCCTCGCCGGAGACCACCAGGGCAGGGCCGTTCGCCTCGGCGACGCGGTGGGCGACCTCCAGCAGCAGCGTGGACTTGCCCACGCCCGGCTCGCCGGCCACCAGGAGCACCGCGCCGGGCACCAGACCGCCGCCCAGCACCCGGTCGAACTCCGGGATCCCGGTCGGGACGGCCCGCGCCCCGGTCAGCTCGACCTGGGCGATCGGCCGCGCGGGAGCGGTCACCGGCCCGGCGCTCACGGCGCGGAGGCCGCCGGAGGGGGCGGCGCCGACCTCCTGCAGGGTGCCCCAGGCCTGGCACTCCGGGCAGCGCCCCACCCACTTCGCCGAGGCGTACCCGCACTCGGTGCAGCGGTGGGCGGGCCGGGCGGTACGGACGGCGGGAGGCACGTCCCGACGCTAACCGTGCGGTACGACGATTCCGCGCAGGCGCTACTCCGCCTCGGTGTCCTGCTCGTTGCCGGACTCGGCGCCCTCTTCACCCTCGTGGAAGTCGTAGGCCTCGCCGCGGGGCAGCTCGCCGCTCGGGCCGGAGACCAGCGCCGCCACCGAGACCTCGCCGGCGTTCTCGAACGTGAACGTCATGACGACCGTCTGGCTCGGGGTGAGCGGGGCGTCCGCGTCGACGTCGAGGTCGGCGAGGAACAGGCGCGGGGTGTCGGCCGCGACCTCGGGCTCGCAGGGGGAGCCCTCCTCGTACTGCCGCAGGCCGATGGTGATCGACGACTGGGCGGGGATCTCGATGTCGGGGCTGTCGGTCGCCGTCGGCTGCGCAGCCGTGGGGGCGGCGGGAGCGGCGGGCGTGGGGACGGTGCCCGTGCCGGGCGCGCCGCTGGTGCCGGGCGCGCCGGTCTCCTCGGCCTCGCTGCCGGGGGCACTCGTCGTCGGGGCGGCGGGCGTCGGCTGCGCGGTGGGGGTGGGGGTCTCGTCGGGCAGTTCGTCGACGTAGACGCCGTCGAACAGCTCGCCCTCGATGCCGGAGAGGACGTCGTCCTCGCGGCCGGAGTTGACGATCGTCAGCACGAGCTCCGGATCGTCGCCCTGCTCGTAGGCCGTCGCCTCCTCGTCGCCCGCCTCGCAGGGGTGGACGACGGTCACCTGGCGCAGCGTCAGGTCACCGACCGACACGGAGGGACCGACCTTGTCGCGGTCCTGCGAGCTGGTCTGGTTGACCTGTCCCGCGCTGCAGGCGGTCAGGACGACCGGGGTGAGCAGCAGGGCCCCCATCGTGGCGGCGCGCAGTGCGCGGTTCACAGCCGTCGACCTCCAGCGGAGCACGTGCCGGCCACCGGGAGTTGGTGGCCTGATTCGCGCCGAGCCTAACGGTCGACCCACGATGTCCGCCGGGAGGTGAGGCCGTGGCACTCCGGGATGGTGTCGACCCGGCGCTGGCCCCGTTCCCGGCGCGCGCGCCGGACACGCGGCGCTGGTGCTTCGCCGACCAGCTCGGCCCGCACTTCCTCGACGACCCCGACCAGCCGGTGCTGCTGATCGAGTCGCGGGCGGTCCTCGCGCGCCGCCGGTTCCACCGGCAGAAGGCGCACCTGGTGCTGTCGGCGCTCCGGCACCGCGCGGCCGAGCTGGGCGAGCAGGCCGAGCTGCACCGGGTGACGACGTACGCCGAGGCGCTGGACCGGGTGGGGGAGCCGCTGTCGGTCTGCGCGCCCACGACCTGGTCCAGCCGCGACTACGTCCTTCGCCGTCGGGACCTGCAGGTGCTCGCCGCCCGCGGCTTCGTGACCACCCAGGAGGAGTTCGCCGCCTGGGCCGACGGGAGGGCGGACGGGGGTGGCGGGGCGGGTGGACGGCGCAGACGGCTGCTGATGGAGGACTTCTACCGGGACTCGCGACGGCGCCACGACGTCCTCATGAACGGCGCCGAGCCCGTCGGCGGGCGCTGGAACCTGGACGCCGAGAACCGGGAGCCCCCGCCGGCCGACGGCCGGGTCGGCGTCCCCGAGCCGTGGTGGCCGGAGGAGGACGAGATCGACGCGGAGGTCCGCGCCGACCTCGACCGGTGGGAGGCCGAGGGGCTGGTGTCCTTCGTCGGCGACGACGGCCCGCGGCTGTTCCCGGCGACCCGCGCCGAGGCGCTGCGCCGGCTCGAGGACTTCCTGGACCACCGGTTGGGGGCCTTCGGCCCGCACGAGGACGCGATGCTCGCCGGCGACCGCTGGCTCGCGCACTCGCTGCTCTCGCCCGCGCTCAACCTCGGGCTGCTCGACCCGCTGGAGGTGGTCGTCGCCACCGAGCAGCACGCCCGCGACCGCGCGGCCGCCGGGGACCTGCTCCCGCTCAACAGCGTCGAGGGCTTCGTCCGCCAGGTCATGGGCTGGCGGGACTACATCTGGCACCTCTACTGGTACCTCGGCCGTGACTACCGGCACAACAACGCCCTCGCCGCCACCGAGCGCGTGCCGGACTGGTTGGCCGACCTGGACGGCGACGCGGTGGACGCCGCCTGCATGTCCGACGTCCTCACCGACCTGCGGCGTGACGGCTGGGTGCACCACATCCCGCGGCTGATGGTGCTCGGCAACTACGCGCTGCAGCGGGGGATCGACCCGCTCGAGATGACCGACTGGTTCCACCGCTCGTTCGTCGACGGCTACGACTGGGTGATGGTCGGCAACGTCGTCGGGATGAGCCAGCACGCCGACGGCGGCGTCCTCGCGACGAAGCCCTACGCCGCCGGCGGGGCCTACATCGACCGGATGAGCGACTACTGCGGCGGCTGCCGCTACGACCCGCGCAAGCGCACCGGCGAGGACGCCTGCCCCTACACCGCCGGGTACTGGGCCTTCCTCGACCGCAACCGCGAGCGGCTGGCCGGCAACCAGCGGATGCGGCGCCCGCTGCAGGGCCTGGACCGGCTGAAGGACCTGCCGCTGGTGGTCGAGCAGGAGCGGGACCGGGGCACCACCGCGCTCTGACGGCCCCCGTCCGGGCGACACGTCGTCCAGCTCCGGCGTCGGCCTGCCGATGCCTTCCCTGCCACGGGGAGGCGGCGGGAGGTGCGGATGGCCAGGGGACCAGGTGTGGGCCCGGTGTTCGAGGAGGTCCTCGCGGCGGCCCGGGCGGGTGCGGCGTGGGCCTTCGAGGTCCTCTACCGCGACCTCGCCCCGGCGGTCACCGGCTACCTGCGCGTGCACGGCGCCCTCGACCCCGACGACCTGGCGAGCGAGACGTTCCTGGACGTCTTCCGCGGACTGGGCGGGTTCACCGGCGACGAGCAGGGCCTGCGGTCGTGGGTGTTCACGATCGCCCACCGGCGGCTGGTGGACGACTGGCGGCGGCGCGGCCGTCGTCCGCAGCTGGCCGACGACGGCGACGTGGCGGCCGACTCGGTCGGCGGCGACGTGGAGGACGACGTCCTGACGCGGCTGGGCACCGAGTCCGTGCACCGCCTGTGCGCCGCGCTGCCGGCCGACCAGCGGTCGGTCGTGCTGCTGCGGGTGCTCGCCGACCTCACCGTCGAGCAGGTGGCCGAGGTGATGGGGCGGTCGGTCGGCTCGGTCAAGGCGCTGCAGCGCCGAGGTCTGCGCCGCCTGCGGGAGGAGCTGGCGCCGGCCGGGACCACCCCGGCGGGTGGCACCGGGCCGGTCCGCGCACCCCTTTCCGCCCGTCCGGCGATGACGGGAGCGAGATGACCACGCCGATGGACGACCGAGCCGCCGAGGAGGCCTTCGAGGCCGCCCTCGCCGGCCGCCCGGGATCCGCGGACGCCCGTGCCCTGACCGCGTTCACCGACGCGCTCCGGGCCGAGGCGACCACGCCCGGGCGGCCCACCGCGGCCCTGGCCGAGCTGCTGGCGACCGGTCTGCTCGCCGATCCGTCCCGGACGACGGTCGGCCGCTCCGCACCCGCCTCACGGAAGAGACGCCCCATGATCCTCACCTCGCTCGTCGCCAAGTTCGCCGCCGCCGGCGCCGTCGCCAAGGCGTCCGTCGCCGGGGGCGCCGTCGCGGCCCTGGCCCTGACCGGCGCGGCGACCGACGTCCTGCCCCTGCCCGGCGACGACCCGGCCGTCGTCACGAGCGGCGCCACCTCCGAGCCGGTGCCGGCCGACGAGGGCGCCGTCGTGGTGGACGAGGACGACACCACCGACGGCCTCCCGGCGGGCGGCGGCGAGGAGGCGACCGGCGCGGAGGCGATCGACGAGGAGGCGACCGGCGAGGAGCCGACCCCCGACCCGGGGCAGGTCCCCGTCACCGCCGAGACCTGGGCGCAGGGTCCGCAGGGCACGCAGAGCTTCGGCCAGTGGGTGAGCGCAGGTGCCGGGGCCGGGGTCATCCGGGGTGAGGTCGTGAGCTGCTTCGCGCAGGTGCGCAACGGCCACCGGGCCGCCGAGGACTGCGCGCCGGTCGCTCCGGCCCCGGTCCACGAGCAGCCGATGCCCGTGGTCGAGGACGACACGACCGGCACCGAGCCCGCCCCGGCTCCGGTGGCTCCGTCGTCGACCACCACGACCGGGGGCGGCCACGGCAACGGCGGTGGCAACGGCTCCGGCAACGGCGCCGGGAACGGCTCCGGGAACGGCAACGGCGGTGGCAACGGCCACGGGAACGGCGGCGGTCCCCGCTGACGGGTGCGGGGCCGCGCTCAGGTGAGCGCGGCCCCGCCCAGCAGCAGCAGGACGACGTCCAGCACCGTCAGGAGCATCACGGCGGGGAAGGCCAGCCGCCGGGACCGCTCCGACCCCGACAGGCCCGCGACGACGACGGCCGGCGCCGCCAGGCCCAGCCCCACCCAGGCCGCGGCCGACGGGGGTCCCGCCGGTCCGAAGACGAGCACGAGGGAGCCGGCGAACAGCAGCACCGCGCCGGTGACCGCCGACGCCGCCGCCCCGATCCGGTGCGGCAGCCCCCGGACCCCGGTCGCCAGGTCCTCCTCGATGTCGGGCGCGACGTTGGCCAGGTGTGCCGCGGCTCCCAGCGCCCCGCCGGCGGCGATCAGCCACCAGGGCGCCGCGGGGGTGCCCGGCGCGGCGGCGACGACGCCGGCCGGCAGCAGCCCGAACCCGGTCACGTAGGGCACCACGGACGCCGCGGTGCGCTTCAGCCCGGCGTTGTAGGCCCATCCGCTGGCCACCAGGACGAGCAGGAGCGTGCCGGCGGCCGGGCCCAGCAGCAGCGACAGGACGACGGCCAGGACGACGCTCACGAGCGCCGCGGAGCGGAGCAGGGAGGGGGCCACCGCGCCCTGCACGACGGGCTTGTCGGCCCGCGCGACGGCCCGGTCGCGGTCGGCGTCGAGCCAGTCGTTGCTCCACCCGATGGACGCCTGACCTGCGAGGACTGCCAGGCACACCAGCACCACGCGCCCCGCCGGCACGTCCGCGGCGACGGCGAGGAGCGTGGCCACGGTGGTCACCGCGACCGCCGGACCGGGGTGCGTCGCGAGCACCAGCGCACGGGCCGACGGCACCCTCCGGAGGGGCTCCGCAGGCACACCCACCATGCCGCTGTCAACCCCTCCCGGGTATCTCATGTGCCTTCTGACCTGCGCCTTTGCTACTCGCGGACGGTCCCTGGAGTCAGTCTGCCGTGGTAGGCTGGGGACAGCGAAAGGGGTCACATCCACATGGGCTTCACTGTCGGCGAGACCGTCGTCTACCCGCACCACGGTGCCGCTCTGATCGAGGCGATCGAGACTCGCGTCATCAAGGGCGAAGAGCGTGCCTACCTCGTGCTGAAGGTCGCCCAGGGCGACCTGACCGTGCGCGTGCCGGCCGACAACGCAGAGATCGTCGGCGTCCGTGACGTCGTCGGTCAGGAGGGGCTGGACCGGGTCTTCGAGGTCCTCCGCGCCCCGCACACCGAGGAGCCGACCAACTGGTCCCGCCGGTACAAGGCCAACCTCGAGAAGCTCGCCTCCGGCGACGTGAACAAGGTGGCCGAGGTCGTGCGTGACCTGTGGCGTCGCGACAAGGACCGCGGCCTGTCCGCCGGCGAGAAGCGGATGCTCTCCAAGGCCCGTCAGATCCTGGTCAGCGAGCTCGCACTCGCCGAGGGCACCAACGAGGACAAGGCCGAGATCCTCCTCGACGAGGTCCTCGCCAGCTGAGCGTCAGCCCCGCGCTCTCCCCGAACCACCGGACCACTCCCGTGCACGCTGTCGGCATCGTCGCAGCGGCCGGGAGTGGTCTGCGTCTGGGGGCAGATCGCCCGAAGGCGCTGGTCCCGCTCGGCGGGCGCCCGCTCGTCGCCTGGGCGGTGGCGACACTGCTCGACGGCGGCGTGGACGAGGTCGTCGTCGCCGTCCCGGCCGAGGAGCGTGACGCGTTCGCCGCGGCGCTCCCCGCCGGCAGCCGGCTGGTCGACGGCGGGGCCACCCGCACCGCCTCGGTCCGCGCCGCGCTGGCCGCCGTGGACCCGGCCGCGACCGCCGTCCTCGTGCACGACGCCGCCCGGCCGCTGACCCCGCCCGACGTCGTCGCGCGGGTGCTCGCCGCGCTCGCCGCCGGTGCCCCCGCGGTCGTCCCGGTGCTCCCGGTCGTCGACACCACCGTCGTGGTGGACGACGCCGGTGTGGTCGCCGCGGCGCCCGACCGCGCCACCCTCCGCCGCGTGCAGACCCCGCAGGGCTTCGACCGCGCCACGCTGGCCGCCGCGTACGACCGTCTCCCGGCCGGCGCCGAGCTCACCGACGACGCCGCGGTGGTCCGTGCCGCCGGCGTCCCGGTCGGCACGGTCGCCGGTGACGAGCGGTGCGCGAAGGTCACCGTGGCCCACGACCTGGCCCTCGCCGAGCTGCAGGTGGCCCGGTGACCGAGCTGCCGCGGGTGGGCAGCGGCGTCGACGTCCACCCCGTCGAACCCGGCCGCGAGTGCTGGCTGGCCGGCCTGCAGTGGCCCGGTGTCGACGGCTGCGCCGGGCACTCCGACGGCGACGTCGTCGCCCACGCGCTGACCGACGCCGTCCTCTCCGCGGCCGGGCTCGGCGACATCGGCGGGCTCCTCGGCACCGACGACCCGCGCTGGGCCGGTGCCCGCGGGGTGGCGGTCCTGGAGCACGTCCGCGAGGTGCTCGCCGCCGCCGGCTGGCAGGTCGGCAACGCCACCGTCCAGCTGATCGCGCCGATGCCGAAGCTGGGCCCGCGGCGGGCCGAGGCGGAGGCGGTGCTGTCGGCCGCGCTCGGCGCACCGGTCAGCGTCTCGGGCACGACGACCGACGGGCTGGGCCTGGTCGGGCGGGGCGAGGGGCGCGCCGCGATGGCGACCGCGCTGGTGGTGAGGACGGCCACCCCGGCGTCCTCCGTAGACTCCGCGCGGTGAGCCTCCGCCTCCACGACACCGCAGCCCGTGCGGTCCGCGACTTCGCACCCCTGCGCGCGGGTGAGGTCTCGATGTACGTCTGCGGGCTCACGGTGCAGGGGCCGCCGCACATCGGGCACGTCCGGGCCGCCCTGAACTTCGACGTCCTGCGCCGCTGGCTGACCGCCACCGGGCACCGGGTGACGCTGGTCCGGAACGTCACCGACATCGACGACAAGATCCTCGCCAAGGCCGAGGCCAACGGTGTGCCGTGGTGGGCCTGGGCCTACGAGAACGAGCTCGCCTGCACCCGCGCCTACGACGTCCTCGGCGTGCTGCCGCCCACGTACGAGCCGCGCGCGACCGGGCACGTGCCCGAGATGGTCGAGCTGATGCAGCGGCTCGTCGAGCGCGGGCACGCCTACGCGGTCGACGGCGACGTCTACTTCGACGTCCGCTCGTTCCCCGACTACGGCGCGCTCACCGGGCAGCGGGTCGACGACCTGCAGCCGGCGGCCGACACCGACACCGACGACCGCAAGCGCGACCCGCGCGACTTCGCGCTGTGGAAGGCCGAGAAGCCCGGCGAGCCGCCGACGGCGTCCTGGCCGACCCCTTGGGGGCGCGGGCGCCCGGGCTGGCACCTGGAGTGCTCGGCGATGGCCGGGAAGTACCTGGGTGCCGAGTTCGACATCCACGGCGGCGGGCTGGACCTGCGCTTCCCGCACCACGAGAACGAGCAGGCGCAGTCCCGGGCCGCCGGCGACGCCTTCGCCCGCTACTGGGTGCACAACGGCTGGGTCACCCTCGGCGGCGAGAAGATGAGCAAGTCGATGGGCAACACCGCCCTGGTCGACGAGGTCGTCACGCGGGTCCGCCCCGTCGAGCTGCGCTACTACCTGGTCACGCCGCACTACCGGTCGACCATCGAGTTCACCGACGCCGCGCTGCAGGAGGCCGGGGTCGCCTACCGGCGGATCGAGTCCTTCGTCCGCCGGGCCGTCGAGCGGGTCGGGGACGTCGCGCCGGGGGAGCGCCCGGAGGCGTTCGACGCGGCGATGGACGACGACCTGCGGACCTCCGCCGCGGTGGGCGTCGTCCACGACACCGTGCGCGACGGCAACAGCGCCCTCGACCGTGCCGACGACGACGCGACCCGGACCGCCCTGGGCGCGGTGCGAGGGATGCTCGACGTCCTCGGGCTCGACCCGCTCGACCGCCAGTGGGCCGGCGGCGGCAGCTCGGACGACCAGCTGGCCGAGGTGACCGACGGCCTCGTGCGCCTGGCGCTGGAGCAGCGGCAGGCTGCCCGCGCCCGCAAGGACTTCACCACCGCCGACGCGGTCCGCGACCAGCTCACCGCCCTCGGTGTGCAGGTCGAGGACACCCCGGCCGGACCCCGATGGGAGCTGAGCCGCTGATGGCCGGCAACAGTCAGCGCCGCGGCCGGCCCACCGGCGCCGGCAAGAAGACCGCGACCGCCGGCACCGGCGGCAAGAACCGCCGCTCGCTCGCCGGCCGGGGCGCCACGCCCCCCGCCGAGCAGCGCTACGGGCACCCCGCCCAGCGCAAGGCCCAGGCCGAGGCCCGGCGCCGGACCGAGCGCGACCGCAGCCGCCAGCGCGCCGAGGAGGCGCCGGAGCTGCTGCTGGGCCGCAACCCGGTCGTGGAGGCGCTGCGGGCGGAGATCCCCGCGACCGCGCTCTACGTGGTCACCGACGCCGGCCGCTCCGACGAGAGGATCACCGAGGCGCTCACCCTCGCCGCCGACCGCGGGCTGCCGCTGCTCGAGGTGGGCAAGGCCGAGTTCGACCGCATGTCCAACCACGCGCTGCACCAGGGCATCGGTCTGCAGGTGCCGCCGTACGAGTACGCGCACCCCGACGACCTGCTCGACCTCGCCCGCAACTCCGGCCGGCCACCGCTGGTGGTCGCGATGGACGGCGTCACCGACCCGCGCAACCTCGGTGCCGTGGTCCGCTCGGCCGCGGCGTTCGACGCCCACGGCGTCGTCGTGCCGCAGCGGCGCTCGGTGGGCATGACGGCCTCGGCCTGGCGCACCAGCGCCGGTGCCGCCGCCCGCCTGCCGGTGGCGCGCGCGGTCAACCTGGCCCGGGCGCTGGGCTCCTACCAGGACGCCGGCCTGCAGACCGTCGGCCTGGCCGGCGACGGCGACGTCGACCTGCACGACTACGACGGCTTCGCCGACCCGGTCGCGCTCGTGGTCGGCGCCGAGGGCACCGGGTTGTCGCGGCTGGTCCGGGAGCGCTGCGACGTCGTCGTCCGCATCCCGATCACCCGCGACACCGAGTCGCTCAACGTCAGCGTCGCCGCCGGCATCGCGCTGTACGCCGCAGGCGCCGCCCGACGCTGACGGCCGCAGCTGCCGGCCGCGCCCGGTCAGTCGCCGTCGGTGTCCGCGCCGGCGCCGTCGGCCCACGGGGCCGTGTCCGCGCGCCAGCCGGCGGGTGGTGGCACCGGGTCGGACTGCACCTCGACCTGGTCGTCCACCGGCACCCGGGCGCCGGAGAGGAACTCGTCTTCGGGGAGGCGGTACCTGGACTCGGCCACGACCCCAGCGTGGCAGGTCCGGCCGGACCGGACGAGTCGCGACTCAGCCGAGCAGCTGCGCGACCGAGTAGATGACCAGGCCGGCCAGACCGCCGACGACGGTGCCGTTGATCCGGATGAACTGCAGGTCCCGGCCGACCTGGAGCTCGATGCGCCGGCTGGTCTCCTCGGTGTCCCACCGGGCGACGGTGCTGCCGACGACGTCGGCGAGGTCCCCGGAGAACCGCTCCACCAGGTAGCCGACCGCGCGGCGGGTCTGCCGCTGCACCAGCTCGCGGGCCGTCGGGTCGGTCTGGAGCAGCTGGGCGCCGTCGCGGATCAGCCCGGTGACCCGCGCCCGCAGCGCCGAGTCGGGGTCGGCGGCCGCGGTGAGGAACGAGTCCTTGGCGTTGGTCCACAGCGACGCCGACCAGGTGCGGATCGCCGGGTGCTCCAGCAGGTCCTTCTTGAACTCCTCGACCCGCGCCGCCGTCGCCTCGTCGGTGCGCAGCCGGTGCACGTAGTCCCGCAGCCGGGCGTCGTACACCCGGCGCAGCTCGTGGTGCCGGTCGGCGCCGACCTCCTCGAGGAACTCCTGCAGGCCGGCGAAGGCGCGGGTGAAGATCCGGTCGTCCACCCAGTCGGGCACCCAGGCGGGGGAGGCATCGCCGAGCTGGGCGCGGAAGACGACCCGGTTCTCCTCCAGGAAGCGGGCCATGTAGCGCAGCGCCGCCGACAGCACCTCCTGGTGCCGGTCGCCCTCGACGACCAGCTCCAGCACCCGGGCCAGGACCGGGGCGGCCGGGGTCTCGTGCAGCTTGCGGTCGACCAGGGCGGCCACCGCGGGCTGGATGTCCTCGTCGCGCAGCAGGTCGGTCACACCGGACAGGGCGGCCGCGGCGTCACCGGCGAGGCGCTCGGCCCGGCCGGGGGCGGCCAGGAACGCGCCCAGCCGGCCGGGGACGTCGACGGTGGCGAGCTTCTCCTCGACCACCGCCCGGGTCAGGAAGTTCTCCTGCACGAACGCGCCCAGGCTCGCGCCGATCTGGTCCTTCTTGCGCGGGATGATCGCCGTGTGCGGGATCGGCAGCCGCAGCGGGTGCCGGAACAGCGCGGTGACGGCGAACCAGTCGGCCAGCGCGCCGACCATCGAGGCCTCGGCGGTGGCCCGCACGTAGCCGACCCAGGCGCCGCCGTCCTCGCCGATGAGCACGCACGCGAGGAAGACGGCGGCGGCCAGCAGGAAGAGCCCGGTCGCCAGCCGCTTCATCCGAGCGAGGTCGCGCGCCCGCTGGGGGTCGTCGAGCGAGCCCGTGAGGGGTGCGGTCGGGCGGGGTGCCGGCATCGTCCCCGAGCCTAGGCACCCCGCCCGATCGGCGCCGCGCTCCCTCAGCCCGCGGCGGTGGCCAGCGTGACATCGACGGTGCTCGTCCGACCGTCGCGCTCGACGGTGAGCGCGACCTCCTGGCCGGGTGCGTAGCTGCGCACGGCCGCCGTCAGCTCGGTCGAGGTGGTGACCGGCCGGTCGCCGACCGCGGTGACGACGTCGCCGGCCGTCAGGCCCGCCTCGGCCGCCGGTGAGCCGGGCTGGACCTGGACCACCTGGGCGCCGGTGCCGACCTCCTCGTCCCCGGCGGTCCGGGCGCTCACGCCGAGGTAGGCCGTGTCGGCGGTCCCGTCGGCGATGATCTCCTCGGCGATCCGCTGCGCGGTGTTGCTGGGGATCGCGAACCCGACGCCGATGCTGCCGCTCTGGCTGGACCCGGGCGCGCCCGAGGCCACGGTGGCGATCGCCGTGTTGATCCCGATGACCTCGCCGGCCGCGTCGACCAGCGCCCCGCCGGAGTTGCCGGGGTTGATGGCCGCGTCGGTCTGCAGCGCGTCGATGACCGTGGCGTCGTCCTGCGTGGAGCCGGTGGCGACCGCGCGGTCGGTCGCGCTGACGATGCCGTCGGTCACCGTGTCGGACAGGCCGAGGGGCGCGCCGATGGCCACGGCGAGGTCGCCGACCTGGACGTCGTCGGAGTCGGCGAACGTGGCCGCCGTCAGGTCGCTCGCACCGTCCAGCCGGAGGACCGCGAGGTCCGAGGTGGGGTCGGTGCCGACGACGGTGGCGTCGTACAACGTGCCGTCGGAGGTGCGCACCTGGACCTCCGCGGTGGTGGTGCTGCCGTCCAGCGACACCACGTGGTCGTTGGTGAGGACGTAGCCGTCGTCGGTGAGGACGACGCCCGAGCCGCTGCCGCCGGCCGAGCCGCTGCTCACGTACACGGTGACCACGCTCGGGCTGGCCTTGGCGGCGGCCGCCGTCACCGCGGTCGCGTTCTCCGGATCGGTGATGGTGACCGCCTGGGCGGCCACGGGGGTGGTCCCGCCGGCGCCGCCGTCGTCGCCGGTCAGCGCGACCACACCGGCACCCGCGCCGCCGCCGATCAGCGCCCCCGCGACGAGGCCGGCGATGCCGATCCGCAGCTTCCCGGCCCGGCGGTCCGGAGCGGGCACGGCCGTGGCGAGGGCGGGCGCCGGCTGCCAGACGGGCGGGGGAGCGGGCGGGGCCCACGCCGGCGGGACGGGGCCCGGGGTCCCCGGGTGCTGCATGCCGTGGCCGGTCGTGTCCTGCGGGTCCTGCTGGTCCATCTCGGTCTCCTCCTCCGACGCAGCCGTTCGCTGCCCGGGGACCACGGTCGGCGCGCGTGCTCGGGCCGGGCTGGACGGCGGCTGTGAGGTCCCTGGGACGACACGCCGAGGGTCCCGACACGCCGCCGCCGCGGTGTGGCCCCGGACGTGGTGGGTAGGGGGCGGCGGCGAGCGACCGTCCCGGTGGCGCCGCCCCTGCCCGACCCGCCCGTCCCGGAGGCCGTCCCGTGTCGTCCCGCGGTCTGCTCGTCCGTTGCCTCGCCTGCGTGGCGCTCGTCGTCGTCGGCGTGGTCGCCCTCGTGGGCGGTCTGTCGCTGCGACCCGCCGGCCTCCTGGCGGTCGGCCTCGCCGCCGTCGTCACCGGTGCCCTGGCGGCCGGCATCACCCGGGAGTCCTCCGACGACGACCTGCGGGCCACCCTGGAGGCCACCTGGCAGACCGCGGCCGCGACCGTGGCGGTGCTGCTCGTGCTCTCCGGTGTCGCCGCGATCGCCGGCGCGCTGGTGACGACGCTGGTCGGGGCGGCGGCCGGGGTCGCCGGTCTGGCCTACTGGATGGTGCGCACCGGCCCGGCCGCGAAGCCGTCGCCGTCCGTCGCGGCGGCTCCGCCCGCGCGGCCCTCGCCCTCGCCGGCCCCGGCGGCGCGTCCGACGGTCGTGACGGGGAACGTCGCCGCGAGCTCCTCGCCGGCCACTCCGCTGGCGGGGCTGCGCATCGAGGCGCTGGCGCAGGAGTGGACGTCGACGTCGGCCGCGCTCGGCCTGACGCTGGACCCGCGGTCGCGGGCGGCGATCGTCCGCCGCCGCGAGGCGGTGCTCGACGAGCTGGAGCGGCGGGACCCGGCCGGCTTCGCGCGCTGGCTCGCCGCGGGGCCGCTGTCGGCCACCGATCCGGCGCGGTACCTGCGCGCCGGCGCGACGGGCACCGACGCCGCCTGAGTGCCTACCGGTCCGGCCGCTCCCGCGGCTGGCGGACCGGGTCGAAGACCAGCTCGGGCTCGACGTTAGCGACGACCTCGCAGTCGCAGCCGCCGCCCCACTCGAGCAGCCCCTCGTGCAGCCGGTCGACGTCGACGCCGTGCTGCTCGGCCCACTCGTCGGTGAAGCGCGGGCTGTCGTCGCACCCGCCCGCCTCCTCCAGTGCCGCGTCGACGTGGTCGAGCAGCGACTCCAGCTGGTCGCGGTCGATCGGCATGAGCGCGGCGTTCGCGGCCTGCTCCGCGCGCAGGTAGTCGTCCTTGAGCTGCTTGCGCCGGGCCTTCTCGTCCTCCGTCGTCATCCGCGCAGCATGGGACGGGGGCGCGGCGCCCCGCCACGCGGATCGCCTGATCGGACGACGCCGGTGGTCGGCGGCCCGCGGGTCGACGAGGGGGCTGTCCCTATCCTTGTGCCGGCGCGGGCTCCCGCGTCCCGCCGACGTGGCGCAATTGGTAGCGCACCCGACTTGTAATCGGGCGGTTAGGGGTTCGAGTCCCCTCGTCGGCTCAGTCGAAGCTGTGTTGTCTCGCCTGATGCTTGACCACGGGGCTTCGGGTGAGGCGCGACAGTGTTGCGGTTGATGGTTGACAGCTGTTTCGGCTGATCCTTGACGCTCCCTCGATGAGGGAGTTGAGCGTGGCGGA
>NZ_QOHG01000012.1 GCF_003319125.1 Blastococcus sp. TF02A-26 | reverse complement strand
GGCGTTAGCGTGGGCCACAGAGACCTCCGGTTGGGAACGGCGACGTCAAGCACCGCCACTCCTTCCGGAGGTCTCCTTGTTGATCAAGCCGCCACGCCGACTGTCAACAACGTCCCTGGTTGCGACACCTAGGCTGCTCGGCGTGCGGAGCTCCTGGTGGTCGCTCCCACCGGTCACCGGCGCCTGGCGCCGCCTGGTGCGGGAGCTGTCCGCCTTCGGCGTCGTCGGTGCGATCTGCTTCGCCCTCGACCTCGTCCTGTTCCAGCTGCTCTACGCCTCCGCGGGCGTCCCACCGGTCCTCGCCAAGGCCCTGGCCACACTGGTCACGTCCACCGTGGCCTTCGCCGGCCACCGGTTGGTCACCTACCGCCGTCGGCCCCGCGCCTCCGTGCGCCGCGGCTACCCGCTGTTCGCGGCGATCAACGCGGCGACGCTGTTGCTCGGGCTCGGGATCATCGCGTTCGTGCGCTACGTGCTGGGCCAGGAGGGCGCGCTGGTCCTGCAGATCGCCAACGTCGCCTCGATCGTCATCGGCACCGCGCTGCGGTTCGTGAGCTACCGGCGGTGGGTGTTCCCCGAGGCGGCGCCCGGAGCCGCCCCCGCACGGCGGGAGGCCCGCACCCCCTGAGGGGTGCGGGCCTCCCGAACGGGTCCGCGGCGTCAGCTGTCGACGCCGACGACCTCCTTGGCGACCGCGGCCAGGGCGACCTGGGCGGCGCTGATGACGCTCGACCGGTTCTTGTGGGTCTCCTCGTACCGGATCACGACGTTGATGTCGTGCGGCGAGCGGAGCGCCTTGGCGGCCTTGGCCGCGTCGGCCGTGCTCATCGAGTCGAAGCCCTTGATCGGCAGCTCGTCGGCGGTGACGTCGCCGAGCTCCTCGCGGGCGGACCTCGCGGCGTCGGCCGCGTCGCGGTTGCCCTCGCGGCGGGCGATCCGCTCGGCCCGGCGCAGCGCGGCGGACCGGCCGACGGTCAGCGTCTCGCGGACGGCGCCGGTGAAGGAGCTGGCCTTGTCGGCCACCTCGCCGAGCCGGTCCCCGGCCTCGTCGCGGACCTGCTGGGCGCTGTCGAGCACCTCGTTGACGCGGTTGGCGACGAAGCGCACCGGGGCGTTGGCGGCACGGGCGGCCGTCCCGGCGACCCGCTGCAGCGGGGTCGGCATCAGGGCGGCGGGGCCACCCAGCGCCTCCTCGGCGAGCACCACGGTGAGCCACTCGACGGTGGCCTTGTGCGCCGTGATCAGGCGCTCGGCCAGGTGCTCCACCTTGGGCAGCTCGGCCTTGGTGGCCAGCGCCTTCACGTAGGTGGCGCGGTCCAGCAGCTGGTGCTCGAGCTGCAGGTCGGTCAGCAGGGCCTCCTCCAGCGGGGCGGCCTGCTCGAAGGTGGCCTTCAACACCGCGGAGAGCCGGCCCAGCGCCGGGGTGACGACGTCGGGCACACCACCGAGAGCGCGCAGCTGCTCGGTGATCAGCCGGGTCCGCTCGGCGGCGTGGTCGGCGTTCTGGTTCAGCTCACGGCGCACGGCGTCGGTGCGGGCCTGCGACACGCGGGTACGCGCGACCTGCTCCTCGGTCTGCGTGAGGAGCACGAGGGCGCGGAGCTGGTTGACGATCTTGGTGTTGTCGGTCATGACGGGGAACTCCAGACATCGGGGATGACCTGACGTCTGGATGGGTGCCCCGCCTGGACCGGGCGCTAACTTCTGCAAGCAGATTGCTAGCAGTGACCCTCGCCACGCCGAGTCGACATGTCGACCGCGGGCGCCCGATCCCGCCGTGGACCGCCGGCCGCTCAGGACGGCGGCGAACAGTCCTCGACGATGCCCAGCTCCGACGCCACCCGCCGCATCTCCGACTCGAACATCGGCTCCGGATCGGCCAGCGCGAAGCGCAGGTGGCCGAAGACCTCCATGCAGACCATGCCGTAGAGGCGGATCCAGCAGGAGAGGAACACCGACATCACGCCGAGCGGCAGGGCGACGGGGAGCTTGGCGCACCACGCCTCGAGCTGTTCCTGGAGCTCCGGGGTCAGCTCGCCGTCCGCAGGGACGGGGAACGGCTGCTCCAGGTACACCTGCGCCATCAGGGCGGCGAAGACGCCACCGAAGCGCCGGCCGGCGAGCTCGGCGGGGCCCTCCGCGACGTCCCCCGACACGACCCCCTGTGCGGCACTGCCGAACAGCAACCCGAACTCGGCGTGGTGGGTGGTCGCCCAGTGCCGGAACGCCCGCGCGGCCGCCAGCAGCTGCGCGCCCGGGCGGGGCGGCCGGACGGCGTCCCGGGCGGCCTCGAGGTGGTCGCTGAGCTCGTCGTAGAGGTCGGCGACGAGCTGCTCGACGAGGTCCTCGCGGCTGGGGAAGTAGCGGTACAGCGCGGGGGCGGACAGGCCCATCTCCCGCGCGATGGCCCGCAGTGCCAGCCCCTCGGGACCGGAGGTCACCAGGACCCTGCGTGCGGTCTCACGGATCTCGCGCACGGTGTCTGCCCGGGCCCGCTCGCGCCGGGTCCCGATCTCCGGGGACGCGCCGTCCGCCATCGCGGTCCCCCTTGACGTCAGTGAACGGTGTATGCAGAGTTATCGGCGTTAGCTAACGCTGTTCACTCACTCTACCGGCTCCCCGGGAGGACCCGTGTTCGAGACCCTCGGCCGAGTGATGTACCGGCGCCGCCGGACCGTCGTCGTCGTGTCGTTGCTGTTCCTGCTGGTCGCCGGCGTCTGGGGCACCGGGGTGTTCGGCAAGCTGACCGGTGCCGGCTTCGAGGACCCCGACAGCGAGAGCTCCCGGGCCGCCGACGTGGCGGAGCGGGAGCTGGGCCGGGAATCGGCCGACGTCGTCGTCCTCTACCGCAGCGACGAGCTGACCGTCGACGAGCCCGCCTTCCGCGCCGCCGTCCAGGACTCGCTGGCCGCGCTGCCGCAGGACCTGCTCGCCCGCACCACCACCTACTGGTCCACCGGCGCCGACCCGCTCGTCAGCGAGGACCGGCAGGCGACCTACGCGGTCCTGCAGCTCGCCGACGGGGCGGACGACGACGAGGCCATGACCGCGATCGAGGACGAGCTCTCCGCCGACGGCCTGACCGCGTCGCTGGGCGGCAACGCGGTGGTGAACCGGGACATCAACGAGCGCGTGGGCGCCGACATCGCACGGGCCGAGATGATCTCGCTGCCGGTGCTGGCGGTGCTGCTCGTGGTCATCTTCGGCAGCCTCGCCGCGGCCAGCCTGCCCCTGGCGATCGGCGGGACGGCCATCCTCGGCGCCTTCACCGCCCTGCACGTGGTCAGCGGCTTCACCGACGTCTCGGTGTTCGCGGTCAACGTGGTGACGATCCTGGGCCTCGGCCTGGCCATCGACTACGGCCTGTTCGTCGTCAGCCGGTTCCGGGAGGAGATGGCGCGACAGGCATCGGTGGAGGACGCCGTGGCCCGCACGATGGCGACGGCCGGCCGCACGGTCGCCGTCTCCGGCGCGACGGTCGCCATCTCGCTGGCCGGGCTGACGATCTTCCCGCAGGTGTTCCTCCGCTCGATGGGCTTCGGCGGGATGAGCGCCGTCCTCGTCGCGATGCTGGCCGCCCTCACCCTGCTCCCCGCGCTGCTGGGGATGCTCGGCCCGCGGGTGGAGGCGCTGTCGGTCCGCCCCTTCCTGCGCCGGCTGACCCGCCGGCCCGCCGTCCCCGCGCCGGCCGGACCGGACGAGCACGGCGCCTGGTACCGGATCGCCCGCAGCGTGATGCGCCGGCCGATGGTCTACGCCGTCGCCGTCATCGCGCTGCTGGTGGTGCTGGCGCTGCCGTTCCTGCGCGTGCAGTTCGGCGCCATCGACGTCCGGGTGCTGCCCGCGGGCACCGAGAGCCGGGTGGTCTCCGAGACCATCGACGCCGACTTCCCCGCCGCGCCGGAGGCTCCCGTGACGGCGATCGTCTCGCTGCCGGACGCGGTGGACTCCGCGGCCGGCTCGGCGGCGCTGGACCGGTACGTCGCGGCGGTGGCGACGGTCCCCGGCGTGGACGGCGCCACGGTGACCTCCGCCGCCGGGGACACGGCCCGGGTGGCGGTGGCCTACGGCGGCGACCCGGTCGACGCCGACGCCCGCGCACTGGTCGAGGCGGTCCGGGACGTGCCGGTGCCCGACGGGGTCGAGGTCCTGGTCGGCGGCGAGAGCGCGGTCATGGCCGACCTGCTGGACAGCCTCGGGTCGCTGCTGCCGTGGATGGCGCTGCTGGTCGTGGCGACGACGCTGGTCCTGCTGTTCCTGGCCTTCGGCTCGGTGGTGCTGCCGGTCAAGGCGGTGCTGATGAACGTGCTGTCGCTCGGGGCCTCGTTCGGCGCGCTCGTCTGGATCTTCCAGGAGGGCCACCTGTCGGGGTTCCTGGACTTCACGCCCACGGGCTTCGTCGAGGCGACCCAGCCGATCCTCGTGCTGGCGATCGTCTTCGGGCTGTCGATGGACTACGAGGTCTTCCTGATGTCCCGGATCCGGGAGCAGTACGACCTCACCGGCGACAACACGACCGCCGTGGCCACCGGGCTCCAGCGCACCGGCGGGATCATCAGCAGCGCGGCGCTCCTGCTGGTGGTCGTGATCGGCGCCTTCTCGCTGTCGGGCATCACGTTCATCAAGATGATCGGCGTCGCCATGCTCATCGCCATCGTGGTGGACGCGACCGTGGTCCGGCTGCTGCTCGTCCCGGCCACGATGCGGCTGCTCGGGCGGGCCAACTGGTGGGCGCCGGGACCGCTGCGCCGCGTCTACGCCCGCTACGGCATCCGGGAGGACGACGGCGGGACCTCGGCGGTGGCGGCGCCGGCTCCCGCGGAGCTCGCCCCCGCTCCCTGACCGGTCCGGCCGGCCGCACCGCTGCTGGCGGTGCGGCCGGTGGCACTCAGGTGGTCCGCGCCGGCGCGGGGACGGCGGGCTTGCGGCGGGTCTCGAGCCGGAGCACCGGCTGCGTCATCGAGAGCAGCTCGACGCCACAGGAGGTGCAGTAGGCGCCACGCTGGTCGTGGGTGCCGCAGGTGGGGCAGGACACGGGCTCTCCTCCGCTCGGGAGTCCGCCGGGGACTCGGGCGGGCGAACGATGGCACGCCCGGCGGCCGATCCCGTACCGCGTGGGACTCCTGGGACGACTCGTCAGCCAACCGTCATGAACGCTCCCCGCGCCCGTCACCCACCGGCCAGCGCGGCGAGCCGGTCGAGGAAGGGGACCTGGCCCCTGACCAGCTTCTCCCGGGCCTGGGCGAGCGGGAACCAGGCCGCCCGGTCGATCTCCGGGAACTCCTGCACCCGACCGGAGCGCGGGGGCCACTCGAGGGAGAAGGTGTTGCTGCGGCACGTCGTCGCGTCGAGGTCCCCCTCCGCCGCCCAGACGGCGAGCACCTTCCCCGAGGCCCTGAGCTCACCCAGGGGCACCAGGTCCGCCGCCGGCACCGGACTGCCCAGCTCCTCGGCGAACTCCCGCCGTGCCGCCGTCTCGGGGTCCTCGTCGGCGGCGTGCTCCCCCTTGGGGATCGACCAGGCGCCGTCGTCCTTGCGGGCCCAGAACGGTCCGCCCATGTGGCCGAGCAGCACCTCGGGGCCCGCCGGTCCGCGACGGTGCAGCAGCACCCCCGCACTCCGTCTCGGCACGCCCCCACCCTGGCACGGCGGGGTCAGCCGGGCCGGGGTCCGGTCCGTGCGGGGCGGGTCCAGCTGGAGCGCACCCGGACGATCGTCGCGGCGCGGGCCCGTTCGCAGGCGGGGCAGCGACCGGTGGGCGTGCAGGACGGACAGGACATCGGGACCTCCCGGGGAATCGGTGCCGGGGACCGTGGCAGCAGCCGGCGCGCCACCGGGCCGACGGCGCGCCGGTGGGGTGAGACGTCATCTGCGCGACATCCACCGCTCGCCTGCGGGGACGCCACCGCTCGTGCGCGGATCGGCAGACCAAGGCGCGCACCGCACCGGTGCAGGTCAACGGCACGCATCTCACCGTCACGCCGGTTCCGTCCGTCACAGCCGTCCCAGGAGGCGCCGCGTCCTGACCGGACCGGTCCGTCCGGACCGGTAGACAGGACACCGTGAGCACCACTCCGGTCCGCCCGGCCCCCGCTGCCGCCGGCAGCGCGCGGCCGGCGGTGGCGATCTCGGCGACGAGCACGCCGGTGCTCTCCTACGCGCTCGCGCACAACCGGGTCCCGGTGGTCTCCAGGCTGACCCTCACCAACCACGGCGGCGCCGCGCGGGCGGCCACCGTCCGCCTGCAGGTGCTCGACGCCGAGGGCCCCATCGGCGGCGCGGTCGAGCGGCTGGTCGACCTGGACGCCGGGCGGACGACCGTGCTGGGCGACGTCGGCCTGGTCATGGACCCCGCAGCGATGCTGCAGATCGAGGAACAGCGGCCGGGCTCCATCGAGATCGACGTCCTGGTCGACGGCGACGACGTCGGCGGGACGGCGCTGCCGGTGCAGGTGCTGGCCGCCAGCCAGTGGCTGGCGACCCCCGCGCCGCTGGCCCTGGAGATGCTCGCCGCGCACGTCCTGCCCAACCACCCGGCGGTCGCGCACCTGCTCGACGAGGCCGCGACGCTGCTGGCCGACCGCACCGGCGACCCGTCGGTGCAGGGGTACCAGGCCGGGCCGGAGCGGGTCGACCAGATCGTGTCGGCGCTCGCCACCGCCATGGCCGCCCGGGACATCCGCTACAGCGAGCCGCCGGCCAGCTGGGCCGACGTCGGCCAGAAGATCCGCACGCCGGGTGACGTGCTCGACGGCCGGGTCGGCACCTGCCTGGACACCGTGGTCGTGCTGGCCGCGGCGCTGGAGCACGCCGGCATCCGGCCGCTGCTGTGGGTGGGGGACGGTCACGCCTTCCTCGGCTACTGGCGGGAGGAGCGCAGCGCGGAGAGCGCCGCCACCACCGACGTCGCGCCGCTGGTGAACCTGGTCGACCTCGGCTACGTGCGGCTGGTCGAGACGACTCTCCTCACCTCCCGTGGCGAGGCCGCGCCGCTGCCGGACGCCGAGGAGCTGCACCGCGCCGCCTACTCCGCCTGGCTGACCGGCGGGCTCGGGCGCGGGCCCGAGGGGCTGGACCGGATCGTCGGCGTCACCGACGTCTACCGGGCCCGGCGGGACGGGATCGTGCCGCTGCCGGCGCGGACCCGGGGCACCGACGGCACCGTGCACGTCGTCGAGTACCGGCCGGCGGTGCACGGCGCCGCGCCCCGCCCGACGCAGCCGACGGGCGCCGACGGCGACCGGCCGGTGCGCCGGCACGGCCGGCCCGAGGCCCCGGGGCGCGTGCAGCAGTGGAAGAACGCGCTGCTCGACCTCTCGCTGCGCAACCGGCTGATCAACTACACGGAGCGGTCCGGGCTGCCGTTGACCGTTCCCGCCGGCGCCCTGGCCGCGCTCGAGGACATGCTCTCCGGCGGCACCACGGTCTCCCTGCTGCCGTCGGACCGGCTGGCCGCGGTGCACCGGGAGCGCGGTGCGGCCAGCGCCCGCGAGCTGCCCGAGGAGCTGCTGACCGAGACGCTGACCGAGCGGCGGTCGGTGCACGCCGACGTCACCGAGGGCGGTTACCTCCCCCGCCTGCGCGGCCTGGCCTACAAGGCCAAGACCGTCCGCGAGGAGACCGGCGCCAACAACCTGTACCTCGCCCTGGGCAGCCTGGTCTGGGAGCTGGACGGCCGGCCGCTGCGCTCGCCGCTCGTGCTGGTCCCGGTCGTGCTCACCGCCGCCTCCCGCGGCGGCGGCTACCGGCTGACCGTCGACGACACCGGCAGCAGCACCCCCAACTACTGCCTGCTGGAGAAGCTCCGCCAGGTGCACGGGCTGGTGGTGCCCGGCCTCGCCGAGCCCGAGGGCGACGGCACCGGGATCGCGCTGGACCGCGCCCTGGACGCGATGCGCCAGGCGCTGGCCGAGGCCGGGCTCCCCCACCGGGTCGAGCCGACCGCCGACCTCGCCGTCCTCCAGTTCGCCAAGTACCGGCTCTGGCGCGACCTCGACGAGCACTGGGCCGACTTCGCCGAGAACCCGCTGGTCGCGCACCTGCTGCACGGGCCCACCGAGGCGTTCGCCGACCCGGCGCCGGACACCGCCGGCACCGTCGACCTCGACGAGCTCGCCGCCCAGTGTCCCGTCCCGGCCGACGCCTCGCAGCTGCGCGCCATCGCCGAGGCCGGTGCCGGGCGCACCTTCGTGCTGGAGGGCCCGCCCGGCACCGGCAAGTCGCAGACCATCACCAACCTGCTGACCCGCGCCGTCGCCGACGGCAAGCGCGTGCTGTTCGTGGCCGAGAAGCGGGCGGCGCTCGACGTGGTGGCCCGCCGACTCGACGCCGTCGGCATGGGTCCGTTCGCGCTCGACCTGCACGACAAGGGCAGCAAGGCCGCCGCGGTGCGGGCGCAGGTCAAGGCGGCCCTGGAGCACGCCGTCGCCGTCGACCGGCAGGGCCTGCGTGCCGACGCCGAGGGCCTGCGCGCCGCCCGCCGCACGCTGGCCCGCTACGCCGAGCGGCTGCACGCGCCCAACGCCGCCGGGCTCTCCTACTACTCGGCGCGGACGGCGCTGCTCGTCCTCGCCGACGACACGCCCCTGCTGCCCGTCCCGGCTCCGGTGGTCGCCGCGGCCGCGGCCGACGACCTCGCCGCCGTCCGGCGGGCGCTGGCGCTGCTGCCCGACGTCGCCGACCTCACACGCCCCTCCCCCCGGCACGCGTGGGCGTTCGTCGACACCCCGGGAGTGGACCTGCTGGCCGCCCAGCAGGCCGCGGCCGCCGTCGACGCCGCCATCCGCGCGCTGCCCACCGAGGACCACCTGGCCCGCGCGCTGCGCGAGGTGTGCACCCCGGCCGACCTCGACGGGCTGGCCCACCTCCTCTCCGGCCCGCCGACCACGCTCGACGTGCTCGACGAGGTCCCGACCGCGCGGTGGGCGGCGGCCACGACGCAGGTGCTCGCCGAGGTCGCGGCCTTCGCCACCGGCGTGCACCCCGGTCTCGACGTCGCGACCCCCGAGGCGCTCGCGCTGCCGCTGGCCGACCTGTACGTCGAGGCGCAGACCGCGCAGGCGGCGACCTGGCTGGCCCGTCGGCGCGGCCTCGCCGTGGTCCGCGAGAAGCTCGCGCCGGTGCTGCGGCCGGACGTGAAGCTGCGGCTGCGGGACGTCCCGGACCTCGCCGCGTCGCTGTGGCGGCTGCAGACCGCCGCCGCCCAGCTGGCCGCCCGCGCCGCGGTGATCCCCGGCCTGTCGGTCCCGCCGGACTGGAACCCGTTGCTGGCGCCGGACGTGCTCGAGAGGCAGGTGGACTGGCTGCGCCGGTCCGGGGCCCTGGTCGACAGCGCCAGCGAGTTCGCCGTCCAGCTGCGCCGCTACGTCGTCGCAGGGCCGGGACCCGACGCGGCGGCCGCGGACGCCGTCGCCCGGCTGCGCGACACCCTCACCGCACTGCTCACCGTGTGCGGCAGCGACGCGCGCCGGCTGGCCGCCTGGTGCGGCGACGACGGCCTGGTCTTCCGCTGGACGATGACCCGGCCCGAGCGGGGGGTCGAGCACACCGGCCTGATGTCGCTGCGCCGCTGGGCCTCGTTCCTCGACACCCTCGAGCCGCTGCGCGCGGTCGGCCTGACCGACGCCCGCACGGTGCTCGTCCGGGGCGAACTGCCCGCCGACGACGCGCTGCGCGCCTTCGAGCACGGCGTCGCGGTGACCTCGGTGACCGAGCGCCGGGACGCCTCCGGGCTGGACGCCTTCGACGCCGAGGTGCACGAGAAGGCGATCGGCCGGTTCGCCGCCGCCTCCCGCGCCGTCCGCCGGCACCTGGCCGCCGCGCTGCCCGCGGACCTGCTGGCCGCCCGCCCCTTCGACGCGCACTCCGGCGACGGCCGGGTGGGGGCGCTGCAGCGGGAGCTGGCGCGGTCCCGCCGGGGGCTGGGCGTGCGCGGGCTGCTGGAGAAGTACGCCGACCTGGTCACGGCCGTCACGCCGTGCGTCCTGGTCAGCCCCGACTCGGTGGCCCGGTTCTTCCCGGCCCGCGCCGGGCTGTTCGACCTGGTCGTCTTCGACGAGGCGTCGCAGATCCGGGTCGCCGACGCGGTCGGGGCCCTGGGCCGGGCCCGGGCGGCGGTCGTCGTCGGCGACAGCCGGCAGATGCCGCCCACGTCGTTCGCCGAGCCGGCGACCGGTGGCGACGACGACCCGGTCGACCTCCTCGGGACGACGGTCGAGGACGAGGAGTCGATCCTCTCCGAGTGCGTGCAGGCCCGGGTGCCGCGCCAGTGGCTGTCGTGGCACTACCGCAGCCAGGACGAGTCGCTCATCGCCTTCAGCAACACCAACTACTACGAGAACCGGCTGTCGTCGTTCCCGGCGCCCACCCACGGGCGGTCCTCGGCGGAGCCCGACGGCCGCGGGGTCTCGCTGGTGCGGGTGCACGGCACCTTCCACCGCTCCGGCGCCGGGCGGCTGCTGCGCACCAACCCGATGGAGGCCAAGGCCGTCGTCGCGGAGATCCGCCGGCGGTTCGACCTCTCGCCGGACACGCTGCCCTCGATCGGCGTGGTCACCTTCAACGCCCAGCAGCGCTCCTACATCGAGGGGCTGCTCCGCGACGCCGACGACGAGCGGCTGGTCGAGGCCCTGGACCGGACCGACGGCGAGGGGCTGTTCGTCAAGAACCTGGAGAACGTCCAGGGCGACGAGCGCGACGTCGTCTTCTTCTCGACCGGCTTCAGCCCGGACGACCGCGGGGTGCTGCCGCTGAACTTCGGTCCGCTCAACCGGGTGGGCGGCGAGCGCCGGCTCAACGTGGCGATCACCCGCGCCCGCCGCCAGGTCGTCGTCTTCACCTCCTTCGACCCGGCCCAGCTGCGCGCCGAGCAGACGGCGTCGGTCGGGGTGAAGCACCTGCGCGCCTACCTCGACCTCGCGGCGCTCGGCACCGACGCCCTCCCCCGCGACGCGCGCCCGCTGACCACCCTCGACCGGCACCGCGAGGAGATCGCCGACGCACTGCGCGGACGGGGGCTCGAGGTGCGTACCGACGTCGGCCTGTCGGAGTTCCGCATCGACCTGTCGGTCAGCGCGCCCGAGGCCCCGGACACCCCGGTGATGGCCGTGCTGCTCGACGGACCCGCCTGGGCCCGGCGGGGCACCGTCGGCGACCGCGACGGCCTGCCCGTCGAGGTGCTGGGCGGGATGCTGCGCTGGCCGGCCGTGGAGCGGGTCTGGCTCCCCTCGTGGCTGCGTGACCGCGAGGCGGTGCTCGACCACCTGGTCGCCGCGACCCGGTCGGTCGCACCGGCCGCTCCCGCGTCCCCCGCGCCCGCCTCCCCCGCGCCCGCCGCCCAGCCCGCGACCGCCGCGCCGGATCCGGAGCCCTCCGTGCCCCAGGTGCCGCGGGTGCGCCCGGTCCTCGTGGTCGTCGACGACGGCCCGGCGACGCCGCCGGCCCCCTCCGCGCCGCCGATGGCGGCGCTGCGGTCCGCCGCGGCCCTGGCCCCCGCGGTCCAGCCCGCGCCGCCGGTGCGGGCGGAGCTCACCGTGATCGCGCCGGGGCCGGAGACCGCTCCGGCGGACCCGGCCCCCGCCGGTACCGACGCCGAGCCGCCGCCCGCCCGGCCCGCCCGTCGCCCGGCCGGCCGCACCCCGCCCACTCCGGCGCTGGACGGCGAGCAGCGCTTCGTGCCGTGGACGCCGAAGCCGGCCGGGGACCGCAAGGCGCTCGACCAGCTCGCCGACCCCGCGACCGCCCGCGCCGTCCGGCGGGTGCTGGGGGCCGGCCTCCGCGCCGAGGGACCGGTGCACCGCGACCGGCTGACCCGGCTGGCGGCCGCTGCGCACGGGCTGACCCGGGTCACCGAGACCCGCCGCGACGCGCTGCTGGCGCTGCTGCCCGCCGACGTCCTCGCCGGTGACTTCGTGTGGCCGTCGAGCGTGGACCGGGCGACCTGGCGGGCGTTCCGGCGCCAGGCCACGAGCGCCGACCGGCCGCTGGAGCACGTCGCGCCGGAGGAGGTCGCCAACGCGATGGCGGCGCTCTGCCCGGCGGCCGGCACCACCGCGGACGAGCTGTTCGTGCGCACCGCGGAGGTCTTCGGCTACCGCCGTCGCACCCCGTCGCTCACCCCGCTGCTCGAGCGGGCCGCGGAGCTCGCCGTCGCGACCGGCCGCCTGACCCGCACCGACGACGGCACGCTGCTCCCGCCCACGACCTGACCGGGAGGCATGTCACCCCGCCCGGTGACCGGCGCAGACAGCGCGCTCGGCGAGGATGGAGCGGTGAGCTTCACCGCCGACGTCGACGACGCGGTCCGCCGGCTGGCCGGCATCGCGCACCGCACCCCTCTCCAGCGCAACGCCCGGCTCTCCGCCCTGACCGGCGCCGAGGTGTGGATCAAGCGGGAGGACCTGCAGATCGGCCGCTCCTACAAGATCCGTGGCGCGTACACGACCATCAGCCGGCTGGACGACGCCGCCCGCGCCGCCGGGGTCGTGTGCGCCAGCGCCGGCAACCACGGCCAGGGCGTGGCCCACGCCTGCGCCGCCCTCGGGGTCCGGGGCTACGTCTTCGTGCCGGGCACCACCCCGCGGCAGAAGCGGCAGCGGATCACCGCCCTGGGGAAGGGCCTGGTCGAGCTGGTGGTCTCCGGCGACACCTACGACGACGCCGCCGCCGCGGCCGCCCGGCACGCCAGCGCCACCGGCGGCACGCTGGTGCCCGCCTTCGACGCGCCGGGCACGATCGCCGGCCAGGCCACGGTCGCCGTCGAGCTGCTGGAGCAGCTGCCGCAGCGCCCGGACGTCGTCGTCCTGCCGGTGGGCGGTGGCGGGCTGCTCGCCGGCGCCGGCACGTGGCTCGCCGAGCACAGCCCCGGCACCCGGCTGGTCGGCGTCGAGCCGGCCGGCGCGGCGAACATGACCGCGGCCCTGGCCGCCGGGCACCCGGTGGAGCTGCCCGAGATCGACACCTTCGTCGACGGCGCCGCCGTCCGCCGGGCCGGCGACCTGACGTTCCCGCTGGTCCGCGACTGCGGTGCGGAGCTGGTCTCCGTCCCCGAGGGCCAGATCTGCACCGAGATGCTCGAGCTCTACCAGGTCGACGGCGTCATCGCCGAGCCCGCCGGGGCCATGGCGACCGCAGCCCTCACCGGTGGTCTCGTCACCGTCGAGCCGGGGCAGACCGTGGTCTGCCTGCTGTCGGGCGGCAACAACGACGTCAGCCGGTACGCCGAGGTCATCGAGCGGTCACTGGTACACCGGGGGCTCAAGCACTACTTCCTCGTCGAGTTCCCGCAGGAGCCGGGCGCACTCCGCCGCTTCCTCGACGAGGTCCTCGGCCCCGACGACGACATCGTGCTGTTCGAGTACGTCAAGCGGGACAACCGCGAGACCGGCGCCGCGCTGACCGGCATCGAGGTCGGCAGCGCCGCGGACCTGACCGCGCTGCTGGCGCGCATCGAGACCAGTCCGCTGCGCATCCAGCACCTCGCGCCCGGGACGACGGCCTACCGCTTCCTGGTCTGAGTCAGCCGACCCGGCCGAGGCCGAGGAGGGTGACGTCATCGGTGTCCGGCGGGTCCAGCACCGCGAGGACGGCGTCCAGGACGGCCGAGACGTCGGCGCCCTCCGCCGTCGCCGCGGACTCCAGGACCGAGAGCCCGGCGTCCACCGGCTCGCCGCGGCGCTCCACCAGCCCGTCGCTGAACAACAGCAGGCGCTCGTCGCCGGTCAGCCGCAGCCGCGTCTCGGCGTACTCGGCGTCGTCGAGGATGCCCAGCGCGGGACCGCGACCGGCGCGCAGGAACCCGGCGGTGGTGGAGAGCACGGGCAGGTGTCCGGCGCTGGCGATGGCGACCTCGCCGGTGGCCGGGTCGAGCTCGGCGACGACCGCGGTGGCCATCTCCCCGGGCAGCAGGGCGGTGAGCAGCCGGTTCAGCTCCGCCAGCGCCGTCCCCGGCCCGAGGTCGCGCAGCAGCGTCGCGCGCAGGGCGTGCCGCAGCTGGGCGGTCACGGCCGCCGCGGTCAGCCCGTGGCCGGCGACGTCGCCCAGCACGAACGACACCCGGCCGCTGGGCAGCGGCACGAGGTCGTACCAGTCCCCGCCCACGACGTCGTCGGCACTGGGCAGGTAGCGGGCGGCGAGGTCGACGCCGGGCACCTTGGGCAGCTCGTCGAGCAGCAGGGTGCGCTGCAGGGCGGCGGCCATCCGGTTCTCCTCCTCGGCCCGGACCCGGCCGGCGACGGCGACCTGCTCGGCGAGCGACCGGGCGGCCGCGACCTCGTGCTCCCGCCACGGCCGGGCGGTACCGCGGACGATCTCGGTCCACGCCTCGAACGACCGGCGCGGCGAGAGGCGGCCGCTCGCCGCGATCTCGGTCTTGTGCGGGTTGCCGCCCCACGTGACCTCGCGCGGGGTCTCCGGCCGGAACCAGGCGAGGAAGTCCCCGCCGTCCAGGCCGACGGCGAGCACCCCACTGGCCGTGCCGGCGAGGTCGGCCGCGCCGGGCAGCACCCGGGGCAGCGAGTCGGTGACCGGGGCTCCCGCGGCCAGCAGCGCCTCGACCAGCGGGCCGACCCGCTCGGCCGGTGGGGTCTCCCCCAGCAGCCGCAGGCGCCCGTCCAGCCGGACGGCGGCCCCCGTCGCCGGGAACAGGCCGAGCACGGAGGGCGCTCCCCCGCCACCCTCGGTGAGGGCGGGCAGCGGCGTGCGCCCGGCCCGGCCGACCGCGGCGACGAGGTCCGCCGACCGCTGGGCCACCCCGACGACGTCCCCCTGCTCGGCGGCGTCGACCGTCGTGGGCAGCAGCAGCGACGCGGTCCGGCCGAGGAACTCCGCGGCCACCCGGTCGGTGTAGGACGGCCGGCGCGGACCGTCGTAGTGGTGGCAGGCGATGAGGCCCCACAGCCTCCCGCGGTCGATCAGCGACACCGACATCGAGGCAACGACGCCCATGTTCGCCAGGTACTCCAGGTGCACCGGGGAGACGCTGCGCAGCATCGCGCCGGAGAGGTCCAGCGGCCGCCCGGTCGCGGGCACGGTGGCGGGCTCGAGCGGCACCCGGGTGTAGCGGGCGTCGGGGATCAGCCGCATCCAGTTGGTGGCGTACAGCGCCCGTGCCTGCGCCGGGATGTCGGCGGCCGGGTACCAGAGGCCGAGGAACGGCTCGAGGTCCGCCCGCCGGTCCTCGGCGACCACCTCGCCGTTCCAGTCCCGGTCGAAGCGGTTGACCATGACCCGGTCGAAGCCGGTGAGGGCCCGCACGTCACGGGCGAGGACCTCGGTGAGCTCCTCCAGGGTGGCGGTTCCGGACAGCCGCTGCAGCACCGACGGCAGCCGACGGTGCCACGCCGGGCCCGCCTCCGCGGCGCCCTCCAGCAGCTCCCACTCGGTGACCAGGAGCCCGTCGGCGCGGTGCACCACCAGGTCGACGGGGCCGCCGGGCAGGGCGAGCCGCACCGGGTTGAGCTCGGCCAGGTCGCCGGCGTCTCCCGCGAGCCCGGCGCGCAGCCGGTGCAGGTCGGCGGGCTCGAGCAGCTCCGCCAGCGTGCGCCCCCCGACGTCCGTGCCGAACACGCGGGCGGCGTTCGCCGAGGCCACCACGACGGTCAGGTCCGGCTCGGTCACGGCCAGGAGCGCACCGTGCGGCTGGATGGCGCCCGGCACGGCGATCGGCTCGTCCGCGCAGCGCAGCAGCGCCTCGGACAGGACCGCGTCGGCCGTCGCGCCGTCGGGCAGGGGACTCTCGGCCGTGGTCACCGGCCGACCCTACGAGCCGAAGCCCCCACCGGCGAAGCCCGGCTTCTCCACGATCGGCACCGCCTGCTGCAGGTCCAGCAGGTCGAGGACGAGCCGGACCGGCCGGTTGTCGGCGGGGCACACCACCTGCAGGGGGACACCGGCGCCGTCGGCACGCCGCGCGGTGCGCACGAGCTGACGGGCGCCGGAGGAGTCGAGGAACGTGGTCTCGCTCAGGTCGACGACGAACGCGGTCGGGCCGGCCTCCAGGACGCCGTCCACGGCGTCGGCCAGCTGGGGTGACGTCGCGATGTCGAGCTCACCGCGCACCCGCAGAGCCGGCCGTCCGTGGACGGTCGTGCGCTGGACCTCGAACAGCACGGACCTCAGCCTCTCACCCAGCAGGCGGCGCCCCGGCGCCGGACACCTGCTCCCGGAACACCGTAGGCCCTGGTCCCACGGCTGTCTCGATCAGGTCACCCGTCCGGTCGCCGTCGGAGCACCCGATCGGGCGCCGGGTCCGCGGACCCGGCGCCCGAGGGGCGGGACGACTACTCGGAGAGCCGGGCGGCCTCCTTCTTCACGGTCACCGGCTCGGCCAGCCGCTGCTCGTCGACGACCTCCTGCAGCCTGTCGATGGTCTCCACCAGCCCCGCGCCCAGGCGCGGGCCCGGGGTGAAGGTGGCGGGCAGGTGCTTCAGGCCGTTGATGACGCCGACGGTGTCGTAGTGCACCGCGCCGTCGGGGTCGCAGACGAAGTCCGGCATCCGGTCGAGGACCGCCTTGAGCATGGTCTTGAACGTCGCCCGGGCGACGTTCGAGCCGATGCACCGGTGCACGCCGAGCCCGAAGCTGGCGTGCCGGTTGCCCTTGCGGTCCAGCTGGACCTCGTGCGGGTTCTCGAAGACCTTCTCGTCCCGGTTGGCCATCGCCCAGGACAGCCAGAGCCGGTCGCCCTCCTTGAACTGCACGCCGTGGATCTCCGCGTCCATCGCCACGGTGCGGCCGTCGCCGGGGGCCGGGGTGTAGTAGCGGAGGAACTCCTCGGTGGCGCTGTCGCGCAGCTCGTCCCACTCGGCGATCAGGCGGGCGCGCTGCCCGGGGTTCTCGCTGAGCCACTCGAGCGCGTGCGCCGTGAGCGCCGTCGTCGTGTCGAAGCCGCCGCCCAGGAGCAGCCCGACCGTGCCCAGGATGTCCATGTCGGAGGGCTTGCGGCCGGTGATCTCGGCGTTGATCAGCGCGTTGACCAGGCCGGGCCGGGGGTTGGTGCGGATGTCGGAGATGTAGCCGAACGACCGCATGCCCATCTCGATCTGCTGCGCGTTGATGCGCTCCATCTCGGGCGTGCCGGGCTTGGTGTAGACGGCCGCGTGGATCGGCTCGACGTAGGTCTCGTAGTCGTTCATCGGGAAGCCGAGCATCGCCATGGTGAGCACGGCGGGGACCACGTTGGCGAGGTGGTCGACGAAGTCGATCCGCCCGGTCTCGATGACCTCGTCCAGCGCCGCGCGGGTGATCTCGTCGATCACCGGCTGCCAGCGGGCCACGGCCGCCGGTGAGAGGTACGGGTTCAGGGCGTTGCGGTAGTGCCGCTGCGCCGGCGGGTCCATGCCCAGGAACTGGCCACCGAGGGCCCCGGGGCCACCCGCCATGCGCTGGCGGACCTCGATCGGCGGCGACGGGATCGAGATGCCCGTGTAGCCCTTGCGCTCGCCGTAGGGGTCGTCGTCGTTGGAGAGCACGTCGGCGCGGCGGGCGGTGTCGAACAGCTCCTGGTTGCCCGAGACGAACCAGTAGCCGCCGTGGGTGTCGTTCCAGGCGATCGGCTTGGTCGCGTGGAGCTCGTCGGAGAGCCGCTGGAACTCGGTCCGGTACTGGTCTCCGTGCCGGTCCAGCTCGATCCGCAGCGCGCTGCGGTCGTCGCCGGTGCGGACGGTGTCGTCGACGGTCATGCAGGTTCTCCCGGGGATGGGTCGGTGCCGGTGGGGACGGGGAGCCGCGATCGCTCCGGGACGGCGGCGGGGGTGGACGGCTGCGGGTCAGGAGAGGCGGGCGGCCTCGCGCTGGACGGTCACCGGCTCGGCGAGACGCTGCTCGTCGACCACGGTCTGCAGCCGGTCGATCGTCTCGGCCAGCCCGGGCCCCAGGCGCGGGCCCGGGGTGAAGGTGGCCGGCAGGTGCTTCATGCCGTTGATGACGCCGACGGTGTCGTAGTGCACCGCGCCGTCGGGGTCGCAGACGAAGTCCGGCATCCGGTCCAGGACCGCCTTGAGCATGGTCTTGAACGTCGCGCGGGCGACGTTGGAACCGATGCACCGGTGGATCCCGAGGCCGAAGCTGGCGTGCCGGTTGCCCTTGCGGTCGAGCTTGAGCTCGTGCGGGTCCTCGAAGACCGTCGCGTCCCGGTTGGCCATCGCCCAGGACAGCCAGAGCCGGTCGCCCTCCTTGAACTGCGCGCCGTGGATCTCGGCGTCCTGCGTGACGGTGCGGCCGTCGCCGGGGGCCGGGGTGTAGTAGCGGAGGAACTCCTCGGTGGCGCTGTCGCGCAGCTCGTCCCACTCGGCGATCAGGCGGGCGCGCTGCCCGGGGTTCTCGCCGAGCCACTCGAGCGCGTGCGCCGTGAGCGCGGTCGTGGTGTCGAAGCCGCCACCGATGAGCAGCGACACCGCGCCGAAGACGTCGCTGTCCTCCGGCTTGCGGCCGGTGATCTCGGCGTTGATGAGGCCGTTCACCAGTCCGGGCCGCGGGTTCGCGCGGATCTCGGCGATGTAGCCGTAGGTCCGCATGGCCATCGCGATGCTCTGCTCGATCACCCGGTCCATCTCGGGGGTGTTCGGCTTCGTGTAGACCTGCGCGTGCGTCGGCTCGCAGTAGACCTCCCAGTCGGCCATCGGGAAGCCGAGCATCGCCATCGTCAGCACCGCCGGGACGATGTTGGCCAGGTCGTCGACGAAGTCGATCCGCCCGGTCTCGACGACCTCGTCGAGCGCCGCGCGGGTGATCTCGTCGAGCACGGGCTGCCAGCGGGCCACCGCTGCCGGGGACAGGTACGCGTTGAGCGCGTTGCGGTAGTGCCGCTGCACCGGCGGGTCGAGCAGCAGGAAGTTGCCGCCGAGGGCTCCGGCCGGGCCGGCCATCGCCTTGGCCGACTCCGGGTTCATCGCCGGGATGCTGATGCCGACGTAGCCCTTGCGCTCCCCGTGCGGGTCGTTGTCGTTGGACAGCAGGTCGGCGCGCCGCGCGGTGTCGAACAGCTCCTGGTTGCCCGAGACGAACCAGTAACCGCCGTCGGTGTCGTTCCACGCGATCGGGGCGGTGGCGTGCAGGTCGTCGGCCAGCTCCACGAAGTCGGTCCGGTACCGGTCACCGTGCCGCTCCAGCCGGATGACGCGGGGCGCCCGCTCCGACACGGGTGCGGTGCTCGTCTCGTCGACGCTCACGCTGGTTCCTCTCGTCGGGTGCCCTGGCCGGTCGCGCTCGTGACCGCGTTCACAGTTCGATGGAAGAGTATCGATCGAAACGTCTGTCGCAAACCCCCCTGCCCGGGGAGTCCCCCGCGTCGCACCGGCCCGGCGTCGGCGGGGCGGGCTCGTGGGCGCCGGCCCCACCTGGCAGGCTGCGGGTTCCGCACACGACCGGAGGGGGCGGGATGGACATCGCATTCACCGTGACCCTGCCGGTCGACACCGACAGCGTCCCGTTCGTCCGCGGGCTGTGCCGCCAGGCGCTGGAGCACCTGCAGATCCCGCAGCCCGTCATCGACGAGGTGACGCTGGCCCTGACCGAGGCGTGCGCCAACGTCGTCCAGCACAGCGGCGGCGACGCGCAGTACGAGGTCGGCGTCGCCATCGACGACAGCCGCTGCCGCATCACGGTCTGGGACGACGGCGAGGGCCTCGACCCCGACGCCGCTCCGAACACCCGGGCCGGTCGGGAGCTCGCCGAGGGCGGGACGGGACTGCTGCTCATGCAGGCCCTCGTGGACCGACTGGACTTCCGGCACGACGCGGACGGGCGGCACCGGGTGACGCTGGAGAAGCGCTTCAGCAGCCGGCCGGCGCTGCGCCTGCTCGACTAGCGCGGCCGCTCGGCGCGCGCCGGGTCAGCGGGCGCGCAGGACGCCCTTCTCCTCGAGCTCCAGCAGCGCCGCGAGCCGCCCGGCCCGCGCCGCGGCGTCCTGCGCGGCGGCGTCGGAGCCCTGGGCGCGGGCGCAGAGGCTGGCGACCTGGCGCACGACGATCCGCCGCCACGCCTCCCGGCGTCGCTCGGCCCGGTCGACGGGTGCCGTCGCGATCCCGGACGTCCCTGCGAGTGCCTCCACGCCGACCTCCTCGACTGTGCGCTGCGTCCTGCCGCACGAAGATAGGTCAATGACTTTCGAAACGTCCAGTCCTGGAGGTCACGAGCAGTCCGATCGCCCGCACCAGCGCCTGCTTCTGCGCCGCGAACTCCGCCGCCCGACCGGCGCCGTAGGCGGGCGGGTTGGCGCTGATCATCAGGTGGCTCATCGCCATCCCGCGCAGCGCGTGGAAGAGCACCGGCCCCAGCTCGTCCTCGCTCTCGCCGGAGCCGGCCAGCACCTCGCCGCCCAGCCGGTGCAGGTCGGCGTCGACGGCTCCGGTGATCCGCTGCATCGTGGCCAGCGTCTGCTCCGACGTGCGCGGGTCGTGGGCGAGGGTGAGCAGCACCTGCATGAAGACCAGGTACTCCTGGCTGCCGTAGTGGGCCTCGAGCACCGCGAGGTACTCCCCCACCCGCTCCTCGACCGAGCCGCCCCGGATCTCCGCCTCCCGCAGCAGCCGGCTCAGCCGCTCGTTGCCCTCCTCGAGGACGGCGAGCATCAGCGCCTCACGGGTGCCGAAGTGGTGCTGGATGGCGCCCCACGTCACGCCGGCGCGCTCGGCGATGGCGTTGGAGCTGGCCCGGTAGATCCCCCGCTCGAGGATGCACTGGATCGCCGCCTCGACGACGGCGGCCCGGGCAGGCTGGTCCGGGCGGCTCGCGGTCACGACCGCCGAGGGTACGACCCGGAGGTCAGCGGCGGAGGAGGACGCCGGTGCGGCCGGCGCTGACCAGGGCGACGTGCGGGTCGTCGAGCTGGTTGGGCGACGAGCCGCGGAGCTGGCGCACCGCCTCCAGGGTCAGGTTCAGCCCGTGGATGTAGGCCTCGCCGATGAGCCCGCCGTTCGTGTTGCACGGCAGGGCGCCGGTGGGCCCCAGGTGACCGTCGGCGACGAAGTCCTTGGCCTCGCCGTACCCGCAGAAGCCGAGCGCCTCCAGCTGGAGGAAGAACATCGGGGTGAAGGCGTCGTAGATCATCGCGACGTCGACGTCGGCCCGCTCGAGGCCCGCGGCGCGGAACAGGCTGTCCCCCATCTCCGCGGTCCCGTCGAACCGGGAGAGATCGGGGCGGTAGTGGTTGCTCGCCACCTCCTCCTCGAAGAGCCCGACCGAGGCGGCGGCCGCGATCTGCACCGGCGCCGGGGTGTCGGCCGCCCGGTCGCTCGAGGTGACCACCATCGCGACCGCGCCGTCGGTCTCCTGGCAGCAGTCGAACAGGCGGATGGCGGGCTCGGCGATCCAGCGGGAGTTCTGGTGGTCGTCGAGCGTGATCGGCCGGCCGGCGAAGTAGGCGTTCGGGTTGGTCGCCGCGTAGTCGCGGAACTGGACGACGGCCCGGCCGAAGTCGGCGCTGGTCGTGCCGGTCTCGTGCATGTACCGGGTCGACTCGAACGACATCCACGACGCCGGCGTGAGCACGCCGAACGGGGTGGCCCACTGCATCGCCGTCGTCCCCGAGTGCCCGCTGACCGGCTCGGGAGCGACACGGGCCCGCCCGAAGCGCTTGCCCGACCGGGACCGGCAGGCGCGGTAGACGACCACCGCGCGCGCCGCGCCGGAGAGCACCGCCGCGGCGGCGTGCTGGAACATCCCCTGCGACCCGCCGCCGCCGTAGGGCACGCGGCTGGACCAGCGGACGGCGGGGATGCCGAGCGAGCGCACCAGCTCGGTCTCCTCGACGGGGTCGACGGTGAAGCTGACCAGCCCGTCGACGTCGGCGGTGGTGAGACCTGCGTCGGCGAGGGCGGCGACGATCGCCTCGGCCGCCAGCCGGGTCTCGCTGCGGCCGGCCTCCTTGGAGAACTCGGTCGCCCCGACCCCGACGATGGACGTGGAGCCGTTCATGCTCGCCCCTCCCGGATCGCGAACACGGGGACGTCCCCCTCGGCGGTGGGCGCGGAGGTGACCTCCACCGGCAGCCCGATGCGGACGTCGGCCGGATCGACCCCGACCAGGTTCGACAGGACGCGCGGCCCCTCGTCCAGGGTCACGAGCACGGCCACGACCGGGTACTCGAACGACGGGTGCTGCGGGTGGTGCAGCAGCGACCAGCTGTAGACCACCCCGGTCCCGGCGACGTCGGCGAAGGACAGCGCGACGGAGTGGCAGTCCGGGCACATCGCCCGCGGCGGGTGCTGCCAGCGGCCGCACGCATCGCAGCGCTGCACCGCCAGTCGCCCCTCCGCGGCCGCCGTCCAGAAACCGTCGTTCTCCTCGGTGCGCAGCGGCGCCGGCCGCACGTGGTCGGTCATCGACCTCTCCCCGCCGATCGGGGGCCGGGCGTGAACTCGACCGGCAGGCTGGTCGGCGCCCAGACGTTGCAGGCGTCGTCGAACCGGGGGACGTCGGTGACCAGGAGCCGGAAGTCGGGCAACCGGTCGAGGACCGCGTCGATCATGACCCGGAACATCGTGCGGGCCAGGTTCGACCCCAGGCAGCGGTGGAGGCCGACGCCGAAGGCCATGTGCCGGTTGGGCCACCGGTCGACGTCGACGACGTCCGGGTCGGGGAACTCGGCGGGGTCGCGGTTGGCCGCGGCCCACATGAGCAGCGCCCGGTCGCCGGCGTGCATCCGCTGCCCGTGGAACTCCGCGTCCCGGGACAGCGTCCGCATCTGGCACTGCGTCGGCGTCCCGATCCGCAGGAACTCCTCGGTCGCGGTCGCCAGCAGGTCACGGCGGTCGGTCAGCCGCTGCCGCAGGGCCTCGTCGCGGCCGAGGTGGATCAGGGTGTTGCCGGTCAGGCCGCTGGTGGTGTCCATGCCGCCGAGCAGGATCAGGAAGACGTAGCGAACCTGCTCCTCGAAGCTGATGGTCCGTCCGTCGACCTGGCAGCGGGTGATCGCCGTGAGCAGGTCCTCGCTCCCGCCCGGGTCCGCCGTGCGCTCCCGGATCGCCGCGGCGACGTGCGTGACGACGTTCCCCAGCGCCGCCTGCCCCTCGGCCGAGCTGCCGTGGATGATCGCGTGGATCCACGACACCCACACCGCCCAGCGCGACTCGTCCAGCCCGAGCAGGTGCAGGGTCACCCGGGCGGGCAGCGGGGTCGTCAGCTGCTGCACGAGGTCGGCCCGGCCGGTCCCGACGAACTCGTCGACGAACTCGTCGGTCATCCGCCGGATGACCGGTTCCAGCGCGGCGACCGATCGCGGCGAGAGCGGGCCGAGGGCCGCCTTCCGGAACTGCTGGGCCTGCGGCGCGTCGATCTCGATCGGGATGGGCCCCGTCCCGGGCGGGAGGGCCGCCCCCTCCCCGTCCCTGGGCAGGCCGACGCCGGCCGAGGTGGAGAAGAGCGCGTCGTCCCGTGTCGCCTCGTACACCGGGCGGTAGCCGGTCAGCATCCAGAACCCGCCGTTGGTGGTCGACCAGGCGACGGGGTGCTCCTGGACCAGGCCGCGGTAGATGTCGTGCACGTGGGCGCTGAAGAACGGCTGGTGGGGGTCCAGCCGCATCGTCGGTCGCGGCGGCGCCCCGTCCCCGACGTCCTCCAGCGTGACCGGGACGGGGACCTCGACGGAGCCCACGGTCACCGCTGCTCGTCGAGGAGCCGCGCCAGGCGTGCGGCGCGCGCGGCGGCGTCGCGGGCCGCCGGGCCCGATCCGCCAGCCCGATGCCGGAGGCGCTCCAGCTGCACCTGCACGATCCGCCGGCGGGCCTCCCGGGTCCGCTCCGCGACGGGCGCGGTCACGACTGCGCCCCGGCCTGCGCGGTGTCGTCCACGGCGCCGGAGGCGATCAGCTTGTCGATCTCCTCGGGCGTGTAGCCGGCCGCCTGCAGGACCTGCCGCGAGTGCTCGCCCGGCCAGACCGGTCCGCTCCGCAGGACCCCCGGGGTGTCCGACAGCCGAAAGTACAGCCCGGCCGCCTGGGTGTGCCCGACCCGGCGGTGCGGGAACGCCGGGGAGAGCAGCTCGGCCGCCCGCGGGTCCTCGCCGGAGAAGAGGCGGTCGGCGAAGTGCGGGTCGGGCACCTCGCACGGCACCCCGGCGCCGTCGAGGGCGGCGAACCACTCCGCCGACGTCCGGGTCGCGAACGACGTGGCCAGCAGCTCGGCCAGCACGGTGTCCTCGGCCGCCCGCCCGGACCCGGTGGCGAACCGCGGGTCCGCCGCCAGGTCCGGCCGCTCCAGCGCGGTGCACAGCGCCGACCACGCCCCGTCGCCGAGGACGGCGATGCAGATCCAGTCGTCGGCGGTGCGGTACAGCCGGTAGAGGGCGTTCCAGCCGTACTGCTCGCCGTCGGGTCGCTGCCGCGCCCCCCGGTGCGCGCCGTCCGGGGTGATCCACGCGGTCGAGGTGTGCAGCAGGTGGGCGTAGAGGATCGACGTCCGCAGGAACTGGCCCTCGCCGGTGCGCTCGCGGTCCATCAGCGCCTCGATGATGCCCAGCGCCGAGAGCAGCCCGTTGCCGGTGTCGCCCAGCGAGGTGCTCGACCAGATCGGCCGGCCGCCGTCGTCCAGGCCGCCGTCCAGCCAGCTGGTGCCGCCCAGCGCGGCGCCGGTCTGGTCGTTGCCGGGGTTCTGCTCCCGCGGGCCCTGCTCGTGGCCGATCGTGTGGCAGTAGACCAGTCGTGGGTTGATCTGCTTCAGCGACTCGTAGTCGATGCCCAGGCGCTGGGCGGCGGCGTAGCGCATGTTGTGCTGGACGACGTCGGCCTGCTCGACCAGGCGCTTGAGCACGGCGAGGCCGGCCGGGTCCTTGAGGTCGAGGGCGATCGACTCCTTGTCCCGGTTGCACATCTGCGCGATGTGGTTGGAGTACCAGAACTTCTCGGTCAGCGAGTTCACCTTGATCACCCGGGCGCCGAGCTGGGCCAGCATCTGGGTGCCGAACGGCCCGGCGACGGCGACACCGAGGTCCAGCACGGTGATCCCCTCGAGCGGCGCCGTCAGCGGCCGGCCGGCCGGCGCCTCGGGGACGGGCCCGCCCGCGCGGATCAGCCGGTCGGCCTCGGCCCGGACCTCGTCGGTGTGCTGGCCGCGGGCCGGCGCGGGACGCGGGGCCGGCTGCGGGTGCCGCTCGAGGTCGATGACCCGGCCCACCTGGCGGACGACGCCGAACTCCGGGTCGGGGACGTCGACCACGCAGCCGTCGTCGACCAGCAACGGGTCGAGCAGCGCCTCCTCCGGGGAGCGCACCGGCTGCAGCGGCGTGCCGACCTCGGCCGCCAGCCGCACCCAGTCGGCGACCGGGTGCCGCGCGACGGTCTCGACCATCTGGTCGTGGAAGTGGAAGAGCACGACCATGTCGTGCGGCGACGGCGTCACGCGGTACGACGCCTTCTTCGGCGCCGGCACCGAGGGCAGCGGCTGCATCTCGGCCTCGTCGGCGTTGATCACGAACTCCGGCAGCGGCACCCAGTTGTGCAGCCAGCGGCCGTCGGACCCGCGGAAGAACCCGCGCGGGGTCCGCGGGTCGGGGATCCAGGTGAGGAAGTCCTCGACCTCCGGGTCGTCCACCTTCACCCACGCGCCCGGGGTCGTGACCATGACGCCCTGGAGCAGGCTCGCGTCCACCCGCTGCCCGCGGCCGGTGACCTGCCGGGCGCGCAGCGCCGCGGCGATGCCGACGCTGGCGATGTAGAAGGTGCCGAGGTCCACCCACGGGGTGCCGCTGAACAGGGGCCCGTCCCGGTCGGGGCCGTTCCAGACGGTCTCCGGCTGCTCGACGCCGGGCATGATCCCCGCGCCGCCCGAGAGCCGGCTGATGGTGGTGCCGAGCGTGCCCCGGACCTCGTACTGGTGGCCGGTGCGCGCGGCGACCAGCGCGCCGAGGCCGGGCCGGTCGGCGTCGGGGCCGTCGGCGCCGTAGCCGGTGATGGAGCAGTACACGAGCCGCGGGTTGAGCGCCGACAACGTGTCGAAGTCGATGCCGAGCCGCTGCGTCGTCCCCGGGGCGAAGCTCTCGACGACGACGTCGGCCTCGCGCGCCAGCGCCAGGAACCGCTCGCGGTCCGTGGCGTCGGTGAGGTCGAGGACGGCGCTGCGCTTGCCGCGGTGCCACACCCGGTATCCCGACAGGTCGCCGAACGGGTCTCCCCCGGGGCGCTCGATGCGGGTCACCTCGGCGCCGTGGTCGGCGAGCAGCATCGCCGTCATCGGGCCGCTGATGCCCCAGGAGAGGTCGAGGACCGTCAGCCCGTCGTGGACGCCCATCGACTACGACAGGTTCCAGGTGCGCATGGCGTTGCCCGACAGCATGAGCTCGCGCTCGTGCTGCGGGACCTCGGCGAACTGCTTCTCGACGCACGCGCGGGAGTTGGGCCACGAGGTGACCGGGTGCGGGAAGTCGGTGGACCACATGAGGTTCTCCACCCCGATGTAGTCCCGCATCCGCTCGAGGCCGAGCTTCTCGTCGATGAAGGTGAAGCTCATGTTCCGGCGCATGTACTCGCTCGGCAGCATCGTCGTGCCGGGGTACTCGTAGCCCTGGCGGGTGACCATGTCGTCGACCATCTCCATGTACCAGGCCACCCACGCGATGCCGGGCTCGACGAAGACGAGCTTCAGGTCCGGGAAGCGCTCCAGCAGGCCGGTCATGGTCCACATGCCGAACGACTCCGCCGTCATCAGCGGGGTCATCGAGACCATGATCCCCTTCAACGGCGTGGGGTCGCGGTCGGCGAGCTCGCTCAGCGTCGTCTTCAGCCCGATGTGCAGCGCGATCGGCAGCCCGGTCTCCTGGATCAGCGACAGCAGCGGCGCGTAGCGGTCGTGGTAGTAGTCCAGCTGCCCGAGCTCGTTGGGGAAGACCGGGAGCTGCAGGGACCTCGCCCCCAGGCCGACGACCCGCTCCACCTCGCCCATCGCCAGCTCGATGTCGTGGATCGGCACCTGGTAGCTCATGACCAGGCGCTTGGGGTCGACGTCGGAGAAGGCGTGGAGGCAGTCGTTGAAGGCCCGCAGCGCCGGGCCGACGCCGCCGTCCTTGATCGTGCTCAGGTACCGGAAGGCGCTGACCTCGCTGTAGAGCACCTCGACGTCGACACCGTCGGTGTCCATGTCCTTCAGCCGCTCCACGGGGTCGGAGTAGCTGGGCCGGGAGAACGCGGAGTTGGCGGTGGTGGCCTTGTCCTTGGGCTTCGCGCCGGCCTGGTTGGCCGCGCCCGCGCCGGTCTTCATCCGGTTCTCGTGCTCGGCGGCCGCCTCGTCGTAGACCGCGTGGTACTTCGCCGGCATGAACGACTTGATCTGGTCGTGCGAGACGCGGACGTGGGAGTCGGCAGAGATCAGGCGCTCGGTCATGGGGGGCTCCTCGTCGCCGGGGTCCGGGGGTGCACCGACGCCCTCGGCAGGCTCGGCGCCGAGCGCCATAGTAGCCACTATGTGGGCTCGTGGCGAGACCCAGGCCACATCCCGGCGACTCAGAAGACGCTGCAGCCGGCGTCGACCGGGAGCGTCACGCCGGTGACGAACCGGGCCTCGTCGGAGGCGAGGAACAGCATCCCGTTGGCCTGGTCCACCGGGTCGACCATCCCGACCGGCCCGAGGTCGAGCAGGTGGTTCCAGAGCATCGGCGCGACCTTGGGATCGGCCTCGATCGGGTGCGCCACCCCGGGCGTGGACTCCATGTGGTTCATCGGGGTGTCGGTCGCCGTCGGGTGCAGCGAGTTGACCCGGATCCGGTGCCTGGCCAGCTCGGTGGCGAAGGCACGCATCAGCCCGACCACCCCGTGCTTGGCGGCCACGTAGGGCACCAGGAACGGCAGGCCCTTGAGGCCGGCGACGGAGCTCACCAGGACGATCGACCCGCCACCGGCCTGCTGCAGATGGGGGACGGCGGCCATGACGGTGTTCCAGGTCCCGGTGAGGTTGACGTCGATGACCTCCTGCCAGATGGCCGGGGTCACCTGGTCGTAGGGCTGGACGACGACGATGGCGGCGTTGGCGACGACCACGTCCAGGTGGCCGAGCTCGGCGACACCGGCGTCGACCGCGGCGGCCAGCTCCTCGCGGTCCCGGATGTCGGCGACGCGGTGCACGATCCGCCGGTCGAGGGCCTCGACCAGCCGGACGGTCTCCGCCAGGTCGTCCTCCGTGGCCGCGGGGTACTGCGTGTTCTCGAACCCGGCGCAGACGTCGACCGCGATGACGTCGGCCCCCTCCTGCGCGAGCCGGACGGCGTGCGCCCGACCCTGCCCCCGCGCCGCCCCGGTGACGAGCGCGACCTTGCCCTGCATGCGTCCGGACACGGAGCTCCTCCTCGTCGTCGTGGCGGTGCTCCCCGACGGGGGTCGGGGCTACAGCGGCATCCACACGTTCTTGGACTGCACGAACTCGCGGATTCCCCAGATGCCGCCCTGGCGGCCGTAGCCCGAGCGCTTCACGCCGCCGAACGGCGCACCCACCGGCAGGTCGACGAAGCCGTTGATCCAGACCGTGCCCGCGTCGAGGTCGCGCGCCATGCGGTGCGCCCGGCGCACGTCGTTGGTCTCCAGGTGGGCGGCGAGGCCGTACTCGGAGTCGTTGGCGATCGCCACGGCCTCCTCCTCGGTCTCGAACCGCATGAAGGCGGTGACCGGCCCGAAGATCTCCTCCTGGGCGATCTCCGCGGAGTTGTCGACGTCGGCGAAGATCGTCGGGGCGAGGAAGTAGCCGTCGGCCAGGTCGCCGCCGAGCCGCTCGCCACCGGTGACCAGCCGCCCGGTCCCGGCCTCCTTGGCCCGCTCGACGAAGCCGAGGATGCGGTCGGCGTGCCCCTGGCTGATGACCGGTCCGACGAAGGTGCCCGGGTCGAACGGGTCGCCCATCGGCACCTGCTGCGCCATGGCGGCCGACATCTCCACCAGCCGGTCGTAGACCGGCGCCTCCACCAGCACCCGGCTGCCGGCGATGCACGCCTGGCCGGTGCCCAGCAGGGACCGGCGCGCGGCCCCCTCGAGGTCGCCGTCGGCGAAGACGATGCGCGCGGACTTGCCGCCGAGCTCGAAGGCGGTGGGGGTCAGGTTCGGGGCCGACGCCGCGATGATCCGGCTCGCCGTCCCACCGCTGCCGGTGAAGCAGATCTTGTTGACGTCGCGGTGGCTGGTCAGCGCCGTGCCCGCCACCGCACCGCCGGGGACGACGTTGATGACGCCGGGCGGGAAGCCGACCTCGAGCGCGAGCTCGGCCAGCGCCAGGCAGGTGTAGGGCGCCATCTCCGGGGGCTTGATCACGATCGTGTTGCCCGCGGCCAGCGCCGGGGCCAGCCACTGGCCGAAGGACACGAACGGCCCGTTCCACGGGACGATGACCGCGACGACGCCGTAGGGCTCGTCGAGGGTGTAGTCGAACGCCGGCCCGGGGAACGTGGGGACGACCTCGCCGCCGATCTTGTCCGCCCAGCCGGCGTTGTACTCGAAGAGCTCGGCGACCCAGTTCGTGAAGTACGGGGTGAAGGCCAGCGGGTAGGCGTTCTCGACCGTGATGACCGGGGCCAGCCGGTCGCTGCTCCGGACCGCCGCGGCGAACGCGAGCATCAGCCGGCGGCGCTCGTTGACCGGCATCCGCTTCCAGGCCGGGAGCGCCGCCCGGGCGGCGGCGACGGCCGCGTCCACCTCCTGCTCGCCGGCCAGCGGCACCGCGTGGGTGACCTCGCCGGTGGCGGCGTACCGGTGCTCGTACACCTCGCCGTCGTGCGTGGTGATCTTCTCGGCGCCGATGAGGAACCCGGGCTCGGGCAGGACGGCGCGGTCGACGGCTGCGGGGGGCATGCGGACTCCCAGTGCGAAGTGCCCATCAGGGCAAAGATGACTATTGAAGGGTCTACCCGACGACCCGTGCTGCCACAAGGCACCCGCGCCGTTGACCGCGGCGCACGCCGCGACCTAGCGTGCTGAACACCGTTCAGTAATCCCAGCGAGGAGCACCGTGTCCAGCACCGACCCCCAGTACGCCGCCCTGGCCGCCCGGCTCCAGGAGCTCGAGGACGTCCGCGAGATCACCGAGGTCTTCTACGAGTTCCACCACGCGTGCACCGGCGGCTTCAACGGTCTGCAGGCCGGCCGGATGGAGGCCCTCGACTGCCTGACCGACGACGCGACGATCGAGGTCGCGATGCTGCACGAGCCCGGCAAGGGCCCGCGCGGGCGCGAGGCGGTCGCGGAGTACTGGCACTACTTCTACGGCGACGACGGACCGCTCCCCTACGTGTTCCAGACCAGCGTCGCGGACAAGGTCGTCGTCACCGGCGACACCGCGGTGCAGTACTCGAACATGCTCGGGATGTTCTGGCACCGGGAGAACCAGCCGGTGATCTCGCTGTCCAAGCGGGTCAACGACTTCGTCCGCACCGAGAAGGGCTGGCGGATCCGCAAGACCACCATCGAGGGCGGCTTCTCCGCACCCCTCGAGGAGTTCCGCGGCCGGCTCAACCCGCTGCCCCCGCAGGAGCCGCGGACCCCCTGGACGTACCGGGGCTGACGCCACCGATGGAGGCGGCCCGATCGGGCCGCCTCCATCAGGGGTTCAGCTCGCGGCGGGGGTCACCCGCGGTCCGGGGGTGAACCGGACCGGGAAGCTGGTCGGCGCGTAGACGTTGCCGGCGTCCTCGAACCGCGGCACCTCGTCCACCGTCAGCTCGAAGTCCGGCAGCCGCTCCAGGACGCGGTCGATCATCACCTGGAACATCGTCCGCGCCAGGTTGGACCCCAGGCAGCGGTGGATGCCCACCCCGAAGGCCATGTGCTTGTTCGGCCACCGCTCGACGTCGACCGTGTACGGGTCCTCGAACTCCGCGGGGTCGTAGTTCGACGCGGCCCACATGAGCATCACCCGCTCACCGGCCCGCATGTGCTGGCCGTGGAACACGGCATCGCGGGACAGGGTCCGGGCCAGCCCCTGGGTGGGCGTCCCGACGCGGAGGAACTCCTCGGTCGCCCGCTCCAGCAGGTCGCGGCGCTCGATCAGCTTCTGCCGCAGCGCCGGGTCGCGGGCGATCCGCTCGAGGCTGTTGCCGGTCAGCCCGCTGGTGGTGTCCATGCCGCCGAGCATCACCAGGAACACGTACCGGACCTGCTCCATGAAGCCGATGGTCCGGCCGTCGACCTGGCAGGTGACGATCGCGGTCAGGACGTCGTCGGGCTTGTCCGCCAGCGCGGTCCGCTCCTCGATGGCCTTCGACACCTCGCCGAACAGCGCGATCTGCGCCTCCCCGGCCTGGGCCCGCTCGCCGTGGATGATCGTGTGGATCCACTGCACGAACTCCGGCCAGCGGCTCTCGTCCATGCCGAGGATCCGCAGCGCCATGAGCGCCGGCAGCGGCGTGCTGAGCTGCTGGACGAGGTCGCCCTCCCCCGACTCGATGAACGCGTCGATGAGCTCGTCGGCGGCCGCGCGGATCCCCGGCTCCATGGACGCGACCGACTTCGGCGAGAGCAGACCGAGCACCGGCTTGCGGTACTGCTGGGTGTGCGGCGGGTCGATCTCGATGGGGATGGGGCCGGTCCCCTCCGGCAGGCCGCCCTCCTCGCCGTCCTTGGGCAGCCCGGTGCCGGGCGCGGAGAGGAAGAGGTCGTCGTCCTTGGTGGCCTCGAAGACGGGCTGGTAGCCGGTGAGCATCCAGAAGCCGCCGTTGCGCCGGTCCCAGGCGACCGGGGCGGTCTGCAGCAGCTCCCGGTAGATGTCGTAGTTCAGCTCGGAGAACCGCTCACCGTGCACGTCGAGGTCGATGACCGGCCGCGGCGGCGCGCCCTCCTCGAGGGACAGCGACGTGACCGGACACAGGCCGGTGCTCTCGGACGTGGTCATGGCTGGCCCTCCAGGACTGGTTCTGGTCGCGCCCCGGCGATGACCGCCGACTCGCACCCCAACATAACAATGATTGTCGAATAGTCGGACGAGGCGCAAGGGTGCCGGTCGGCGGACGCGACCGAGGCGCACCCCCGCAGGGCATTGGCCCCCCACCGGCCACTCGACGGGGAGATGTGGCCGGTTCCGGGACGACGCTCGACCGTGGACCCGATCGGCTCCCCGGTCGACTCAGGGCTCCGGTGGTCGCAGGACCTCCCGGTCGCCTTCCGACCAGATCCCGGTCGCGGTGCGGACGGCGATCCGCCACCCCGCGGCGGTGCGCACCAGCTCGTCGGCGTACCAGGCGCCGGTGCGGTAGGTCCGCGGTGGCCGGCCGGCGCGGCGCAGGGTCGCGATCACCTGGCACCGCGTCCGCGCCGTGTCGCCGTCGACCCGGACGTCGTGCCCGCCGATCAGGTGCTGGGTGGAGTCCACGTGGGCGTGCGAGGTCCGCATGCGCTCGACCATCTCGTCGACCCCGGCCACGGTGAAGGCGCCGTAGTCCGCGCGCAGGTCGGCGGCGAAGACCTCGCGCAGCCCCTCCCAGTCGCGGGTGTCCAGCGCCCAGGCGTAGCGGTTGAGCACCCCCATGACGGCCAGGACGTCGGTGGCCTCCGCCGAGCTCATCCGACCGGCCGGCTGCGCGGCAACCCGAGCCGGCGCTCGGCGACGATCTCCCGCTGCACCTCGCTGGTGCCGCCGTAGATCGTGCTGACCGGCGCCTTGCGGTAGGCCCACTCCACGGCGCCGTGCAGCGGCCCGGCCCCGTCGCGGAGCAGCGCCTGCTCCCCCAGCAGGTCGGTGAGGACGTCGACCCGGCGCTGCTCGGCCTCGCTCGAGTACAGCTTCGCCATCGAGCCCTCGATGCCCGGCATGCCACCGGTCGCGGCGATCCAGCGCACCTTGAGGCCGAGCAGCCGGGAGACCTCGTCGTCGATGGCCAGCCGGGCCAGCTGCTCGGCGACGGTCGGGTCGTCCAGGAGCGGGGCGCCGTCGGGGCCGGGAGCGGTGCGGGCCCACTCGGCGACCTGCTCGACGAGGGTGGGGCCGCCGGGGGCGACCGCCGTGCCGCGCTCGTGCACCAGCGCGACCCGCATGACGCCCCAGCCGCCGTCGACCTCGCCGATCCGCATCGAGTCCGGCACCCGCACGTCGGAGTAGAAGGTGGCGTTGGTGCGCTGCCCGCCCAGGGTGTGCACCGGCTGGACCTCGACGCCGGGGGCGTCGAGCCGGGCCAGGAACAGCGTGAGCCCCTTGTGCTTGGGCACCTCGGTGTTCGTGCGGGCGAGCAGGAACACGTGGGTGGCCATGTGCGCGGTGCTGGTGAACATCTTCGAGCCGTTGACCACCCACTCGTCGCCGTCCCGGACCGCGCGCATGCGGGCGGCGGCGACGTCGGAGCCCGAGCCGGGCTCGGTGTAACCGAGCACGATGACGACCTCGCCGCGCAGGGCGGCGGGGACGATCTCCTGCTTGGCCTCCTCGGTAGCCACGTGCAGGATCGTGCGGGTCACCATCTCGGTGGTCACCCAGCCGTCCATCCGCAGGCCGCGCGCGCCGATCTCCTGGAACACGGCCAGCGCGTAGGCCGGGTCGACGTCGGTGCCGCCGTACTGGGCCGGCCAGCCGGCGCCGAGCAGCCCCTGCTGCCCGAGCAGGGCGTGCAGCTCCGGGTTGTGGTGGGTGCCGGTGGCGTGCTCCTGCTCGACCCACTCGGGGCGGAAGTGCCGCTCGGCCCACGCGTGCGCGGCCTGCCGGTGCTCGGCCAGGGCGTCGCTCTCCACGAAGTCCATCAGGCTGCCTCTCCCGCGAAGAGATCGGCGGCCAGCGCGCGCAGCTCGTGCCGCGGCGCCCCCAGCGCGAGCGGCCAGGCCTTGGCGCGCCGGTAGTAGAGCTGGATGTCGTACTCGAGCGTGAAGCCGTAGCCGCCGTGGAAGTGCAGGCTGGCCGCGGCCGTCTGCTGCGCCGTCTCGGCGGCGAAGAGCAGCGCCATCCGGGCCAGGGCCGCCGCCCGCGGGTCCCCGGTGTCCCGGGCCCACGCCGCCTCGTGCACCAGCAGCTCGGCGCCGTCGCCGGCGGTGGCGACCTCGGCCAGGCGGTGCTGCACGGTCTGGAACCAGGCGATCGGGACCCCGAAGGCGTGCCGGTCCTTCACGTACTCGACGCCGATCCGCAGCGCCTCCTGCCGCAGCCCCTCCAGGGCCGCCGCGGTGAGGACCCGCCACAGCGAGACAGCGTCGTCGTGCGCCCCCCGCGCCTCGTCACCGGTGGCGAGCACCAGCCGCTGCGACCACACGGTGGTCGCCACCTCGGCCAGCGCCGCGCCGCCGAGGTCCGGCAGCGGCTCGGCCGCGACCCCCTCCGGCCGGGAGAGCGCGACGAGCTCGTCGCCGTCCAGCGCGACGACGACGTCGGCGACCGCCGCGCCCGGCACCGGGCCGGCGGTCCCGTTCCGCAGCGGCCGCAGGGCGACCGTGGGGACGACGTCCCCCTCCCCCACCCCGGCCAGCAGGTCCGCGCCCGCCGGCGAGGCGGCCAGCAGCGCGGCGGCGGTCAGCGCCTCCGGCAGCGCGACCGGGGCGACGCGGCGGCCGGCCTCGATCGCGACGACGACGAGGTCGGCGACCGTCGCGCCGCCGCCGCCCAGCTCCTCGGCCACACCCATGGTCGGGATGCCGGACTGCACGAGCACCCGCCACAGCGCCGGGTCGTGCCCGACGGCCTCCGCCGCCCGGACCCGCTCGGACGTGGCCTGACCCGCGAAGAGCTCCGCGACCGACCCGCGCAGCGCCTGCTGGTCCTCGGTGAGGGAGAGGTCCACCGTCAGGCCACCGTCGCCGGCTGGTTCTCCACGTTCAGCGCGGCATCCGCGTCGTCCGGCTCCGCGGCGTCGGCGGCCGCGAACCGGAAGACCGTCACGTCCTCGCCCGGGATCTCCTCGAACACGATCCGCAGCGGCATGCCGATGTACAGGTCGTTCGGGTCGATGCCCACGGTGTTGCCGAGGACGATGCAGCTGCGCGGCTCCTCGGCCAGCTTGGCCAGCACCACGGCGTAGGGGACGTCGTCGTTGAACGCACCCGGGCCGCGGTGGACGAGGCTGAAGCTCCACACGGTGGCGTCCCGGCTGACCGGCGTCCACGTCTGGTTCTCCGACAGGCAGGAGCGGCAGGCCGGGTAGGGCACCCAGTTGTAGTGGCCGCAGTCGTCGCACTTCGGCACGCGGAACTCGCCCGCGGCCAGGCCGTCCCAGAACTCCTTGTTGCGGGGCTCGATCTGGGGCAGGGGCTTGAGGTAGGTCATCGTCGCTCTCCTGAGGTCTGGGGGGTCGGTCGGCGCGAGCCGGTCACTCGGTGGCCATGACGAGCACGCCGGCCATGCCGTGCACCGCCCAGCCCTGCTGCAGGGAGACGCCGAGCTTCGCGCCGGGCACCTGCCGCTCGCCGCACTCGCCGCGCAGCTGGCGGACCACCTCGATGGTGTGCATGCCGGCGGGGTCACCGGCGTGGCTGTTGGAGAGCAGGCCGCCGTCGGTGTTGGTCGGCATCTTCCCGCCGAGCGAGCAGTGCCCCTCCTTGACGTAGTCCGCGCCCTCCCCGAGCTTGCAGAAGCCCATCTCCTCGAGGTCGCGGATCGTGGTGATGGTGAAGCAGTCGTAGAGGCCGGCGACGTCGATGTCGTCGTGCTGGATGCCGGCGATGCCGAAGGCGCGCTCGGTGGCCCGGCGCACGGCTTTGCCCTCCTCGGGGAACCACGGGTCGTTGATGGTCACGTAGAAGTCGGTGTAGGTGGACTCCGCGCCGCCGAGGACGAGCACCGGCTCCTTCTTGCCCGACCGGGCCCGCTCGACCGAGGTCATGACGATCGCGTAGCCGCCGTCGTTGTCCAGCGAGCAGTCGAGGAGGTTCAACGGCTCGCAGATCGGCCGGCTGTTCAGCACGTCCTCGACGGTGATGTCGCCCTTGCGGCCCATGATCGAGTCCGGGTTCAGCGTGGCGTGGTGCCGGGTGAAGACGGCGACCTCGGCCAGGTCGGCGTGCGTGACGCCGAACTCGTGCATGTACCGCTGCGCCCACAGCGCGTACCACGTCGTCATGTAGGCGCCCGACTGGTAGAAGCTCCAGTCCGGCACCCGCGGGGCGCGGTCGGGCATCGCGGTGCCGCGGGGGCCGACCAGCGAGCCGGCCTTGCCGTAGAAGAGGACGACGACCTCGCACATGCCGTTCTCGATCGCTAGCGCCGCCTTGGCCAGGGCGCCGGAGGCACCGCCGACCTCCATCAGACCCAGCGGGCGCTCCCCCAGCTGGTTGGCCCAGAACTGGTGCGCCGTGGTGCCCGGCAGGTGGTCGGACATGCTCATCGGGATGATCCCGTCGACCTCCTCGATCGGGATCCCGGCGTCGTCGAGCGCGCCCTTGATCGCCTCCAGCTGGAGGGAGAACGAGGTGCGGTCGGGCAGCTTGCCCTGCTTGGTCGTGTAGACGCCGGCGATGGCCGCCTGCCTGGGTCGCGCCACGGGTTTCCACCTCTCGATGCCCGCCAAAGGAGCGGGGCTGATGAGACACTTGCTACCGAACTTGTATCGCACGTATCGTCCGCCGGGCAAGGGTCCCGGGCCGGTCCGCGGCCGGGTCGCGCACCCCGAGGAGGCGGCATGGCGTTCGGCCTGTCCGACGACCAGGAGCTGTTCCGCACCACCTGCCGGCGGGCGCTCACCGAGCGCGCGCCGGTCGAGCGGGTGCGCGAGCTGATCGGGGACCCGGTCGGCGTCGACCGCGCCACGTGGGCGGCCGGCGCGGACCTGGGCTGGTACGCGATGTTCGTGCCGGAGGAGCTGGGCGGGGGCAGCGTGTCGGGCGAGGCGCTGGTCGACGCGGCGATCGTCGCCGAGGAGTTCGGCCGGATGGTGCACCCCGGCCCGGCGCTGACCACGAACGTCGTCGCCGCCGGGCTGGCGCGTGCGGCCTCGGCCGAGCTGGCCGAGCGGGTGCTCCCCGGCATCGCCGCGGGTGAGCTGATCGCCACCTGGGCCTTCGCCGGCCCCGACGACGCGCTGCCCACGACGCCGCCGGTCACGGCCACCCGGGACGGCGCCGGGTACCGGCTGGACGGCGTCGCCTCCTACGTCCCCGACGCCGCCGTCGCCGATCTGCTGCTGGTCAGCACCGGCACCGACGCCGGCCCGGCGCAGTTCCTGCTCCCGCGCGACACCCCCGGGCTCGAGGTGGAGCCGCTGGAGACCCTCGACCTCGCCCGCCGCCTGGCCACCGTCCGGTTCACCGGGGTGCAGGCCGGGCCCGGCACCGTCGTCGGGACACCCGGGGACGCGGCGGCCGACGTCGAGCACCAGCTCCGCGTCGCCCTCGTGCTCCAGTGCGCCGAGACCACCGGCGCGACCGCGCGCGGTCTGGAGATGACCGTGCAGTACGCGAAGGACCGGGTCGCCTTCGGCCGGCCGATCGGCTCCTACCAGGCGCTCAAGCACCGGATGGCCGACCACCGGATGTGGCTCGAGGGGTCCGCGGCGATCACCGCGCACGCGGCCCGCTCGGTGCAGGAGCGCCGGCCCGACGCCGCGATCGCGCCCCGCGTGGCCAAGGCCCACGTCGGGAGGCGGAGCACCGCGACGCTGCACGACTGCATCCAGCTGCACGGCGGCATCGGGATGACGTGGGAGTACGACCTGCACCTGTACTTCCGGCGGGTCATCAGCAACGAGGTGCTCCTGGGCAGCCCCGAGCTGCACCAGCGCGCGCTGGTGGACATCGCAGAGGGAGCAGCGGCATGACCGACGTCGTCGAGGTCCCGCAGCAGGAGGCACCTGCCGGCGAGAGCGTCGCGGAGTTCCGGGCGCGCGCCCGGGCCTGGCTCGCCGCGCACGTGCCGCGGAAGACCCCCGGCGAGCCGTTCCTGCAGTGGGACGACGAGGGCGTCGCCCGCTCCCGCGCGATCCAGCGGGCGCTGTGGGACGGCGGCATCGCCGGGGTCCCCCTGCCGCGCGAGTACGGCGGCCTCGGGCTCACCGCGGCGCACCAGGAGGCGTTCCGCGAGGAGGCGGCCGAGTACCGGATGCCCGAGGAGTTCGGCAACGCCTTCAACGTCGTCGTCCCGACGCTGCTGGCGCACGGCAGCGAGACGCTCAAGCGCCGTCACATCTGGCCGATCCTGCGCGGCGACGCGATCTGGCGCCAGTTCCTCTCCGAGCCCAGCGGCGGCTCCGACCTGGCCGGGCTGCTCACCCGCGCCGACCGCACCGAGGGCGGCTTCGTGCTCAACGGCGCGAAGATCTGGACCACCGGCGGCAACTACGGCGACTGGGCGATCTGCCTGGCCCGCACCGACCCCGACGTCCCCAAGCACGCCGGCCTGACGATGTTCGTCGTCGACATGCGCACCCCCGGCATCGAGATCGCGCCGGTGCGGCTGCTCGACGGCAGCGCCGACTTCTGCCAGGAGCACATCGACGACGTCTTCGTGCCCGCCGAGAACGTCGTCGGCGAGGTGGACGACGGCTGGCGCGTGGCGACCACGCTGATGGTGAACGAACGCAGCGCGATCGGCCGGGGCTGGTCGCTGGGCGGTCAGCGCGGGCAGCAGGAGGACACCGGCATCGGCCTGGAACCCACCCTGCTGGACCTCGCCCGCGAGGTCGGCCGCGACACCGATCCCGGGGTCCGCGCGCTGATCGGCGAGCGGTGGGTGCTGGACGCGGTGATGGCCGCGACCACCCGGCGCGTCGGCGCCGCCCTGCGCGCCGGCGACCTCCCCGGCCCGGCCGCGGCGATCCTCAAGGCGATGGCCGGCTCGGTGGGCCCGCGCAGGGGCGAGATCGACCTCGCCGTCGCCGGCGCCCGGGCCGCGGCCTGGCAGCCCGGTGCGGAGAACTGGGGCGTGCACCGGCTGTCCAGCCACGGCATCGGCGGCGGGACGACGGAGATGCAGCGCAACGCCATCGCCGAGCGGCTGCTGGGGCTCCCCCGCGAACCCGGCGACGACCGCGTGCTCCCGTTCCGGGAGCTGCGGCACAACACCCGGCCTGCATGACGACCGCGCCGGAGCAGACGGAGGCCGCGGCCGACGAGGCGACGCGGGACCGGATCCTGCGCGCCGGGATGGACTGCGTGACCCGGTACGGGCGGGCGAAGACGACGATGCGGGACGTCGCCCGGGCTGCCGGGCTGTCCCGCGCGACCCTCTACCGCCACTTCGTCGACCGGGGCGCGCTGTTCCACGCCATCCGGGAGTTCGAGCGCCGGCGGGACCTCGCCGCGATCACCGAGCGGGCCGGTCGGACGACCACGCTGACCGACGCCGTCGCGGTCGTCGCGGAGGTGCTGGCCGCGACCGGGATCCGGTACCGGCAGGGCGAGCACCTCGCCGCCGGGGACGAGGACCTCGCCCGCTACGTGGCGTTGCGGCTGGGCCGCGAGCGCGAGCGCGTCGCCGGCATGGTGCGGCCCTACGTCCGGCGGGCCGCGGCGGCCGGCGAGCTCCGCCCCGGGATCTCCGAGACCGAGGCCGAGGAGTGGCTGGCCCTCTCGCTGGCCCAGGCCGGGTCGCTCACCGGCGTGCGGTCGGTGGACGTGCGCGACCCGGCGGCCGTCGGCGGTTGGCTGGCCCGCATGGCCTGCGCCGGCCTCTGCGTCGACGCGTGAACCCCCACCGACGCGGCGGGCGCGGCCCCCTTCCGGGACCGCGCCCGCCCGTTCCGGTGCCGGTTACTCGTCCAGCCAGGCCCCGCTGAGCACCACCGACCCGGTGCCGTAGAGCTCCACGCCCTGCAGGTCCCCGAGGACGTTCTCGCGGGTCGCGCTCCAGATGATGAACGGGTACAGCTCGCCCACCCGCTCCTCGACCGTCGTGTAGTACTCCGTGCGCGCACTCTCGTCCGCCGTCAGCCGGGCGGCGTCCAGCGCCTCGTCGATCTCGGGATCGGCGATCTTGGAGAAGTTGAGGAACGAGGTGGAGTACAGGCCCGAGTACAGCTGCGGCTCCGGGTCGACGAACTGCAGGCCGGCGATGCTGGCCTGGAACTGACCACCGGTCAGCGCGCCCTGGGCGCCGGCGAAGTCCCGGTTGTCGATCTCCATCGTGACGTTGTCGAACGCCGCGAGCTGGGACTGCATGGACTGGGCGACGGCCAGGGCCTCCGTCGTCGGGAAGGTGACCATCGTGAACTCGACCGGCGTCCCCTCGTCGGCGAGCTCGTCGAACAGCTCCTGGGCCCGCTCCGGGTCCGAGCCCGACAGGTACTCCCCCGTGTAGAACGGCGACTCCTCGCCGAAGAGCGACCGGGGCACGGTCCCCGCACCGTTGAAGACGGCGCTCTGGACGACGTCGAGGTCGATCGCCTTGTAGACCGCCTCGCGCGCCCGCACGTCGTCGAAGGGGGCGGTCTGCGTCTGGAAGACGACGGTGCTGCCGCCGTTGGGCTCGCTCGGCACCGCGACCGCGATGCCGGCGTCCTCCGCGCGCTGGGTGATCACCGGGCTGTTGTTCAGGATCGCGTCGACCTGGCCGCTCTGCAGGGTGTTGAACCGCTGCACCGCGTCGTTCTGCGCGGTCAGGGTCAGGCCGTCGAGGTAGGGCCGTGGTGCGTCCCAGTAGGTGTCGTTCCTGACCAGCTCCATCGCGCCGCCGCGGGTCCAGCTCTCCAGGACGAAGGGGCCGGCGCCGATGGGCGCGGCGTCGAGGGCGGCCTGGCCACCCGCGAGCGCCGCCGGGGAGGCGATCCAGTTCAGCGCGCTGGTGGCGATCGTCTGGTCGAAGGCGAGCGTCGGCGTCCGGAGGGTGAACTCCAGCGTCCGCGGGTCGACCGGCGTGGTGGCCGTGATGTTGATGGCCACCGCGATCACCGGCGCGCGGAGCTCGACGCTGCGGGCACGGTCCCAGTTGGCCTGCACCGCCGCGGCGTCCAGCGGCGTGCCGTCGGAGAAGGTCAGGCCCTCCCGCAGGACCAGCCGGTAGGTGGTGCCACCGTCGGTGGTCTCGACGCTCTCGGCCATCGACGGGCTGACCTCGCCGGTCACCGGGTCGTTGGTCACCAGCGAGCCGTACAGCGCGTTGCCGACGAGGGCGTTGGTGGTCAGGTTGTTGCTCAGGTAGGCCGGGTCCAGGGTGCGCGGCTCGCTGACCATGCCGATGGCGGCGGTGCCGCCGGGCACCGGCTCGCCGGAGCCCGAGCCGCCGGAGCCGCCGGAGCCGCCGTCGTCGTCACTGCCGCCGCAGGCGCTGAGCGCGAGGGCCGCGGTGACCGCCAGGGCGAGTAGGGAGTGCCGTCTGCGATGCATCGCGGATCCTCTTCGTCGGGAGCGGTGCTCGTTTTGAGCGGACGTTCACGCGAGTGTGGCGCGAGCAGTGTGGGTCACGCCACAGCCATCTTGGTAATGATGGTAATTATCGGGTAACAGGCCCGATGGGCCCGCCGGAGCGGGCGGCGCTCAGTCGCCGGCCGTGCGGTCGAACCGGGCGCGCAGCGAGTCGCCGATCTGGTTGAGGGCGAACACCGTCAGGAAGACGACCACCGACGGCACCAGCACGAGGTACGCCGCGTCGTTGAGCGAGTCCTTGCCGTCGGAGATCATCCCGCCCCAGCTGGGCGTGGGGGCGGGGATGCCCAGGCCCAGGAAGCTCAGCGAGCCCTCCGCGACGATCAGCGAGGCGATCACCAGCGGCAGGTACGAGGCGACCGTCGGCAGGACGTTGGGGAGGATCTCCCGCCGGATGATCCGCGGGCTGGTGGCGCCCATGTTGCGCGCGGCCCGGACGAACTCCCGCGACCGCCAGGCGATGGTGTTGGCGCGGGACAGCCGGACGAATGACGGGATGACCAGGATGGTCAGCCCCACCGTCAGCGTGAACAGGCTGGGCTTGGTGACCGCCGAGATCGACAGCAGCAGGATCAGCGGCGGGAATGCGAGCAGCGCGTCGGTCACGTACGTGATGACGGCGTCCACCCACCGGCCGAAGTAGCCGGCGAGCAGTCCGAGGAACGTGCCGATCACGAAGGCCGCCATCCCGGCGATGAGCCCGACCACCAGGGAGACCCGGCCGCCGTAGAGGACCCGCGACAGGATCGAGCGGCCGAAGTTGTCGGTGCCCAGCAGAAGGTCCAGCTCGCCGAACGCCGGCGACGTCCGCGGCGGCCCCGCGGCGATGTCGAAGTCGCTCACCGGCAGCAGCGGCACCAGGGCGGCCAGCACCACGACCAGGGCCAGCCAGGTGTACGACAGCCCCACCGACAGCGACCGGCGGCGGCGCACGACGGGCACGACCGGCTCGCTGGGGACGGACTCGGCGAGCGCCCCGCCGGTCTGGTCGAGGTAGTCGATCTGGGTCACGCCCTGGCCTCCTTGCGGACCCGCGGGTCGAGCAGGCCGTAGCCCACGTCGACCGCGGTGTTGAGCGCCACGTACACGACGGCGATGAAGGCCACCACGCCCTGGACCACGATCACGTCGCGCGAGGTGATCGAGTTGACGACCAGCGAGCCGAGGCCGGGCAGGGAGAACAGCGTCTCGACGATGACCGTGCCACCGAGCAGCCGGCCGGTGCTGATGGCCAGCAGGGTGATGAGCGAGAAGGACGACGGCCGCAGGGCGTGCCGCAGCATCACGAACGTCGGCGACATGCCCTTCGCCCGGGCCGCGGCGATGTAGTCCTCCCGCAGCGTGCCGACCAGGTCCGTCCGCAGCAGCCGCTGGAACGCCGCGATCTCGGCCAAGGCGATGGCGAACGCCGGGAGCAGCGCGCTCTCCAGGTTGGGACCGATCCCCTCGGAGAGGTCGTTCCACCCCGAGACCGGGAAGAGGTCCAGCTGCAGTGCCAGGAAGTAGACGAGGATCGGCGCGGCCACGAAGGCGGGGATCGACAGCGAGGCCGAGGCGAGCGCGCTGGTGATGCGGTCGACGACGCTGCCCGGTCGGGCCGCCGCGGCGATCGCGAGGGGGACGGCGATCCCCAGTGCGATGACCTGCGCAAGCAGCGCCAGCTCGAGGGTCACCGGGAGCCGTTCGGCGATGATGTCGGTCACCGGCAGGTCGGTGAGCAGCGAGGTCCCGAGGTCGCCCTGGACCGCGTTGCCCAGCCAGTCGAGGTACTGGGTCCAGACCGGCCGGTCGAGGCCGAGCTCGCTGATCAGCGCCGCCTCGGACTCGGGAGTCGCGGCCGGGCCCAGGATGATCGTGGCGACCGAGCCCGGGGCCAGGCTGAGCAGTGCCACGACCATGAAGGTCACCAGCAGCACCACGAGCAGGCTGCGCGCGACCTTGCGGAGCGTGCCGAGGAGGGTCACGCGGTGCTCCCAGCGGGGACGGGGTCCGCGGCGTCGCCGGAGGCGGCCGGGACCTCGGGGACGGGCAGGGGGTGGTGGCAGGCGGCGAACTGCCCCGGCCGGACCTCGGCGACCCTCGGCTCCTCGCTCGCGCAGAGCTCGTCCGCCCGCGGGCACCGGGTGCGGAACCGGCACCCGGTCGGCGGCGAGAGCGGGGAGGGCAGGTCGCCCTCGAGGGCCGGACCGGAGAAGCCGTCCACGGCGTCGGGCTGCGGGACGGAGTCCAGCAGCGCCCGCGTGTAGGGGTGGGCCGGGGAGGCGTAGACCGCCTCGGGCTCGCCGAACTCGCACAGCTTCCCCAGGTACATGACCAGCACCCGGTCGCTGACCGTCCGCACCACGCTCAGGTCGTGGGCGATGAAGACCACCGTCAGGCCGAGGTCGCGCTTGAGGTCCTCGACCAGGTTGAGGATCTGGGCCTGGACGGACACGTCGAGCGCCGACACCGGCTCGTCGCAGATCAGCAGCTGCGGTTCCACGGCCAGCGCGCGGGCGATCGCCACGCGCTGGGCCTGCCCGCCGGAGAGCCGGCGGGGCAGCAGGTCGCGGAACCGCTCGTCGGCCAGCCCGACCGCCGCCAGGACGCGGTCGGCCGCCGCCTCCTGCTCCCGCTTCGGGGCGCCGGCGATGTCGAGGCCCTCGACCACCAGCTCGCGCACCGGCCGGCGCGGGTTCAGCGACCCGACCGGGTCCTGGAAGATCATCTGCATCTCGCGGCGCAGCGCCCGCATCTCGCGCTCGCCGAGCTCCTCGATGGCGCGCCCCCGGAAGCGGATGCTCCCCGAGGTGACCGTGTCCAGGCGGAGCACCGCGCGGCCGGTCGTGGACTTGCCGCAGCCGGACTCGCCGACGATGCCGAGCGTCTCCCCCGGGAGGACGTCGAAGCTGACCTCCGACACCGCCTGGACGACGCCGGCCGAGGTCCGGTACTCGACGACCAGGTCCTCGACGCTCAGCAGCGCCTGGTCCCCGCGCAGGTGCGCGACGCCGCTACCGGCCATCGTGCGCACCGCCCGCGGTCACGAGCGCGGGGGCGCCGACCGGGTTCAGGCAGGCGATCCGGTGGTCGGCGCCGACCGACTCCATCGGGACGGCGCCGGTGGCACAGCCCTCCACGGCGGCGGTGCACCGCTGGTGGAACCGGCAGCCCGGCGGCGGGGCCGTCGGGTCGGGGAGGCTGCCCTCGATCACCCGGAGCCGGGCGTGCCGCTCCTGGTGCAGGGTCGGCGTGGCGTCGAGGAGCGCGTGCGTGTAGCGGTGCCGCGGCGCGGCGAAGACCGCGCGCGTGGCTCCGGTCTCGGCGAGCCTGCCGGCGTACATGACGGCGACGCGGTCCGTGCGGCCGGCGACGACCGACAGGTCGTGGCTGATGAGCATCATCGCCATGCCCCGGCTGCGCTGCACCCGGCGGAGCAGGTCGAGGATCTGCCGCTGGATGGTCACGTCGAGCGCGGTGGTCGGCTCGTCGGCGATGAGCAGGTCCGGCTCGCAGGCCAGGGCGATGGCCAGCATGACGCGCTGGCGCATGCCCCCCGACATCTGGTGCGGGTAGTTGCCCAGCCGGCGCTCGGGGTCCGGCACGCCGACCTCGTCGAGCAGCGTCACGGCCCGGGTCCGCGCCTCGGAGCGGCTGACGCCGAGGTGCCGCCGCATGCCCTCGGTCAGCTGCCGCTCGACGCGGACGACCGGGTTGAGGGAGCGGCCCGGGTCCTGGAACACCATGCCGATCTGCTTGCCCCACAGATCGCGCTGCTGCCTGACCGGCAGCGTCATGAGGTCGCGGCCCTGGAAGACGATCGAACCGGACCGGACGGCCCGCGGCGGGAGAAGGCCCATGACGGCCCGGGCGAGCATCGACTTGCCCGACCCGGACTCCCCGACCACCCCGAGCGCCTGGCCGGCCTCGATGGTGAGCGAGACGTCGTCCACCGCACGGACCGTGCCCCGGGGGGTGCCGATGTGCATGTGCAGGTGGGAGACCACGAGCAGCGGCTCGGTCATCGGACGGGTTCCTCCGTGTCGCCGTTCGGGAGCACTGCGGTGCGCGGGAGCCCCGGGACGGTGCGCCAGCCCGTCGACACGACTGCCCGGGCGGCCGGAGGGCTGCGACCTGGGTCACAGCATTGAACAGGCCTTCAGCCGTGTCAACGGCTAAAGGCGTAATGATTGAAGAGCGATTCGACGAGGGTCCACGCACCCTTCCTCGGGGGTGTCCGGGGGCTAGCGCGGAGCGGCGAACGCGTCGCGCACGAAGGCGCGGAACTCCTCGTCGTCGGCGACCACCGAGGTGCCGAGCAGCGCCGGGTCCATGCCGTGGTGGGCGGTGACCAGCCCCGACAGCAGGCGGACCAGCACCAGGGGCTCCCCGGCCCGGATCGTGCCCTGCCGCTGACCGCGGACGATCAGCTCGACGACGGGGGCGAGCGCCTCGTCGCGCCGCTCCGCGAAGATCCCGAGGGAGCGGGGGAACTCCTCCGAGCCACCGGGGGCCACCATGCGGGCCGACAGCCGGCCGAAGCCGGGGTGCTGCCGGTGGAAGCCGATGACGACGTCCACCCACTCGACCAGGACGTCGATCGCCGGGGCGTCGCGCCCGACGCAGGCGCGGGTGAGCTCCGTCAGACGCCCACCGCGACGGCGGAGCACCTCGGCGAAGAGGTCCTCCTTGTTCGCGAAGAACAGGTAGACCGCCCCGACGGAGAACCCGCAGCGCTGGGCGACCTGCTGGAGGCTCGCGCCGCGGTACCCCCGGGCGCCGAACAGCTCCTCGGCGGTGTCGAGCACCTGGTCCCGGCTGGCCTCGATCCGCGGCCTCCGCTGGACCGGTCGCGGGCCGTCGTCGGCGACGCCGTCCGGGAGGGGCCTGCCCATGCGGCCAGGATCGCACGCGGTCCCCGCCGCGTCCGGTCAGCCCGCGGCGAGCGCCCGGACCCCCTCCACGCTGACCTTGAGCGAACCGGTGCGCGGGAGGCGGTCGACGACCCGGACCCGCGCCGGGACGGCGTAGGCGGGCAGCCGGTCGCGGACGAACTGCTTGAGCTCGTCCTCGGTCGGCGGCTCGGCGCCGGCCACGAGCTCGACGGCGGCGAAGGGCACCTCCCCCAGCCGCTCGTCCGGCGCGCCGACGACCCCGGCGTCCTGCACGGCGGGGTGCTCGACGAGCGCGGAGACCACCGACTCGGGGAGCACCTTGAAGCCGCCGCGGTTGATGGCGCCGTCGGCCCGTCCGTGCAGGTAGAAGAAGTCGTCGTCGTCCCGCGAGGCGACGTCGTTGGTCCGGATCCACTCCGGCCCGAGCATCTCCACCTGCGCCTCGAGGATCCCCCGCTCCCCCGTCGGCACCTCCTCGCCGGTGGCCGGGTCGACGATGCGCACCCGCACGCCGGGGTACGGCCTGCCCGAGCTGGCCCGCTTGGTCGCGCCGTACTGCTGGTAGAGGTCCCAGGTCCAGGTCAGCACGCCACCGGCGAACTCGGTGGCGCCGTAGGACCACAGCACGGGGATGCCGTACTCCTCCTCGAAGCGCTGCTTCAGCTCCGGCTCCAGCGGCCCGGCCCCGCCCATGTAGAGCTGGACCGAGGCCAGGTCCTCCCGTGGCACGCGCGCCCCGAGGAGCATGCGGACGACCGCCGGCGGCCCACCCAGCGACTTCAGCTGCCAGCGCTTGACGTTGGCCACCAGCTCCTCGACGGAGAACTTCTCCAGCAGCACCGCCCGCCCTCCGGCGTACGGCACCGCGATCAGGCTGCACACACCGCTGATCCCGCCGAACGGAGCGAACACCACCGTCGGCGTCGGCTCCCCGGCCGGCTTGGCCATCAGCGCGCTCTGCGCCGCCCTCTCCAGCACCGCCATCCGGATGGAGATCCGCTTGGGCGGCCCGGTGGTCCCGCTGGTGAGCACCTGCACCGACGGCTCCGGGGGCGGCTCGGCGAACGGTCCCGGGCCGAGCACGTCCAGACCCTCGACCACGGTGACCCGGTCGCCGTCCAGGGAGAGGGAGAGGCCCACCGTGCCGCAGCGCCGGGCGGCCTCGACCACGGGCGCCGTCCAGTCCTCGCGGTCGGCGACGAGCACCGCGGGCCGCAGCCGGTCGACGTCGCGGGCCATCGCCTCCGGGGACTGGAAGGCGTAGACGAGCGCGAAGGAACGGGCCGCCCCGACCAGCCCGATCATGGCGGCCGCGTGCGGGACCCGGTTGCGGACGACGACGGCGACGGGTGCGTCGGCGGCCACCCCCGCGGCGCCCGCGAGCTCCTCGATCCGCGCGGCGATCGCGACGAGGTCCTCGCCGGTGTACCAGCGACCCTCGAACTCGATCACCGGGTCGGCGCCGTAGGCGGCCAGCCGTTCCCGGATGAGGGTGCTGAAGTCGGTGGCCGTGCTGCTGCCCACGCGGAGACCTCCTCGTCGCCTTGTGAGGGCAATCTAGCCAATGATGGTGAAGATGGGCAGTGCCCGACGACGCCGTTCGCCCGCAGTCCTACGCTGGCGGGATGGTCGAGCCGTCGTCCACCGCGGACGCCCCCGGCGAGGGGCTGCCCACCACCGCGTACACGGTGCTGGGCATCCTCGCGACGCTGGACGAGGAGCTGACGGCGGCGGAGATCAAGAAGCGCTGCGACTACACGCTGCGCTGGTTCTACTGGTCCCCGGCGGTCAGCCACATCCGCCGCGAGCTCTTCCGGCTGCGGGATCTCGGGCTGGTGACCGAGCGCGAGGTGCCGCTGGGCCGGTCGCGCCGCAGCGTCGTCTACCGGGCGACCGCACGGGGCGAGGAGCTGGTCCGCCGCTGGGCCGCCGCGCCGGCGGTGGACGAGCCGGTCGTGCTCAAGGACCCGGCGCTGCTGCGGGTGTACTTCGGCCACTTCACCGAGCCGCACGAGCTGGTCGCCGTGCTCGACGGCCGGCTGGCCCAGCTTGAGGAGCAGATCGCCGACCTGGTGTGGAGCCGGCGGCGGATGCAGGAGCTCGGACTCGACGCCGAACCCGAGCTGCGGCACCGGCTGGCGCTGGGCGAGTACCTGCTCCGGGCGGCGCACGCCGAGCAGGGCAACGTCCGCCAGCTGCGCGACCGGATCGCCGACGCCGACCCCGAGCGCCCTGGGCTGCAGGTCAGCCGCCCCCGCGGCGAGCTCCGTCGCCGGCCGGCGGGGCCCCCGTCCTAGTTCTCGTCCGAGACGACGCCCAGGTAGGTGCCGTAGGCGGCCATCGACCGGCCGCCGTGCACGTACCTGGCGAGCAGCCGGCTGCGGCCGCCCACCGCGGCGTCGGCCTCCTGGAGGTCGAACCGGACGTGCACCGACCGGGAGTCGGCCGGGTCGGTGAACTCGATGGTCACCGCGACCGTGCCGCGCTCCTCGTCGGGAAGCACCTCCGTGATCCGGTGCCGGGAGGTGATCTCCAGGAAGGTCTGCGAGCCGGCCAGCTCGACGGTGACCGGGGCGCACAGCTCGCCCGGCCGCGGCGGCACGCACAGCGTGATCGGGACCATCGGGGTGCTCCTCACAGTCCGGCCGGCCGGGCGCCGAGGACGCCGGCGTCGGTCAGCCGGGCCAGCTCCGCGGCGTCCAGTCCCAGTTCCCCGCCGAGCACCTCGTCGTTGTGCTGTCCGAGCGTCGGTGCGGCCGCGGGGATCCACGGCTCGGGCAGGCCGGCGAACCGGAAGGGCATCCCGGTGGTGCGGAAGGTGCCCAGCACCGGGTGCTCGACCTCCTCCCAGAACCCGCGCGCAGCCAGCTGCCGATCGGCGACCAGGTCGACCGGCGCGGCCACCCGGGCGGAGGCCACCCCGGCCGCCCGCAGCGCCGACTCCGCCGCGTGGACGTCGCACCGGGCGGCCCAGCCGGACAGGGCACCGTCCAGCTCGTCGGCGGCCGCCCGCCGCCCGGCCTCGGTGGCGAGGTCGGGACGGCCGGCGAGGTCCGGGCGGTCCAGGACGCCCGCCAGCCGCGTCCACGCGTCGTCGTCCAGGACGGCGACGGCGACCCACTCGTCGTCCCCGGCGCACCGGTACACCCCCTGGGGTGCCGCTCCCGGGCCGCGGTTGCCGTCGCGCCGCGGTTCGGCCCCGAGCTGGGCCGCCAGGAACGCCTCGGCGGCGACGGTCAGCGCGGTCTCCACCATCGTCGACTCCACCTGCATCCCATCGCCCGTCGCGTCGCGGACCTCGAGCGCGACGATCGCGGCGAAGGCGGCGTGCAGCCCGGCGAGCGGGTCGCAGACCCCGCGCGGGATGAGCGGGAGGCCGTCGGCGCGGCCGGTCATCCACGCCATCCCGCTGGCCTGCTCCATGGTCTGGGCGAAGCCGACCCGGTCCCGCCAGGGGCCGTCCAGGCCGAACGCGGGCATCCGCACGACGACGACACGGGGGTTGGCCGCCCGCAGGTCGTCGTACTCCAGGCCCAGGTTCCCCATCACCCGCGGGGAGAAGTTCTCCATGACCAGGTCGGCGCCGGCGACCAGCCGCAGCGCCAGCTCGCGGGCCTCGGGCCGGCCGAGCTCCAGGGTCACGCCGCGCTTGCCGCTGTTGGAGGCCTGGAACAGGTGGCCGGTCTCCCACCACAGGTCCTCGGTGGCCGGGCGGGCGCCGGAGAAGCGCATGCCGTCGGGCCGCTGCAGCCCCTCGACCTTGACCACGTCGGCGCCGAGCGCGGCCAGGGTGTGCGTGCCGGCCGGACCGGCCCAGAACGCGGTGAGGTCGACGACCCGCAGCCCGGCGAGCGGCCGCTGGACCGGGGCGTCGCCGGCTGCGGGCCGGGAGCGTGCCGGCCAGTCCACGACCGAGGCACCCGCCGCGGGCACCTCGCCCGGCGGCACGGTCGCGAACGCCGCGCTGCGGTAGGGCACCCGCGGCTGGAGCAGCCCCTCGCGGTTGCGCACGAACACGCCGCGCTCCCGGAAGTGGTCGATGTCGGCGACCGTCGCCGGGGTGCCGATCGGCGCCACCGGGATCCGCAGCACCGAGGCGAAGTCGACGATCTCCGCCGTCGTCCGCTCGGCCGCCCACGCCTCGACCATCGCGAGGAACTCGTGCCGGCGCGCGACGCGGGAGGCGAAGGAGGCCAGCTCCGGGTCGCCGATCAGCTCCGGGTGCCCGATCAGCACGAGGAAGTCGGCGAACTGCTGGGCGGTGACGGTGCAGAAGCCGACCAGCCCGTCGGCGGTCGGCACGATGCTGGGCAGCTCGAGCATCCGCGGCGCCGGGGCCAGGTCGGGATCCAGCAGCTGTGCCTGGACGGCGCCGAGCCCGCCCATCGTCACGACCATCGCCTCGAACTGGGCGACGTCGACGACGTCCCCGGCGCCGGTCCGCCGGGACCGCCGCAGCGCCGCGGCCCCGGCGACCGCGCCGTAGACGCCGGCCACCCAGTCCCCGATCCGCCCGCCGGCCTGCAGCGGCTCCTCCCCCGGCCAGCCGCGGGTGCCGATGGAGCCGCACATCGCCTGCAGCACGAACTCGTTCACCGGCAGGTCGGCGTACGGGCCGGTCGTCCCGAACGGCGTCACCGAGACGACGGTCGCCGCCGGGTGCCGGCGGAGGTCGGCCCCTCCGTGTGACCCGTCGGTGACCACCAGGTCGACGTCGGCGAGCAGCTGCGCCGTCCCCGGACCGTCGGTGACCGAGCGCTTGCCGGTGGCCACGAAGCCGAACAGCGGGCCGCGCCCGCGCAGCGGGGAGCCGCCGTCGGGCTCGACGAGCACGACGTCGGCGCCCGCGTCCGCGAACAGCTTCCCGCAGTAGGCCGCGGGTACCCCGGCGGAGAACTCGACGACGCGGACGCCGGTCAGCGGGACGGGCGCGCTCACCTGCCGGCGGCGGCCTTCGCGGCCGCCTCCGCGGCGGCCTTGGCGGCCTGGCCGACCTGGGTCATCCGGCCCCACGCCTCGAGGTCGCGCTCGCTGGCCTCGCGGCCGACCCGGGTGACGACGTCGACGTCGGTGGCCTGGCTGCGCAGGTACCCGGCGGTCGCCTGCTCCTTCGGCACGTACCGGAACGGGTCGAAGGAGTAGGCCGCCATGGCGTTCCGGTGCGTGATCTTGTCGATCTGCTCGTCGGTCAGGAAGCCCATGGTCTCCATGACGTCCTCGGGCGCGAACGGCCAGTTGGTGTCCGAGTGCGGGTAGTCCGACTCCCAGCACAGGGCGTCCTCGTTGAACCAGTCGAGCAGCCGGACGCCGACCTTGTCGCTGATGAAGCACGTGTAGAAGTGCTTGCGGAAGACGTCGGCCGGGCCGTCGTAGCCGGGCGGGAACTCGTGCTTGGTCCAGCCGGAGTGCCGGTTGTGCACGTGCTCGGCGCGCCAGAGGAAGTACGGGATCCAGCCGACGTCGCCCTCGGTGAGCGAGAACTTGAGGTCCGGGAAGTCCTTGTAGAACCCGGCCCACAGCATCTCGACCAGCGTGAACATGCTCATCATCGACGACGCGGCCATGCCGACGCTCGGGGGCGCGTCGTGGGAGACCGCGGGCGTCCGCGAGGACGACCCGACGTGGGTGCACAGCACCGTGTTCGTCTCCTGGGCCGCGGCGAACAGCGGGTACCAGTAGTCGGTGTGGATGCTGGCCATGTTCAGCGCCTGCGGGTTCTCCGAGAACGTCACCGCGTGGCAGCCCTTGTCGGCCAGCCGCCGGACCTCCTCCGCCGCGAGGTCCACGTCGAACAGCGGGAGGATGCCGCAGGGGATGAACCGGCCCGGGTAGGCGCCGCACCACTCGTCGACGTGCCAGTCGTTGTAGGCCTTGATCATCACGAGGTTGAGGTCGCGGTCGGGGCCCTGGTTGAGCACCTGGCCGGAGAAGCCCGTCCAGTTGGGGAAGTTCAGCCCGGCGAGCTGCCCGCCGGCGTTCATGTCGCGCACCCGCTCGTCGACGTTGAAGCAGCCCGGCCGCATCTCGTCGTAGCGCAGGACGTCGACGTTGAACATCTCCCGCGGCTTGCCGGCGACGGCGTTGAGGCCGAGGTTGCGACCCTTCAGCTCGCCGTAGAACCACTGCTGGGTGCCGTCCTCCTGCTGGACGACCCGCGGCGCGCGGTCCTTGTACTTCGCCGGGACGTGCGCGTCGAACATGTCCGCGGGCTCGGAGATGTGGTCGTCGACGCTGATGAGGATCAGGTCGTCCTTGTTCACGGCAGGGTCTCCTCGGGGGATGCGGGTGCGGGTGCGAAGTACGGGAGCGTGGGGCCGTCGGCGGTCGCCACGAAGCGGACGGCCACCGGCATCCCGGCGGTGATGTCCTCGGGGGCGACGTCGACGAGGTTCGTCAGCAGCTGGAAGCCCTCGGCCACGTCGACGATCGCCGGCGCGTAGGGGACGGCGGCGAAGGCGGCCGTCGCCGGCCGGTGGACGACGGTCCAGCTGTAGACCGTGCCGGTGCCCGCGCTGACCTCCCACGCGAGGTCGGCGGAGAGGCACTCGCGGCAGGTCTCCACCGGCGGGGAGGTGACCGCCGCGCAGGCGCGGCAGCGCTGGTACCGGAGCTCTCCGGAGGCGCAGCCGGCCCAGAAGGGCGCGCTCGCCCCGGTGGGCTCGGCGTGCGGGAGGGGCCCGGACTGGGGCTGGAGGCGGGTCACGGGACCTCCGTCCCGAGCAGGACGACCGTGGTGAACAGGGCGCCGGCGCCACCGCCGCTGCACAGGGCGACGCGGGCGTCGGGCACCTGGTTGGGCCCGGCGTCGCCGCGCAGCTGCTGCACGCCCCGGACCACCCGCTGGAACATCTGCGGCGCCGCGCCGGCGTGGCTGAAGGCCATCGTGCCGCCGTCGGTGGTGACCGGCGTGCGCCCGGTGAGCCCGATGTGCCCGTCGTCGACGTAGGGGCCGCCCTCGCCGGGCCCGCAGAAGCCGAAGGCCTCGAGCTGGCGGATCACCTCGAAGGAGAACGGGTCGTAGAGCTCGAGGACGTCGACGTCGGCCCGGTCCAGCCCCGCCTGCGCGAACGCCCGGCCCACCGCCCGCTCGCCGATCCGGCCCAGCACCGGCCCGCCGCGGCGGCCGGCGAGGTCCCAGGCCGGCGGGTGCCGGTACGCCGGGCCGGCGTGGTCCGAGCCCGAGCCGAGGACGTGCACCGGCGTGGACGCGGTGTCGGCCGCCCGGTCGGTCGCCGCGATGACCAGCGCGCAGCCGCCCTCGCTGGTCATCGAGCAGTCGAGCAGGTGGAAGGGGTCGGCGACCATGCGGGAGGCCAGCACGTCCTCGACCGTGACCGGGCCGCGCCCGGCGTAGACCGCGCCCGGGGTGGTCGAGCCGTTCGTGCGGATGGTGGCCGCCACCCGCGCCAGCTGCTCGGGCGTGGTGCCGTAGGTGATCATGTGCCGGCGCGCGACGAGCGCGAACTCCGCGGCGGTGAACAGCCCGAAGGGGACGACGAACTCGTTCTCCGGGCGGGTCCACGGCGCGGTGGCCGACCGGTCGGTGTACGCCCCTGCCTCGGCCGCGACGACGAGGACGACGTCGGCCTCCCCCGCCTCGACGGCGTGCACCGCCTCGGTCACCGCCTGGATGCCGAACTGCCGGCCCAGCCAGGCCGGGCCCAGCCGGAGGTCGTAGAGGAGTGCGGCGGCGGTCGCGTCCCCGCTGATCCCGTCGACGTCGTCCAGGGTCAGGCCCGCGTCGTCGAGCGCGGCGAGCGCGGCGCCGACGGCCAGGCCGCGGGACGTCGCGCCCTCGAGGCGGCGGGCCTGGGCGGTGTTGGCGACGCCGACGATCGCGGCCCGGCGGCTCGATCCCGGCATGCGCGACCCCTCAGCGACGAGTGACCCAGCTCTCCGCCGGACGGGACTATTAGAACGAGGTTCAGTCGCCCGGTCAAGGACGTCACAGGCTCATCACGCCGGAGAAGCCCGCCGGATACGGGTCGGAAGACTGAACTATTAGTCCGACGACCGGAGCAGGGAGTCGGCGATCCGCTCGCCGATCATGATGCAGGTCAGGTTGGTCGGGGAGCTGACCTGCAGCGGCATGAGCGAGGCGTCGGCGATCCGCAGCCCCCGGACACCGAACACCCGGCCCTCCTGGTCGGTGACGACCTCGGGTCCGGGTTCGGCACCCATCCGCGCCGTCCCCACGGGGTGGAAGCCGCTGCCGCAGGTGGCCCGGGCGTGGGCGAGGAGGGCGGCGTCGTCGTCGATGATCGCGGCGAGCACCGGCGAGACCTCCTTGACCAGCGGCCCCAGGTGCGCCCCGTGCAGCGCCCGGTAGGCGACGCGGGCGCCGGCGACGACGTCGGCCTGGTCCTGCGGGTGGCTGAGGAACCGCATGTCGATCCGGGGCTGGACCCGGGGGTCACGGGAGGCCAGCGCGACCTCGCCGCGGGAGTGCGGGCGGCCCAGCGCCGCGGAGATCGCGATGACCGGGTCGGAGGACGGGTCGCCGTAGAAGGAGCCCAGCGCCTGCGGGCTGTAGAGCGCGAGCAGGGCGAAGACCCACGGCTCGTCCTCGCTGCGGGAGTAGAAGGCGAAGTAGTTGTCCGGGTCCTGCTCGATGCCGGGGCGGGCGACCGCGGTGACGAAGACGCCGGTGTGGTCCTGGAGGTTCTGCCCGACACCGGGGGCGTCGAGGACGACCGGGACGTCCAGCCCGCGCAGCGCGTCGGCCGGCCCGATGCCCGAGCGGAGCAGGATCGGCGGGGTGGCCACGGCGCCGGCGGCGAGCGTCACGCGCGCCCCCTCGAAGCGCTCGGTGCCCTCGTCGGTGACGGCCTCGACGCCCACCACCCGGTCGCCGTCGAGCAGCAGCCGGTCGACGAGCACGCCGGAGCGGATGGTCAGGTTGGCCCGGTCCCGGGCGGGCTCGAGGTAGGCCGAGGCGGTCGACCAGCGGATGCCGTCCCGGACGTTGTGCGCGGTCGGGCCGGCGCCGACCATCCGGTGGTCGTTGTGGTCCTCGGTGACGCGGTGGCCGTGCGCGGCCATCTCCTCGGCGAACGCGCTGGTGATGGGCTGCCAGGTCTCGCGCGGCTGGCGGCGGATGGGGATCGGCCCGTCGGTGCCGTGCACGGCCGGGTCGCCGCCGGGATCGGCCTCCAGCCGCCGGAAGTACGGCAGGCAGGCCTCCAGGCTCCAGTCCGGCGCCCCGGCCTGCACCCACCGGTCGAGGTCGCCGGGGGTCGGGCGCATGGCGACGGCGGCGTTGACGGCGGTCGACCCGCCGAGGGTCATGCCGCGCGGGTAGGGCAGCACGCGGTCGCCGGTCATGGTCGCCGTCCAGCCCCAGTCGGCGCCGGTGAAGGTGACGAACGGATCGCGCAGCGCCTCGGGGAGCGCCTCCACGGACCCGAAGTCGGGACCGGCCTCCAGCAGCAGCACCGAGCGGGTGCCGTCCTCGCTCAACCGGGCGGCGACCACCGCTCCCCCGGCTCCCGAACCGACCACGATCTCGTCGTACGACACAGCACGTCCCCTCGACGCTGAAGGTCAATCATTACCAGTACAGGGTCCCGCGGCGGTGACCCGTACCGCAAGGGGGCTCAGGAGTGCCGCGACCGCCGGGCCCGGATCCGCCAGCCGTCGGCGGCGCGGACCAGCTCGTCGGTGTAGCGCCCGCTGACGACGGTCGGGACGGCGTCCCCGTCCCGGTACAGGTCGTTGCGCTTGGCCGCGGTGCAGGTGGCCGTGTCGCCGTCCACCGTCACCGCGACGTCGACGACCCGGTGGACGGTCCGGACGACCTCGGCGTGCGACCCCCGCATGAAGGCGATCAGCGCGGCGAGGCCGTCGATGCGCTCGTGCCCGGGGTACTCGGCGACGACGTCGGCGGCGAACACCCGGTCCAGCCGGTCGAACTCCCGCCGGTCGAGCGCGTCGGCGTAGGCGGCGTACAGGCCGGCGACCGCACGGGCGTCGGCGTCGGTGCACGGCGGCGGCGCCGGCACGGCGGTGCGCGCCAGCACCCGCTCCCCCACCTCCGCCAGCCGGTCGGTGACCTCGGCGACCGAGCTGCCGCGCACGCCGAGGGACAGCCAGGTGACGCCGATGTCGGCCAGCCGCTGGACGCTCTCCAGGTAGCGCTCCGGCTCGGCGAGCGGATCGGCGTCGGTCACCATGTAGAGGACGTCGGCCGGGGCCAGCCGGCCGAGCTGCTCACGCTCCTCCTGCAGCTCGCGGATCCACCCGGCGAGCTGGTCGAGCGACTCCAGCTGTGCGGTCTTCCGCCGCTGCACCTGGGCGGGGTTCGTCGGCACCGGCGCCCAGCCCTCGGCCAGCGCGGCCACCCGCCGGCGGGTGAGGCGGGAGTTGCCACCGATCCAGACCGGCGGCCGCGGGGTGGCCACGGGAGTCGGGCGGCTGACGGCGCCCGCGGCCGTGAAGTGCCGGCCCACCCGGTCCACGGGCTCGCCGGTCCAGGCCAGCCGCAGCACCTCCAGCGCCTCGTCGAACAGCGCGTTGCGCTCGGCGTAGTCGACGCCGAGCGCGGCGAACTCGCCCTCCAGGTAGCCGGTGCCGACGCCGAGGGTCAGCCGCCCGCCGGAGAGCCGGTCGAGCGTCGCCGTCGTCTTGGCCAGCAGGAACGGGTTCCGGTACGGCAGGACGGTGAGGAAGGTGAGCAGCCGCAGACCGGCGGTGGCCGTCGCCGCGACGGTCAGCGCGAGGAACGGGTCGACCGAGTCGTGCCCGGCGCCGTCCCGCCAGCTCTGCGGGGTCGCCGGGTGCTCGGGGAACCCGATCCCGGCGAAACCCGCCTCCTCGGCGGCCGCGGCGATCGCCCCCATGCCCTCGGCGGTGAGCAGCTCCGCCGGCGGGTCGAGCACGACGGTCGGATAGGTCAGCGAGAACCGCACGGTCGTCGTCCCCCCGGATCAGGACTCCGCCGATCAGCTCAAGGGCTCCCACGTCGGCTCGCGCTTCTCGACGAACGCCAGCGGGCCCTCGTTCTGGTCGGGGTGACCCCACACGCCGACCAGGTGCTGGGCGCCCACCCGGCAGGCGTCGGTCAGCCCGAGCTCCAGCGCCCCCCAGAGCGCCTTCTTGGTGGCGGCCATGGCGACCGGCGAGTTCCGGGCCACCTTCTCCGCCAGCTCCTGGGCGGCCTCGCGCAGCCGCTCCGGCGGGTCGACGATCTCGCTGATCAGCCCCAGCTCGTAGGCGCGCTGGGCGCTCATCCGCTCGTGCCGGCCCACCAGCGCCATCCGCATGACGGCCTCGAAGGGGATCTTCTTGGCCAGGCCGATGGCCTCGATCGCGGTGACCTGACCGACGCTGACGTGCGGGTCGAGGAACGTGGCGTTCGAGGCGGCGATGCAGATGTCGGCGTCGGCCACGAAGTGCAGGCCGCCCCCGGCCGCCGTCCCGTTGATCGCGGCGATGACCGGCTTGGCGACGTTCTGGTGCCAGGACGTGAAGTGGAGGTCGAAGTCCATCATGTCGTCGCGGTAGCGCTCCATGCCGATGCCGTCGCCGGCCACCTCGGACATGTCGGCCCCGGTCTGGAACGCCCGGCCGTTGCCGGTGTTCACGATGACCCGCACCGAGGGGTCGCGGTCGAGCTCCAGCCAGGCGTCGGCCAGCTCGTCGCGCATCGCGCTGTTCATCGCGTTGAGCTGGTCGGGCCGGTCGAAGATCAGCCAGCCGACGTGCCCCTCGTGCCGGATCTCGAGGTGCTCGTAGGAGGTCATGGGCGGGCCCCTTCTCTGGGATGCACGGTCAGTCGATCTCGGTGTCGAGGACGTCGGCCAGCGCGGCCACGTGGTCGCCCGGACCACCCAGCAGCTGGGCGCCGGCCCGCGCCCGCTTGAAGTAGAGGTGCGCATCGTGCTCCCAGGTGAAGCCGATGCCGCCGTGCAGCTGGATGTTCTGCGCGGAGATGAAGGTGTAGGCCTCGGTCGCCAGCAGAGCGGCCACCCGGCTGTCGCGGGCCAGGTCGCGGCCGGTCGAGCGGGCGGCGGCGTGGACGGCGGAGCGGGCGGACTCGATCTGCACCAGAGCGTCGGCCAGGCGCTGCTTGATCGCCTGGAACGAGCCGATCGGGCGGGCGAACTGGATCCGCTGCCCGGCGTACTCCACGACCATGTCCAGGCAGCGCTGGGCGCCCCCGACCTGCTCGGCGGCCAGCAGCAGCCGGGCGACGTCGGAGGCGGCGGCCACCGCGCCCGAGGCGTCCCCGCCCACCCGGGTCGCGGGCACGCCGTCGAGGGTCAGCCGGGCCATCCGTCGGGTGAGGTCCAGGGTCACCAGCGCGGTGCGCTCCAGCCCCGCGGCGTCCGGCTCGACCGCGAAGACCCCGAGCTCGCCCTCGGCCGACCGGGCGACGACGAGCAGCAGCCCGGCGGTGGCGCCGTCCACCACGAGCTCCTTGCCGCCGGTGAGCGCCCAGCCGCCGCCCTCGGGCTCGGCCCGGCAGGTGACGGCATCCGGCGACCACCGGCCGTCGGACTCGGCCAGGGCGACGGTCGCGGTCAGCTCGCCGGAGGCGATCGGCGGGCCGTACCGGGCGAGGGCCCCGGCGTCGCCCAGCGCGACGAGCAGCGGGACGGCGAGGGCGGCGGTGGCGAACAGCGGGCCGGGGACCAGCGCGCGGCCGGCCTCCTCGAAGGCGACGGCGGCCTCGACCGTCGTCAGCCCGCTCCCGCCGTGCTCCTCGGCCAGCAGCAGGCCGGGGAGCTCCAGCTGACCGGCCAGCACCGCCCAGGTACGGGGGTCGGGGTCGGCGAAGAGCGCCGCCCGCACCTGCTCGGAGCCGCTGAGCGTGGTCAGTGCGGCGCGGATGCTCGCGCCGAACTCGGCCAGCTCGGCGAGCGAGGTCTGCGGGGTCTGGGTCATCGGGCGTCCCTCCCGGCGCTCAGACGGCGCCGGCGTCGTGCAGGCGGGTGATGTCGGCCGCGCCGAAGCCGAGCTCGGCGAGGATCGCGTCCGTGTGCTCCCCCAGACCCGGCACCGCACCGGCCGGCGTCGACCAGGTGGAGGCGACCGGCGGCGCCAGCGGCGTCCAGACCGGCCCGGCGGGGGCGGGCACCTGCAGCCAGCGGTCCCGCGCGGTCAGCTGCGGGTGGTCGACGACCTCGCCGACGCTGCGGACGATCGCGCACCCCAGCCCGGCCTCGTGCAGCAGGGCGACCGCGGCGTCGGCGTCCAGCCCGCCGAGCACCTCGCGCACCAGCGCGTCGATCGCCGGCCGGGAGGCCACCCGGGCGGGGTTGGTCGCGTAGGCGGGGTCGTCGGCGAGCTCCGGCCGGCGCAGGACCAGCGAGGCGAGCTTCCGCCACTCGCGGTCGTTCTGGACGCTGAGGGCGACCAGCCGGCCGTCGGCGGTCGGGTAGGCGTCGTACGGGGAGATGGCCGGGTGGCTCATCCCGCGGGCCAGCGCCGGCTCGGCGCCGTGCTTGCGCACGGTCAGCGGATAGCCCATCCAGTCGGCGACGGCGTCCAGCATCGACACCTCGAGCGCCGAGCCCTCGCCGGTCCGCCCGCGCTGGACGAGAGCGGCCAGCACCGAGGAGCAGGCGAACATGCCGGCGGCGATGTCGGCCACGGCGATGCCGGGCTTGACCGGCTGCTCGAGGCTGCCGGTCACGGTGGCGATGCCCGCCTCGGCCTGCAGCAGCAGGTCGTAGGCCTTGCGCTCGTCGAAGGGGCCGCCGGTGCCGTAGCCGGAGATCTCGCAGACCACCAGCCGCGGCCGCGCGGCCAGCAGGGTGGCGCCGTCCAGGCCCAGTCGCGGAGCGGCACCGGGCACGAGGTTGTGCACGAACACGTCGGCGCGGTCGAGCAGCCGGCCGAGCACCTCGGTGCCGCCGGGGGCCTTCACGTCGAGCGTGAGCGACTCCTTGTTGCGGTTGACCCAGGCGAAGTGCGCGCCGGTGCCGTTGGCCGCGGTGTCGAAGTGCCGGGCGAAGTCCCCGCCGTCGGGCCGCTCCACCTTCACCACCCGCGCGCCCATGTCGGCGAGCTGCCGGGTCGCGTAGGGCGCCGAGACGGCCTGCTCCATGGAGACGACGGTGACCCCGTCGAGCGGGCCGCTCACGAGCGGGCGAAGTGGGCGACGGCCGCCTCGAGGGTGCCGTCGAGCGTGCTCGCCCCGCCCATCGGCGTGGGCAGCACGACCGGCCCGTGTTCGCGGCTGGGCAGCAGCACGGTGGCGGTGACCGGCGCGGTCACCTCGCCGCGCTGGCTGGTCACCGCCAGCTCCAGGTCCACGGCGGGGTGGGTGCCGTGCGCGTCCTCGGCGAGGTGCTTGCCGACGACGGTGCCGGTGATCCACTGCGTGTCGCCGACGTAGTTGAACTTCCGGAACTCCACCCGGAGCCTCCACAGCCAGGCGTCGTCGCCCATCCAGTCGGTGAGGGCGTGGATGGCCCACACCTCCCGCATGCGGCCGTAGTCGTAGGTGGTGGGGTTGCCGGCCTTGCGGGCGTACTCGGGATCCCAGTGCACCCGCTGCATCGCGTCGGGCACGCCCTGGGAGTCGCGGTGGTAGAAGCGCGGCACCCGCTGCCGGTTCTTGTGGGCCAGCCGCAGCGGGGCGACGCCGTACATGCCCATCCCCATGCCGACGTGCCAGCAGATCATGTCCGTGACGGTGAGCGGGCCCTTGACCATCGGCCGCAGCTGCTCGCCCACCTCGACGTCCTCGAACCAGCGCGGCTCGGGGCCGCGCGGGCCCTCGGCGGCGTAGACCGCGTCGACCTCGGCGAGCTGCTCGTCGGTCCAGGTCGCCATCTCGACGGCGTCGTTCCTGCCGCGCTTACGCGCCTCCGACCGCTCGGTGCGGATCATCAGCCGGTACTGGCCGCCCAGCGGGGTGCCGGCGGCGTCGGCGAAGACGTTGGCGTTCCACTCGTGCACGGCCCGGCCGCTGAACTCGCTGGGCTTGTCGAGCACCGCGACGAGGGCGTTGCGCCGGGTCACGGCGGTGTCGGCGCGCAGCGGCGCCCACCACTCGCGCTGCGAGGCGGAGTAGAAGGCGTGCACGCCGCGCAGCGGGTCGCCCTTCAGCTCGCCCTGCCGCGCCAGCTCGGCCTCGGTGAGCACGTCCTCGCCGATGACGCTGTCGCCGCCGACCATCGGCGGGGGTGCGATCGGGCCGCCCCAGCGCGAGGCGGCGGCGTGCTCCGGATCGGCCCACAGCGGGTTGTCGTCGCCGTAGGACCAGGCAACGGTGCGGAAGGCGTCGGTGCCGGGCCGCAGGTAGTGCGGCCGCACCGGGTTGGCCTGCGGGATGCCGATCCGCTGCCGGAGCCGCGCGATCCCCTCGTCGGTGATCCGCGGTTCTGTCTTCTCGGCCGCGGCCCCTGCAGCACTGTCCGGCATGACGCCCTTCCGATTGCGCTCCGTACGTTGCTATCTTATACAAGAAAGCGGACCGGGCGTCGAGGGGCGGGGATGGACACGGTGCCCCCTGGGTACACGACCCTCGCGGTCGAGCGGCGCGGACCGGTCGGCTGGCTGGTCTTCGACCGCCCCCGGGTCGGCAACGCCATGGACCCGGTGATGATGGCCGAGCTCCCCGCCGCGTGGCGCGAACTCGACGCCGACGCGGGCGTCCGCTGCATCGTGGTGACCGGCCGGGGCCGGGCCTTCCAGACCGGCCTGGACGTCGTCGCGCTGGCGCAGGACCGCGACGGCCTGCGCGAGCAGAGCCGCCGCACCAAGAACGCCGACCTGGCGCTGACCGGCTGGCACCTCGGGGTCGAGACGCCGGTCGTGGTCGCGGTCAACGGCGTCTGCGCCGGCGGCGGCCTGCACTTCGTCGTCGACGCCGACGTCGCGATCGCCTCCACCGCCGCCTCGTTCACCGATCCGCACGTCAGCGTCGGGCAGGCCAGCAACTGGGAGGCGGTCGGCCTGGTGCACCGGGTGCCCGCGCAGGTCGCCGCTCGACTGGCCCTGCTCGGCGCGCACGAGCGGATGGACGCCGAGAGCGCCCGGCGCTGGGGTCTGGTCAGCGAGGTCGTCGCCCCCGAGGAGCTCGAGACCGCCGCGCAGACGCTCGCCGAGCGCATCGCCGAGGCCGACCCGGCCGCCACCCGGGCCCGCAAGCGGGCAATGTGGCGCGGCGAGGAGCTCGGCCTGACCGCCGCTCGGCACGACGTCCGTACGACCCCGGAGGCCGCCCCGTGACCGACCCGACGCTCGCCGACCTCGCCGGCTCCGACACCCCGCCCGAGACCGCGGCCGAGGCCGCCCGCCGATGGGTCGCCGAGGCCATCCCGGCGAGCTGGCGCGAGGCGGCCGAGCGCGGCGGGCCGCGTGAGGTGCGCACCGTGCGCACGCCGGAGGACTACCGCGCCTGGTATCCCGCCTTCGGGACCTCGGGGCTGGTCGCACCGACGTGGGCGGTGGAGCACGGGGGGCTCGGCTGGAGCCGGCCCGCGGCCGCGGCGGCCGAGGCGGTACTGCGCCCGTACCACCTGCCCCGGCTCAACCCGCTGGGCCTGAACCTGGCGGCGCCGGTGCTGTTCGCGCACGGCACGCCAGCGCAGCGGCGGCGGTTCCTGCCGCCGATCGTGCGGGCCGAGGAGCTGTGGTGCCAGCTGCTCAGCGAGCCCGGTGCCGGCAGCGACCTGGCGTCACTGTCGACCCGCGCGGTGCGCGACGGCGACGGCTGGGTGGTCGACGGCCAGAAGGTGTGGACGACGTGGGCCGACCAGGCCTCCTTCGCCGTGCTGCTGGCCCGGACCGACCCCGACGTCGCCAAGCACGCCGGGCTCACCTTCTTCTTCCTCCCGATGCACCAGCCCGGCGTGACGGTCCGGCCGCTGCCGCACATCGGCGGGGAGGTGGAGTTCTTCGAGACGTTCATGGACGGCGCCCGCATCCCCGACGACCACCGGATCGGCGCGGAGCGCGAGGGGTGGGCGATCACCCAGACGATGCTCAACGCCGAGCGCCAGATGGTGACCGGGGCCGGCGTCGGCGGGGTCGAGCGGATCGGCGGCACCGGGCCCACGCACCTCGTGCGGCTGGCGCGCCGCCGCTCGGCCGAGGGGCACGCCGGCGGCTGGGACGACCCGGGGGTGCGCGAGCGCATCGTGCGGCTGTGGGCCGAGGACCAGGCGCGCCGGTGGACCAACCAGCGCATCCGCTCCACGCTGGCCGAGGGCGGCACGCTCGGGCCCGAGGCCTCGATCGGCAAGGTGCAGGGCACCGACCTCAACCAGCGCATCCAGTCGCTGGCCGCCGAGCTGCTCGGGCCGGCCGGCATCGCCTGGGACGGCGCGGCGGGCTCCCCCCACGAGTTCTGGGAGAGCGCGCCGGCCGAGGTGCGCGGGATGCTGCGCAGCCGGGCGAACACCATCGAGGGCGGGACGACGGAGGTCAACAAGAACGTCATCGCCGAGAAGGTCCTCGGACTGCCCCGGGACCCCGACCCCTACAAGGGCCGGCCCTGGCGGGAGCTCCCGCGCAGCTGACGGTGCTCTCCTCCCGGCGAGGGAGGTGGCCGCTCGTGTGCGGGGGAACGACCCTCTCCGCCACTAGAGTGGCTAACAGTGCAATCGTTGGGAGAGAGATCGTGAGACAGCTGCGCCAGCCCCGGCTCGCCGAGATCGTCGCCGCGAGCCTGCGTGACGACATCCTGAGCGGGAAGCTCAAGGAGGGCGACAGCCTCCCCCGTCAGGAGCAGCTGTTCACCCAGTTCCGCGTCAGCCTGCCGGCGGTCCGCGAGGCCATGCGGATCCTCGAGACCGAGGGCCTCATCTCCGTGCGCCGCGGCAACGTCGGCGGCGCGGTCGTGCACCTGCCGACCAGCCAGCGCATCGCCCGGATGATCAGCATGGTGCTGCAGGTCCGGAGCACGACGCTGGGCGACGTGAGCGGCGCGCTGCTGCACCTGGAGCCCGCCTGCGCGGGGCTGGCCGCGGCCCGCCCCGACCGCGCCGAGACGGTGGTGCCGGCGCTGCGCGAGGTCATCGAGGCCCAGCAGGCCGCGTTCGACGACCCGGCGCAGTACACGCTGCTGGCCCGCCGCTTCCACGAGGTGCTGGTCAGCCAGTGCGGCAACGAGACGATGATCGTGATCATCGGCTCGCTGGAGCAGGTGTGGACGGCGCACGAGTCCCGCGCCTGGGCCGAGGTCTCCTCCCCCGACATCGAGCTCGACGAGTCCTCCCCGCTGGCCCGCAAGTCCCGCCGCGCCGCGCTGCGCGACCACGAGAAGCTGGTCGCCGCCATCGAGGCCGGCGACGAGGACCGGGCCGTGGCCCTGGCGTCGGCCCACCTGGCCGCCGCCCGCGCCTCCAGCCCCAACCTCACCCGCGGCGTCAGCACCAGCGTGCTCGACGACGCCGAGATGGGTCTGGGCAGCGAGCGCGGCTCGGCGGACGACGCCCGCGACGCCTGACCCCTCCGCTCCTCCCGAGCCCCCCGTGCCCATGGGTGCGGGGGGCTCGGCCGTTTCTCGATCGCCTGGCCGGACGGGGAGCCCTAGCCTCACCCGGTGCCGAACGACCTGGACCTGCGCGACCTCGACGAGGTCAGGCGCCGCGTCGTCCTCCCGGTCGTGCGGAGTCTCGTGCGGCCGGACGAGCTCGAGGACGTCGTCGTCGACGTCGTGCTGGAGACGCCGCCGCCGTACCGGGTGCCGGGGATCGCTCCCGGCGAGGCGCATGCCAGCGTCCTCGGCCTCATCTTCGACGTGCCCGAGTCCCGGTTGCCTCCCGTCGTCCCCGACCAGGACATCGTGGCGGAGGAGTGGGTCAGCGTCCGGATCAAGGCCCGTGGGGAGTGGGTCGAGCCGATCCGCTGGTTCCCCGGAGACGGCGAGGCCCACGACCCGCAGTGGCTGGCCGCCGGCCTGTACAGCCAGCTGCAGGACGAGCTGGCCGAGAGCCGGTTCGCCTGGGGCGAGCTACGCGAGGGCGACTACGAGCTCCCTGGACCCGACATCCCTGGCGTCGCGGGATGCGACCTGACGACTCGCCGGCCATCGGGCCCCGGATGACCGAAGCGGCCCTGCGGGTCGAGCGCGACGAGTGGGACGCGGTCGCCGCGGACCTGGCGAGCAACGTCGCGGCGGACAACGCCGAGGCGCACGACCGGTCAGCCCGTGGCGAGGCCGGCTGGACACCGCTCCGGGCGCTGCCCGGCCGTTCCCCACGACGGTCCTGAACCCCGCTCCTCACCACGGCGGGGACCGCTCGGCTTCCCCGCTCGCCGTCAGACGGGCGGCAGGCGCTTCCCGGGCCCGACCCGCCGCGGTCAGTCGGATATTTTATAAGAGATGGCATCAAGGCCTTCCGCCACGTAGTGGCGTGTGCCACAGTCCAGGTGTGCCGATGGACGGTCCGGCTCGACGGCCACCGGCACACACGACGCTCCCGTAGCCGGCGCGATCCGCCGGCCGGCCGCCCTCGCGGCGCCGCACGGGGCGGTGACCCGACGCCGACGCACCGGTCCGACGACCGGCACTGACGCGTGCCCCGTCTCCCCTGGGAGGACCCGTATGAGTGGTCTGCTGGCTCGCCGCTCCTCCTACGTCGCCGGCCGCTGGGCCGAGGACGGCGGGCCCTTCGGCGTCGAGGACCCGGCCGAGGAGTCGGTGGTCTGCGAGCTCGCCTCCGCCACCGCGGCGGAGGTCGAGGAGGCCGTCGCGGCCGCGCGGACGAGCGTCGACTCCGGGGTGTGGGCCGACCTCCCGGCGACCGCCCGGGCGGAGACGGTGCGGGCCCTGCTCGACCACCTGGCCATCCTGCGCGAGCCGCTGGTCGCGAGCATCGTCGCCGAGGCCGGCCAGCCGGCCTGGTTCGCCGGGATGCTGCAGGTGGACGCCGGGCTGGACCTCGGCCGGCGCACCGTCGACCTCTACCTCGCGCTGCCGCACGAGGAGGCGAACCCCGTGCCGGTCGACGAGCTGGTCCGCGGCCGGGTCGCGCTCAGCGTGCGCCGCCACGAGCCGGTGGGGGTCGTCTCGGCGATCACCCCGTACAACGCCGCCTTCATCATGGCGGTGCAGAAGCTGGTGCCGGCGCTGATGGCGGGCAACTCCGTCGTTCTGCGGCCCAGCCCGCTCACCCCGCTGTCGTCGCTGGCACTCGGCATGGCCGCCGACGCGGTCGGCCTGCCGCCCGGCGTCCTCAACGTCGTGGTCGAGGAGGGGTCGGCCGGCGCCCGGGTGATGACCACCGACCGGCGGGTGGACATGGTGTCGTTCACCGGCTCGACCGCCGTCGGCCGGCAGATCCTGGCCCAGGCCGCGCCGACGGTGAAGCACGTGGCGCTGGAGCTCGGCGGCAAGTCCGCGCAGATCTACCTGCCCGACGCGCTGCACCGGGTGGGCCCGGGGGCCGCGGCCGTCGTGGCCGCGACCGCCGGCCAGGCGTGCGTCGCCGCGACCCGCATGCTCGTCCCGCAGGAGAGCAAGGACGACGTCCTGGCCGCCGTCACCGCCGCCTACGGCGCGCTGCGGGTCGGCCCGCCGAACGACCCCGGCACGGTGCTGGGCCCGGTGATCAGCGCCGGTCAGCGCGAGCGCTGCGAGCGCTTCGTGGCCCTCGCCGAGGAGCACGGCGGCAAGGTCGTCACCGGCGGCGGGCGGCCGGCCGGGCTGGAGCGCGGCCACTACGTCGAGCCGACCGTGCTCGACGTGCCCGACAACGACAACCCCGCGGCCCGCGAGGAGATCTTCGGACCCGTCCTCACGGTGATCGGCTACCGCGACGTCGACGACGCCGTCCGCATCGCCAACGACAGCGACTACGGCCTGTCGGGCCAGGTGTACGGCGCCGACGTCGCTGCCGCCACGGCCGTCGCCCGCCGGCTGCGCACCGGCGCGGTGAACGTCAACACCTCCGTCTTCAGCGCCTACGCCCCCAGTGGCGGCTACAAGCAGTCCGGGCTGGGACGGGAGCGCGGTCCCGACGGGATCCGCGCCTTCCAGGAGGTCAAGCACATGTCCATCGGCGAACTGCCCCGTTAGAACCCATCACCCCAGGGAGCGGCACAGACCATGACGCAGGACCTGAACCTCGACTGGCTCATCTCCGTCGACGACCACATCCTCGAGCCGCCGACCCTGTGGCTCGACCGGCTGCCGTCCAAGGACCACGACCGGGCGCCGCACATCGTCACCGAGGGCACCAGCGAGTACTGGGTGTACGAGGGCAAGAAGCTCCCCACCTCGGGCCTGTCGGCCGTCGCCGGCAAGTCCAAGGAGGAGTTCAGCCCCGAGCCCGTCACCTACGCGGAGATGCGGCCCGGCTGCTACGACCCGGTCGCCCGGCTCGAGGACATGGACCGCGCCGGCGTGCTGGCCTCGCTGTGCTTCCCGTCGGTGACCCGGTTCTGCGGGCAGCTGTTCAACGAGGCCCAGGACCACGAGTTCGCGTTCCAGTTGCTGCAGATCTACAACGACTGGGTCATCGAGGACTGGGCCGGCGCCGCACCGGGCCGCTACATCCCGCTCACCCTCATCCCGCTGTGGGACCCGGCCCTCGCCGCGAAGGAGCTGGAGCGCTGCGCGGCCAAGGGCGCGACCGGCTTCGCCTTCTCCGAGAACCCCGAGCCGCTCGGCCTGCCGACCATCCACGACCCCGCCGGTTACTGGGACCCGGTCATGGCCGCGGCGTCGGACCTGGAGATGGTCGTCTCGATGCACGTCGGCTCGTCGTCCACGCTGCCGTCGATCTCCAAGGACGCACCGTTCATGGCCAACCTCGCCTGGGGCGCCACCCGGACGTCCGGGACGATGCTGTCCTTCCTGTTCAGCGGCCTGTTCACCCGGTTCCCGGGCCTCAAGATCGCCCTCTCGGAGGGCGAGGCGGGCTGGATGCCCTACTTCCTCGAGCGGGCCGAGCAGGTGCTGGACAAGCAGCGGCACTGGGTGAAGCGCGGGGTGCAGCTCGCCGGGCACGCCGGCACGTCGGTCGACCTCGACACCCTCGACATCCGGCAGCTGTTCAAGGACCACGTCTTCGGCTGCATCATCGAGGACCACCACGCGATCGCCAGTCTCGACGAGATCGGCGAGGACAACATCATGATCGAGACGGACTACCCGCACTCCGACTCGACCTGGCCCGACTCGATCGAGGTCGCGCAGAAGCTGGTCGCGCCGCTGACGCCGGAGCAGCAGTACAAGGTGCTGCGGGGCAACGCCGAGCGGCTCTACCGGTTCACCCCGGCCGAGCCCCCCGCCGTCTCCCGTGCCTGACGAGGCGTCCCCCGGCCCCGCGGTCGCCATCGACCGCGAGGCCTGCCTCGGCACCGGCCTGTGCATCGTCTACGCGCCGCGGACCTTCGCCCACGACGACGAGACGAAGGCCGTCCTCCAGGACCCGCCGCACGACGACCCGGACGACGTCCGGACCGCCGTCGAGGCGTGCCCGATGGGTGCGCTGGCGCTCTAGGCCGGGCCCCTCCCCCATCCGATCCGCCCCTCACCGTGACCGGCACCTGCGCGCCGGTCGACAGGAGTGCCAGCGATGACCGACACCGCGCCGCTGCTCGACCCCGCCCGGGTACGCGAGCTGTTCGACCTCCGGGGCAGCTACATGGCCCGGGTGGGCGGCGGCTACGAGGGCGACCCCTATCCGCTGTGGAACCGGCTGCGCGAGCGGGCTCCGGTGCACGAGGGGTCGCTGCACGACCTGTCCGACTTCCCCGGCGACTACTTCTTCCAGGGCCTGCCCGAGCCGGACCGGCCGCACTTCACCGCGTTCGGCTACGCCGCCTGCAACGACGTCTACCGGGACGCCGAGCTGTTCGCGTCCAACCCCGAGCCGATCGACCTCTCCAGGCCCAGCCCCACGAACACGCTGCTGAACATGGGCGGGCAGCAGCACCGCCGCTACCGGGCGCTGGTGCAGCCGAGGTTCGCCCCCAAGCAGGTGGAGTGGTGGATCCGGAAGTCCATCGACGGCGTCGTGCACGCCCTGATCGACCACCTGCAGGACGCCGGCCGGGCCGAGCTCAACGTCGACTTCTGCGCCGCCATCCCGGTGCTGACCATCACCGGGGCGTTCGGCATCCCGGTCGACCAGGCCCTCGACCTGCGCGCGGCCAACGACCCCATGACGACCGTCGGGATCATCGCGCCGCTCGTGGCGGCCCGCCGGGAGGAGCCCGGCGACGACCTGCTCACCGTGCTGGTCCAGGCCGAGCTGACGGAGGAGGACGGCACCGTCCACCGGCTGTCGGACCCGGAGATCTACTCCTTCTGCATGCTGCTGCTGGCGGCCGGCTCGGGGACGACGTGGAAGCAGATGGGCATCACCCTCACCGCGCTGCTGCAGCGACCGGAGGTGCTGGAGCAGGTCCGGGCGGACCGGGCGCTGCTGCGACCGGCGATCGAGGAGGCGCTGCGCTGGCAGCCCACCGATCCCTGCTTCGCGCGCTTCGTCATGCGCGACACCGAGTTCCACGGCGTGCGGGTGCCGGAGGGCGCGGTCATGCACATCAACCTCGGCGCGGCCAACCGCGACCCCGCGAAGTTCGACCGGCCCGACGAGTTCGACATCCACCGCCCGCCCCGGCCGATGTTCTCCTTCGGCGGCGGCCCGCACATCTGCCTGGGCATGCACGTCGCCGCGCCGAGATGCTCACCGGCATCGGCGCGCTGCTCGACCGGCTCCCGGGCCTGCGACTGGACCCTGACGCGGAGGCCCCGCGGTACGTCGGCTTCTACGAGCGCGGCGCCACGGCCATCCCCGTCCTCTTCGACCGCTGAGGGAGCACCCGACATGGCGCAGTACCAGCAGATCGACGCCTCGCTGTTCGGTCCCGACCACGTGCGGCGGTACCGGGAGACCGACGGCGAGGTCGGCTACCTCTGGAACGGGGTGCCGATCCTCCTGCTGACCACGACCGGCCGGAAGAGCGGCGAGCCCCGGACCACGCCGCTGATCTTCACCCCCCACGGCAGCGACTTCCTCGTCGTCGCCTCGCAGGGCGGCGCCCCGACCCACCCGAACTGGTACCTCAACCTGCTGGAGCGGCCGGACGCCGAGATCCAGGTGAAGGCCGACCGGTTCCCGGTGCGGGCCCGCACCGCGGGAGACGACGAGCGGACCCGGCTGTGGGACGTCGTCCGCGGCCCGTGGCCCAACTACGACGTCTACCAGGAGCGCACCGACCGGGTGATCCCCGTGGTGGTGCTGACCCCGGCCGGCCGGACGCCCCGTGGCTGACCCCGCGCCCGGGGCGTTCGACGGCATCCGCGTGGTGGAGCTCGCGCAGTGGGTGTTCGTGCCGGTCGCCGGCGCGCTGCTGGCCGACTGGGGCGCCGACGTGGTGCACGTCGAGCCCCTGACCGGTGACCCCTACCGCGGGCTGATGACCCAGGGCATCGGCTCCGACGCCGGCGGGGTCAACGTCTCCATGGCCCTGGCCAACCGGGGGAAGCGGTCGATCGCCCTCGACGTCCGCACCGAGGGCGGCCGGGAGGTGCTGCACCGGATGCTCGCCTCGGCCGACGTCCTCCTCACCAACCTCCGCCCGGGTGCACTGGAGCGCCTGGGCCTGGGCGCCGAGGAGCTCACCGCCCGCTACCCGCGGCTGGTCTACGCCCGCGGCCACGGCTTCGGGGTGCGCGGCCCGGACGCCGACCAGGCCGGCTACGACGGCTCGGCGTACTGGGCCCGCGGGGGCCTGGCGCACGTGCTCACCCCACCCGACCGCGAGTACCCGATCGGCCAGCGCGGGGCGATGGGCGACCGCAACGGCGGCCTGGCCCTGGCCTTCGGCGTCGCCGCGGCCCTGCTGCGCCGCGAGCGCAGCGGCACCGGCGGGGTCGTCGACGTCTCCCTGCTCGGCACGGCGCTGTGGACGCTGTCGTCGGACCTGCTGGCCGCGATGAGCGGCTCCCCGCCGCGGCCCAACCCCGGTCGCGGCCCCACGCCCAACCCCCTGGTCGGCGCCTACCGGACCCGGGACGGCCGGCACGTCCAGCTCGTCTGCCTGGAGGGCGACCGGTACTGGGCGCCGTTCTGCCGGCTGATCGGGCGCCCGGAGCTCGCCGACGACCCGCGCTTCGCCGACCTCCGTGCCCGTCGGGAGAACAGCGCGGCCTGCGTCGCCCTCCTCGACGAGGAGTTCGCCGCCCGCACGTTGGAGGAGTGGGTGGCCCTGCTGGCCGACTTCGACGCGCCCTGGGCGGTCGTGCAGACGGTGGAGGAGCTCGTCGACGACCCGCAGGTGGTCGCCAACGGCTACGTCGGCACGGTCTCCGACGGCGGCACCACCTACCGGCTGCCCAACGTCCCGGTGCAGTTCGACGGCCGCCCGGCGGAGCTGCGCCGCGGTCCGGAGCACGGCGAGCACACCGAGGCCGTGCTGCTCGAGCTCGGCTACGGCTGGGACGAGGTCTCGGCGCTGCAGTCGGCCGGGGTCATCCCGTGACGTCGGCCCGGCGCCCGCTGCCCGTGCCCGACGCCCTGTCCGCCCCCTTCTGGGAGGCCGCGGCCCGGCACGTGCTGACGCTGTCGCGCTGCTCCGACTGCGGCACGCTCACCCACCCGCCGAACGTCGCCTGCGACGCCTGCGGCAGCACCGACCCGCGGTTCACCGCCGCCCCGGTCGACGGCCGCGGCGTCGTCCGGTCCTGGACGGTGATCCGCCAGTCCTTCCTCCCCGGCTTCGCCGACCTGCTGCCCTACGTGCTGGTCGACGTCGAGCTCGCCGAGCAGCCCGACGTCCGGCTGGTCGGGCGGCTGCTCGACGGGCCCGACGCGCCGCTGAAGACCGGCTCGCCGGTCCGCGTGGCGTTCGAGGACCTGGCCGACGGTGTCGCCGTCCCCGCCTTCACGCTCGCCGAGGCCTCGTGAGCGCGCGGTTCCGGGCGCGCGACCGGGTCGCGATCGTCGGCTACGCCCAGTCCCCGGTGGTGCGGCACGCCGACCGCAGCCTGGGCGCGCTGACGCTGGACACCGCGCGCGCGGCCGTCGCCGACGCCGGCCTCACCCCCGACCAGATCGACGGCTTCGTGACGGGCACCCTGCTGCCCACCGCCGGTGAGCACGCCGTGGTCGACGGCGTCAGCGTCGTCTCCGCCGACTGGCTGGCCGCGCGGCTCAACCCGCACCCGCGCTACGCGGCCGGCTTCTCCGGCTTGGGGCAGATCCCGGGGCTGATGGCGATGGCGGTCAACGCGGTGGCCAGCGGCGCGGCCGAGCACGTGCTGGTGCACCGGGCGCTGCACAACCCCGCTGGCAGCTACCACGGCACCAGCGCCGGGGAGTTCCGCGGCGGCCTGCAGTGGACCGCACCCCAGGGCTTCTTCGGCCCGCTGGCGATGATGGGGCTCACCTACAACGAGTACGTGCAGCGGTACGGCGCCTCGCGGGAGGCGCTGGCCGAGGTGGTCGTCGAGGCGCGGAAGAACGGCGCGCGGCTGCCCTGGTCGCACTGGTCGGGCCGGCCGCTGTCCGCCGAGCAGTACCTGGCCGAGCCGATGCTCGCCGATCCGATCGGCCGCCTCGACTGCGACATCCCCGTCGACGGCGCGGCCGCCTTCGTGCTGACGACCGCCGAGCGGGCCCGCGACCTGCCGCACCGGCCGGTGCACGTCTCCGGCTACGCGAGCGGGGCGCCGCCGCGGCGACGGCTCCCGGCGCACTGGCCGCTGGACGACATCATGGCCGCGGGCGCCACGACGGCCGACCGGCTGTGGGCCGCCGCCGGGATGGGGCTGGACGAGATCGACCTCGTCCAGGTCTACGACGGCTTCTCGCCGCTGGTGTTCCTCTGGTTGGAGGCGCTGGGCCGCTGCCCGGTCGGCGAGGGCCATCACTACGTCCGCGACGGCCGGATCGACAGCGACCGCCCCGGCGCCGATCCCGTGCTGCTGTCCGGCGGCTCGCTCGGCAACGGCCGCATGCACGGCGTCCCGCAGCTGCTCGAGTGCTACCTGCAGGTCTCCGGCCGGGCCGGCGCTCGCCAGCGGAGCGGGATCGCCACCGCGCTGTCCTGCCACTCCTCCCCCCATCTCGGCGGCGCGCTCGTCTACAGCGCCGAGCCCGGCACCAGTCCCGTCCACGAGTCGAGGGTGTGATCAGGAATGACCCAGCTCCAGCAGGCCTGCGAGGCGGCAGCGTGACCGCCGGGACCGAGGCGGCCGTCGCGTCGCCGCCCATCCCGGGGACCCTGGCCGAGGCGCTGTCGCCGGCCTGGCTCACCGCCGCGCTGCGCACCCGGTTCCCGGACGTCGAGGTGCACGGGGTCACCCCCGGCCAGGTGATCAGCCGGGTGTCGACCAACGCCCGCTTCCGGATCGACTGCACCGGGGTGCCGGCGGAGGAGCTGCCCCGCGACCTCTACGTGAAGGGCTACTTCACCGACGCCGGCGACGGCTCGGCCGACCCCGTGGGCATGGGCGAGGCGTTGTTCTACGGCTCCATCGCCGAGCGCACCGGCGTCCGCACGCTGCGGTCGGTGTACGCCGACGCCGACCTGGCGACCCGGGCGAGCATCGTGATCACCGTCGACGTGGAGGCGCAGGGCGGCTCCTTCCTCGACCCGCTGAGCGCCTACACGCCCGACCAGGTCGCGCAGAGCCTCGAGCAGTACGCCCAGCTGCACGCCGCCACCTGGCTGCACCCCGACGTCGGGCGCCGGCGCTGGCTGGACACCTGGCTGCCCCACGTGCTGCACGGGCGCGGCGTCCCGGTGATCCAGGGCAACTTCGACGGGCCGATCGGCGCCGGCGTCCCGGCGCGGACCCGCGACGCGCAGCGGCTGCAGGACGCCTACGCCCTCGTCGCCGGCGAGGCCGTGACGGCCTCGCCCTGGTCGGTGGTGCACGGCGACGCGCACGTGGGCAACCTGTTCCTCGATGCCGAGGGGCGCTCCTGCCTGGTCGACTGGCAGATCGTCCAGCGCGGGCCCTGGTACCTCGACGTCGGGTACCACATCGCCTCCTCCCTGCCGGCCGAGCAGCGGCGCAGCACCGAGCGGGACCTCCTGCGGCACTACCTGGACGCGCTGGCCTCGCGCGGCGTGGACCGGCCCGCCGACGAGGATGCGCAGCGCCTGGTGCGGCGGGGCATCGTGCACGGCTTCTACCTGTGGGCGATCACGCTCAAGGTGGCGCCGCCGATCACCACCGAGCTCCTGACCCGCCTGGGCACCGCGGCCGACGACCATGACGCCCTCGTCCCCGGGTCGCTGTGACGGCGGTCCGCGGGAGCCTGCCGGAGCCGGCGGCGACCCGCGGCCCCGAGACGGCGGGGTCCCGTACATTGTCGCGGTCGGCGGACGGGACGGGGCCTCCTGCCCTGCGCCGGCCCGAGCGGATGCGAGGACGCATGACCGAGGAGTCGTACGTCGCGGGGAGCGGGTGGGACGACGGCGGCGGCCCCGGCAGCCTCCGGCAGACGACGTCGCAGCGGGTGGCGCTGGCCATCCGCCGGCTGATCTTCGAGGGCGAGCTGCCCGCCGGGGAGCGCATCCGGCAGGAGGAGCTCGCCGAGCAGCTGGGGGTCAGCCGGGTCCCGATCCGGGAGGCGATCATCGCCCTCGACCGGGAGGGCTGGCTGCGCATCGAGGCGCACCGGGGCGCGTACGTGAACGGACTGGACGAGAACTCGGTCCGCGACCACTACGAGCTGATCGGGCTCTTCCACTCCTTCGCGGCGCGCCGGGTGATCGAGCGGAACGCCGACGTGGCGTCGCTGGAGCCGCTCAACCGGGCGGTGCAGGAGGCCACCGACCCCGACGAGTTCTGGCGGGCCAACACCGCCTTCTTCCAGGGACTGGTCGCCGCGGGGCGGTCCTCGCGGCTGTCCGCCGTGGGCCGGCTGATGAGCGGCACCCTCATCCCGAACAACTACTTCGTCGAGATCCCCGAGGCCAGGCCGGCGCAGAAGGCGGTCGTGCAGAAGCTGTACGACGCCATCGTGCGCGGGGACGCCGACGGTGCCGAGCGCATCCTGGTCAGGACCTACCGCCGCGCCGCGGAGGCGGCCGTGGAGCTCTTCGCCGAGCGGGGGCTGATCACCAAGGACCCGGGCCGCTGATCGGTCGGCGCGTCGGGGGCGGTCCACCGTGACCGCGTCCGGCGGCGGCCGGCCCCCCGTGCGGATCGGGCTCGTGGCCCCCGGCGACGCGGCCGGGGTCCGGGAGGCGGAGGCGCTCGGAGCCGACTCGCTCTGGGTCGGTGGCCACCTCGCCTCGGTCAACCCCGGCGTCGAGCCGATGGCCTGGCTGCACCGGCTGGCCGGCCAGACCGAGCGGGTGACGATCGGGTCCGCCGTCCTGCTGCTGCCGCTCTACCCGCCCGCGCTCGTGGCCAAGCAGGTCGCGGACCTGGACCGGGTCACCGGCGGCCGGGTGGTGCTGGGCATCGGCGTCGGCGGGGAGTACCCGGCCGAGTTCTCCGCCGTCCAGGTGCCCCTGTCCGAGCGCGGCCGGCGGACCGACGAGGCGATCCCGCTCATGCGGCGGCTGTGGTCCGGGGATCCGGTGGACTCGGCCGGGCCCGCCTTCCCCATGTCCGGGGTGCGGCTGCAGCCACCGCCGGTCACGCCGGGCGGCCCGCCGATCGTCGTCGCCGGGCGTCAGCCACCGGCGATGCGCCGCGCCGCCCTGCTCGGCGACGGCTGGATCCCGTACATGTACTCACCGCGCCGGTTCGCCGAGTCGGTCGCGGCGATCCGCGGGCTGGCGGCCGACGCGGGCCGGGACCTCACCGGTTTCCGCTGGATCGCGTACGTGCCGGTGTGCGCGGACGACGACGGCCAGCGGGCCCGGCAGGACGCGGCGGCCTTCCTCGGGGGGACCTACCGGCAGGAGTTCGACGCGATGCTCGACCGGATCGCGGCCGTGGGCACGCCGGCGCAGGTGGCCGCGCGGCTGTGCGAGTACGTGAGCGCGGGGGCCGACGAGCTGGTGCTGCTCCCCTGCCGGCGCGGTCCCGATCAGCTGCGGACGCTCCTCACGACCGTCGCCCCGGCCGTCCGTACCGCGTCGTGAGCGGCCGCGCTCGGCGGCCTCTTGTCTCGTAATGATTTATACAGTATCCAATACAGTGTGACCCACGGAACACCCCCGCGGCTCCCGCGCCGACCTCCGCAGCCTCCTGCCCCCGCCTCCGAGAGGACCCCCATGCCCGTCTCGAGACCCCAGGACCTGCCGCTCGACGGCGGCGGCCGGTGGCCGCACACAGGCTTCCGGTCGGTGCGGTGGGGCGACCTGGAGGTCGGGTTCACCGTGGCTCCCATGGCCGACTGCACGCCGCTCTACGCCGGTCTCCCCGGCGGCGTGTGCCCGTGCCCGCACTACGGCTACGTGCTCAGCGGGACCATCCGCTCCCGCTACCCCGGCACCGACTGGCCGGACGAGGTGGCGACGGCCGGGGAGCTGTACTTCTTCCCGGCCGGGCACACGCTGCTCTACGACGAGCCGAGCGAGGTCATCGAGCTCAACCCCGCGGCCGCCCTGGCGTCCCTGATGGACCACATCGACGCGGCGATGGCGGCGACGGGGGCTCCTCCGCGCGGTCCGCAGAGCTGACCCGCGCCCGACCGGCGCCCGATCCCAGCGACGACGAAGGAGTTCCGCCCATGCGGACGCAGACAGCCGTCCTCTTCGAGCAGCCCGGCACGTGGGAGGTGGTCGACCTCGACCTCGAGGCGCCGCGCCAGGGCGAACTGCTGGTGCGCATGGCGGCGGCCGGCCTCTGCCACTCCGACGACCACATGACCAGCGGTGACCTGGTGCTCCCGCCCGGCGCGCTGCCCATCGCCGGCGGGCACGAGGCGGCCGGGGTCGTCGAGGAGGTCGGACCGCACACGCCGGGGTGGTCGGCCGGCGACCGCGTCGTCATGAGCTTCCTGCCCGCCTGCGGCATGTGCCGCTGGTGCGCCTCGGGGATGCAGAACCTGTGCGACAACGGTGCCCTGGTGCTGGCCGGCATCCGGCCCGACGGGACCCGCCGCTTCTCCCTCGACGGGGCGCCGGTCGGCCAGGCGGCGGGGGTGGCCGCGTTCAGCCGGTACTCCACCGTGTCGGTGCAGTCCGCCGTCAAGATCCCGGACGACGTCCCGCTCGAGGTCGCCGCGCTGCTGGGGTGCGGCGTCCCGACCGGCTGGGGCTCCGCGGTGCGGTCGGCGGGCGTGCGGCCCGGGGACGTCGTGATGGTCATGGGCGTCGGCGGCATCGGGATGAACGCCGTCCAGGGCGCAGCGCACGCCGGGGCGTCGGTCGTGATCGCCGTCGACCCGGTCGCGGCCAAGCGCGAGGTCGCCGGCTCCTTCGGTGCCACGCACACCGCGGCCACCATGGAGGAGGCGACGCAGATCGCCCGGGGGTTCACCAACGGACAGGGCGCCGACTCGTGCGTCGTGTGCGTCGGCGTCGTCACCGGCGAGCAGATCGCACAGGCGGTCGAGGCGATCCGCAAGGCCGGCACCGTCGTCCTCACCGGCCTGCCGCGGGCCGCCGACGACCACAGCCTCCCCGTCTCGACCCGGCACCTGACCCTGTTCCAGAAGCGCATCCAGGGCTCGCTGTTCGGCGAGTCCAACTTCTCGCGGGACATCCCGGGGCTGCTCCGGATGTACCGCCACGGGCAGCTCAAGCTCGACGAGCTGATCACCAACCGCTACACGCTCGAGACCCTCAACGAGGGCTTCGCCGACATGCGCGCAGGTCGCAACATCCGCGGGGTCGTCGTCTACGACTGACCCCGCGTCGCTCTGGCTCCAGCGCCGTCCGTGCCGCGGCGGCGTCGCTCGATCCCGGCGGACCGCCGGGTGGCACACCCGACCCGGCGCGCCCCGGGCGGCCCCTCCCCGAGCAGACGAGGATCCCGATGCACCGCAGATGGCACCGCACACTGGCCCTGCTGGCCGCCGCCGCGCTGGCGTTGACCGCCTGCGGCGGCGGGAGCGACGACGACGGAGGGGGCGGCTCCGCCGACGCGCCCGTCGGTGACCCGGTGGCGGGTGGCACCGCCAAGATCGGGCTGGTCAGCGAGCCGCGGACGCTGGACCCGGCGTTCCTGGGCAACAACCTGACGACCAACTCCCTGGTGGGCAGCGCGCTCTACGGGGCGCTGTTCACCCAGGACCCGGTCACCGGTGACCTCAGCCCGGCGATGGCCGAGAGCCTGGAGACCACCGACGGTGGCACGACCTACCGCATGACGCTCCAGGAGGGGCTGACCTTCTCCGACGGGAGCCCGCTGGACGCCGAGGCGGTCCGGGCCAACTGGGCGCGGGCGAAGGACATCGGCCTGCGCGCCCCGGTGCTCGCCGTCGGTCTGGGGCTCGGTGACCTCCGGACGGTGGACGCGGTGACCTTCGAGTTCACGCTCAACCGGCCCACGCCCAACTTCGGCGGTGCCATCACCACGAGCGCGCTCAACTGGATCGGCGCCCCGGCGGCGCTGACACAGGGGCAGGCCGCGTTCGACGCGAACCCGATCGGGGCCGGGCCCTTCGTCCTGGAGAGCTGGACCCGCGGCGGGGAGCTTCGGCTGCTCCGGAACGACAGGTACTGGGACGCCCCGAAGCCCTACCTCGACGGCCTCACGCTGTCCGTGGCCAACGACGCCGAGCAGCGGTACAACGCGCTGCAGAGCGGTGCCACCGACGCGATCCTCAACGGCAGCACGCAGATCACCGCGCGGGCCGAGGAGGCCGGCTTCGACATCGCTGCGGAGAACCGGCCCAACGGCGGCACCGAGTTCCTGTTCAACACCACCGTCGCGCCGTTCGACGACGTGCGTGCCCGGGAGGCGGTCTACAAGGCCATCGACCTGGAGGCGGTCAGCCAGGCGGTGTTCGAGGGGCAGGCCACCGCCCCGTCGTCCTGGTTCGCCGAGAGCTCGCCCTTCTACACCGGGGACCACCTCCCCGGCCCGGACCCGGAGCGGGCGGAGGAGCTCTTCGCCGAACTGGCCGCCGAGGGCAAGCCGGTCTCCTTCACCATCGTCACCTTCCCGACGCCCGACTCCACCGGGATCGCCCAGTCCATCCAGACGCAGTTGAGCGCCTACGACGACGTGACGGTGGAGATCGACAACCGGGACTTCGCCGGGGCCACCGGCGCGCTGACCGGCAAGTCGCACCAGGCGATCACCGCCGGCGTGCAGTTCGTCGACCCGGAGCCCCAGTGGTGGGCGCACCTGCACTCGGAGTCGTTCTCGAACTACAGCGGCATCGAGGACGCCGAGCTGGACGAGGCACTCGACGCGGCCCGGGCGGCCACCGACGAGGCCGAGCGCCGGGACGCCTACCAGCGGGTCGAGGAGCGGACCGCGGAGATCTACCCCGCCGTGCTGATCGCCGAGACCGAGGAGGTGGTCCTCACGCGCGACGGCCGCCTGCAGGGAGTGGTCATCTCGGGAGCCGGGACCGTCCTGGTCGACGGGATGTGGCTGAACCAGTGAGGACTGCCGCCTGAGACGCCGGGTGGGCGCGACCGGTCCCCAGCGGCCGCGCCCACCCGGACGTCGGCCGTCCGGGCGAGCGCGTCACACGCTCGCCACAGGACGCCACCGACACACGTCGACATGGGGACGTGTCGCTTCGTCCCCGTGTCGTCGTGTCTGCTCGTCGGCTCGTGGTCAGAACGGCGTGGGGTCGTCGCCACATTCGACCGGCGGGCTGTGCGGACCGACCCGTGATCGTCGGATCAGGTCGCGGGTCCCGGGTGGCCTCGGCCGTGGTCGAGGGCCCGGTCCCTGTCCTCCAGCGGGCCGGTCCTCGTCGGCGTCGGATGGTTGTGGTGGTGGTCGCAGGCCCGGTGGTCGGGTGGTCCGGGTGACCCCAGACGGGGTGGTCACGGTGAGCACCCCGGCGGAGGTCATCTCGAACTGCCAGCCGGGGGCGAAGGTCTTGAGCCGGTGGTGGCTGCGGCACAGGCAGCACAAGTTGCCGCAGTCGGTCTCCCCACCGCAGGCGTGCGGGATCACGTGGTCGGCATCAGCCCAGCCCACCCGCTGACCGCAATTGGGGAAGCGGCAGGTGCGGTCGCGGGTGTGCACGAACCGCTGCTGCGCTGCGCTCGGCCGGTAGCGGTCCACCGCCGCCGGCCGCCCGAGCACCGCGCAATCGCACCCCTGGTCAGCCGGGTGGTCGGGACACCCGCGCCGCGCCACCTGCCGGAGCTGCGCAGGAGTGGCGGTGGCCAGCAGCGCGCCGTCGTCGTCGGTGACCGCCACCGTTACCGACCCGCCCCCCGGCGCCCGCAGCCCGCACCCGTCCAGCTGCCGCACGAGCTCCCGCACATGCCCGGCGGTGATCGCCAGCCCGCTCACCTCACCGGCCTCGGTCGACGTCCCCGCCAGCGACCCCATCGATGCCGACACCTGCAGGTGCGCGGTCACCGCAGGACGGGTCGTGTCCCACGGCCGCAGCACCAGATCCACGAACACCCGCGTCCGCAGCTGCCCGACCGGCCGCTGGTCGCCGTCGTCCTTGAGCATCCCGGCGTACCGGGTCAGCGCGTCGTGCACCGCCGCGGCCTCGTCGGCGGGCAGGTCCACCGTCACGGTGGCCATCCCCTCCCGCGTCGAGGGGTAGATCCGTACATCCGCGGTCTTCTGCGCCCGCGCCCGGCGCTCGTCCACCCCGCCCGGATCGACCGCGACCAGCAGCGCCTGCGCTCGCGTGCGCAGCTTCCCGACCGAGAGCTCGGTCGCCTGCTCCAGCAGCTGCGCCTCCACCCGCCGCGCCACCCCCGGCTCGGCCTGCTCGACCACCTCGGCCAGCACCTTCGCCCGCGCCTCGTCCAACGCCCCCGACCCCAGCAGCGCCAAGGTGCCCGGCAACTTCGCCCGCCAGACCAACGCCCGCCCGATCAGGTTCGACGCCGTCCCCCGCCCGCAGTTCAGCACCACCGCCAGCTCCGCGGGGAAGAACTCCGACACCCCCGCCGGCCGCGCCTGCGCACCCCACGACCCGCGAGCACCCCGCACCCCGGGCGGCGGGTCATCGGTGTCGGGCGACTCGTCGGCCATCGCCGCCACCAGCTCCGCCTCGTACGCCGCCAGCATCGCCCGCTGCGCCACCACCCGCTGCAACTCCGCTGCCGCCTGCTCCCGGCTCACCAGCGTCACCGGTAGCCGCGGCAGCTCGGCCGGCTGCTCCACGAACCAGTCGACCAACACCCCCTCTACGAGGGAGACCGAACCGGCGACCAACGACATGCACCGAACATACGTTCGAGGTCTGACAGTTCCGGGCGGCCGGCCTCAGGCGTTCGCGCCGCCGTCCACGACGACCTCGGTGCCCGTCACGAAGCTGCTGTCGTCCAAGGCCAGGAAGGCGCAGGCGAACAGCCGCGCCTCGGCCGGCCCCTGACCGCTGGCCGCACCGGTGATCATCGCGATCCGCCCCGACAGGTCGGTCATGACGCGAGCCGGCGCGTGAACAGCCGACCCGTCTGCTCGGCGACCCCCACCAGCCGGCCGTCGGACCACATCGACACCCGACCGACGCCCATCCGCTCGTCGACCGCCACGAGCGAGACCCCCAGCAGAACCCACTCCCCCACCGGCAGCCCGAACGCCCGCACCGTGGCCGCGACCGTCGCCATGCCGGTGAGGCGCGGCAGCGCGCAGCGGAGCAGGTAGGGCACGTGGTCGCTCACCACGGCCAGGCGGACGTCGTCGGCGACGGGGCAGCGCACCCGCGCCCACAGCCGGGCCCAGCTGGCCACCCCCAGGTCCACCCGCTCCTCGGCCACCCGGACGTCGAGCAGCACGGAGCTGCCGGTGCCCGGGCCGGCGGCGTACGCCCGCGGTGGGCAGTCCTCCGGCGCCGCCACGTCCGGGGCCGGCGGACCGTCGGGAGACCCCGCCGGCGGGCCGGTCACCGCCAGCGCCGAGAACGCCACGCCGTCGTCCCCACGACCCTCGATCCCGACGTGCGCGAGCGAGCCCGCCGGCGCCGGCGACCGCGCGGAGAGCAGGAGCTCACTGCCGGCCCGCACGGGCCGCAGGTGGCTCAGGGAGAGGTCGCGCAACCGACCACCGGTCAGGTCGGTGGCCGCCTGGACGGCGAGGCCCAGGTTCCAGCCGCCGAAGAGGACGCCAATCGCGTTGGTGACCTCGGCGCCGACCACGTACGGCCCACCCTCCCGGGGCAGCGGCACCGCCGGCCAGGCGGCCGGCTCAGCCACCGAAGGCGGAGCGCAGCTCGCGCTTGAGCACCTTGCCGCTGGCGTTGCGCGGCAGGTCGTCGGCGAACTCGACCGACCGGGGCACCTTGAAGTTCGCCAGCCGCTCCCTGGCCCAGGCGATGAGCTCCTCGCCGGTCCCCTCGGCGCCGCGGCGGCGCACCACGTAGGCCCTGGGCACCTCGCCCAGCCGCTCGTCCGGGACACCGACCACCGCGACCTCCGACACCAGCGGGTGGCGGGCCAGCACCTGCTCCACCTCGGCCGGGGAGACGTTGAAGCCGCCGACGATGAACATGTCCTTGAGCCGGTCGGTGATCTTGAGGTTGCCGGCCGCGTCGAGGTGGCCGATGTCGCCCGAGTGCAGCCACCCGTCGGCGTCGATCGCCGCGGCGGTGGCGGCCGGGTCCTCCCAGTAGCCGGGCGTCACGTTGGCGCCGCGGATGAGCACCTCGCCCGGCTCCCCCGGCGGCAGGTCGCGCCCGGAGCCGTCCACCACCCGCAGCTCCACCCCCGGCACCGCCCGGCCGCAGGTGTTCGCGATGACGTCGTCACCGTCGCCGTCCCGGCACATGGTCGCCGTCCCGATGCACTCGGTCATGCCGTAGGCGGTGACCAGCCGCTCGAACGGCAGGTCCACCCGCGACCGCTCGATCAGCGCGACCGGCACGACGGCGGCGCCGGTCGCCGCCCGGCGCAGCGACGACAGGTCCGTCGACGCGCGGCGCGGGCTCTCCAGCAGCGCGTGGTAGATCGTCGGCGAGCCGTTCATGATCGACACCTTCTCGGTCTCGATCAGCCGCAGCGCCTCGTCGGCGTCGAACACCGCCATGGGGACGACGGTGAGACCGTGCTGCAGGCTGACGATCATCCCGGCCTTGTTGCCGCCGGTGTGGAAGAACGGCAGGACGACGAGGTACCGGTCACCCTCGCGCAGACCCCACACCTGCGCGTACGTGGCGTAGAGGTCCAGCGCCGGGCCGTGCGGGATGAGCACGCCCTTGGGCCGGCCGGTCGTCCCGGAGGTGAAGATGATCTCGCTGAGGTCCTCGGGCCGCACCGCCGCGGCGGCCGCCCGGACGTCGTCCTCGGAGACGGTCGCGGCGCGCTCGCGCAGGTCCTCCCGGCCGAGCACGCGCCGGTCGGCGTCCCCACGCTCGGCGGCCAGGTCGACGACGGTCAGGTCCTCGAGGACTCCCCCGGTCTCGTCGCCGTCGAGCGCCTCGAGCGCGGCGGTCGCGTAGTCGTAACCGAGGAAGCCCGACTCGACGACGACGACGCGGGCGCGGACCCGCGCGAGGATCTCCCGCGCCTCCGACCCCCGGTAGCGGGTGTTGAGCGGCACCACGGTCGCGCCCGCCAAATGCAGGCCCAGCGAGGCGACCATCCAGCGGTACGTGTTGGGCGCCCACAGCCCGACCCGGTCCCCGCGCTGCACCCCCAGCGCCAGCACTCCCCGGCCGAACTCCAGCGCCCGGTCCCGCAGCTGGGCGTAGGTGAGGCGGACGTCGCCGTCGGCCACCGCGAGGGAGTCGGCGTACCGCTCCGCACTGGCGAAGAGCATCGCCGGGATCGTCCGCTCCGTCGCGGTCGCAGGCTGCATGTCGTCGGTGTCCATGTCCGCCCTCTCGGAAGCAGTCGTCATCGACCGGTGAACTCCGGCGGGCGCTTGCCGACGAACGCGGCCAGGCCCTCCTTGAAGTCGGGGCTGCGCGAGGAGAGCTCCAGCGCGAAGCCCTCGGCGGCCAGATGCGCGGCCAGCGTCGCGTCGGCCGCGGAGTTGATCAGCGCCTTGGTCAGCCCCAGCGCGACCGTCGGCCCGGCGGCGAGCTCGGTGGCCAGCGCCAGACCCCGCTCGACCGCCTCGCCGGCCGGCACGGTCTCGTGCACGATCCCCCACTCGGCGGCTGTGTCGGCGTCCAGCCGGCGGCCGAGCAGCAGCAGCTGGCGGGCCCGCAGCGGGCCCACGGCACGGGTGGTCAGCCAGGTGGCGCCGGCGTCGGGGGTCATGCCGCGGCTGACGAACGGCTGCCAGAAGGTCGCCGTCGCGTCGGCGACGACGAAGTCGCTGGCCAGCGCGAGCTGCATGCCCAGGCCCACCGCGTAGCCCGCGACGGCGCTGACCACGGGCACCTGCAGCGCGGCCAGCTGCGGGATCAGCCGGTGGGCCTGCGACGGCAGCCGGCGCTGGATCGCCCCGACCCGTGGTCGCTCACCGCCGCCGGAGTTCCGGCCGACGATGTCGAAGCCGCTGCAGAAGTCGCTCCCCTCGCCGCTGAGGAGCACCGCCCCGACCGACTCGTCGTTCTGCGTCGCCTCGAGCAGCTCGTTCAGCCCCCGCATCGACGTGTCGGTGAGGGCGTTGCGGCGCTTCGGGTTGCTCAGCTGCACGTGCAGCACCCGGCCGTCGCGGGTCACCGCCAGGCCGTCGACGTCGGTCACGCAACGTATTAAAGATGACACGATTGCCGGTGACCAGCCGCTACGCCATGTACGCGCCGCCGTTGAGGTGCAGCGTCTGCCCCGTGATCCAGCCGGCCCGGTCCGAGGCGAGGAAGCCGACCGTCCAGCCGACGTCCTCCGGCGTCCCGAACCGGCCGACCGGGATGGCCGCCGCGTGCTCCGGCGGCGCCGGCTGCCCGTCGAGGTGTGACATCGTGCCGAGCGCGACCGCGTTCACCGTGACGCCGAACGGCGCGGACTCCAGCGCCACGTGCCGGGTGAACGACTCCAGGCCGGCCTTCGCCGCGCCGTAGACCGCCAGGCCGTTGCGGCTGGCCGCGCGGGAGGCGTACGAGGAGATCGACAGCACCCGGCCCCAGCCCCGCTCCCGCATCCCGGGCAGGACGGCGTGGGCGGTCTGCATCGGCGCGTGCAGGTTGAGCGCGATCCACGGCTCCCAGTCCGCCCGCTCGGTGTCCACGGAGGGCGCGCCCGAGACACCCACCGGGATGCCGGCGGCGTTGACCAGGACGTCGACCGGTCCGAGCCGACCGGCGACCTCCGCCACCATCGCCCGGACCGCGGTGTCGTCGGTGACGTCCGCCGGCGCCGCGACCGCCTCGCCCCCCTGCGCGCGGATCCCCTCCGCCGCCGCCTCCGCCGAGGTCGGGCCAGGTCGTTGACCGCCACCCGGGCGCCGAGGCCGGCGAGCACCTGCGCGACCCCCAGCCCGACGGTCCGCCCGCCGCCGGTCACCAGCGCCACCCGCCCGGACAGGTCCAGGCCGTTCGTCGTCGCCACTCCGCGCCTCCCTTGACCGTCAATCTTTGGCAGGATAGGCAGAGGTGTGCCTGCTCCCCCGGACGTCGCCCCGCGCCCTGAGCCAGCGGTACGCCGCCGCCGCCGACGACGGGGACGCCGCCGCGTTCGCCGGGGTCTTCACCGCGGACGGCCGGCTGGCCGTGCACTACCCGGGCGACGGCGACCACCCCTCGACCGACCTGACCGGCCCCGAGGCGCTGGCCGCGGTCCCGGGCCGGCTGGCGGAGCGCTTCGACCGCACCTTCCACCTCCTCGGCCAGGTGGGCACCGTGACCGACGGGGACGAGGCGACCGGTCTCGTCTACTGCCTCGCCCACCACCTCTCCCGGTCCGCCGGCACCGACCACGTGGTGTTCCTGCGCTACCGCGACCGCTACCGACGGGGCGACGACGGCACCTGGCGGATCGCCGAGCGGATCGGCACGGTCGAGTGGACCGAGACCCGCCCGGTCGACGGGCTCCCCGGCGGCGCGGCGTGACGGCGCCCCTGGCCGGACGGCGGGCGATCGTCGTCGGCGGCGGCAGCGGCCTCGGGCTCGCCGGCGCCCGGCTGCTCGCCCGCGACGGCGCCACGGTGACCCTCGCCGGGCGGACCGCCGCGACGCTCGAGGCCGCGCGCGAGGGGCTCGCCGGCGAGGGCCTCGAGGTCGGCACGGTCGTCTGCGACGCGATGGACGCCGGCTCGGTGCGCGCCGCCGTGGCCGCCGCGGCCGACGACGAGGGAGCGCTGCACATCGCCGTCGTCGTCCCCGGGACGGCGCGGACGTCCTCGGTGCTCCTCTACGGCGACGACGACTTCAGCGCCGACGTCGACGGCAACGTGCGCCCGGTGTTCCTGCTGCTCAAGTACGCCGGGCAGGCGATGCTCCGCGCCGGCGGCGGGTCGTTCGTGGCCATCTCCTCGACCGCTGCCGCGTTCTCCGCGCGCTACCTGGCCGGCTACAGCGCCGGCAAGGCCGCCGTCGACCAACTGGTCCGGGTGGCCGCCGACGAGCTGGGCCGGTACGGGGTCCGGGTCAACTCGGTGCGTCCGGGCATGACCCGCACGCCGTCCACCGCCCGGTCCTTCGCCAACGAGCCGCTCATGGCCGCGTTCCTGGCGGAGCAGCCGATCGCGCGGCACGGCGAACCGGACGACGTCGCCGCCGCGATCCGCTACTTCGCCGGGCCCGAGTCGTCGTGGACCACCGGGCAGCTGCTGGCCGTCGACGGCGGCAACACGCTGCGCTCGTTCGTCGACTACGAGGGGCTCGTCCCCCTGGCCGACCCCCGCGACGTGATCCTGGGCGGAGGCCCGGCATGACCCAGCTGTCGATCACCCTCCCGTCCTACGCGGCCGAGCCCCCCGGCGACTGGGAGCACCTGTTCGACGTCGCCCGCGCCGCCGACGTCACCGGCGTCGACCGGGTGGTGCTCTCCGACCACGTCGTCCTCGGCGAGAACCTGGAGGAGTACGGCCGACCCGAGATCGGCGGCGCGGCCGGGGGGAGGCAGCCGACCGGGCCCGACGGGCTCTGGCTCGAACCGCTCACCACGCTGTCGGTCATCGCCGGCACGACGAGCACCGTGCGGCTGGGCACGAACATCATCGTCGCGGCGCTGCGCCGGCCGGTGGTGCTGGCGAAGGCGACCTCCACCCTCGACGTCCTCTCCCGCGGCCGGCTGGACCTCGGGGTGGGTGCGGGCTGGCAGCGCGCGGAGTACGAGGCGGCCGGGCTGCCGTTCGAGGGCCGCGGGAAGCTGCTCGACCACACCCTCGACGTGGTGCGGACCCTGTGGCGGGAGCAGCGGGCGTCGTACTCCTCGGAGCACCTCACGTTCGAGCACATCCACCAGATGCCCAAGCCGGTCCAGCCCGGCGGCGTGCCGATCTGGGTCAGCGGCACGCTGCACAGCGCCGTCCTGCGGCGCATCGCGCGGTTCGGCTCCGGCTGGATCCCGTGGGGGCCGGACGCGGCGGATCCCGCCGCGGTCGGCCGGATGCGCGAGGGCGTGGCCGCCCTCGGCCGGGACCCGTCGGACCTGCAGGTGGTCGGCACGCTGCCCACCGTGGTCTCCCCCGCGGGCACGGTGGACGTGCCGGCGACCGTCGACGCGATCGGTCCGCTGGTCGAGGCCGGCTACACCGACCTGCGCGGGAAGGTGCCGCTCCCCGCGGCGGGCCAGGCGGCGGTCGAGGACGTCCTCGGGCCGCTGGTCACCGCGTTCCGGCAGGCGGTCGGTCGCTGAGTCACGCGGTCGGGTCGTCGATGAGCGCCTGGAGGGCTCGCGCGTAGGCGTCGAGCACCTCCGCCCGGGGGCGCTGGGCGAGCTCGGGGTCCGGGGACACGTGGAGGGAGAACAGGAGCCCGTGGAGCTGGGCGCCCACCAGCCTCGCCCGGAGATCCGCGTCGGGCCCGGACAGCCGCCGGGCCAGGGGGCCGACGACGTGCTCGTCGGTCGAGCGGGCCAGGTGGGCGCGCACCTCGGGCAGGGCGAGGGCCCCGACGAGCGCGGCGAAGACACCGCCGCCCGGGCCGTCCATGCGCGTGACGACGCGGGTCAGGATCGCCCGGCCCAGCTCGCCGAGCGGGCCGTCGACCAGCCCGCGGAAGTCCTCGTCCACCGACATCGTGGCGAGGAACAACCCCTCCTTGGAGCCGAAGTGCCGGTTGACCAGCGCCGGGTCGACGCCCGCGCCGGCGGCGATGTCCCGGACGGACGTGCCGCTGTACCCGTGCCGGGCGAACAGCCGGGCGGCGGCAGCGCGGATGGCCCGCTGGGCGTGCGACGACGGTGGCCGACCAGGCCCCCGCCGCACCGTCCCGCTCTCCGTCACAGGGGCAGTATGCATTTGTGCCAACGCCGTTGACGCATTCCACCATCCTCACAATGATGGTCGTCACACGCGGCCCGGACGGAGCTGCGGCCGGACGAACGACTGGGGCGAGCATGACCGCGACGATGGCCGGCACCGACCGGGTCGAGATCGACTTCTCCGTCTACAACCCGTTCACCCCGGAGTTCTCCGCCGATCCGTGGCCGACCCTCGACCGGCTGCTGCACGACTACCCGGTCGCCTACCACCGCGACATGGGCATGTGGTTCGTGACCCGGCACGACATGGCGCAGGAGGTGCTGCGCAGCCCGCGGTTCAGCACCCGGATGACCGACTGGAACAACGCGCCGCCGCCCAAGCCCGAGTCGGAGTGGACCCTGTACGAGAAGGTCCAGCAGTACACGATGCTGAACGTCGACCCGAGCGAGCACCAGCGGCTGCGCCGGCTCACCGCCCCCGCGTTCTCCCGCCGGGTGATGGACCAGATCGAGGCGCGCATCCGCGACTCGATCGTCGACGTCTTCGACGAGCTCCCCGACCAGACCCGGTTCGACGCGGCCACCGGCATCGCGGACAAGATCCCGATCCGCGCCATCGCCCGGATGGTCGGCGTGCCCGCCGAGGCCGAGTCGCTGTTCGAGCACGGCCTGGGCTGGAACGCCGTCCGCGCCACCAACCCGATGTACGCCGCCGACCGGGACACCTACATCCAGGGCACCATCCCCGGGCTGGAGCACCTGTTCGAGCGCGTCGCCGAGCACCGCGCCGCCGACGAGGCCGGCCGGGGCAGCGACGACTTCATCGGCACGCTCGTCGCCACCGAGATCGACGGCCAGCGGCTGTCGGACGACGAGATCGTCGCCGTGGTCATCGCGGTCGTGGTCGCCGGCGCCGACACCGCGGTCGACCTGCACACGCTCGCCCTGCACGCGTTCCTCACCCACCCCGACCAGTGGGCCCTGCTCGGCGAGCGGCCGAAACTGCACGAGGCGGCGACCCTGGAGGTGCTGCGCTGGGGCGCGCACGGCAAGTTCGGCGGCATCCCCCGCTTCCCGCTCGAGGACGTCGAGATGGGCGGCCAGATGCTGGAGCGGGGCTCCTTCGTGATGCCGCTGTTCGCCACGGCCTTCATCGACGAGCGGAAGTGGGCCGAGCCGCGCCGCTTCGACATCACCCGCAGCCACGCCGGCAACCTGGTCTTCGGCGCCGGCCCCCACCTCTGCATCGGCCTCAACCTGGTCAAGGTGCAGGGCAAGCTCATGCTCGACGAGTTCCGCCGCCGCTTCGGCGACACCGCGCGGATCGACGGCGACATCGAGTACGACGCCGGGCACTGGAACGCCCGGCGGATCACCCGGCTGCCGATCCGGACCGGCGCGTGAGCGCGCTGCGGGTCCGGGTCCACCGCGACCGCTGCCTGGCGACGGCGGCGTGCGTCTACACCGCGCCGGGGGTCTTCGACGTCGGCGACGACGCGGTGGTCGCGGTGGTCGGGGACCCCGACTCCGACCCGGAGGCGGTGCGCAACGCCGTCGCCGAGTGCCCGGTGGCGGCGCTGGAGCTGGTCGAGGACTGAGCGGTGCCCGGGCTCAGCCGTGCACGAGCTCGGCGATGGTGGCCAGCTGGGCGACGTCCGCGGAGACCGTCATGGTGGTGAGCAGGGAGCCCTTCCAGACGGTGAGCTCCTCGGCGATCTTCGCCCGCGGGCCGACCAGGGCCACCCGCTCGACCATCGTCGTCGTCACGGCGGCCGCGGCCTCGTCCCTGCGGCCGGCCAGGTAGAGGTCCTGGATGCGCGCGCACTCGGCCTCGAAGCCCATGCGGGCGAACACCTCGTAGTGGAAGTTGGCGCCGCGCGCACCCATCCCCCCGATGTAGAGGGCCAGGTACGGCCGGACCCGGTCGGCCGCGGCCTCGACGTCGTCGTCGACCACCACGTTGACCCGGCAGACGACCTCGAAGTCCCGGGCGGTGCGCCGGGCACCCTCGCGGGCGAACCCCTCGGCCAGCGCCGCGCGGTAGTGGGCGTCGTCATAGGGGCTGTAGAACATCGCCAGCCACCCGTCGGCGATCTCCGCCGCCAGCGCCACGTTCTTCGGCCCCTCGGCGGCCAGCACGATCGGGAGGTCGGTGCGCAGCGGGTGCAGGGTCGACCGCAGCGGCTTGCCCAGGCCCGTCCCACCCGGCACGGGGAGCCGGAAGTGCTCGCCGGCGAACTCCGATCGCCCGCGGGCGATCAGCGTGCGGACGATCTGCACGTACTCGCGGGTCCGCGCCAGCGGCTTGGGATAGGGCTGGCCGTACCAGCCCTCGGTGACCTGCGGGCCGGAGGCGCCCAGCCCCAGCACGAAGCGGCCCCCGGAGAGGTGGTCCATCGTCATGGCCGCCATCGCGGTCGCGGCGGGGGTGCGGGCGGCCATCTGCGCGATCGAGGTGCCCAGCCGCACCCGCGTCGTCCCGGCGCCGAGCCAGGCCAGCGGGGTCAGCGCGTCGGAGCCGTACGCCTCCGCGGCCCATATCGAGTCGTAGCCCAGCCGCTCGGCCTCGGTGACCAGGGCCGTCACCCCCGGTGGCGGGCCGGCGTCCCAGTAGCCCAGGGCCATGCCCAGCTGCAACCCCATGCCGGCTCCTCCTCCGCTCGCCTCTTTCCTCTCTATCATTACCGGTGGAGCGAGAGGAGGGAGCAGCCGTGACCGTCGACGACCGGGCCGGGGTCCGCGCGCTGCTGCTCCGGCTGGCCGTCCTCGGCGACGAGGGCGCTCCCGACGACTACCGCGACGTCTACACGGCCGACGTGCTCTGGCGCTGGGGCGCGGACGTGCAGTGCGGCGTCGACGCGGTGGTCGCGGCGGCCGCCCGGCGGCGCGCGGAGGGCACGAGCGGCCCGGGCAGCGGCACCCGGCACGAGGTCGAACCGCGCGTCGTCCGGGTGGACGGCGACACGGCCACGGCGACCTCGGTGTTCCGGTTCGTGCGCACGGCCGGGGAGGTCCTGGTGGCCGGCGCCTACGCCGACGACCTGGTGCGCACTCCGGCCGGCTGGCGGGTCCGCCGGCGCGAGGTGCGGGTGCCGGCGCGCTCGGTGGCCGCCCTCCTCGCCGCCGCGGCCGAGGACGCCCCCGAGGTCGTCGCGCTGGTGCAGGGCGACGAGCGGCTCACCTACGCCGAGCTCGACGCCGCGGTGCGCGAGCGGGTGGACGCGTGGTCCGAGGCCGGGCTGCGGACGGCGGACCGGGTGGCGGTGTGGGCGGTGCCCACGCTCGACCGCGCGGTGGAGATGCTCGCCGTCGTCGCCGCCGGCGGGGTGCTCGTGCCGCTCAACCCGCGGTACACCACGGCGGAGGTCCGCGGCATCCTCGGCCCGGCCGCATGCCGGTTCCTGGTCGGTGCCGCTCCCGGCCGCGACCTGCTCACCGACGACGCGCACGACCCGGGCGACGTCGCGGCGATCCAGTTCACCTCGGGGAGCACCGGCCGGCCCAAGGGCGTGGTGCTGCGGCAGGAGCCGATGCTGGTCAGCGCCGCGGGCTGGGCCGCCACGGTGGGGCTGTGCCGCGGCGACGTCTTCCCGGTGACCTACCCGCTCGCGCACGTCGGCGGGTTCAAGACCGGCCTGCTCTCCCCGTTCTCCGCCCGCGCCACCGTCGTGCTGCTGCCGGAGGTCTCCCGGAGCTCGCTCGTGGCGACGGCCCGCGACCTGCCGGTGAGCGTGCTGAGCGCACCGCCCGCCGTCCTCGGCCACCTGCTCGACGCGGTCCGCTCCGGCGACCTGCCGCGGCCCGCCGCGCTGCGGACGGTGGTCACCGGGTCCGCCGTCGTCTCCCCCGAGCTCGTGCGGGCGGTGGTCGGCGAGCTCGGCGCCGCGGACGTCGTCGTCGCCTACGGGCTGACGGAGGCCACCGGCGTGGTGACGATGACCCGTCCCGGCGACCCGCTGGACCGGGTCTGCGGGACGATCGGCGCCCCGGTGGACGACGTCGAGGTGCGGCTCGGCGACGGCGGGGAGCTCGAGGTCCGCGGCCCGACGGTGATGGCCGGCTACCTGGACGACCCCGCGGCCACCGCGGCGGCCGTGGACGCCGACGGTTGGCTGCGCACCGGCGACCTCGCCGAGATCGGGGACGACGGCTACGTGCGCCTCGTCGGGCGGGCCGCCGACACGGTGATCGTGGGCGGGTACAACGTCCAGCCGGCCGAGGTGGAGCGCGTGCTCGCCAGCCACCCCGCGGTGCTCGAGGCCGCGGTGGTCGGCGCGCCCGACGAGCGGGTCGGCGAGGTCCCGGTCGCGTTCGTCGTCCTCCGGGCGGGGAGCTCGGCGTCCGCGGCGGAGCTGGTCGGCTGGTGCGCCGGGCGGCTGGCCGACTTCAAGGTCCCCCGCCGGCTGCGGCTGGTCGGGGACCTCCCCCGGGCCGCGGCGGGCAAGGTCGCCCGCGACGAACTGCGCCGGCTCGCGCCGGATGTCCACTGAACAGGAGCGCACCGGCATGGACGTCGTCTACGGCACCCCCTACCACGGCACCCCGGTGCCCTCGTGGCTCTACGACGGCGCCGCGATCGGCCGGCTCGCCGCGGTCGCCGAGGCGGCGGGCTTCAGCGGGTTCACCATGACCGACCACCCGGCGCCCTCGCAGGCGTGGCGGGAGCACGGCGGTCACGACACGGTCGACCCGTTCCTCGGCCTGGCCTTCGCCGCCGCGGCGACCAGCCGGATCCGGCTCGTCACCTACCTCGTCGTCCTCCCCTACCGGAACCCGTTCCACCTGGCCAAGGTGACGGCGTCGCTGGACGCGATGTCCGGCGGCCGGCTCGACCTCGGCGTGGGCACCGGCTACCTCAAGGCGGAGTTCCACGCCCTCGGCGTCGACTGGGACGAGCGCAACGCGCTGTTCGACGAGGCGGTGACGGTCCTGCGCCGGGCGTGGACCGGCGAGCCGGTCACCCACCAGGGGCTGCACTTCTCCGCGCGGGGCACGGTGACCATGCCGCCGTCGCCGCAGCCGGGCGGGCCGCCGCTGTGGATCGGCGGCAACAGCAGGCTCAGCCTGCGCCGGGTGGTGGACCTGGACGCCGGCTGGCTGCCGGTGCCCAACCCGACCGGCACCTCGGCGATGCTGCGCACCCGGTCGCTGGACGGCCTGGAGGACTTCGCCGACTACGTGGGACAGCTGCGCGCGTACGCCGACGAGCGGGGCCGGCCGGCGCCGGACCGGATCATGTACTCCATGCCCGGCGCGGGCACCGACGACGAGATGGACGCCCACGTGCCACTCGCCGGCGAGCTGGCCGAGCGCGGCGCGACCCAGCTGGTGGTGAACGCGCCGACGACGGCGACCCTCGCCGGGTCGGAGGAGTAAATCGCCCGCTACGCCGACCGGGTGCTCACCCGGCTCTGAGCCACGAGCCCGCGGGCGGTGACCAGCGGCAGCCGGTCGGCGGTGACCAGCCCGGGCGGTGCCGCCACCACCGCGGGGACGGCGTTCACGGCCGGGTCGGCGGTGCTCGCCCCGTAGTCGGCGAGGTCGGCGCTCTCCGCCGACACCCGCAGGTGCACGTCCGGGACGCCGTCCACGTCGATCACGTAGCCCCGCTCGACCGGCCAGTCCGGCTCCATCGAGTAGCCCAGCCGCCACAGCAGCCCGAGCTCGATCACCGGTCGCCCTGCGGCGATGCCCGACCAGCGGCCCTTGAGCCCGCAGACGGTGCCCTGCGGGAACTGCATCCAGCCGAGGTCGACGTCGGTGGTGGCGGTGGCGAACTCGACGTCGAACCGGATGTCCTCGAGCTCGACGCCCAGGGCGCCGGCCATCATCTCCACGGCGTCGACGAAGACCAACATCCGCTGCTTCACCTTGTCGACCAGGCCGGGGGCGTCCGGCGGCCCGCCGAAGCCGAGCGAGACCCAGGTGTCCTTCGACGCGTAGTTCGTGGCGTCGACCGACTCCAGCACCGAGATCCGGTCGACCCGGCGGCAGAACGCGGCGGCGGCCAGCCCGAGGGTGTTGGCCATCCCGGGGTTGGCGCCGGTGCCGTACAGCGACACCCCACCGGACCGCGCCGCGGCGTCCAGGCGGGCCATCTCCTCGTCACCGTAGGACCGGCCGGTGATGAAGTTGGCCGTGGAGACGACGTTGATGCCGGCCTCCAGCAACCGCACCATGTGGTCGGTCTCCCACTGCAGCGGCATGTAGAGCACGCAGGCGGGCCGCAGGGCGATGAGCGCGTCGACGTCGTCGGTCGCAGCCACGCCGATCGGGTCGATGCCGGCGAGCACGCCGAGGTCCTGCCCGGCCTTGCCGGAGCTCCAGGCGTAGCCGCCGACCAGCTCCATGTCGGGATGGGCGAGCACGGCCTTGACGGCGTTGCGGCCGACGAGGCCGGTGGTCCACTGCACGATCCGGAGCATCACTGGGTGTCCGTCCTGTCCGGGCCCCGGGACCACGGCGTCCCAACACGGGGCCAATCTTATATAGGATAGGGGGACCGAGAGCCTGGAGGAAGTGGATGCAGATCGGCCTAGACCCGGAGCAGCGGGCGTTAGGGAAGGCCTCCGGAGCGCTCGCGGCCGACCTGGCGTCGGGCTGGGACCGCGGCCGCGGCCCGTCCGACGTCGCCTCCGCCGCGCCGTCGGATGCCGACTGGGCCCGGATCGTCGAGGCCGGCTGGCCCGCGCTCCGGCTGCGCGAGGAGAACGGCGGGCTGGGCGCCGCCGCGGTCGACGTCGCCGTCCTCGTCGAGCAGCTCGGCCGGCACTCCGTCGCCGCGCCGGTCATCGGGACGCTCGTGGCGGCCGAGCAGCTGCAGGCCCTCGGCGCGCCGGCGGAGACGCTCGAGGCGATCGCGGCCGGCGAGCTGCGGGTGGCGCCGCTGCTGGACGCCGGGCTGCTGGGCTTCGCGCCGTCCGCCGAGGGGGCGCTCGCCTGGGACTCGGCCGGGGCCACCCTCGCCTACGCCCCCGACGGCTCGGCGCACGCGCTCGGCGAGCCGCTGCCCACCGCGGACGTGACCCGTTCGGTCCGCCGTCCCGGCGCCCGGGTGACGGACCGGGACACGGCGCTGCGTCCCCCGGCCGGCGACGATCGCGACCGGCTGCACGCCTTCGTGCTCACGCTGCTCGTCGCCGATCTGCTCGGCACGATGTCCGCGGCGCTGGACGCCGCGGTCGAGCACGCGACGACGCGCACCCAGTTCGGCAGGCCGATCGGCTCCTTCCAGGCGGTGCAGCAGATCGCCGCCGAGGACCTGGTCTCGGTCGAGGCCACCCGCAGCGCGCTGTACTTCTCCGCCTGGGCCGTCGACGCGCTGCCGCCCGCCGAGGCGCTGCGCGCGGCCCGGACCGCCAAGGCCTTCGCCTCCCGGTCCGGCGTCGCCGTGTGCCAGGACGCCGTCCAGCTGTTCGGCGGCATCGGGATGACCTGGGAGTCGCCGGCGCACGTGTGGCTGCGGCGGGCGCAGACCGACCGCACCTCGTTCGGCGACGAGCACGCCCACCAGGCCGTGCTGGCCGACCTCGACCTCGCTCCGGGAGCCTGACCGTGGACTTCTCCGACTCCCCCGACGTCGCGGAGTTCCGCGCCGGCCTGCGGGCCTGGCTGGGCGAGCACCTGGCCACCTACGCCGACGGCGTCGGCTACGACAGCGCCGAGGGGGTCGCGGCCACCCACCGCTGGCACCGGGCACTGGCCGCGGCCGGGTACGTCACCGTGTCGCTGGACCCCGAGTACGGCGGGCGCGGGCTGTCGGACCTGTACGAGGCGGTCGTCAACGAGGAGCTCGCCGCCGCGGGCGCCCCTCCTCCGCCGCCGATCGGCCACATTGCGCACGCCGTCGCCGACTTCGCCTCCGCCGACCTCAAGGCGCGGGTGCTGCCGGGGCTGCTCGGGTGCACGGAGAGCTGGTGCCAGGGCTTCAGCGAGCCCGGCGCCGGCTCCGACCTCGCCGCGCTCTCCACCACCGCGACCGCGACCGACGACGGCTTCGTCGTCAACGGCCAGAAGATCTGGACCAGCTGGGCCATGTGGGCCGACCGCTGCCTGCTGCTGTGCCGCACCGAGCCCGACCAGGCCCGTCACCGCGGGCTGTCGATGCTCGTCGTCGACATGGACACCCCGGGCATCACCCGCCGGGAGATCACCCTGGCCAATGGCAGCCGCGAGTTCGCCGAGGTGTTCTTCGACGACGTCCCGGTGCCGGCTGCGAACCTGGTCGGCGAGCGCGGGCAGGGCTGGCGGATCGCCCAGCACATGCTCACCTACGAGCGCGGCCCGGCCGACATGGGCTGGACCGGCCGGCTGGGCAACGTCCTGGCCGCCGCCCAGGAGGGCGTGCGCAGCGGACGTCTCCCGGCCGACGACGTGCTGCGCCGCCGGTTGGCCGCGGTCGCCGTCGACGCCCAGGTGCTGTCCTGGCACGTGGCCCGGTCGCTGGTCGACCGGTCGTCGGCCGACCCCGGCTCCAGCGGGTCGATCGACAAGCTGCTGACCACCCGCGTCGAGCAGGAGCTCTATGCCGTGGTGGGCGACCTGAACGGGGCGGCGCAGGTGGTCGGCGAGCAGCGGCCGTTCAACGAGTACCTGTGGGCGCGGGCGCAGTCGATCTACGGCGGCACCCAGCAGATCCAGCGGCAGATCGTCGCCCAGCGCCTGCTCGGCCTCCCCCGCGGCTGACCGCTGCCCGAGCGGAGTCGCTCGAGTGCGGGAACCGTTCCCGAGCGACTCCGCTTCCGCCGGCGGTCAGCGGGTGGTGAAGCCGCCGTCGGCGACGAACTCCGAGCCGGTGCAGTAGGACGACTCGTCCGAGGCGAGGAACAGCACGAGGTCGGCGATCTCCTCGGGCCGGCCCAGCCGCGCGATCGGCTGGGTGCGCACCTGCGCGGCGGCCGGGGTGTCCGGCGGCGTCATGTCGGTCTCGACCAGCCCGGGGTGCACCGAGTTGACCCGGATCCCGTCGGCCGCGAGCTCCTGGGCCGCCGCCTTGGTCATCCCGCGCACCGCCCACTTCGCGGCGACGTAGCCGAGCACGTTGGGGAACGACACCATGCCGCCGATCGAGGACACGTTGACGATCGACCCGCCCCCGGCCCGCCGCATCGAGGGGACGACGGCGCGCATGCCGAGGAACACCCCGACCTGGTCGACGTCGACCACCCGCCGGTAGTCGGCCTCCGAGAGCTCGGCCAGCGGACCGCCGTGCACGACCCCGGCGTTGTTGACCAGCACCGACACCGGGCCGAACCGCTCCTCGGCCTCGGCCACGCACGCCGTCCACGCGTCGGCGTCGGTCACGTCGAGCGGCACGAACGCCGCGCCGTCACCCAGCGGGTCGGCGACCGCCCGCCCCCGATCCGCCCGGACGTCGGCCACGACGACGGCGGCCCCCTCGGCGTGCAGCCGCCGTGACGTGGCGGCGCCGATGCCCCCGGCGCCGCCCGTCACGACCGCGACGAGCCCCGTCACCCGACCCACGTCAGCTCCGCACGCCGGCGGTCGACCACTCCGCCGGCGGGTTCCGGACGTTGCCGGGAGGATCGCCCCGGCAACGTCCGGAAAGGCCCGGCAGAGTGCGGGCGCCCGCGCTCAGACAGCGGCGGTCCCGTCGATCACGTCGAGCACGACCTCGGGGGTGAGCGGCTGCACGTTCGGCAGCCTGCCGAAGGGCGCGAGCGCGTCCCGGACGGCGTTGATCAGCGCCGGCGGCGAGCAGATCGCCCCACCCTCGCCCATCGGCTTGAAGCCACCGGGCGTGTTGGACGGCGTGACGACGTGCCCGATCTCGATGTCCGGGACGTCGGCCGCGGTGGGCAGCAGGTAGTCCAGGAACGTCGTGGTCAGCGGGTTGCCGTCGCCGTCGTAGACGAAGTGCTCGTAGAACACCCCACCGATCCCCTGGACGACGCCGCCGGTGATCTGCCCCTCGACGACCATCGGGTTGATCATGTTCCCGCAGTCCTCGCTGACCACGTACCGCTTGATCTCGACCGCGCCGGTGTCCCGGTCGATCTCGACGATCGCGGCGTGGCAGGCGTTGGAGAACATCAGCGGGGGGTTGCGGATCCGGTGCTTGGCCTCCAGGCCCGGCTCCATCTCCGGCGGCAGCATCGTGTGCCCGGCGTAGGCCATGGCCGCGACCTGCTCGACGGTGACGGCCGCGCCCGGGGTGCCCTTGACCGACACCACGCCGTCGGCGACCTCCAGGTCGTCGGGCGACGCCTCGAGCGCCACCGCGGCGACGGCCAGGATCTTCTCCCTGAGCTTCTGCCCGGCGATCCGGGCGGCGCCGCCGAACGTGGTCGCCGTCCGGCTGCCCGCGGTGCCGGTGCCGTAGGGCGCCGACGTCGTGTCCCCCTGGATGATCCGCACGTCGTCGATGTCGATCCCGAGCTCCTCGGCGACGACCTGCGCCATCGTCGTCTCGACGCTCTGCCCGTGGCTGCCGCTGCCCATGAACACCAGGGCCTTGCCCTGCATGTCCATGCGCACGGTGACCTGCTCGGCGCCGGCGGCCCCGAAGGCCGGGGAGCCCTCGATGTAGGAGGCGAACCCGATGCCGAGGATCCGGCCCTGCTCGCGGGCCGCGGCCTGCTCCCGGCGGAAGTCCTCGTAGCCGATGATCTCGGCCGCCTGGTCGAGGGTCTGGATCGGCGTGATCGTCTCCAGCACCAGCCCCATGGGCGTGGTGAACGGGAGCTGCTCGGTCGTGATCATGTTCCGCCGCCGGAACTCCAGCGGGTCGATCCCGAGCTCTGCGGCCGCGATGTCGATCAGCTGCTCGCGGGCGACGGTCTCCATGAGGAACGGCCCCCGGTAGGGCGTCATGCCGCAGGTGTTCGAGAAGGTGGCCTCGGCCGAGTAGAAGTACTGCCCGACGTCGTAGGGCCCCGGCAGCATCATCATCGCCAGGCCCGCGTTCCCGCCGACGCCGTAGGTCGGGTAGGCGCCGACGTCCTCCACGTGGTGGCCCTTGATGCCGAGGATCGTCCCGTCGGCGTCGGTGGCCATGGTGACCGTGAGGTCCTCGGTCCGGGAGTGCCCGCCGGCGACGAGGTTCTCGTTGCGGTCCTCGATCCAGGCGACCGCGCACTGCTGGGAGTAGGCCGCCGCGGCGACGGCGAGCTCCTCCTTGTCGACGAAGCACTTGAGCCCGAAGGCGCCGCCGACGTCCTCGGCGCGGGCCTGCACCTGCACCTCCGACAGCCCCAGCAGGCGGGCGGCCATCGACCGGACCTCGTGCACGTTCTGCGTCGAGGAGACGATCTCCAGCAGGTCGCGGTCCGGGCTCCACCGCGCCTGCAGGCCACGGGTCTCCATCGGCACGCAGATGTAGCGGTGCTGGTGGAAGCGCTCCTCGAACACGTGCGGCGCCGAGGACAGCACCTCCTCCAGGGCCGGGTTCTCCGTCGGCATGCCCGGATACGGCAGCGTCGAGGCGACGTTCGAGCCGTACTCGGGGTGCACGAGCTCCTCGTCCCTCGCCGCGCCCCACCGGCCGCGGTGGTCGGAGACCACCGCGGGCTGCGCGTCGACGTCGAGGTCGATCAGCTCGAGCGCGTCCTCGGCGACGTACCTGTTCTCGGCCAGCACCATGGCGATGGGCTCGCCGGCGTAGCGGACGTCGTCGGTGGCGAGCAGGCGGCGCGGCGGCTGGGGCGAGTCCTTGCCCATCGCGGTCTGCCAGAACGACTTCGCCAGCGGGTTGAGGTCGGCGCCGGTGAGGACGGCGCGGACACCGGGCAGGGCCGCGGCCGCGGAGACGTCCAGCGTGGTGATCCGGCCGCGGGCCACCGGGCTGCGGAGGAACGCCACGTGCCAGGCGTCGGGCCAGAGCACGTCCTCGATGTAGCGGCCGTGCCCGGTCACGAGCCGGGCGTCCTCCCGGCGCTTGACCGACTGGCCGAGGAACCGGCCCACGCCGGAGTGCGTCTGCGGCGCGGCGCCGTCCTGGACGGCGGTCACGGGGCGCTCGGGAGCGTCGTCACGGCGTGGCCGGCGATCGTCGGCACGCCCTGGGTCGGCGGACCCTCGGACGGTTGGTCCCCGGCCGGGGCCCCGCCGTTCGGCGGTCCTCCGGCCCGCTCGCGGACCACCTGGCGGACGGCGTTGACGATGCCGGTGTAGCCGGTGCAACGGCAGAGGTTGCCCGACAGCCCCGAGCGGATCTCCTCGTCGGTCGGCGCGGGGTTCTTCTCCAGGAACGCGGTGATGGAGACGACGAAGCCGGGGGTGCAGAAGCCGCACTGGAGGCCGTGGCAGTCGCGGAAGGCGGCCTGCACGTCGCTGAGCTCACCGGGCGCCGGGGCGATGCCCTCGACGGTGGTGACCTCGGCGCCGTCGGCCTGGACCCCGAAGACCAGGCACGAGCGCACCGCCTCGCCGTCGAGCAGGACCGTGCACGCGCCGCAGACGCCGTGCTCGCAGGCCAGGTGCGTGCCGGTGAGCCGCATGTCCTCGCGGAGGACGTCGGCGAGGGTCTTGCGCGGCTCGACGATCGCCGACCGCTGCTGGCCGTTGACCGTCATCGTGATCGGGTGCGGATCGCTCACCGGGATGCCTCCTGCAGTGCGGACTCCAGAGCGCGGGCCACCAGCCGGGAGGCCACGCGGGTGCGGTAGCGGCCCGACGCGTGGACGTCGGACGGCGGGTCGACGTCGGCGACCGCCGCGGCGCCGACCTCGGCCAGGTCGAGGCCGGACGCGTCCGCCCCGACCAGCTCGGACTCGGCGGCGCGGGCACGCAGCGGCACCGGGCCCATGCCGAACAGCGAGATCGCCGCCCGGCTGATCCGCCCGTCGGTGACGGTGACGCCGACCACGGTGCCGGCGGTGGCGAAGTCGCCCTCGCGGCGGGCCATCTCCCGGACGGCGAAGCCGCTGCCGGGGTCCCACACGGGGAAGGAGACGGCGGCGAGGATCTCGTCGTCGGACAGTGTGGAGGTCATCGGCCCGTCGTAGAGGTCGGGAGCCGCGATCTGCCGCTGCCCGTCCGGCCCGGCGACGGTCACGGTCGCGTCGAGTGCGGTGACCACCGCGGGGTACTCCGCGGCCGGGTCGCCGTGGGCGATCGAGCCGCCGAGCGTGCCCCGGTTGCGGATCTGGAAGTGGCCGATCAGGCGGGTGGCCTCGGCGAGCACCGGGACCGACCGGGCGACCAGCGGATCGGCCTCGACGGTGGCCTGCCGGGTCATCGCGCCGATGACCACCGCGCCGTCGTCCTCCCGGACGTAGGCGAGCTCGTCGACGCGGTTGAGGTCCACGAGCGCCTCGAAGCGGGCCAGCCGGAGGGCGAGGACCGGCACGAGGCTCTGGCCGCCGGCGAGGACCTTGGCCTCGTCGCCGTAGCGGCCGAGGACGTCGACGGCCTCGCCCAGCGTCGTCGGCGCCTCGTAGGTGAACGGAGCAGGCTTCACTGACTCTCCAGTCCATCTAGTAAATGATTGACTCATCCTGGGGTCACGCGCCCGCCTCGGCAAGACCCCGAGACGCACCACGGCCCCGTGCGATCGCACGGGGCCGTGGACGTGAGGTGCTGGAGAACTAGGCCGAGGCCTTGTCGAGAGCCGGCTCGGCGTGGCCGGTGCCCGGCCAGAAGTGGTCGGAGATGTCGAAGGCGACCTTGCCGTCCGGGGTCTTCATCTTGACCTCCCAGGTGGCGCCGGCGACGGCGGCCTCCTCGCGGGTCATGTTGCCGACCATGCTGACCGCGCCGAGGCGCTCGGCCCGCTCGACGGCCGCGTCGACGTCGTCGACGACGAAGCCGATGTGGTTGATGCCCTCGGGGAAGGCGTTCGGGTAGTCGGCGTGCACCTTGATCAGCGCGACGTTGACGACGCCGTCGCTGAGGTACACCGCACCCTGGCTGTCGTCCCCGGGCGGGCCGACCTTGGCCACGAAGTCCATCTCGAACAGCTCCGAGTAGAACGTGGCGCCCCAGTCGAGGTCGTCACACCGAATCGCAACGTGGCGCAGCTTGGCCATCGCACTCCCCTGTCTGGCATCGACCTGGCGGCCGGATCGCACTGAACGGCGCTCAGTCGCCAGGCTAGCAGTCGGCAGGGAGACGCTCAACACATCTGCAACGCGGTTTCTGTCGGATCAGGAGAGGCCGGGGACCATCCGCCGCAGGACGTCCAGCGCCGCCTCCACGACGACGTCGGCGTCGGCGCGGGTCGGGCACGCGGCCACCGCCCGGCAGGCGCCGCCCATCGCGGCCGAGGCCATCTCCACCAGGACCTGCGTGGCGGTACCCGGCGGGAGGTCGAGCAGCAGCTCGGCGTGCACCCGCAGCCAGGAGCGGCTGAGCGCGCGGTCCTCGGCCGAGAACCCGGGCGGCAGGTCCCCGTTGAGCGCCATGTGCACGATGTCGCGGGCATCCCAGCAGTGCGAGAGGTAGGCGCGGGCGCCCACGAGGAACAGCGCCCGCCCGTCGGCCTCCCCGGCGTCCCGGGCGGTCTCGATCGCCTGCTGGGTGTCCTGCCACTGCCGCTGCTGGTAGTCGCTCCAGACGGCCCGGTACAGGCCCTCCTTGTTGGCGAAGTGGTAGTAGAGCAGCCCGACGCTGACGCCGGCCTCCTCGGCGATCCGCGCCACGCTCGCCTTGTGGAAGCCCAGCTCGGCGAAGGTCGTGCGGGCCACCCCGAGGATCGTGCGCGCGGCACCGTCCACGACCGGCGGGGCCTCACCGGGCATGCCGGGAGCGGCGACCGCGGGCGTCTCGTCGTTGCGGACTCGTGGCACGCGGACCGTCCTCGCTCGGTTCGAAGGGGCAGCCCAGAGTAGGTCGCACGCCGGGGCTGCCACACTCCCCGAGCGACTGAACACCGCTCAGGGAGGTCCTCCGCTCATGCGCATCACCGGGCTCGGGCACGCCGGCCTGCGCCTCGACACCGCCGCCGGCAGCGTGCTCGTCGACCCGTGGACCACCCCGGCCCACCTGGGCGCGTGGACCCCGTTCCCGGACAACGCCGACCTCGACTGGACATCGCTGGCCGACGTCGACCTCCTGTTCGTCTCCTCCGTCGCCCCGGACCACCTCGACCTCGAGCTGCTCGAGCGGCACGTCCGCACGGACACCCCCGTCCTCCTCCCCGACCTCCCGCTCCCGGAGCTGCGCGACCGGCTCGCCGGGATCGGGTTCACCCGCTTCGTGGAGACCCGGTCCGGCGAGGTCACCGACGTCGGCGGGCTCCGGGTCGTCGTCCCGACGCTGACGCGTCCGACCGACGGCCCGTCGGGGACGGCGATGCTGTGGCTCTCGGACGGCGGGGCGACCGTGCTGGTCCAGGGGGACGCGCAGCCGCGGGACCTCGCGCTGGTGAGGGCGCTCGGGCCGGTCGACGTCCACCTGCTGCAGGTCGTCCCGGCCGGGTGGTCGCCGATGGCCTACGAGCTCCCCGAGGCCGCCCGGCGCGCGATCGCCGACGACCTGCGCGCGCACGCCTTCCTCACCGCCCGCCGGTACGTCAGCGAGCTGGGTGCCGCCCACGTCGTCCCCACCGGCGGCCCGCCCGCCTTCCGCGAGGAGGCGCTGGCGCACCTGAACCGGATCGGCACCGACAGCGGCAGCACGCACGTCCACCCGGCCGAGTTCCGCGACTGGATGGCCGACCGCGGCTACGACCACGTGCGCCTCCTGCCGCCCGGGGCGACGCTCGACCTCCGGGACCCGGGGGTGCCGACCGGAACCGCCCCGGACCCGGCGGCCGAGCTCGCCGAGCAGCGCCGGCGACGCCCGGCGTGGACCCCCCTCCCGGCCGGGGACGTCGACCTGCCCGCCGAGCTGCGCGACTGGCTCGAGCCGCTGCTGGCCCGCGCGCCCGGGGTCGCCGCCGGGATCGGGGCGGCCGTGCGGCTGACCGCGGCGGACGCCGAGCGGGACGACGTCGACCTGCTGCTGGACTTCGCCGGCCGGGTCGTGCGCGGCTACGACGGGGAGAAGGTGCGCTACGAGCTGACCGTCGACCGGGCGGTCCTCGAGCACCTGGTCGCGGTCCGCGAGACCGACTGGGTGCACAGCCTGTTCCTCTCCGGGCGGCTGTCGATCCGCCGGATCGGCCGGGAGAACGAGCTGGTCGCGCTGTTCCTCGGCAACCTCGACCCCGCGCGGCTCGACCGGCTCGAGGCCTGGGTGACCCACCGCGCGGCCGGCGGAGAGGACGTGACGGTCGACGGGTGGACCTTCCAGCGGCTCTGCCCGCACCAGCAGGCGGACCTGACCGCGGTGGGCAGCGTGGCCGACGGCGTCCTGACCTGCGGCGTGCACGGCTGGGAGTGGCGGCTGTCCGACGGCGCCTGCCTCACGGTGCGCGGCATGGACATCCGCAGCCGCCCGGCTACCCCTCCCCTGGACTAGCACCCTTCTGCCCCAAGAGTGCATCTTTGCCATATAAGGCGCTTCCGTCGCTAGGGTGTGGTCCGCACCACGGCCGCGGGAGGAGACACCGCATGACCCACCGGTACGACCCCGAACTGGCGCCGATGGTCCCGCTGCTGCCCGCGCTCGGCGTCGCCGACCCCGCTGCCGCGCGGGCGACCCTGGCCGCGATGCAGGCAGCCCGCCCGCCGTTCGTGCCGCCGCCCGGGGTGACCGTCGAGGAGCGCACCCTCCCCGGCGGGCCGGGCGTCGTGGTCACCCGGCCGGCCGCCGCGGGTCCGCTCCCGGCGCTGCTCTACGCGCACGGCGGCGGCTTCGTCACCGGCAGCGCGGCCGGCAGCGTCGCCGCGACCGCCGCGCTGAGCGCCGCCGCCGGCGCCGTCGTCGTCTCGGTGGACTACCGGCTGGCGCCCGAGCACCCCTTCCCCGCGGCGTTCGAGGACTGCTGGTCCGCGCTGTGCTGGCTCGTCGACGGCGCCGCCGGGCTCGGCGTGGACCCGGCGCGGATCGCGGTGGGCGGGATCAGCGCGGGCGCCGGGCTGGCCGCGGGCCTGGCGCTGGCCGCCCGCGACCGCGGTGGGCCGGCCGTGTGCTTCCAGCTGCTGGACATCCCGGTGCTCGACGACGGGCTGGAGAGCCCCTCGATGCAGGACTTCACCGACACCCCGCTGTGGACGCGGTCCGACGCCGAGCACAGCTGGCGGCACTACCTGGGCGGCGCCGACGCCTCCCCCTATGCGGCTCCGGCACGGGCCGGGGACCTCACCGGGCTGCCACCGGCGTACGTCGCCGTCTGCGAGTTCGACCCGCTGCGCGACGAGGGCATCGGGTACGCGCAGCGCCTGCTGGCCGCGGGCGTCCCGGTCGAGCTGCACTGCTTCCCGGGCACCTTCCACGGCTCGGCGGGGGCGTTCCCCCAGGCCGCGGTGTCCCGGCGGATGCAGGCCGAGCTCGTCGACGCGCTGCGCCGCGGACTGGAGGTGGCGCGATGAGCCCCGACGTGGACGTGGTGGTGGTCGGCGCCGGCTTCGGCGGGATCTACGCGATCCACCGGCTGCGTGAGGCCGGCTTCTCCGTGCGGGCGTTCGAGGCCGGCTCCGACGTCGGCGGGGTGTGGTTCTGGAACCGCTACCCCGGCGCCCGCTGCGACGTGCCGAGCCTGAGCTACCAGTACTCCTTCTCCCCCGAGCTGGACCGCGACTGGAACTGGAGCGAGCGCTTCGCGACCCAGCCGGAGATCCAGCGCTACGCCCGGTTCGTGGCCGAGCGGCTCGACGTCCTGCGCGCGATCACCTTCGACACGAGGGTGACCGCGGCCGCCTGGGACGAGCAGCTGACCGGCTGGCGGGTGGTCACCTCGGGCGGCGAGACGGTGACCTGCCGCTTCCTCGTCTCGGCGGTGGGGGCCCTGTCGGCCGCGCAGACCCCGCCGTTCCCCGGTCTCCACGACTTCGCCGGCGAGGCGCTGCACACCTCGCAGTGGCCGGCCGACGGCGTGGACCTGACCGGGAAGCGGGTCGCGGTCATCGGCACCGGCTCCTCCGGCATCCAGGCGGTGCCGGAGATCGCGAAGGCAGCCGCGCACGTCACGGTCTTCCAGCGGACGGCGAACTTCAGCCTCCCCGCGCAGAACCGGCCGCTGTCGCCCGACGAGCTGGCCGCGGCGAAGTCGGGATACGCCGAAAGGCGCGCGGCCACCTTCACCACCCGCGCCGGGCACGTCATCCCCACCACGGGCAAGCGGATCCTCGAGGTCTCCCCGGAGGAGCGGCGGGCCGAGCTGGAGCGGGCGTGGGAGGTCGGGGGCAACGAGTTCCTCGCGACGTTCGTCGACACCAGCAAGGACCTCGAGGCCAACGGGCTGCTGGCCGACTTCGTCCGGGACAAGATCCGCTCGATCGTCACGGACCCGGCGACGGCCGAGAAGCTGACCCCGCGCGGCCACCCGATCGGCGCCAAGCGGATCTGCGTCGACACCGCCTACTACGAGACGTTCAACCTGCCGCACGTCGAGCTGGTCGACCTCCGCGACGAGACCATCGAGACCTTCACCCCGACCGGGCTGCGCACCACCGCGGCCGAGTACGCGTTCGACACCGTCGTCTTCGCCACCGGGTTCGACGCGCTCACCGGCGCGCTGACCCGCATCGACGTCCGCGGGGTCGGCGGCCGGTCGCTGGCGCACGAGTGGGCTCCGGGCGCGCAGACCTACCTCGGCCTCGCCGTCCCGGGGTTCCCGAACCTGTTCACCGTGACCGGACCGGGCAGCCCGTCGGTGCTGGTCACGGTGGTGATCGCGATCGAGCAGCACGTCGACTGGATCACCGACCACCTGCTGCACCTGCGCGCGCACGGGCTGACCCGGTCCGAGGCCGAGCCGGCAGCCCGCGACCGGTGGACCGAGGAGGTGCAGGCGGCCACCCGGCTGACGCTGCACCGGCACGCCCCGAGCTCCTGGTACCTCGGCACCAACGTGCCGGGCAAGCCGCGACTGTTCCTCCCCTATGCCGGCGGGCTCGACGCCTACCGGCGGATCTGCGACGCGGTCGCCGCCGACGGCTACCGCGGCTTCTCGATGGCCCACACGGGGACCTCAGCACGGGAAGAGGTGGCGGCGTCACGAGGCTCGACGGACGGCGGGTCCTGGTCACCGGGGCGGCGTCGGGCATGGGCGCCGCGATCGCCCGCCTCTTCGCCGCCGAGGGAGCCCGCGTCGCCGCGCTGGACCTGGACGCGGACGGCGCCGCGCGGATCGCCGCGGAGGTCGGCGGGAGCGCCCACCTCGCGGACGTCTCCGACCCCGCGGCGGTGGGCGCGACCGTGGCCGCCGCCGCCGAGGCGATGGGGGGCATCGACGGGGTGGTGAACGCGGCCGGCATCCTGCTCGACCGGCCGGCCGCGGAGACCACGCCCGCCGACGTCGCCCGGCTCGTCGGGGTGAACCTGGCCGGGCCGCTCTACGTCTGCCAGGCCGCGCTCCCCCACCTGCAGGCCGCCGAGCGCGCGACCGTCGTCAACGTCGCCTCGATGGCGGCGCTGCGCCCGGTGGTGGGGATGGCCGTCTACTCCGCGACCAAGGCGGGGCTGCTGGCGATGAGCCACGCGCTGGCCTACGAGTGGGGCCCGACGATCCGGGTGAACACGCTGTGCCCGGGGATCATCCGCACGCCGATGACCGAGTACCTGTTCGACCCCGCGCACCCGGCCTACGAGACGATCCCCGGCCGGCACGCGCTGGGCCGCGCCGGCGAGCCCGAGGAGGTCGCGGCCGGGGCGCTGTTCCTGACCAGCGACGAGTCCTCGTTCGTCTCCCGCACCGAGCTGGCGATCAACGGCGGCACCTACCGCTGACCCACCGCGCCGCCGTCCCCTAGGGCACTGCGCGCGCGAAACGCTCCTACGAGCGCCAGGCGGCGGCGATCTCGGCCGCGGAGGCGCCGCTGCGGGCCACGGCCATGACGCGCTGCTCGACCGCCTCGTGCGCGCGGATCGCCGCGGGGAGGTCGGCGGCCAGCTCGAGCGGGATCTTCGCGACGCCGTGGACGTCGGCGTGCAGCAGGTCGCCGTCGACCACCCGCACCCCGCCGATCTCCACCGGCTCCCCCGCCGCGAGGAGCTCCACGTGACCGCCGCCGACGTCCGCACCGGCCGCCCAGGTGGCGAACCCGGCGGCGGCCATCTCCGGCACGTCGCGGACCGGGCCGTTGGTGACGCCCGCGACGACCCCGGCGGCCAGGTTGATCGCCGCACCCACGTCGCCCCAGATGCAGACCGGCCCCTCCCACTCCCCGACGTTCTGCGCGACGAGGAACCGCGGGGTGGGCAGCGCGCGCAGCTGCGCCTCGCCGGCCGCGGTGAGCGCTGCGGTCCGCGACGCGTCGGCCGGCGGGCCGCCCCGGCGGGTGCTGACCGTGCGGGTGGCCGCGAAGCCGACCCGCACCCCCAGCTCCGGGGACGTGCAGCGGACGGCGGAGCGGCTCATCGTCTGCAGGTCGGCGGGGTCGACGCCCAGCCGCTTGAGCCCGTTGAGCACCGACGGCGTGCTGGACCCGCGCAGCTCCTCGATCAGGCCGGGAGGGAGGGAGCCCGTCACGACAGGAGGGTCGGCTCCCGGAGGAGCTCCGCCCGGACGCTGGCCTCCCAGAAGCCGTGGAAGCGGTTGCCGTCGGCCGTGACGCTGCGCTCCAGGTACCAGTCCGGCAGCGGGCTGGCCGCGGTGCTGCCGGCGGCGCGCACCATCCAGGCGTTGCGGCAGCGCTGCTCCAGGGCGACCGCCCGCTGGTGCACCGCGCGGATGGTCGAGCCCAGGACGAAGACGCCGTGCCCGCCGAGCAGCGCCAGCTCCGCCTCCCCCATGGCCGCGACGGCCTTGGCGGCGGCCTGGGAGTTGTCGACGCCGCCGTCGTACTCCTGGACGAGCACCAGCTCACCGCCACCGAGCGCCGAGCTCTGGTCGAACGCCTGCGGGATCTCGCCCATGTCGGCCCAGACGGTGCCGAACCGCGAGTGGTTGTGCAGCGCGACCTGGACGCCGGGCCGGGCGCGGTGCAGCTCCAGGTGCAGCGGGATGCCCAGCGGCACCGGCCAGTCGCCCTCGACGACGTTGCCCTCCAGGTCGATGCGGATGACGTCCTGCGGCCGGAACTCCGCCCAGGTGAGCAGCCAGGGATTGCACAGCAGGGTGCCGTCGCCGAGGTTGTAGGTGATGTGCCCGGCGAGGTGGTCGTCGTAGCCCTCGTGCCACAGGGTGCGGGCCAGCACCACGATCTCCTGGGCCGGCGTGAGCTCGGGGATGAGCTTGTCGGCGGTCGGGACGAACGACATCGGGTCTCCTCTGTCTGCGACGCAAACGGTGGTCAGTCGAGCGGGAGGACGACGTCGGGCAGCGGGTGCCGGTAGAGCGCGGCCGCGTTCTCGCTGCACATCTTCCGCAGGTCGGCGGCGGGGATGCCCGCCCAGGCCTGCTCGATGACGTCCTGCGTGTGCGGCCAGGTGCCGTCACCGTGCGGGTAGTCGGTCTCCAGCATGATGTGGTCGACGCCGATGACGTCGCGCAGCGCGATCGTCGAGGGGTCGTCGATGGTGCAGAACCAGAAGTTGCGGCGCAGCACGTCGGCCGGCCGCTCGGCCCAGCCGCGGCCGTAGCCGGAGCGGTCGACGATGTTGTCCAGCCGGTCGACGAGCATCGGCACCCAGCCGATGCCGCCCTCGCTCATCGCGATCTTCAGGTCCGGGTAGTCGCGGGGGAAGCCCGACCACAGCCACTCGCAGCAGGCGCCCAGCGACATCTGCCCGAACAGCGTGGCGCCGAGCTCCAGGATCGGGGCGCCGGGCGGGAACGGGTGCATCCCGGAGCTGCCGACGTGCAGCGAGATCACCGTCTGCGTCTCGACGCAGGCGCGGATGATCGGGTCCCAGTGCTCGCGGTCCCACAGCGACGGCAGCCCGATGGCGTGCGGCCGCTCGGGGAAGGTCACCGAGGTGAAGCCGCGGGCGGCGTTGCGCTCGATCTCCCGGACGGCCTCGACCGGATCGGCCAGGTAGGCGATGCCGCCGGGGATGATCCGCTCGGGGTAGGAGAGGTACCACTCGTTGTAGAGCCAGTCGTTCCACGCCCGGACGCAGGCCAGCCCGACCTCGGTGTCCTTGGCGTTGAAGAACACCCGGCCGCTGAACCCGGTGATCTGCGACGGGAAGTTCAGCATCGCCCAGATCCCGCCGGTGTCCATGTCCCGGACCCGCTCGTGCACGTCGTAGCAGCCGGCCCGCATCTGGTCGAGGCGGAAGGGCTCCATCGCCACGGTCTCCGGACGGCGTCCGGCCACGGCGTTCATGCCGACCTGCTTGAAGATCTTCCCCTCGAACTCCCAGACCAGGGCGCCGGTCTCGGTCTCGACCATCTGCGGCCCGCGCTCGCGCAGCCCGGCGGGCAGCCAGGTCGAGAACAGGTGCGGGGGCTCGACGACGTGGTCGTCGACGGAGATCACGGTGTAGCGCACCTCCGCCGGCTCGGGCTCGGGGAGGAAGAGCTCGGGGTCCAGGGTGACGGTCATGCGGGGATCTCCAGGGCTCGGACGGCTCCGCTGTGAGGCAGGGCACAGGCGGACTGAGGCTAGTTCAGTGCGCGGCGGCGGGTCAACGACGAACTGGAACGTCGTTTCAGTCGGCGAGCATCGCGGCGATCTCGGGACGGCGGAGCTTGCCGACCTCCGTGCGCGGCAGCGAGGGCACGTGGTGGAAGGCCACCGGGACCTTGTAGGGGACGAGGTGCTCGCGGCACAGCGCCACGAGCTCGGCATCCGTGGCCGGTGGCAGCCCGGGCGCGTCGACGACGAACGCGACCGGGACCTCGCCGAGCCGCTCGTCGGGCGCGCCGACGACGGCCGCCTCGGCCACCGCCGGCGAGAGCTCGAGGACCTCCTCGACCTGTTCGGGGAAGACCTTGTTGCCGCCGCGGTTGATGAGGATGCCGGCGCGGCCCTCGATCCAGACGAACCCGTCGGCGTCGATCCGGGCCAGGTCACCGGTCTCCAGGTAGCCGTCGGCGTCGATCCGGGCCGACAGCTGCTCCCCGGTCGCGTAGCCGGCGGCCATGCGGGCGGTGCGGACGCGCAGCGACCCGACCTCGCCGACCGGGAGCTCGGCGCCGTCCGGGCCCACGACCCGCAGCGCCACGTTGGCGTGCGGCCGCCCGGCCGCGCCGACCTTCTCCGGGTGCGCCTTCGCGTCGGCGGCGGTCCAGCCGACGACCTCCCCCACCTCGGCCTGGCCGTAGCTGTTGAGGACGAAGACGCCGAACCGCTCCTTGAACAGCCGGGCCTGGGTCGGCGACAGCGGCGCGGTGATGCTGCGGACGTAGCGCAGCGGCTCCAGGCTCTCGACGTCGGAGGCGTTGAGCATGGCGATCGCGGCCGGCGGGAGGACGACGGAGCGGACCCCGAAGCGGCCCACGAGCTCCGCGAACCGCTCCGGCTTGAACCGGTCCATGATGACCAGCGGCGCGCCGGCGCGGAGCCCGAACAGCGAGTTGTAGATGCCGGAGTTGAGCGACAGCGAGACCGGGATGAGGTTCGGCGAGGGCCGCCGGGTGGGGTCCGAGCCGCCGGCGCGCAGCGGGCCGAGGACGCGGTCGAGCAGCTCCAGGTAACCGCTGTGGGTGTGCAGGATCGCCTTGGGCGGCCCGGTCGTGCCCGAGGTCCAGGTGATGAAGGCGGTGCCCTCGTCGTAGCGGCGGTGCTCGCCGTCCAGGGCGCGCATGCGCACGGAGGGGTCATCGCCACCCGTGTCGATGAGCGCGGCGGGGAGCGTGGCGGCGAGCGCGTGCTCGATCTCGGCCGGCGGGGAGGCCGGGTTGAGCGGCACGAAGACCGCGTCGGCGGCCCAGATCGCCATCATCGCGAGGACGCACTCGGGGGCGTTGTCCAGCCGGACGGCGACGGCGTCCCCAGGATCGACGCCGAGTGCCCGGAGCTCCGCCGCCCAGGCCCGGCAGGTCGCGCGCGCCTCGCCGGCGGTCAGCGACCGGGTGGCGGTGTGCAGCAGCGGCTGGTCGTCGGTGGCCGGGTGACCGAGCAGCAGCGCGGCGAGGGAGGTGTCAGCCAGCTCGGCGGCGGTCACGGGCACCCGCCGTCGTCGGCCCCGCGCACAGGCAACCGTCCCCGCATGCGGCGCTCTCCTGTCCGCGACCCCGCAGGGTCGCCGTCCTCACCATCATTACAACAATAGCCTGCGGACGCCCGTCACGGAACTCCGTCGTTCGCCTGTCGCACCGACGGCAGCGGGGCCGGTCACGGCAGTGCGTGACCGGCCCCGCTGTCTCGAGGCTGGGAGCCCGGCCGGCAGCCGGGCCACAGCTCACTGCGGCATGGACGCGAAGTACTCCGCGGCGGTCTGCAGGCTCTCCAGCGGCACGGTGTAGCCCTGCTCCAGGCCGATGCGGGTGATCCGCCAGCCCTGCTCGGTGCGCCGGTAGGAGTTCCGGTAGCGAGACATGCTGAAGGCCGCGTTCCCGTTGTTGTAGCCGGTCAGGATGATCAGGTTGGAGTCCTGCACCGCGGTGTCGCCGGTGACCGTGACGCCGTAGTCGACACCGGTCTGGAAGACGCGGGGCAGCAGGCCCTCGGGACCGTGGTACGGCTTGAAGTAGGCCAGCAGCTCCTCGCGCCCGTGCGGGCCCCCACCGGGCTGGTGCAGGCCCTGGACCTCGATGGTCGCGTCGTCGGTGAGCAGGTCGATGCCCTCGAGCGTCCGGTGGGTGGGGATCCCGTTGAAGCCACCGGTGCAGGCGTAGTGCCAGCGACGGAACACGTCGTTGATCTCACGGACGTCCTCGAGCTCGCGGACCCGGGCCTCCAGGGCCTCCAGGCGGGCGACGAGGTCGGTGCTGGCGGGGGCGGTCATCGGTACTCCTCCACTGCTGGGCCGCATCGGCGGCGGTGCGAGCGGACGCTAACACCGCACCTCACCCCCATCAATACAAAGATGAGGGGTTACCGGCCGCGTCACCAGGTCGGCAGCGCGCGGACCACCGGGGCGCGCACCGGCTCCCCGGGGAGCAGGCCCGCGAGGTCGCGGAGCAGGTCGCCCAGGAGCTCGCGGCGCAGCGTGTAGGTGACGTGCCGGCCGCGCCGGTGCACGTCGATGAGCCCGGCCCGGGCCATCACGCTGGTGTGGTACGAGACCGTCGGCTTGGAGACCGGGAGCGCCCGCTGCAGCACACCGCAGGCCAGCTCGTCCTCGTCCCCGAACAGCGTGACGATCCGCCAGCGGACGGGATCGCCCAGGACCCGGAGGACCTCGTCCCTGTCGGCAGTCTCGGACATGCACCCGCTCCCGTCGCGATCGACTCGTCGACGCTCATCATGACTATCACTTAACTGATGGCGCAAACGAGGACCGGTCGGGCGGCCGGTGGCCCTGCCCGGGCGGCGGACCGCGCTAGTTTTCCCCGGCCCACCGAGCCGGGCAACGCCACCGAGGGACGAGGAGGACCGGCCATGAGCCGTGTCGGGATCGTGGGGACCGGGGACATGGGCCGGCCGGTGGTCGACCGGCTGCTCGCCGCCGGGCACGAGGTGGCCGCGTACGTGCGGCGGCCCGAGGCCCGCGCGGAGCTGGGCGCGGCGGGGGTCGAGGTGGTCGCGGACCTGCCCGCGCTCGGGCGGGACCGCGACGTCGTCCTGGTCTACGTCTACAGCGACGAGCAGGCCCGCGAGGTGACCCTGGACAGCGGCCTGCTGGACGCGCTCGCCCCCGAGACGCTGGTCGTGGTGCACACGACCGGCAGCCCGGCGACGGTCGAGGCCATCGCCGCGCGGCACCCGGCCGTGGTCGACGCGGCGGCCTCCGGGGGGCCCGCGCAGATCGCGGACGGCACGCTCACGGTGTTCCTCGGCGGCGAGGAGGAGCACGTCGCGCGGTTCCGCCCGGTCCTCGAGGCCTACGCGGGGAACGCGGTGCACTTCGGGCCCCTGGGGTCGGGGCAGCGGGTGAAGCTGCTGAACAACCTGCTGTTCGGCGCACACGTCCAGCTCGCCCTGGAGGCGGCGCGGGTCGCGGAGTCCTTCGGCCTCGACGTCGTCCAGGTCGCGAGGACGCTGCACACCGGCAGCGGCGCCAGCTTCGCCCTCGACCTCGTGGCGATGGTGGGCTCGGCCGAGGGCGTGCTGCAGGGCGCCGGTCCCTACATCCGCAAGGACGTCGCCGTGGCCCGCGAGGTCGCCGCCGGGCTCGGGGTGCCACTGGGCACGATCGAGGAGGCCACCCGCCCCCTGCTGCAGTCCTGATGACCCGGAGGAGATCCGTGGGCGTGAGCCCGACGGATTCACTCCACCAGCGCGCGGAACTCACGGGTCTCCGCGGCGTGCGCGTCGGCGAGCGAGCCCCGCATCGTCGCGGCCACCACCCGCCTGACCGCCGCGACCGCCCGGGGGTCGTTGGCGGCGATCTGCGCGGCCACCTCCAGCGCCCGCTCCAGCGCCGTCCCGTCCGGCACGACCTCGCTGACGAAGCCCCGGTGCAGCATCTCCGCCGCCCCGAACCGCGCGCCGGTGAGCAGCACCTGCATCGCCGCGGCGTACCCGATCTGGCGCGGCAGGCGAGCCACCGATCCCCCGCCGGCGATGAACCCGTGCCGCACCTCCGGCAGCGCGAACACCGCCGACTCCCCCGCGATCCGGACGTCGGTGGCGCCGACGAGCTCCATGCCGGCCCCCATGCACACCCCCTCGACCGCGGCGACCACCGGGAGGCCGGGGTCGGTGTCCCGCAGGACGGCGGCGTGCACCGTCGCCCAGACCTCGCGACCGCCCTCCCGGCCGGCGGCCTCCCGGAGGTCCTGGGCGAAGCCCGCGAGGTCCGCGCCGGAGGAGAAGTCGGCCCCGCCGGTGACGACGCAGACGCGTGCTCCGCTGCCGGCGACCTCGCGCCAGGCCGCCGCCAGCGCGCGGAAGCCGGCGAGGGTCAGCGCGTTGCGGCGCTCGGGGCGGTGCAGGGTCACCTGGACGACGTCCGGCAGCGGACGGCTCACGTCGATCACGGGCAGATCGAAGCATCGAGGGGATAGTGATCACTATCCATCCTCGCTAAGTTTGCCAGGACAGCGTCGTCGCGCCGCCGATGCGGCAGGAGGAGGAGACCCCGGTGGAAGAACTGAGCGGGAGGACCGCCGTCGTCACCGGCGGGGCCGCGGGGATCGGGCGGGCCGTCGGCCGCCGGCTGGCGCGCGAGGGCATGAAGGTGGTCCTGGCCGACCGCGACGCCGACACCCTGGAGGCCACCGCCGCCGAGCTGCGCGGCGAGGGCCACGAGGTCACCGCGGTGCCCACCGACGTCTCCGACCCCGAGGCGAACGTCCGCCTGGCCGACGCGGCGTTCGACGCGTACGGGAACGTCCACCTGCTGCACCTCAACGCCGGCATCGGCGGCACCGTCCCGCTGCTCGACCCCGACCCCGAGGTGTGGCAGCGGGTCGTCGGCGTGAACCTGCTCGGCGTCGTCTACGGCATCAAGGCGTTCGGCACCCGGATGGTCGACGCCGGCGAGGACGGCGTGATCGTCGCGACCAGCTCCGGCGCCGGCGCGGAGGGGACGTCGTACCAGTCGGGTCCCTACGCCGCGACGAAGAACGCCGTCGTGTCGGTGATGGAGAGCCTCTACGGCGAGCTGCGCGACCGGAAGGCGACCGTGCGCGCCGCGCTGCTGTTCCCGCCGCTCACCGAGAGCAGCATGGGCAACCCGCGGGTCGAGCAGTGGCTGCGCGACAACGGCGTCCCGACCACGCTCATGCAGCCCGAGGACGTCGCCGAGCTGCTGCTGGACGGGGTGCGGCGCGGCCGCTTCTACATCCGGATCAACGAGGCCGAGAACGAGCGGCTGTTCGGCAACCGGCTCAGCCCCGAGTTCTTCGCGTGGAACGAGCGCATCACCCGTGGCCGCGCCGAGGCGCAGATCTCCGACACCGCCCCGGACGGCCACCTGTGGTGACCCGCCGGTGAAGCCCGCGGCGTTCGAGCACCACGCCGCCGGCTCGGTCGAGGAGGCGGTCTCGCTCCTGGCCGAGCTCGCCGACGAGGACGTCAAGGTCCTCGCCGGCGGCCAGAGCCTGGTGCCGCTGCTGGCGCTGCGGCTGGCGTCGGTCGGTCACCTGGTCGACGTCAACGGCGTCCCCGAGCTGACGACGATCAGCAACGGCGACGGGCTGCGGTTCGGCGCGGTGGTCCGGCACCGGCAGGTGGAGCGCTCCCCCGAGGTGGCTGCCGCCAACCCGCTGCTGGCCGCCGCGACCCGCCGGATCGGGCACACCGCGATCCGCAACCGCGGCACCATCGGCGGCACGGTGGCGCACGCCGACCCGGCCGCGGAGGTCCCCGCGGTGCTCGCCCTGCTCGACGGGTCGGTCGAGGTCCGCGGCGAGGGCGGCACCCGCAGCATCGCCGCCGCCGACCTGTTCGACGGCTACTTCACGACCACGCTGGAGCCGGAGGAGCTGCTGACCTCGGTGCACGTGCCCGCGCTACCCGAGGGCACCGGCTGGTCGGTGCAGCAGTTCAGCCGGCGCAGCGGCGACTACGGGATCGTCACGGTCCTCGCGACCCTGGCGTTGGACGGCGACGGCCGGATCTCCGCGGCGCGGGTCGCCTACGCCGGGGTCGACGCGGTCCCGCTGCGCTCGTCGGTCGCGGAGTCCGCGCTGGTCGGGCAGACCGCGTCGGCCGAGCTGTGGACCGCGGTGGGGCACGACGCCGCCGCCGTCCTGGAGCCCGGCAGCGACCTCAACGGCTCGGCGGAGTACCGGCGGCACCTGGCTGCCACGCTCACGGCCCGGGCCCTGCAGCAGGCATCCGAGCGAGCGGGGGGACGGGCATGAGCGAGCGGACCGTGCAGGTGACGGTCAACGGGGTCCCGCACGCGGCCGCCGTGGAGGCGCGGCGGACGCTGACCGACTTCCTCCGCGACGACCTGCGGCTCACCGGCACCCACGTGGGCTGCGAGCACGGCGTCTGCGGTGCGTGCACCGTGCTGCTGGACGGCGAGGCGGTGCGCGCCTGCCTGCTCCTGGCCGTGCAGGTCGACGGCCGGGAGATCCGCACCATCGAGGGGCTGGCGACCGGCGAGCAGCTGCACCCCCTGCAGGAGGCGCTGCGCGACTGCCACAGCTTCCAGTGCGGGTTCTGCACGCCCGGCTTCGTCATGACGGCGGTGGCCCTCCTGGAAGAAGGAGCGACGCCGACCGAGGAGGAGCTCCGCGAGGAGCTATCGGGCAACCTGTGCCGCTGCACGGGCTACCAGTCGATCGTCGCCGGGGTCGCCGAGGCGGTCCAGCGCGTGAACGGGGGGACCGCACGATGAGGATGGTCGGCGCCAAGGTCCCCCGCGTGGAGGACCGCCGGATCCTGACCGGCAACGGCCACTACGTCGACGACCTGCAGCTCCCCCGGATGGTGCACGCGGCGTTCCTGCGCAGCCCGATCGCGCACGGCCGGATCACCTCCCTCGACGTCGAGGAGGCCCGCAAGGCCCCGGGCGTGCACGCCGTCTACACCGGCGCGGACATGAGGGCGCTGAGCAAGCCGATCCGCAGCCCGCTGGCCCAGGGTGCGACCCCGGAGATCTTCCCGCTGGTCACCGACACGGTGCTGTTCGTCGGCGACCTGGTGGCGATGGTCGTGGCCGACTCGCGGTACCTGGCGGAGGACGCCGCCGGGATGATCGACGTCGAGTACTCCGACCTGCCGGCGGTGGTCGACTACGAGACCGCGCTGGACCCGGGCGTGCCGCCGCTGTTCCCCGATCTGGAGAGCAACGTCCTGCACACCGCGACCAAGGAGGCCGGCGACGTCGAGGCCGCCTTCGCCGCGGCCGACCGGGTGGTCGAGGTGACGCTCAGCCAGCACCGGATCGCCAACGTGCCGATCGAGACCCGCGGCGCCGTCGCCGACTACGACCCCGGCTCGGGCCAGCTGACGCTGCACGCGGCGACGCAGGCCCCGCACGGTCTCCGGCTGCAGATGGCCCAGACCCTGGACCACCCGATGGACCGGCTACGGGTGCTCACCCAGGACGTCGGCGGCGCCTTCGGCCTGAAGGGCAACATCTTCCGCGAGGACTTCTGCCTGGCCATCGCCGCCAAGCAGCTGGCCCGGCCGGTGAAGTGGATCGAGGACCGCAACGAGCACCTGATGGCCTCCGGCCACGCCCGCGAGGAGCGGATCACCGCGCAGGTGGCGGTGACCGAGGCCGGCGACATCCTGGGCATCACGGCGGCGCTCGACATGGACGCCGGCGCCTACCCGGGCGTCCCCTTCTCGGCGGTGTCGTTCACCGGGGTCATCTCGCTGCTGCTGCCCGGCCCGTACACGGTGCGCGGCTACCGCTGCGACTCCCGGGTGCTGGCCACCAACAAGTCCACCTACGTCGCCTACCGGGGGCCGTGGGCGATGGAGACCTGGACCCGCGAGCGGCTCATCGACATGGTCGCCACCGAGCTGGGCCTGGACCCCGCGGAGGTGCGCCGCCGGAACCTGTACGAGGGCGCCGACGGCGACCGGATGGTCACCGGGCCGACGCTGGCCGGGATCACCACCCGCGAGTGCCTCGACCGGGCGCTGGAGCGGATCGACTACGCCGGGTTCCGCGCCGAGCAGGAGGCCGCCCGCGCCGAGGGCCGGTATCTCGGCATCGGCATGGCCGCGTTCATCGAGAACGCGCCCGGGCCCAAGGAGATGCGACCCAACGGCGGCTTCACCGGCGGCGAGGCCGCGCGGGTGCGGCTGGAGATGGACGGCCGGCTGACCGTGTTCACGGCGCAGTCGCCCCACGGCCAGGGCCACGAGACCACGCTGGCCCAGCTGGCCGCCGACGAGATGGGCGTGCCGTTCGAACAGGTCCGGGTCGTGCACGGCGACACCCAGGTGACGCCGTTCAACATCCTCGGCACCGGCGGCAGCCGCGCCGCGACGTGGGGCAGCGGCGCCACCATGGTCGCGACGCGGAAGCTGCGGGAGAAGGTGCTCGCGATCGCCGCGGGGCAGCTGGAGATCGACCCGTCGGACCTGCAGATCGTCGACGGGGTGGTCAGCCCCAAGGGCGTGCCCGGCAGGGAGATCCCGCTCGCGCGGCTCGCCGGCCAGATGACGCTCATGCCGCAGACCGCCCCGCCCGGCACCGACCCGAACCTGCAGGCCGAGGAGCGGTTCACCGGCGAGGAGACCAGCGGCAGCGGCTGGTCCGGCGGCGTGCACGCCTGCATCGTCGAGGTCGACCTGGGCACCGGCGGGGTGCAGATCAAGCGGTGGGTCGTGGTCGAGGACTGCGGCCGGATCATCAACCCGGCGATCGTCGACGGGCAGATCCGCGGTGGCGTCGCGCAGGGCATCGGCCAGGTGCTCTACGAGCGGATCCCCTACGACGTCGAGGGCACGTTCATGGCGGGAACGTTCATGGACTACCTGCTGCCGACGTCGGCCGAGATCCCGCCGATCGAGATCGTGCACGTCGAGCCCGAGGACGACGAGGACGGCGGCGTCGGCTTCCGCGGGGTCGGCGAGGGCGGGATGATCGTCGCCCCCGCGACCCTGACCAACGCGATCTCCGACGCGCTCGCCCCCTTCGGAGCGCGGGTGACCGAGCAGTACCTGCCGCCGGCCGAGGTGCTGCGGCTGGCCGGGGTGGTCTGAGCACCCGGCCCGGTCCCTCGCTCACCAGACGAGGGGCCGGGCTCCCCCGCCGGTCACCCGCACCACCTGACCGCTGACGTAGCCGGCGGCGTCCGACGCGAGGAACGCGACGACCTCGGCGACGTCCTCCGGCGTGCACACCCGCCCGGCCGCCGACCTCTCGCTGAAGCCCGCGACCGCGGCGTCGTCGAAGACCTCCCGCACGCCCTCGGTGAGCACGAACCCGGGGGCGACGACGTTGCTGCGGATGCCTTGCGTGCCGAAGTTCGCGGCCGTGTACGCCGACAGCGTCTCCAGCGCCGACTTCGCGACGCCGTAGGCGACCTTGGAGCCGGTCGGGTTGAGCGCCGCGCCCGACGACGTGCTGACGATCGACCCACCGCCGGTCTCGACCATCGCCGGGATGGCGTGCCGGCAGCCGTACACCGCGGCCATGACGACGACGTCGAAGGCGCCGCGCCACACCTCGTCCGGCGTCCCGACGGTGTCGGTGTCCCGCGGCGACGAGGCGACGGCGTTGTTGTGCAGCACGTCGAGCCGGCCGAAGGTCTCCAGCGCCGTCGTCACCAGGGCGGCGACGGCGGCCTCGTCGGTGACGTCGGTCCGCCGGGCGACCGCGACGTCCCCGAGCGAGGCGGCGACCCGCTCGACCCCGGCGCCGTCGAGGTCGGCGAGCACCAGCCGGGCGCCCTGGGCGGCCATGACCCGGGCGGTCGCCGCCCCGATGCCGCGGGCCGCGCCGGTGACGATCGCGACCCGGCCGGCCAGCGGACCGCCGCTCACCGCGCGACGAAGACGTCGTAGGAGTGCAGGGAGTCCTGGTACTCGACCATCCGGCGGACGAGCCCCTCGCCGTCGAACGAGAAGAGCTGGTGGTACCGGTTGGCGTAGGTGCGGCCGGTCGCGGCGACGACGGCGCTGCTGGTGGAGACGGCGGCCACCCGGTCGTCCTCCGCGGTCATCGAGTGCACCCGGAGGGTGAACCGGCGGTCGACCGCGCCGTCGACCATCGCGCGCAGGATGCCCAGGGTGGTGACGCGGTCCCGCTCCCCGCCGGTCAGGGTCGGGGAGCCGGCGAGCGCGGCGGACTGCGGGGGCCCGACGAACGGCATCTCCCACACGAAGTCCGGCGCGAGCAGGCGGTCGAGCGCCTTGAAGTCGGCGGCGCTGAGCGCGGCGGCGAAGTCGAGCACCGCCTGCTTGTTGCGCTCCGTCGGGGTCGGCGGCGGGGCGAAGCGGCGCATCAGCGTGACGTTGAAGCCGAACCACTGCTCGGGGTCCAGGTGCAGCTGGTGCACCGCCATCTCCGCCTCGTCGGCGTTGCCCTCCCGGCTGTCGTACTCGTAGCGGATGCGGAAGCCGCGGCCCTCCAGCCAGCTGCGCGCCGTCTCGACGTCGCGGATCTCGAAGACCAGCGGCCCGAGCTGGCCCTCGCCGAGCTCCGCCAGGCGGCGGCCGACGCTGCTGGTCCGGTCGTCGGGGTGCGGGGCGATGAACTCCAGACCGCGCTCGAAGTCGGTCGCCGACAGCGCGCCGTGCCCGGAGATGGGGATCGGGTCGGGCAGCCGCAGGCCGAACGCCTCGTTGAACTGCTGCACCGCGTCGTGGATCCGCGCCTGGTCGACGACCAGCTCGACGCGGTTGAGGCCGACGACGTCCACGGGCAGCTCCTGCGGTCGAGGGTGGGGATGCGTCGACCATAGTGACTGCAATGCGCTCCGAGGTGGACGCCTCAGCGCACGGTGCGGAAGAAGGCGCGCACCTCCTGCACGAACACCTCCGGCTGCTCGAGCGCCGCGAAGTGACCGCCGGCCGGGAGCTCGCTCCAGCGGCGGATGTCCGTGAACGCGCGCTCGGCCCAGCGCCGGGACGGCGTGAAGATCTCGTGCGGGAAGATCGCCGCGCCCATCGGCACCGCCGTGGGCGGCCAGGCCTCCCGGCGGAAGCTCTCGCGGTAGAGCCGGGCGGACGACGCCGCGGTCCCGGGCACCCAGTAGAGCATCGCGTTGTCCAGCAGCCGGTCCGCGCCGAGCACCCCGACCGGGTCGCCGTCGACGTCGGCCCAGGCCGCGAACTTCTCGAGGATCCAGCCCAGCTGTCCGGCCGGGGAGTCGGTGAGCCCGTAGCCGAGGGTCTGCGGGCGGGTGGCCTGCTGGGTGGAGTAGCCGGTGCCCTGGTCGCGGTGCTCGGCGAAGCGGTCCAGCGCCCGCCGCTCGGCGTCGGTGAGGTCGCCGTCGCGGTCGGGACGGACGCTGACCATGTTCAGGTGGATGCCGGTCAACCGGTCGGGGACGGCGTCCGCCAGCGCGCGGGTGACCGTCGAGCCCCAGTCGCCGCCCTGGGCGCCGAACCGCTCGTAGCCGAGCCGGGTCATCAGCTCCGCCCAGGCGGCGGCGATGGCCTCCACACCCCAGCCGGTGCGGTCCGGCCGGTCGCTCCAGCCGTAGCCGGGCAGCGAGGGGACGACGACGGAGAACGCGTCGCGGGCCTCCCCGCCGTCCGCGACCGGATCGGTGAGTGGCCCGACCACGTCGAGGAACTCCACGACCGAGCCCGGCCAGCCGTGGGTGAGCACGAGGGGCATGGCGTCCGGGTGCGGCGAGGGGACGTGCAGGAAGTGGACGCCGAGGCCGTCGATCGTCGTCCGGTACTGGGGGAAGCGGTTGAGCAGCCGTTGCCGCGCCGGCCAGTCGTACTCGTCGGCCCAGTACGCGCAGAGGTCCTGCAGGTAGGCCAGCGGCGTGCCCTGCGACCAGTCGTCGACCGGTTCCGGCTCGGGCCAGCGGGTGCGCCGCAGCCGGTCCCGCAGGTCGTCGAGGACCTCGGCCGGGACGTCGACGGTGAACGGCTCGATCTCGGTCACGGGGCTCCTCGGGCCAGGACGCTGCCCGCCCAGGCGACCAGGCGCTCGAGCAGGAGGGAGTGGTTCGGGCTCACCACGGAGTGGTGCCCGGAGTCGGCGAGCCGGTAGAGCGTGAGGTCGCCGGTGTGCGCGAACTCGGGGGCGACCTCGGCCAGCGGCGCGCCGATGTCGCGGTCGCCGTGCGCGAGGAGCACCGGGACGTCGAGGGCGGCGATCTCGTCGCGGGCGCTGCCGGGGACCATCGACGCGAGCCCGACCAGGCCCAGGAGCGGGGCGCTGGCACGGGCCAGGGCGCCCTTGACGCCGTCGTCGGCGGTGTGGTCGCGGCCGTGCCGGCGGTCGAGGTCGGGCAGCGGGGTGCCGAACCGGTCGCGCACCAGCCCGGGAAGTGCGGCGCGCAGGCCGTCGGGGTCGTCGGCGTACGCGGCCGCCGCGGGGTCGAGGACCTCGGGCATGCCGCGGCCGCCGTAACCGAGCAGCGCGACCGCGTCGCAGCCACCGTGCCGTGCCTGCTGGTGCACGAGCAGGCCGGCGCCCGCCGAGTGGCCGCAGCCGACCACCGCCCGGGTCGGCGGCAGATCGCCGTCCCGCAGCCGCTGGAGCACGTGCGCGTTCACGTCGGCGACCAGGTGCGGCGTCAGCAGGTACGGGTCGTCGGGGACGCTGCTCTCCCCCACCCCGAGGTGGTCGACGGTCACCGCGACGTGCCCGCGGTCGGCGAGGTACCGGGCCACGCTGTGGCCGGGGAGGTCCCAGTAGCGCCGGCTCATCCCTCCGCCGGGGAGCAGCCACCAGAGCAGCCCGGTCGGCGGGGGGCCCGGCGGCGGGGCGAAGACGTCGACCACCACGCACTCGCCGCCCGGCGGGGCGACGTCCCGGACGTCGACGGTGATGCGCACCGGTCGGCTCACCCCTCGATCACCGCCCAGCCACCGGCCGGCAGGGTGACCCGGCCGCCGTCGAGCCGCGCCTCCCCGGCCAGGACGGTGCGGGCCCCGGGTGCCCGCACGGTCACGGGTGTGGCCGCGGTGGAGAGGGCGGCGAGCAGCCGGCCGCCGTCGCCGGTCGAGGCGTAGACGAGGGTCTCGTTGGCCACGTCGACCACCTCGGTGCGCGCGGTGTGCAGCCAGGAGTGCCGGCGGCGCAGGCCGATCAGCTCCTGGTGCAGCGCGAACGTGGGCAGCCCCAGCGGGGAGAGCTCCTCCGGCGTGGCCGGGAAGGGCGCGCGCACGGCGTCGTCCCCACCGGCGCGGTCCTCCTTGACCCCGGTGAAGCCGTGGTCGTCCCCGGCGTAGACCGCCGGGGTGCCGGCGACGGTGGCGAGCACGACCAGCGCGTGGGCCAGGTGGGCGGGGTCGGTCAGCCTGCTGGCGATGCGGGTGACGTCGTGGTTGCCGAGGAACGTGTAGGGGACGAACCGCTGCGCGAAGGCGTCGTGCCGGCCCAGCGCGTGGGCGAGCTCGTGCAGGTTGGCGTCGTTGAGCGAGCTCCAGATCGCCTTCCACAGCTCGTACTGGGTGACCGAGTCGAGCCGGCTCTCGGCGACGAACCGCGGGTAGTCACCGTGGATCACCTCGCCCATCAGGTAGGCGCCGGGGTGCCGGTCCCGCACCCGCTGCGCGACCTGCGCCCAGAACGCCGTCGGGACGGCGTAGGCGGCGTCCAGGCGCCACCCGTCCGCGCCGCGGTCGAGCCAGTGGCACATCACGTCGGCGACGTGGTCGACGACCGTGGCGCTGGTGTGGTCGAGCGCGACGAGGTGGTGGTGCCCCTCGAAGTCGTCGTACCCGGGCTCGACGCCGGGGCGCCACGCCTCCGGGCCGCCGGGCCAGCGCAGCCGGAACCAGCTCGCCGTGGGCGCGTCCGGCCCCTGCTCGAGCACGGCCCGGAAGGCGGGGTGGCTGCGGCCGACGTGGTTGAAGACGCCGTCGAGCAGCACCCGGATGCCGCGCTCGCGGGCAGCGGTGACGAGCGCGTCGAAGTCGGCGTCGTCCCCCAGGCGCGGGTCGATGCGGAGGTGGTCGGTGGTGTCGTAGCCGTGGGTCTCGGAGGCGAAGACCGGGCCGAGCGCGAGGCCGTTGGCGCCGAGCCGGGTGACGTGGTCCAGCCAGGCGGTCAGGTGGCCGAGCCGGTGGACGACGGGGGCGTCGGGGTCCCGCTCCTTCTCCGCGCCGACGAACCCGAGCGGGTAGACGTGCCACCAGATGACGTGCTCGACCCAGTCCGGTTCGGTGCCCACACCGCCCACCCTGACACGCGCCGCCGAGGTGAGCGCCCGGTCCCCGCGGGTACGGCCCGCGCATGGAACGGATCAACGAACGGCTGCTGAACTGGGCCTCGATCCTCGAGGACACCACCCGCGAGCAGGCCGAGCGCACCGCCGCGATGCCGTTCATCCACCCGCACCTGGCGCTGATGCCCGACGCGCACCTGGGCAAGGGCGCGACCGTCGGCTCGGTCATCCCGACCGACGGTGCGATCATCCCGGCGGCGGTCGGGGTGGACATCGGCTGCGGGATGATGGCGGTCCGGACGCAGTTCGAGGCCGCCGACCTGCGCGGTGACCTCGCCGTCCTGCACGGCTGGATCGCCCGGGCCGTCCCGCTGTCGGCCGGCCGCTACAACAAGAAGCCCACCGCCACCGCCGAGCCGCGGATCGCCGAGCTGCGCGCGATGCCCGGCGCCGGGCAGGCCGACGCCGCCGCGCCGAACTGGCCGCAGCAGCTGGGCTCGCTGGGCTCGGGCAACCACTTCATCGAGGTGTCGCTGGACGAGTCCGACCGGGTCTGGCTGTTCCTGCACTCGGGCTCGCGGGGCGTCGGCAACAAGCTGGCGGCCAAGCACATCGCGATCGCGCAGGCCCGCTGCCGGGACCTCGGCATCGAATTGGCCGACCGGGACCTCGCGTACCTGGAGGAGGGGACGCCGGAGTTCGACCGGTACATCGAGGCGCTGCGGTGGGCGCAGCGGTTCGCCTTCCTCAACCGCGAGGAGATGATGGACCGCGTCGTCGACCAGCTGGGGCGGTTCGTGAAGACGCCGGTGGAGCGGATCGAGACCGTGAACTGCTTCGCCGGCGAGACCGGGGTCATCACACGCACCGGCACGCGGCCCATCGAATCCCTGGCGGGCGGTGAGCACGAGCTGCTGACTGCTGGTGGGGAGTGGGTGAAGGCTCCAGTCCGCTCCTTCGGGCGGCAGGAGGTGAGCGAGGTCCTGCTGAGCAGGTCCGGCGTCACGAAGATCATCCGGGCGACCGCAGGACACCGCTGGCTCCTCCGGTCGCGTCGCGGCCACGAGTACGAAGCGACCACGGCGGAGCTGACCCCCGGGGACCGGCTGCAGTTCTCGTTCCCACATCGACCTGACGGGTTGACTGTCGACCGGAGGTCCGCTGCACGCGGCTTCGTCTACGGGGATGGCACGGCATTGGCGGGTGGTCGTAGAGCTCTCGCCAACTTCTGCGGTCCCAAGGACCAGACTCTGTTGCCCTTCTTCGAAGGCATCGGACGACCTCCCCGCACCTACGGGCCCGTCACTCGGGTGTCCGGCTTACCTGGGGCCTGGAAGACGGAGCGGCCCTCACTCGATTCGCCAGCCGATGAGCTGTACGGGTGGCTCGCCGGCTACTTCGCCGCCGACGGCGACGTCGACACGACCGGCCGCCCGACCCTGAGCTCAGCCGACCGAGAAGACCTGGAGTACGTACGACTCGCGTGCCAGGCGATCGGCGTCGGGACGTTCGGGATCCGATCGCGACTGCGCAAGGGCTTCGGCGAAGTGCCCACCTCGCTGCACCTCGTCGGTCTCATGCGAGGCGATCTGGATGGGGCCTTCTTCCTCATTCCGGAGCACCGGGCACGCTTCGAGCGCGGGCGCCATGCGTCAGAGCGGCGAGGGTGGAACGTCGTGTCTGTGCGTCCTACCGGGGAGACCACCGAGGTGTACTGCGCCGTCGTGGACGGCACACACTCCTTCGCCCTCGCCGACAACATCCTGACCCGGAACTGCCACCACAACTACACCGAGCGGGAGACGCACTACGGCCGCGAGGTGTGGCTGTCGCGCAAGGGCGCGATCTCGGCGCGGTCGGGGCAGTGGGGGCTGATCCCGGGCTCGATGGGGACGGCGTCCTACGTCGTCGTCGGCAAGGGGAACCCGGAGTCGCTCGCCTCCTCGCCGCACGGCGCCGGCCGGAACTTCTCGCGGACGGCGGCGCGCAAGCGCTTCACCCGGGCCGACCTGGAGAAGCGGATGACCGGGATCGCCTGGGGGCACTCCGACGCGTTCCTCGACGAGCACCCCGACGCTTACAAACCGATCGACCGGATCATGGAGGACGCCGCCGACCTCGTGGAGATCCGGCACACGCTGCGCCAGATCGTCAACGTCAAGGGCGACTGACGCCGGCAGGTGTCCTCCGCGGACGCTCGGGCTCTGCCCCGCATGTGGGGCAGAGCCCGAGCGTTGCGGGAACAGGTCAGGCGGCGAACCGGGACAGCTGGGCGAGGACGTCGTCCGTCCGCCCCTCGGCCTCGGCGAACCGGAGGAACCGCACCCGCTCGACCAGGACCTCGTCGGCGTCGGGCCGCTCGGCCAGCAGGGCCATGACCTCGTCGAGGTAGTCCTCCAGCGGCATGGCGTGCGAGGAGTCCCGCTGGCCCATGAGGTCGGTGCGCACCGCCGGGGGCACCAGCTCGGTGACCTGCACCGGGGTGCTGCCGAGCTGCACCCGTAGCGCCTGGGTGTAGGAGTGCACGGCCGCCTTGGTGGCGCTGTAGGTCGGCGTCAACGGCATCGGCACGAAGCCCAGGCCCGAGGACACGGTCATCACCGTCGCGGCCGGGCGGCGGAGCAGCGCGGGCAGGAACGCGTCGATGCTGCGGATGGTGCCGAGCAGGTTCGTGGCCACGGTGCGCTCGGCGACCTCGACGTGCGCCGGGTCGGTCAGGTCCTCGGGCAGCATGATCCCGGCGGTCGTGATCACGGTGTCCAGTTCGGGGTGGGCGGCGGTGACCGCCGCCGCGGCCGCGGCGATCGACGCCGGATCGGTGACGTCGAGCTGCTGCGTGCCCAGCCCGGGGTGCTCGGCGGCGAGGGCGGCCAGCCGATCGGTGCGCCGTCCCCCGACGACGACGGTGCTGCCGGCGGCCATGAGCCGCAGGGCGAGGCCGAGGCCGATGCCCGAGGTGCCGCCGGTGACGAAGACGGTGCTGCGTGTGGTGTCCATGCCCCGACCCTGCGCCGCCCCGGACGCGTCGGGCAGAGACCGGTCATCCAGGGACCGGCGCTCCCTGGATCACGCCGGCGGACCCGGGGAGGATGACCGCGTGGACCGACCGGGGCTGGCCGACTTCCTGCGCACCCGCCGCGAGCGGCTGCAGCCGGGCGACGTCGGGCTGCCCGCCGGACCGCGCCGGCGCACGGCCGGGCTGCGCCGGGAGGAGGTGGCGGCGTTGGCCACCATGTCGGCCGACTACTACACGCGCCTGGAGCAGCAGCGCGGTCCGCAGCCGTCGGAGCAGATGCTCGCCGCGATCGCCCGCGCGCTGCGGATGACCCTGGACGAGCGCGACCACCTGTTCCGGCTGGCCGGGCACAACGCCCCGCTGCGGGTCCGCCCCAGCGAGCACGTCGCGCCCGCGCTGCAGCGGGTGTTCGACCGGCTGGAGGACACCCCTGCGCTCGTGCTCTCCGACCTCGCCGAGACGCTGCTGCAGAACCGGCTGGCGACCGCGCTGCTCGGCGACGAGACCCGGCACACCGGCCTGGCCCGCAGCGCGTACTACCGCTGGTTCACCGACCCGGCCGATCGCCGGCGCTATCCGGAGGCCGACCACCCCCGGCAGAGCCGGCTGCAGGCGGCGGGACTGCGGGCCGCCCTGAGCGCCGGCGCCTCGACGGCCCGGGCCACCGAGATCGTCGACCGGCTGCTGGCCGTCAGCCCCGAGTTCGCGGACGTGTGGGGTCGCCACGACGTCGGCAAGCGGTTCGAGGACGCGAAGACGCTCGTGCACCCGGAGCTCGGCCCGATCGACGTCGACTGCCAGGCGCTGTTCACCGAGGACCAGGGCCAGGTGCTGCTGGTGCTCACCGCGGCGCCCGGCACCGAGGCGGCCGAGAAGCTGCAGCTGCTCTCCGTCATCGGCGAGCAGCAGTTCAGCGCGTGAGGGCCCGTCGGGCCCCGGGTCGTCGGCCGACCTAGTGTCCGGGCCATGGCGGAACGAGAGCTGCGGACGATCCTGACCGGCGGTGGGTTCTTCGAGGGCCCGCGCTGGCACGACGGCACCTGGTGGGTGTCCGACTTCTACCGGCACACGGTGAGCCGGGTGACGCCGGACGGGCAGGAGACCGTCCTGTTCGAGGTGGAGAACCAGCCCTCGGGGCTGGGCTGGCTGTCCGACGGCTCGCTGGTGGTCGTGTCGATGAAGGACCAGCGGCTGCTGCGCTGGGCCGACGGCGAGCTGTCCACCTACGCCGACCTGAGCGAGCACTGCGGCAGCCACCTCAACGACCTGGTGGTCGACGCGCACGGGCGGGTCTTCGTCGGGGACTTCGGCTTCGACCTGATGGGTGGCGGCGACGCGCACACCACCACGCTCAAGCGGGTCGACCCCGACGGCTCGGTGCACGTGGTGGCCGACGGGCTGCTCTTCCCGAACGGCTCGGTGATCACCCCGGACGGCGGCACGCTCGTCGTCGGCGAGACGCTCGGCAACCGGTACACCGCCTTCGACCTGGCCGGCGACGGCTCGCTGTCCAACCGCCGGATCTGGGCCTCCCTCGGTGGCGAGGTCACCGGCCGGACCACCGAGGAGGTCCTCGGCCAGATCGTCGTCGCCCCGGACGGCTGCGCGCTCGACGCCGAGGGGCACATCTGGTCGGCCGACGCGGTCGGCGGCCGGGTCGCCCGCATCGCGCCCGGCGGGTCGATCGTGGAGTCCGTGGCCGCACCCGAGGGGATGGGCGTGTTCGCCTGCATGCTCGGCGGCGAGAACGGGACGACGCTGCTGATGTGCTGCGCTCCGGACTTCTACGAGCACAACCGGGCGCCGGTCCGCGAGGCCGTCCTGGTGACGACCGAGGTGGGCGTCGCCCACGCCGGCCGGCCCTGACCCCTGGACGACAGCGACCCCCGTCCGGCTGGTGCCGGACGCGGGTCGCTCGCGTGGTGCGGAGGGGTCAGGGGCAGCTCTCCTCGCGCTTGACCACGCCGAAGTCGATGTCGCCCTCGACGTCACCGGTCACCTGCTGACCGGCGGGGATGTTCTGGGTGCAGACGATCCAGTTCGAGTCGACGACCTGGTTCCGGCTGCCCAGCAGGTCGTGGGAGACGCTGAGGAAGACGCCGTTGGTCTGGACCAGGTCCTGTGCGCTCTGCAGGTCCATGCCGACGAGGTCCGGCATCACGAAGTCGACACCCGCGTCCTCGGCGGAGGACGGCGCGGGCGCCGGTGCGGGCGCGGGCGCGGGGTCGCTGGCGACCGGAGGGGTGGCCTCGGTGGAAGGCGCCGGCTCCTGAGCGGTCGACGACGTGCTCGCGGCCGGTGCGTCGTCCTCGCTGCTGCAGGCGGTGCCGGCGGCAGCGACGAGCACGAGGAACGCGCCCGCGACGATCCGGGTGCGGCGGCGGGACGGGCTGGACGGCTGGTACATGGGCTCCCCGTGAGGTGGTGCGGGCGCCGGGGTGCGCAGGCCTCATGCCCCACCGCCCCCGCGCGTGATCGACCGACCCTTGCACGTGGTGCATCCGGCTACGGGGACGTGCGAACCCGTCGGGTACCGGAACGGCCCCCGGCGCCCCAGCCGTCCCTGCACGCGCAGCGACCCCCGTCCGGACCTGCCGGGCGGGGGTCGCTCGCGTGGTGCGGAGGGGTCAGCGGACGGCGCCGCGCCCCCGGCCGGCGCCACCGCCGCGCTTCTTGTTCTGCTCGCCGAGCTTGGCGACCATCTCCTTGATCTTCGCCTGGTTCTGCGGCTTGCGGGCCTCCTGGACGAGCTTCGCGGCTACGCCTGAGGCGATGAGCTTCCGGAACATCCCGGGCATGGGTCCTCCTCGTGTCGGTGGACTGTCTGGCGTCCGTTGCCCTGTCGATGCCCGGCGAGCGAGGCGGCCAATCCCCGTTCCGCTTCGGTGATGGTGCGTCACCGCGATGGTTACTCCGAGTGAGACCATGCGGCGTGTCGCCTATTCCACGATCAATTGGCACCTGAGCGGCGTCCCACACCGGGAGGTTCGACGACCTCGCAGGTCAGGGCGCCGAATGCCACCATCGCGCCGACCGACACGCCGAGCGCAGAAGCTCGTTCCGAGCGGGGAACCACGATTCGACGGACCGGAGAAGCGGTTCCTAGCGTCGGATCGGTCCGGACGCGGCCCCTGCCCTCGAGCAGCGGCGCCGCACCCCGAGAACGAGGAGAACCCGTCGTCCATGACGACCACTCGCGCCACCCGCACTGCCCGTACCACCCGCACCGCCCGCGGCGCCGTCGTCGCGGTCCTGGCCGGAGCCGGGATGCTGCTCAGCCCGCTGCCCAGTGCCGTCGCGCAGGAGCCGGCACCCGCCGCGTCGGCTCCGGCGCCGTCGCCGGCCGCGCAGACCGCCGTCGACACGGCGATGGCCCAGGTCGGCAAGCCGTACCAGTACGGCGGTTCCGGCCCCGACAGCTTCGACTGCTCGGGCCTCACCTCGTTCGCCTACCGGGCGGCCGGGATCGAGCTGCCGCGCACGTCGCGCGACCAGGCCACCGTGGGCGTGCCGGTCGACGACGTCTACGCCCTGCAGCCGGGTGACCTGCTGTTCTTCTACAGCCCGGTCAGCCACGTCGGCATCTACATCGGCAACGGCCAGATGGTGCACGCCTCGACCGAGGGCCAGCCGGTCTCGATCGTGGACGCCAAGGACATGCCGGAGTACGCCGGCGCGCGCCGGATCGCCTGATCCGCACCTCCGGAGCCCCGGTCGCCACGCTGCGACCGGGGCTCCGGCGCGTTCACCCGCAGGGCGGGCAGTCCCGGTCGGCCGCGCAGAGGGAGAACACGGCCTCGGGCTCGCGCGGCCACGACGAGAGGAAGAGGTAGCCGAAGCGCGTGTTCAGGCACGCCTCCGGCCCGGCGTCGGCCACGGCCCGGGCCAGCTGCTCGGGCGCGTGGTTGCGGAAGCGCTGCAGCTCGTCGCCGGCGGCGAGGGTGACCACGCCGTCTGCCACGTCCATGACGTGCACCTGGCGCCACTCGGCCAGCGCGCCGGTGTGGCACAGCAGGATGTTCTTGCGGTGCGGGGCGTGGCCCGGCGTCCGGCGGGTGCAGGCCTCCTCGACCCGCTCCGCCCGGCTGGACCGCGGATCGGTGTCGCTCAGCATGGTGGTCTCCTCCCCGGCTCGGCACTGGCTGTGCCGCCCTCCGGTCCCCAGGTTCGGACGCCCCATGCGGGAGAGGTCGCCGGTGATGCCGGGACGGGTGACCTCCTCCCCCACGCGGGTGGCGACCTCCGCCGTCCGGTGACTTAGCGCGACCGTCGGCCTCAGAGGGCGATGCTGCGCTGCGGCGCAAGCAGCCGCCACACCCGTCCCGCCGACACCCCGACGCAGCGAGCCGGGAGTACCGCGGCGAAATAGGGTCGCCAGGAGGTCCGGACCTGCACCGTGCTCCTCGCCGGACCGCCACACGGGAGACCCACACCATGTCCGCGTCATTCCGCGACAATCTCGACCAGATGCTCAAGGCCCGGTTCCCCTTGCTGTACGTCGAGAGCTTCGAGGAACTTCGGGTCGTGACCGAAACGGTCCACGTTGCGTCTGCGCTCCGCACGCCTCGCGGCGTGTGGTCGTGGTCGGTGACCGAGGGACTCACCTCTCCAGCCGGAGCTGTGCAGGCGAACACGCGTGACGCGGCAGCGGCCCTCGACGCAGTCACCCGCATCGAGGAACCGGCCCTCTTCCTCTTCCGTGACCTCCACGCCGTACTGGGCGACGGTTCCCGGCCGGCCGATCAGAACGTCGTCCGCCGGTTGCGGGACGTTGCAGCGAGTTTCAAGAACGGCGCAACGCCGCGCACGCTCATGGTGGTTGCCCCGCTGCTTCGGATCCCTCCCGAGCTAGAGAAGGACGTAACCCTGTTGGACTTCCCGCTCCCGGGGGAGTTCGAGATCCGCCAGCTACTCGACAACATGATCCTCACGAACTCGGTCGACGGGCGCATCAAGGTGCAGCTCGAGGAGCGGGACAGGGAGCGTCTGGCAAAGGCGGCACAGGGCTTGACGCTCGGCGAGGCCGAGAACGCGTTCGCACGGGCCATGGTCAACGACGGCAAACTGACCCCGGACGACGTCGACGTCGTCCTGGAGGAGAAGCGGCAGACCATTCGCAAGAGCGGGCTGCTCGAGTTCGTCCCGGTGGACGTCGAGCTCTCCGACGTCGGCGGGCTGGAGAACCTCAAGCGGTGGCTTGCCAAGCGGAGCGACTCGTGGCTCGCCGAAGCTGCCGAGTACGGCCTCCCTGCCCCGAAGGGCGTGCTGATCACCGGGGTACCGGGCTGCGGCAAGTCGCTGACTGCCAAGGCCATCGCCTCGGCCTGGGGGCTGCCCCTGCTGCGGATGGACATCGGGCGCGTGTTCGCGGGCTTGGTCGGCTCAAGCGAGCAGAACATGCGGACTGGGATCGCCACAGCCGAAGCAACCAGCCCATGCGTGCTGTGGATCGACGAGATCGAGAAGGGGTTCGCCGGGGTGGGCGGCGGAGGGGACTCCGGGACGTCATCGCGCGTCTTCGGGTCGTTTCTCACCTGGATGCAGGAGAAATCGCGGCCAGTCTTCGTCATCGCGACCGCCAACAACATCGACCGACTACCGCCGGAGTTCCTCCGCAAGGGCCGCTTCGACGAGATCTTCTTCGTCGACCTCCCGACCACCGCAGAACGCGCGGCGATCTGGCGGATCCAATTGAAGAAGCGGGTGCGCAGCGCGGACGTCCGCAACGGGCTGGAAGGCGACACGGCTCTGCTGGCAGATCTCGCGGCGTCCAGCGAGGGCTACTCCGGGGCCGAGATCGAGCAAGCCGTGACAGCGGGCCTGTTCGACGCCTTCGCCGACCGCCGACCCCTGAAAGGAACCGACCTCCAGCGGGCACTGCGCAACATGGTGCCCCTCTCGATCACGCAGGCGGAGCAGATACAGGCCGTCCGCGAGTGGGCCGACGTTCGGGCCGTGGCCGCGAGCGCTCCGTCCGACGACGCTGTGCGCCCCGTTCTGTCCCCGCCGGCAGTTGCCGTCCCACCTCCACCGACCGCCCGCGGTGGGCGTTTCGTCGATTTCTGAGGAGCGTCTGATGAGCATCTCGCTCGTACTGCTACCACTCGCCGTAGCAGCTGCCACGGCGATCCAGGACCGCATGGAGCGGCGACAGGAGGCCGGTCGACTGACGTGCTCCGTGGACACCCGTATGCGCGACGGCGGGCTGCTGGCCGCGGCCCTGACGGACACCGGCGCGACGGTGGACGCCACTGAACGCGATGGGATACGCGTCCACTGGAGCGCGACGTCCGCTGTGTTCGAGCGCGACACGGCGGGCATCTGGAGCGCTCACTTCAGCGGCGATGTCGACGAGACAACCGCTCGTGAGCGGATCATCCAGATCGACCGCGCTTACGGACGCCAGGTTCAGGCTGCGGTCTTGGCTCGATTGCGCGAGCGCGCCCCCGCGGCCGGCTTCACGCTGACCACCCAACGGCTCGAGGACGACGACTCGGTGACCCTTGTGCTCACGCAGGAGGTGTGACATGCCAGCGCGCGTAGAATTGCACGTCCGTATAGGCGCGGACGGCACGGTCGTGGCCGAGACCCACGGCATCACGGGGACTGCCTGCTTGGACTACGTCTCCCTTCTGGAGAACCTCCTGGAAGCCACGACTGTCGACAGCACCTACACCGCCGACTACGGCCGCTTCGACGTGGCAATTGCACAGGAGGGTCGCGATGAGCTCCCTCAGTCCTGACCACGACCGGCGACGCCCGGAACAACTGCTCGCGGACCGCGCCTGGAGACGGCGGCACAGCCGCTGGCTGCTCGGGCCCATCCTCGGCTTCGGCATGGTCACCTGGTTGTCCTTCCTGTACATCGGCCGCAAGGCCAAGCGGACCGACTGGTTGGTCGCCGGCGTCGTGTACGCGGTGGCCACCGCTGTCTGCTTCTTCTTCACCGAGGGCACGGAGGGACCGAACGGAGAGCCCAACGAGTGGCTCGGTGGCGCGCTGGTCGCTCTGTGGGGCGTCGGTGTGGTGCACGCGCTCGCGAGCAACCGTGCGTGGCTGATCTGGCGCTCGCGCAACACCACCCCCTGGTACGAGCAGGTCGTGCACGGGTCGTCCACGGGGACTCCAGCGTCCTCACGGGTCCATCCCGCCGAGAACCTCGGGCTGGAGACTGCCGACTACTACGCGGAGCCGCCCCAGGCGACGCCCGAGCTGCGACCAGCAGCTCCCGCACCTCTCGATGTGAACTCGGCCGACCCGGCCGAGCTGCTCGCACTGCCGGGATTCACGGTCGACCGCGTCCGCCGGGTTGCCGCGGCCCGCGACGCCCGGAGCGGATTCATCTCCGTCGAGGAGTTCGCAGAGGCTGCCGGTCTCGCACCTCACGAACACGCCCGCCTACGAGCGAGGGTGGTCTGCGTGCCGCGTGCGGCTCCTCGTCGCCTGGAAGGCCCGGGCTCCGGGCGCGTCGTGGACTTCTGACCGATGCCGCCTGCTCCCCCGCCTGCCGTGACGCCGGACCTCCTCCGGGTTGCCCGCACGCTGCCCGTCACGGAGGCCGAGGGGCCGGGGCGCCGGGCCGCTGTCTGGGTCCAGGGCTGCTCGCTCCGCTGCCCGGGATGCTTCAACCCACATCTGTGGACCACGCGCGGTGGCAAGGAGCGGATGGTCGACGATCTGGCTGCGGAACTGGTCGATCGGGCGGTGACCGACGGCGTGGAGGGAGTGACGCTCCTCGGAGGTGAGCCCTTCGACCAGGCAGCGCCCTTGGCGCGGCTTGCCGCCGCCTTCCATCGGGCCGGCCTGACGGTCATGACGTTCACCGGCTACGACATCGCGGACCTGAGGGAGTGGGCGGCGAACCGACCCGACATCGAGGCGCTGTTGGCCTCCACCGACCTACTGGCGGACGGTCCCTATCTGGAAGCGGCTCCTGAGCGTGCACGACCGTGGATCGGATCGGCCAACCAGGGGCTCCACTCGCTCACAGACCGATATCCGCATCCGGCCGGCCGCGACTCGCTGGAAGTGCGGGTAGCAGCCGATGGCACGGTGGCCGTCAACGGCTGGGCTGATGTGGCCGCGCTCGAGGACCTGCTCGACGGCTTGCGCCGGCCGCCGTGGGCGCAAGGCCCGCTTGCACTCTGAGGAGCCGGATCGGCCGTCCGACGAAGGCTTTCTTCCCTCGCGGGTCACCTGTTCGCTTCGCCTGCGTTTGCGGCCGGCGGCCCGCCCTGGACGACGAAGTCCTTCTGCCGGATGAGGAACGCGCAGGCGACCGCCGCGGCATAGGCGAGCACCGAACCGATCAGCAGGATGTGGTTGAGCGCGTCGACCACCGCCGTGGTGCCGACCCCGGAGATGAGGTCGTACGCCGCGTCGCCGTTCTGCCCGCCGGCCATCTCGCGAGCCCGCTCCGCGGCGGCCTGCACCTGGCCGTTGGACAGCGCCTCGGTCAGCCCGCCGACCGCCTCGCCGGGGACCCGGCCGGCCAGGCCGTCACGCACCGAGGCGGCGACCTCGTGGCTGAAGATCGACCCGAGCGCGGCGATGCCGGTGGCGATGCCGACCTGGCGGAACGTCGAGTTGACCCCTGACGCCATGCCGGCCCGCTCGGGGGGGACGACGCCGACCGCGGTCGAGGCCAGCGGGGTGTTGATCAGCCCGATGCCGGCGCCCGTGACGAGAAGGCCCGGGATCAGGTGGGTCCAGTCGTCGGAGGGCTCGATGCCGGTCATCAGCAGCAGCCCGGTGCCGAGCACGAGGAAGCCCGGCGCGATGAGCCAGCGGGCAGGGACGAACGAGGTGAGCCGGCCGGCGACCGCGGCGACGACGAACGCGGCGCCGGAGAGGAACAGGAACCGCACGCCGGTGCCGACCGCGCTGTAGCCGAGGACGTTCTGCACGTAGATCACCAGGAACGTCAGCAGCGAGAACGCCGAGGCGGAGACGGCGAACGCGGCGATCAGCCCACCGGTGAAGGTCGGCTTGCGCAGCAGCCCGAGGTCGAACATCGGCGAGCGCTGCGTCATCTGGCTTACGACGAACACCGCGAGCAGGACGGCGGCCGCGACCAGGCAGACGACGACGCGGGTCTCGCCCCAGCTGGTCTGACCGGCCTCGATGAGGGCGTAGACCAGGGCGGCGAGGGCGAGGCTGAAGCTGACGAAGCCGAACCAGTCCGGCCGGCCGGCCCGCGGGTCCTGCGACTCCCGCACCTTCAGCAGCGTGATCGCGACCGCGGCGATGCAGATCGGGATGTTGACGAAGAAGATCCAGCGCCAGGAGATGCCACTGGTCAGCACACCGCCCAGCACCGGCCCGACGGCGACCGCCACGCCCGTCGTCGCCCCGAAGGCACCGAACGCGACGCCGCGCTCCCGGCCGGTGAACGCGCTGGAGAGCAGCGCCAGGGCGGTGGCGAACATGGCCGCGCCGCCGATGCCCTGGAAGGCGCGGGCGAGGCAGAGGAACGTGATGTCCTGCGCCAGCCCGCAGGCCAGCGAGCCGAGGGTGAACAGCCCCAGGCCGACGAGGAACACCTTCCGCCGTCCGAACAGGTCGGCCAGGGAGCCGGCGGTGAGCAGCAGCGCGGCGAGCGACAGCGCGTAGGCGTCGATCACCCACTGCAGGCCCGACAGCGACGCGTCGAGCTCGACGGAGATGTCGGGCAGCGCGACGTTCACGATCGTCACGTCGAGCAGCAGCATGAAGACGCCGGTGCAGACCGCGGCCAGCGTCCACCACCGCGCGGGGTCCGCGGGCGGCGCCGCGGCCCCAGGGGCGGCGGGGGTGGGCTGAGCGGTCGGTGCGTCGGTCACCGGCAGATGGTGGACCACGCCAACGACATCTCGCAGGAGCGCCGTCACGGCGAACGCCAGATGAACACGAAACCCGAACGGAGTAAGAACTTGTACTGGGTCCAGGTTTGGGTCTAGCTTTCTCGCCATGGCGATCGGTGGTGGCGCGGCAGGAGAGCAGCGCTGCGTCATCTCCGCCGTCATGGGGCTGCGGGAGCGCAAGAAGCTCGCGGCCTGGCGCACCATCCGGTCGACCGCGCTGCGCCTGATCAGCGAGCGCGGCTTCGACGCGGTGAGCGTGGAGGACATCGCCGCCGAGGCCGGGGTCTCGCGGACGACGTTCTTCAGCTACTTCCCCAGCAAGGAAGCCGTCGTCTTCGACCTCGACCCGGAGGAGGTACGCCAGTGGCGAAATGCGCTGGAGAACTGTCGTACCGACTTGCCACTCTGGGACGCGCTGACCGACCTCGCGCTGAACCTGGCGCCACTCCTGGCCGAGCGGCTGCCGCTGCAGAAGCGGCTGCTCGAGCAGTCGCCGGGGCTGTGCCGGTCGGCGCGCGGCGCCTGTGACAGCTTCGAGCCCGACCTGCGCGAGTGGCTGGGCCGGCGATGTCCGGACGCCGACGACGTACGCACCGCCCTCGTCCTGAACACCGCGATGGCCGCGATCACCACGGCGGTCGACGCATGGGACCCCGACCAGCCGGTCGAGCGGTTCCTGGAGCTCGTGAGCGACTGCCTGCGCTGGGCCGGCGCAGGACTCGCCACCGCTCCGAGCTGAACGCCGTCCCTCTCACTCCTGCCCGGCACTGACCCGCCGGACCCTCCCCGGGCTCACCGCGACGCCGCGCGCCCACCTCGTTCCAGCGCGATGTCACATCCCCGCGACCCGCGCCGTCTCGTCCGTATGAAGGAGCACCTCGTCATGTCCGCTGAAGGACTCGTCGTCCAACCCGGGACCGCCGTCCCCGAGGACCCGACACCGCCGGCACACCCCGCCGTCGACGGGCCCGACCCCAAGCGCTGGCTGGCCCTGGCGGTCATCGCCGTCGCCCAGCTGATGATCATCCTCGACGCGTCCATCGTGAACGTCGCGCTCCCGGTCCTGCAGACCGACCTCGGCGTCAGCGACGCCAACCTGCAGTGGGTCGTCACCGCCTACACGCTCGCGTTCGGTGGTCTGCTGCTGGTCGGCGGCCGCATCGCCGACTTCATGGGCCGCAAGCGGGTCTTCGTCATCGCGCTCGTCGGCTTCGCCATCGCCTCCGGCCTCGGCGGGATCGCCCCCAACGAGGCGCTGCTCTACACCGCCCGCGCGCTCCAGGGCGCGTTCGCCGCGCTCATGGCGCCGGCGGCGCTGTCGATCCTGACGATCACCTTCACCGACCCCAAGGAGCGGGCGCGGGCGTTCGGCGTCTTCGGCGCCATCTCCGGCGGTGGCGCGGCGATCGGCCTGATCCTGGGCGGCGTCCTCACCGAGTACGCCTCGTGGCGCTGGACGCTCGGCGTCAACGTGCCGATCGCGCTGGCCGCCGCGGCGTTCGCCGTCCCGATCGTCAAGGAGAGCCGCGCCGAGGGCGACCGGCACTTCGACATCCCCGGCGTGCTGCTCTCGGCGCTCGGCCTGGTCAGCCTGGTCTACGGCTTCACCAAGGCCGCCGAGGATGGCGTGGGCTGGGGCGACCCGGTGACCATCACGCTGCTCGCGCTCGCCGCCGTCCTGCTGGTCGCGTTCGCCGTGTGGGAGACCCGCACCACGCACCCGCTGCTGCCCACCCGGGTCATCCTCGACCGCGTCCGCGGCGGTTCCTACCTGCTGTTCCTGCTGGTCGGTGCCGGACTCTTCGCGATGTTCCTGTTCCTGACGCTGTACTTCCAGCGGACCCTGGGCTACACCCCGCTCGAGGCCGGCTGGGCGTTCCTGCCCTTCAGCGGCGGCATCATCGTCGGCGCCGGCGTCGTGTCGCAGCTGCTGCCCCGGGTCGGGCCGCGGCCGCTGATGATCACCGGCCTCGTCATGGCCGTGATCGGCATGGCCCTGCTCACCCAGATCGGCGTGGAGAGCTCCTACGTCAGCCACGTGCTGCCCTCGGAGTTGCTGATCAGCCTCGGCATGGCGGCGACGTTCGTGCCGGTGTCCAGCACCGCGCTGGTCGGTGTGGAGCCGCGTGACGCCGGCATCGCCTCGGCGGTGCTGAACACCGCGCAGCAGGTCGGCGGCTCGCTCGGCCTGGCCGTCCTGACGACGATCTTCGCGTCGTCGGTGACCGGCTGGTTCGAGGACAACGCGGCCAAGCTGGCCGACCCGGCGTTCGCCGCGACGGCGGAGGCGCAGGCCTCGGTGACCGGCTACCACTACGCCTTCGCGTCGGCCGCGGGGATCCTGACCCTCGGCCTGCTCGTGGCGATCTTCCTGATCAAGGCGAAGAAGGAGGACCTGCCGGCCGAGGGCGCGATCGCTGCCTGACGCTGCAGTTCTCCTCCGGCGGCGCCGGTGGTCCCTCGGGACCGCCGGCGCCGTCGGCGTTCCGGGGGACTCCCGCACTCTGCCGGCACATTCCGGACGTTGCCGGTGCGATCGGTCCGGCAACGTGGGGAATTGGCCGGCAACGTGCGATGGGTCGGGTGCAGCGCCCAGACGCGGTCGGCCAGCGGCTCGAAGGGGACGACCGTGACCGTCAGCTCGACCGGGTCCACTCCCCGCCGGTGCCGGCGGTCGACGACCATCCTCACCGCCGGTCGTCGTCGCGCAGACGGACGATCTCGTCCGCGCCGAGCTGCGTGCCGGTGGTGAGGATGCGCTGCTGCACGCGATCCCAGAGGTCCGCGGGCGCCGGCCGGCGCGCGAGCTCCACGAGCCGCGCGCGGACGTATTCCTGGAGTGACTGACCCTCGCGCGCCGCCCTCGCAGCCAGCTCGTCCCGGATCTCGTCCGGGACGTCGGGGATGGTCATGGAGACGGGCATGCATGCAGCTTGGCAGCGGCGCATGCGTATCGGCGAGGACGACGGTCAGCCGGTCTCCGACCACCTGTAGCTGCCGTCGTCGTCGGTGATCTCGAGGGTGATGGTCACGTCCTCGCCCCCGACCTCCCCGAAGCACTGGTAGTCGATCCCCGCAGTGACGACCATGGCGCCCGGGCAGGTGAGGTAGTCGAGGGCCACGCCGTTGCGCTCCTCGTACTGCTCGCTGATCTGTTGCACGACCGCGTCGGTGTCGAGGCGGACGTCGCCGGAGGGGTCCTCCGTGACGACCGGCTCGTTGTCCGCCGGTGGTGCCGGCGTCGCCGGCCCGTCCACCTCGGTCGAGCACCCGGTGATCACCAGGGTCGCTGCGAGCAGTCCCCGGGCGGCGTTCACGCCGCGGACGGTACGGACGCCCGTCAGGCCATGCCCGCCATCGAGTCGTCGACGCGCCGCGGGTCGCCGGGCGTCAGCTGCTCGTCGCGCCAGCGGTCGATCTGCTGCCGGGTGACGTCCAGCTGCGCCTCGAGCACCATGCCGGTGGCGCGTGACTCCGCCTCCAGGGTGCGGGCGGCGCGCGCCTCGGCGGCGGCCAGCCCGGTGCGGGCGACGGCGTCGGCCTCCTCGTACTCGGCCTGGAGCCGCAGCCGGATGCGCTCCTCGGTCTGCTCCTCGTCGAGCTTGACCAGCCGCTCGTAGAGCGTGGGCGGGGCGAGCATCAGCATCGTCTTGAAGATGATCGGCAGGCACTCGATCGCGGTCATGAAGGCGAAGAGCATGAGGTGGGCGGTGTGCAGCGCCGGGTCGTCCTCACCGAGCCGGTCGAGCGCCGAGAGCCGGGCGAGGATGCCGTCGCTGCCGTCGACCTCCGCCTCGTGCTGGGCGATCGCGTCGGCGCGGGCTTCCTGGGCGGCGGTGACCTCGGCCTGCAGCGCCGCCAGGCGGGCCTGCTGGTCGGCGCGGTTCTGCTCGTCCTCGGCGGTGAGCTGCTGGAGCACCTGGGCCTTCAGCGTCACGAGCTCCGCGGCCAGCGCGTCCCGCTCGGCCTCGGCCTGCTCCATCTCCTGCCGCTTCGACTCGGTGACCGGGCCCTCGCCGCGGTCGCCGGTCCCGCCCGAGCCGTCGAGCTCGGCGAGGTAGGCGGCCTTCGCCGCCTCGTAGCGGATCGAGGCCTCGTCGGCGCGCCGCTGCAGGTCGACGACGGCCGGGTCCTGGTCGACGTCGGCCGCGGTGACGCCGTCGGCGATGTCGGCCTGGAGGTCGGCGATCTGCTGCTGCTGGGCCGGGATCTCGGCGTAGCGGCTGTCGGCCGCGAGCTGCTCCGTGAACTCGTTCTCCCGCTCGTTGGCGGTCTCCTGCACCTGCACGTCGATCTCGGACGCGAAGACGGCCAGCGTGAGCGGCGTCGACACGACGGCACCGATGAGCAGCGCCAGCATGACGCGCGGCACGGCCATGGCGAGCGTGCCGAGCGTGGACTTCAGCCGGGGCGTGGAGACGACGAGCCAGCGGTCGAGGGTGAGGATCACCAGTCCCCAGGCCAGGCCGCCGAGCACGGCGAACGGCAGGGAGAGGTGCAGCGCCAGGTGCAGCGCGTAGGTCGCGGAGACGACGGCGATGGCCGAGACCGAGACGAGGACCGCACCCATCGCGACCTGCTTGGTGCGCTCCTGGGGCGCCTGACGCAGGACCTCGCGGTCCGCGCCGGAGACGGTCAGGAAGAAGTCGCCGATCCGCTTCGTCACCGGGTGGTTCCGCCGAGGCGCGCGCCCACAGTGGGCGGCAGGCCGACGAGGCCGTCGGGCAGCAGCGCCGTCCGCGACCGCCGACGGGCCGCGGCCGCGTAGAGGGCGTCAAGCCGCGCCGCGACGGACGCGCCGGCGCCGACGCTGGCGGCGACGTCGACGCGCAGCGCGACCGAGGGGGCAGGGGTGCCGGCCGGCGGCTGCAGCGGCGGCGCGGCGGTGGCGACGACGGTCGGGGTGTTGACCGGGACCTCGGCGTACCGGTTGCGTCCGATGACCTCGACCGAGCGCGTGCTGCGGATGCGCACCTGCGCCTCGCCGCACGCCGGGTAGCCGCGTTTGCCGTCGACGACGACGTCGTGGACGTGCTCGAAGCACCAGGTGACGTGGACCGGCGAGCCGGGCCGGACGATGTGGTGGCTGACGGAGAGAGCACGCAGGACCGGCGGCTGGCCGACCGGGAGCTCCGCGTCCTGCTGCACGCCGTGCCGGCAGCTGCTCATGACGGGTTCCGGCGGGGCTGCGGGTACCGGCGCGGCGGTCCGGCGCTCGGCCTCGACGCGGCGAACCTCGCTGAGCCACTGGTCGGTGAAGGGCAGGCCCGACTCACGGGCGTCGTCCCGCTTGGGGTGGCTCGGCAGCATGTCGCGCCAGTTCGCGCGCAGCCAGGCGAGGAAGACGAGCACGAAGACGGACCACACGAGGACGAGGAACAGCTCGCCCAGGAAGGTCTGCACGCGGTCGGCCTCGAGGTGGCCACGCCACTCGGTGTTGTTCGTCAGCGCGATGGTGGCGCCGAGCAGCAGGCACAGGGCCCAGCCGACGACGAGCGGGTCACGACGCAGCGGTTCCTTGAACATCTCTCCCCCGAGAGCGCGGGTTCGCACCGCGCGAGCTGTTGCACCGGAACTCGATCGACTCGATCGCTCCGCGCCCTTTGTAACGCTGCGTGATCACCGAGGGGAATCACCTTCACCCGTTCGGTGGCCCGCTGCGGGCCCCGGCCACGGTCGGTGATGCGGGTGGCCCCTCGTGCGGGTGACGGACCTTGTCGGCTGACGCCGGAGCGGACGTTCCGGACCCGATGACCCTGTCGTGAAGATGCTCTCTGCGCTCCGCGGCCTGTCCGCCGTCCACTGGGCGCTCGTCCTCGGCTGCCCAGCGCTGCTGGCCGGCGTGGTGGCTCTCGGGATCGCCGTCGCTCCGTCCGGCTACGACGACGGGCCGGGTCGCGAGACGGAGAACGATGGGGCCGCCACCGTCGAGACCTCCGAGCCGCCGGCGCCGGCCGGCGACATCGGCGGCTGACGTCTTCGCTGGCCTCCGCACGCGCTGCGGAGGCAGGCTGAGTCCGTGACGGACGCTCCTGCGTGGCCCCGATCAGCGGGCACCGGTCCGGTCGTCGCGCTCGGGAAGCTGGTCGCCGACCAGGTGCTGGAGTTGTCGGGGCCGCTGGTGGTCGGTGGGCAGCAGCGGGTGGCGCGGACGACGTCGGCCGGTGGTGCAGCGGCGAACGTGTCGGCGGGAGTGGCTGCCGTCGGCGTGCCGGCGCGACTGGCCGGCTGGGCGGGCGCCGACCCAGTCGCTGATGGACTGCTGGCCGGGCTGGCGACACGGGGTGTCGACGTGGCTGTCGTGCGGCGCGGGCGGGCGCCGCTGACGACGGTGCTGGTGCACCCGGACGGCGAGCGGACGATGCTCACCGACCGCGGCGAGGGCGGGCTGCAGGTGGCCGACGTCGTGCCGGCGTGGGTGGCCGATGCGGCCGACGTCCACCTGGACGCCTACGACCTGCTCCGCTCCCCCGCCGCGCTGGCTGCCGCGGCTGCGCTGGCGCGGGAGGCCGGCGTGCCGGTGAGCGTGGACGTCGCCGCGGCGACGCGGATCGCGCTGCACGGGGTGGAGCGGTACGTGGAGCTGCTCGCTGCGCTGACGGCGGACGTCTTGTTCTGCAACGCCGACGAGGCGCAGGTGCTGGGGCTGGCCGGTGCGCTGCCGTCGTGGGCGCCGGAGCTGGTGCTGGTGCACGCCGGGGCGTCGCCGACGGGGGTGGTGACGCGGGCCGGGTCGTGGTCGGTGCCGGTGCCGCCTCTGGCGTCGGTGCGGGACACCACCGGGTGCGGGGACGCGTTCGCGGCCGGGGTGCTGGTCGGTTGGAGAGCCGGGGTGCCGGTGCTGGAGGCGGTCGAGTCAGGCCACGCGGCGGCCGCGGTGGTCGCCGGCGTGCTGGGCGCCCAGCCGCCGCTCTGACCGGTCGACAACCGGTCAGAGCGGCTACGGGGTCAGAAGCCGACCTGGGTCACGCCGTACTCGGCCTGAGCGGGAGTGAAGCCCTCGAACTCCAGCTGCTCGATGAGGCCGGAGCGGGAGAACGACATCATGTCCAGGTAGTTCTGGGCGGACCGGGCCGCCTGGACGTTCCAGTCGACGGTGATGTTGTCGACGGCCCACGTGGCGTCCGCGGTCGAGTAGCCCTCGAACTCGAGCTGCCCGATGAGACCGGACCGCGAGAAGGACATGAAGTCGAGGTAGTCCTCTGCGGACGAGCGGGCGTTCCGCTGACCCATGCTCGCGTCCGGTGCCGGCGCGGCCGCAGGGGCGGGGGCGGGAGCCGGGACACGTGCCGAGGTCGGCGCGGGCGCAGGTGCCGGCGCGGGGGCCGGTGCCGGTGCCGGTGTGGAATTCGGGGCAGGAGCCGGCGCGGGGGTCTCCTCCACCGGATCGGCGGCGGTGGGGGCCGACTCCTCGACCTGCGCACTGGAGGAGCTGGCGGCCGGGGCGCTGTCCGTGTCGTCCTTGGGTGAGACCGCGCCGGCGATGATGCCGATCGCCAGGACACCAGCCGGGATCGCAAAGCGCTTCTTCTTGAACCACGGACGCTCGGTCGGGGTGCCCCCGCCCAGCGGCCCCTGGGGGACCTGCGGGGCCGGGTACTGCGGGGGCGGGAACTGCTGCGTCGGCGGGACCGCGCCGAACGGCGGCGGCGTGAACCGCTGGGTCGCGTCGTCGCCGGCGTTGGGCGTCGGGCCGGACGCGGGGATCTGCGGCGGGTTCGAGCCGGCCCCGCTCTCCGGCGGACCCCAGTTCTCGTAGGACATGGCTGCTACCTCTTTCGCCGAAACTGTCGGATGTGCTGCGACAGCTCGACGACTCCCCCGTCGCGCCTGCGAGGTCGAGGGACCTCACGCGCCGCCCCGGCAGTCTGTGTCGCAACAGACTCGCTTCCCTGAGACACGCCGGTTCCCTATCCCGTATCGGGACGAGTGGGTCGGGAACCCACGGGTGGGACTCAGGTGTCGGAGGCTCTGGCGCCGGTGGCCGACCCGTTGTTCTGGCACTCAGCAGTACCGGTCGACCTTCTCACTGCCGATGGGCTGGTGGACCGATCCACTCACCCACGGGGGACCATATGGCCAAGTCAGGACGCTTCCGCTTCGACGGCGGCGCGGCAACCTACGTCGGGACCGGCATCCTCGCCGTCCTCATCACCGTCTGCACGCTCGGCATCTGCTACCCGTTCGCGCTCGTGCTGCGTGAGCGCTGGCGGGCCAAGCACTCGTACATCGACGGCTACCCGCTCGTCTTCACCGGGTCCGCCACCGGACTCTTTGGCAACTGGCTCAAGTGGTTGTTCCTCAGCATCATCACCCTCGGCATCTACCTGTTCTGGGTGGGTCCGCGGATCGCCGAGTGGAAGTGGGAGCACACCGACTTCGACCGCAGCCGGACGCCGCTGCAGCTGACCGATGCCTCGCGGATGGTCGCGGTGCCGGGTGGCGCCTACCTGCCGCCCGCGCAGCCGGTCGCCTGCGGGTTCTGACTCCCGACGCACGAGAAGGCAGGAGCGCAGGCCACGGGGGCCTGCGCTCCTGCCGTCCGTCGTATGAGCGTGTGAGCCCCCGGCTTAGACGCCGTCCCCGGAGGTGAGAGCGGCCCTCGTCGATCAGCGCGTGCGGACGTCCGGGCGGGGCTGCGACGGGCGGAACCCGGGATCGAAGCGCAGCGTGGGCTCGAGGGTCTGGTCGTCGTCCGGACGCGCGTGACGTCCTGCCCGGGGCAGTCTGAACTCCGCGGTCTCGTCGAGCAGGTGCCTGGCCATGACGCCGTCCTTCCGTAGTCGGTCGGGAGCGAAAGGTACGGAGTTCCGTGGCCGGGCGAGCGTCTGCTGAGCCACGCGGGAAGGCTGGGACGACCCTGTGAAGGCAGTCACGACCCGTGGGGGAAGCTCGGCTCATGGCTGCCCTTCACCGCTCCTCGCGCGCCGCCGGCGCCCTCGTCGGCTCGGCTGTCGGGGACGCGCTCGGAGCGCCCTTCGAGTTCGGACCGCCCAGCCAGTTCACCGCGCGCTTCCCCGTGCCGGCTCGCGGGTCGAGAACGGAGATGTGTGGCGGCGGGTCGCTTGACTGGGAGCCGGGCGAGTTCACCGACGACACGCAGATGGCACTGCTGGTCGCCCAGTCGCTGGTGGAGCACGCCGGGCTGGACGAGGCGGACGTCTTCGACCGCTTCCGCGCCTGGGCGTCGGCTGACCCGCCGGACATCGGCAACCAGACGCGCGCCGTCCTCGGGTCGGGTCGCTCCTGGGACGTCGCGGCTGCGGAGCACTTCGCCGGGTCCGGGCACGCGGCCGGCAACGGGTCGCTGATGCGGACGACGCCCGCGGCGATCAAGTTCGCGCCCGCCGGCACCGCCGCCACGATGGACGCCGCCCGGCGGATCTCGGCGCTCACCCACGGCGACCCGTCGGCCGGAGAGGGGTGCGCGGTCTTCCACGAGCTGATGCGGGTGGCGCTGGACGGCGGGGATGTCCTGGCCGCCATCCCCTCGGCGCTTCCGTTGGTGCTTGCGGAGCACCAGGAGCGCTGGGCGACGGTGCTGGCGCCGGACTGGACGCCGGAGCAGGCAACCGAGAGCAATGGCGCGGTGTGGCCGACGCTCGGCCAGGCGGTGTGGGCGCTGCGGAATGGCACCGACTTCGCCTCCGTGCTCCGCCTGGTCATCGACCTGGGCGGGGACGCCGACACGGTCGCGTGCGTGGCCGGCGGGCTGGCCGGCGCGGTGTACGGGATGGGCGGCATCCCGTCGCGGTGGGCGTCGGCGGTGCACGGTCGAGTGCCCGGGCACGGCGACCGGGTGTGGCGGCTGGCGGACCTGCAGCAACTCGCTGCGGCGCTGGACTCGGGCGTGCAGCAGAGCTACGACCCCGGCGTCATCCCGCGGATCGGGCCGGCGGAGGTCCTGCCGGGGATCTGGGCGGGGAACCTGGACGGCGCCCGGTACAGCGACGAGGACTTCGCCGTTATCTCGCTGTGCCGGCTGGGCGAGCCGTTCCCGCACCCGGTGCACCGGATGGCCTACATCGCGGACAACGAGTACAACGCCGACCTCGACGTGATGCTGGCCGACGTCCTCGACGACATGAAGGCGCTGAAGGACGAAGGGCACCGTCTGCTGGTGCACTGCCACGGCGGCGCCTCACGCACCGGGCTGGTGCTGCGCGGCTACCTCGTGCGCGAGGAGGGGATGTCGGTCGAGGAGGCCACGCGCCACGTTGCCGAGCGCTGGCCGCACCTCGGCCTGTGGAACGCCAGCTTCACCGGCGCGCTGGAGCGCCTGGCCGCGCGCTGAGCTCCTACTGGTTCCGGTCCTGCGGCGCGGGCGGAGCCGGCTTCGGCCGCTCGCGGAAGCCCGGGTCAAAGCGCTGGGTGGCCTCCGGCTGGGCGGCGGCCTCATCAATGTGGTCGTCGTCCTCGGCCGCGTGCTTGCCCGGCCGGGGCATCTTGAACTCGGCGGTCTCGTCGTTCAGGTGCCTCGCCACGATGGGTCCTCCCCCTGCTCGTCTGCGCCCAGCGTACGGAGCCCGCCACCGCGGCGCGGGCCGAGGACGGCCATAAATGCGACGGGATCAGGACTTCCGGCCTTGACTGGCGTCAGAAGGAGTTGCAACGGCATGTGTTCGCCAGCATCAGCCGATCGGCAGGCGCGTCGTGCAGTCAATCTTGGTGTAGCGGCGTCCCTGGTCGTCGACGGACGTGCCGTTAGGGCCGTATGCCCGACAACCCGTGTAGTTGTCCGAGCCTCCCGACGGGGCAGGTGCCGGAGCCGGAGCGGGGACCGGAGCAGGAGCCGGGGTGGGGACCGGAGCCGGAGCCGGAGCCGGAGCCGGCGCAGGAGTCGGCCGTGAACCACCGCTGGAGCTACCGCCACTCGACGCAGGACCGGTGGGCCGCGGCGTTGGGGAAGCCGCCGCCTGCTCGGCGGCCGCCTGGGCAGCCGCCGCCTGCTGGGCCGCGGCTTCTTCGGCGGTCCGCTGGGCCTCCTCGGCCGCTTGCAGTGCTTGGGTGTAGGTCGTCGCGTTCGTTCGCCGGAGGGCGCTCAGTTGCTCCTTCACCACGATCATTCGACCGCGCATGTCCGCTAGGCCGTCTCGGTCGAAGGCAACGAGCGGGTAGACGTCCACGTCGCCGTTCAGGACCGCGAGGAGCGCAACGGCGTCGAGGAACGCCGAGTCGAATGCAGAGCCTGCTGCAGCAATGTCTTCGGGGAGAGCAGTGACAGGCGGCGGCTCGGTCGCCGCAGCCTGCTCCAGTGCCTGAACCTGAGCCGGCAGGGTGCACTCGATTTCGGACGCGAACAGGCCGCGACCCTGCTCCTCCGCCTCCAGCTGGGCGGCCTGCACCTCATCGAGGAACCTGGTGTTACCACCGACGCTCATGGCGACACCCAGACCTTCACGGGCGATGTCGGCATTGATGAGCCGCCCGCCGAGGAAGACACCCGCCAGTTGCCGGCCGTACCCGTCGGTCCGCTCCTCGTCGAACTCCAAGCGCACGGACGTGCCTGCCGGAAGCGCCCTGTGCAGGTACTCCGACGCCTCGGGCCCAAGGCACTCGACCGGCTCGTTGGGGTTGACGGTCTCCGGAGTGTCGATGTTGAGCAATCGCACCCGGTGCTCTTCGCCGTCGTAGCTGACATCGATGGTGTCGCCGTCCACCACGTCGACGACCGTCGCGCCGACCGATTCATCCGGTCCTGTCAAAGCCGCGGCGCCCATCCCTATGGCACCGCCAATGAATGCGGCGCCGGCGATGAGGGCGGCGATCTTCGGCGCCGAGAGGGACAGCAGCGCGTGCAACGGACTCCTAAGGGGCGAGAGGGCCGTGTGAGCGTAAAGCTGGGCCGTTCGTGATTTGCGCGCTTTGGGCCAGCCTCACCCGACGTGGCGAGGTGATTGGCATCCCGAGGACGCTCGATCGAGGCGCTCACTAGGCGGTAGCGCGTCGCGATCAGTGGACGCGCCCTCCCGTACGCACGAGCCACAATAGTCACGAGGCACCTTCCCGATACCTTCGCCACATGGGGGACGTTTTCGCTGGCCTGTACGAGGACCTCATCACCGAGCGTCTCCAGACGCAGCTCGACGCTCTTCCGCCCGCGCTGACTCAGCTGGGTCAGGTCGACCCGGTGGACGCCCACGTCGCGCTGACGCGACATGTCGCTCAATCAGCTGCCAAGGCGCTGCGGCTCGCCGGCGGTAGCGACAGCCAGGCGGTCGCGCGGCAGTTCGAATTGGCGAACCGCATCCTCGCGGCGATCAACGAGATGGCCGGGGATCCCGACAGCAGCGATCTCCAGCTAGTCGCGCCGCCGCAAGTGCTTCTCGGGGTCGCGGAACCGAGCGGGATCCCGGGACCGCCCAGCTTCCCGGCGCGTCCGGACATCCCGCTGACCGCCAGCGCCCTTTTGGTGAACGGCCCCAATGAGCCACGAATCGGGCACGAGGTGCAGCGGGAGTTCGCTTCGGCAGAAGATGTCGACCTGCTCTGCGCATTCATCAAGTGGCGGGGGCTGCTCCTCATCGAGGACGCCGTCCGCCGCCTCGTCGCCCGAGGCGGGCGGCTGCGCGTCATCACCACGACGTACATGGGCGCCACCGATCAGCGCGCCCTCGATCGCCTGGTTGAGCTCGGCGCCGAGGTGAAGGTGTCCTACGAGACGCGGACGACCCGCCTCCATGCCAAGGCCTGGCTCTTCCACCGCTCTACGGGCCTGTCGACCGCGTACGTCGGTTCGTCCAACCTCTCGCACACCGCCATGCACGACGGGCTGGAGTGGAACGTCCGCCTCTCATCCGTCGAGCAGGCTCACCTGCTTGCGACGTTCGAGGAGACCTTCGCCAGCTACTGGGCCGATCCGTCGTTCGAGACGTACCAGCCTGCCGAGGACGGCGATCGGCTGCGGCAGGCACTGAACGCCGAGAGAGGCGGCCCCACCGATCTGCCCATCCAGATCACCGCCCTGGACGTCCGCCCCTACGGCTACCAGCAAGAGATCCTCGACAAGCTCGATGCCGAGCGCAGAGTGCACGACCGCTGGCGGAACCTCGTCGTGATGGCCACGGGCACGGGGAAGACCGTCGTCTCTGCGTTGGACTACCGCCGGCTCCGCGCAGCGGACGGCATCGACAGTGTCCTGTTCATCGCCCACCGCGAGGAGCTGCTGGCACAGAGCCTATCCACGTTCCGCCACGTGCTGCGGCAGGGGGACTTCGGCGAGCTCTTCGTCGGCGGCCAGCGCCCGCGGGAGTGGACGCATGTGTTCGCCTCGGTGCAGTCCCTCACTCACTTGTCCCTGGACGAGCTGGATCCGACGCGCTTCGACCTCGTCGTGATCGACGAGTTCCACCACGCCGAGGCGGCCACATATCGCCGCCTGCTCGAGCACCTGAAGCCGAAGGTGCTGGTCGGCCTCACCGCCACGCCCGAGCGCACCGATGGCGCCGACGTCCGGTCGTGGTTCGACGGGCGGTCCGCGGTGGAGCTGCGCCTGTGGGAGGCGCTCGAGCAACGCCTGCTCTCGCCGTTCCAGTACTTCGGGATTCACGACGACGTGGCCCTTGACCAGCTCCGGTGGCGTCGTGGCAAGGGCTATGACGTCGCCCAGCTGACGAGCATCTACACGGGCAACGACCACCGTGTCCGGCTGGTGCTGCAAGCCGTTCGGGACAAGATCGAGGACCCGGGCCGCATGCGCGCACTCGGGTTCTGCGTGAGCGTGCAGCACGCGATCTACATGGCAGAGAAGTTCACGGCAGCCGGCATCCCGAGCCGGGCGGTCACGGCGACCTCTTCTCGCGAGGAGCGGAAAGCGGCGCTCGACGCGCTCCGAGACCGGACCGTCAACGTGCTTTTTGCGGTGGATCTCTTCAACGAGGGCCTCGACATCCCCACCGTCGACACTGTGCTGTTCCTCCGGCCGACTGAGAGCGCCACAGTCTTCCTGCAGCAACTCGGCCGCGGCCTGCGCCTCGCCGACGACAAGCCGTGCCTGACGGTGCTCGACTTCATCGGCGCCCAGCACACGGAGTTCCGCTTCGACCTGCGGTTACGCGCGCTGACCGGCAGTTCTCGACGGGGGCTGCAGCGTGACGTGGAGCAGGCATTCCCGCGCCTACCGGCCGGCTGCCACATCCAGCTGGACCGGGTCGCCGAGAAGATCATCCTCGACAACATCAGGCAGTCACTGTCGGTGTCCTGGAAGGGATTGGTCAGCGAGGCCCGCCGCCTACAGCGTCCGACGCTGACGGAGTTCGTTGAAGACACGGGGATCGAGCTGGAGGACCTGTATCGCGGGAGCGGCCGGAGCTGGCTCGACCTGCGGCGCACAGCAGGGTGGGAGGAGGACCCGGCTGGCCCGGACGACGCCGCTCTCGGCGCCGCCTTCGGGCGCATGCTGCACGTCGACGACGAGGAACGGCTGCAATTCCTCCAATCTGCCGCCGCGGGCGCCGCAATCGACGAGGACGAGCGACTCGGCCGCCTGACCGCGATGCTCCACTTCTCGCTGTTCGGTTCGCGCACGCCGTTCAGCAGCGTGGAGGCCACGCTTGCCCGGCTGCTGGCGAACCGCGCCCGCGCCGACGAACTCAGCGAGCTCAGCGGCGTCCTCCATGAGCGCATCGAGCGGGTGACTCCCGCGTTGGAAGTGGACGGTCCTCGACCGCTGCACGTCCACGCGCGCTACAGCCGCGACGAGGCACTGGCTGCCTTCGGGATGCGCGACCTCAACGGGACGTGGGGCTCCGGCGTGCGCTGGGTGCCCGGCGATCTGGCCGACGTCTTCTTCGTGACGCTGCGCAAAACGGAGGCGCACTTCTCCCCCACGACCATGTATGCCGACCGAGCCATCTCGCCGACGCTCTTCCAGTGGGAGTCGCAGAACGCAACCGCGGAGCGGTCACCTACTGGCCAGCGGTATATCTACCACCGTGACATGGGCACGTCCGTCCACCTCTTTATCCGCGAATCGAAGGTCGCGGACGGGACACTGGGAACGCCGCCCTACCTCTACGCCGGACCGATGACGTATCTGTCGCACGCCGGCGAGCGCCCCATGCGGATCCTTTGGAAGCTTCAGCATGCGCTTCCAGGGGAGGTCTTCCATGCGGCGAAGGTGGCGTAGCCATCACGACGCTGAACCGCAACCGCGGATAACCCGACACGGCTGAACGGCGGTCGCCGCTCGCTCGCTGCGTGCGAGCACGGGGTGTGCTCCCCCGATCAGTTCGACGTGGGCAGGTCCTCACCTTCGGCGGCATCCGTTGCCTGCTGCCGGAACCACTCCAAGTGGCTGAGTAGGGCCTGCCGAGCCACCTCCCCTGCAGTCACGTCGACGTGGAAGCCGGGACGCATAGAGACCTTGGCGATGGGCAGCTCGATTCCGGGCACCTCGTTCAGGCGGCGACGGAACGCGTCTCGAAGGTCCCAGCGGTCGAACGGAGGGCGATACAGCAGGTACTGGAAGACCACCTCGACTTTCCCTGAGGGGTAAACGGTGAGGGGCCAGATCTTGTCGCCCAGCTTGGCCGCCTCAGTTGCCATCATGTAGCAAGAGACCTCCCCCGCCTCCCCGAACTCCAGGCGCCCGCCGAGCTTGGTCCACCCGTCGAGGAGGGCGAGGAGGCCGTGGACGGTCTCCGGACTCTGAGCCTCACCCAACTGGCCGATGAAGCGATCGCGTAAGTCAGCTTGTGCGTCCAACGCAGGCACGGAGAGCTCGGCCGGTGGCGTCTCCGGCTCGAGGCCCACCAGCAGCGCGAGTTCACTACTCGTGAAGCGCTGCGCTTTTGACGCTCGACCCGCGTCGTCAAATTGGACCCCCTCGTCCCGAAGCATCTGCTCGGGGCTGTCAGTCCGCCCCGGCTCGAGCCAGCGGAAGTCCGGTGAGACGACGCCCGCGGCCTTCAGAACGCGGTGGGCAGGGATTGCTGCGCCTTCAGTTGACACTCGTTCTGCGGAATCTTGTCCCGTGGGAAGGATGTCGCTGTGCCCAAGAAGTTCCCGCCGGAGTTCAAGCGTGACGTGGTCCGGGTCGCCCGCCGCGGTGA
>NZ_QOHG01000011.1 GCF_003319125.1 Blastococcus sp. TF02A-26 | reverse complement strand
ACGAGGGACCTCCTGTGGTCGGAGTGGGTGCTTGGCGGCTCCCACAGCCAACCCGGAGGTCCCTCCTCACTTCAAGATCACCCTCGGCCAGAGGCCGTGCACCAACCTGTCCGATCAGTACAGCTAGGCCGGGGGTACGACAGTCCTGACCTCCTGAGCAGGACCGATGCGCTCGGGATCAGCCCCGTCGGCTCCGCGCCACGCTCTTGGCGAGCGCGTCGACCAGCAGCACCGCCGGGACGGCGAGCACCGCCACCAGGAGACCGTCCAGCGGAGGTGGCCGGTGCCCCAGCAGGTCGGCGACCGCCGGCACGGCCAGCATGGCGACCAGGACCAGCAGCTCGACCGCCACGGCCCCCACCAGCAGCCGGTTGCCCCGCCACCCGAGGCGCCAGGCCGGCCGGCTGGTGCTGCGGCAGGCGAAGGCGTTGGCGAACTGCCCCAGGACGACCGCCGTGAAGGCCGCCCCGGAGGCGCCGGCCAGCGTGCCGCTCGACACGTCCTCCCCGTAGGACCAGCCGGCGCCCACCAGGACGGTCAGGAACGCCCCCATCGCCACGGTGGCCTCGACCGGCCCGAGCACTCCGAGCGCCCGGCGCAGCAGGCCGCCGTCCACCAGGCGACGTCGTGGAGGAGGCCCGTCCAGCACCCGGGGCGAGGAGGGCTCCGCGCCCAGCGCGAGCGCCGGCAGCAGGTCGGTGGCGATGTCGAGGCTGAGCACCTGCAGGACCGACAGGGCCAGGGGGATGCCGCCGCCGGTCACGGTGAACACGACGAAGGGCGCCAGCTCGGCCACGTTGTCGGTCAGGTGGTAGGTGAGGAAGCGGCGGATGTTGGCGAAGGTGGTCCTGCCCTGGCGGACCGCCGCGACGATGGTCGCGAAGTCGTCGTCCAGCAGCACGAGGTCGGCGGCCTGCCGGGCGACGTCCGTGCCGCTCGCGCCCATGGCGACGCCGATGTCGGCGGCGCGCAGCGCCGGTCCGTCGTTCACCCCGTCGCCGGTCATCGCGACGACGTGGCCGCGGGCACGGAGCGCGCGGGCGATGCGCAGCTTGTCCTCGGGCTCCACCCGGCACACGACGGTGCCGTCGGCGTCGAGCAGCGCCCCCAGCTCGGCCTCGTCGGCGGGCAGGTCGGCGCCGCGCACCACGTGGCTGCTCCCGTCCAGCCACAGGCCGGTCTGCCGAGCGATCGCCTCGGCGGTGGGGCCCGAGTCGCCGGTGATCATGGCCACGGCGATCCCCGCCCGCCGGCACTCCGCCAGCGCGTCGCGCACGCTCGGGCGCGGCGGGTCCTCCAGGCCGATCAGGCCCAGCAGCTCGAGGTCGCGCTCGGCGGAGGCGGCGTCGGCGTCGTCGGCCAGCGGTCCGATGCGGCGGGCGACGGCCAGGACGCGCAGCCCGCGGGCGGCCATGCGCGCCGCCTCCTCGGCCGCGGCCGGGTCGGGCGGGCACAGCGGCAGCACGCCGTCCGGCGCGCCCTTGAGGGAGAGGACGCCGTCGTCCCAGACCGACATGCGACGCCGGCGGGGGTCGAAGGGGAACCGGCGGGTGCCCTCGGGGGTGCCGTGCACGGTGCCGTCGACTCCCAGCCGGTGGGCGAGGGCGTCGATGGCCGCCTCCATCGGATCGCCGACCGCCACCCAGGTGCCGCCCTCGGCGTGGATCCGCCCGGTGGAGCAGACGGCGGCCGTCCGGGCGAGCACCCGGGCGGCGCCGACGGCCTCGGCGGTGCCGTCGAGCTCGGCCGTCGGCTCGTATCCCTCGCCCCGGACCGCGAGCGTCCCCGCGGGCGTCCAGACGTCGAGCACCGCCATGCGGTTCTGCGTCAGGGTGCCGGTCTTGTCGGTGCAGATGAAGGTCGTCGCGCCGAGGGTCTCCACCGACTCGAGCCGGCGCACCAGGGCGTGCCGGCCGGCCAGCAGCTGCGCGCTGTGGGCGAGGGAGAGCGTGACGGTGGGCAGGAGGCCCTCGGGCACCAGCGCGACGGTGACCCCGACGGCGAAGAGGAAGCCCTCGCTGAGCGGGAGACCGAGCAGCAGGCCGGCGACGAAGCACACCAGGCCGATGCCGAGGGCGAGGACGGTGATGGTGCGGACCAGCCGGTCCAGCTCGCGTGCCAGCGGCGTCTTGGCGCGCTCCACCGACCGGGTCATCGTGGCGATCGAGGCCAGCCGGGTGTCTCCGGCGATCGCGGTGACGACCGCGCTGCCCTCGCCCTCCACCACGAAGCAGCCGGCCGCGAGGACGTCGCCGGCGGACTTGCCGACCGGCTCGCTCTCCCCGGTCAGCATCGCCTCGTCCACCCGCAGCCCGTGCACGTCCACCAGGAGGAGGTCGGCGGCGATCCGGTCGCCGGCCTCGGACAGCACGAGGTCGCCGACGACCAGGTCGACCGCGTCGATCTCCTGACGCAGCCCGTCGCGGACGACCGTCACCCGGTGCGGCACGAGGTCGCGCAGGGCCTGCGCCGCCCGGTCGGCGCGGTACTCCTGGACGAACGCGAAGACCCCGTTGAGGACGACGATCACCGCGATCGCCACCGCGAGCTGGGGCATGCCGCCGAGGAGGGCCAGGACCGCGGCCGCCCAGAGGAGGAGGGCGAAGAAGTGCACCAGCTGGGCGCCGAGCAGGCGCACCGGGGAGGGCGGCTGCTCGACCGGCAGCCGGTTGCCACCCGGGGGCCGGCGGGCTGCGGCCTCGCCGCCGGTGAGCCCCGACGCGGGGGCGACGGGCGGAGCGTCGGAGCCGGCGGTCACCGGGCCAATCTCCGTGCGATCCGGGGCCGCCGTCGGCGGGCGGAGGTCCCGCGGCCCCGGACGAGGGTCCCGGGGCGGGGGAGCCGTTCGGCCCTGCTCGCCCCCGCACCCCGCGAGTGGCGAGCAGGAAGCGGCCGTCCGCCGAGGCGGCCCTGGAGCCGTCCGTCGTGTGCCTCCCGGATCACCGGGACGGGATCCGCGCGGCGACCACGGTCCCCAGGGCGGCGGGCAGCCAGAAGGTGAGCGCACGGGCGATCAGCACGGCGGCGCAGGCGTCGGCGAAGGGCACGCCGAGGGCGACGAGCAGGATGAGCAGCGCGGCCTCCGCGGCGCCGGGGAGCCCGGTGAGCGGGAGCGCGGTCCACAGCAGGCGGAGACCGGCGTACCCGGCGGCCACGGCGAGGACCGCGGCCCGACCTCCGGCTGCCTGGACCGCGCAGGCCAGCGCCGCGGCCTCGAGCGCGGTCGCGAGGGCGGCCCAGGCGACCTGCGCCGCCCACCGCCGGGGCGGGTCGACCAGGCGGAGCGGCCGCACCCCCTGCCGGTCGGGGAGTCCGCCGCCGCGGGCGGCCAGCACCTGGCCCGCCGCCACCAGGCAGGCGGCGCCCAGGGCGATCAGAGCCGCGCGGAGGGCATCGCCGGGCGCCTGCCAGTCGCCGAGCCCCGGGCGGCCCAGACCCATCGCCAGGGCCCCGACGACCACGGCGGCCGCGCCGGCCACGGTCCCGGCGGTCGTGCGCCGCACCGCGCGGGCGGCGGCCTCCGGGAGCACCCCGGCGCTCTCCAGAAAGCGCTCGGCCGCCCGGCGGCGCCCGGCACGGCCGCGCAGCAGCGAGGCGCCGTCCTGGACCGCGCGGACGCCCAGGACGCGTCCGACGGCGATCCGCCGGTCGACGGTGGCCAGCACCGCCGCCGCGGCCGCCACCCGGGCGAGCGCGGCGAACACCACGGCCCCGCCCAGCCACCGCCAGCCGACGTCCTCGATCGTCTCCAGGACCGCGGTCCCCGACTCGACCAGGAGGAGGCCGAGGACGAGGGCGCAGCCGGCCGCCACCGCGGCCACGGCCATCCGCCCGGGAGCCGGCCACGCGGGGCGGGACGGGTCGGGCAGCCCGAGCCTGGCGCGCACCACGTCGGTGAGCTCGCCCAGGAGTTGCGGCCGCTGCCGCAGCCGGCCGCGGGTCTCCGCGGAGAGGGTCAGCGGGGCGAGGGACGGGAGCGCGGCGGCGACCCGCTCGGCGCCCAGCACCGACACGGCGGCGTCGACCACCGGCGCGGGGTCGAGGGCAACGGCGAGGGAGGCGAGCAGCTCCGCCACGTCGTCGGCCATCGCGTCGTCGGAGGCGCCGGTGCGGGCGTTCCCGAAGTCGACGAGCCACGGCCGGGCGTCGCCGTCGACCAGGACGCTGGCGGCCACCAGGTCGTGGTGGGCGACGCGGGCGGAGTGCAGCAGCGCCACCTGCTCCCACACCGCGCGCAGCAGCTCCGGCGTCGCCTCGGCCGGCCCCAGCTCGTCCAGCGGCCGGCCGGCGACCAGCTCCTGGACGACGACGGCGTGCCGGTCGGTGCCGGTGGCGACGACCACCTCGGGCACCCGGACCCCGCGGACGTGGGCGGTCATCGCCGCGACGGCCTCGTGCTCGGCCTGGTGCCCCAGCGGCGCGACGGCGTCGTCGTCCTTGACGTCACGGACCGACAGCAGCCGCCACACCCGGTGCAGCCAGTCCCGCTCGGCCCGGTCGGGCTCCAGGTACTTCACGTAGACCGGGCGCCCGCCGGGGGTGACGCCGAGGAACGGGTGCGAGCTGCGCGCCCGCACCGACGCCGGACGCACCCGGGTGCCCGCGAGGCCGACCGCCGCGAGCAGCTCCTCGACCCGTGCGGGACGCACCGTCCGGCGCGGGATGCCGAACGCCAGGTGCACCGCGGAGCCGATCGCCCAGCCCAGCGCCAGGCCGCCCAGGACGTCCAGCGGCAGGTGCGCGCCGACGTAGACGCGGGCCAGCGCCACGGTCCAGGCCAGCGCCCACACCGCCCGCCGGCCGCGGCGCGCCAGGTACGGCGCGAGGGCGGTGGCCAGCGCGGCCGCGACGGCGGAGTGGCCGGAGACGAAGCCGATCCCGCCGATGGGCCCCTCGTGCAGGACCGCGCCGACCGGCAGGCCACCGGGCCGTTCCCGGCCGACGATCGACTTCACCAGGTCCGCTGCGAGGTACGCCGCCACACCGGCCAGGAGCACGTCGCGGGCGGCGCGGAACCGGCGGAGCAGCGCGGCGACCGCCGCCACCGCGGGGACGGCGACGACGTTGCCGAGCTGCATGACCGCCCAGACGGCCGGCAGGACGATCCCGGGCAGGTCGTTGAGCAGCCGGAACGCGTCGCGTTCGACGGCCGAGATCTCGCCCTGCTGGGTCAGCAGGAAACCGACGCCGAGGACGGCGAGGCCGAGGCCGACGCGGACGAGGTCGGTCCGGAGCCGGACGACGCGGGCCGGCCCGACCGCCACGGGGGCCGGGGCGTCCGCGGTGGGCACGTCGGCGGCGAGTCGCGTGGTCACCGGCCCAGTGCAGCGGCCCCACCGCGGCGAGGCTGCTGACCACCGGCCCCAGGCGTAGGGACGGAGGTCCCTTCGGACCGCCGGGTCGGACGACCAAGATCGTCGACATGCCGCTCGCCGTGATGGATCCGCCCGCTGCACGCCGACAGACGCCGTGGCTCGTCGTGGCGGTCCCCGCCGGGCCCGACGTCCCCGCGTCGTTGGTGTGGGCGCTGCACGAGGCGGCGCGGCGCGAGGCCACGGTGCTGGCCGTGGCGCTGGTCGACAGCGGCGTGCCCGACCGGTTGCGCACGGCGGCGCTGGGCACGCTGGACGCCCTCGTGCTGAGGGCCGTCGGGCTCACCGGCGTGCACGGGCGGGCGCGAACCGCGCTGATGGACCCGCTCGTGTACCAGGCGCTCGCCGGCACCGCCCGCGGCGGCGACCTCGTCGTCGTCCGTCCCGAGGGCAAGACGCTGCTGCGGCCGGCGACACCGCGGTCACCGGCCGTCCGCCCGCTCGCCCGGACGGCGTGACGGCGCCGACCGCCGCTCCCGGCGCGGCCGGGCGAGGCGGGATCCGGCGTCCGTCGTGGCCCGACGGCGGGGGCGTGCGTCGCCCCTCCGGCCGCGACCGCCTCCTCCGCCGGCCGGTGCCGCCGCGGGTCTGGGCGTGGTCGGCGGCGGTGGCCGCCGCGGCGCTGCTCCTCGTGCTCTGGGCCGGTCGACCGGGCGGCCTGCCGCCGCTCGACCGGGCGGCGACCGACCTGCTGGCACCCCATGGAGGCCACCCGGACCTGGCCGCCGACCTGGCCCGCTTCGGCGCGCAGCTGGGCTACCGGGTGCTGTGGGTGCCCGCGGCGCTGGTCCTGGTCTGGACGGCGCGATGGCGGCACCTGCTGGTGTACCTCGGCTCCATCTCCGTGGTCGCCGCCGTGGCCCAGGTCGCCGTCGGCGAGGGCGTCCTCGTGCGCGCCGTCCGGGCGGAGCTGACGGGCTCGCCGGACGCCTTCTCGCTGTCGGCCTGGCCGGACGTCGTCCTGGCCACCGTCGCCGTCGGCACGCTGCACGTGCTCACCCCCTCCGGTCGGGCCCGCCGCTGGGGGTGGGGAGCCGTCGTCCTCCTCCTCGGTGCCTGCATCGCGCCCCGCATCGCGCTGGGCCTCGACGACGCGTCCACCGCCGTCGCCAGCGCCGTGCTGGGATGCGGCGCGGCCGTGGTCGTCTTCTCCGTGCTGGCACCGGAGGACGCCTTCCCGGTCACCTACCGCCGCCGGGTGAAGGCCCACCTGGCCCTCGACGCCGCGCGCACCGAGCGGATCCGGGCCGCGCTGCGCGACCAGCTGGGGCTGGAGCTGACGTCGATCGAGCCCTTCCGGCTGGACGGCTCCGCCGGCTCGACGCCGTGCCGGTTGCAGGTGACCGGCGGCCCGGTCGACGTGCTGTTCGGCAAGCTCTACTCGCGCACCCACCTGCGGTCCGACCGCTGGTACAAGCTCTTCCGCGTGCTGCGGTACGGCCGGCTGGAGGACGAGGCGCCGTTCTCGTCGGTCCGCCGCCTGGTCGAGCACGAGGACTACATGGTGCGGCTGCTGCGCGACGGCGGCGTGCACGTGCCCGAGCCGGTCGGGGTGGTCGAGGTGCTGCCGGGCGAGGAGTACCTGCTCGTCACCGAGCTCGTGCCCGACTCCGTCGAGATCCTGGACTCCGGCATGGGGGACGCGGTCGTCGACGACGCGCTGCACCAGGTCCGGCTGCTGTGGGCCGCCGGCGCGGCGCACCGGGACGTCAAGCCCTCGAACGTGCTGGTCCGGGGGGAGCGCGTCGTCCTCATCGACGTGTCCTTCGGCGAGCTCCGCCCGTCGCGCTGGCGGCAGGCGGTGGACCTGGGGAACATGCTGCTGGTGTGCGCCCTGGTCGCCGGGCCCGAGCGGGTCCTGGAGCGGGCCCTGCGCCAGTTCACGGCCGACGAGCTGGCCGAGGCGTTCGCCACGACGAGCTCCCTGACCGTGCCCCGGCAGCTGCGCCGGCGGTTGGACGCCGACGGCCGGGACCTGGTGGCGCAGTTCCGCCGCCGGCTGCCCGGGCACCCGCCGATCCGCGTGCAGCGCTGGAGCGCCCGCCGGGTGCTGCTGGCGCTGGGGACGGTGGGCGGCGTGGTGGCCACGGCGGGTGTGGTCGCGCTCAACCTGCGGGCGGGGGGCCTGCTGTGACGGTGGAACCGGCCGCGCGGCCGGCGGCGGGCCGGGTCACCCCGCCGACGGGTCTCACCGCGGCCGAGGTCGCCGAGCGGGTGGCCGCCGGCGCGGTCAACGTTGCGGCGGCACGGACCAGCCGGAGCCTCGCGGCGATCGTGCGGTCGAACGTCCTCACCTTCTTCAACGGCCTGCTGACCGCGCTGTGGGTGGTGGCGGTGCTGACCGGCCGCTGGCAGAACGCGCTCTTCGGCGGAGTGGTGGTGGCCAACGCGGCCATCGGCATCGTGCAGGAGCTGCGGGCCAAGCGGACGCTGGACCGCCTCGCCGTCCTCACCGCGCCGCGGGCGCGGCCGGTGCGCGACGGCCGCGAGGACGAGGTGGCGGTGGCCGAGGTCGTCCTCGACGACCTGCTGGTCGTGCGGGCCGGGGACCAGGTCCCCGTGGACGGCGTGCTCCGCGACGGCACCGGGCTGTCGGTCGACGAGTCCCTGCTGACCGGAGAGGCCGACGCCGTCGCCAAGGCGCCCGGCGACCGGCTGCTCTCCGGCTCGGTCGTCCTCGCGGGCGCCGGACGGATGCAGGCCACCGCCGTGGGGGAGCAGGCCTACGCCGCGCGGTTGGCCGCCGAGGCCCGGGTCTTCACCCGCGCGCGGTCGGAGCTGCAGGAGGGGACGAACCGGATCCTGCGCTGGATCGCGCTGGGCCTGCTGGTCGTCGGCCCGCTGGTGCTGTGGAGCCAGTTCCGCACGGAGGAGAACGAGGACTGGCGCGACGCCGTCACCGGCACCGTGGGCGCGCTGGTCGGGATGATCCCCGAGGGGCTGGTCCTGCTCACCACGCTGGCCTTCCTCGTGGCGACGCTCGGACTGGCCCGCCGCCAGGTGCTGGTGCAGGAGCTCCCGGCGGTGGAGGGGCTGGCCCGCGTCGACGTCGTCTGCCTGGACAAGACCGGCACGCTGACCCACGGCGACGTGACCTTCGACCGGCTGGTGCCGCTCCCGGCGCACGACGCCGCGGCCGCCGCGGGACTGGCGCTGCTGTGCGCCGCCGACGGCGGCAACGCCACCGCGCGGGCGCTGGCCGCGGCCTTCCCCGACGCCGGCACCGACGTCGCCGCCGGCGCGGTCCCCTTCTCCTCGGCGCGCAAGTGGTCGGCCATCCGCACCGCCGGCGGGACGAGCTGGGTGCTGGGCGCACCGGAGATGGTGCTGCCCGCTCCCGCCACCGCCGCCCAGCGGGAGGCCCGGACCGCCGCCGAGGAGCTGGCCGCGCGGGGGAGCCGGGTGCTCCTGCTCGCCCGGTCCCGGTCGCCGTGGAGCGGGGACCCCGGCGAGCCGGACCTGCCGGATGCGCTCGAGCCGGTGGACCTGGTGGTGCTCGCCGAGCGCATCCGGGACGACGCCGCCGAGGTGCTGCGCTACTTCACCGACCAGGGGGTGGCGCTGAAGGTCATCTCCGGGGACAGCCCGCGCACGGTGGGCGCGGTCGCCGCCTCGGTCGGCGTGCCCGGCGTGGCCGGCGCCGCGGACGCGGTCGACGCCCGCACGCTGCCCGAGGACGTCGGGGAGCTCGGCGCGGCCCTGGAGACCGCGAGCGTGTTCGGCCGGGTCACGCCGCACCAGAAGCGCGCCATGGTCCGGGCGCTGCAGGCGCGGGGGCACGTGGTGGCCATGACCGGCGACGGCGTGAACGACGCCCTGGCGCTCAAGGACGCCGACATCGGCGTCGCCATGGGCAACGGGGCGCCGGCCACCCGGGCGGTGGCGCAGCTCGTGCTGCTCGACGGGCGCTTCGCGCACCTGCCGCAGGCCGTGGCCGAGGGCCGCCGGGTGATCGCCAACATCGAGCGGGCGGCCAACCTCTTCCTGGTCAAGAACGTCTACAGCCTGCTGCTGGCGCTGGTCACCGTGGCGACGCTCGTGGCGTACCCGCTGGCGCCGGTCCAGCTCACCCTCATCTCGACGCTGACCATCGGCGTGCCCGGCTTCTTCCTGGCCCTGGCTCCCAACACGCGGCGCTACGTGCCGGGGTTCGTGGGCCGGGTGCTGCGGTTCAGCGTGCCGGTCGGGGTGGTCACCGGCGCCGCCGCCTACGCCGCGTACGCGGCCACCCGGTGGCTGGACGAGGACGGCGGGGTCGATGCCGCGCGGACGGCGGCCACGCTGGTCGTCCTCGTCGTCGCGCTGTGGACCCTCGGGGTCCTCGCCCGGCCGCTGACCGGCCCGAAGGCGGCTCTCCTGGCCGTCATGGCGGGTGTCGCCGCGCTCGTCGTCGCCGTGCCGGCGCTCGGGGAGGACGTCCTGTTCCTGCAGCCGACGGGCTCGTTGCTGCTGCTGGCAGCGGGGCTCGGGTCCGCCGGAGCGCTGCTCGTCGAGGTCGTCGCGCGGACGGGTGCGGCGACCGCCCCCGGCGCCCGCGTCGCCTAGCGTCGTCGCCGGCCCGGCGGACCGGAGACCTGCCCGACTGCATGCCCATCGGCGCGGCGAACGGGCCGAAGGTCCCCGGACCCGCCGGTGACCGCCCGCCGAGACTCGAGGACGAAACGAGGGCCGGGCAACGGCCGGGGACGGGTCCACGGGGGGAGCGGCGGACGTGCGGACGGTCGAGGGAGCGGAGACGCTGGGCGAGGGCGAGTGCCGGCGGTTGCTGAGCCGCGTCCCGGTGGGTCGGATCGCCTTCACGGCGCGGGCGCTCCCGGCGGTCCAGCCGGTGCCCTTCGCGCTCGACGGGACCCGGGTCGTCGTCGCCGCGGTGCCCGGCAGCACCCTGGCGGTGTCGTGCCCGGGCACCGTCGTCGCGTTCGAGGCGGACGGCTGGGAGCCGGACGGGGGCGCCTGGGCGGTGACGGTCGTGGGTCCGGCCCGCGTGGCCCACGCGGAGGCGGAGGTGGCCAGGCTCGACCGCCTGCATCTCCCCTCGTGGTCGCCCTCCGCGGGGCGCTGCTACCTGGTGATCGAGAACGGCATCACGAGCGGCTGGCAGATGCCGCCCGGATCGGTCGGCGTGCGCCGGTCCGTGGGCACGGACGGCCGCGCCAGCGCCTGACCAGCGGTGCGGCGCGCATGCCCTGCGCGAAAAGGCGAACTGTGGTTCACTTGTCCTCGTCGTGGAGGGGAGTACCCCGTCGCCGTCCGCCGTCAGCACGGCCCCCCTGGGGCCCGGCGGGCAGAGCTCCCGGACGTGGGAGCTGGGGAGACCTCCGGTCGGAACCGACCGGGAGGTTGTGCCGTGGACGTGCCCCTGTGGATCTGGCTCGCCGTGCTGGCGGTCATCCTCGCGATGCTCGCGATGGACCTGTTCGCCCATCGCCGGGCGCACGTCATCGGCCTCCGCGAGGCCGCGGTCTGGTCGGGGATCTGGGTGGTCTTCGGCGTGGCCTTCGGCGTCGGGGTCTGGTGGCAGGCCGGCGCCGAGTACGGGCAGCAGTACTTCGCCGGCTACCTGATCGAGAAGTCGCTGGCCGTGGACAACGTCTTCGTGTGGGCGATCGTGCTGTCGTACTTCGCGGTGCCCCGGGAGTACCAGCACCGGGTCCTCATCCTCGGCGTCGTCGGTGCGCTGGTGTTCCGCGGCATCTTCATCGCCGCCGGGTCGGTCCTCATCGCGAGCTTCAGCTGGGTGCTGTACGTCTTCGCCGCGTTCCTGCTCGTCACGGGGGTGCGGATGGCGCGCTCGCGCAGCGAGCACCTGGACCCGGCACGGTCACGGGCGCTACGGGCCTTCCGGCGCCTGGTCCCCATGACCGACGCCTACCACGGCCAGCGGCTGGTGATCCGGGTCGCGGGCCGGCTCGTGGCCACGCCGCTGCTCGCGGTCCTGGTGGTCATCGAGGTGACCGACGTCGTCTTCGCCGTCGACTCGATCCCGGCGATCTTCGCGGTCACCGACGAGCCGTTCCTGGTCTTCACGGCCAACGCGTTCGCGGTGCTGGGCCTGCGGGCCATGTACTTCCTGCTCGCCGACCTGGTGCACCGGTTCGTGTACCTGAAGACCGGGCTGGCGCTCGTGCTCGTCTGGGTGGGCGTCAAGATGCTGCTCAAGGTGGACCTGTACTACGTGCCGACGACGGTCTCGCTCGCCGTGATCGCCACGATCATCGGGGTGTCGGTCGTGGCCAGCCTCCGGGCGACGCGGGGTCAGGGCCGGGTGCCGGTCGGCTCCGCGACGCCGTCGCCGTTCCGGGTCGCGTCCGAGGAGGAGACCGCCGCGCTGGAGCCGACGTGGCGGCGGCGTCCGGCGGAGCGGGTCGGCGCAGGAGGAGGTCGGGACCCGGTGGGGTGACGTCCACCGCCTCCGACGACGAAGGCCCCGCGGTCAGCCGACCGCGGGGCCTTCGAACTGTGTCCGAGGGGGGACTTGAACCCCCACGCCCGATAAAGGGCACTAGCACCTCAAGCTAGCGCGTCTGCCATTCCGCCACCCGGACGAGTGCGGGACAAGACTACAAGACGCCTCCGGCCGCTCGACGCACCCCCGAGCCGTCCGCCGACCCCGGTGTCGGGCCCTGGTGTCGGGCCCTGGTGTCGGCCCTGGTGTCGGGCCTGGTGTCGGGCCTGGTGTCGGGCCTGGTGTCGGGCCTGGTGTCGGCCCTAGCCTCCGCTGCGGCTCCCCGCTGCCGGAGGTGGTCGTGACGTCGTCGGAACCGTTGTCGCCCGCGAGACGGGCACGCGCCGTCGTGGCGCTCGGGCTCGGTGTCGCCGCTGGTGCCGCCAGCATCACGATCCTGTCCCAGATCATGCGGTCGGTCAGCGCCGTCGGCGGCTCGTGCGCCGACGGCGGGCCGTACGTGTCGGCCCAGCCGTGTCCCGACGGCACGGGCGGCGCGCTGCTGCTGGTGTTCGGGTCGGCGCTCGTCTGCGTGCTCGGCACGCTCTGGGGTGCGCACGTGCTCCGGGCGCCCCAGCCGGTCCTGCTGGGCTGGCCCGCGCTGTTCCTGACCCTGGGCTGGAACTTCCTGGACGACGGCTGGTTCGACCCGCCGCCCGGCGCCGGGGTGAGCGGCGGCTTCATCTTCTGCGGGATCCTCTTCTGGGTGATGGGCGCCGGCCCGCTGCTCATCGGGCTCTCCGTGCTGCGGGGGAACCGCAGCACCCGGACGACCCCGCAGGCCGGGCCGCCGCCGGTCGTCGTCCACCACCCGCACCTGGAGGAGCCGCCGCCGGCTCCCCGGGCCCCGGACCTCCCCGGGGGCGACGACCCCCGCGCCTCCGCCATGTCGGTGGCCGGGCGACTGGAGCGGCTGGCCGCTCTGCACGCCTCCGGCGAGCTCACCGACGACGAGTACCGGCTGGCGAAGGCCGCGACGCTGCGCGAGGAGGTGTCGGGGTGACGCAGCCGCGGCGGAGCACCTGGCGCTGGTGGCTCTACTACCTGGTCGCGGCGGGGCTGGGCGTGTGGGCCGGCCTGGCACTGTTCACCTGGGTCACCTCCTGACCGGCTGCGGACCGGCGCATACGCTCGGCCGATGGAGCCCGCGCCGCTGACCCGCGCCCAGGACGAGGTCGCCGAGCTGCTCAGCGACCTCATCCGGATCGACACGACGAACACCGGCGACACCGCCACCGGCAAGGGTGAGCGCCTGGCGGCGGAGTGGGTTGCCGGCAAGCTCGACGAGGTCGGCATCGGCTCGCAGATCTACGAGTCCGAGCGCGGCCGGGCCAGCCTGGTGGCCCGCATCCCCGGCACCGACCCGAGCCGGCCGCCGCTGCTCGTGCACGGCCACCTCGACGTCGTCCCCGCCGATCCGAGCGAGTGGAGCGTGCACCCCTTCTCCGGCGAGGAGCGCGACGGCTACGTGTGGGGCCGGGGCGCGGTCGACATGAAGGACATGGACGCGATGACCCTCGCGCTGGTCCGGGACTGGGCGCGCACCGGCGTCCGCCCCGAGCGCGACATCGTGCTGGCCTACCTCGCCGACGAGGAGGCCGGCGGCACCCTGGGCGCCCGCTGGATCGTGGACGAGCACCCCGACCTGTTCGCCGACTGCACCGAGGCGATCAGCGAGGTCGGCGGCTTCAGCATCACCGTCCGCGACGACCTGCGCCTCTACCTCGTGCAGACCGCCGAGAAGGGGCTGGCCTGGATGCGGCTCACCGCCTCGGGCCGCCCCGGCCACGGCTCGTTCGTGCACGACGACAACGCCGTCACCCGGCTGTGCCAGGCCGTCGCCCGCATCGGCTCCACCCGGCTGCCCACCGTGCTCACCCCGCCCATGCGCGCCTTCCTGGACGCCGTCAGCGAGGCCTACGGCATCGAGATCGACCCCGACCAGCCCGAGGAGGCCCTCGCCCGGCTGGGGTCCATCAGCCGGATGATCGGCGCGGCGCTGCGGAACACCGCCAACCCCACGATGCTCGACGCCGGCTACAAGACCAACGTCATCCCCGGCACCGCCACCGCCACCGTGGACGGCCGTTTCCTGCACGGCCAGGAGGCGGAGTTCGAGCGGCAGCTGGCCGGCCTGATCGGCGAGGGCGTCCAGCGCGAGTGGATCGTCCACGACCAGGCCGTGGAGACGACGTTCGACGGCCCGGTCGTCGACGCGATGGTCGCAGCGCTGAAGAGCGAGGACGCCGGCGCCCGCCCGGTGCCGTTCACCATGAGCGGTGGCACCGACGCCAAGAGCTTCGAGCGCCTGGGCATCCGTTGCTTCGGGTTCTCCCCGCTGCGGCTGCCCCCCGAGCTGGACTTCGCCGCCCTGTTCCACGGCATCGACGAGCGGGTGCCGGTCGAGTCGCTGCGGTTCGGCATCCGCGTGCTCGACCGGTTCCTGCGCACCGCCTGACCGAGTGGTGTGATGCCCCGGTGAGCACACTCGAGCCCGGCGCCGTCGCACTGATCACCGGAGGGACCGGCGGCTTCGGCCGCGCCCTCGCCGCCACGCTGCGCGAGCGCGACGTGACCGCCGTCCTCGCCGACCTCGACACCGAGCGCAACCGCTCGGTCGCCGCCGACCTCGGCTGCCCGTTCGTGGCGCTGGACGTCACCGACCTCGCCGCCAACGAGGCCGTCGTCGCGCAGGTCGAGGCCGAGCACGGCCGGCTCGACGCCGCCTACCTCAACGCCGGCATCTCCGCCGCGAAGAGCGACGACGCCCTCGACCTCGACGAGTTCATGCGCGTGGTCACCATCGACCTGTTCGGCGTCGTCTACGGCGTCCAGGCCGCCCGCCCGGCCATCAAGCGGGCCGGCGGGGGAGCGATCGTGGTGACGGCGTCGCTGGCCGGCCTCTCTCCGATGGCCACCGACCCCGGCTACAGCGTGGCCAAGGGCGGCGCGATCGCGTTCGTCCGCTCGATGGCCCCCCGGCTGGCCCGCGAGGGGACGACGATCACCGCCATCTGCCCCGGCTTCGCCGACACCGCGATCATCGACCGCATCCGGCACGAGTTCACCGCGGCCGGCTTCCCGGTGCTCACCGCCCAGGAGGTCGCCGACGCGATGATCGCCGCCTGGACCGACGGCGAGCCCGGTGCCGCCTACGTCGTCCAGCCCGGGGTCGGCGTCGTGAACTACCGGTTCAAGGGCGTGCCCGCCGCGCGGACCGAGTCCGGCGAGCCCGCCGTCGTCCCGGAGGCACTGCGCCCGAAGGACATGCGCTAGCAGGTCAGGACGGGGGACCGCCCGGGCCGCCGGGACCGCCAGGAGCGGTGCCGCCACCGGTGGGCGTGGTCGAGGTGTCGACCCCGGCGGTGAGCCGGACGGTGTAGCCGCCGGACACGTCGCCGGTGACGGTCGCGAGCTGGAGGGCGCCGCCGTCGTCGCCGAAGACGTTGTCGCCGGTCAGGCTCACCCGGGCGAGGTTGCGCACCGAGGCCTCGTAACCGCTGGTGGCGTAGACGGTCGCGCAGACGTCCTCGGGCAGCGCGACCTGGGAGGTGGCGATCGCCGCGGTCGAGTCCGCGATCGAGGCCTGGTCGGGGTAGACCTCGAAGTGGATGTGCGGCCACCGCCCGTCGTAGCAGGCCGGGAAGACGCTGGTGAAGGTCACCGTCCCGTCGGCCCCGGCGACCTGCACGCCGCGCAGGAAGTTCTGGTCGGTGACTCCCTGCGAGTACAGCGAGTACCCGCCCTCCCGTGTGCAGTGCCACACGTAGACGGCCGCACCCTCGAACGGCACGCCGCCGCCGGCCAGATCGGTGACGGTGAGCTGGAGCGTCATGGGCACGCCCTCCGCGGTGCCGCGGTACACGCCGAAGCTGTCGCGGATGTCGCTGCGCACGATGCCGGACTGCTCCAGCACGTCGGGGCCGTTGGAGCCGTCGCCGGGGTAGGGCCCCGCGGTCTCGTCGGGGATCTCGCCCGCCGCGGCCGTCGTGCCCGCCGAGGAGGACGCGGACGCCGTCCCGCCGTCCCTACCGCAGGCCGCCAGTCCGAGCGTGGCGGCGCCGATCCCGACGAACCCGAGCAGCCTCCGCCGGCTCATCAGCGTGCCGACGTCGAAGCCCAGTCCCTGGTCGACGAGGTCCTCGCCGGGGCGGGGGAGGGGGCGTCCCTCGTAGGAGGAACGGGTGGGGGTGGTCGGCACGGGGACTCCCGGTGGTGACGGTGCGTTGTCGAGTCCACCCTGCGGAGTCGACCGCTGTGTCACCTGGGCTGCCGCTGTGCGTCTGCTGGGAGCCGTCCGCTCCGGCGCCGGGCCGTCCCGGCGGCCTGCGGTCAGTCCTCGCGGGGCCCGCGGCAGGCGAAGAGCACGGCCGGGGGCACGTTCCACGGCGAGATGCGCGTGGTCACCCGCGCGAACCGGCGGCGCAGCTCCTTGAGGATCAGCGGCGAGTACTGGATGACCAGCACCGCGCCGCCGGGCGCGACGATCCGCGGCAGCACGTCGAGGATCCGCTGCCGCAGCGCCGGGGCGAACGAGGTGTAGGGCAGGGCCGAGACGACGATGTCGGCCTGGCGCCCGTCGAGGTGCTCGCCGAGGTTCTCCGCCGAGTCGCACACCACGTGCAGCCGCGGGTCGCGGTAGCGGCCGGCCAGCAGCTCGGCCAGCTGGGCGTCGATCTCGACGGCGATCAGCTCCGCCTCCGGACCGAGCCGGGCCAGCAGCTCGCCGGTCTGCACGCCGGTGCCCGCGCCGAGCTCCACCACGAGCTTGGCGTTGGGCACGTCGCCCAGGTCGAGCATGTCGCGCACCGCCCAGCGGGAGGTCGGCAGGATCGCGCCGACCTGGCGCGGGTTGGCGATGAACGCCTTCAGGAACTTGAGGCGGTCGTCGAGGTGCTGGTTCACGGGTCCTCCCGGGCCGGGGTCCGGGCGGCGGATCGCCCGCGAAGACCCTGGCACGACACCCGTGGTCGCTGCCAGCGGGGGTCTAGACGTGCGGTCCCGGGAGGTAGGACAGCCGCGACCGGCGGCGCAGGATCACCTTGCGGGTGCCGTCGGCGTGCAGCTGCAACCGGGCGAGCTCCCAGCCGCCGGTGTCGGCCTGCAGGATCAACATGGTCGCCGCCGCGGACCGGGACGTGCCCGGCGGGATCCGCAGCGGCGCGAACTCGTAGTCCCCGGCCGCCTCCATCCGCCCGATGGTGCCACGCCGTTCGCCGGAGCGTCACCCTGCCGACACCCACCGAGCCGTCCGTCCCCTCCGACGGCAGGATGGGTCCGACGAACGACCCGACGCCCAGCGAGGAGGACGACGTGAGCCAGCCCGACCCCGCTCTCGGCGCGAACGACGCCGACCGCGCCGAGCAGGAGGCCCTGCTCGAGCCCGTCGCACCGGCCACCGCCGGCGACGCCGCCCCGGTGGGGGACGACGTGCCCGAGGGGGACGCCCTGGAGCAGCAGCTGGCTGCCCGCCCGGGCGAGGCCGGCCGGCCGGCCACGGTCGGCGGCGTCGAGGCCGACGAGGCCGACGTCCTGGAGCAGCAGGCCGACGTGCCCGTGGACGAGGACGACCTCCGCGGCTGACCTGGGCGGCCGGTGCTGTTCGCCGAACACGGGTTCCCCGCTCAGGACGCGCTCTGGTCGTGCAGCGGCACCGGCTGACCGGCGCCGCGGTGCACCCGCCGGCCCGGCACGTGGGGGTGTCGACGCAGTGGCCGACGCGGCGGCTGGAGGACCCGGTGTCCCGCGCCCGACCGACGTCCGGACGTCCGGGGGCGGCGGTCCTGCCGACGGCGACCGTCGCGCGTCCGGGTGACGGGGACCCGCGGCGGGGCCCCCACCGGGCATGCTGCCGCTCGTGGCCACCCTGATCGTCGTCTCGCTCGTCGTCGCCGTGCTGGCCCCGCTCGCGGCGTTCGCCGTCGCCGGCCGGCGCTTCTGGGCCTCGGTGGGCACCGAGGCCCCCGCCGGTCTGCTGCAGCGGCACGGGCTGGAGGCGGGCGACACCCTCGGCGTCCAGCGGGCGATGGCCCGGGGGCGCCGCGCGGAGTCCGACCGGCTGCGCCCGGCGGTGGTCGAGTGGGCGCGGACGACGCTGGAGGCGACGGCGGAGCAGGAGCGCCGGCACCCGCGGCGCCGGGCGGTGGCGCTGGGCCTCACGCTCCTCGGCGGCGTCGCGCTCGTGTTCGCCGTCCTCCTCGCGCTGACCGACGGCGGAGCGGGCGCGGGGTTCTGGCTGGTCGTCGTCCTGTCGCTGGGTCTGCTGGTCAACCTCGTGCTGCTGCCGCGGCTGGTGCGCCGCAACCTCGGCCGGGCGGTCGAGCTCAACGCCTGACGCCTTCCCCTCCGGGCGCCGATTTGGTTAGGCTTCCCTAACCCGATCGCCCGGAGGCTCCGCATGACCGCTCCGCACGGCTCCACCCCGGTGCACCCGTCCGCCCTGGACGGCGCCGCCCTCCCCGCGGAACGGGCCCGCACGGTCGCCGCGCGGGCGGGCGCCGCGCTGTGCCTCCCCGGCCGCGAACCCGCCCGCCCGCTGGCGCACGCGACCACCGCCGCGGGGCAGGTGCTCGTGCTCGTCCCCTCCGGCGGGGAGGCCGCCGCCGCGGTCGAGCACAGCCCGGAGCGCGACCTCAGCGCGCTGCTGATGGTCAGCGACCGGGCGCCGGTGCCGCTGCGCGACCCGGTCCGCGCCCAGGTCTGGCTGTCCGGCTGGCTCACCCCCGTCCCCGAGCGGGACGCGCGCGCGGCGGCGCTGGAGTTCGCCGCCGTCCGCCCGGCCGGGGACCTGCTCGACGTCGGGCGGACCACCACGCTGCTGCGCCTGGACCTCGCCGAGGTCGTGCTGCGCGAGGGGGAGCGGTGCACCGAGGTCGGCCCGGCCGACTTCGCCGCGGCCCGCCCCGACCCGCTGCTCGCGGTCGAGACCCGGATGCTCACCCACGTCGACCGCTGCCATCCGGAGGTGCTGGCCACCCTCGCCCGGCTGCTCCCGGCCGGGTCGGTGGGCGCCGAGGACGTCGTCCGCCCGCTGGGACTGGACCGGTACGGCTACCGGCTCCGCATCGAGCGGCCGCGCGGCGCCACCGACGTCCGCATCGCGTTCCCCCGGCCGCTCACCTGCGCCGGGCAGCTGCACGCGGCCACCCAGCGTCTGCTGCGCTCGGCCCCCTAGCGGCCGACCGACGCCAGCACCTCGGCGAGTTCCGCCGGTCGGCTCACCATCGGCCAGTGCCACGTCGGGAGCTCGACGTACGTCCAGTCGCCGGTGACCATGTGCGCGAAACCGGGTGCGTGGGGCGCCATCTCTCGCAGCTGCTCGAGGCCGAAACTGCACAGCACGCCCGTCCGTGGCAGCCGCTCCCAGGCGCCGGTGAGCGCGACCGGACGGGTGGCGGTGAGCCAGGGCTGCGGCCGCGAGCCGTCGACCAGCGCGGCGACGGCAGCGTCGTCGACCTCGGCCACCTCGGCGGCGAGCACGGCCCAGGGCGGCGGAGGGAGCTTCCAGCCCTCACCGTGGGCCATGACCAGATCCTGGTTGGCCGCGCGCGCGTCGGGTCCCTCGAAGTCGGCCTGCGCCATGCCGTCCGGCAGGGGCCCCGAGTCCACGTAGACCAGCCGCGCCACGCGCTCGGGCACGCGGTCCGCCGCACCGGTCGTCACGAGGGCGCCGTAGCTGTGTCCGACGAGCACGACGTCGTGCAGGTCCAGCTGCTCGAGCAGGTGCACGACGTCGTCGATGTGGGTCGTCAGGTCGGTCTCGGGCGAGGCGAGGTGGGCGCGCTCTCCCATGCCCGGGAGGTCGACGGCGTGCACGACGTGACCGCGCGCACGCAGCGAGTCGGCGACGGGGCGCCAGACCCGGGCGCCCAGCCAGAAGCCGGGGACGAGGACGTAGGTGGTGGCGTTCATGTGGGCGACGCTAGGCTGGAATGCGGGCAGATCCCGCCCGGTATGGCGACTCCGCTCCACCGCTCGTCCCAGCAGCACCGAGGAGGGCCGGTGACCCGCCCGACCGCCCGCGTGCTGGCCATGCTGGAGCTGCTCCAGACCGGCGGGCAGCGCACCGTCGGCGATCTCGCGGCCCGGCTCGGGGTCGACGAGCGCACGGTCCGGCGCTACGCCGAGCACCTCGTCGACCTCGGCATCCCCGTCCACGCACAGCGGGGCAGGTACGGCGGCTACCGGCTCTCACCGGGCTACAAGCTGCCGCCGCTGATGTTCACCGATGACGAGGCCATCGCCGTCGTCCTGGGTCTCAGGGCCGCGGAACGCGCGGGGCCTGCCACCACCGACCACGCAGCGGCGGCCAGCGCGCTGGCCAAGGTGTCGCGTGTCCTGCCGCGGGCCCTCGGCCAGCGGCTCGACAGCCTGCTGTCGACCGCACAGTTCACGACCCCGGTGCGGGAGACCGCTCCCGCCGGCGCCGACGCGCTGCTCGGTCTCGCCTCGGCCGCGCAGGCGCGTCGCACCGTCGTGATCGCGTACACCGCCTGGGACGGTCGGGAGTCGCAGCGTGAGCTCGACGTCTACGGCCTGGTCTTCCACTCCGGCCGCTGGTACGTCACCGGGCGCGACCACGGCCGCGACGACCTGCGGACCTTCCGACTGGACCGCATCGCCTCGGTCGAGCAGGGCGACAGCTCCTACGTCGTGCCGGCCGGCTTCGACGCCACGACGCAGGTCGTGACGGGGATCGCCGCGGTCAGGTGGTCGCACGAGGTCGCCGTCGTGCTGCGGACCACCCGCGCCGATGCGGGCGCTCGACTGCCCCGGAGCGTGGGACGGCTGAGCGAGCACGTCGACGGTGTGCTCCTCGAGACGCGCGCCGAGCACCTCGACGGCATGGCCCGCATGCTGGCCGGACTCGGCTGGGACTTCGAGGTGATCACCCCGGGCGCTCTCCGCGAGGAGGTCCTCGCCCTGGCCGACCGCCTCCGCGTCAGCGCACTGCGCGGCGCCGTCCCGGACACCGCGGCCACGCCCTCGACCTGACGCCGCCGCCCTCGCCCGGACCCGACGCGAGAGACACGCCCCCGCTCACTCGGCCAGGGCCTCGGCGAGCAGCGGCGCGAGCCGGGTGCGGCGGGGGCGGACGTCCACCTCCCGCACCGCCCGCGCCAGCGCCGCGCCCGAGGCGTGCACGATCGACAGGTGCGACTGCGCGCGGGTCAGCGCGGTGTAGACCAGCGGCCGCGACAGCATCCCGCCGGCCTCCGGGGGCAGGCAGACGACGACGCCGGGCCACTCCGAGCCCTGCGCGCGGTGCACGGTGATCGCCCAGCCGTGCCGGAGGTCCGACAGCGCGTTCGTCGGCACGGTGACCGGGCCCGAGGCGAAGGCGACGTCCAGGGACCCGTCGCCGGTGCCGGTCACCACGCCGGTCTCCCCGTTGGCGAACCCGATCGGCTCCAGGTCCAGGTGGTTGGCGGTCGCCACCACGCGGTCGCCCACGTCGAAGCCCCACACCGTGCCGTGGCCGGGGTTCAGCTCCGCCTTGAGCGCCTTGTTGAGCTCGATCGTGCCGGCCGGCCCGCGGTGCACCGGGGTCACCACCTGCACCGTCGCCGGGTCGATGCCCAGCGCCCGCGGGATCGAGTCGGTGACCAGCTGGACCACCCGGCGGGCGGCCTCCGCGCTGCCGGTCGCCGGGACGACGACCACCTCGCGGTCGGGGGAGTCCACCGGCGGCAGCTCCCCACCGCGCACCGCGTTGGCCAGCCGCGCGATCGCCCCACCCTCGGCCTGCCGGTAGAGCGTGGTCAGCTCGGTCACCGGGACGACGCCGGAGTCGATCAGGTCCCCGAGCACGTGCCCGGGACCGATCGAGGGCAGCTGCGCCGGGTCGCCGACGAGCACGAGGTGGGTGCCGTCCTGGCACGCCTCCAGCAGCGCCGCGGTCAGCTCCACGTCGAGCATCGAGGCCTCGTCGACCACGACCACGTCGGCGTCCAGCGGCCACTCCTCGTTGCGCGAGAAGCCGCCGGTCATGCCCTGCGCGCCCAGCAGCCGGTGCACCGTGACCGCGGGGTGGTCGGTGAGCTCCTCCAGCCGCTTCGCGGCCCGCCCGGTCGGGGCGGCCAGCGCCACCTCGCTGCCCTTGGCCATCAGCAGCTTCACGACGGCGGCCACGGTGCGGCTCTTGCCGGTGCCCGGACCGCCGGTGAGCAGCGAGACGCCGGCGCCGAGCACGGCCGCGACCGCCTTCTTCTGCGCCTCGTCGAGCCCCTTGGCCACCGAGCGCACCGCGGCGGGGTCGGCGATCCGCTCGGCGGTGGCCATCAGCCGGGCGACGTTCTCCGCCACGGCCTCCTCGGCCATCCCGTACCGGGCCAGCGACAGCATGCGCAGCGCCGGGTCGGGCTGGGGCGGTTCCTCGTCCGACTCCTCGTCCCACTCCGGCTCCGGGGGCTCGTGGTCGAGCACGTCCCCGGAGTCGACGGCGGCGGCGATCGCAGCGGCGGGATCGGCGATCCCCTCGGCCCGCAGCGCGGCGACGACGAGGTCGACCGGCAGCACGGTGTGCCCGTCCCGCGTCGCCGTCCGGAGGGTGAGGGCGACGATCGCCCGGCCGCGGCGGGTGTCCTGCCGGTCGGCGCCCGGGAGCAGGGCGATGGCCAGCCGGTCGGCGTCGGCCAGGGCCACCCCGGTCAGCCCGAGCAGCGCCCACGGGTCGTCGCGCAGCCGGCGGGCGGCGTCGGGTCCGAGCGCGTCGGCGGTGCCCGCGGCCAGCTTCGCGTCCAGCCCGGCACCGACCAGCAGCGTGACGACCTCGTAGGTCGGCGCCGCGGACAGGAAGCTGGAGAACAGCCGCTCGGCCCGCTGCTTGCCGACCTTGGGCAGCTTCAGCAGCTTGGCCGCGGTCACGTCGTCCGGGGAGGTGATCCCGGCTGCGGGCAGCTCGGCGGCGGTCCGCTTGCCCAGCCCCGGCCAGAGCCCGGCGGCGCAGAAGGCGGTGAAGACGCGGTCGGCCGTCGCGGGCGCGCTCATCGCCGCTCCGGATAGGCGAAGTGGGGCGCGGAGACGTCCTCCAGCGCCGTCCGGATGGCCGCGGGGAGGCGGACCCCCTCGGCGTCGAGCGAGGTCTGCAGCTGGGCGGCGGTGCGCGCGCCGACGACCGGCGCCACCACGCCGGGCCGGTCGCGCACCCAGGCCAGCGCCACCGCCAGCGGCGTCGTCCCCAGGCCGTCGGCGGCGGTGATGACGGCCTCGACGATCCGGTCGGAGGTGTCCGAGCGCAGCCCGTCGATGAACCCCTGCCACTGCGGCGAGGCGCCGCGGGACTCCGTCGGGGTGCTGTGCCGGTACTTGCCGGTGAGCAGCCCCCGGCCCAGCGGCGACCAGGCCAGCACGCCCAGGCCGAGCGCCTCCGCGGCCGGCACGACCTCGCGCTCGACGCCGCGCTGCAGCAGCGAGTACTCGACCTGCGTGCTCACCAGCGGCACCCGGCCCGGCCACGCCCGCTGCCAGGTCGCGGCCTGCGCGGTCTGCCAGCCGCTGAAGTTGCTGATCCCCACGTACCGGGTGCGTCCGGAGGTGACGGCCAGGTCGCAGGCGGCCAGGGTCTCCTCGAGCGGGGTGTGCTCGTCCCAGGCGTGCAGCTGCCACAGGTCGACGTGGTCCAGCCCCAGCCGCTCCAGCGATGCGTCCAGCGCGTTCAGCAGGTGCCCGCGGGAGGCGCCGCGGCCCATCGGCCCGGGCCCGGTCCGGCCCGCGGCCTTGGTGGCCACGAGGACCTCCGACCGGGGGACGACGTCGGACAGCAGCCGGCCCAGGGTCCGCTCGCTCTCGCCGTCGCAGTACACGTCGGCGGTGTCGACCAGGGTGCCGCCGGCGTCGACGAAGGCCGTGAGCTGCATCGCGGCCTCGTCCTCGTCGGTGTCCCGGCCCCACGTCATGGTGCCGAGCGCGAGCCGGGAGACGACCAGGCCGCTGCGCCCGAGAGCCCGTTGTTCCACGGGATGCCAACCTACCGGCGCACCCGACCGGGGCACGGGGGCGCGCGGGCCTCCTGGGGACGGCGCGCCGCGCGGGCAGCCTGGGACCGCGCGGGACGCCGCCTAGGCTCTGCCCCCGTGCCTGTGGAGTCGCTCGAGTGCAGAAACCGTTCCCGAGCGACTCCGACGGTGGGGGGCTGAGCGGCGTGGGCTGGTTCGAGGCCGTCGTCCTGGGGCTGGTGCAGGGGCTGACCGAGTTCATCCCCATCTCCTCCAGCGCGCACCTGCGCGTGGTGGGGGAGGCCTTCGGCTGGGACGACCCGGGAGCGGCCTTCACCGCGATCATCCAGATCGGCACCGAGCTCGCGGTGCTGCTGTACTTCCGCACCGAGATCTGGCGGATCATCCGTCAGTGGACGCTCGCGCTGTTCCGGCGGGAGCTGCGCGGCGACCCCGACGCCCGGATGGGCTGGCTGATCATCGTCGGCAGCCTCCCGATCGTCGTCCTCGGCCTGCTGTTCCAGGACGACATCGAGACGACGCTGCGGGACCTGCGGATCGTCGCCATCTCGCTCGTGCTCTTCTCGCTCATCCTGTTCTGGGCCGACCGGGTGGGCCGCAAGCAGCTGGAGCTGCGCGACCTCACCGCCCGCTCCGGCATCGCCTTCGGCTTCGCGCAGGCCATGGCGCTCATCCCCGGTGTCTCCCGCTCCGGCGGCACGATCACCGCCGGCCTGTTCCTCGGCTTCAGCCGGGCGGCGGCGGCCCGCTACTCGTTCCTGCTCGCCATCCCGGCCGTGCTCGGGTCCGGCGGCTTCCAGACCTACGAGGCCCTGGCGGGCGAGACCGAGGGGGCGCCGATCGCCTGGGGCCCGACGATCCTCGCGACGGTCGTCGGGTTCGCCGTCGGCTACGTCGTCATCGCGTGGCTGCTGCGCTACCTGGACCGCGGCAGCTTCACCCCGTTCGTCGTCTACCGCGTCGTCCTCGGCCTGGCCCTGCTCGCGCTGGTCGGCGCCGGCGTCCTCGACCCGCTGCCTCCCGAGACCAGCCCCTGACCAGCGCCTAGGCTCGGGGCCGTGACCACCGTCATCCTGCTGCGGCACGGCCGGACGACGGCCAACACCGGCGGCGTCCTCGCCGGCTGGACCCCGGGCGTGCAGCTCGACGAGACGGGCCAGGCGCAGGTCGCCGCGGTCGCGCAGCGGCTCGCCCCGGTGCCCCTGGCCGCGGTGGTCAGCAGCCCGCTGGAGCGCTGCCAGGCCACCGCCGGCGCCGTCCTCGCCGGACGGGACCTGGAGCTGCAGACCGACGACCGGCTCGGCGAGGCCCGCTACGGCGACTGGACCAACCGGCCGATCAAGGAGCTGGTCAAGGAACCGCTGTGGAAGGTGGTCCAGGCCCACCCGTCGGCCGCGGTGTTCCCCGGGCCGGAGGGGGAGGGGCTCGCGCAGACCCAGGCCCGGGCCGTCGCCGCCGTCCGCGAGTGGAACGCGCGGCTGGGCCCCGACGCGGTGTGGCTGGCCTGCTCCCACGGCGACGTGATCAAGGCGGTGCTGGCCGACGCCCTCGGCCTGCACCTGGACCAGTTCCAGCGGATCGTCGTCGACCCCGCCTCGATCTCGGTGGTCAGCTACACCGAGACCCGGCCGTTCGTGCTGCGGGTCAACGACTCCGGCGGGGACGTGGGCGCCCTGGTCCCGCCGCCGAAGAAGAGGGGACGACGCCGCCGCGCGGCCGACTCCGACGCCGTCGTCGGCGGCGGCGCGGGCGCGACCGTCTGACCCGCGACCGGCGGCGGTCCGTCAGCGCTCCCGCGTAACCTGGCAGCGTGCCGCGCCAGGTCCACCTCTTCGAGCGCCCCTCCCGCTTCGTCGCGGGGACGGTGGGCCAGCCGGGCGACCGGACCTTCTACCTGCAGGCGTCCGACGACGCCGGCCGCGTGGTGAGCGTCGCGCTGGAGAAGAGCCAGGTGCAGGTGCTGGCCGACCGGATGGCCGAGCTGCTCGACGAGGTCGCCACCCGCCCGGGCGCCGTCGTCCCGCCGGACGCCGACGTCGACGACCTCGACCCGCTCACCGCCCCGGTCGACGAGGAGTTCCGCGTCGCCGCGATGGGCCTGGCCTGGGACGCCGAGCAGCAGGCCGTCGTCGTGGAGGCCGTCGCCGCCGGCGAGGAGCCGATCGAGGAGGACGCGATCCTCTCCGACAGCGACGAGGGCCCCGACGCGCTCCGCGTCACGATCGCGCCCGGCGCCGCGCGGGCCTTCGTCGCCCGCGCCCGCCGGGTCATCGCCGCCGGCCGGCCGGCCTGCCCGCTGTGCTCGCTGCCGCTGGACCCGACGGGCCACGTCTGCCCGCGGCAGAACGGCTACCGGCGCTGAGCCGGTCGACGAGGCCCCGGTCCGTCCCCCGATGAGCGAGCAGCCCGCCGCCGACCCCGGCCTGCGCGGTCCCGACGGCGCCGCCGAGGCGCGGTCGCTGCTGGTCGACGGCGAGATCGACCTCGAGGGCCGCATGCTCGACGCCTCGAACGTCACCCTGTTCGGCACCGTCCGCTCCGGCGAGCTCACCGCGGAGTGCGTCTACAAGCCGGTGGCGGGGGAGCGGCCGCTGTGGGACTTCCCCGACGGCACCCTCGCCGGCCGGGAGGTCTCCGCGGCGCTGGTCTCGGAGGCGACCGGCTGGGACGTCGTCCCCCCGACCGTGCTGCGCGAGGGCCCGTTCGGCCCCGGCATGGTGCAGCTGTGGATCGACGGCGACGAGTCGGTCGACCTGGCCGCGTTCGTCCGCACCGACCATCCCGGGCTGCGCCGCATGGCGGTGTTCGACGCGGTGGTGAACAACGCCGACCGCAAGGGCGGGCACATCATCCCGACCGTCGAGGGCCACGTGTACGGCGTCGACCACGGCATCTGCTTCTCGCCGGACCCGAAGTTGCGCACGCTGCTGTGGCGCTGGGCGGGCAAGCCGCTGCCCGTGGCCGCGCTGGAGGTCCTCGAGCGGCTGGCCGACGACCTGCGCGGCGACCTCGGCGAGCAGCTCCACGAGCACCTCACCCGGCGCGAGGTCCGCGCCACCCAGCAGCGGGTCGCCGAGCTGCTGCGCACACAGCTGCACCCCGAGCCCAGCGGCGAGTGGCCCGCCCTGCCCTGGCCGCCATTCTAGAAGGACCACCATTCCCCCCCACGACTCGCAGGCTCGCCGCGGGACCCTGGAGGCTGGCCGTTCCAGCACGTCACCATGGGGCCATGCCGCACCGCTCGCGACTGTCGATCCTGCTGCTGGACCTGCCGCCGGAGCACCACGCCGCGGGGACGGCGTTCTGGGCCGGGGCCACCGGCCGCAGCGCCACCCCGGACCCGACCGACGCCGACTGGGCGACCCTCGGCTCGTTCGCCGACGGGTTCCACCTCGAGGTGCAGCGCACGCGGGAGGGGACGCCGCCCCGCTGGCACGTGGACGTCGAGAGCGACGACGTCGAGGCCGAGGTCGCCCGGCTGGAGGCCCTCGGCGCGCGCCGGCACCGCGACATGGGCTCCTTCTGGCAGATGACCGACCCGGCCGGGCTGGTGTTCTGCGTGGTCGGCGTCCAGACCGGCGCGGAGTTCGAGCGGCACGCCGTGACGTGGCCGTGAGCACGACCACGGTGTCGGCCGTGCTGGCCGCACCGCGCGACGCCGTCCACCGCGCGCTGACCGAGCCGGCGCTCATCGCCCGCTGGCGGTACCCCGAGGGGATGCGCAGCGAGGTCGAGGAGCTCGGTGACGGCGGGCTGCGCGTCACCCTCACCTACGACGCGCCGGACGCCCGCGGCAAGACGACGGCGCACAGCGACACCTACCGCGCCCGCTTCACCCACCTCGTGCCCGGCGAGCTCGTGGTCGAGGTCGACAAGTTCGAGACCGACGACCCCGACCTGCGCGGCGAGATGACCACGACCGTGACCCTGCGCGACTCCCCGGACGGCGGCACCGAGCTCACCGCCGTCCACGAGGGGGTGCCGGCCGGCATCGACCCGGAGCAGAACGAACTGGGCTGGCGCATGGCGCTGGACCGGCTCGCCGCGCTCCTCGACGGCTGAGCCGCCGATCGCCCGGGGAGGGCGTCGGCACTCGCAACTAGGCTCGGGACGTGCTCTCCTGGCCCGCCCCCCTCCTGCCGACCCTGCCGGGCACCGGCCCCGCGCTGAAGCTGCACGACACCGCGCGCGGTGAGGTGGTGGCCACCAGCCCCGACCGTGTGGCCCGGATGTACGTCTGCGGCATCACGCCCTACGACGCGACGCACCTGGGGCATGCCGCCACCTACCTGGCGTTCGACCTGGTCAACCGGGCGTGGCGGGACGCCGGGCACGCCATCCACTACGTGCAGAACGTCACCGACATCGACGACCCGCTGCTGGAGCGCGCCGACCGCGACGGCGAGGACTGGGTCGTGCTCGGCATGCGGGAGACCGCGCTGTTCCGCGAGGACATGACGGCGCTGCGGGTGCTGCCGCCGGACGACTACGTGGGCGCGGTCGAGTCGGTGCCGCGGATCGTCGCGCACATCGAGGACCTGCTGGACGCCGGCCTGGCCTACGCGCTGGACGACGGCACCGGCGACGTCTACCACGACGTCGCCCAGGCACCGGGTTTCGGCGGCGAGTCCCGCTACGACGAGGCGACCATGCTGCGGTTCTTCGCCGAGCGCGGCGGCGACCCCGACCGCCCCGGCAAGCGCAACCGGCTGGACCCGCTGCTGTGGCGCGGCGAGCGGCCGGGCGAGCCGTCGTGGCCCGGTCCGCGAGGCACCGCCGGCCGGCCCGGCTGGCACATCGAGTGCGCCACGATCGCGCTGGAGACCATCGGCATGGGCTTCGACGTGCAGGGCGGTGGGAGCGACCTGGTGTTCCCGCACCACGAGTTCTCCGCCGTCCACGCCGAGGCCCTCACCGCCACCAAGCCCTTCGCCCGCGCCTACGTGCACGCGGCGATGATCGGCCTGGACGGCGAGAAGATGAGCAAGAGCCGCGGCAACCTGGTCTTCGTCTCCAAGCTCCGCGGCGAGGGCGTCGACCCGATGGCGATCCGGCTGGCCCTGCTGTCCGGGCACTACCGCACCGACCGGGCGTGGACGCCGCAGCTGCTCGCCGACGCCGAGGAGCGGCTGGACACCTGGCGGCAGGCGGTCGCGCGGCCGGCCGGAGCCCCCGCCGCGGCGGTGCTGACCGGGCTGCGCGAGCGGCTGTCCGACGACCTCGACAGCCCCGGCGCCCTCGCCGTCGTCGACGCGTGGGCGGCCCGGACGCTCGCGACCGGGGACGACGCCGACGTCGAGGACGGCGCCCCGGCGATCGTCGGCGACGCGGTCGACGCGCTGCTCGGGATCTCGCTGCGGGACTCCTGATGAGCGCCTTCCGGCTCACCGACCGCGCGGCCCGCGAGCGGGCGGAGGATGGGCTGGCGCCGGCGGCGAGCCGGGCGGCGGCCAGCCGCGGCCGGGCGCGGCCGGAGCCGGAGGACGACCTGCGCACCGCCTTCGAGCGGGATCGCGACCGGATCCTGCACGCCAAGGCCTTCCGGCGGCTCAAGCACAAGACCCAGGTCTTCCTGAACCCCGACGGCGACCACTTCGTCACCCGGCTGACCCACACGCTCCAGGTCGACCAGGTGGCCCGCGCACTGGCCCGGGCGCTGGGACTCAACGAGACCCTGGCCGAGGCCATCGCGCTCGGCCACGACCTCGGGCACTCGCCGTTCGGCCACATCGGCGAGGACGCGCTCGAGCCCTACGTCCCCGGCGGCTGGCACCACGCCGCCCAGGGGGTGCGGATCGTCGAGGTGCTCGAGGACCTCAACCTCACCTGGGAGGTCCGCGACGGCATCCGTGCGCACAGCTGGAAGATCACCCCGCCGCCGGCCAGCCGCGAGGCCGAGTGCGTGCGCTACGCCGACCGGATCGGCTACCTCTCCCACGACGCGCTGGACGCCGTCCGCGCCGGCGTGCTGCGCCCCGGCGACCTCCCGGCCAGGGCGCGGGCGGTGTTCGGCGAGCCGGGCAGCGCGATGGTGGGGGCGATGATCGACGCCGTCGTCGCCGGCTCGCTGGCCGACGGCGGCCGGGTGGTCATGGCCGCCGAGGCGCTCGAGGCGATGCACGAGCTCCGGGCGTTCATGTTCGAGCGGGTCTACGCGCACGAGACCGCCGCGGGGCAGAAGCAGCTGGCCATCGACGTCATCCGCCGGCTGGTCGACCACCACCTGGCCCACCCCGAGCTCATCCCGGCCACCTACCGCGACGCGGGCGCCGACCTCACCACGCAGGTCGTCGACCACGTCTCGGGCATGACCGACCGGTTCGCGCTGACCACGCACGACCGGCTGTTCGACGGCGACGCCACGGCGCGGATGCGCCCGCTGCTGCCCGCCGCCTGAGGCCCGGGGCGGCTACTCCACCACGCCGATGTGCACGGTGCCGTCCTCGGCCACCCGCCATCCGGGGTTGTGCGCGACCTCCCAGCGGACGCCGGCCGGGTCGGTGACGTAGGCGTGGAAGCCGCCGAACGCCGCCGGCTGCGGCTCCTTGACCGGCCGGGCCCCGGCGGCGACGGCGGCGGCGAACACCCGCCGGACCTCCTCGGGGCCCGCCACGTTGTGCGCCAGCGTGAAGCCCCCGCCGGGGACGACGGCCTCGGGAGCCACGCCCATGTCCGCGGCCAGGTCGGCCGCGCCGAAGAGCGCCAGGAGCAGCCCGGAGTTGACCTGGACGAAGAGCACCTCGCCGGGCACGTCGAGGGCCGGCGTCCAGCCGAGACCGTCGACGTAGAAGCGGCGGGCGGCGTCCAGGTCGGGGACGGCGACGGTCAGCATGTCCAGGCGCGGCTCCATGCGGCCACCCTGCCCCACCCCACCGACACCCCGGGGAGCACTTCGCGCGCGAGAGGCTCTAGCTGGTGCCGCCGCGGCGGCGGAGGTACCGCTCGAACTCGCGGGCGATGGAGTCGCCGTTGGCCTGCGACAGGTCGACCTCGGTCGCCCGCTCCTCCAGGGAGCGGACGTACTCGACGACCTCGTCGTCCTCCTGCGCCATCTCGTCGACGGTCTTGACCCACTCCTCGGCCTGCACGGGGAGGGCGCCGAGCGGCACGGTCACCTCCAGCACCTCCTCCACCCGCTGCAGCAGCGCGACGGTGGCCCGTGGCGAGGGCGGCTGGGAGACGTAGTGCGGCACGGCCGCCCAGAAGCTGATCGCCGGCAGCCCGGCCTGGACGCAGGCGTCCTGGAAGACGCCGAGGATCCCGGTCGGCCCCTCGTAGCGGGAGGTCTCCAGGCCCCACTTCTCGGCCGTCTGGGTGTCGTAGGCCGAGCCGGTCACCGGCACCGGGCGGGTGTGCGGGGTGTCGGCCAGCAGCGCTCCGAGGCCGACGACGGTGGTGGCCCCCAGCTCCTGGCACAGCTCGATGAGCTCCTCGCAGAAGCTGCGCCACCGCATGTTGGGCTCGATGCCCCGGATGAGGACGACGTCGCGTTCGCCGCCCGGCGCCCGCGCCACCGAGATCCGGGTGGTCGGCCACTCGATCCGCCGGCTCACGCCGCCGACGAGGGAGACGGTGGGCCGGTTGACCTGGAAGTCGTAGTAGTCCTCGGGGTCGAGCGCGGCCAGCGGGGTGGCGTCCCAGATGAGCTCCAGGTGCTCCAGCGCCCCGGTGGCGGCGTCGCCGGCGTCGTTCCAGCCCTCGAAGGCCACCACCACCACGGGGTCGGTGAGCTCGGGCAGGTCCTCGGACGGGGACTTCGGGTCCATCACCCCTGGAAGCCTACGTCGGCCGGGCGCCGGCGCCGTCCTCCCGCGCCCGTCCGAGTGACCGCGCCGGGCCCGCGCGGGATGAGACCATGGACCACGTGCCCGACACCCCCCGCGACCTGCGTCCGGACGCCACGGCCGAGCTGACCGCGCTGCTGCGCGAGCGCATCCTGGTGCTCGACGGGGCCATGGGCACCGCGATCCAGCGCGACCGCCCCGACGAGGCGGGCTACCGCGGGGAGCGCTTCGCCGACTGGCCGAGCGACCTGCAGGGCAACAACGACCTGCTCAGCCTCACGCAGCCGCAGATCATCGCCGGCATCCACCGCGAGTACCTCGAGGCCGGCGCCGACCTGATCGAGACGAACACGTTCAACGCGAACGCGGTCTCGCTGCGCGACTACGACATGGCCGACCTCGCCTACGAGCTGAACGTGGCCTCGGCCCGGCTGGCCCGCGCCGAGGCCGACGCGATGACCGCCCGGACGCCGGACCGGCCCCGCTTCGTCGCCGGCGCCCTCGGCCCGGCCAACCGCACGGCCTCCATCTCGCCGGACGTCAACGACCCCGGCGCCCGCAACATCAGTTTCGACGAGCTGGCCGAGGCCTACCTCGAGCAGGCCAACGGCCTGGTCGACGGCGGAGCCGACGTCCTCCTGATCGAGACGATCTTCGACACCCTGAACGCCAAGGCCGCGATCTTCGCGGTCGAGACGCTGTTCGAGGAGCGCGGCCGCCGCTGGCCGGTGATGATCTCCGGCACCATCACCGACGCCTCCGGCCGCACGCTCACCGGCCAGGTCACCGAGGCGTTCTGGTACTCGGTGCGGCACGCCCGGCCGCTGACCGTCGGCCTCAACTGCGCGCTCGGGGCCAAGGAGATGCGGCCCTACCTGGCCGAGCTGGCGCGGCTGGCCGACACCTTCGTCTCCTGCTATCCCAACGCCGGCCTGCCCAACGCCTTCGGCGAGTACGACGAGGCGCCCGACGACATGGCCGCCGTCCTCACCGAGTTCGCCGGCGCCGGCCTCATGAACGTGGTCGGCGGCTGCTGCGGCACCACCCCGGCCCACATCGCGGCCATCGCCGCCACGGTCGAGGGCGCCCCGCCACGGACGCCGGTGGAGAGCCGGCCGGCGCTGCGGCTGTCGGGTCTGGAGCCGTTGACCGTCGACGAGGACTCGCTGTTCGTCAACGTCGGCGAGCGCACCAACATCACCGGCTCGGCGCGCTTCCGCCGCCTCATCCGCGAGGGCGACTACGGCGCCGCCCTCGCCGTGGCCCGCCAGCAGGTCGAGGCCGGCGCCCAGGTCATCGACGTCAACATGGACGAGGGCATGATCGACGGCGTCGCGGCGATGGACCGCTTCCTGAAGCTGGTCGCCGCCGAGCCCGACATCTGCCGGGTGCCGGTGATGGTCGACTCCTCCAAGTGGGAGGTCATCGAGGCCGGCCTCAAGTGCGTGCAGGGCAAGTCGATCGTCAACTCGATCTCGCTGAAGAACGGCGAGGAGGAGTTCGTCGCCCAGGCCCGGCTGTGCCGCAAGCACGGCGCCGCCGTCGTCGTCATGGCCTTCGACGAGCAGGGCCAGGCCGATGACCTCCAGCGGCGCAAGGAGATCTGCCGGCGCGCCTACGACATCCTCGTCGACCAGGTCGGCTTCCCGGCCGAGGACGTCATCTTCGACCCGAACGTCTTCGCCGTGGCCACGGGCATCGAGGAGCACGCCAACTACGGCGTCGACTTCATCGAGGCCACCCGCTGGATCAAGCAGAACCTGCCCGGCGCGCTGGTCTCCGGCGGCGTCTCGAACGTCTCGTTCTCCTTCCGCGGGAACAACAAGGTCCGCGAGGCGATCCACGCGGTGTTCCTGTTCCACGCGATCGCCGCGGGCATGGACATGGGCATCGTCAACGCCGGGGCGCTCGAGGTCTACGACGAGGTCCCCGAGCTGCTGCGCGAGCGGATCGAGGACGTCGTCCTCAACCGGCGGCCGGACGCCGCCGAGCGGCTGCTGGAGATCGCCGGCGACTTCGCCGGTACCGGTGAGGTCGCGGAGGCCGCCACCGAGGAGTGGCGCTCGCTGCCGGTGGGGGAGCGGATCACCCACGCCCTGGTGAAGGGCATCGACGAGTTCGTCGAGGCCGACACCGAGGAGTTGCGCGTCGAGATCGCCGCCCGCGGCGGCCGGCCCATCGAGGTCATCGAGGGGCCGCTGATGAGCGGCATGAACGTGGTCGGCGACCTGTTCGGCGCCGGCAAGATGTTCCTGCCCCAGGTGGTCAAGTCTGCCCGCGTGATGAAGAAGGCGGTCGCCCACCTCATCCCCTACATCGAGGCGGAGAAGCAGCCCGGGGACGCCGAGCGCAGCAACGGCAAGGTCGTCATGGCCACCGTGAAGGGCGACGTCCACGACATCGGCAAGAACATCGTCGGCGTCGTCCTGCAGTGCAACAACTACGACGTCGTCGACCTGGGCGTGATGGTGCCCGGGCAGAGGATCCTGGACGCCGCCAAGGCCGAGGGCGCCGACGTCATCGGCCTCTCCGGGCTGATCACGCCGTCGCTGGACGAGATGGTGAACCTGGCCACCGAGATGGAGCGGCAGGGCTTCGACATCCCGCTGCTCATCGGCGGAGCGACGACGTCCCGCGCGCACACCGCGGTCAAGGTCGCCCCGGCGTACCACGGCCCGGTCATCTGGGTGAAGGACGCTTCGCGCTCGGTGCCGGTGGTCGCCGCGCTGCTGTCGGACGAGCAGCGCCCGGGCCTGCTGGCCGGCGTGGAGACCGAGTACGAGCAGCTGCGCGAGCGGCACGCCGCGCGGCAGGACACCCGTGCGCTGATGTCGCTGGACGCCGCCCGCGAGGCCGCGCCCGCGCTGGACTGGTCGGCCTACAGCCCGCCGCGGCCGCGGATGCTGCTCCAGCAGGCCAAGGACGTCTGCACCGGGCCGGACTGCGACCACCGCCACGAGGTGGCCACCCAGTTCGTGAAGACGCTGCCGGACTACCCGCTGGCCGAGCTGCGCGAGTACATCGACTGGCAGCCGTTCTTCAACGCGTGGGAGATGCGCGGCCGGTTCCCCGACATCCTGCACAACCCCGCGACCGGAGAGGCCGCGCGGCGGCTGTACGAGGACGCGCAGGCGATGCTCGACCGGATCGTCGACGAGCGGTGGCTGCGGGCCAGCGGCGTGTTCGGGCTGTTCCCGGCCAACCGGGTCGACGGCGAGGACATCGAGGTCTACACCGACGAGACCCGGCGCGAGGTCCGCACCACGCTGCACCAACTGCGCCAGCAGACCGAGGGCCGCGACGGCTCGGCCCGCAAGTCGCTCGCCGACTTCGTCGCGCCGAGGGAGACCGGCCTGCGGGACTACGTCGGGGCCTTCGCGGTGACCGCGGGTCTCGGGTCGGCCGACCGGGTGGCGGCGTTCAAGAAGGACTACGACGACTACAGCGCGATCCTGCTGGAGTCACTGGCCGACCGGCTCGCCGAGGCCTTCGCCGAGCGGTTGCACGAGCGGGTGCGCCGCGAGTTCTGGGGATACGCCGGCGACGAGCGCCTGGACAGCGGCGAGCTGATCGCGGAGAAGTACCGCGGCATCCGCCCCGCACCGGGCTACCCGGCCTGCCCCGAGCACACCGAGAAGCGCACGATCTGGGAGCTGCTCGACGTCGAGGCGGCCACCGGGATCGAGTTGACCGAGAGCATGGCCATGTGGCCCGGCGCCGCGGTCAGCGGGCTGTACTTCGCCCACCCCGACTCGCGGTACTTCGTGCTGGGCCGCCTGGGGCGCGACCAGGTCGAGGACTACGCGCGGCGCAAGGGCTGGACGCTGCGCGAGGCCGAGCGCTGGCTGTCGCCGAACCTGGGGTACCGCACCGACGACGAATGAGGTCAGGCGGTGGCACCGGCGAGGAGCAGCCGGGCCACCGCCTCGACCCGCTCCACGGCCTCGTCCAGCGTCGCCCGCCCGGTGACCAGCGCGGTCACCGCGTTCATGAGGACCGCCTCGAGACCGCGACCGACGACCGGCACCGTCTCCGGCGGCAGCCCGTCGAGCAGCTGCTCCATGACGGCGGTGCTGCGGGTGCCCATCTCGGCCAGCGTCTCGACGACGTCGGGGTCGCCGGAGGTCTGCATGAGCACCATCAGCGCGCCCATGTGCGGGTTGCGGTGGAACGCCCGCAGGGCCCGCCGCAGGTAGGCGGCGACCAGCTCGGACGGGCCGGCCTCGGTCGTCCGGCCGGCCGCGGCCATCCGCTGCATCAGCGGCTGCTGCCACTCCGCCAGCGCCGCGGCCAGCAGCTGCTCCCGGGACCGGAAGTACTTGTAGGCGGTGCCCAGCGCCACCCCGGAGCGCTCGGCGACCTCGCGCATCTGCAGGGCGTGCGGGCCCACCTCGGTGACGATCTCGACCACGGCCTCGAGCAGCCGCGCGCGGCGGGCCAGCTGGCGTGCGGTCATGGCCTCCCGCGGCAGGGGAGCGGGAGTCTCGACGCCGGTCACATCCGCAGACGGTAACGGCCGCCGCAGCGGGGGAGGGGCACCACCGCGGGTCCCTGCCCCTCCCGGGGGAGCCCCACGGCGTCCTTGACGGGGATAGAACGGTGTTCCAAAGTGGGCGGGCCGGAGCGTCGCCCGGTCCCCACCGCCGTCTGCGAGGTAGCCCCATGCCCGGCCCGACCGACCTCCCGGTCATCGACACGCTCATCGGCTTCCCGACCGAGGGCTCGGCGCAGTACGACTTCATCCGCCGGCAGACCAAGGACGCCGCCTCGAAGGCGTCGCACATGCCGGCCGAGTACATGTTCACCGACGTCCCGACCGCCTCGCCGACCTCGGACCCGGTGTCGATCACGCTGCACGAGATGGACCGCTTCGGCGTCGAGAAGGGCATGGTCCACGTCAACGGCGAGGTCGCCGCCCGGGCGGTGACCGACCACCCCGACCGGTTCCTCCCCGCCGGGGTGGTGAGCGACCCCAACGACGTCATGGGCACCGTGCGCGCGCTGCGGCAGCAGTACGAGGAGCACGGGATCCGGGCGACGACGGTCTTCCCGGCCGGCACCTTCCCGCAGGTAGCGATCGACGCCCCGCAGATGTACCCGGTCTACGCGACCTGCGTGGAGCTGGGCATCCCGATCTTCGTGTGCGCCGGCGTCCCGGGGCCGCGGGTGCCCTACGAGGTGCAGGAGGTCGGTCGGATCGACCGGGTGATGTTCGACTTCCCCGACCTGGTGTTCGTCACCCGCCACGGGTGCGAGCCGTGGGAGGAGCTGGCCGTCAAGCTGATGCTCAAGTGGTCGAATCTGTACTACTCGACCTCGGCGTTCGCGCCGAAGTACTACCCGAAGGCGATCGTCGACTACGCCAACAGCCGCGGCGCGGACAAGGTCATCTACGCCGGGTACTTCCCGGCCGGGATGTCGCTGGAGCGGATCTTCCGCGATCTGCCGTCGGTGCCGTTCCGGGACGAGGTCTGGCCGAAGTTCCTCCACGGCAACGCCGCCCGCGTGCTCGGCCTGGACGGCTGAGCGTGGGCATCGCGCTGCTCGACGAGCACGTCGCGCTGGCCGACTCGGTCGCCGGGGTGGCCGCCCGCTCCCTCCCGGTGGCCGGCACCCGCGCCGCGCTCGCGGAGCTCGCCACCGGAGCCCGGCCGGCGGGTTGGGACCGGCTGCACGCCCAGGGCCTGCTGTCGCTGCACCTGCCCGAGACCGCCGGTGGGGACGGCGCGGGGCTCGCCGCGCTGGCCGTCGTCGTCGAGGCGGCCGGGCGGTCGCTCGTCCCCGGCCCCTTCCTCCCCACCGTGCTGGCCGGCGCGCTGCTCGCCCGGCACGGCGGATCGACGGCGGCCCTCACCGCCCTCGCCGGCGGGGCGACCGGCTGCCTGGCACTGGCCTCCGGCGGGATGACCGCGCGGGAGGACGACGGCGGCTGGGTCCTCTCCGGGTGCAGCGAGCCGGTCCTGGGCGCGCTGGCCGCCGAGGTCGTCGTCCTCGCGGCACGGACGACGGACGGCGAACGGTGGTTCCTGCTCGACGCCGACCGCGCCGGGCGGCTGGTCCGGCAGCCGGTCGAGGGGGTCGACGTCACGCGGGACGTGGGCCGGCTCGAGGTCGCGGAGCTGTCCGTGCCGGCCGACGCCGTCCTCGACGTCGGCGCCGACGAGGTGCGCACGCTGGCCGAGCTGCTGTTCAGCGCGGAGGCCGCGGGGCTGGCGCGGTGGTGCCAGGAGACCGGGCTGGCCTACGTGGGTGTGCGGGAGCAGTTCGGCCGCCCGGTGGGGTCCTTCCAGGCGATCAAGCACAAGTGCGCCCGGCTGTTCACCCGCACCGAGCTGATGGCCGCCGCCGTCTGGGACGCGGCCACCGCCGCGGACGAGGGGGCCGACCAGTTCGCCCTCGCGGCCGCCTGCGCCGCGGAGACCTGCGTGGCCGACGCCGTCGACCTGGCCCTGGACACCGTGACCCTGCTCGGCGGCATCGGCTACACGTGGGAGCACGACCTGCACCTGTACTGGCGGCGGGCGATCGGCCTCGCCGCGCTCCTCGGTCCCCGGGTGAACGGTTCGCTGCGGCTGGGGGAGCTGGCGCTCACCACCGCGCGCACCGGCGCCCTGGAGCTCGACGACGAGCCGGCCGGTCTCCGCGAGCGGGTGGCGGCCGACCTCGCCCGGATCACCGCACTACCCGAGGCCGAGCGGCGCCGCGCGCTGGCCGACGCCTGCCTCGTCGCACCGCAGTACCCGGCGCCCTACGGCCTGGGCCTGGACCCGGTCGGGCAGGTCGTCGTCGCCCAGGAGTACGAGCGGGCCGGGCTCGAGCAGCCCTCCACCGTCATCGGCGAGTGGGCGCTGCCGACGCTGCTGGCGCACGGCACCGACGAGCAGCGCGAGCGCTACGTGCTGCCCACGCTGCGCGGCGAGCTGGTGTGGTGCCAGCTGTTCAGCGAGCCCGGCGCCGGCTCGGACCTGGCCTCGCTGACCACCCGGGCGGTGCCGGTGGACGGCGGCTGGCGGCTGGATGGGCAGAAGGTGTGGACGTCGAAGGCGCAGCTGGCCGACGTCGGCATCTGCCTGGCCCGCACCGACCCCGAGGCGCCCAAGCACCGGGGGCTGAGCTACTTCCTCGTCGACATGCGGGCGCCGGGGGTCCGGATCCGGCCGCTGCGCGAGGCCAACGGGCAGTACATGTTCAACGAGGTGTTCCTCGACGGCGTCGTCGTCGGACCGGAGGCCCTGGTCGGGGCGCCGGGCGAGGGCTGGCGGCTGGCCCGCACCACGCTGGGCAACGAGCGGGTCTCGATCGCCACCGGGCGCTCCGGCGGCGGCGGTCCCGGGGACCTCGCCGCGCACGCGCGCGCCGCCCTCGACGCCGGCACGGACCGGTGGAGCGTGCTGCGCGACCTCGCGGCGCTCACCGCGCGGACGTCGGCCCTGGAGGCGCTCGGCCGCCGGTCCCTGCTGCGGCGCCTGGCCGGTGGACCGCCGGGTGCGGAGGCCAGCGTGCTCAAGGTCGGCTCCGCCGAGCACCACGCCCAGGTGACGCGGACGGTGCTCGGCTGGCGCGGTCCGGAGGCCGTGGAGACCGACGGGCCGGCCGCGGCGTACCTGTCCACGCCCCAGCTGCTGATCGGCGGCGGGACGGTGGAGATCCAGCTCAACGTCGTCGCCGAGCACGTGCTGGGCCTGCCCCGGGGCTGAGCCTTGTCCTAACTGAAACGCTGTTCTATTCTAGTGGCCCGGCCCGCCGCCCACCTCGGAGAGAGGCACCCCCGTGACCGACCTGCCGTTCCGGTTCTTCGACTGCGACAACCACTACTACGAGGCCCTGGACGCCTTCACCCGGCACATCGAGCCGCAGTTCCGCAAGCGCGCGATGCAGTGGGTGCAGGTGGAGGGCAGGACGCGGCTGCTGGTGGGGGAGAAGGTCAACAAGTTCATCCCGAACCCGACCTTCGACCCGGTCGCCGCCCCCGGCGTCATGGACGAGTACTTCCGCGGGCGCAACCCCAAGAGCGCCGACCCCAGCAAGCTGTTCGGCGAGCTGGAGCCGATCCGGGCCGAGTACCGCGACCGCGACGCGCGGCTGGCGCTGATGGACCGCCAGGGCATGGACGCCTGCATCATGCTGCCCACCCTGGGGGTCGGCATGGAGACCGCACTGTGCCACGACATCCCGGCGATGACGGCGGCGTTCCGGGCGTTCAACCGCTGGCTCGACGAGGACTGGGGCTTCGCGTACCGGAACCGGATCTTCGCGGCGCCCTACATCACGCTGTCGGACCCGGACAACGCCGTCCGCGAGCTCCAGTGGGCCCTGGACCGGGACGCCCGCTTCGTCGTCATGGTCGGCGGGCCGGTGAAGACGGTGCTCGGGCACAAGGCCCCGGGTGACGCGATGTTCGACGGGTTCTGGCAGCTGGCCAACGACTCCGGGATCACCGTGATCTACCACGGCGGCGACACCCTCTACACGAAGTACCTGGGCGACTGGGGCGAGAACGACTTCGCCGAGGCGTTCCGCGCCAACGCGTTCCGCAGCCTGCACTCGGCCAGCTACATGCAGGACACCATCGCCAGCCACCTGGCGCTGGGGCTGTTCTCCCGCTTCCCGAACCTGCGCATCGCCGCCATCGAGACCGGCTCGTCGTGGGTCTTCCACCTGTTCGAGAAGCTCACCAAGGCCTGGGGTCAGGTGCCGCACCTGTTCCCCGAGGACCCGCGGGAGACCTTCAAGCGGCACGTCTGGGTGGCACCGTTCTACGAGGACGAGCTGAAGAGCCTGCTGCAGCTGCTCGGGCCCGAGCACATCCTCATGGGCTCGGACTACCCACACGTGGAGGGCCTCGCCGAGCCCGCCAGCTACATCAAGGACCTGCAGAACTTCGACTACACGATGGCCGACGCCGAGAAGGTCATGAAGGACAACGGCTGGACCCTCGCCACCCGTCGCCCGGCATGACGGTGGACGGCGAGCGGACCGCGGTGTCGGTACGCGTGCACGACGCCGTGGCGGAGGTGACCCTGGTCGACGTCGGCCGGCGCAACAGCTGCAACCCCGTGCTGGTCGACCAGCTCGCCCGGGCGTGCGAGCGGCTGCGCCAGGACCGGTCGGTACACGTGGTCGTGCTGCGCGCCGAGGGGCCGGTGTTCTCGGCCGGCGGGGACGTGGACTCGCTGCTCGAGCCCTCGGGCGACCCGACCGCGGTGTACCGGGGCTTCGCGGCGCTCGCCGCGCTCCCCGTCCCGGTGGTGGCCGCCGTGCACGCGCCGGTCATCGGCGCCGGCGTCAACTTCCTCCTCGCCTGCGACGTCGTCGTCGCGGCCGAGAGCGTCACCTTCGACATCCGGTTCCTCGACATCGGCATCCACCCCGGCGGCGGCTACCTCACGCGCATGCAGGAGCGGATCGGCCGCCAGGGCACCGCGGCCCTGGTCCTGTTCGGCGACCGCATCACCGCCGAGGAGGCGCAGCGGTGCGGACTGGTCTGGCGCACCGTGCCCGACGCCGACCTCGACGAGACGGTCCGGGGCCTGACCTCGCGGGTCGCCGCCCGGGACCGGGAGCTGCTGCGCCGCACCAAGGCCACGCTGGCGCTCGGCGGCGCGCTGTCGGTCGGCCGCACGGCCGGCGAGGTCGAGCAGATCGCGCAGGACTGGTCGCAGCGGCAGCCGGCCTACCTCGAGGGCGTGGAGCGGCTGCGCGCCCGGGTGCGACCCGGCTCCTGACGGCCGGGGTCAGCGGCTCCGTTCCTCGTCCTCCAGCGTCTTCTTGAGCAGCTTGCCCGTGTCGCTGTAGGGCAGTGCGGTGCGGAACTCGACCGAGGCGGGGACCTTGAACGGCGCGAGCGCCCGGGCGCACCACTCGCGCACCGCGGCCTCGGTGAGCCCGGAGCCCGCCCGCGGGACGACGAAGGCCTTCGGCTCCTGCCCCAGGTCGTGGTGATCGACGCCGATCACCGCGGCGTCGTCGATGTCCGGGTGCTCGACCAGCCGGTTCTCGACCTCGATCGGGTAGACGTTCTCCCCGCCGCGGATGATCAGGTCGCGGCGGCGGCTCTCCAGGTACAGCAGGCCGCCGGACACCCGCCCGAAGTCACCGGTGCGATACCAGCGCTCCGCGTCGAGGGCGGCGGCGGTGGCCGCGGGGTCGTCCCAGTAGCCGAGGAACACCGAGGGGCTGCGCAGGAAGACCTCGCCGACCTCGTGCTCGGCCGCGACGGACCCGTCGTCCCGCCGCACCTCGATCTCGACGGTCACCTGGGCGGGCCCGACGGACTCGGGGACCTCGAGGAACGCGTCGTTGCCGATCCGGGCGCCCAGGCCGACGGTCTCGGTCATCCCGTAGCCGTTGCCGAGCCTCACCCGCGGGAACCGCTCGTGCAGCGCACGGACCAGCTCGGGCGGGAAGGCCGATCCGCCGGTGGAGGTGGAGGTGACCGACGACAGGTCGTAGCGCTCGATGTCCGGGTGCCGCAGCAGCCGCCAGAACTGCGTCGGGACGCCGGCCAGGTAGGTGGCCCGGTGCTCCTGCACGAGTTGCATCAGGACCACCGGGTCCCACCGGCCGGGGGCGGGGAAGACCAGCTTGGTGGGGGAGGAGGCGGCGGTGACCAGCACCGGCGCGATGCCCGAGACGTGGAACAGCGGGCCGGTGACGATGGAGCAGGCCTGCGGCGGGGTCCAGCCCGGGGGCACCGGCGCGGTGGCCGTCGCCATCGCGCCGGACAGCCGGCCGACCAGGGCGAAGTTGACGATGTTCCGGTGCGACAGGAGCGCGCCCTTGGGGCGGCCGGTCGTGCCGCTGGTGAAGAGCAGGACGGCGGGGTCGTCCTCGGCGACGTCGACCGCCTCGGGCACCTGGCCGAGGTACTGCTGGGCGTCGGCGTGCAGCCGGTCGAGGCGGAGGACCGGGACGCCCTCGGGCACCGAGCCGGGCTCGAGCCGCTCCAGCCGGCGCTCGTCACCGACCAGCACGGCCGGCGAGCTGAGCGCGATCCCGTGGCGCAGCTCCGGGCCGGTCCACCACCCGTTGAGCCCGGTCACGACCGCGCCGACGGAGACGACCGCCCACATCAGCAGCGCGTACTCGGCGTGGTTGGCGGCCACGACCGCGACGCGGTCACCGGCCCGGACGCCGTGGCGCCGCTGCAGCAGGACGCCGATCGCGTCGATGTCGGCGAGCGCCTCGCGGTAGGTCCACGTCCGCCCGGCCGGCACCGAGTACAGGAACGGCAGCTCCAGCTGCGCCGGCGTCTTGTCCTCCAGCAGGGCGCGCAGGGTCCGCGGGCGGCGCACGAAGACGGTGTGCGGGACGCCGAGGACGTCCTCGGTGGTCAGCTCGAACGGCGCGCCGGGGCCGAGCAGCGCCTCGCGGACCTCCGGGGGCAGGGCGGCCGCCCCCTCCCAGTGCAGGCGGGCCGGAGCGGTGTCGGTCAGCCCGGTCATGCCTCGCCCCGCCCGGTCCGGGGCCCCGTGGTCCAGGCCGACACGAGGTCGGCCCAGCGGGAGGAGAGGGTGTGCCGGACGGCGGCGTCGCGGCTCTCGTCGGGGACGGCGGGCGTCGCGGCGGGCAGCGCCGGGAGTAGCGCCTCCAGCTCGTCGCGGTCCAGCCCCACCGCGGCGAGGGCGGCCGCGTCCCGGTCGGTGTCGAGCACGTCGGGCAGGTCCGCCCGGGCGACGAGGACGGCGAGGTCCTCCTCGCCGTCCTCCAGGAGCAGGTTGCACAGGCTGGACCTGGTCAGCCTCACCTCGGCGCCGTTCCGCGGCGGAGCGTCCCCATCATGGCTAAGATTGTGCCCTATGCGGGCCGCCTCGCCCAAGGGTGCGGCACGGGTCGCTACCGCGGACGGGGCTGCACCAGCTGGCAGACGGTGACGTGCGCGAAGACGCCGTCGAGGTCGCTGAGGGCCGCCGTCGACACGCCCCGGCCCAGGCCGGGATGGAACTGGGTCTGCCCGGTGAGCGCCACCCACTCGCCGGTGGGCTCGCGCAGGACGTGCGCGCTGACGTCGGGGTTGATCGTCGTGGCCGAGCCCGGGCCCATCTCGACCCCGATGTTGTTCGCATAGTCGAAGGCCAGCGCCGTCCGCGCGAGGGTGGATACCGCCTCGCCGGCGACGACCGGCACCTCCAGCCGCAGCCACACCCCGCGACCGGGCCCGTCGGTGCGCTCGGCGTAGCGCATGTCGACGGCGCCGAGGAACCCCGCCTGCGAGATCGACGTCTCGCGCAGGCTCACCGCTCGATCCGGCGGGACCAGCGGCGGAGACGAGGCGGCGGGTGCGCCGGTGGGCAGGTCGTCGCGGTCGGAGAGGTCGGCGTCGCGCAGCCGCAGCGCCGAGGCGCGGGCGAGCAGCACGTCGCCGACGAGCAGGTGCAGGTCGACCAGCTGGATCTTCTTGCCCTCGCGCACGACGGTGGAGGCCACCGTGACCGGCCGGCCCAGCGGGAGGGGCCGCACGAGGTCCGCGGTCATCCGGCTCAGCGTCATCGGCACCAGCGTCGGGACGTCGGCCAGGCAGTGCGCGAGCAGCGCGAGGGTCGAGCCGCCGTTGGCGTCGCGGGGGTCCCAGGCGCCCTGGGACAGCTCGGTGGCGACGAAGGCGTCGCCGTCGCGGACGAACAGGGCGCGCTCAGCCATGCCCGCACCGTCTCACAGCGCGTCCGGGCCGCCCCCGTACCGTGGCCGACGATGAGCAGCTTCCCCGCCCCCGCCGCCGTGCTCTTCGACATGGACGGCACGCTGGTGGAGACCGAGGAGCTCTGGGGCCAGGCCCTGCACGAGCTCGCCGCCCGGCGCGGCGGGGCGCTGAGCGCCGAGGGCCGCGCGGCGACGGTGGGCACGAGCATGCGCACCTCGATGGCGATCGTCCACGCCGAGCTCGGCCTGCCCGCCGACGAGCAGCGCGTGGACACCGACGCCCGCTGGGTCGAGGACCGCGTCGCGGAGCTGATGGGCGCCGGTGTGCAGTGGCGGCCGGGTGCCCGCGAGCTGCTGGCCGGCGTCCGCGCCGCGGGCGTGCCGACGGCGCTGGTGACGACGACGCCCCGGCGCCTCACCGACCTGGTGCTCGCCGCCATCGCCCGGTCGTTCGAGGGCTCGGCGCCCTTCGCCGTCACCGTCTGCGGCGACGAGGTCCCGGCCCGCAAGCCCGATCCCGCGCCCTACCTGCAGGCCGCCGCCGCGCTCGGGGTCGACGTGCGCTGCTGCGTGGTGGTGGAGGACTCGGTGGTGGGCGTGACGTCGGGCCTGGCGGCGGGCGCCGCGGTGCTCGGGGTCCCGGCGATGCAGGTGATCGACCCCGCACCCGGGCTGGTGCTGCGGGAGACCCTGACCGGGGTCGGCGTCGCCGACCTCGGGGCGCTGCTCACCGACCGGGAGACCGCCGGCTGCTGAGCGCTCAGCCCTCGGCCGGGAGGACCACGCTGAGCTGCTCGAACGGCTCGCCCGGCTGGTAGACGTCGTTGAACAGCGTCGCGCCGGCCTCGGTCAGCCGGACGTCGGAGCCGAGCCACACCCGGGCCCCCTCGGGAGCCGGGCCGGGCCGGAGCTGCAGGGTGACCAGGGGGACGCGGTCGGCGTCGGCCCGGGCGTACGGGTCCTCGATGGAGAGCTCGGCCCGATCGTCGCGCACGGTGATCAGCGGCGCCGCGACGCGGACGAACAGCATCCCGCCGTGCCCCTTGAAGCGGACGTCCCCGCGGAAGGCGAACGTGCTCCCGCCGGCGTCCACGCCTCCGACGGCGGGGAACAGGATGGTGTCCTCGCCCAGCGGGACGGCACCGTCGTGGATCGACCCCTGACCGTCGGGCATCCGGCGCACGTAGGCGACGAACGACCGCTTGATGCCCCACAGCAGGCCGAAGGGGATGTCGCCCGGGATCGGCCCGTCCGCCGGCTGCTCGGTCATGGGCACCGATCCTGCCGCATCCCGGTGCCGCTCCGGGGCGGGGTTCAGCCGAAGGGGTTCGAGGCCAGCCAGGCGTCGAGCAGGGCGCGGTCGCCGAAGACCTCGGCACCGGTCTGCTCCACCGCGCGCCGGCCGTAGACCAGCAGCACCAGCCCGGTCAGCGGGCCGCGGACGGCGACCGCGGACTTCTCGTGCGCCCGCCGCCATGAGGGGACGCCGCCGGTCAGATCCACCACCCACTCCGCCTCGAGGTCGGTGGGGGTGTCGGTGGCGTGCAGGTGCACGGTCCGGCCGGGGCCGAGGAGGGCGCGGCGCTCGGGGAAGATCTCCAGCATCTGCGGCGCCGACCCCAGCTCGAGCCACTCGTCCACGGCGTCGACGGCCACCTCGGGGTCGAGGTCGTAGGGCCGGCCGGCGGCCAGGGTGGCGTCGGCGCGGTGCACCGCGGTCTCGTGCGCGAAGCGGCGGGCGAAGAAGGCGGTCGGGCCGGGTCCGAACGGCGTCCAGACCTCGGCGTCGGGTCCCGCGCCCCGGAGCGCGGCCGTCAGTGCGGCGGAGCTCTCCGCCAGCTGGGCGTCGAGCTCGGCGGGGGACTGCTCGGGATCGCGCACGACGTCCCGGAAGAAGGCGTCCTCCGGTGGCTCGATCGCGCGGGTGGCGACCAGCTCGGCGGCCCAGCGCTGGCCGCCGGCCAGGTGCCGCACGAGGGCGCCGATCGTCCAGCCGGGGCAGCTCGGCACCGGCGTCGCCGGATCGGCCTCGCGGACGATCTCGCGCAGCAGCTCGGTCTGGTCGGCGAGGACGGCGGTCAGCCGGTCGAACTCGAGGGCCACGGGCGGGAGCCTAGGTGCGGTCCTCCGTCAGTCGCGCTCGACGACCGGCAGCGTCGCCCAGCCGGCGGCCGCGGCGGCCTCGGCGGGGAACGGCGGGGGAGTGCCGCCGAACGACGGGCACAGCGCCTGGTGGTCGCACCAGTCGCACAACCGGGTCCGGTTGGGCCGGAAGTCCTGGGTGGACACCGCGCGCTCGATCGCCGACCAGATCGCCTGCAGCGTCCGCTCGAAGCGGACCAGCTCACCCTCCTCGGGCGCGTAGGTCAGCGCGTCGGCGCTGCCGCCGAGGTAGATCAGCTTCAGCTGGCTGGCCACCACGCCGCGGGTGCGCCACAGCACCAGCGCGTAGAACTTCATCTGGAACAGCGCCTTGCCCTCGAAGGCCTCGCGCGGCATGGCGCCGGTCTTGTAGTCCACCACCCGCAGCGCGCCGTTGCGGGCGACGTCGAGCCGGTCGACGAAGCCGCGCAGCAGCAGCCCGTCGGGCAGCGTGACCTCGACCAGCTGCTCCCGACCCTCGGGCTGGATGCGGGTCGGGTCCTCCAGGGAGAAGTAGGACTCGACCAGCTTCCCGGCCGAGGCCAGCCACGCCTCCAGCGACGGCGGCGCCTCCTCGCCCTCGACCGGCGTGAACAGCTCGGTGACCGCCGGGTCGGCCGACAGCTCCTCCCACGCCGGGGCGAGCAGCGCCTGGGCCGACTCCGGCGTCCGCTCGGGGGCGGGCAGGTCGTACAGCTTCTCCAGGACGGCGTGGACCAGGGTGCCGCGCACCGCCGCGAGGCTCTTGCGCTCGGGCAGCCGGTCGATGGTGCGGAAGCGGTAGAGCAGCGGGCAGGTCTTGAAGTCGGCCGCCCGGCTGGGCGACAGCGAGGGCCGGCGCGGAGCCGAGGCGGGCTGCTCCGGCGCCGGCCCGCCCGCGACGTCGGCGGAGGTGGCCGGGGGAGCGGAGACCGGATCGGGGTGGAGCGCCGTCATGCACCCGAGGCTAGGTCGGACCACCGACAGTTCCGAGTGCTCTGCGGCGCGTCGCCGGTGAGTCCCAGCCCACTCCGGGCCTCTCCGTACGCTCGGCGCCCGTGGACCCGCAGCAGGAGCAGCCCCCCGAGACCGTGCCCGACGCCGCGCCGGCGCCCCGCGAGCCCGTCGCGGGAGCGTTCCGGGTCGGGGACCGGGTGCAGCTGACCGACCCGAAGGGGCGGCACCACACCGTCGTCCTCGAGGCCGGCAAGCAGTTCCACACCCACCGCGGCGCGATCGAGCACGACGACCTCATCGGCGCCCCCGAGGGCTCGGTCGTCCACTCGACCGCCAACACCGGTTACCTCGCGCTGCGCCCGCTTCTGGCCGACTTCGTGCTCTCCATGCCGCGTGGCGCCCAGGTGATCTACCCCAAGGACGCCGCCCAGATCGTCGGCTTCGGCGACGTCGGGCCCGGGATGCGGGTGCTCGAGGCCGGCGCGGGCTCCGGCGCGCTCACCTGCTCGTTGCTGCGTGCGGTCGGCAGCGGCGGTTCGGTCACCAGCTACGAGCGCCGGGAGGACTTCGCCGACGTCGCCCGTGGCAACGTCGGCGCGTTCTTCGGCGAGGTGCCGGACAACTGGAGCCTGCGGCTGGGCGACCTGGCCGACCACCCCGCCGAGGAGGTCGTCGACCGGGTGGTGCTCGACATGCTCGAGCCGTGGGCGGTGCTGCCCACGGTCGCCGCGGCGCTGCGCCCGGGCGGCGTCCTCGTCGGCTACGTGGCGACGACGACGCAACTGTCGACCTACGTCGAGGCGCTGCGCGAGCAGGGGGTGTGGACCGAGCCGCACGCCTGGGAGTCGCTGCTGCGCCCCTGGCACGCGGTGGGCCTCGCCGTCCGTCCCGAGCACCGGATGGTCGCCCACACGGCGTTCCTGGTGACCACCCGCCGGCTGGCCGACGGCACCGTCGCCCCGGTCCGCCAGCGCCGCGCCCAGAAGTACTGAACCGCGGCCGGTACCAGCTCCGGAACGGCTGCGCGAGGCGGCGGCGGTGTCGGTCCTCGCGTGTATAGATTTGCGTCCTGGCTCCCCCCGAGCTGTGCTGGAGGTGCGCGATGACCCTGGGTCCCGACGAGTTCCGAGCGCGGCGTGAACGTGACGTGACGGCGCTGCTCAGCCAGATCTCCTACCTCGAGGAGGAGATCGGTCTCCTGCGCCGCAAGGTGGCCGAGAGCCCCCGGACGGTGCGTGCCCTGGAGGAGCGGATCGCCGAGGCCGAGGGCCGCGCGGCGTTCCTCTCCGAGCGCAACGACAAGCTGGCCGGCACCCTGCGCGAGGCCCGCGAGCAGCTGGTCGCGCTCAAGGAGGAGGTCGAGCGGCTCGGGCAGCCGCCGTCGGGCTACGGCGTCTTCCTCACCCGCCACGAGGACGACACGATCGACGTCTTCACCGGCGGCCGGAAGCTGCGCGTCGCGGTGTCCCCGTCGGTCGACCTCGACGAGCTCCAGCACGGCCAGGAGCTGATGCTCAACGAGGCGATGAACGTCGTCGAGGCGCGCGGCTTCGAGCGCGGCGGCGAGATCGTGCTGCTCAAGGAGCTGCTCGAGCCGGTCGACGGCGAGGTCCGGCGGGCCCTGGTGATCGGCCGCACCGACGAGGAGCGCGTGGTCTTCCTCGCCGACTCGCTCACCGGGACGACGCTGCGCAGCGGCGACTCCCTGCTGCTGGAGACCCGCTCGGGCTACGTCTACGAGAAGATCCCCAAGAGCGAGGTCGAGGAGCTCGTCCTCGAAGAGGTCCCCGACATCGACTACAGCGACATCGGTGGCCTGTCCCGGCAGATCGAGCAGATCCGCGACGCCGTCGAGCTGCCGTTCCTGCACGCCGACCTGTTCCGCGAGTTCGAGCTGCGGCCGCCGAAGGGGATCCTGCTGTACGGCCCGCCCGGCTGCGGGAAGACGCTGATCGCCAAGGCCGTGGCCAACTCGCTGGCCAAGAAGGTCGCCGCGGCCCGGGGCGAGGAGAGCTCGAACTCCGGGCGCTCCTACTTCCTCAACATCAAGGGCCCGGAGCTGCTCAACAAGTACGTCGGCGAGACCGAGCGGCACATCCGGCTGGTCTTCCAGCGCGCCCGCGAGAAGGCCAGCGAGGGCACGCCGGTCATCGTCTTCTTCGACGAGATGGACTCGATCTTCCGCACCCGCGGCTCGGGCGTGTCCTCCGACGTGGAGAGCACGATCGTCCCGCAGCTGCTGAGCGAGATCGACGGCGTCGAGGGCCTGGAGAACGTCATCGTCATCGGCGCCTCCAACCGCGAGGACATGATCGACCCGGCGATCCTGCGGCCCGGCCGCCTCGACGTGAAGATCAAGATCGAGCGGCCCGACGCCGAGGCGGCGCGCGACATCTTCGGCAAGTACCTGACGACGACGCTGCCGCTGCACCCCGACGACCTGGCCGAGCACGGCGGCAGCCGCGAGGCGACGATCGCCGGGATGATCCAGCGGACCGTCGAGCGGATGTACACCGAGAGCGAGGAGAACCGCTTCCTCGAGGTGACCTACGCCAACGGCGACAAGGAGGTCCTGTACTTCAAGGACTTCAACTCCGGGGCGATGCTGCAGAACATCGTCGACCGCGCCAAGAAGATGGCGATCAAGGAGCGGCTGGAGACCGGCGCCGGCGGCCTGCGGGTCGGGCACCTGATGCAGGCGTGCCTCGACGAGTTCAAGGAGAACGAGGACCTGCCCAACACGACCAACCCCGACGACTGGGCGCGGATCTCGGGGAAGAAGGGCGAGCGGATCGTCTACATCCGCACGCTCATCAGCGGGAAGGGCAACGAGTCCGGCCGCGCCATCGACACCGCCACCAACACCGGCCAGTACCTGTAGTGGGCGTCCGCCCGGCCCTGCTCCTCGTGGCCGGGCTGACGCTGCTGGCCGGCTGCACGGGGACGGTGGCCGGGGACGCCTCGCCGGCCTCGTACGGGGCGGCGAAGCCCACGGTGCCGGTGGCCGGTCCGGGCGGGGCCGATCCGGCGGCCCCGCCGGTCGTCGGTACGTGCTACGACCTGGCCGACGGCGACGAGTACGAGGTGCTGGACCCGCCGCCGCCGGTGTCGTGCGGCGAGGACCACTCCGCCGAGACGATGGCCGTCGGCGACACCGGCCTCGGCCCGGACGACGAGCGGCCGTCGGAGGACGAGCTGTACGAGGACGACGACCTCGCCACCGCCATGGGCGAGCTGTGCGGGCTCGACGACCTCGTGACCTACCTGGGCGGGGAGGACCCGGAGGACCCGTACGCCTACTACTCGGTCTTCCTGCCCGACGAGGACCAGTGGGAGGCGGGGGCACGGTGGATGCGCTGCGACGTCTACTACGGCTACGCCGGTCCGGAGACCGCGCCGGGGGTGATGGCCGGCGCGCTGGACGGTCCGGACGCGGCCGCGTACCGGGTGTGCCTGGCCGGCAACGCGCGGGACCACTTCATCGTCCCCTGCTCGGAGCCGCACGGGGCCGAGCCGGTGGGGTACGCGCTGGCCGACCTCGACTACGACGCGCCCTACCCGGACGAGCCGACCCGGCTGGGCCTGGTGCCGAGCTGCGCCGAGGCGGTGCAGGAATACCTGGGCGGTGCGCCGCCGCTGGGCTACGCGGCCGACGTGTGGGTGGACACCGCCGACGACTGGGGGTCGGCCGGTGAGCCGCGCTGCGTCGTGGCACCCGCCGGCGGCGGCACCGTGACCGGGACCGTCCACCCCTGAGGCGGGCCCCGGACGGGTCCGACGGCCGGACGGCGCAGCGGCCTAGGGTTGGCCCATGAGCGTGCGGCGGGTCATGGGCACCGAGGTCGAGTACGGCATCTCGGTGCCCGGGCAGCCGACGGCGAACCCGACGACGCTGTCCAGCCAGGTGGTCAACGCCTGGTCGGTCGCCGAGGCGCCCACCCCGCGCCGCGCCCGCTGGGACTTCGAGGAGGAGTCGCCGCTGCGCGACGCCCGCGGGTTCGACCTGTCCCCGGCACAGGCGCTGGACCACAACGACTACGAGGACGACGCGGGGATGGCCAACGTCATCCTCACCAACGGCGCCCGCCTGTACGTCGACCACGCGCACCCCGAGTACTCCACGCCGGAGGTGACCAACCCCCGCGACATCGTCCTCTGGGACAAGGCGGGGGAGCGGGTCATGGCCGAGGCCGCCCGGCGGGCCGCCCGTGTGCCGGGGACGCAGCCCATCCAGCTCTACAAGAACAACACCGACGGCAAGGGCGCCTCGTACGGCGCGCACGAGAACTACCTGATGGACCGCCGGACGCCGTTCGTCGACATCATCCGCGGGCTCATCCCGTTCTTCGTGACCCGCCAGGTCTTCGCCGGGTCCGGCCGGGTGGGCATCGGCACCGAGGGCCGCACCCAGGGCTTCCAGCTGACCCAGCGCTCGGACTTCTTCGAGGTCGAGGTGGGCCTGGAGACGACGCTCAAGCGGCCGATCATCAACACCCGCGACGAGCCGCACGCCAACCCCGACGAGTACCGCCGGCTGCACGTGATCATCGGCGACGCCAACCTCGCCGAGGAGTCCACCTATCTCAAGGTGGGGACGACGTCGCTGGTGCTGGCGATGATCGAGGGCCGGGCGCTCACCCGGGACCTGACGATGGAGGAGCCGGTCGCCGCGCTGCAGGCGATCAGCCACGACCCGTCGCTGTCGTACAAGGTGCGGCTGCGCACCGGCCAGCGGATGACCGCGCTCGAGGTGCAGGAGGCCTACCTCGAGCAGGCGCAGCGCTTCGTCGAGCAGCGCGGCGAGAGCGACGAGCAGACCGACGACGTGCTGCGCCGGTGGGCCGAGGTGCTCGAGGTCCTGGCCGACGACCCGATGCGGCTGGCCGACCGGCTGGACTGGCCGGCGAAGCTGCGGCTGCTGGAGGGCTACCGGTCCCGCGACGGCCTGGCCTGGGGTGACTCGCGGCTGAAGCTCGTCGACCTGCAATACAGCGACGTGCGCCCGGAGAAGGGGCTGTACCAGCGGCTGGTGGCGCGCGGCTCGATGCAGCGGCTGCTGACCGAGGAGGAGGTGACCCGCGCGATGGTCACCCCGCCGTCGGACACCCGGGCGTTCTTCCGCGGCGAGTGCCTGCGCCGGTACCCGGCGCAGATCGCCGCCGCGTCCTGGGACTCGGTCGTGTTCGACCTCGGCCGGGAGAACCTGGTGCGGGTGCCGACCATGGAGCCGCTGCGGGGGACCCGCGAGCACGTGGGCGCGCTGTTCGAGGCCACGGCCACCGCGCAGGAGCTGGTCGACACCATCACGGGTGGTTGAGCCCGTGGGACGCCTGGATGTCACACCCCGCGGGTAGCGTTCGGTCCAGCAGGCACTTCGACTCTGTACAGGAGGTCGGCATGGCCACGAGGGACACCGGCGGGCAGCAGAAGGCCACGCGGTCGCGCGAGGAGACCGACGAGGTCGAGGCCTCGGTCGACACCGACGTCGCCGAGCGCCAGGAGAAGTTGACCGAGGACGTCGACTCCATCCTGGACGAGATCGACGAAGTCCTCGAGGAAAATGCAGAGGAGTTTGTTCGGTCCTACGTTCAGAAGGGCGGAGAGTGATCGTTAGGTCACTCTGAGCGATGAGCAAGACCTGTCCTCACTGTGGACGCCACCTCCCCTCCGCGGAGTTCGGGCGCAACCGCGCACAGGCCGATGGTCTGTCGTTCTACTGCCTCGAGTGCAATCGCGAACGCAACCGTCGCTGGTATCGGGAGAGTCGCCGCAAGCTGGGCCGAGAGGTCCGAGACCACTCCTGGATCCCGGACGGCTATCGGTGGTGTCCGACGTGCGAGCGGGCGGTCGCGCATGCCGACTACACGCGAAATGCGAGAAGCGCTTCCGGCTTCGGCAGCCGCTGCAAACGGTGCCACAGCGCAGCGAACGCGGACGGGTACTTCTATCGCCAGTACGGCCTCACGAAGTCGGCGATTGCCGCGCTCCGTGACATGCAGGGCGATCGGTGCGCCATCTGTCGTGACCTGCACCCTCAGCACCTCGACCATGACCACAGCTCGGGTCGTGTTCGACAACTGCTCTGTCAGCGGTGCAATCACGGATTAGGCCTGTTCCGTGACGATCCGCCGCTTCTGCGCGAGGCTGCCCGTTACGTCGAGCGGCACGGCGAGTCGGCGGCTCCTCGACCGGCCCGGCGGGCGCCGCGTCCCGAGTCGGTCGTGCTCCGCCATCGGGTGGCGGGCTCCACCTCGCGCGAGCGCGTCCGCGCCCGGCTGGCGGCGCTGATCGCGGAGACGGACCGGCCCTCCGCCTGACGGCTCACACGACGAACGCGAGCACGACCCCCACCGCCGCCGCGACAAGAGACGCAGCGGTCACCGCGCGGTCGACCGCCCGGTCCGGTGCCGGCCGCAGCTCCGGCGGGATCGCGCCGCGGTCAGTCGCCCCCGCGACGGGCTCCTCACCCCACGCCCGGCAGAGCGCGGTCGGGAGCACGACGCCGTGCCGCTGCCGGTCGAGCAGCGCGGCCCGGACCTCGTCCGCCCCCGGTGTGGCGGTGAGCAGCGCCCACTGCACCTCGAGGTGCCCCGCATCGTCGGCCAGGCCCAGCTGCAGCACCACGTCGTCCTTGCCGAGGCCGACCTCCACCGCCCGGACCCGCGCCAGTTCGACGCCCTGCCAGCCCAGGGCGGTGCGCCCGGCGAGCACCGCGCCGTCCCACCGCACCTCCCGCACCGCGTTGCCCCGCACCTGCAGGTAGGAGCCGAACGGCAGCCCCGCCACCAGGAACGGCACCACGAACGCCAACAGCGCGCTCCCGGCGACGAACAGCCACACCGCCACGAACGCCGCGGCGCCCGCGAACGGCACCAGCAGCACCCCGCGCAGCGCCAGCGAGCGCGTCCGTCGGGCCTGGGGCACGCGGGGGACCTCGACCGGGTGGGGCTCGGCGGACACGGCGACTCCTCGCGATCCGGGACGGCGACCCCGGCACGGTAGGGGACCGGACTCGCCTGGCGGCGTCGGAGCGCGCCGGTAGGGTCGGACGGGCGCGCCGGTCGGTGCGCGGACCAGTGATCGTCAGCCCCTCGTCGAGGGTGCGGAGAGGTGGACGGGTTGAGCCAGTGGCCGACCGAGCGGAGCGGGTTCCCGGCCGCGTACCTGGACCGCGTGGGCTCCTCCTTCACCGACTTCCTGGCGACCACCGCCCCCGACCTGCTGCCCGGCCGCCGGCCGCTCCCGCAGCTGCCGGCCGGTGACCTGACGCCGCACGGGACGACGATCGTGGCCGTCACCTACGACGGCGGCGTCCTCATGGGCGGCGACCGCCGCGCCACGATGGGCAACCTGATCTCCAGCCGCGACATCGAGAAGGTCTACCCGGCCGACTCGTGGTCGGTCATCGGCATCGCCGGCGCCGCCGGCATCGCGATCGAGATGGTCCGGCTCTACCAGGTCGAGCTCGAGCACTACGAGAAGATCGAGGGCCTGACCCTCTCCCTCGACGGCAAGGCCAACCGGCTGGCCGGCATGATCCGCGGCAACCTGGGCGCGGCGATGCAGGGTCTGGCCGTCGTCCCGCTCTTCGCCGGCTTCGACCTCGACGCCGCCCCGGGCACCACCCCGGGCACCACCCCCGGGCGGATCTTCAGCTACGACGTCACCGGCGGGAACTACGAGGAGCGCGGTTACGCCGCGGTCGGCTCGGGCTCGCTGTTCGCGAAGAGCTCGCTCAAGAAGACCTGGCGCCAGGACCTGTCCGCCGACGCCGCCACCCGCACCGTCGTCGAGGCCCTCTACGACGCCGCCGACGACGACTCCGCCACCGGTGGCCCCGACCCGGTCCGCCGGCTCTACCCGATCGTCTACCGCGTCGACGCCGAGGGCGCGGTGCGGCTGACCGACGACGAGGTGGCCGCCGTCGCCGACACGATCGTCACCGAGCGGTCGGCCGCCGACCGCGACGCCACCGGACGGGGGGCCTGACGCCATGACCATGCCCTACTACGCCTCCGCCGAGCAGGTCATGCGCGACCGCTCGGAGTACGCCCGCAAGGGCATCTCCCGCGGTCGCAGCGTCGCCGTCCTCACCTACGCCGACGGCATCCTGTTCATCGCCGAGAACCCCAGCGCCACCCTGCACAAGGTCAGCGAGCTCTACGACCGGATCGGCTTCGCCGCGGTCGGCCGTTACTCGGAGTTCGAGAGCCTGCGGGTCGCCGGGGTCCGGCTGGCCGACGTGCGCGGTTACTCCTACAACCGGCGCGACGTCACCGGCCGGGTCATCGCCAACGCCTACGCGCAGACCCTCGGCACCGTCTTCACCGAGCAGATGAAGCCGTTCGAGGTCGAGCTCTGCGTCGCCGAGGTCGGCACCAGCCCGGAGACCGACCAGCTGTACCGGCTCACCTTCGACGGCTCCATCGTCGACGAGTCCGACTTCGTCGTCATGGGCGGCCAGGCCGACGCCGTTGCCGGGCACCTGCGGGAGAACTTCACCCCCGGCATGGCGCTGGCCGACGCGCTCTCGGTCGGCGTGCGCGCCCTGTCGGCGGTCAGCCCCGCCGTCAACCAGAACGGCGGGGACGGCGAGCTGCTGCCGGCGTCCCAGCTCGAGGTGGCCGTCCTCGACCGGCGCCGCCCCAAGCGGGCCTTCCGCCGGGTCGTGGGCGCGGCGCTGGCCTCCCTGCTCGGCAGCGACGCCGACGGGGGAGCCGACGGCGCGACGGCGGCGCACGTCCCCAGCAGCCCCGCCCCGGGCACCCCGCCCGGCCTCGGCGACCCCGCGGCGCCGGACACCGCCGGCGGCAGCGAGGACGGCGGCGAGGGCGCTCCGGTCTGACGACTCCGGCCGGTCCCGCGCGGGACCGGCCGATGTCGTCCCGGACGCCTAGGCTCGGGTCGTGGACCGACGGATCTTCGGGATCGAGACCGAGTACGGCGTCACGTGCACCTTCCGGGGCCAGCGGCGACTGTCCCCGGACGAGGTCGCCCGCTACCTGTTCCGCCGCGTGGTGTCCTGGGGCCGCAGCTCCAACGTCTTCCTGCGCAACGGCTCGCGCCTGTACCTGGACGTGGGCAGTCACCCCGAGTACGCCACCGCCGAGTGCGACGACCTCACCGAGCTGGTCGTCCACGACAAGGCGGGCGAGCGGATCCTCGAGGGCCTGCTGGTCGACGCCGAGCAGCGGCTGGCCGAGGAGGGCGTCACCGGCGACATCTACCTGTTCAAGAACAACACCGACTCCGCCGGCAACAGCTACGGCTGCCACGAGAACTACCTGGTCGGCCGGCACGGCGAGTTCAGCCGCCTGGCCGACGTCCTCATCCCGTTCCTCGTGAGCCGGCAGATCGTCGTCGGCGCCGGCAAGGTGCTGCAGACCCCCCGCGGCGCGATCTACTGCGTCAGCCAGCGCGCCGAGCACATCTGGGAGGGCGTCTCCAGCGCCACCACCCGCTCCCGGCCGATCATCAACACCCGCGACGAGCCGCACGCCGACGCCGAGCGCTACCGCCGGCTGCACGTCATCGTCGGCGACTCGAACATGAGCGAGACGACGACGCTGCTCAAGGTCGCCTCCACCGACCTCGTGCTGCGGATGATCGAGGCCGGCGTCCCCATCCGGGACATGGCGCTGGAGAACCCGATCCGCGCCATCCGCGAGATCAGCCACGACATGACCGGCCGGCGCAAGGTCCGCCTGGCCAACGGCCGGGAGATGTCGGCGCTGGAGATCCAGGGCGAGTACCACGCCCGAGCCACCGAGTTCGTCGACCGCGAGGGCTTCGGCCCGGTGCACCGGCAGATGCTGGAGCTGTGGGGGCGGGTGCTCAAGGCCGTCGACAGCGGCGACCTCTTGCTCATCGACCGCGAGATCGACTGGGCGACCAAGTTCCAGCTGATCGAGCGCTACCGCGCCAAGCACGACATGCCGCTGTCGCACCCGCGGGTGGCGCAGCTGGACCTCGCCTACCACGACATCAGCCGCAAGCGCGGGCTGTACTACCTGCTCGAGCGCAACGGCCAGGTCGACCGGGTGGCGCACGAGCCGCGGGTCTTCGAGGCGAAGAACGTGCCGCCGCAGACCACCCGCGCCAAGCTCCGCGGCGAGTTCATCCGCCGGGCGCAGGAGAAGCGCCGCGACTTCACCGTCGACTGGGTGCACCTGAAGCTCAACGACCAGGCCCAGCGGACCGTGCTGTGCAAGGACCCGTTCAAGTCCGTCGACGAGCGCGTCGAGAAGCTCATCGCCTCGATGTGAGGCGCGCCGGTCAGCCGGCCGTGGCCGCCTCGGACTCCTCGGGAACGGGCGGGAGCGGAACCTGCAGGGCGGCGTAGCGCCCGGCGGCCGCGGCGGCGAGGAAGTACGGCCGCTCCTGGTCGTAGCCTCGGCCCATCGTCGACAGCGGCACGGGGGAGAGGCCCAGCGCCTCCTCCAGCCCGTCGACGTCGATCCACACCACCGGGTTGCGCTCCGGCTGGCCGGCGAGGTCCTCCTCGACCTGGCGGCCCAGCTCCGAGCCGAGGCCGCGCGGCGCCACGAGCGTGACCCCGCCCAGCGCCACCCGCCCGAACGCGGTCAGCGAGTGGTGCGACACCCCGCGGTGCCGTGGCCGCGGGTCGGCGTCGGAGATCCGCAGCGCGCCCACCGGCAGTCCGCCGAGCACCGCCACGGCGTTGCACGCCTCCCCGGCGGCCACCCCGGAGAACCCCCAGGGCGTCCCGGTGCCGAGGTTGCCCGGCCCCTGGCTGACGACGGCGACGTCGGCGCCGAGCACGTGGCGGGCCGCCAGCAGGCCGGTGTGCACGGTGACCGCCTCGAGGTCCCCGCCGAAGGCCTGGCCCACCGTGACGACCCCGGCCAGGGAGGCCCGCAGCGCCGACAGCGTCCGGGAGAAGCCGGCCGGCAGCGCACCGCCGTCGGTCATCACGTAGGCGACCTTGAGGTCGGGGTCGGTGGCCAGGATGCCGATCAGCACCGCCGGCAGCGCCGAGTGCAGGTCGGCCACGACGACGGGCATGCCGTCGATGTCGTCGGCCGCCGCGATCGCCTCGTGGTGCTCGGTCTCCTGCTCGTCCACGCCCTGCACGCTCACCTGCAACGGCGTGTACCGGGCCTTGACCAGGTGGCCAGGGCCGGTCGGGTCCGGCGGCAGCCGGTCCGGGACGGCGACCACGAGGGCGTACCCGCCGGTGCCCAGCCGCTGCGCCCACGCCGTGGTGTTGAGCAGCACGTCGTCGCCGACCTCGGGCGTGCCGACGAGCGAGGGGTGCGCCAGCGAGCGGACCGCGCCGTCGCCGGGGACCTCGACGGTCAGCTCGACGGCGTCGCGCCACGAGCGGCCCACGGCGGTCACCGTGCCGCGCCGCCACCGGATCCTGGTCTCGGTCGTCTGGTCGTCCCCCACGGCAGGGAGGCTAGAGGAAGGACCCCGGTGCCCCCCACGCCTCGCACGCTCGGCGCGGGCCCCTGCACCGGGGCCGGGCAGCGAGAGCCGGTCGGTGGTGTGGCCCTACGCTGAGCTCCGTGGCGGCGAAGCGGGCGGAGCGACTGGTCAACCTGGTCATCGCCCTCCTCGGCACCCGGCAGTACGTCAGCGCCGCCCGCATCCGCGCCACGGTGCCCGGGTACGAGCTCGACGACGGCACCGAGCGCGCCGACGAGGCGTTCAAGCGGATGTTCGAGCGGGACAAGGCCGACCTCCGCGAGATGGGCGTCCCGCTGGAGACCGGTCGGACCAGCGCGTTCGACACCGAGGACGGCTACCGCATCGCGCGCGCCGACTACGAGCTGCCCGAGCTCACCCTCACCGGCGAGGAGGCCGCCGCCGTGGGCCTGGCGCTGCGGCTGTGGGAGTCCGCGCAGCTGGCCGGCGCCGCGCAGAGCGCCCTGGTCAAGCTCAAGGCCGCCGGGATCGACGTCGACCCCGCCCGCGCGCTGCCGCTGCGCCCCCGGCTGGACTCCGACGAGCCGGCCTTCGAGCCCTGCTACGCCGCGGCTCGCGACCGCCGCCTGGTCGAGTTCGACTACCGCCGTCCCGACGAGGGCGCACCGGCCCGCCGCCGGGTGCACCCCTGGGGGGTCGTCGCGTGGCACGGCCGCTGGTACCTGGTCGGCCACGACCTGGACCGGCAGGCCCCGCGGGTCTTCCGGCTCTCCCGGGTCGTCGGCGCTCCGCGGGTGAGCGGTCCGGCCGGCGCCTTCGAACCACCGCCGGACCTCGACCTGGCCGAGACGGTGGCCCGCCAGGACGGGGGAGAGGAGCAGCTGGTCGTCGTCCGGGCCCGCCCGGGTGCGGCGATCGGGCTGCGCCGGCGCGCCACCCCGCTCGGCCCGGCCGCCGACGGCGACGACCTGCTGCAGCTGCGCACCACCGACGTCCGGCGGCTGGCCGACGAGCTCGCCGCCTACGGCGCCGACGTCCTCGTCGAGTCCCCGCAGGCGGTCCGTGCCGCGGTCGTCGAGCGGCTGACCCGGCTCGCCGCGATGGAGGTGCCGGCATGAGCGCCCCGGGCACGACGGAGCGGATGACCCGGCTGCTGTCGCTGGTCCCGTACCTGACCGCGCGGCCCGACGGCGTCCCGCTGGCCGAGGCCGCCCGCGACTTCGGGGTGACCGAGCGGCAGCTGCGCAAGGACATGGAGCTGCTGTGGATGTGCGGACTGCCGGGCTACGGCCCCGGTGACCTCATCGACCTCTCCTTCGAGGGGGACCGGGTGCGGGTCACCTTCACCGCCGGCATGGTGCGGCCGCTGCGGCTGACCACCGACGAGGCCGTCGCCCTGGTCGTCGCGCTGCGCGCGCTGCTGGAGTCGCCGGGCCTCGCCGAGCGGGAGGCGGTGAGCCGGGCCCTGGCCAAGATCTCCGCGGTGGCGGGCCACGCGGCCGAGCGGTCGGCGCCGGTGGCGCTCTCGGTCGACGCCCGCGAGCACGCCCTCGCCGTCGTCCGCGACGGGCTGGAGCGCCGGCGGGCGCTGCACCTGCACTACTACGTGCCGACCCGGGACGAGCGGACCGAGCGGACGGTCGACCCGATGCGGCTGCTGCTGGTCGACGGGCACAGCTACCTCGAGGCGTGGTGCCGGCGCGCCGAGGGCGTGCGGCTGTTCCGCATCGACCGGGTGGACGAGGTCGAGGTCCTCGACGAGCCGGCCGCGCCGCCGCCGGAGGCGCACGAGCGCGACGTCGAGGGCGGGGTCTACCACCCCGGTCCCGAGGCGCCGCTGGTCCGGCTGCGGCTGGCCCCGACCGCGCGCTGGGTCGCCGAGTACTACCCGGTCGAGGAGGTCCGCGAGGTGGCCGACCCGGCGGGCGGCCTCGCCGTGGGGATCCGCACCGGCGACCTCGCCTGGGCCCGCCGGCTGGTGGCCTCGCTGGGCGGCGGAGCGGTCGTCGACGAGCCGGCCGACCTCGCCGCCGCCGTCGCCGGTGACGCGCGCGCCGCCCTCGCCCGCTACGCCGAGGGCTAGGGTCGGTCCCGTGCTGCTGGTCGTCTGGATCGCCGTGCCCGTGCTCGGCCTGCTCGTGCTGGGCGTGGTGGCGTACGGCGTCCTGGGGGCGCTGCAGCGGCTGGGCCGGGAGGCCGCCCAGCTCCAGCGCGACGTCGCGCCCCTGCTCGCGCAGGCCCAGCAGGTGCAGGCGCGCGCCGGGGCGGGCGAACCGCAGGGTGAACCGGCCACGAACACTCTCCAACTGCCCGGTTCCGGGCAGCCCCCGGCGTAGCATCAGCCGGGACCACCCACGTCTGGAGGAACCCGATGAACCTGGGCCCGCTGGAGATCGGCCTGATCATCCTGGCCGTCCTGCTGCTCTTCGGGTACAAGAAGCTGCCCGACGCCTCCCGCTCGCTCGGCCGCTCGCTGCGGATCTTCAAGGGCGAGATGAAGGGCATGAAGGACGACGACAAGGCGGCCGACCTGCGCGGCAAGGCGCCGGCGTCGACGTCGGCCCCCCTGCAGGGCGAGATCGTCGACCCCGCCCAGGCGCACGCCGCCCAGCTCGAGGCCGAGGCGTGTGCCGCCGAGGCGCGCGCGGCGGAGCTGCGGGCCCGAGCCGCCCAGGCCGCGGGCCCCGCCGATCCCGCACGCTGACCCGCCCGGCACGGCTCCGGTGAGCGAGAGCGCCCCCCGACGGTCCCGGCGGCGTCGGCCGCCGCGGGACCCCGCGGCGACGATGTCGCTCATCGCGCACCTCACCGAGCTGCGCAACCGCATCGGCAAGGCGCTGTTCTTCATCCTGATCGCCACCGCCGTGGCGTTCTGGTGGTACGAGCACGGGCTGGGGGAGTTCATCCGGGCGCCCTACTGCGCACTGGACCCCTCCGACCGCGCGTTCGGCACCACCGACGCGGGCGACTGCGACCTCCTGGTCACCGACGTCTTCGGCGGCGCCCTGATCCGGCTGAAGATCTCGTTCATCGTCGGGATCGTGCTGTCGGCACCGTTCTGGCTGTACCAGGTCTGGGCCTTCATCACCCCGGGGCTCAAGCGGAACGAGAAGCGGTACGGCGTCGCCTTCGTGGCCGCCTCCAGCAGCCTGTTCGCCCTCGGCGCCGGGCTCGCGTACATCTCCCTGGCCAAGGGCCTGGAGCTGCTGCTCGGGCTGGCCGGCGAGGGGGTGTCGATCGCGCTGACCGCGCAGGACTACATCGGCTTCGTCATCTCGCTGCTGCTCGCCTTCGGGGTCAGCTTCGAGCTGCCGCTCATCGCCGTCGTGCTCAACCTGCTCGGCGTGCTGAGCTACGAGGTGCTGCGCAAGGGGCGGCGGTGGATCTTCTTCCTCACCATCGTCTTCGCCGCGTTCATCACCCCCACGCAGGACCCGTTCACGATGCTGCTGATGGCCGCCCCCATGTGCGTGCTGTTCGAGCTGGCGATCCAGATCGCCCGCTTCGTGGACCGGCGCCGGGCCCGGCGGGCGGCGGTCGAGGGCTTCCACGACCTCGACGACGACGAGGCCTCGCCGCTGGACGCCCGGCCCTCGGCGCTCGACGACGAGCCGGTCGCCGGACCGGCCACGCCCACCCCGCGCTGACGCTGCGGTGGGCACCTCCGTCTCCGCGGCCGTCCTCGTCAGCCCGGTCGCCGGCCGCGGGCGGGCCAGGGCCGTCACCGCCGGCGTCCTCGACGCCCTCCGCGCCGGTGGCGTGACCCCGCACGTGCTGCCCGCCACCACCCGCGCCGACGCGGAGCGGCAGGCGGCCGACGCCGTCGCGGGCGGCACCGCGGCCGTCGTCGCGGTCGGCGGTGACGGCGCCGCGCACGCGGGGCTGCAGGCCGTGGCGGGCACGACGACGCCCCTGGCCGTCGTCCCGGCCGGCACCGGCAACGACCTCGCGCTGGCCCTGGGCGTGCCGACCGACCCGGCCGTGGCCGCCTCCGCGATCGCCGAGGACCTGCTGACCGGCCACGCGCGGACCGTCGACGCCGGCCGCACGGGGGACCGGTGGTGGGCCACCGTGCTGTGCTGCGGCTTCGACTCGGCGGTGACCGACCGCGCCAACCGGCTGCGCTGGCCGCGCGGCCCCCGCCGCTACGACGTCGCCATCCTCGCCGAGCTCGCCCGCCTGCGGCCCCGGGAGCTCACCCTCACCCTCGACGGGGAGACGACGACGCTGCCGGTCACCCTGGTCGCCGTCGGCAACACCGCCTGGTACGGCGGCGGCATGCGGGTGTGCCCGGGCGCCGACCCCGCCGACGGCCGCTTCGACGTGACCGTCGTCGGCCCGGTCGGCCGCCTGGAGCTGGTGCGCACCCGGCCGCGGCTGACCGCCGGCACGCACGTGGCGCACCCGGCGGTCACGGTGCACCGCGCCGCCCGCGTGGAGCTCGCCGCGCCCGCGCTCACCACGTACGCCGACGGCGAGCGGGTGGCGCCACTGCCCGCCATCGCCGAGTGCGTGCCCGGCGCCCTGCGGGTCGCCGGCACGGGGCGGCGTCCGGCGGGCTGAGCGTCCGTCCACCGGCAGGAGACCGGATCTCGACCTGTGGTCGACCGTTATCCCCAACATCGTCGCCGCCGGAGGGGGTCGGGGTCACCCGACGAGCAGGGGAGGAGCAGTGACGAGCGCGCCGCACCCGGCTCCGGCTGAGCGCAACGGCCGCAGCGCCTACCGTGGGGGCCATGTCCAGCCCCGCTGAGCGGTACGCGGCTGCCCGGCGCCGGAACGCGCACCCCGCTCTCGCCGAGTTCACCGCGGAGCTGGGGTTCTCCCTCGACCCGTTCCAGGTGGAGGCGTGCGAGGCCCTCGACGAGGGCGCAGGCGTGCTCGTCTGTGCCCCCACCGGCGCCGGCAAGACCGTGGTGGGCGAGTTCGCCGTCCACAAGGCGCTCGCCGAGGGGCGCAAGGCGTTCTACACGACGCCGATCAAGGCGCTGTCCAACCAGAAGTACGCCGACCTCGTGCAGCGGTACGGCGCCGACCGGGTCGGGCTGCTGACCGGCGACAACGCCGTCAACGGCGACGCCCCCGTGGTGGTCATGACCACCGAGGTGCTGCGGAACATGCTCTACGCCGAGTCGCCGGCCCTGGCCGGGCTCGGCTACGTGGTCATGGACGAGGTGCACTACCTCGCCGACCGGTTCCGCGGCGCGGTCTGGGAGGAGGTGATCATCCACCTCCCGCAGTCGGTCACCCTGGTCTCGCTGTCGGCGACGGTCAGCAACGCCGAGGAGTTCGCCGACTGGCTGGTCACCGTGCGCGGCCACACGAAGGTGGTGGTCAGCGAGGTGCGGCCGATCCCGCTGTGGCAGCACATGCTGGTCGGCAACCGCGTGTTCGACCTGTTCTCCCTGCGGCCGGCCGCGCACGCCGCCGAGCAGGGCGAGGAGCCCCGGCAGCTGTCCACCCGCGAGCGCGGCGCCTCGGTGGTCGACCCGGAGCTGGTCCGCTTCGTCCGCGAGTACGAGCGCCGGCTGGACACCTGGGGCGGCGGGGGAGGGGGCAACCGCCGCCGCGAGGGCTTCGACACCCGGCCGCGGTTCCGCCCGCCGGCCCGTCCCGACGTCATCGAGCGGCTCGACCGCGCCGGGCTGCTGCCGGCGATCACCTTCGTCTTCAGCCGCAACGGCTGCGACGCCGCGGTCGACCAGTGCCTGCGCAGCGGGCTGCGGCTCACCGACGAGGCCGAGCGTGCCCAGATCGCCGCGATCATCGACGAGCGCACCGGCTCCCTGCCCGAGCAGGACCTGCACGTCCTCGGCTTCTGGGAGTGGCGGGAGGGCCTGCTCGCCGGGATCGCCGCGCACCACGCCGGCCTGGTGCCCGCGTTCAAGGAGACCGTCGAGGAGTGCTTCGTCCGCGGCCTGGTCAAGGCCGTGTTCGCGACGGAGACCCTGGCGCTGGGCATCAACATGCCGGCCCGCACCGTCGTCCTCGAGCGGCTGGTCAAGTGGAACGGCGAGGCGCACGTCGACGTGACGCCGGGGGAGTACACCCAGCTCACCGGCCGTGCCGGCCGCCGCGGCATCGACGTGGAGGGGCACGCCGTCGTCGTCTGGGCGCCGGGCATGGACCCCTCCGTCGTCGCCGGGCTGGCCAGCACCCGCACCTACCCGCTGCGGTCGTCGTTCCGGCCCAGCTACAACATGGCGGTCAACCTGGTCGGCAGCTTCGGCCGGGCCCGCGCCCGTGAGCTGCTCGCCTCGTCGTTCGCCCAGTTCCAGGCCGACCGCTCCGTCGTCGGCCTCGCCCGGTCCGCCGCCCGCCACGAGCGCGACGCCGAGCGCTTCGCCGCGGAGATGTCCACCGAGGGCGGGGACGTCGCGGGGTACGTGCGGCTGCGCCGGCAGATCTCCGACCGGGAGAAGGAGCTCTCCCGCGACTCCCAGGCCAAGCGCCGGCTCGAGGCCGCCGAGGCGCTGGCCGCGCTGCGCCCCGGCGACGTCATCCGCGTCCCCTCGGGACGGCGTCAGGGGCTGGCCGTCGTCCTGGACCCGGGCGTCTCCGAGAGCGGGCTCGGCGGGGACGGCGAGGCCCGTCCGCTGGTGGTCACCGAGGACAAGTGGGCCGGCCGGCTCGGGCCGGTCGACTTCCCCACGCCGGTGACCGCGCTGGCCCGCGTGCGGGTGCCGCGCAACTTCAACCACCGCAGCCCGCACGCCCGCCGGGACCTGGCGGCCACCCTGCGCAACGCCCGGCTGGAGCACGACCTCGGCGCCCGCCGGGTCAAGCACCGGTCGGCCGCCGCCGACGACCCGGTCCTCGACGACCTGCGCCGCGCGCTCAAGGCCCACCCGGTGCACTCCCTGCCCGACCGGGAGGAGCGGGTCCGCGCCGCTGACCGGTGGTTGCGCGCGGTCTCCGAGGCCGAGGCGCTGCAGCGGCGGATGGCCGACCGCACCGGCTCGCTCACCCGGCAGTTCGACCGCACCTGCGACGTGCTCGAGGAGCTGGGCTACCTCGTCCCGGAGGTCGCGCCGCTGACGCCGGCCGAGCCGGGGGAGGTGCCGGCCGTCGGGGAGACCCCGGTGGTCACCGACGAGGGCCGCCGGCTCGCGCGGATCTGGTCCGAGGCCGACCTGCTGGTGGCAGAGTGCCTCCGCGCCGGCGCGTGGCGGGGGCTGACGCCCGCCGAGCTGGCCGCCGCCGTCTCCACGGTGGTGTTCGAGGCCCGGCGCGACACCCCGAGCCAGCCCGCCGTGCCGGCGGGGAAGGTGGCCACGACGATCGCCGAGATGCGCCGGATCCGCTCCCGGCTGCTCGACGTCGAGGCCGACCACGGCGTGCCGCAGACCCGCGACCTCGACCTCGGCTTCGCGTGGGCGGCCTACCGGTGGGCCGACGGCCAGGACCTCGACCGGGTGCTCGCCGGGGCCGAGCAGGCCGGCACGGAGCTCTCCGGCGGCGACTTCGTCCGCTGGGCCCGGCAGCTGCTCGACCTGCTCGACCAGCTGGGCAAGGGCGCCGACGACGCCGTCGCCACGACCGCGCGCGCCGCGGTCGCCCGGGTCCGCCGCGGGGTGGTCGCCGTCGCCGTGAGCGGCTGACCAGCGCGCCGTACGCCGGTGCGCGGCACGGGAGTGGGGCAGAATGCCACCGCCTGCGTTCCGTGCGGATGCAGCGACCAGCACCAGACACCGTCCGACCGGGAGCGACGATGACCAACCCACCGCAGGGTGGCAACCAGCCGGGGCAGTACGGGCAGCCGGGCCAGCAGCCGGGGCAGCCGCAGTACGGCCAGCCGGCGCCCGGTGGGTACGGGAGCCAGCAGGGCGGGCAGCCCTCCTACGGGCAGCCGGGCCAGCAGGGACAGCCGCAGTACGGGCAGCCGGGCCAGCCGCAGTACGGCCAGCAGTACGGCCAGCCCTCGGGGCAGCAGTACGGGCAGCCGTCCTACGGGCAGCCGCAGGGCCAGCAGTACGGCCAGCCCGGGTACGGCCAGCCCGGCCCGTACGGCCAGCCCGGCTACGGCCAGCAGGGCCCCTACGGCCAGCAGCCGAAGAAGAAGTCGCGCACCGGTCTGATCGTCGGCCTCGCCGTGCTCGCGCTCGTGATCGTCGCCGCGGCGATCGTCCTGCCGCTGTTCGTCTTCGACAAGAAGGTGCTCGACGAGGGCGCCGTCAACCGGGACGTCAGCCAGCAGTTCCAGGAGCAGAACGACCTGGAGCTCAGCGACCTCGACTGCCCCGAGATGGAGGTCGAGGTCGACGCCGACTACCAGTGCTCGGCCACCGTCGACGGCGAGCCCACCACGATCACCATCGTGATCACCGACGAGGACGGCGCCTACACCTGGAACGAGACCTCGTAGCCGGTCCGGCCGGCGCGCTCAGCCGAGCGCGTCGGCCGGCCAGCCCAGGACGGCGGCCATCCGGCGCACCGAGGACTCGATGCCGTGCTGCTCGGCCAGCGCCGCCAGCGCCTCCGGGTCCGCCGGGCGGCGGGGGAGGGCGCCCTCCACGGGCGGCAGGTCGATGTCCTTCGCCACCGCCACCACGACCGGCGCCGCGTCCAGGTACTCCCCGCCGGCGTGCAACTTCTTCAGCACCGCCGCCGTCAGCGGCGCCTTCGGGACGACGGTGCGCGCCGCCGCGGCCCGGATCCCGGCCAGGTCGCCGAACTCGGTGACCAGAGCGGCCGCGGTCTTCGCGCCGATCCCGGCCACCCCCGGCAGGCCGTCGCTCGGGTCCCCTCGCAGGACGGCGAAGTCGGCGTAGGCACGCCCCGGGATCCCGTACTTCGCGGCCACCGCCGCCTCGTCCACGACCTCGATGTCGCTGATCCCCCGGTTCGTGTAGAGGATCCGCACCCCCCGGGCGTCGTCCACGAGCTGGAAGAGGTCCCGGTCGCCGGTGACGACGTCGACCGGGCCACGGGCCCGCGTGGCCAGCGTGCCGATGACGTCGTCGGCCTCGTAGCCGGGTGCGCCCACCCGGTCGAGCCCCGCGGCCGCGAGGACCTCGACGAGCACCGGCACCTGCGGGCCGAGCTCGTCGGGGGTCTCCTCGCCGCCGTCCGGGGAGAGCCGGTGCGCCTTGTACGAGGGCAGCGCCTCGACCCGGAAGGCCGGCCGCCAGTCGTCGTCCCAGCAGGCGACCCAGCGGTCGGGCCGGTGCGCGGCGATCAGCCGGGCGGACATGTCCAGGAAGCCGCGGACGGCGTTGACCGGCCGGCCGTCGGGCGCGGTGACGCTCGTCGGCACCCCGTAGAAGGCGCGGAAGTAGAGGCTGGCGGCGTCCAGCAGCATCGTCGTCACGACCCGGGACGGTAACGGCTGCCGTATCTCGCTCGGGATCGGTCGTGCCCCACCGATAGTCTCCGGGCGTGAGCGCGGACACGGGGGCACTGGTGACGATCGAGCGGGTGCACGCTGCCCGGGACGTGGCGGAGGAGGTGGGGCTGGACCTCCTGGTGCTGACCCCCGGCTCGGACCTGCGCTACCTCAGCGGCTACGACGCGCACGCGATGGAGCGGCTGACCGCGCTGGCCGTGCCGCGCCGCGGTGAGCCGTTCCTCGTGGTGCCGCGGCTGGAAGCCCCCATGGTCGGCGCGAGCCCGGCCGGTGCGCTGGATCTCGAGGTGCTGGCCTGGGACGAGACCGACGACGCCTTCGCGCTGCTGGCCCGGGCGGCCACCGGCCGGCTGGGCTCGGCGCCCGCCCGGGTCGCGGTCGGCTCGCGCACCTGGGCCGAGCACGCGCTCGGGGTCCAGCGGGCGCTGCCGGGCTCCGCGCTGGAGCTCGCCGGGCCGGTCCTGGACCGGCTGCGGATGGTGAAGACCGCCGCCGAGATCGAGGAGCTGGCCACCGCCGGCGCCGCGATCGACCGCGTGCACGCCCGGATGGCCGAGCTGCTCCGCGTCGGCCGCACCGAGGCCGAGGTCGGCGCCGACATCGCTGCGGCGATCCTCGCCGAGGGCCACGTGGCGGTGGACTTCACGATCGTCGGCTCCGGCCCCAACGGCGCGAGCCCGCACCACGAGCTCTCCGACCGGGTGGTGCAGGCCGGCGACCTGGTCGTGGTCGACATCGGCGGCGAGCTGCCCAGCGGCTACCGCTCCGACTGCACCCGCACCTACGTCGTCGGCGGCGAGCCCGACGCCGAGACCGCTGAGTGGTACGCCGTCCTGCAGGAGGCCCAGCGGGCCGCGTGCGCCGCCGTCCGGCCGGGGATCGCCGCCGAGGAGGTCGACGCGGTCGCCCGCCGGGTCATCACCGACGCGGGATGGGGCGAGCACTTCATCCACCGCACCGGGCACGGGATCGGGTTGGACACCCACGAGGCGCCCTACATCGTGGCCGGCAACGACCTGACGCTGGTGCCGGGCATGGCGTTCTCCGTGGAGCCCGGCATCTACCTCGCCGGCCGCTGCGGAGCGCGCATCGAGGACATCGTCGTCTGCACCGACGACGGCGTGCGGTCGTTCAACTCCGGCTCGCATGAGCTCGTCCGCCTCCCCGGCTGAGGCCGGCCCCGCCGACGTCGACCGGGCGCTGCTGGCCGCGCTCGCCCGCGACGGGCGGGCCAGCTACACCGAGCTGGCCGAGCGGGTGGGGTTGTCGGTCTCGGCGGTGCACCAGCGGGTGCGCCGGCTGGAGCAGCGCGGCCTGATCACCGGCTACCGCGCCTGCGTCGACGCGGCCGGCCTGGGGCTGGGGCTGACCGCCTTCGTCGCGATCACGCCGATCGACGTGGACCGCGCCGAGGAGGCACCGGGGAAGCTGGCGCACCTCGCCGCCATCGAGGCGTGCCACTCCGTCGCAGGTTCCGAGAGCTACCTGCTCAAGGTCCGGGTGGCCTCCACGCAGGCGCTGGAGGAGCTCCTGCGCGACATCCGCTCGCTGGCCAACGTGAGCACGCGGACGACCGTCGTCCTCTCCACGGTGTTCGAGGACCGGCCGCCCGTCTAGCCTGCCCGGCGTGTCCTCCGGATTCGCGGTGACCAACCGCCTGGCCAACCCCGTTCTGCGCCGGCTGCTCCGCTCCCGGCTGGGCGCCCGGCCCGGTCGCCGCCTCGCGGTCCTGCGCTACACGGGCCGGGTCACCGGGCAGCCGCACGAGCTGGTGGTCCAGTACGTCCGTGACCGCGGGACCGTCTGGGTGCTGGTGGGGGCCGCCGAGCGGAAGACGTGGTGGCGCAACCTGGCCGAGCCCGCCGAGGTGGACCTCTGGTTGGGCGGGGAGCACCACCGGGCCCGCGCCCGAGCGGTCCGCGGGGTGGATCAGCCGCAGGCGGTCGAGGAGGGCCTCCGCGTCTACCGGGAGTCGGTGCCCGGCGCGCCGGCCGATCCGGCCGGGGCGGTCCTCGTGCGGGCGGAGCTGGTGCGCGGCTGACTGGACAGCCCGTCGAACACGTGTTCGGATGAGCCGGTGCGGTGGGACGGTCAGCGACTGGACGCGGACGACGGGACCACGCTGCCCGGCATGCCGTCGGTCCGCGGCCTGCTGCGCAGCGTCGAGGTGCCGGAGTTCCCCGGGCAGACCTTCCACGAGGTGCTGGCGCGGTCGGCCCTGAACGCCGTCCCGGCCGACTCCGCGATGCCGTTCCGGCACACGGTCAATCCCTACCGCGGCTGCAGCCATGCCTGCACCTACTGCCTCGTGGGCGACACGCTGGTCCTCATGGCGGACGGCCGCCAGAAGCCCCTCGCCGATCTCCGGGTCGGGGACCGGATCGTCGGGACCGAGAAGCGGGACACCTACCGCCACTACGTGACGACGGAGGTCATCGCCCACTGGTCGACCGTCAAGACCGCATACCTGATCACCCTGGGCGACGGGACCGAGCTCGTCGCGAGCGGTGATCACCGCTTCCTCAGCGGTAGGGGCTGGAAGCACGTGACCGGTGCGATGTGCGGACCTGCCCAGCGCCCCCATCTGACGACGAACGACACGCTGCTCGGCTTCGGGCGCTCCGCCGAGCCCGTCACGGTCTGCCCGGACTACCGACGGGGCTACCTCACGGGCATGATCCGCGGCGACGCGAACCTGAAGGTCTACCGGTACGCGCGACCCGGCCGCCGGCACGGCGACCAGCACCGCTTCCGGCTCGCGCTCGCCGACGTCGAGGGCCTGGACCGGACACGTGAGTACCTCGCGGACCGCCGACTCCCGACAGGCGTCAAGACCGTCGGTGTCCGGGGCGGGCTCCGGGAGCATCTGCGGTTCGTCCACGAGGTCGACCCCGCGATCCGGCGAAAGTGCGGCGTCGAGGGCATCGCGGTCGAGAGCGACGCCGATCTCCGGGTGGTCAGCATCGAGCCACTGGGCCTCGACCTGCCCATGTTCGACATCACCACCGGGACCGGCGACTTCATCGCCAACGGCGTGATCAGCCACAACTGCTATGCCCGCGGGTCCCACCAGTGGCTGGAGATGGACAGCGGGCGGGACTTCGACACGCAGATCGTGGTCAAGACGAACCTCGTCGAGGTGCTGCGCCGCGAGCTCGGGCGTCGCTCGTGGAAGCGGGAGCACGTGGCGCTCGGCACCAACACCGATCCCTACCAGCGGGCCGAGGGCCGCTACCGCCTGATGCCCGGGGTGATCGGCGCCCTGGCCGACTCGGGGACGCCGTTCTCGATCCTCACCAAGGGCACGCTGCTGCGCCGCGACGTCCCCCTGCTGGCCGCGGCCGCCCGTGACGTCCCTGTCGGGCTGGGCGTCTCGATGGCCCTCTGGGACGAGGAGCTGCACGCCGCCCTGGAGCCGGGGGTGCCCTCGCCGCGCGCCCGCCTCGACCTCGTGCGCACCCTCACCGACGCCAGCCTGCCCTGCGGGGTCTTCCTCGCCCCGGTGCTCCCGGGCCTGACCGACGGCCGGGCGGAGCTCGACGCCGCGATCGGCGCGATCGCGGCCGCCGGCGCCACGGGGGTCACGGTGGTCCCGCTGCACCTGCGACCGGGCGCCCGCGAGTGGTTCACGGCCTGGCTGGGGCGCGAGCACCCGAAGCTGCTGCCGCGCTACCGCCAGCTGTACGGGCGCGGCGCCTACGTCCCCGCCGAGTACCGGCGGTGGCTGGCCGACCGGGTGGCGCCGCTGCTGGCGGCGCACGGCCTGGACCGGCAGGCCGGGGGAGAGGCGCGCGGGGTCGACGCCGGCATCCCGGGGGACGACGAGGCGGCGTTCCCGGCGGGGAGCCTGCCCGAGCGGCGCGAGGACCCGGCCGCAGGCCTGCCGGCGGCAGCGCCCTCCGCGGTCCGGCCGATGACCGAGGTGCCGGAGCAGCTCTCGCTGATGTGAGCGCCGCCGCCGGCCGAGCGGCATACGCCCCGGGCATGCTCGGGCTCTGCCCCGCATACGGGGCAGAGCCCGAGCGTCGGCGGGGAGGACCGGGGTCAGCCGGCGCGGCGGGCCTCGCGGGCGACGGCCCGCTCCGCACGGACCACGCCCCGGCTGCTGACCGGCGGCGCCCCGGCGGCCAGTGCCAGCCGCCGGAAGGAGTCGTAGGAGAGCTCCCGGTAGGCCTCGGCCAGGGCGGCGGCACGGTCCCGGCGGCCTGGGCCGGCGGTCGCCCGCAGGTGGTGCCCGGTGCCGACGGCGTGCTTGCCGAACGTCACCTGCAGCGCCTGGTTCGACAGCCGCCCGCCGATCCGTGAGTCGAGACCGGGGCCGCGGCGGAGCGCGGGCAGCACCCACGGGCTGCTCGCCAGGGCGGGGAACCGTTCGCGCACCGTCTCCCACGCGTGCCAGGCCGTCGTCGCGCCGGGTACCGACCACTCGCCGTCCTCGGTGCGGACGACGAGGCGACCCGCCGACGGGTGCACCTGGTCGCGCCGCAGCGAGCGGAACTGCCCGACGGCGGCGGGCCAGCCCAGGGCGAGGGCGCACCACGTCACCGCGCGCAGGTGCTCGGGGTCCTCGCTGCGGATCTCGGCGAGCGGCCGCAGGTCCAGGGTGTCCTGGTCCGGCTCCGGCGTCCTCGGCACGGGCAGCGCCACGCCCCCGTACCGGGCCACCTTGCTGTACAGGGTCACCGTCGCCGGCCGCCAGCCGCGCGCGACGGCCACCGGCTCGAGGCCGTCCTCGGCCAGGTCGTCGGGGCCCAGCCCCAGTTCCAGGGCGGCGTCGACCAGCCGCCGCCACTGCGGTTCGTACCCCTCGGGCGCCGTCAACCGTCGCCACGCCCGCTCCGGGGGCGGCGCCGGCATCTCGGGCAGGGGGAGCTGCCACTCGCGTGCCATTGCGGGAGTCTACCGTTATCCCCAACGAACTTGCACATGTTCTTCGGCGCGGGCTGCCATTGACATCCCCGGCGCCTCCGGCGCCGACGCCCCTATCGGGGGACCCCCGCATGCGCGCCACGCGGGCTGGGGACGATGAGCGCGTGCGGACCCTGGGTGTCGAGGAGGAACTGCTGGTCGTGGACCCGGACGGGGTCCCCGTGCCGTGGGGACCCCAGGCCCTGGAGGCGGCGGCCCGCTGGGGTGAGGCCGAGACGGTCACCGAGCACGACCGGGCCACCCGGGGGTCCGGCCCGGAGCGGGACGACGACCGCGGCGAGGGAGACGGCGACGACCCGGTCGGACACCTCGTCCCCGAGCTCAAGGCGCAGCAGATCGAGCTCGGCACACGGGTCTGCCGGGACCTGGCCGGCGTGGCCGACGAGCTGCGGTACTGGCGGGGCAGGGCCGACGCCGCGGCGCGGGAGGTCGGTGCGCGGGTGGCGGCGCTGGCGAGCTCGCCGGTCGCCGTGGAGCCGGTGCCGACGCCGGGGGAGCGGTACGCCGACATGGGGGAGACGTTCGGCCTGACCGCGCAGGAGCAGCTCACCTGCGGCTGCCACGTGCACGTGTCGATCGCCGACGAGGAGGAGGGCGTCGCCGTCCTCAACCGGATCCGCGTGTGGCTGCCGGTGCTGACCGCGCTGACCAGCAACTCGCCCTTCTGGCTGGGCCGGGACAGCGGCTACGCGAGCTTCCGGTCGCAGTCCTGGAACCGGTGGCCGTCCTCGGGGCCGACCGAGCTGTTCGCCGACGCCGCCGACTACGCTCGCGTGGTCGCCGACCTCGTCGCGACCCGGACGATCGTGGACACCGGGATGATCTACTTCGACGCCCGCCTCTCCGAGCAGTGGCCCACGGTCGAGGTCCGCATCGCCGACGTCGCCCTGCACGTCGAGGACGCGGTCACCCATGCCGGGCTGGTCCGGGGCCTGGTGGAGACCGCGGCTCGGGAGTGGCGCGCCGGCGTCCCGGCGCCCGAGGTGCGCAGCGAGGTGGTCCGCGTCGCCGGCTGGCGCGCCGCCCGGTCCGGGCTCGGCGGGGACCTGGTCTCGCCGGTCACCGGCCGGCCGGCACCCGCGGCCGACGTCGTCACGGCACTGCTGGACCACGTGCGGCCCGCCCTGGCCGACACCGGCGACGACGAGCGGGTGAGCGCCGGCGTGGCCGCGATCCTCGAGCGGGGGAGCGGGGCCGACGAGCAGCGCCGGGTACACCGCGAGAGCGGCGACCTCACCGCCGTGGTGCGGGCCGCCGTGGTGGCCACCCATGCGGGCTGATCCGACCCCGGCGGGTCCCCGCGGGGACGGTTATCGTCCGCGCATGGGAACCGTGCGCTGGCGCGACATCGTCCGGTCGGACCTGTACGGGCCGCGACCGGATCCGCGCGACCGGCCGTACCGGTTCGTCGTCCGCCTGGCCATCGTGGTCTTCCAGCTGTTCGGCTTCCGCTTCGACGTGCGCGGCTCCGAGCACGTGCCGCGCAGCGGCGGGGCGATCATCTGCAGCAACCACGTCAGCTACCTCGACTTCACCTTCCTCGGCCTCGGGGCGCTCCCCGCGCACCGCCTGGTGCGGTTCATGGCCAAGGCCTCGGTGTTCGGCCACTGGTTCGCCGGGCCGTTCATGCGCGCGATGCAGCACATCCCGGTCGACCGCCGCGCCGGCGCCGCCGCCTTCGAGGCGGCCGTCCGGGCCCTCAAGGACGGTCAGGTGGTCGGCGTCTTCCCCGAGGCGACGATCAGCAGCAGCTTCACGGTCAAAGACCTCAAGGCCGGGGCGGCGCGGATGGCGATCGACGCGGGCGTGCCGATCATCCCGGCCGCGGTCTGGGGCGGGCAGCGGATCACCACCAAGCACCACAAGCCGCAGCTGCGTCGCGGCGTCGCCGTCACCGTCCTGCTGGGCGAGCCGATCCACCCGCTGCCCGGCGAGGAGGTCGGCGCGCTGCTCGACCGGACCCGTGCGGCGATGGAGGAGCTGCTCGACCGGGCGCAGCGCACCTACCCGCAGCAGCCGGCCGGCCCCGACGACCTGTGGTGGCAGCCGGCCCACCTGGGCGGCACCGCCCCGACGCCCGACGAGGCCAAGGCGCTCGACGTCTCCGACTACACCGGCACCCGCGTCAAGGCGACGCGGCCGCACCCCGTGGCGCGGCTGCGGCGGCTGGTCCGCCGCCACTGACGGCTCACTCCACGACCACCGGCGCCATCAGCCGGTAGGTCTCCAGCTCGACGTCGTACCAGCGGCGGAGCAGGCCGAGCGGCTCCATCCCGAGCCGCCGGCACACGGCGACCGACGCGGTGTTGCCCGGCCGGACGACGGCGTAGACCTCCGGCACCCCGGCCGCGAACGCCCGGTCGATCACCGCCCGCGCGGCCTCCGTGGCGTAGCCGTGACCCCAGCAGTCCGGGTGCAGGTGCCAGCCGACCTCGACCTCGCCGATCCCGTCGGGCAGCGGCTTGAGCAGCACCGTCCCGGCGATCCGCGGCGGGGACGTCGTCTCGATCGCCCAGCAGCCGTAGCGGGGGTCGGCGTCGCTCACCCGGTGCCAGCGCTGCACCAGCTCGACCGGGGTGACCGACGGCGACCCGCCCAGCCACCGGGTGACCTCGGCGCGCCCGTAGAGGTCGGTCAGCCGGCAGAGGTCGTCGCGGCGGGTCGTCCACGGCCGCAGCCGCAGCCGCTCGGTGCGCGGCAGGGCGTCGGGGGCCGGCATGTCCCGTGCCTACCCGGAGGGGACGTCGCAACCCACCGGGGGCGGCCGGTCATGCTCCTGTCATGAGCCTGCTGCTGACCGACGTGACCGTCGGCGACCGCCCGGGGCGTGCGGTGCACGTCGTCGACGGCCGGATCCCCTGGGTGGGGGACGCCGGTGCGGCGCCGCGCGCGGAGCGGACGGTCGCGGGGAGGGGGCGCTGCTCACGCCGGCGTTCGTCGACGCCCACGTGCACGCCACGGCGACCGGACTGGCCCTCACCGGTCTCGACCTCCACGACAGCTCGAGCCTCGCCGACGCCGTCGCGTCCGTCGCTGCCCACGTGCGACGGGTCCCGGACGGCGTGGTGCTGGGAACCGGGTGGGACGAGACGGGCTGGCCGGAGGGCCGCGGGCTGACCCGCGCGGACCTCGACGCGGTCGCCGGGGACCGGCCGGTCTACCTCGCCCGGGTCGACGTCCACTCCGCCACGGTGTCGACGGCGCTGCTGGACCTCGTCCCGGGGATCCGCTCGCTGCCCGGCTTCGGGGAGGACGGCCGGCTGCGGCTGGACGCCCACCACGCCGCCCGCCAGGCCGCCTACGGAGCGGTCAGCACGGTGCAGCGGCGGGCCGCCCAGCGCGCGACCCTCGCCGCCGCGGTGGAGCTGGGGATCGGCAGCCTGCACGAGATGGCCGGCCCCGAGGTGTCGAGCGCGGCCGACCTCGCCGAGCTGCTCGAGATCGCCGCCGAGGGGCCGGGACCGCGGCTGCTCGGCTACTGGGGCGAGCTGTCCGAGCGCGGCGGCCTGGCCCTCGTGCAGGAGCTCGGCCTGGCCGGCGCGGGGGGAGACCTGTTCTGCGACGGCGCCCTGGGCTCCCACACCGCCGCCCTGGCGCAGCCCTACAGCGACCGGCCCGACACCGCCGGCGCGCTGCGGTTCGAGACGGCCTCGCTGGTCGAGCACGTCCGGGCCTGCACGGTCGCCGGGATCCAGGCCGGCTTCCACTGCATCGGCGACGCCGCGGTCGGGCAGGTGCTCGAAGCCATCGGCGCCGTCGTCGACGAGCTCGGTGTGGCCGCCGTCCGCGCCTGTCGGCACCGCCTGGAGCACGTGGAGATGGCCGCGCCGGACGTGATCGCCCGGATGCACGCCTGGGACGTCGTGGCCAGCGTGCAGCCGGCCTTCGACGCCGCGTGGGGCGGCGCGGAGGGGATGTACGCCGCCCGGCTGGGCGTCGAGCGGGCGCTGGCCTGCAACCCGCTGGCCGACCTGGCCGACGCCGGCGTGGCCCTCGCGCTGGGCAGCGACGCCCCGGTGACGCCGATGGACCCCTGGGGCGGCGTGCACGCGGCGGTCGACCACCGCACGCCCGCCTCGGGTCTGCGGCCCTTCGACGCCTTCGACGCGGCCACCCACGGCGGCTGGTACGCCGTGCGGGCGGAACACACCGCCGGTCCGCTGGCGGTGGGTGCACCGGCCGACCTGGCGCTGTGGGCGACGGGGGAGACGCTCTCCCAGGTGCTCGCCGACCGGGCCCGGCCGGCCTGCCGTCAGCTGGTCGTCGCGGGCGAGCCGGTCGACCGCGGATAACGATCCCATCACGTCCCGTCCCGGGGATCGGCACACCCGCGCCGGGCGGCGGTGGGCTTCCTACAGTCGCTGCAGTTCCGTTCCGGGGGCACCGCTCGTGCTCCTCCCGGACGGTGCGCACCCTCCCGGTCGCGCGGACCTCTGCGTCCCCGCCTGCCGGGCCGCCGGAGGGGACGCGCCGGTCGGGGGGCAGCGCGCTCCGGCTCCCGGCGGGGACCGGCACGGCACCGCACGACCCGGACAACGACCCGACGACCGCAGCCCGCGGCCGGCGCGATCGGCCCCGGGAGCGCGGACGCCCTGGCTCCGGTCCGCGCTGCGCGCCCCGGGACGGGAGTGGCACCGGTCGGGCCGACCGGTCGCCGCGCGCGGGGTGGGATGCTGGGCCGGGACCGCGAGGAGCGCGGCCCGGCCGACGCGTGCGCCGGCACCGCCGCCCGCACCCACGGGCACCGAGGACCGGGGAGGCGCCGTGTCGTCAGCCGCGACCGTGGCGACCCCGGCCGAGCGTCCGGAGCCGGCCCCCCGGACGACCCGCGGCCGCCGGTTCCCCTGGCGGACCCTCCTCGCGGCCGCCGGCGGACTCGCGCTGCTCCTGGCCTTCCCCGGGTGGTCGCTGCACGGCCTGGCCGTCCTGGGACCGATGGCGCTGGCGCTCGCCGTCCGCGGGCAGCGCGCCCGGTCCGGCGCCTGGCTCGGTTTCGTCCTCGGCCTGGCGTTCCTCGTGCCGCTGCTGTCGTGGACCGGCGTCTACGTCGGCGCCTTCCCCTGGCTGGCGCTGGCGATCTGGCAGGCGACCTACTTCGCCCTGCTGGGCGCGGCGACCGCCGTCACGTCGGGGCTGCGGTTCTGGCCGCTGTGGACGGCGGCGCTGTGGGTCGCCGACGAGGCGCTGCGCGGCCGCTGGTTCCTCGGCGGCTTCCCCTGGGGCCGGCTGGGGCTCAGCCAGACCGACGGCCCGTTCCTGTCGCTGGCGGCCTACGGCGGCGTCCCGCTCGTGGGCTTCGCCGTCGCCCTGACCGGCGCACTCCTGGCCGCCGCGGTCCTCGTCCTGGGCCGCGCCTGGCGGAGCGCCGGCGACGCCGCGGAGCGGCCGGCCGCCCTGCGCGCCGGGGCGGTCGCCGTGGTCGCCGTGCTCACCGTCCCGCTGATCGGGGCGCTGGCCTGGCTACCGCTGCCCGGGCGGTCGCTGACCGACGGCGGCCCCACGCGGACGGTCGCTGTCATCCAGGGCAACGTGCCGCGCGCGGGGCTGGACTTCAACGCGCAGCGGCGGGCTGTGCTCGACAACCACGTGCAGCGGACGCTGGAACTGGCCGCCGCCGTCGAGCGGGGCGAGGAGCAGCAGCCGGACCTGGTGGTCTGGCCGGAGAACAGCTCCGACATCGACCCGTACACCAACGCCGACGCCGCGCGGGCCATCGACCGGGCCGCGGAGGCGATCGACGCCCCGATCCTGGTCGGCGCGGTCGTCGAGGGGCCCGGCCGCTTCCTGAGCAACACCGGCATCGTCTGGGACCCCGAGACCGGGCCGGGGGAGACCTACGTCAAGCGGCACCCGGTCCCGCTGGCCGAGTACGTGCCGGCCCGGTCGTTCTTCCGCTTCTTCACCGACAAGGTCGACCTCGTCCGCCGCGACTTCCGGGCGGGCGACGAGGTCGGCGTCCTCGACATCGGTGGTGCCCGCATCGGCGACGTCATCTGCTTTGAGGTCGTCTACGACGGGCTGGTGCACGACACGGTCGAGGCGGGGGCGGGCATGCTCGTCGTCCAGACCAACAACGCCACGTTCGGCTTCACCGACGAGAGCGAGCAGCAGCTGGCCGCCAGCCGGCTGCGCGCGGTGGAGTACGGCCGCACCGTCGTCGTGGCCGCGACCAGCGGCATCTCCGCCGTCGTCGCGCCCGACGGGTCGGTGGTGCGCCGCTCCCAGCTGTTCACCCCGGCGACCTTCGTGGAGGACATCGCCCAGCGGGACTCCACGACCGTCGCCGAGCGGGTGGGCGCCGGTCCGGAGTGGTTGCTGACCGCCCTGGGCGTGGGGGCGCTGGCCTCGGTCGCCGTCCCCGGTGTCCTGCGGCGCCGGCGGGCCCGGCGCGCACGCCGCGGCTGAGCTCAGGAGCAAGACGGCCCGCTCGGGCGTTGTACGACCTGCGGGCCGTCGGAGTCCGCACCGAGGAGGAAGTCGTGGGTCGTCGTGTGCGCACCGCGGCCGGCGTGCTCGCGCTGGTCGAGGTCGTCGTCTTCGTGCTCGTCGCCAACTGGATCGGGCTGGGCGCGACCATCCTGCTGACGCTGGCCACCAGCGCGCTCGGGCTGGTGCTGCTCGGCCGGCAGGGCACCCGGGCCCTCGGCGAGCTCCGGGAGCGGGCCGCCGAGCGCCGCCCGGCCGGCCGGGCCCTGGGGGACGCCGGGCTGGTCGCCGTCGGCGGCCTGCTGATGCTGCTGCCGGGCTTCCTGGGCGACGTCGTCGGGCTGCTCTGCCTCCTGCCGCCCACCCGGCCGCTGGTGCGGGGGCTGCTGAGCCGGCTGTTCGTGTCGCGACTCCCGGCGCACCTGCGCGGCCCGGTGCGGGTCCGCAGCGCCCGCACGGAGGGCGTGCCCGGTCCGGCGCCGCACCCGGGCCGGCCGCTGGTCATCGAGGGCGAGGTCCTGCGGGACGACCCGCTGCGCTGAGCGCGGGCCGTCCCGGACGGCGAACGGCCCCGGTGGGAGATCCCACCGGGGCCGTCCTACGAGCTGGTCGCGCTCAGCTGGCGCGGGTGCGGCGACCGCGGAGCACCTCGAGGCGCTCGGCGAGCACCTCCTCCAGGTCCTCCACGGACCGGCGCTCGAGCAGCATGTCCCAGTGGGTCCGCGGCGGCTTCACCTTCTTGGGAGCCGGCTCGGCACCGCCGACCAGCTTCGCGGCAGCGCCGTCGAACTTGCACTCCCAGGTCTCGGGGACCTCGGCGTCGTCGGCGAAGGGCACCGAGAACAGGTGGCCCGAGGCGCACTTGTAATCGACGTACTGACGCTCGATCGGTGCGGTGTTCCGCTCGGTCTCGTAGCTCACGCTGCCCAGTCGGCTACCCCGTAGGGAACGCTCGCCCATGGCACACCGTCCTCTCGTGCTGGTGGTGTCTCGGTCACGACCCGGTCCGTCGCAGGGGCACATACCCAGGAGACGGGGGGATCGAAAGGACCAACGGCAGAACTCTCGAAGAGATTCCGCTTTCGTCGGCCGCTCATCATCGCATGGAGGGAGATCGGAGGCCCCAGCGGCCCCCGGCTGCCCCCCGGACGAGGGATCAGGGGAGCGCGAGCTGCCCCGGACCGGCCGCCGTGGGACCCAGCTGGCCCAGGACGTGGTGCCGCCGGCAGAGCACCTGGTAGTGGACGTCGGGTGCTCCGGCCGCCTCCGGCGAGGGCTCGTCGGGCGCGGGGGTGGGGGCGGTGTCGGCGACGACGACGGTGGCGCCGTGCCGCACCAGTGCGCCGTCCACGACGCGGGCGTTGAGCAGGCCCGGCAGGCCGCACCAGCACAGCACCTCGACCTGCACGCGCTGCACGTCGTCGGCGACCTCCATGAGGCGCTGGGTGCCGGGGAACAGACGGGTGCGGAAGTCGGTGGTCAGCCCGAACGCCCAGACGTCCACGTGCGACTCGTCGACCAGTTCGGCCAGCTGGTCGACCTGTGCGGGCGTGAGGAACTGCGCCTCGTCGACGATCAGGTAGTCCACCCGCTGCCCGTCGGCCCACCGGGTGCGCACGAGCAGCCGCAGGTCGGTCGACGCGTCGACCTCGACGGCCTCGCGGGTCAGCCCGACCCGGGAGCTGATCCGGGGCGCGCCGGACCGGTCGCCCTGGGTGAGCAGGAGGCCGGAGCGGCCCTGGCGGGCCTGGTTGAAGTCGACCTGCAGCGCCAGCGTGGACTTGCCGCAGTCCATCGGCCCGTGGAAGAAGCGCAGGTGCGCCGGTGCGGGGTGGCTGCGCCGGTTGCCCGCGGCGGGGACGGCGGACGGTCGTTCCCGCCGCCGCGGGTCGGGGTCGGGGACCGTCATCGCGACAGCGGTGTCGTCGGGCGCGTCCGTCACGGGACGTCCTCGGGGACGACGCCGCCGGGGAACGCCGAGACCGCGGTGGTGGGGCGCGTCGGGTCGACGAAGGCCGGCCGGTCGCGCTCGGCGGCACGCAGCGGTACCAGTCCGCGGGTGATCGCCGCCGCGATCCGGTACCGGGCGCGGTTGGCGTCGCCGACCCGGCCCATCTGCAGGTCGTCCAGCAGCACCGGCGGTCCGACGTGCACCTTGAGCGCAGGCCGGCGGACGACGGCGCGGGCGAGGGTGCGCAGCTTCCCCCAGTCGTTGCCGTACTGGAGGACCTCGTGGGCGCCCCACTGGCTGACCGGGATCACCGGGACTCCCATGCCCAGCGCCATCCGGGCCATGCCGGTGCGGCCGCGTTCGGGCCAGCCGTCGGCGGCGAGGCCGACCCGGCCCTCCGGGTAGGCGACGACGTGGCCGCCGTGGACCAGCGCGACCTCGGTGACCCGGACGGCGTGCCGCGCGAGCTCGGTGCCCCGCTCCACCCTGATGGCACCGGTGCGCTCCAGCAGCGGCCCGGCGACCGGCGCGGAGATGATCCCGCCGGTGGCCATGATCCGCGGCATCACACCGACCCGGTGCAGCGCGACGGCGACGACGAACGGGTCGAAGTCGCCGATGTGGTTGGCGGCCAGGAGGAGTGGCCCGTTCCGTAGCTCCTCGGGCACGGAGCCGGTCACCTCGACCCGGCCGACGAGGCTCACGAGCCAGGAGAACCGCCGCAGCACGAACCGCCAGAACCACCAGGGTGGCGCGGCGGCGATGGCGAGCTCCCGGGCGAACCACTCGGGGTCGTCGTCCTTCACGAGCTGCTCGAGGTGGTCGGGCAGCGGCGGGGTGTCCGGTCGCCAGTCGCGCAGGCTCACCGCGGCACCCACTCGCCGCGCTGCTCCAGCACGGCACGCAGCATCGCTGGCCGGTCGGTCATGATCCCGTCCACCCCGAGGTCGAGCATGGTGGTCGCCTCCTCCTCGGTGTCGACGGTCCAGACGTGCACCTGCAGGCCCCGGTCGTGCGCGGCCGCCACGAACCGCTCGTCGACCAGGGCACGGCCCCCCAGGCGCAGCGGCACCTGGGCGCAGCCTGCCTCGATGCGGACCAGCCCAGCAGCCCGAGGGGAGTAGGACGACAGCCGGAGCGCGGCCACCCCGCGCGGCCCGAGCGAGGTGCACACCGATGGGCCGAACAACCGCCGTGCGGCGGCGATGCGGGCGTCGGAGAAGGACCCCAGGCAGATCCGGTCGGTCATCCGCATCCGGCGGACCAGGCGCACCAGCGGCGCCAGGACGCCGGCGGCCTTGATGTCGAGGTTGAACCGGACGTCGGGCCAGGCGCCCAGCAGGTCCTCCAGCCGCAGGATCGGCTCCCGGCCACCGATGAGCGCCGTCGACACCTCCGACCACGGGAGCTGGTCGAGCCGGCCGCTGCGGTCGGTGACCCGGTCCAGCGTCGGGTCGTGGAACACCACGGGGACGCCGTCGGCGGTCACCTGGACGTCGGTCTCCAGGTAGCGGTACCCCATGTCCACGCAGGCGGCGAACGCCGGCATGGTGTTCTCCACGTGCTCGATCGCGCCGCCGCGGTGCGCCATGGCCAGCGGGGTCGGCGCGTCGAGGAACGCGTAGCGGGCCGGGGGCACGGTCGACACGCTAGTGGCGGACGACGACACGCTGGTCAGGCCCTCGCCGCAGGGTGCCGTGAGCGGCGGCCGGCCGGCTCGCGGGTGTGTCGGGCGTGTCCCCGGAACCTGTCGTCCGCGCCGTCTACCGTGCCTCCCGTGGCAGAGCAGCAGGGATCCGCGGTCCTCGACGACGACGAGGTCCGTGCCCCGGGAGGCGCCTCGGCGGCGGCTCCGGCGGGGCGTCGGGGGAGCGGGACGGAACGGCGGTGCGGGTGGTGCCGGCGGGTGCTCCCGCAGCAGGGTTCGGTGGGCCGCCCTCGGTTGTACTGCGGTCAGGCGTGCCGTCAGCGGGCCTACGAGCAGCGCACCGCGACCGCCAAGGCCAGCCTGTCCGGCGACGTCGTCCTGGTGACCCGCGCCGAGCTCGACGGTCTGCAGGACCGGCTGTACCAGCTGCGCTGCGCCCTCGAGGACGTGCAGACCCTGCTGACCGAGCGGCCCACCAAGGCCGAGCTGGAGAGCTCGCTGGCCGAGGTGCTGCGCTCCACCGGCCGGCTCGACCGCCTCTGGGTGTCCGAGCGCGCCGGCTGACCCGATCGGGCTGTCCCGGTCAGTCCGGGTCCTGGTTGTCCTCGCCCTCCTCGACCTCGCGCTCGGGGTCGGAGTAGTTCGGACCCGGGCCGGGCCCCTGGTTGACGTCGTCGTCGGTCGTGCCGTCGTCGCGGGTCGTCTCCGAGCCCGAGGGGTCACCGCAGGCGGTCAGCGTGGCGGTCCCGCCGAACAACGCGACGGCGGTCAGGACGGCGGCGACAGGTCGACGGAGGTGCATGCCTCGACCCTATTCAGGTCGTCGTCGGTGCGCCCGTCGGACCCGGTTCTCCGATCCTCATTGCGTCACTGTGACGTAAGAGGGGTGGTCTCCCAGGGTCCCGGGGAAGGGGCGCCGGTCGGAGCGGACGGTGACCGAGGGTTGCTGGACGCCGAAGGACGAGCTGGATCAAGATCAATACGAGTCGAGATCCACACGGGGGAGTCGGACGGTGATCGGCCGGCACGCCGAGGTCCCGGATTCTCGGACCGAGCCGACGAGCCGACGCGCGCGACGGCGCCGACCGCAGACCGAACCTGGGCAAGAGTGCGACATTGCCCCGGACAAGAGCGCGATGGTGCACCCTGCGACGGATCGGCTGGCCGGTGCGCGGACGGCCGGCAAGCGGTCGACGGCGATCCGGCCCCTTCCCAGGCCCGCATCCCTACCGCCGATAATGCACATTATGTCAACTCATCGGCGGAGCGGACCCCTCCCGGCCTCCTGACGCCTCACGCCGACACGGTGGGCATCTCCCACGGTGCCGACGGCAGCACCTGCCCCGTCTCCAGCAACGACTTGAGGTTCGCGAAGACCGCCGGCCAGCCCTGCGAGACGTCGCTGAGCGCCCGGGCGTCCGCGAGTCGCTCGTGCGTGACGGTCAGCCGGACGATGCCCTCGTGCGGCTCGACCAGGAAGGTCGCTCGCGACGCCGTCGCCGGGTCCTCGTCCGGTTCGCCGAACGTCACGACGAGCCGCCGCGGCGGGTCGACCTCCAGCACCCGGCCGCCGGCGTCGACGACTCCGGAGCCGTCGGTCCGACGGTGCTCCCAGACCGACCCCGGCTGCCAGTCGGAGACGTTGGCGTGCCCCCAGTAGCTGGCGGTGAGGTCGGCGTCGGTCAGGGCGTGCCACACCTGCTCCGCCGTCGCCCGGATGTAGGTGACGTAGACGTAGGTCGGCACGGTGGCCTCGTCGACGGTGCGCTCGCTCATGGCGTACTCCTCCGCTCTCTGCGTGATGGCGTCGATGGCGTGCAGCCGGGGCCGGTCGAAGGCGGAGATCCAGCGCTGCTCGATCGCGTGGATCGGTCCCGGGTCCAGGAAGTGCAGCCGCTCCCTGCCCCGGCGGACCACGACCACCAGACCGGCGTCCCGCAGCAGGTCCAGGTGCTGGGTCGCCGACTGGCGGGCCATGGAGAGCTCGGCGCACAGCTCCCCCAGCGTCTGGCCGTTCCGCGCCCTCAGCCGGTCCAGCAGTAGCCGGCGGGTGGGGTCGGCCAGGGCCCTGAAGACCGGCTCCAGGTCTTCCGCTCCCCTGCCCACCACTTCATCATGCAGGTATCCACCTGCATGATGCAAGGAGTCGTCAGTGTCGTGTGCCGATCGGCACGTCCCACGGGCTGGGCTCCGACCGTCCGGTGCTCTGTTTGGATGCTGTCGTGGTCGCCACCCGCAGCGAGACGATCTCCACCCCGGACGGCAGCTTCGAGGCCTTCTGCGCTCTGCCGGACGTGCCCCGCGCTCCGGCCGTCCTGGTGCTGCAGGAGGTCTTCGGGATCAACGACAACATCCGCGGTCTGGCCGAGCGGCTGGCCGCGGCGGGCTACCTGGCCCTGGCGCCGGACGTGTTCTGGCGCATCCAGCCAGGTTTCGAGCGCAAGGACGAGTCCGGGCTCGCCGAGGGCATGTCGATGGTCGACCAACTCGACTTCGACCTCGTCCCCGGCGACCTCGCCGCGACCATGGCGCACGCGCTGGCGCTGCCGGAGTGCAACGGGCGAGTCGGTGCCGTCGGGTTCTGCCTCGGCGGCACGCTCGCCTACCTGCTCGCCACCACCCGGGTGCACGGGCGTGGGCCCGACGCCGTCGTCTCGTACTACGGGTCGGGCACCAACGGAGTGCTCGGCCTCGCCGATCAGGTGCAGTGCCCCGTGTTGTTCCACTACGGCACCCGCGACCCGTGGATCTCCGTCGAGCAGGTCGACGAGGTGGAGCACGCGTTCGCCGACCGCCCGGACGTCACCGTCCGCCGCTACGACGCCGGCCACGCCTTCTCCAACTGGGACGCCCCCTCCATGTACGACGAGGCCGCTGCCACGACGGCGTGGGCGGAGACCAACCGGTTCCTCGATGAACGGCTGCGCGGGGCCTGACGTACAGCCTGACCGGGGCGGGGCGCCGCTCAGGCGCCCTGGAACCCGTGCTGCCGCCAGGCCTCGTAGGCAGCGATGGCGGCGGCGTTGGAGAGGTTGAGCGACCGGCGGCCCGGCAGCATCGGGATGCGCACCCGCTCCCCGACCCGCGGATCGGCCAGCACCTCCGGGGGCAAGCCGGTCGGCTCGGGTCCGAACATCAGCACGTCGCCCGGCCGGTAGTCGACGTCGGTGTGCCTTAGCTCGGCGCCCGCGGTGAAGGCGAGTACCCGCGCGTCCGGCACGGCCGTCCACAGGGCGGGAAGGTCCTCGTGCACCGTCACCGACGCCAGGTCGTGGTAGTCCAGGCCGGCGCGGCGCAGCTTGGCATCGGACAGATCGAACCCCAGCGGGCCGACGAGGTGTAGCTGCGCCCCGGTCGCCGAGACCAGCCGTATGGCGTTGCCGGTGTTGGGCGGGATCCGCGGCTCGAAGAAGGCGATCCGGAACACCCGGCCAGTCTGCCCCGATGGGCCCGCCCCGCTGGCGCTGCCCCATGTCACCCTCCGTGGTGTCCCTCCCCGTGGGTCGTCCTCGGTCCAGGTCCGGCGCTCGCGGCCGGCCGCGGTGGCGTGCACCAGGCCGACGCGGTCGAGGACGGCGAGGTGCTCGGCCACCGCCGGGTACGGCCGGGTTCTCGGCCTCGTCCGGCCGCCACTGCCGGACGTGCTCGGGGTTGCTCACCACGTCGAAGACCAGCGGTGGCGGCAGCGACTGGCAACCTTCGGTGGCAGATGTCGGGGCGCTCCGATGAGTCCGGCTCCGGCCGCCGGTCTGCACCGGGAACACCCACCCCTGGAGGAGACCCGTGCCCAGCACCGTCCAGCCGACCCTGATCACCCGGGACGTCGGCCGCCTGCTCCGCTTCTACGCCGGCGTGGCCGGCGCGGAGCTGACCGACCGGCAGCCAGCGGAGGGGCCCGTCTTCTACCAGGGCCTGCGGATCGGGGACTCCGACCTCGGAGTCGTCGCCGTGGACAACGCGCCTGCGGACGCGGGCCGGGTCCTCCTGAGCATCGAGGTCGCCGACGTCGACGCGGCCCTCGCCCGCGTGGAGGAGTTCGGCGGGGTCGCGCCGGGCCCGGCGAACGACATGCCGTGGGGACAGCGGGTGGCGCACGTCCGGGACCCCGACGGCAACGCCGTGAACCTGACCGCGCCCGTCTGAGTCGTACCGTCTGCGCCGTGGACGGCGAGGGCGGTGGGACGCGGGGCATCCTCTCCCCCGGGGCGATCCCGGAGGTCTTCCGCATCGAGCGGCTCGTGCCCTCGGCGGACCTGGCCGATCTGGTCGCGGTGCACTGGCGTGTGGCGTGGGACCTCCCGCCGGGGCAGGTGCACGAGTCGCTGGTGCTCTCCTACCCGGCGGTCAACGTCTCGTTCGAGCCGGACGGCGCCTGGGTCACCGGCCCGGTCTCCGGCACCTACCGCCGGTCGCTCACCGGCCGGGTCGCCGTGCCCGCCGTCCGCTTCCGGCCGGCGGCCTTCCGCGCGCTGGTCGACCGGCCGGTGTCCTCGCTGCGCGACCGCGTCGTCCCGGCCGGCGAGCTGCTGCCGCTGCACGCCGCCGCCGTCGACCGGATCCGGGCCGCGCCCGACCTCGCCACCGCGCGACCGCTCGTGGAGGACTGGCTGCGGGGTCTCCCCCACCGCCGGACCGCTGAGCAGGCGGAGCTCGACGCCGCCGTCGACCTGGTGGAGCGCGACCGCACGGTGACCCGGGTCGACGAGCTCGCCGAGCGCTGCGGCCGCTCGGTGCGGTGGCTGCAGCGCGCCTTCGCCGACGCGGTCGGCCTCCCGGTCAAGCAGGTGATCCGCATGGCTCGGCTGCGCGAGGTGGCCGAGCGGGCGCTGGTCGAGGACGTCGACTGGGCCGCCGTCGCCGCCGACCTGGGCTACACCGACCAGGCGCACCTCGTCCGGGACTTCACCGCCGCCGTCGGCACCCCGCCCGCGCGCTACGGCCGCCAGGCCCGCTGACGCCCGTCGCGTTCCTACAAGACGGCCGCCGGTCGGCGGCGCGAGCATCGACGACATGACGACGCCGACGCTGCCCTCCCTGCACGCGCACCTCGCCGACGCCGCCCGGGCCGCCGCCGCGGTCGCCCGCGGGGCGCAGGGTGCGCCGCTGGACTCTCCCACCCCCGCCGGCGAGTGGGACCTGCGCACGCTGGTGGACCACTGGGTCCTCTACACCGGCCACGGGCTCGAGCACCGCGCCCGCCGCACCGACCTGCCGGCCGAGCTGGTCGACCGGGACTTCGCCGCCGAGCCCGACTGGCCGCAGCGCTACGCCGAGCAGCTGGACCGCGCGGTGGCCGCCTGGCGCGACCCGGCCGCCTGGCGGGGCGAGATCGACCTCGGCGGAGGGATGGCCGTGCCCGTCGAGGCGGTGGTCGGGATGAACCTGGCCGAGCTCGTGCTGCACGGCTGGGACGTCGCCGCGGCCACCGGCCAGACGATCGAGCTCGCCGCGCCGACGGCGGAGGCGGTGCTCGCCGCCGTCGAGCAGTGCGCCGAGATGATGCGCCAGTACGACGGCTTCGCCGAGGCCCTGCCGTCGGACGACGCGATGCCGGCGCTCGAGCGGGCCCTGCGGCTGTCCGGTCGCGATCCGCACTGGCGCCCCTGAGCGCTCCGGCGCGCCGTCCGACGGCGGGGACTCACGCGATCTCGCTCCGCTCGATGCGCAGCCATCCGGCGACCATCGGCAACACGCCCCACAGTCCGACCGAGGTCGCCACCTGCAGCCACCCCTGGCCGTCCAGCTCGCCGAGGTACATCGGCGCGGTCGTGGTGGTGAGGTCCAGCCAGTCCCGCATCCAGGTGAGGGCCTCGACCAGGTTGGACACGATCGTCACCACGGTCGGGGCGACGAAGTACAGGACGATCGCCAGGGGCGAGCTCAGCAGCAGCATGCCGAAGGCGACACCGATGAGGATGCCCAGGACCTGGACCACGACGACCTGTCCCACCTGCGCGCCGCTCACCGTCCAGTCCGTGCCGTCCGACGTGAGCACCGGGGTCAGCAAGGAGCCGAGGGCTGCGGCGAGCACGGTGGCCAGCACACCCAGCACGCCCAGCACCGTCGCGGCGAGCACCTTGGCGCCGAGCACCCGCGAGCGGTCCGGGACCAGCGCGAAGGTCGTGATGGCGGTGCGCTGGGACCACTCGCTGGTCACCAGGAGGATGCCCAGCACGGGCAGCAGCAGCGCCACCGGCAGCTGCGTGTTGGCCAGGAACATGGAGAAGGTCTTGTCCTCCTCCTCCGCGAACAGCATCTGCAGGACCGCCACCGCCGGCGAGGTGAGCGCGACGACGAGCAGCAGCCAGAAGCCGGCGCGGGTGTCGGCGCTCTTGCGCAGCTCCACCTGCGTGAGCCGGAGCAGGGTCGGCCCCGGGACCGGGGCTCGGGAGGCGCTCGGCACCGCGGTCGGGGTCGGCGTGGTCTGGGTGCTCATACCCGGGTCTCCTGGATCTGCGGGGCGGCCGGACCGCTGTCGGACGTGGAGGTGAGGGACCGGAACAGCTCCTCCAGCCGGTCCCCGCCGGCCGGGCGCAGCTCCAGCAGCGCGACCCCGGCCGCGGCGGCGGCGATCCCGACGGCCTCGGCGGAGGCGTCGGCGACCAGGGCGCCGGCCGGAGCGCCGGTCACGCCGATGCCGGCGGCGGCGAGCGCGGCGGCGAGGGCGGCGGTGTCCCGGGCCCGGACGAGGACCCCGGTACCGGCCAGCAGCTCCTCGGTGCTGCCCTGCGCGACCACGCGCCCGCCGGCGATGACGACGAGCTGATCGGCCACCGCCTCGACCTCGCGGAGCAGGTGGGAGGACAGCAGCACCGTGCCGCCCCGGTCGGCGAACTCTCGCAGCAGACCGCGCATCCAGAAGATGCCCTCGGGGTCGAGCCCGTTGGCCGGCTCGTCCAGGACGAGCACCTCCGGGTCGCCGAGCAGAGCCGTCGCCAGGCCCAGCCGCTGCCGCATGCCGAGGGAGTACTTCCCCACCCACTTGCCGGCCGGCTTCCCGGCCAGCCCGACCTGGTGCAGGACCTCGTCCACCCGGCTCGACGTGACACCGAGCACCATCGCCGACAGCGCGAGCGTCTCGCGCCCGGTGCGCCCGGCGTGCTGGGCACCGGCGTCCAGCAGCACCCCGACGTGCCGGCCGGCGTTGGGCAGGTCGCGGTACGGGCGGCCGCCCACGGTGGCCGTGCCGCTGGTGGGCCGGGCGAGCCCGCACAGCGCGCGCAGGGTCGTGGACTTGCCGGCGCCGTTGGGCCCGAGGAAACCGGTCACCGTGCCCGGTGGGCAGCGGAAGCTGACGTCGGAGACGGCGACCTGGGTGCCGTACCGCTTCGTGAGGTGCTCGACGGCGATCATGGAGCCAGCGTCGCGGGCGCCCGGCTGACGGCACATCGGCCGCACGGCGGGATGCGTCCGACGAAGGTCGACGGCGGGCGCCGCAGACCTAGACCTTGGTCGGTGTCCCGGAGCGGTCGCCCTCCGTAGCCTGACGCGGTGAGCACCGCCGTCGCCCCGTCCCCGGGACCCGCGCCGGGGGTCGACCACCCTTCCCTCGTCCCGGCGCTGCTGCTCGCCGACTCCCTGTCCGCCGACGCCGGTCGGGCCCGTCCGGTGCGGCGCTCGGTCCGGGACTGGGTCGTGGACGTCGCGGTCTTCGTGCTCGCGGTCGGCTGCGGACTGCTGCTGGTCGCGGGCGCGACCGCGGGCCCGCAGCCGCCGCAGGACGGCGTGCTGTTCGCCGACCTCGTGCTGGGATCGGCGGGCTGCCTGGCGCTGTGGGCGCGTCGGCGGTGGCCGGTCGGGCTGGCCCTGGCGCTCGCGGCGATCGGCACCTTCTCCGACATGGGCGCGGTCGCGGTCCTCATCGCGCTGTTCACCGTCGCCGTGCACCGCACCTGGCGCACCGTGCTGGCGGTCACCGCCGTGAACATGCTGTCGGTCCTGGTCTACGCGTTCATCCGGCCGGACCCCGAGCTGCCCTGGGGAGTGTTCCTCGCCCTCGGCGTGGCGCTCACCGCGGCCGTGGTCGCCTGGGGAATGTTCGTCCGCGCCCGCCGCCAGCTGGTGGCCTCGCTGCGCGACCGGGCAGAACGGGCGGAGGCCGAGCAGCGGCTGCGGGTCGACCAGGCGCGGCAGCTCGAGCGCACCCGGATCGCGCGGGAGATGCACGACGTCCTCGCCCACCGGCTGTCGCTGCTGAGCATGCACGCCGGCGCCCTGGAGTTCCGTCCCGACGCCCCACCGGAGGACGTCGGCCGGGCCGCGGGGATCGTGCGGGCGACCGCCCGGCAGGCCCTGGAGGACCTGCGCGAGGTCATCGGCGTGCTGCGCGAGACCGGGGAGACCGCCGATCCGGACCGCCCGCAGCCCACCCTCGCCGACGTCCCCGCCCTGATCGAGGAGACCCGGCAGGCCGGCGTCCGGGTGACGGTCGACTGGGCGGTGCCCGACCGGGCGGGCGCCCCCACCGTCACCGGCCGCACCGCCTACCGCGTGGTGCAGGAGGGCCTGACCAACGTGCGCAAGCACGCCGACGGCGCCGTCGCCTCGGTGGCGCTGGCCGGTGGCCCCGGGGACGGTCTCACCGTGGAGCTGGTCAACCCACCGCGGGTCGGCACGCGGGTCCCGCCGCTGCCCGGCACGGGCACCGGCTTGGTGGGGCTCCGCGAGCGGGTGGGGCTGGCCGGGGGCCGGCTGGAGTCGGGGTGGACGCCGTCCGGCGGGTTCCGGCTGCGCGCCTGGCTGCCCTGGCCGCCGGCGTGACGGCGCCGGTCCGGGTCCTCGTCGTCGACGACGACCCGCTCGTCCGTGCCGCACTGACCATGGTGTTCGGCGGTACCGAGGACCTGGTGGTCGTCGGGGAGGCCACCGACGGGGACGAGGTCGCGGACGCCGTCGAGGCGGGCGCTCCCGACGTCGTCCTCATGGACATCCGGATGCCCCGGCTGGACGGCCTGTCCGCCACCGAACGCCTGCGCGCCCGACGCGGCGGGCCGGAGGTCATCGTGCTGACCACGTTCGACGGCGACGCGGAGGTCCTGCGGGCGCTGCGCGTGGGTGCCAGCGGCTTCCTGGTGAAGGACACGCCGCCGGCGGCCATCGTCGACGCCGTGCGGCGCGTGGCCGGTGGGGAGCCGATGCTCTCCCCCACCGTCACCCGCCAGCTCATGGCGCACGTCAGCGGGCAGCCCGGGCCGGGACCCACCCGGGACGACCGGCGGTCCCCCGCCGTGGCCGCGCTCGACCGGCTCAGCGAGCGGGAGCACGAGGTGGCCCTCGCCGTGGGCCGGGGGCTGTCGAACGCCCAGATCGGAGCCGAGCTCTTCATGAGCGTGGCGACGGTGAAGGCCCACGTCTCCCGGCTGCTGGCCAAGCTCGACGTCGACAACCGGGTGCAGATCGCACTGCTGGTCCACGACGCCGGTCTGGGCTGACGCCCGCGCTCAGCGGGCGGTGGTCGCGACCCGCAGTCCGAGCACGACCAGCACCGTCCCGCTGACCGCCTCCAGCCGACGCCGGATCCGGGGCCGGCGGAACCACTCCCCCGCCCGCGCCACCCCCGCGGCCAGGGCGAGGTAGAGGCCGACCTCGACGGTGACCTGCACGGTCGCCAGGACGACCGTGGCGGCGAACGGCGAGTCCGACGCCGGGACGAACTGCGGGTAGAAGGCGATCACGAAGACGGCGAGCTTCGGGTTGGCCAGCTGGACGACGAGCCCCTCGCCGAACGCCGGCCACCAGCGGAGCCGGCCCCGCTCCCCCACCTCCGGCAGCGCGGCGGCCGCGACCCCGGACCGCCGCTCCCGCCACACCCCGAGCAGCGCCCGCCCGCCCAGGTACAGCAGGACGCCCGCGCCGGCGACCCGCAGCACGAGGTAGGCGACCTCGGAGGCGGCGACCAGGGCGGCGAGACCCGCGCCGGCCAGCAGCGCCCAGACGAACAGGCCGGCCTCGACGCCGAGCACCGTGGGCACGGCGCCGGGCAGCCCGCGCAGCGCGGCCCGGCGCACGATCAGCGCCATCGCCGGACCCGGGGACGCGGCGATCAGCAGCACCGCCGGGAGGAAGGCGGGCAGCGTGCCGAGCAGGTCCACGGCAGGAGCGTTCCCGCCCGACCTCCCGGCGTCGAGCGAGTTCCCCGTCGTCGGTGCCCTCCGTCCTCGGGGGTCGGCCCACGACGGCCATCGGCATTGTGTTGTTGGGGATAACGGTCGACGTCCGGTTGGACTGCCAGGGTCGTCTGCGACGCTGACCCGGTGGACGCCCTGGGCCGGTTCTGGACGCGCGTCACCACCCCGGTGCCGGACCTGCCCCTCGAGCACGTCCTGGTGGCCGCGGCGGCCGCCCTCCTCGTCGTCCTCACGCCGGCGCTGTGGCGGCCGGCCCGCAACGTCGTGACCATCGCCCACGAGGGCGCGCACGGGGTGGTGGCGCTGGCCGCGGGCCGGCGGCTGTCGGGGATCCGGCTGCACTCGGACACCTCGGGGCTCACCGTCTCCGCGGGGCGCCCCACCGGTCCGGGCATGGTGGCGACGTGCGCCGCCGGTTACACCGGCCCCGGCCTGTTCGGCCTCGGTGCGGCGACGCTGCTGGCCGCGGGGCACGCGGTCGGGCTGCTGTGGGCGCTGCTCGGCCTGCTCGCGCTGCTGCTGGTGCAGATCCGCAACTGGTTCGGCCTGTGGTCGGTGCTCGCCACCGGCGCCGCGGTGTTCGCCGCGACCTGGTGGCTCCCGCCGGCCGGGCAGGCGGTCTTCGCCGCCGGCCTGACCTGGTTCCTGCTGCTCGCCGCGCCCAAGGCCGTCGTCGAGCTGCAGCGGGCCCGGCGGCGGCGCACGGCGCGCGACTCCGACGCCGACCAGCTCTCCCGGCTCACCGGCCTGCCGGCCCTGTTCTGGGTCGGCGTGCTGCTCGCCGTCGACCTGGGCTGCCTCGCCCTCGGCGGCTGGTGGTTGGTGCGGTGATCAGGCCCGGGCGCGGCGCCGCGGCTCGGCACCGTGCGGCTGGCGGACCGGCGTGACCTCCGGCGCGGGCGGGAGGTCGACGCTGACCTCCCGCTCCCCCACCGTGATCCACCGGCCGTGGTGCCGGACCTCCAGCGGCTCGCCCTCGACCAGCCGGTAGACCGCCCGGTCGGTGCCGATCTCCACCTCGAGGATCCGGCCCTGGTAGACCACCCGGAACCGCAGCCGGGTCAGCCGGGGTGGCAGCCGCGGGGCGAACTGCAGCCGACCGTCGTGGTCGCGCATCCCGCCGAACCCCGCGACGGCGACGGTCCACCCGCCGGCCAGCGACGCGATGTGCAGGCCGTGGCCGGAGTTCCCGTGCAGGTTCTGCAGGTCGGTGAGGGTGGCCTCGGCCCAGTAGTCGTAGGCCAGTTCCAGGTGCCCGGTCTCCGCCGCGACCACCGCTTGCTGCGCGGCCGACAGCGAGGAGTCCCGCACGGTGCGGGCCTCGTAGTAGGCGAAGTCGGCGGCCTTCTCCTCCGGGGTGAACGCGTCGCCGCGCAGGTGCAGCGCCATCACCAGGTCGGCCTGCTTGATGACCTGCTTCCGGTAGATCTCGAAGTAGGGGTAGTGCAGCAGCAGCGGGTAGGACGACGCCGGGGTGCCCTCGAAGTCCCACTCCTCGTGGTGGGTGAAGTTGTCCGACTGCATGTGCACACCCAGCCGCGGGTCGAACGGGATGCGCATGAGCCGGGCGGCCCGCTCCCACCGCTCGACCTCCTCGTCGGTGACCTGCAGCCGGCCGGCGACGTCGGGCTGGCGGGCCACCGCCGCGGCGGCCTCGCGCAGGTTCCGCTGCGCCATGAGGTTCGTGTAGACGTTGTTGTCCACCACGGCGGTGTACTCGTCGGGCCCGGTGACCCCGTCGATGCGGAAGCCGTCCTCGGTGTCGAAGTGCCCCAGCGACGCCCACAGCCGGGCGGTCTCGATCAGCAGCTCGGCGCCGTAGTCGCGGTCGAACTCGTCGTCCTCGGTGGCGTGCCAGTAGCGGACGACGGCGTCGGCGATGTCGGCGTTGATGTGGAAGGCCGCCGTCCCCGCCGGCCAGTAGCCCGACGTCTCCTCGCCGCGGATGGTGCGCCACGGGAAGGCCGCCCCCTGCCGGCCCAGCTCGCGGGCCCGGTCCCGGGCCAGGTCCAGCGTGGAGTGCCGCCAGCGCAGCGCGTCGCGGGCCGCGTGCGGCGCGGTGTAGGTGAGCACCGGCAGCACGTAGGTCTCGGTGTCCCAGAAGGTGTGCCCGTCGTAGCCCGGGCCGGTGAGGCCCTTCGCCGGGATCGGCTGGCGCTCGGCGCGCAGGCCCGCCTGCAGGACGTGGAAGAGCCCGACGCGGACCGCCTGCTGCAGCTCGTCGTCGCCGTCGAGCTCCACGTCGGCCTGGGCCCAGAACTCGTCGAGCACCGACTTCTGCTCGGTGCACAGCCGCTCGAAGCCGGCCAGCTTCGCCGTCGCCAGCGCGCCCTCGACCTGGTCGCGCAGCGCCGGCGCCGACCGCCGCGACGACCAGCCGTAGGCCAGGTACTTCACGATCTTCAGCCCGCGGTGCTGCGGCAGCCGGGCGGCGAGGGTGAACCGGGCGAGGTCCTCCCCCGCCTCCATGTCCTCGGTGGCGGAGTCCGGGACGTCGATGACGTGGTCCATGCCGGCGGCGACCCGCAGGCCGCTGCGCCGGGTGCGGTGCACCAGCACCGCCCGCTGCCCGCGGCCGACGGCGAGCTCGCTGGCCAGGGGACGGCGCAGCGCCGCGGCGGCCCGCGGGTCGTCGCTCTCCATGCCGCTGTCGACCGGCTCGTTGGCCAGCAGGTCGGACTGCAGGGCGACGTAGAGGTCGCCGCGGTCGTCGGTGCACTCGACGGAGTACTCGATGGCCGCGATCGACCGCCGGCTCAGCGACACCAGGCGGGTACTGGTCACGCGGACGGTCCGGCCGGCCGGCGAGCGCCACTCGGTGACCCGCCGCAGCACGCCGCGGCGCAGGTCCAGCGTGCGCCGGTGGTCGACGATGTGCCCGTAGTCCAGGTCCAGCGGGGTGTCGCCGACCAGCAGCCGGATCAGCTTGCCGTCGGTGACGTTGACGACCGTCTGCCCCTGCTCGGGGAAGCCGTACCCGGCCTCGGCGTAGGGCAGCGCCCGCTCCTCGAAGAAGCCGTTCAGGTAGGTGCCGGGGACGACGACCGGCTCGCCCTCCTCGAACGACCCGCGCATGCCGATGTGCCCGTTGGCCAGCGCGAACACCGACTCGTGGGTCCCCAGCGAGGCGTGGTCCAGGCCGATCTCGGTCAGGGCCCACGGCTCGATCGGGAAGGTCGCGCGTCCCTCGGTCACTGACTCTCCTCCGTCGTCGGCTGGTCCCCGATCGGCTCAGGCCCGATCAGGTCGGCCAGGTCCTCGACGACGACGTCGGCGCCGTTCTCGCGCAGCGCGTCGGCCTGCCCGACGCGGTCCACCCCCACCACGTACCCGAACTCCCCCGCCCGTCCGGCTGCCACCCCGGAGAGCGCGTCCTCGAACACCACGGCCTGCGCCGGCTCGACGCCCAGCGCCCGCGCCCCGGCCAGGAAGGTGTCCGGCGCCGGCTTGCCGCGCAGCCCCTCACGGGCGGCGACGACGCCGTCGACCCGCGCGTCGAGGAGGTGCCCGAACCCGCCGGCGGCGACGACCTGGTCCCCGTTGGCCGAGGCGGTGACGACGGCGGTGGCCAGGCCGGCGGCCCGCGCCGCCTCGAGGTAGCGCATCGAGCCCGGGTAGACCTCGACGCCGTGCTCCTCGAGCTCCCGCAGCAGCAGGACGTTCTTGCGCCGACCCACGCCGTGCACCGTCGGGGTCTCCGGGCCGTCGTCCGGTGTGCCCTCGGGGAGGGTGATCCCGCGGCTGGCCAGGAAGTCGCGGACGCCGTCGGCCCGCGGCTTGCCGTCGACGAAGCGGTTGTAGTCGAGCTGGGTGAACTCGGCGGCCTGCGGGTCGCGGGCACGGAGGAACTCGTCGAAGGTCCGCTTCCAGGCGGCCATGTGGACCGTCGCGGTCCTGGTCAGGACGCCGTCCATGTCGAAGAGACAGGCCCTGATGCCGTCCGGGAGTCCGAGCACGCTGCGACGCTACCGGCGCTCCCGGCCCGGTGACCTGTCGGGACGGAGTGGGGTGCGCGACGACGGGCGGCGTCAGCGGTGGCTGCCTAGGGTCGCCGGTAGACGTCCGACCTGCGAGGAGACCCCCATGGCCGACCGGCCCGTGCCGCCCAGCCCGTACGACTTCCTGCCCTCCGTGCCCTCGTTCTCGGTGACGAGCACCGACGTCCGCGACGGCGAGACGATGCCGATGCCGCACGTCAGCGGCGTGATGGGCGCCGGCGGCGAGGACCGGTCGCCGCAGCTGTCCTGGTCGGGCTTCCCCGAGGAGACCCGGGGCTTCGCCGTCACGGTGTTCGACCCCGACGCCCCCACCGCCAGCGGCTTCTGGCACTGGGTGCTCACCGCGCTCCCCGCCTCGGTGACCTCGCTGCCCTCGGGCGCCGGGAGCCAGGACGGCAGCGGCCTGCCCGAGGGCGCGCGGCAGCTGCGCAACGACGCGGGCTTCCCCGGCTACGTGGGCGCCGCTCCCCCGTCGGGCCACGGCCCGCACCGCTACTTCGTCGTCGTCCACGCCCTGGACACCGACGACATGGGCGTGCCCGCCGACGCCTCCCCCGCCTACCACGGGTTCAACCTGTTCTCGCACACGATCGCGCGGGCCACGCTGGTGGTGACCTACGAGGAGTCCTGACCCGGCGCGGTCTCAGCCGACGGGCAGGTCGGCGACCCCGGTCGTGCCGATCCAGGCGCAGCCGACCCGCTCGTAGACCCGGGCGACGTCGTCGTCGCCGGCGGTGAGGAAGACCAGGTCCGCGGTCTCGCGGGCGTGCTCGGCCAGCGCCGAGGTCAGCCCCGCGCCGAGACCGCGGCCGCGCAGCCGCGGCAGCGTGGCCACCCCGGTGATCTCGCTGACCTCGCGGCCGTCGACGTCGAGCGGGTGGTGCGAGCCGACGGCCACCGGCTCGCCGTCCTCGACGGCCACCATCATCACGGTACGGCCGGTGGCGATCCGCTCGCGCAGGACCTCGGTGCGCGGGCCGGCCTCGACCCGCTCCTCGACGGCGGTGGCGGTCGCGGCGCCACCGTGCGGGGTGGCGAAGGCCAGCTCGACCAGGCGCTGGTAGCGCGGCAGCTGCGGGTCCTCGGCGCCCACGAGGTAGAGCCGGACGCCGAGCGGCAGCAGCAGCTCCACGGGGTCGGCGAGGACCAGCAGCGGCATGTACTCGACGGTGAGACCGGCGCCCCGGGCAGCGGCCGCCGTCCCGGCGGAGCGCTCCCAGATCCACTCCAGCGCGATCGGGAGTCCGGACTCCTCCTGCAGCGCGATCGCGGCGCGGACGTCGTCCACGGTCACCGCTCCCCCACCGGGCCGGGGACGGGCGGGGTACGGCCAGGCCGGCGCCACCACGGGGACCTCGAGGCCGCCCACGGTCTCGATCCGGCCGTCGGGCAGCGGAGCGGCGGCGTGGTACCGCTCGATGCAGTCGAGCAGCCCGGAGTTCGCCACGGCGCCGACACTAGACGCCGGACGCCCGGCGAGCGCCCGCCCGCACCCGTCGGGGGCCCCGTCCCACCCCGGTCGGGTGACCCGGCGCGCGGGATCCCCGCGGGTGGACGGCACGATGGGCGGCGTGACGGCAGGAACGCGGGCCATCTCGCCCTACGCGGTCTTCGACCGCGACTCGTGGCGGGCGCTGGCGGCCGGTACGGCGCTGCCCCTCGACGAGGGCGAGCTGGCCGACCTGAAGAGCCTCGGTGACCGCATCGACCTCGACGAGGTCGCGACGGTGTACCTGCCGCTGGCCGGGCTGCTGAACCTGCACGTCGAGGCCAGCCGCGGGCTGTGGGCGGCGCGCAACCGCTTCCTCGGCGACACCAGCGCCAAGGTCCCCTACGTCATCGCGGTGGCCGGCAGCGTCGCGGTGGGCAAGAGCACCACCGCCCGCCTGCTGCAGACCCTGCTGGCCAAGGGCCCCGGCTCGCCCCGGGTGGACCTGGTGACCACCGACGGGTTCCTGCACCCCAACGCCGTCCTCGAGGCCCGTGGCCTGCTGGGCCGCAAGGGCTTCCCCGAGAGCTACGACCGGCGGGCGCTCATCCGCTTCCTCGCCGAGGTCAAGAGCGGGCGGGGCCGGGTCAGCGCGCCGCTGTACTCCCACCAGTCCTACGACGTCGTCGAGGGTGCCACCCAGGACGTCGACCGCCCCGACATCCTCGTGCTCGAGGGGCTCAACGTGCTGCAGGCCGGACGCCGGGCCGACGGCAGCGCGCCCGAGGTCTTCCTCTCCGACCTGTTCGACTTCTCCGTCTACGTCGACGCCGCCGAGTCCGACATCCAGGAGTGGTACGTCGAGCGCTTCCTGGCCCTGCGCCGGACCGCCTTCGCCGACACCAGCGCCTACTTCCACCGCTTCGCCGACCTGACCGACGAGCAGGCCCGGCAGACGGCGCTGGAGATCTGGCGCTCGGTGAACGTCCCCAACCTGCGGGAGAACATCGTGCCCACCTGCTCCCGGGCGCGGGCGGTGCTGCAGAAGGCCGCCGACCACTCGGTGCGGCGGGTGCTGCTCCGCAAGATCTGAGGGCCGTTCCCCGGCTCGGCGCTCCCCCGCCGCGCCGGGGCGCCGCGGTCGCTCCGCGACGAGAGTGTTGGGGATAACGGTCGACCAGCGAGCGCCGGCCCGGCGCGGCATGGTCCTCGGCGGGCGACACCAGGCCCATGGCAGAAGTCGACGACCCGGAAGGGTGACTCCGTCGGCGCGGTGCCTGACACCGCCAGTGATCCGGAGCACACTCATCGTCGTCCGGTCACCGACCGGACACGAACCGTGATCTCCAGGCCCACGACGGCCGCCGATCGGGAGTGCTCCCATGTGCCACCACGTATCGCCCTGCCCCGACGCCACCAGCGACGCCCGCGACCTCGCCGCGGTGGTGAGCAGCCACCCCGAGCAGGGCTGGAGCCTGCTGTGCAACGGCGTCGTGCTGTTCGACGACGACGGCGAGCTGCTGCCCGACGGCCGGGCGGTCGCCCGCCACCGCGACTTCGTGCCGGTGCTCGCCTCCGCCTGACCCCTCAGCCGGCCGCGTCGCCCTCGTCGCCGGCGTAGCGGAACCGCGCGCCGCCGACGGGGTCCACGAGCACCGTGACCGGGCCCTCCGCCAGGCCCGTGGTCACCGCGACCCGGCGCCGCCGGGGCCGGGCCAGCCGGTCGCGGACGACGGTCACCAGCCGGTCGAGGAGCTCCTCGCGGTCGGCGGCCTCGACGACGTGCACCGCACCGTCGACCGGCACCTCCAGCGACCGCGGGGACCGCACGGTCGCGGACAGCTCCAGCGGCGGGTCCCACGGCTCGTCGAGCGCCCGACGGAGGAGAGCCAGCTCGTCCTCGGCCCGCGCCCGGCGCTCGCCGGTGAGGACGGAGAACTGCAGGTCGAGCACGACCCGTGCCTGGAACGCGGTGAACCCGTGGGCCTCCCGGAGCCGGCGGACGGCGTCGGCCTCCCCGTCGGCCGCGCTCAGCAGCGCGACGAAGGCGGCGGGGTCGGCCAGGACGTGCGACACCGCCGTGAGGACGACGAGCCGCACGTCCTCCTCGGGGTCACCGTTCGACGTCACGGCCGGGATCCCACCACGGCGCGGACGCCGTCGGGAGTGGATCAGGCCTGGCCGGCGCCGACGACGTCCTCCGTGGTGCCCAGGTCGTCCGGCGCACCGGCGGCACGGTCCGGCGTCGCACCGGCCGACGCCGGCGGGTGGTCGCCGAAGTCGTGCTCGGCGAACGCCTCCGGCGGCGGGCAGGAGCAGACCAGGTTGCGGTCGCCGTAGGCCTGGTCGATCCGGCGGACCGGGCTCAGGTAGCCGCGGCCGACCAGGCCCGGAACCGGGTAGACGGCCGCCGTGCGCGGGTACGGCCGGCCCCACTCCCCCGCCACCATCGCCAGCGTGTGCGGGGCGTTGCGCAGCGGGTTGTCCTCGCGGTCGTACTCCCCCGACGCCACCTTCTCGATCTCGGCGCGGATGGTGACCATGGCCTCGACGAACCGGTCGAGCTCGCCCTTGTCCTCGCTCTCGGTCGGCTCGACCATCAGCGTGCCCGCGACCGGGAAGCTCATGGTCGGTGCGTGGAACCCGAAGTCGACCAGCCGCTTGGCGATGTCGTCGTTGGTGATCCCGGTGGCCTTGGTCAGCGGCCGGATGTCGAGGATGCACTCGTGCGCGACCAGACCGTCGCGGCCGGTGTAGAGCACCGGGAAGTGCTCGCGCAGCCGGGCGGCCAGGTAGTTCGCGCCGAGGATCGCGTGCTCGGTGGCGCGCTGCAGCCCGTCGGGGCCCATCAGCCGCAGGTACGCCCAGGAGATCGGCAGGATGCCCGCCGACCCCCAGGGCGCGGCGGAGACGGTGGGGCCCTTCCCGCCGGTGTCGGCCAGCGGGTGACCCGGCAGGAACGGCACCAGGTGCTCGCGGACGCCGATCGGCCCGACGCCGGGCCCGCCGCCGCCGTGCGGGATGCAGAACGTCTTGTGCAGGTTGAGGTGGCTGACGTCGGAGCCGAACCGGCCCGGTCGGGCCAGCCCGACCATGGCGTTGAGGTTCGCGCCGTCGACGTAGACCTGGCCGCCGGCGTCGTGCACCGCGGCGCAGATGTCCTGCACCTCGGTCTCGAACACCCCGTGGGTCGACGGGTAGGTGATCATGATCGCGGCGAGCCGGGAGGCGTGCTGGTCGACCTTGGCCCGGAGGTCGGCGAGGTCCACGTTGCCGGCCTCGTCGCAGGCCACGACGACGACGCGCATCCCGGCCATCACCGCGCTGGCGGCGTTGGTGCCGTGCGCGGAGCTGGGGATCAGGCAGACGTCGCGGTGCTCCTCGCCGCGGGACCGGTGGTACTCGCGGATCGCCAGCAGCCCGGCGAACTCGCCCTGCGAGCCGGCGTTGGGCTGCACGCTCACCGCGGCGTAGCCGGTGATCTCCGCCAGGCCCTCGCACAGCTCGTCGATGAGCCGGCGGTAGCCGCGGGTCTGCTCGACCGGGGCGAAGGGGTGGATGCCGGCGAACTCGGGCCAGGTGATCGCGGCCATCTCCACGGCGGAGTTGAGCTTCATCGTGCACGAGCCCAGCGGGATCATCGTGCGGTCCAGCGCCAGGTCCTTGTCGCTCAGCGAGCGCAGGTAGCGCAGCAGCGCCGTCTCCGAGCGGTGCGCGGAGAAGACCGGGTGGGTCAGGTAGGCGGTGCGGCGGCGCAGCGCGGCCGGGAGGGCGTCGGCCCCGTCGTCGTCCAGCGCCGCCTCGTCGGCGGTCACCCCGAAGGCCTCGGCCACGAGCCGCAGGACCTCCGGAGTCGTCGTCTCGTCGCAGGCGACGGCGACGGTGTCGGCGTCCACCTGGCGCAGGTTGATCCGCCGCTCGGCGGCCGCGGCCACCACGTCGGCGGCCCGGCCCGGGACGGCCACGGTGACGGTGTCGAAGAACGCCTCGTGCACGACCTCCAGGCCGCCGGCCCGCAGCCAGCCGGCCAGCGCGACCGCGCTCCGGTGCACGCGGGCCGCGATCGCGGCCAGGCCCTCGGGACCGTGGTAGACGGCGTAGGCGCCGGCCATGACGGCGAGCAGCACCTGGGCGGTGCAGATGTTGCTGGTCGCCTTCTCCCGGCGGATGTGCTGCTCGCGGGTCTGCAGCGCCAGCCGGTAGGCGACGTCGCCGTCGGCGTCCACGGAGACGCCCACCAGGCGGCCGGGCAGCTGCCGGGCCAGGCCCTCGCGCACCGACAGGTAGCCGGCGTGCGGGCCGCCGAAGCCCAGCGGGACACCGAAGCGCTGGCTGCTGCCGCAGGCCACGTCCGCCCCCCACTCACCCGGCGCCTCGAGCAGCGTGAGCGCGAGCAGGTCGGCGGCGACGACGACGGCCGCGCCGGCCTCGTGCGCCGCGGCGGCCACGGCACGGTGGTCCCGGACCGCCCCGCTGGCGCCGGGGAAGGACAGCAGGACACCGAAGGCACCGGCGTCGGGCAGGTCGGTGGGCCAGCCCTGCGAGAGGTCGGCGACGTGCAGCCGGATGCCCAGCGGCTCGGCGCGGGTCTCCAGCACGGCGAGGGTCTGCGGCAGGGTGTCGGCGTCGACGACGAAGACCGCGTCGGCCTTCGCCCGGCCGGCCCGGCGGACCAGCGTCATCGCCTCGGCGGCCGCGGTGGCCTCGTCGAGCATCGACGCGCCGGCGACCGGCAGGCCGGTCAGGTCGGCGACCATGGTCTGGAAGTTGATGAGGGCCTCGAGCCGGCCCTGGCTGATCTCGGGCTGGTAGGGCGTGTACGCGGTGTACCAGGCGGGGTTCTCGAGGATGACGCGTTGGATGACCGCCGGGGTCACCGTGCCGGAGTAGCCCAGCCCGATCATCGAGGTGAACACCTCGTTGGCCTCCGCGCGCTCGCGCAGCGCGGCGAGGACGGCGGACTCGTCGGCCGCTGCCGGGAGGTCCAGCGGACGACGGTCGCGGACGGTCTCCGGCACGGTCGCGTCGACCAGTGACTGCAGCGAGTCGTACCCGACGACGGCGAGCATCTCCGCAGTCTCGGCCGGGCGCGGGCCGATGTGCCGGGCGGCGAAGGACCCGGCCGGGCTCAGAGCGCGAAGCGAAGGAAGGGGGCTCGGTGCAGCGTCCGCCATTGCCACGACGCTACCAGCGGGCGACGACGTCCTCCCTCGGCGTGGAGCGTCCTCCCCCACCGCGGACCGTGCGGGAGGAGGCGCTGGGATCAGGTCACCTGATCCCGGCGCGGTGCGGAGTCAAGTCCGCTCAGACCGCCTTGCGGCGGCGGCGCAGCGAGAGCTCGTCGTCGGCCTGCTGCACCGGGGCACCGTCGAGCCGCTCGGCGGGGAGCTCGGCGAGCTCGCCGGACAGCTCGCGGAGCGCTCCGGAGACGGCGATGCCGAAGACGCCCTGGCCGCCGGCGAGCAGGTCGACGACCTCCTCGGCGGAGGTGCACTCGTAGACGGTGGCGCCGTCGGAGAAGAGCGTGACGTTGGCCAGGTCCTTGATCCCGCGGTTGCGCAGGTGGTCCACGGCCTTGCGGATGTTCTGCAGCGAGACGCCGGTGTCCAGCAGCCGCTTGACGACCTTCAGCACGAGGATGTCGCGGAAGGAGTACAGCCGCTGGGTGCCCGATCCGGTGGCGCTGCGCACCGAGGGGGCGACGAGACCGGTACGGGCCCAGTAGTCGAGCTGGCGGTAGGTGATCCCCGCGGCGGCACACGCGGTCGGGCCGCGGTAGCCGACGAGGTCGGTGTCCACCTCGTCGTACGAGGGGGCGCCGACGGCGGCGTCACTGAAGAGCTGACCCTGGGAGCCGTTGCTCTGGTCGCTCACGCGGCGTCCCTCCTCCGTGTCCCGCCCCCGGTCGGGGCGGTGACCCCGGCGTCGCACCCCGCTGGCCCGACCCGCGGACCCGGCGTGTCACACCGGTGTTGTTCGAGCAACGTAAGCCGGGCCCTGGGGTGGGTCAACTGAGCGAGGCGGCGTGTCGGCCGCTCGTGACCCGAAGGAAGGCTATCGACGGGGATGCGACGGCACTCAAGCCGTCGTGTGACCGGTGGGACTCGTGGGACGACCGGGTCCCATGGGGTCCCACCCGCCCCTCAGCCCGCGGAGCCCGAGCCCGCTCCGAAGTCCTCCGGCGAGATCTGGTCGAGGAACTCGCGGAACTTCTCCACCTCGTCCTCCTGCTCGTCGGGGATCTCGATGCCCACCTCGTCGAGCAGGGCCTCGGCGCCGTAGATCGGCGCACCGGTGCGGACGGCCAGCGCCACGGCGTCCGACGGGCGGGCGCTCACCACCCGGTCCTCGCCGAGGACCAGCTCGGCGATGTAGATGCCGTCGCGCATCTCGGTGATGTTGACGGCCTCGAGCGTCGCGCCCAGCGCCCGGACGACGTCGCGGAGCAGGTCGTGGGTCATGGGCCGGGCCGGCCGCACGCCCTGCTGCTCGAACGCGATGGCGGCGGCCTCGACCGCGCCGATCCAGATCGGGAGGTACCGCTCCCCCTGCGTCTCCTTGAGCAGCAGGATCGGCTGGTTGCCGGGCAGCTCGACCCGGACCCCGACGACTCGCAGTTCCTGCACGGAGGCTCCTCAGCTGCGGCGGTACGGCTGGACGACCGCTCCCGGGAGGCGCTCGGGTCGTCGTGGTCCGGCGGCGCTCCCCGGGATCCGGTGCCGTCCACCGTACGCCCGCCCTAGGACCGCAGGAGGTCCCGGAGTCGCGCCTCCAGCAACGCGCCGTGCAACTGCGCGGACAGCCCGGCCAGTTCCCGCAGCTTCTCGGTCGCCCGGGCCCGCGCGTCCTCCGAACGGGCCCGCAGGACCGGGGTGACCAGCTGCTCCACCAGCCCGGCCTCGCGCTCGGCACCGGTGCGGTACACCCGCAGGTGCCGGGGTTCCAGGCCGTGCCGGGCGAGGCCGGCAGCGGCCCGGGCGACCGGGAGGTCCGCCGCCGGGTACCGCCCCTCGGGGTCGGTGGCGAGCAGGCCGAACTGCAGGCAGTCGGCCAGCTGGTCCAGGTCCATGCCCGCCGCCTGGGCGAACTCCTCCGGGCTCATCGAGCCGTCGGCGTCCCCGGCGTCGGCGGCCGCGCGTGCCGCCTCGGCCGCCGCGACCGCCGGGGCGTCGGACCCGGGCAGGGGCAGCCCCCGGTCCAACGCCGCCAGGTGCTCCTTGATGACCCGCAGCGGGAGGTACTGGTCGCGCTGTGCCGCCAGCACGTACCGCAGCCGCGCGACGTCGGCCCCGGAGAACTTCCGGTAGCCCGACGGCGTGCGCTCCGGGTGGACCAGGTCCTCGGACTCGAGGTAACGGATCTTGCTGATCGTCACGTCGGGGAAGTCGTCGCGGAGGACGTTCAGCACCTCGCCGATGGTGAACCGCGGGGTCTGCTCGTCGGCGGCGTCCCCGGACGCGCGGGCTCGCGCTCCGGGCACCGGGTCAGCGGGCGGCGGGCTCGCCGGTGCGCGGGCCGGTGAGGTAGACCAGCCGGAACTTGCCGATCTGCACCTCGTCCCCGCCCGCGAGGGTCGCGACGTCGACGGGCTCGCGGTTGACGTAGGTGCCGTTCAGGCTACCGACGTCGTGCACGGAGAAACCGCCGCCCTCGCGGTGGAACTCCACGTGCCGCCGGCTGACGGTGACGTCGTCCAGGAAGATGTCGCTGTCGGGGTGACGACCCGCGGTGGTGACGTCCTGGTCGAGCAGGAAGCGGGAACCGGCGTTGGGGCCGCGCTTGACGACCAGCAGCGCCGAACCGGCCGGCAGGGACTCGACGGCCCCGGCGTGCGCGTCGGTGCCGGGGTCGACCGCGACCTCGACGACCTCACCGGAGTCCTCGCCGCCCACCTTGGGGATGACGCTGGTCGACTCGCCCATCCGCTCCGGGGCGAGGGCCGAGCCGCACTGCGCGCAGAAGCGACTGCCCTCGGGGTTGTTGTGTCCACAACGAGTGCAGTGCACGTCTGTCTCCTCCGGTGCAGGGGGCACCGCCGCGGACCGGGGGGTCTGGCCACGGGCGGCCGGCGGACGACGGACCGGGCAGTCCGTCGCGGGTCGGCCGCCGCGCTGGGCACGGCGGGCCGTTGGTCATGGAACCAGCGGTGGACCCGAGGGTCAACCGCAGGTCCAGGGATGGCGCCCGCCTCCCCGCGGGGGTGCGGGCGCAGACCGAGCATAGTGACGCGCCGGCCGCGGCGGACGCGGGCCACTCCGGCGCGCGGCGATGCTGCGCCGCTGGTCGGGCGACCGGCGGGCGGCGCGGCGGGCGGTCAGGAGCCGTCGACCAGCACCTGGTACGCGGCGGCGTCGAGCAGGTCGGTGGTGGGGTCGTCGCCGTCGGCGTCCACCCGGATGTCGACCAGCCAGCCGGCGCCGTAGGGGTCGGCGTTCACCGTCTCCGGGGTGTCGGCGAGTGCGTCGTTGACCGCCACGACGGTGCCCGCGACCGGCGCGTAGACGTCGGACACGGACTTCGTCGACTCCACCTCGCCCATCGGGTCACCGGCGGCCAGCTCGGCGCCGACGTCGGGCAGCTGCACGAACACGATGTCCCCCAGCGCGTCCTGGGCGTGGTCGGTGATGCCCACGCGGACGACGGTGGCGCCCTCGTCGCCGGCCTGCACGAGGGTCCACTCGTGCTGGTCGGTGTAGCGGCGGTCGTCGGGCACGGTCATGCGGTGATCTCCGGGGGGTCGTGGTGCGACGGCCACCCTCCAGGGGCCGCGCGGAGCGTGGCGTGGGGAGGAGGGTGGTCCCTGCTCAGTCCGGCTCAGCGTATTGAGGCGTCTCCAGCGGTCGCAACGCGTCGACCAGGACCCGCTCGGCCTGGGCGATCACCACGCTGCCGCCGCGGCGGTTCACGGTGTCCACGACCCCGCCGGGGATGTTCATCGCCGTCTCGAGGTCCTGGGGGGAGCCGATCACCACGATCTCGAAGGGCGTGGAGATCTCCTGCCCGTCGATGCCCAGGTCCCCCGGCGAGCCGGTGACGGCGGAGGTGACGCCGATCCGGACGCCGTCCACCTGCATGGTCTCCGCGCCGGCGCCGCGCAGCTCCTGGATGGCGCCCAGGAGGTCGGCGACGCGGACCTCGTCCTCGGGGTCCCGGATGGTCATGAGCAGTCCCGGTCCCTCCGCGGCGACCGTGCCGTTGAGGATGGCCAGGGCGTCGGCACGCCGCTGCGCCTCCTCCAGCGCCGCGTCGGCCCGGCTGTCGGAGTCGCTCAGGTCGCGCAGGGCCGCGCGCTGGTCGGCGAGCTGGGCGCGCAGCCGCGCCTCCTCGGACTCGAGCTCGTCGAGGATGCGGACCAGGTCCTCCTCGCGGGCGCCGGTCAGCGCCTGCTCGGTGTCGGTGACCCGCACCTGGACGGCGAAGGCGAAGCCGAGGAGCAGGGTCAGCACGCCGATCAGCGCCGCGGCCATCGGGTCGCGCCGGCGGCGCGGGGCGGGCCCGGCGCCGGGGGTCGGGTCGGCGGGAGGCGTCGGGTCGTCCGCCGGGGCCGGGGTGTCGTCGGCGGCGACGGCCGGCTCCGCCGGCGGGGTCGCAGGCGCCCCCTCCGGCGTCTCCTCGGGGCGCGGGTCGCCGCTCATGCCCGGAACACGTGCCGGCGGATCGCCGCGGCGTTGCCGAAGATGCGGATGCCGAGGACGACGACCACGGCGGTGGACAGCTGCGCCCCCACCCCGAGCTGGTCACCGAGGTAGACGATCAGGGCCGCGACGACCACGTTGGAGACGAACGAGATCACGAAGACCTTGGCGTCGAAGATCCGGTCGAGCCGGGCCCGCACGCCGCCGAACACCGCGTCGAGCGCGGCCACGACCGCGATCGGCAGGTACGGCTGCAGCCACAGCGGGACGGTCGGGTCGAAGACCAGACCGAGCACGACGCCGACGGCCAGCCCGAGGACGGGGATCACGGGTCAGCCTCCGGGGGTCGGGTCGGGGGTGGTGCCGGGTCCGCCGGGAGCGGTCCCGGCCGGTGGCGGGGCGTCCGGCTCGGGGACGCCCTCCGTCGCGGTGCCCTCCGTCGCGGGCTCCTCGGGGACGAGCCCGGCCGACCGCAGCTGAGGGGTCCGCCCGGCCGGCAGCGACAGCTCGTCCCGCTCGGCGAAGTCGAAGCGCAGGCCGAACGCCTCCGACGTCCCGGCCAGGCCGATGACCTCCGGGACCGTCAGGAACCGCGAGCGCAGCGTCTGCGGATCGCCGATGGCGCTGATCTCGTAGGGGTTGGTGACCGGCCGGAAGTCCACCAGCACCGCCTCGCCGGCGAAGCGGATCGCGGTCGTGGCGCTCAGCCGCTGGCCGTTGATGCTCACGGCCTCGGCGCCGGCGGCCCACAGGGCGTTGACCACGACCTGGATGTCGTCGTCGCGGATCCGGCCGCGGGGGTCGGCCTCGGCGTCCCCGCCCACCGGGTCGTCCTCGGCCTCGGCCTCGGCGTCGGCGAGGGTGACGAGCAGGCCCGGCCCGGTGACGGCGACGGTGCCCGCCATCTGCTCCGCGGCGTCCAGCGCCCCCAGCACCTCCCGCCCCTCGGCGGAGGCTGTGAGCGCGGACTCCTGCGCGGTGGCGACCGCGGCGCGGGCCTCCTCGAGGTCGGCCGCCAGCGCGTCGGTGACGTCCTGCGCGTCGTCGATGTCGGCGATCAGCGCGGCCCGGACCTCCTGGCGGCCCTCGGCCCCGGCCGCCGTCAGGTGGTAGGTCACGGCGGCCAGCAGACCGGCCGCGACCATGACGAGCGCGACCGCGACGCGGCCCCACGTGCGCCGCGCCGGCTGCTCCGGGCGGCCCTCGCGCGCGCGGGCGGCCTGGGCGTAGGCGGGGTCGAGCGTCTCGGCCAGCACCTGGTCCAGCAGGGATGCGCCCGCGGAGCGCAGCCCGCCCCCCGGGGTGGTCATCACGGTGTCCCCTGTGCGGCGGCCGCACGGCGCTCGGCGGCGACCAGTCCCAGGACCTGGACGACGTAGAGGACGCCGGCGGCCACGTAGAGGACGCCGCCCCAGATCGTCAGCGCCCAGGCGATCGGCTGGCAGACGGTGGCCAGGGTCCCGTCGCCGTCGGCCAGCAGCAGGCCGGGGAAGGCGTACAGCAGGATGAAGGTGGCGGCCTTGCCCAGGTAGTGCACCTGCAGCGGCGGGTACCCGTACCGGCGCAGCACCAGCAGCATCACGCCGAGCACGAGCTCCCGGCCGACCAGCACCGCGACCACCCAGAGCGGGACGACGTCGCGGATCACGAACGCGACCAGCGTCGCCACGATGTACAGCCGGTCGGCCGCCGGGTCCAGCAGCGCGCCGAGGCGGCTGTACTGCCCGAGCGCCCGGGCGAGAGCGCCGTCGGCCCAGTCGGTGACGCCGGAGACCATCAGCACCGCGACGGCCCACCCGTCGGCCTCGGGGCCGAGCAGCAGCCAGAGGAACAGCGGCACGCCGAGCAGCCGCAGCACCGACAGCGCGTTCGGCAGGGTCCAGACCCGCTCGGGGAGCTCGTTGCGGTCGGTCACCCGGTCGACGGCGGGCACGGACGACCCGTTCGACGACGTCACCGATCCTCCGCCCGACCGACAGCCCAGGACTTGCGCTGCCGAGGCTAGTCGACGGACCCCCTCCCCCTCACCGCTCGCCGGCGCACGGCGAGCCCCGACGCTAGGCGGGCACCGCCAGCCGCGAGGCCGGCGCGGGCTCGTGGCCCAGCGGCGACCGGGTGAAGGAGCCGGTGCCGTGCGAGACCGAGCGCAGCGCCCCGGCGTAGGTCAGCAGCTCCGCCTCCGGCACCTCGGCGCGCACCGTGGTCCGGTCGCGCTCGGGATCGGGCTCGGTGCCGGTGACCCGGGCCCGCCGGGTGGCCAGGTCGCTCATGACCGGGCCGACGTACTCGCCGGGGACCACGACCGACACCTCGCACCACGGCTCGAGCACCCGGGTGCCGGCCGCCGCGGCGGCCTCGCGCAGCGCCAGGGCGCCGGCGGACTGGAAGGCGGCGTCGGAGGAGTCGACCGAGTGCGCCTTGCCGTCGACCAGCGTGACGCGGACGTCGACCATCGGGCGGTCGCCGGTCACCCCGCGGGCGGCCTGGGCACGGATCCCCTTCTCGACGCTGCCGTGGTACTGGCCGGGCACGGTCCCGCCGACGATCCGCTGCTCGAAGACGATCCCCGACCCCGGCGGCCCCGGTTCGGCCTCGACCACGACGACGGCGTACTGCCCGTGGCCGCCGGACTGCTTCACGAGGCGGCCGGTGACCCGTGCCGGGCCGGCGAGGGTCTCCACCAGCGGCACCCGGACCGGCACGGTGGCCACGGCGACGCCGTGCCGGGTGCGCAGCCGGTCCAGGAGCACCTCGGCGTGCCCCTCCCCCACGCACCACAGCAGCAGCTGTCCGGTGGTCTGCGGCCGCTCCACCCGCACCGTCGGGTCCTCGGCGGCGAGCCGCCCGAGAGCGGTGGCCAGCCGGTCCTCGTCGGCCCGCGAGGAGGCCTCGATCGCCACCGGCAGCTGCGGCACCGGCAGCTCCCACGGCGCCATCAGGTACGGGTCGTCCGGGGCCGACAGCGTGTCGCCGGTCTCGGCCGACGTCAGCCGGGCCACCGCGCACACGTCGCCGGCGGGACAGGCGGCGACCGGCCGCAGCACCGCGCCCAGCGGTGCGGAGATGGCCCCGACCCGCTCGTCGACGTCGTGGTCGGGGTGACCGCGGTCGGCCAGGCCGTGCCCGGAGACGTGCACGGCGGTGTCCGGTCGCAGGGTGCCGGAGAAGACGCGGACCAGCGAGACGCGGCCGAGGTAGGGGTCGGTGGTCGTCTTGACCACCTCGGCCACCAGCGGCCCGTCGGGGTCGCAGGCCAGCGCCGGCGCGGGCCGGCCGTCGGGCCGCGTGACGGCCGGGCACCCGTGCTCCCTCGGGCACGGGAAGGCGGCGACGAGCAGGTCGAGCAGCTCCGGGACGCCGACGCCGGTCAGCGGGGACACGCAGAGCACCGGGTGGAAGTGGCCGCGGGCGACCGCGGTCTCCAGGTCGGCGACGAGGTCGGCGACCACGAGCTCCTCGCCGGCGAGGTAGCGGTCCATGAGCGTCTCGTCCTCGCTCTCGCCGATCACCGCCTCGATCAGCTCGGCCCGCAGCCGGTCGGCCTCGGCCTCGTCGGGGGCGTCGGGGTGCGGTTCGAGCAGGGAGACCAGCCCCCGGACGCCGCCGTCGGCACCGCGTTGCACCAGGTGCAGCGGGAACACCCCCTCCCCCAGCATCGTCTGGCACGCGCGCACCGTGTCGTCGACGTCGGCGCGGGAGCGGTCGAGCTGGGTGAGGACGACGGCCCGCGGCAGGCCGACCGCCGCGCACTCCTCCCACAGCTGGACCGTCGCGGCGTCGACCCCGCCGGCGGCGGAGACGACGAAGAGGGCGGCGTCCGCCGCGCGCAGGCCGGCCCGGAGCTCGCCCACCGAGTCCGGGGACCCGGGGGTGTCGAGCAGCGTGATGCGGTGGCCGTCGTGCTCGACGGTGGCGACACCGAGCCCGACGGAGCGCTGCAGCCGGACCTCCACCTCCTCGCTGTCCAGGCAGGTGGTGCCGTCCTCCACCCGCCCGGCCCGCGGGAGGGCGCCGGCGGCGACCAGCAGCGCCTCGGCCAGCGTCGTCTTGCCCGCTCCGGCGTGGCCGACCAGCGCCACGTTGCGGACCCGCTCGGCGGCTCGCGGGTCGGGTGCGGGGGCGGTCTCCTTGGCCATGGCGGGCTCCTACGCGGCAGCGACTGGCTGGTGTGGTGTGGGTCACACCCTGCCCGGACCGCCGCGTCGCGGGCAAGAGCCCCCGGACACTGCTGCGCCGCCGGACCCGGCTGGGTCCGGCGGCGCAGCGCTGCCCTACCTCAGTCGACGACCCGCGGGCCGCTGGGCTCGCCGTCGCGGATCGGCAGGCCGATGGCCTTGATCTCCAGGTACTCCTCGAAGCCCCAGGAGCCGTTGCGCCGGCCCAGGCCGCTCTGCTTGTAGCCGCCGAGCGGGGTCTTGAGCCCGAAGTACGAGCCGCCGTTGACGACCATCGTGCCGGCCCGCATCTGGAGGGCCACCTCGAGAGCGCGGTCCTCGTCGGCACTGGCGACCTCGCCGGAGAGGCCGTAGATGGTGTCGTTGGAGATGGCGATCGCCTCCTCCTCGGTGTCGTAGGGCGTCACCGTGAGGACGGGGCCGAAGATCTCCTCCTGGCCGATCCGGGACCTGGGGTCGACGTCGGCCAGCACGGTCGGCTTGGTGAAGTAGCCGGGCAGGTCGGCCGGGGCCTCGCCGCCGGTGACCAGCCGGGCGCCGGACGCGATGCCGTCCTGGATGAGGCCGAGGACCTTCTGCTGCTGGGTCCGGCTGATCTGGGCGCCCTGGATGTTGTTGGGGTTCCACGGGTCGCCGTACGGCATCATCTCCATCGCGCCCTTGAGGATCGCGATGCCCTCCTCGTAGCGGGCGCGCGGCAGCAGGATGCGGCTGGCCAGCGTGCAGCTCTGACCGGAGTTGAAGCAGGCGGTGCCGGCCGCGGTGGGCAGGACCGACATGAGGTCGGCGTCGTCGAGGACGATCAGGCTGGACTTGCCGCCCAGCTCGAGCATCACCTTCTTCACCGTGGAGGCGCCGGCGGCCAGGATCGAGCGGCCGACGGCGGTGGAGCCGGTGAAGGTCACCATGTCGACGTCCGGGTGGGCCGCGAGCGCGCCGCCGACCTCGTTGGACTCGCCCACGACCACGTTGAAGATGCCCGGCGGGATGTCGGTCTTCTCGGCCACGATGCGGCCGAGCTCCGTGCCCATCCACGGGGTGAGCTGGGCCGGCTTGAGCACCACGGCGTTGCCGGCCATGAGCGGCGGCACCGACTCGGCGATGTTCAGGTACAGCGGGGTGTTCCACGGGGTGATGGCCGCGACGACGCCGATGGGGTCGTACTGGATCACGCGGCGGGAGCTCATGCCCATGGCCGTGTCGGTGCCGAGCTCGCGCAGGTACTCGAAGGTCCGGCCGAACTCGGGCCAGTGGGCCGACTCCTCGACCGGATGCGCGATCTGGATGCCGTAGGTGCCCATGATCGGCGTGCCGGTCTCGGTGACGACGATCCGCCGCAGCCGCTCCTGCTCCTCCTCCAGCGCGCGGTGGAGCTGCATCAGGCAGTGGTAGCGGAACTCGACGTCGCGCTTCCAGTTCGTCTGCTCGAAGGCGCGCCGGGCGGCCTTGACGGCGCGGTCGACGTCGGCGGGCGTGCCGTCGGTGCACTGGCCGGCGATCTCGCCGAGGGCCGGGTTCTCGACGTCGAACTTGGCGCCGCTGGCGGTCTCCACCAGCTCGCCGTCGATGAGGATGCGCTCCTCACCGGCCAGGACCCCGGACTCGCTCTGCACCGCTGTCATCTACTTGCTCCCACAGGTCGGACGACGTCGCGCCGCGCCGGAGGTCCCGGACCGCGATCCATCGACAGTTCGGCAAGTGTGTAACAGTCGTCACAGGCCTGACAAGGTCCGCGACCGCCGCGGTCCGCCCCGCCCGCGGGGAGCACCGGACGCACCGCGTCCGGCACTCCCCGCGGACGGCGCTCAGCCGACCCGGTCGCCCTGGAGCTCGGCGAGCTCCCGCTGGACGAGGGCCTCGTGCTCCTCCTCGTCCTGCCGGGCCTTGCGCGGGCTCCAGCGGCCGGCGAGGACGAACACGAACGGCAGGAAGACGATCTGCCCGGCGACGCAGACCCACCACCAGGTCTGCCACTGCCCCGGGTTGTCGTCGGCGGCCTCGGCCACCTCCGGCCCGTTCGCGGCCAGGTAGTCCAGCTGCTCCTCGGTGAACGTGCCCGAGGCGGCCGTGAGGTCCGCGCCGTAGCGCGCGCCGGCCTCCAGGGCCTCGGGGTCGGCGCCGGACAGGTCGATCAGCCGCTGCAGGGCGGCCGCGGAGTCGACACCCAGGCCGTCCTCGATCTGGCCGACCGCCGCGCCGATCGCCGTGGCGTCGGTCGGGTCGGCCTGCAGGGCCGACAGCGTGTCGGGCTCGATCGCCTGGGCGGTCACGAGCTGCTCCGAGACGCCCGCGATCCCCTGCACCGTGTCGGCGTCGGCCCCTTGGACCGTGGCGACCTGGCCGAGGAGCGTGCCGAGGGCGTCGGCGTCGGTGGGGTCGCTCTGCACCCGCTCGGCGAGCTCCGGGTCGATGCCCGTGATGATCGCGAACTCCTCGGGGTGCTCGGTCTGCATCTCCTGGATCGGCTCGGCCTTGTCGACCAGCACCGAGGTGGCGGGGACGACGAGCGTGAAGACGGCCAGGGAGACGGTGACCACCAGCCGCAGGATCCAGCCCCAGATGGCCAGGCCGGTCGCGGTGGCGGCCGGGTTGTGCCGCTCGACGGTCTCGGTGAAGCTCGCCATCCACGCCACGTAGGCCATGCCGCCGCCGGCCGCCGACAGCACGAAGTAGAACGCGATGGTGTGGTAGCTGGTGTCCGGGTCGGTGGCCGACAGCGCGAACAGGACGCTGCCGACCAGGCCGATGGCCGCGCCGAGGACCATGAACGGCTTGCGGACGCGGAACCGGTCGGTCAGCACGCCGGTCACGACCAGCGCGATCGCGTTGGTGATCCAGTACCAGTTGGCCAGGGCGTTGGCGCGGGCCTCGGAGTAGCCGTAGACGGTCGCGAAGTAGACGACCGTGAAGCCGACGAGGATGTAGTACAGGAGCAGGAAGACGCTGATCGCGAAGGCCGAGCCGACGACGTCGAAGCGCAGCATCTGCTTCCAGTGGCCCTGCAGCGCCTTCTCCGGGTCGATCCCCGCGGCCCGCGCCTCGATCAGCGCCCGGTCGCGCATGCTCACCATGAGCTGGTCGCGCAGCGCCGGGGACAGCTCGCGCAGCCCGATGAACGCGATGACGAAGACGACGAGCCCGGCGATCCCGCAGACGTAGAACTGGAACCGCCAGTCGGGGTGGCTGTCGAGGGTGTTGCTGGAGACCAGGGTGACCACCAGGCTGCCCAGCACCGGCCCGAGGGTCCAGAAGCCCATCGCCACGCCGCGGCCGACCTGCGGGGAGAAGTCGCGGATCAGCGCCGGCGTGGCGACCAGGACGACGCCCTCGACGAAGCTCAGCAGGGCGAAGAGCACGGTGAACAGCGTCTTGTCGCCCGCGTGCGGGAGCCCGGCCAGGGTGATGAGGCCGGTGGCCAGCAGGCCGTAGACGACGAGGTTGGCCCGGCCCCACCGGTCGGCCAGGCCGGCGAACAGCGAGGCGAACGCCCCGACGAGGTTGCCGATGACGGAGACGAAGACGTAGAGCGTGAAGGAGAAGTCGAGGTCGGCGATGATCTGGGTGGCGACCGACCCGCCGACGTACAGCTCGTAGTACAGGATGATCGTGGCCAGCACGGTGATGCCGAGGTACAGCGAGCGCGGCCCGTTCTCGGGGTAGCGCTGCAGCTGGCGGTCCCAGATGCCGGCCCGTCGGCCGGCGGGGAGGCCCTCGTCGCGCAGCGACGGCACGGTCGTGGAGCTCATCTACGTCCCTTCTCCGGGTGTGTGGCATGGGCCACACCGCGGCGGAACGATAGGGATCCGGGCCCGGCCGCGCAAAGCAGGCGCCCCGGACGACGTCGGGGGCCGCTCCGGAACGCTCCCGGAACGGCCCCCGACGGGGTGTGCGGATCGATCAGCTGTGGACGTCCCCGACGTCCTCGCCGGCCAGGAAGTCGGCGATCCAGTCGATCAGCCGGGTGCCGTCGACCTCGGTCTCGTACAGCTCGTCACCGGCGGAGAGGACGTGCGTGTCCCCCGGGCTGACCCAGTGGTCGAGGTCGACGCCGGAGCTCTCGATGAACGCGTTGTTCTCGTCGATCATGTCGACCAGCGGGGTGTCGGAGAACCCGATGAGATCGGAGAACCGGCGCTGCACCTCGTCGTCCTCGGTGTTGATCGTGGCCAGCTGGATGCCGGGCACGTGCTCGCTCGTCTGGACGAACAGCGCCGGCAGCGACCAGGCGGCCGGCGGGTCGCCGGCGGCCTCCGGCCAGTCCGGGAGCCCGTCGAAGATGCCCCACAGCCCGCCGATGGCGGTGGTGATCGCCTCGTCGCCGGGGTAGGCCCCCGAGGCGTCGGCCACGACGCTGATCTGGGCGTCGGGCAGCAGGTCGTGCGCCAGGCCACCGTAGAGCGGGGCCCCTGCCGAGCCGGCGCTCTGCCCGAGCACGATCACCTGCTCGGCGTCGGGGAACCGCTGGGCCATGTCCTCCAGCGCCGTGGTGGCGTTGGTGCGGCCCTTGTGCTGGACGACGACGCCGTTGCCGTAGTCGTGCGTCGCGGTGCCCAGGTGCAGGTCACCGGTGCAGTACGGCACGTAGACGATGCTGGCGCCCGCGAGCGGGTTGTCCGGGTTGGAGAGGTCGAGGATGCCGGCGTCCCCGCGGGGCTCGCCGTCGTACTCCTGGAGGTTCGGCGTGAACGTGGCGCCCTCGCCGGGCGCGCAGGTCTCGGCGCTGAAGCAGGCGCCACCGCCCTCGAGGAAGAACACGACGCGATCGGCGTCGCCCTGGTGGACCCAGTAGTGGTACTCGGTGGCGTCGCTGCACTGGCAGTCGGACGGGGCCTCGACCTTCTCCCAGGAGATCTCCTCGGCGGCGCTGATCTCGGGAGCCGCCGTCGACGCGGCGTCGCCGCCGGAGGAGTCGTCGTCGGAACAGGCCGCGAGCCCGGAGAGGGTTAACGCGGCGACAACAGGGGGCAACAGGCGCCGGAACATGGGCGGACTGTAGCCGGACGGTCCGGGGCCGGAACGCAGCCCCTGTGACGTGGCGCACGGACGGGACCGCGCAGGCCGCGGTCCCGTCCGCCGGCCGTCAGACCACCTGGAACGCGTAGGACGCCGCGGTGACCGCCCGGCCGGCGGAGCCCTCGTCGACCAGGGTGAGCTGCACCCCCACCGGCCCTCCGTCCCCGGCGCCCCGGACCGCACGGGCGTCGGCCCGGAAGGGCCCCTCCTTGCCGCGGGCCAGGAACATGACGTGCGCGCTGGTCACCTGGAGCCGGTCGGTGCCGACCACGGCGGAGGCGGCCTCGATGGCGGCCGTCTCCAGGACGACGTGCTGCGGGCCGATGTGCAGCGCGGCGTCCGGGGAGGCGAGCTCCCCCCGCAGGTGCGGCAGCTGCCAGTGCCCGTCCGCCCGCCGGGAGGCGCCGAACACCTGCCACAGCGGGGGCAGGTCGGGCGAGTCCTCGACGTGCATCACGGCGTCGTCGTCGAAGCGCTGCAGGCCCTCGGGCACCTCGCCGATGGAGGCCCCCTGGGACTCGACGAGCGCGATGACCCGGTCGTGGTCGTCGGCGTCGACGATGCGCGCCCGGCCGAACTCCATGGTCCGGCCGGTCTTGAGCGAGACCACGTCCACCACCTCGATCCGCCGGACGCCGCGGGCGTCGTCCAGGACCTGGAGCGAGTGGACGACGGGGTTGGGCACCGTCTGGAGGTCCGACCTCCCCCCGGCGGCCGGGCAGGTGATCGCCAGCGGAGCGGCCAGGACCCCGCCGGCGGCGTTGCGCATGTCGTGCCGCAGCGCCACGGTCTCGTCCACCGCCGTGGTGTTCATCCCGGCGAAGGCGCGGCCGATGTAGCGGTAGCTCAGCAGCGCGCCCCAGCGGGCCCGCAGCTCCTCCGCGTAGTCCTCCGGCCGCACCTGCCGGATGTCCCCGTGGACGTTCCCGGCCATCGCCCCCACCTCACCGCACCGACCGCAGGGCCCGGACGGGCCGCCCGACCGGCGGTCACGCTATGCCCCCGGCGACAGCGACGGGAAGGAGCCGCCGCAGGGCTGTCCCGGGCCGGCCGGCTGAGTAGCGTCTGTGATGCACACCACAGCACGAAGGGTGGGAGTTGCCATGACCGCCACCGAGCAGCGCACCCTCCCGGAGCAGGGCGGGCAGGCGCCTCCCCGGGAGCACGTCGACGTCCTGGTCGTCGGGGCCGGCGTCTCGGGCATCGGCGCCGCACACCACCTGCGGGAACGCTTCCCCGACCGGTCGTTCGTGCTGCTCGACGCCCAGGACGCGCGCGGCGGCACGTGGTGGACCCACCGGTACCCGGGGGTGCGCTCCGACAGCGACCTGTTCACCTACGGCTACCGGCACAAGCCCTGGCGCGGCCCCTCCATCGCCGCCGGCGGGGAGATCCTCGCCTACCTCGACGAGGTCATCGCCGAGGACGACCTGGCGCCGCACATCCGCTACCTGCACAAGGTGACGGCGGCCAGCTGGTCGACCGGGGACCGGCGGTGGACGGTGCAGGTCACCCGGCTCGACACCGGGCAGGAGCTGCAGTTCACGACGGACTTCCTGTGGATGTGCCAGGGCTACTACAACCACGCGGAGCCGCACCAGCCGCGGTGGGAGGGCATGGAGCGGTTCGCGGGCCGGGTCGTGCACCCGCAGGACTGGCCCGAGGACCTCGACCTGACCGGCACGCGCGTCGTCGTCATCGGGTCCGGCTCCACCGCCGCGACGCTGATCCCGGCGATCGCGCAGCAGGCCGAGCACGTGACCATGCTGCAGCGCTCGCCGTCCTACTTCCTCGCCCCGCCGCTCACGCACGAGCTCGCGGTCACGCTGCGCCAGCTGGACATCCCGGAGGACTGGACGCACGAGATCCTCCGCCGCGCCTACACCGCACAGTTCAACGAGCTGGCCCGGCTGGCGCACGAGGCGCCCGACGAGCTGCACACCTTCCTCATGGAGTCCATGCGGCCGCTGCTGCCCGAGGGCTTCGACGTGGAGAAGCACCTCACCCCCCGCTACCGCCCGTGGCAGCAGCGCATCGCGATCGTCCCCGAGGGCGACCTGTTCGCCGCACTCCGGGAGGGGAAGGCCTCGATCGTCACCGACACCATCGACACGTTCACCGAGACGGGGATCCGGGTCGGCTCCGGCGAGGAACTGGAGGCCGACGTCGTCGTCACGGCCACCGGCTTCGACCTGTCGGTCTTCGGCGACGTCGCCTTCACCGTGGACGGCGAGGCGGTGCACTTCCCCGAACGCGTCACCTGGCGCGGCATCATGATCAGCGGCATCCCGAACATGGCCTACGTCTTCGGGTACTTCCGGCACAGCTGGACGCTGCGCGTCGACCTCGTCAGCGACCTGGTGATCCGGCTGATGGAGACCATGCAGCTCAAGGACGCGACCATGGTGGTCCCGACGCTGCGCGACGAGGACGCCGGCATGCAGGTGCGCCCGTGGTCGGACCCGGAGGACTTCAACGCCGGCTACGTCATGCGCTCGCAGCACGTGCTGTTCAAGCAGGGCGACCGCGAGCCGTGGATCCACATGCTCGAGCACGCGGCCGAGATGGAGATCCTGCCGAAGGTCGACCTCGACGACGGATCGCTCGTCTACCGCTGACACTCCCCCACCGCCCCGACCCACCCGCGAGGAGCCCTCATGCCCCAGGTCGCCGTCCGGACCGGAGTCCCGCTCAACTACGAGATCAGCGGAGAGGGCGACCCCCTCCTGCTGGTCATGGGGACGTCGGGGTCGATCCTGCTCTGGGGGGAGATGGTCCAGCGGCTGTCCCAGCGGTTCCGGGTGATCGCCTTCGACAACCGCGGGCTCGGCGGCAGCGGGCGCGGCGAGGGCGCGATCTCGGTGGCATCGATGGCTGAGGACACCTCCGCCCTGCTCGAGGCGCTGGAGATCCCCCGGGCGCACGTCATGGGCTGGTCGCTGGGCTCGGCCGTCGTCCAGGAGCTGGCGCTGGCCCACCCCGAGCAGGTCGCCAGCGCGGTCATGTACGCCACCTGGGGCCGGTGCGACGGCTTCCAGCGGTCCGTCCTCGCGGCGCTGCGGTACCCCTACGTGCACCGCGACCTCGAGACGGCGCTGGCGACCGCCGGCCTGGCCTTCTCCCCGCAGCTGCTCGACTCCCCGGATCTCGAGGCGATGCTCGGGGCGATGCTGCCGGCGTTCCCGCAGGACGAGGACCAGATGCAGGTCACGGTCGAGCAGTGGGACGCCGACCTGGCGCACGACACCCTCGACCGGCTCGGCGGCATCACCGCCCCCACCCTGGTGCTCGTGGGCGAGCAGGACCTGCTGACCCCGCCCTGGCAGGCGAGGAAGGTCGCCGACGCCGTCCCCGGTGCCCGCTTCGAGCTGCTGACCGGCCCCGGGTCCAGCCACTGCGTGCACATGGAGCGGCCCGACGACGTGGTCGGGCCGGTCACCGCGTTCCTGGCGGAGCACTCCCTGCTCCAGCAGACCTGACGGCTCCGAAGGTGTCGCTGTCGGCCAGCACCGTGTAGACCTCCCACCGCTCGCCGTCGGGGCCGGTGACCCAGGCCTTGTCCTGCCGGGCGTAGCAGCAGGTGGTGCCGATCTCCTCGTCGGCGACCAGGCCCTCGCCGGACAGCCGCGCGATCTCGTCCCGCACCTGCTCGGTGGCCTCCACCTCGATGCCGAGGTGGTTCAGCACCCCGCCGCGCCCAGGGTTCTCCAGCAGGACCAGCTTGAGCGGCGGGTCGGCGACCGCGAAGTTGGCGTACCCGGGCCGGCGCTTGGCCGGCTCGGTGCCGAGCAGGGCGCGGTAGAAGGCGACGGCGGCGTCGAGGTCGTCGACGTCCAGGGCGAGCTGGATGCGGGACACGGGCACTCCTGGGTCTGAGACGTACGTCGAAGGGGTGACGACACCACCGTGCCCACCTCTTTGACATTCGTCAAGAAGGTGGGCACGATCGCCGTCATGCCCAAGGCCCTGCCCGTCATCGACGCCACCGCGCCGGTCTGCTGCGCGCCGGTCGCTGCCTCGCCGATGGACGAGGACTCGGCGGTCGAGGTCGCCGTCCGGCTCAAGGCGCTGGCCGATCCCGCCCGGCTGCGGCTGCTCTCGCTGCTCCTCGCCGAGCAGGAGGTCTGCACGTGCGACCTCGCCCCGGCGGTCGGGCTGACCGAGGCGACCGTCTCCCACCACCTGGGGCAGCTGAAGAAGGCCGGGCTCGTCTCCGGGGAGCGCCGCGGGATGAACGTGTACTACCGCGCCCACCGCGACGCGCTGGGCGCCCTGGCACGGGTCCTCGACCCGGACTGCTGCTGACGGCGATGAGCGATCTCGTCTCCAGGAACGCCCGGGGCGCCGCGTCCGCGCCGGTGCTGACCCGGCTGTCCACCCTGGACCGCTTCCTGCCGGTGTGGATCATCGCCGCGATGGCGCTGGGCCTGGGGCTGGGCCGCCTGGTGCCCGGCCTGGACGGCGCGCTCGACGCCGTCCGGATCGGTGAGGTCAGCCTCCCGATCGCGATCGGCCTGCTGCTGATGATGTACCCGGTGCTGGCCAAGGTCCGGTACTCCGAGCTCGACCGGGTGACCGGCGACCGCACGCTCCTGGTCGCCTCCCTGGTGCTCAACTGGCTGCTCGGCCCGGCGCTGATGTTCGCGCTGGCCTGGCTGCTGCTGCCCGACCTGCCCGAGTACCGCACCGGCCTGATCATCGTCGGGCTGGCCCGCTGCATCGCCATGGTGCTGATCTGGAACGACCTGTCCTGCGGCGACCGCGAGGCCGCTGCGGTGCTGGTCGCGATCAACTCCGTGTTCCAGATCGTCGCCTTCGCCGCCCTGGGCTGGTTCTACCTGCAGGTCCTGCCCGGCTGGCTGGGCCTGTCGACCACCTCGGCGGAGTTCGGCGTCGGGGCGATCGTGCTCAGCGTCCTGGTGTTCCTCGGCATCCCGCTGGTGGCCGGCTTCCTGACCCGCACCGTCGGGGAGCGCACCCGCGGTCGCGACTGGTACGAGGGCCGGTTCCTCCCCCGGATCGGTCCGGTCGCCCTCTACGGCCTGCTCTTCACGATCGTGATGCTGTTCGCCCTGCAGGGCGACGCGATCACCTCGCAGCCCGCGGACGTCGCCCGGATCGCCCTGCCGCTGCTCGCCTACTTCACCCTGATGTTCGGCGGCTCGTTCCTGCTCGGGCTGCGGCTGCGGCTGGGCTACGCGAAGACCGCGACGCTGGCCTTCACCGCCGCGGGCAACAACTTCGAGCTCGCCATCGCCGTCGCCATCGGCACCTTCGGGATGACCAGCGGCCAGGCGCTCGCCGGCGTCGTCGGGCCGCTCATCGAGGTCCCGGTGCTCGTCGCGCTGGTGTCGGCGTCCCTGTGGGCCGCCCGCCGGTGGTTCCCCGGCGATCCCACCGTCCCCGATCCCGCCCGGAGCGCCCCGTGACCCGACCCAGCGTCCTGTTCGTCTGCGTGCACAACGCCGGGCGGTCCCAGATGGCCGCCGGCTGGCTGCGCTCCCTGGCGGGCGACACCGTCGAGGTCCGGTCCGCCGGCTCGCTGCCCGCCGACCGGATCAACCCCGCCGCCGTCGAGGCGATGGCCGAGGTCGGGATCGACATCACCGACCAGGTGCCGACCGTGCTCACGACCGAGGCCGTCGAGGTCTCCGACGTCGTGATCACCATGGGCTGCGGCGACGCCTGCCCGGTCTTCCCCGGCAAGCGCTACCTCGACTGGCCGCTCGACGACCCGGCCGGCCGGGGCGTGGACGCCGTCCGCCCCATCCGCGACGAGATCGAGGCGCGCATCCGGGCGCTGCTCGCCGAGCTGCGGGCCCGCTGAGCCACTACGGCGAGCTGGGCTCCTCCCCCGCCCACGCGGCCCGCAGGAGGAACTCGACACCGTCCCGGGTGACCGGGCGCGGGTTGGCGTACGGGCTGGCGACCGCGAGCTCGGCGATCCGCGGGACGTCGTCCTCCCGCATGCCCAGCTCGGCGAGCGAGCGCGGGGCTCCGAGCCGGCCGGCGAGCTCCCACAGCGCCCGGGCCGGGTCCGCCACCCCACCGAGCGCCCGCGAGAGCGCGGCGACCGCGCCGGGGGCGGCGGGCTGGTTGTAGGCCAGCGCGTGCGGCAGCACGACGGTGTGCGTCTGCGCGTGCGGCAGGTCGAGCGTGCCGCCGAGGGTGTGGCAGAGCTTGTGGTGCAGCGACATGGTCGTCGCGGCGAGCACGGCACCGCACAGCCACGCGCCGTACTGCGCCTCACCACGGGCGTCGACGTCCTGACCGTCGGCGACCACGCGTGGGAGAGCGGCGGCCAGGGCGCGGGCCCCCTCCTCGGCCATGAGCGACACGATCGGCGTCGCGTCCGGGGCGTAGAGCCCCTCGACGGCGTGCGCGACGGCGTTCATGCCGCTCGTGGCCGACAGCTGCGCCGGGAGGCTCAGCGTCAGCGCCGGGTCGTAGACGACGGCCCTCGGCAGCACCCGGAGGTCGCGGCCGGTGCGCTTGGCGCCGCCCTCGGTGAGCCCCCAGACCGGCGTCATCTCCGAGCCGGCGTACGTCGTCGGGACGGCGATGATCGGCAGGCCGTGCTCGAGCGCGATCGCCTTCCCCAGCCCGACCGCCGACCCGCCGCCCACGGTGACGCACCCGTCGGCCCCGAGTTGCGCCGCGACCTCGCGGGCCCGGTGGGCCACCTCGACCGGCACGTGCATGCGTGCCTCCGCCAGGACGCCGGCGGCCCGGCTCCCCAGCGCGGCGGCGACCTGCCGGCCGGTGTCCTCCTGCTCGGGTGAGCACAGGACCAGCACCCGGTCCAGTCCGAGGCGGTCGACCTCCGCCGGCAGCCGGTCCAGCGAGCCGGCGCCGAACAGCACCCGCATCGGCAGCGCCTCGTAGGTGAACGGGGCGATCACGACGGCTCCTCCACGGTCCGCAGCAGCGTCACGTCGACCGTGAGCGTCCGGAAGGGGTTGGGCAGCCCGGCCTCCGCGGCCCGCGCCGGGTCGTCGACCTCCGGTACCTCCCGGACGAGGCTCCCCTTCACGCCGAAGACGGCGTCGGAGTCCAGGTAGGGCGAGTCGGCGACGAACACGTGCGTGGTCACCGGCCGGTGGCCCTCGGCCGCCACGATGAAGTGCAGGTGCGCCGGCCGGTTCGGGTGCCGCCCGGTGGCCGTCAGCAGTTCCCCGACCGGCCCGTCGTCGGGGATCGGGTAGTAGCGCGGCACGACCGACCGGAACCAGAACCGCCCGTCCTGGTCGGTGCGGAACAGCCCGCGCAGGTTGCCCGCCGGCTGGACGGTGGGCTGCTGCACGTCGTAGAAGCCGTCCTCGTTGGCCTGCCACACGTCGACGGAGGCGCCGGCGAGCGGCTCTCCGTCGGGACCGGTCACCCGCCCCGACACCAGGCACGGGGTCCCCTTGCCGTCGAGGGCGATGTCGTCGCCGAGTGCGCGCGCCGGTGACTCCACCATGTGGAAGGGCCCGAGCACGGTCGACTCCGTCGCGGCACCGCCGGTCCGGTGGTTGATCGTCTCGACGAGCATCGAGACCCCCAGGACGTCGGACAGCAGGATGAACTCCTGGCGCACCTCGTTGCTCGTGTGCCCGGTGCGGGTGAGGAAGTCGACCGCGGACTCCCACTCCTGCTGGGTCAGCTCGACGTCCTTCACGAACGCGTGCAGATGGTGCACGAGCGAGGTCAGCACCCGTTCCAGGCGTGGATCGGGGGTGTGCCGGAAGCTGGCGGCCACCACCTCCGCGGAGGCCTCCTCGCTGAACAGCTGCACGTCGCTCATGCCGGCAGGCCCGCCGGGCGGTCGAGCACGGCGCGCAGCGCCTGCTCCAGCTGCGCCTCGGCCTCGGCGTCGGACACGGCCCGGGCGGAGCGGAAGGCGACGTAGTTGTCCGGGCGGGCCAGCAGGGCGCCGCCGTCATCGATGCCGCGGACCCGGGCCCAGTCGCCGTACAGGTCGTCGTACAGGTCGTCGTAGCGCCGACCGGGACCGATCACCGCGGCCGCGACCTCGACCCCCAGCCGCTCCCCCACGACCTCCGCCGCGCGCACCCAGCTGTCGCCGCCGATCCCGGTGAAGACCGTGAACCGCCCGTGCCCGCCCAGGTCGAGGGTGGAGATCTGGCGCCGGTGGTCGGTGGTCAGCCAGGCGTGCGGCAGCTTCGCGCCGGGGCGCGAGGTCGCCTGGGAGTAGAGCTCCGGGTCCCGGAGCGGCTGCTCCGGCGGCGTCCCGTCGGGCACCACCGCCGAGGACGCGTAGCGCTGGTCCATCTCGACGCCGTGGCAGTTGAACTCGTAGTCCTTGAAGGCGATCGCCTCGCGCAGCGCCGCGCGCTGCTTCTCCGCCTCCGGGGTGGCGTCCTTGCGGGCGGCCATGTGCTCGACCATCAGCTCGGGGTCGGCGGTGTCCAGCAGGCCGAGGGCGTCGAAGATGCGGGCGGTGTCGCCGATGCTCTGGTTGGCCCGGTCGACGATCTGCCGGCCGACCGGCGCCCGTTCGGCCGTGTAGCTGTCCAGCAGCCCCGGACCGGCCTGCCCCTTCACGACCATCGCCAGCTTCCACGCCAGGTTGTAGGCGTCCTGGATCGAGGTGTTGGAGCCCAGCCCGTTCGACGGCGGGTGCCGGTGGACCGCGTCCCCGGCGCAGAACACCCGGCCGGCGGAGTAGCGCTCGGCGGACATGTGGTTGACCGTCCACGCCGAGCTGGAGCTGATCGACACCTCGACCGAGTCGTCGCCGACCAGCTTGTGGACGATCGAGCGCGCGTACTCCTCGGTGAGGTCGGGAGCCGGGCCGTTGATGTCGTAGCCCCAGACGATCAGCCACTTGTGCCACGGCCGCACCATGCGGACCAGGCCCGCGCCGATGCCGCCGACGTCGGCGCCGGGCTGGAGCACCCAGTAGAGGACCGAGGGCCGGTCGGCGACGAGGTGGGACAGGTCGGCCTCGAAGACGATGTTGATGCTGCCGCCGACACCCATCTGCCCCCGCAGCGGCAGGCCGATGTCGTCGGCGATCTGGCTGCGGCCCCCGTCGGCACCGATGACGTACCGGGCGCGGATGTCGTACTCGTCACCACGCAGGCGGTCGCGCACCCGCACGGTCACGCCGTCGTCGTCCTGCTGCAGCGACAGGTACTCGGTGTCGAACCGGACCCGCGCGCCCCGGGACTGCGCGTTGTGGAGCAGCACCGGCTCCATGAGGTCCTGCGGCATGTCGCACATCCGGGAGGGGCTGGCCGCCGAGTAGTCGGCGAACCGGTCCGGCCGGGTCCCCCAGCTGTGCAGCCGGCCGAGCTCCTCCCCGGCGATGGACGTGCAGTAGACGAGGTTGCCCATCAGCTCCTGGGGCGTCGCCTCGGCCATCACCTCCTCCTCCACCCCGAGGTCGCGGAGGGCCTCCATCGTGCGCTGGTTGGTGATGTGCGCCCGCGGCGTGTCGGCCAGCCGGCCGTACTTCGTGATGACCGTCGTCGGCACGCCGTAGGTCGCCAGGGCCAGCGCCGCCGCGGACCCGGCCGGGCCGCTGCCGACGACGAGGACGTCCGTGTCGAGGTCTGCCATGGGGTGGCTCTCCTTTGTCGCTCGGGTCACAGCTCGTCTGCGAGTGTGCGGCGCGCCGAGGAGGAGCTCCTGCATGATCCGGCCGTCTTCGCTGCACGAAACGCGCGCGGCGGAGGCCGGCGAGGCGGCCGGTCAGGCTCCGCGCCGGACCGCCCCGGGCGTGGTGTCCAGGTGGGCGCGCATGACGCGGGTCAGGTGCTCCTGGTGCGAGAACCCGCACCGGACGGCGACCTCGGCGATGGGGGTGCGGCTCGTGCGGAGCAGCCGGCAGGCGGAGTCCACCCGCAGGCCCAGCAGGAACCGGTGCGGCGCCAGGCCGGTGCGCGCCTTGAACTGCCGGCTGAACTGGCTGACGCTCAGCCCGACGACCGCGGCCAGCTCCGCCAGCGGTACCGGCTCGGCCAGCCGGTCCTCCATCACCGTGCGCACGGCGGCGAACTGGCGGTCGCTCAGCCCGACCGTCGACCGGTCGTCGGCGGCGTGCTGGGCCGCCCGGGCGGTGCCGTGCCGGCGGACCAGCTGAGCGGCCACCATGGTGCCCAGCTGGTCGACGTAGGTCCGGGCGGCCGGCTGCCAGCCGCGGAGGGTCTCGTCCATCGCCAGGACCAGCTGCTCCAGCAGCCGGTCGCTGGTGCCGAGCTCCTCCGCCAGCTCCGCCGGCTGGTCACCGCCCGCGGCGTCCTGGAGCACCTCGTCGCTGAGGTAGAGGTGCGCGGTGTGCAGGAGGCCACCGAGCTCGACGGTCAGGTCCCGCCCGGCCGGGTGGATGAACAGCCCGCCCGCGGGCACCTCCCGGGACCGGCTCGCGCGCCCCTGGCCTCGTCGGACCACCACCGGGCCATCCAGGTGCAGGATCACCAGGTGGGTGTCGGCGGCCGCGAACGACTGGCTGTACGGGCGCTCCCGCTGGACGGAGAGGTACTGCCTGTCCCACCCCAGGCCGGCGCTGGTCCGCTCGGGCTCCACCCACGGCTGCCGGAGGATGCCGTTGGTGTGCGCAAGGCCTAGTTCACTCGACACGGACCGTCCTTCTGGCCAACCGGGTGCGCGCTCGTCGTGTGGCTCGCACCACAGGATAGGCGCGCCGGCGCAGGCCGGACCCCGATCGGACGGTCGCCCGTGCCGTCCGTCCTCCGATCGTGTCCCGCGTGGGGCGGTGGGCCTCCGGGCCGCTCAGGTCCCCCGTCCCACCCGGTACCCGGTCGGGAAGACCGACAGCCGGCCGCGGGTGAGCCCCCACAGGCCCTTGGGCGCCAGCAGCGTGACGGCGATCGCGATGACCCCGACGACGACCAGGTACCAGTTGCCCAGGTCGGCGAGGCCGTCCTGCAGCAGGTAGTAGACGACCGCGCCGATGATCGGGCCCTCGATCGTGCCGAGGCCGCCGATGACCACGATGAAGATCATCGTGGCCGAGTAGTCGACGCTGAAGATCGAGCCGGGCTGGACCCGCAGCGTGTTGGCCACGATCACCGCGCCGGCCAGTCCGCAGCCCACGGCCGCGAGCACGAAGACCAGGCGCTTGGCGCGGGTGACCGGGACGCCCGAGGAGCCCGCCGCGGTCGGCTCGTCGCGGATGGCGGTCAGCGCGAGCCCGATGCGCGAGCGCATCAGCAGGTACACGGCGAGCACGACGACGACGGCGACCCCCAGCGCGACCCAGTAGACGTAGGCGATCCGGTACTGCGGGTCGATGCCGCTGAACGCGGTCAGCGAGGCACCCGATCCCGCGCCCACCTCGTCGACCTGGATGACCAGCAGCCGCACGACCTCCGCGATGACCCACGTGCCGATCGCGAAGTAGCCGCCGGACAGCCGGAACGCGAGGTAGGACGTCGCCCACGCCACGAGCCCGCACGCCAGGGCGGCGAGCGGGATCGACACGAAGGGGTCCAGGCCGAGCGTCCCGGCGAGGTACACCAGGCCGTAGCCGCCGAGCCCGATCCACGCCTGCTGGCCGATGGACACCATGCCGCCGTAGCCGGCCAGGAGGTTCCACATCGTGCCGAGCACGATCAGCGAGAAGAGGCCGACCAGGTCGATCTGGGTGCCCCGCGAGGAGACGTAGGGCAGGTAGGCCAGGACGGCGACGGCGACCACCAGGACGCCGCCACCGATCCACGCCGCCGGGCCGCTGCGCCGCACCCGGACGCCGCCCGACCCCGCCGAGGGCGGGACGGCGTCCTGCCCGGCACCGCGCGCCGCGGGCTCGACCCGGGTCACCGGGCCACCGCCGCGGGGAGCAGGCCGCGGGGGCGCACGGCCAGGACCACGAGGAAGACCAGGTGGCCGGCCAGGATCCCGTAGGCCGGGTCGATCGCGGCCCCGACGGTCTGCGCGACCCCGAGCACCACTCCCCCGGCGAGGGTCCCCCAGAGGGAGCCGAGCCCACCGATGACGACGGCCTCGAAGGCGAAGATCAGCGTCGTCGCCCCGGCGCCCGGGTCGAACGTGGTGCGCGAGCCGAGGAAGACCCCCGCCACCGCGACCGTGCCGAGTGCGATCGCCGTCGCGATGGCGTAGAGCCGCCGGTTGTCGATGCCCATCAGGCGGGCCGCCTCCTGGTCGTCGCTGGTCGCCCGCATGGCGCGGCCGGTCCGCGTGCGGGCGAGGAACTGGCCGAGGCCGGCCACCACCAGCAGGCCGACCACCGCGGAGAGGAGCGGGAACCAGCCGATGGAGAGGCCGTCGGTGACGCGGATGCTGGCCGTGCCGAGGGACCCCACGTCCAGGCGCTGGGCGTCGGCGGAGAACTGCTCCAGGAGCAGGTTCTGCAGCACGATCGCCAGGCCGAAGGTCACCAGCAGCGGAGCGAGCTCGCCCCCGCGCAGGGCCCGGTCCAGCAGCCCGCGCTGCAGCACGTACCCGACCGCCGCCATGACCGGGACGACGACGAGCAGGGAGAGGAAGGGGTGCCAGCCGAGGCGGTCGGCGACCTCGAGGGCGAGGTACGCGGCGCCGATGGCCAGCACCCCGTGCGCGAGGTTGACGATGCGCATGACCCCGAACATCAGCGACAGTCCCGCCGCGACCAGCGCGTAGAGCCCGCCGAGCAGGATCCCCTGCACGACGGCGTTGACCCAGGTCATCGCGCCTCCACCCCGAAGTAGGCCGCCGCGAGCTGCGCGTGGTCGACGTCGGCGGCGGCGGCCTCGAGGACGGTCCGGCCCTCGAGCAGGCACTGCACGCGGGAGGCGACGGCGAGCGCCTGGTTCACGTCCTGCTCGACGACGAGGACGGTCGTGCCCTGCTCGGTGATCCGGGGCAGCGCCGCGTACAGCTGCGCGACCACGACCGGGGCCAGGCCCAGGGACACCTCGTCCAGCAGGAGCAGGCGGGGGTTGGCCATCAGCGCGCGGCCGATGGCGACGGCCTGCTGCTCCCCTCCGGAGAGGTTGGCGGCGGGCCGCGCGCGCCGCTCGGACACCAGCGGGAACAGGTCGTAGACACGGGCCAGGTCCCAGGGGCCCGGACGGCGGGCGTGACCGCCGACCCGGAGGTTGTCCTCGACCGTGAGGCTGGGGAACAGCCGCCGTCCCTCCGGGGACATCGCGATGCCCCGGGCGACACGGACGTGCGCGGGCACGCCGTCCAGCGACGTCCCGTCGAGCCGCACGTCGCCCCGCTGCGGCCGGAGCAGCCCCGCGATCGTCTTGAGCAGGGTCGACTTGCCGGCGCCGTTGGCCCCGATGACGGCCAGCGTCTCCCCCTCGGCGACCCGGACCGACAGGCCGCGCAACGCGGGCAGGTCGCCGTAGGCCACGGTGACGTCGTCGACCTCGAGGAGCGGGGTGCTCACGTCTCCTCCACGACCGGGTCGTCGCCGGCGATCGTCGAGCCCAGGTAGACCTCGACCACCTGTGGGTCGGCGAGCACCGCGTGCGGGTCGCCCACGGCCAGCACCCGGCCGTAGGTGAGGCACATCAGCCGGGTGACGACGGCGACCAGTGCGTGCACCACGTGCTCGATCCAGACGACCGCCACCCCGGCGCGGACCAGGTCGCGGACGGTCTCGACCAGCGCCGGGACCTCGGCCTCGGTGAGTCCACCGGCGATCTCGTCGAGCAGGACCAGCCGGGGGTCGGTGGCCAGTGCCCGGGCCAGCTCCAGCCGCTTGCGGTCCAGCAGCCGCAGGGACCCCGCCGGGGTGTTGGCCGCGTCGGCGAGCCCGGCGGTCTCGAGCGCGCGGTGCGCGGCCTCGGCGGCCGCGCGACCGGTGTGGCCGCCGCCGAAGGACGCGGCCACCAGCGCGTTCTCGAACACCGTCATGCCGCCGAACGGGCGCGGGATCTGGTAGCTGCGCCCGATGCCGGCGCGGCAGCGGGCCGCCGCGTCGGCACGGGTGACGTCCGCGCCGTCGAAGCGGACCGTGCCGCCGTCGGGCCGCAGCACGCCGTTGACGACGTTGAGCAGGGTCGACTTCCCGGCGCCGTTCGGGCCGACGATGCCGAAGGCCTCCCCCGGGGCGATCGAGAAGGAGACGTCGTCGAGGACGGTGAGGCGGCCGAACCGCTTCCCGACCCCGGCGACCTCCAGGAGGGGCGCGGTCATCAGGACAGCGGCTCCACCGTGCCGGCGGCTGGGATCTCCGGCGCCTCGCTGTTGCTCACGACGACCAGCTCGAACGGGTGCTCGCCACCCTCGGCGGCCCGCCACTGACCGCCGACCAGCGGGGTCTTGGCGACGTTGGGCACCGGTCCCGAGGTCCAGTCCAGGTCGCCGACGATCGTGGACACCTGGAGTCCGGACAGCGCGTCGGCGACGGCCTGGGAGTCGGTGCTGCCGGCCTCCTCCAGCGCCGCGACGGCCACCTCGAAGAGGGCGTGCACGAACCCGATGGGCTGCGTCCACTGCTGGCCGGTCTCCTGCTCGTACGCGTCGGCCAGCTCCTGGGCGCTCTGGTCGGTGAGGGAGCTGGTGAAGGGGTGCTGCGGGCTCCACCAGACCTCGGTGCTCAGGCCGTCGGCCGACGGGCCGATGGCCTCCACCGCCGAGGGGAACAGGATCGCCTTGGCGACCGTGGCGATGACCGGCCGGAAGCCCTGCTGCTGGGCCTGCTGCCAGAACGTCGCGAAGTCCGGCGGGATCGGGACGCCGGCGAGGATCTGCGCGTCGGCTCCCTGGAAGGCGGCGATCTGCGCGGAGAAGTCCTGCGTGCCGTTCTCGTACAGGCCGGGGTCGTTGATGGTGTAGCCGTTGGCGTCGACGGCGCCCGGGAAGTCACCGCTCCACGCGTTGCCGTCGGGGTCGTTCGGCCAGAGGGCACCCACCTGCTGGTTCGTGGTGACCTGGCCCCACATGTCCTGGTAGACGGCCTCGACGTCCTCCAGACCCCAGAAGAAGTGGTAGGTCCAGTCGAACGCCTCGTCCTCGGTGCCGCCGCGACCGAAGAAGAACGGCTGCCAGGGGGCGACGGTCGTGATGCAGGGGACGCCGTTGGCCTCGCACTGGTCGGCGACGGGGTTGACCGTGTCGGGGGTCGAGGCGGCCAGGATGAGGTCGGCGCCGTCGTCGTTGATCAGCTCACCGGCGACCTCGCCGGCCCGGCGGGAGTCCGACTGGGTGTCCTTGACGACGATCTCGACGTCGTAGCTGGTGCCGCCGACCTCGATCGGGTTGTCGGCGAAGTACTCGGTCATCTGGTCGACGACGAAGGAGTCGGCCTCCCCGAAGGGCGCCAGCGCCCCGGTCTGCGGGGTCACGTAGCCGATCACCAGGGTGTCGCCGTCACCTCCTCCGGCGTCGTCGTCGCCGAGACCGCCGCCGCACGAGCTGAGTGCGAGCACGCCGGCTGAGGCGAGGGCGAGCCCCCGGAGGGGCCCCCAGGGCAGGGTGCGACGGTGCACGGCTTCTCCTTCGGAGGACGGGAGCGACGGCCTCCGAGTGTGAGGGCGACCACACGCCCGCTTCCTGCACGATCGGGCTCTCTTCCCTGCACGAAACGCGCGCCCGGCACTGCCCGATGGAGGAGCGCGGTCAGCCGCTGAGCCGCCCCCGACCCGCGGTCACCGCGAGCCCGTCCCGCGCGCGGCGCGCCGGAGGGCGAGGGCCAGGTGCAGGCGCAGCCGGCCCTCGGCGCACCGGAGGTCCCAGCCGAGCATCGACTCGGCGGAGGCCAGCCGGTCCTGCAGCGTCGAGTGGTGCACCCGCAGGACGCGCGCGGCGCCGCGCAGGCTGTCGGCGCGGACGACCGCGTCGAGGGTGGCCAGCACCCAGGGCGCGTTCGCCGCGGCCCGGTCCAGCGTCCGGACGTCGGGCTGCGGCCCCGGCTCGGCGTCGGCCGCGCGGACGAGGAGCGCGAGCGCGCCGAGGGACTCGGCGGAGACGACCCGCGGGCCCGGGTCGTCGTCGGTGCCCGCGGCCGTGAGGCGCAGCGCGAGCCGGGCCCCGGCCCAGGAGGCCGGCAGGTCGGCGACGCCACCGACCCCGCCGATCCCGGCCCGCTGCCCGGGCGGCGGACCGTCGCCGGCCGCCACGACCAGGGCCCCGCCGTCCGGCAGGGCGACCGCACGGCAGGACGCGGGCAGGCCCAGCCGCCGGGCCACCGCGAGCCGTTCCGCCTCGTCGACGTCGTCGTCGAGCACCACCCGCAGGAATGCGGGGTCGTGCCCGCGGCCGCGGGACGGGCTGCGCGCGAGCACCGCCGCCGCGGCCGCGGCGGCCCGCTCCAGGACGACGGCCTCGACGGTCCCGACCGGGCCGGTCCGCTCGAGGACGAGGACCGCACCGTCGGCGGACACCTCGGTGGCGGGCCACGCCGGGTCCGGCTCGCCCTCGGGCGGGACCGCGACGCCGTCGGCGAGGACCCGGACCGTGAGCCGCCGGGCCGGGTCGACCAGCCGGACGGGACAGCCGGCGAGGGACGCCGCGCCGCGCACGATCGACTGCAGCCCCGCCCGGGAGGCCATGAGCGAGTCGAAGTGACCGACGACCCGGACCGCCGCGCTGGCCTGCGGGTCCAGCTGGGCCAGGCGCAGGGCGAGGTCGTTCACGCGCTCATGGTGCTCTGCCGGGCACCGGGTGACCAGCGGTCCGCGGCGCCGGAGGGAGCCCGCGGGGTCAGGGCGCCAGGAGCCGGCGCAGCCACCGCAGGCGGGCGGCCTGCGCCTCCTGCGACAGCTGCGCCTGGGGCGCGATGGTGTCGAACCCGTGGAAGCCCCCCGGCCAGACGTGCAGCTCGGCGCGCCCGCCGGCCGCCCAGAGCCGGCGGGCGTAGTCGACGTCCTCGTCGCGGAAGGTCTCCGCAGAGCCGACGTCGATGATCGCCGGGGGCAGCCCCGACAGGTCGGTGGCCCGTGCGGGGGCGGCGTACGGGGACACGCCGTCGCTGCCGCGGTCGGCGCCCAGCAGGGCGTTCCAGCCGACCTCGTTCGCCGCCCGGTCCCACACCCCGGTGCCGGCCATCTGGAGCGCCGAGGCCGAGTCGTTGCGGTCGTCGAGCATGGGCGCCATGAGCACCTGGCCGGCCAGCGCCGGGCCTCCGCGGTCGCGCGCCATCAGGGTGAGCGCGGCGGCCAGCCCACCGCCGGCGCTCGTGCCGGCGACCACGATCCGGTCGGGGTCGATGCCCAGCTCGTCGGCGGAGTCGGCCGTCCAGACCAGACCGGCGTAGCAGTCCTCGACCGGTCCGGGGTGGGGCGTCTCGGGGGCGAGCCGGTAGTCCACCGAGACGACGGCGAGCCCGAGGTCCTGCGCCCAGGTGAGCGGCTCGGTCACACCCATGCGGTTGTCGCCGAGGATCATCCCGCCACCGTGCATGTAGTAGACCGCGCCGACCGGTGCCGGGGCGTCGGTCGGGCGGCAGAGCAGCAACCGGACCTCGGGCGCGCCGGCCGGACCGGGGACGGCGCGCTCCTCGACGGTGAACCGGCCGCCGCAGGCGAGGTCGTCGTCCGTCGGCGCCATCGGGTTCGGCCGGCGCAGCAGCGGGATCATCTCGGCCGTCAGGGGCGGCAGCCCGGTGAAGGCCGCGAGCGCGGCGGCCAGCTCCGGGTCGACGGGGACCGCGGCCTCGGCGGGGGGCGACGTGAGCGTCATGGGACCTCCGGTGCGACGGGCGATCGGCGGTGACCGCGAGCCCAGCCTGTCCCGCCCGGCTCCGGCCGACCAGGCGCCGAACGGCGGGTTCTCACCGCCACTTGTCGGGTTCAGCCGCGGTGTGGCCGCTGTCACTGTGGCGCTCGGCCGCCCACCCGCCGGTGGGTGCCGGTCGCCGAGCACGAGGAGAGCACTGCCCATGCGAACGAGGACCCTCACGGCGGTCGGCGCCGCGTGCGCCCTGCTGCTGGCCGCGTCGGCCTGCGGCACCGACGACGAGAAGGAGGACGGCGGGCCCTCGACCGGCGGCGGCTCGCAGACGCTGGAGCTGGGTGTGATCACGCCCATGAGCGGCCCGGCCGCGTCGACCTACGGCGAGGCGGCCCGCACCGGGGTGGAGGCGCGGATCGCCGCCTACCGGGAGGAGGGTGGGGAGTGCGCGGACGTCGAGATCGAGATCGTCGACGGCGACGACGCCTCCACCCCTGCCGGGGCGCTCACCGCCGCGCAGCGACTGGTCCAGCAGGAGGACGTCTACGCAATCCTCTCCAGCAGCGCCAACCTGTTCGGGGCCACCCAGTTCCTGACCAGCCAGGCCGCGGACGTCCCGATCCTGGGTGACGTCACCGACCAGAGCCCCGAGTGGCGGCAGCCGGGCAACAACATGTTCCCGGCCCAGCCGGTCCCCGACCCCGAGGCCGTCTACTCCATCCTCGGCGAGTACATGGCGGCGATCGGCGGCACGAGGATGGGCGGCGCGGCCTTCCAGATCCCGGCCTCGCAGGGCGCGCTCGAGGCAGCGGCCCGGTCGGCCGAGGCGGCGGGCCTGGACGTCGGCTACCTGAACACCAGCGTGCAGCTCGGCAGCACCGACGTCGGTCCGATCGTGCTCGGGGTGGAGGAGTCCGGCACCGACGTCCTGTACCTGCCGATCACCTTCGACACCGCCCTGGCCGTGGTCGAGGGACTGGAGCAGGAGGGCGTCGAGCTGGCCGGCGTCCTGGCGGCCACCGGCTACGGCAACGACCTGCTGGACAACCCGCTCGCGATCGACGCCGCGCAGGGGGTCAGCTTCTCGGTCGGCTACGCCCCGGTGTCCCTGGGCACGGAGGCGACCGAGCGGCTGGCCGACGCCGTCCGCGACCAGGGCGTGGAGTCCGGCATCCCCGGTTATGCGATGTCGTCCGGGTGGATCAACGCCGACCTGTTCCTGCACGGGCTGGAGCTGGCCGGCTGCGACGCGACCCAGCAGGAGTTCATCGACGCGCTGAGCTCCGACGACACCTACGACGCGAGCGGGCTGTTCCCGAGGCCGATCGACTTCACCGTCGCCGACCAGCCGGAGTCGTGCTCCTACTTCGTGACGCTGGAGGGCGAGGAGTTCGTGACCGTCGAGGAGGCCTCGCCCGTCTGCGGCGAGCGCATCGACTGACGGCTACACGACCCAGGTCCGGGAGGCTGATCGGGCGACGCCGGCCACCAGCAGTGCCGCGACGACGGCCCCGATGGCGTTCAGCACCGCGTCGACCGGGGACACCACCCGACCCAGCGGGAGCAGCCACTGCAGCACCTCGATGCCCGCACCCGCGGCGAGTGCCACCGCGGCGATCCGGCGGGGGCGGCCCAGCGCCGGCCAGAGGACGACGGCGAGGGCGGCCGGGACCACGAGCAGGCTCAGGTTGCCCACCAACTGCAGCGCCGTGGCCGCGGAGTCCGGGGCGGTCGCGTACCAGCGGAGCTCCGTGAGCGGGTCCCCCCAGGACCACCCGGTCCCCTCCGGGGTCAGCGTCACCATGGCCACGACGGCGAGCGCGCCGGCCAGGAAGGCGTGCAGCCCGACCCGTGCCGAGGTCACCCGGGCTCCTCGACGGCCCACGACCGGCCGCCGTCGCGCGTGGAGACCACGAGGGTCACGGCACCGCCGTCGGGAAGTCGCAGTCCGCCGGCCGTCGGGTACCGGGTCGGGCCGGGCAGGTCGCGGGCGGGGACGTCGTCCATGAGGACACCGTCCGCGCGGCACCTCGGACCTGACCGGGAGCCGGCTGGACGTCCGCTGGGAACGGGCTCTGACGGATCAGGGGATTCGTCGGCTCAGCGTCGGCGACGTCCTCGGTGATCCTTCGCCGTCCTGCACCTGAGCCAACTGGTACTGGGCGTAGCCGCGGAGGTGGATCGCATGCAGCCCGCCGACTGCCGCGACGGGGATCAGGTAGCACGTCAGCGCACCGTCGATGATGAAGGAGTCCTCGATCTCATCGGGGTCGTACGTCCTCGGCCCCTGGCGGGACGTCGACAGGTAGACCTTCCACGAGTCCCCGGCCCGCACCGTCGTCGTCTTCACCTGGACCCGACGGACCCCGTCACCGGTGCAGACGAGGAGGTCGTACCGGCAGGGCTCCAGCGGCCAGGAGACATCGTGACCGCACAGTGCGAACCAGGAAGCCGCGAGCAGGGAGCCGGCTCGGTCGAGGTGAGCGGTACTGGGCCGCATCTCGCCCCTGGCGACCATCGGCGTCGCGCTCAGGTGCTGGTGGTCGAGACCGAGCCGAGCAGCGTGACCCTTCAGGCTGAGCACCGCCGATGAGTCACGGATCCCCAGTGATCCGGCCACATCTGACCAGGTCTGGGCACCGTCGATAGCCGCGGCAAGGGCGTCGTCGGTCCAACGACGCCGTCCTCTGAAATGGCCGTAGTCAGCGCCCAGACGATCGGCGTGGGACCGCACGGACCGCATCGCTCCCGCAGACGTCGCGACCAGCCCCAGCTCACGCAGCACCCCGCGCCAGGAGTCCGAGGTTGCGATCGCCTCGACGAGTTGCTCGTCGGAGAACGTCCGCTTTCGCGTCATGTCCGGGACGCTACGGCGAGTCGGTGACAGCTCTGCGTCACTCGCTTCTGAGCCCGGACGCAGACCATGGCGTCCCGGGTCCCGGCCGGCCACGCCGACCTGCCGAGAAGACACCGGCCCGGACCCACGAGCGTGAGTCCGGGCCGAGACGATGTCCTGCGACATCACGTGTCGGGCTGACAGGATTTGAACCTGCGACCCCCTGACCCCCAGTCAGGTGCGCTACCAAGCTGCGCTACAGCCCGAGCGCCGGGCGGTTCGCACCGCTCGATCGCTGCCAGAGCAGGTTACCGCACCCGCCACCCGGCTCCCCCAGGGGTCAGCCGCCGACCGGGGCCTCCCGCAACATCCCCACGGTCAGCACCTCGCGCAGCCGCGCGGCGAACGCCACGGCGTCGGCTGGATCGCCGTCCCCGCCGTCGGTCCAGCTGCCGTGGTCGCCGGGGAAGACCACCGCGGCCGTGCCGAGCGCCTCGGCCACGGCCTCGCCGCCGCGGTGCGCGAGCTGCCCGACCGAGCCGGCACCCACGGCGGGGACGATGCGGGTGGACGCCGTCCGCAGGGCCTCGAGGTCGAACTCCGACGTCGGGTTGGTGTCCATGTTCTGCCCCAGCAGGACGTCGTCGCGCGAGCCGTCGTCCTCGGTGCGGAGGCCGAACGCCGCCGGGTCGGCGGGGGTGTCGGCCCAGTCGGCGGGGATCGGCCCCGAGTGCACGACCAGCCGGATGAACTCGGCCATGCCGGCGCCGAACCCCGCGCGCTGGTAGGTCTCGGACACGTGCCGGCAGGCGGCAGCCGCCTCCTCGCGATCCGGCAGCAGCGCGACGGCCGGGGGTTCGTGCGCCACGAGCGTGCGGACCAGCTCCGGGCGCCGGGACACCAGCACCAGCGCGTTGACCGCTCCCCCGCTGGTGGCCAGCATGTCGACCGGTCCGCCGCCGACCGCCTCGACCAGCCGGGCGAGGTCGTCGGCGTGCTCCTCCGGGGTCGACGTCGTCGCGCCGTCGGTCCGCCGGCTCCGCTCGGCGCCGCGCGGGTCGTAGGTGACGACGGTGCGGTCGGGGAAGAGCCCCGCGAGCGTGCCGAAACCCGACGCCGCCATCGGCGAGCCGAACACGAACAGCGGCGGCTCCCCGCTCGCCCCGTCGCCCGGGCGGACGTCGTAGGCCAGCACGGCCCCGGGGACCTCGAGCGTGTGCGTCTGCGGCGCGGTCATGACTGCCTCCGGAACCGGATCGGGACGTCTCGTCCTCCTCGACCCGGCCCGGAGGCGGAAGTCATCGCTACCCGCCGAGCCCCTTGCGCCGCTCGGTCTCCCGGCCCTCGCGGACCTTGACCGAGATCTCGATCGGTGTCCCCTCGAAGCCCCACCGCTCACGCAGCTTGCGCTCCAGGAACCGGCGGTAGCCGGCCTCCAGGAAGCCGGTGGAGAAGACGACGAAGCGCGGCGGGCGGACGTCGGCCTGCGTGACGTACTTGATCTTCGGCGCGCGACCGCCCCGGGCCGGCGGCGGCGTCTCCTGCACGAGCGCGCGGACGTACTGGTTGAGCTCGGCCGTCGGGATCCGGCTCTCCCACGAGGCCAGCGCCGACCGCAGATGGCCGGCGAGCTTGCCGACGCCCCGGCCGCCCTGCGCCGAGATGTTCACCCGGCTGGCCCACTTGACCCGGGCGAGGTCCCGCTCGACCTCGCGCTCCAGCTGGTAGTGCCGGTCCTCGTCGAGCAGGTCCCACTTGTTGATGGCGATGACCAGCGCGCGGCCGGCCTCGATCACCTGGGTGATCACCCGCTGGTCCTGCTCGCTGATCACCTCGTCGGCGGCGAGCAGGACGACGGCCACCTCCGCGGCCTGGATGGCGGCCTCGGTGCGCAGGCTGGCGTAGTACTCCATGCCGCTGGCGGTGTTGACCTTGCGGCGCAGCCCCGCGGTGTCGACGAAGCGCCACTCCTCGCCGCCGAGGGTGATGATCGAGTCGACCGGGTCCACGGTGGTGCCGGCGACCGAGTCGACGACCGATCGCTCCTCCTTGGCCAGCCGGTTGAGCAGGCTCGACTTGCCCACGTTCGGCCGGCCGACCAGGGCCACCCGGCGCGGGCCGGTCTCCTCTCCGGTCTCGCGCGGTGCCTCGGGCAGCGCGTCGAGGATCATGTCGAGCAGGTCGCCGGCGCCGCGACCGTGCAGGGCACTGATCGGTTGCGGCTCCCCCAGCCCGAGCGACCACAGCTCCGAGGCCCCGGCCTCGCTGCGCTCGTCGTCGACCTTGTTCGCCACGAGGATCACCGGGCGGTCGCTGCGCCGCAGGATCCGCGCCGCCGCGAGGTCGGTGTCGGTCGCCCCGACCTGGCTGTCGACGACGAGCACGATCACGTCCGCGGTCCGCATCGCGAACTCCGCCTGACGGCTGATCGAGGCGCCCAGCCCCTCGGCCTTGGGGTCCCAACCACCGGTGTCGGTGACGGTGAACCGCTTGCCGTTCCACAGCGCCTCGTAGGAGATGCGGTCGCGGGTCACGCCCGGCACGTCCTGGACGACGGCGGCGCGGCGGCCGAGCACGCGGTTGACCAGCGTCGACTTGCCGACGTTGGGCCGGCCGACGATCGCCACGACCGGCAGCGGACCGCCGGTGCCCTCCTCGGTCATCGGGACACCCCCACCGACTGCTGGGCCAGTTCCACGACCCGGTCGACGACCTGGTCGCGGTCGAGGTCGGTGCTGTCGACGACGACCGCGTCGGCGGCCGGCCGCAGCGGGCTGTCCTCGCGGCTGCTGTCGTAGTCGTCCCGGCGGCGCAGGTCCGCGGCGATCGCCGCGATCTCCGCCGGGTCGGTCACCCCGAGCTGGCCGGCCCGGCGCTGGGCGCGGGCCTCCGGCGCGGCGGTCAGGTAGATCTTGCAGGTCGCCTCGGGGAGGACGACGGTGCCGATGTCCCGGCCCTCGACGACGACAGCGTCGGCGGCCTGCACGAGCGCGCGCTGCTGGTCGACCAGCTGCCGGCGGACCGCGGGCACCGCCGAGACCGCGGACACCGCCCGGGTCACCTCCGCGCCGCGGATGCGCACGGCGACGTCGACGCCGTCCACCCGCACCAGCTCGGTGCCGGCCGTCGTCCCCACCTCGATGCGGGCCGCGGCGACGACGCCGGCCACCGCCTCGCCGTCCTCCGGGTCGACGCCGGCGTCGAGGACGGCGACGGTCGCGGCGCGGTACATCGCGCCGGTGTCCAGGTAGGCCGCGCCCAGCCGGGCGGCGACGGCGCGGGCGACGCTGGACTTGCCGGTGCCCGACGGCCCGTCGAGGGTCACCTGCCCCCGGAACCCGCTCACTGCGCGATCACCCCGCACAGTGGTGTCCGCTCGTCCCTCGCTCACTGTGCGATGTCCCGTCGCAGGGCGGTCGCGCCGCGCAGGTACACGTGCGCGATCTCCGAGCGCGGGCGGTCGGTCTCCACGTGCGCCATCAGCCGCAGCACCCGCGGCAGCGCGTGCGGGACGTCGATCTCGGTGGCGCACATGAGCGGGACGTCGCCGAGGCCGAGCTCTCGGGCGGCGAGCGCCGGGAACTCCGACGTGAGGTCCGGCGTGGCGGTGAACAGGATGCTGATCAGCTGCTCGCCGTCGAGACCGTTGCGCTCGATCACGGTGCTCACCAGCTCACGGGTGGCCGCCAGCACCTCGTCCCGGTCGTCGGCGTCGACCTGCGTCGCGCCCCGGATGGCTCGGACGGCCATGCACACTCCTCGTTCGTCCCACGGCTCCCGCACCACGGGAACCGGTCGAGTCTAGGCGCGCCCCACGAGCGGCCCCCGTCACAGACCGACGAGCTCGTTCAGCTGGCCGACCTCGGCGCGGGTGAGCTTGCGGATCGAGCCCGACCGCATCCGGTCCAGCTTCACCGGGCCGATCGCGGTGCGGGTGAGCCGGGACACCGGCAGGCCGACGTGGGCCAGCAGCCGCCGGACGATGTGCTTGCGCCCCTCGTGCAGGACGACCTCGACGACCGACTGACCGGCGTGGGTGTCGACGACCTGGAACGCGTCGACCTTGACCGGACCGTCCTCCAGCTCGACGCCCTGGCGCAGTCGCTTGAACATGTCGCGCGGCACCGAGCCCGAGACCTGGGCGAGGTAGGTCTTCTTCACCTCGTAGGAGGGGTGGGCCAGCCGGTGGGCGAGCTCCCCGTCGTTGGTGACCAGCAGCAGGCCCTCGGTGTCCTGGTCGAGCCGGCCGACGTGCACCAGCCCGGGTGCGAGGTCGCCGACCATGTCGCCGACGGTCGGCCGGTTGCGGTCGTCGCTCATCGCGGTGATGACCCCGGCGGGCTTGTTGATCGCGTAGGTGACGCGGTCGTCGCGGAGCTCCAGGCGGACTCCGTCGACGGCGATGTGGTCGGTGCGCGGGTGCACCCGCATGCCCTGCACCTGGACGACGGCGCCGTTCACGCTGATCCGGCCCTCGTCGATCATGTCCTCGCAGACGCGGCGGGAGCCGACGCCGGCGCGGGCGAGCACCTTCTGCAGCCGCTCCCCCTCGGGGTGGCCCTCGGTGGGCTCGGCGGAGCGGTCGCCGGGGTGCGCCGGAGCGAGCTCCATGTCCTCCGACCAGCCTGCTCCGCCCCCGGTCGTGGTGGTCTCGTCGGGGGTCTCGTCGGTCGGTACGGCGTTCATCGGGTCCAGTCTCCCACCGCGGCCGGCCGCGCCTCCGGGCGCGTGCGGTCGGACCCGTCCGGGTGACGGCGTCCCCGACCGCACCTCCCCGGTGGCGCAGGACTGGTATCCACGCGACATGCCACCGCTCGAGGTGCCGGCGGCGCCCGCTCTCCAGCGCCGCCGCACCGGTCTCCTGGCCGGGGTGTCCACCCTGCTCGCCTGGCCCGTCTCCATCGTGCTGCTCGCGGCCGCTGACCAGCCGGAGGTCGGGTGGGTGGTCGGGGCGGTCATGGGCTTCACCGCGCTCATCGCCACGGTCGTCGCGCTGGTGGCCCTCCACCGCGCCTGGTCCGAGTCCCCCGTCCCGGACCCTCGGGCGACGCTCGGGCGCCGGCTGGTGCACGTCGTCGTCGCGCTGTACGTCCTGCGCACGGTGCTCCGGACCGCCGACGGGACCACGTTCTTCGACGTGGTCGGCACCGTGGTCGCCTACGCCGACCTGGCGGCGCTCGCCGCCGTCGTCGTCACCGCGTGGCGCTGGCGGCCCGTCGCCGCCGTGTCCGAACGCGCCTCCCCGTAGCTCCGGCACGGCGATCGGAGAGGATCAGCCCATGCGGATGGAGCAGGTCATGGGGTTGGTGCTCGCGGTGATGGGCGTCGCCCTGGTGCTGCTCTCCCGGCGGCTGGTGTGGGAGCACTCCCCCGACAACCCCGTCGCCCGCGAGCGGAGCGGGTCGGCGGGGGTCTGGTCCGACCGCGCCCGGAACTTCCACCTGTGGCGCGGCCGGATCGGCGGAGGGGTCTTCGTGCTCGTCGGCCTGCTGCTGGTGACCGGCGTCCTCTGGGGCGACTGAGCGGCGTCCCCGTCCTGGTCGCCCGCCTCGGCCCTGTCGCGCCGCCTCGCGGAACCACCGCATCACGTGATCGCCACCCTCACCGCAGGGTCGCCGGCCCCGCGTCCGGCGGCGAGTTCGGCGACTGCAGGGCGTGGGTGTCGATCACCGCGCCCGGACAGCCGGGTGAGGGCCGCGCGCGGCCGGCCCCCGAGCGGTGGGTGTCGGGTGTCCTCGATCAGTGGGCGTCGGGGTGGTCGGCCAGCAGGGTCGCCGTCTCCGGCAGCAGCGGGCCCAGGTCGGGGAGGTCGGTCAGGCTGCCGAGTCCCAGCCGCTCGAGGAAGAGCGGTGTCGTCCCGTAGAGACCACCGCCGGAGTCCGGGTCGCTCCCGACCTCCTGCACGAGGCCGCGGGCCAGCAGGGTGCGCATCACGCCGTCGACGCCCACCCCGCGGATCGCCGCGATCCGGGACCGGGTCACGGGCTGCCGGTAGGCGATGACGGCGAGGGTCTCCAGCGCCGCCTGGGTGAGCCGGCTGCCGCGACCGTGGCCGAGGTAGCGCTCGATCACCTCGGCGTGCTCGTCGCGGGTGTAGAGCCGCCACCCCTCGCCCACCCGGCGCAGCGTGATGCCGGCGCCGCGGCGGTCGTAGTCCTCGGCCAGCTCGGCCAGCGCCTCGCGCGTCCGGGCCACCGGGCAGCGCACGGAGGCGGCCAGGGTCTCGTCGTCAACCGGGCTGTCCAGCACGAACAGCAACGCCTCCAGCTGGGCGCGCAGCGTCGCCGGGTCGACCTCGACCACGAGCTCGGGCTCCGGGGCGGGCTCCGGCGAGGGCGGGGGCAGCCCGGGCAGCGGCAGCTGCGGCTCCTCCGCCGGCACCGGCGGCGGCTCCTCCGGCAGAGCCAGCGGGCGCTCGGCCACCCGGGCGGCCAGCTCGGCGGCGACGGCGTCCCAGACAGCCGGGTCGTCGTCCCGCTCCCCGGCCGCCTCCCGGGTCGCGGCGAGCTCGGCGGCCAGCGCGTCCCAGGAGATCGGGGCCGGCTCCCTCGGGGGACGATCGCCCTCGGTGTCCATGCCGTCATCCCCCTCAGTAGCCGGGCGCGGCCAGCCTCACCGGCTCGCCTCCGGCGGGGACGACGGTAGCCGTGGCGATCAACGGCAGGTCCGCGTACAGGTACTCGAGCTCGAGGTGCACCGTGCCGCACGAGTCCTCGTCCCCGGCGATCCGCTCGAGCTCGGCCGGCGTGACGGTCTCGTGCACCCCCCGGTCCAGCAGCAGGTTGACGTAGGCCCGGACCCCGAGATCGCTGCCGATCGTGGCGCACTCGAGGTCGATCACACCGCGGATCCGGTCGACCATGTCCTCGTTCGTCCGCACCGCCCCCGGCCACGCCCCGTAGAACGTGGCCTCGCTCCGGTCGCCGGCGATCCCGAGCACCCCGGCGACACCCACCGCGATCCCGGCCACGAGGATCCCCGCACGGGTGAGCCGCGCGATCGTCAGGCCCGCGAGGAGTGCCAGCGGGATGCCGAACTTGAGCCGGTCGAAGGTGAACTGGCTGGCGTGCTGCAGCAGGATCACGTTCTCCGCGACGGCGACGAGCGAGGCGGCGACGAGCACCGGGCCCACCGCGTCCCGGCGCCCCCGGTCCGCGGGCCAGTACGCAGCCAGCGCCACGATGACGAGCACCGCGAGCAACGCCCCGCCGAAGGACTGCGCGTAGCCCAGGAGCAGGTGCTGGTAGGTGGCGCCCGACCCGGCACGGTCCACGAAGCGCCCGCTCCACGCCTCGACGGCGTCCCCGAGGCCGAGGGCCAGCACGTAGTGCGTGGCGAGGACGACCGCCGTCCCGAGCCCGACGGCCACCAGCACCACCCCGGCCGCGCGGGCCCGCCGGCGCAGCGCCGGGACGGCGAGCACCAGGGCGCCCGTGCCGAGGGCGAAGACGAACGCCGTCCACTCGGTGTAGCAGCCGACCGCCGTCAGCACGCCCAGGCCCCACAGCAGCCGTCGACGCGAGGCGTCCGACGTGCCGGGCAGCAGCAGGCGCTCGAGGAGGACGAGCTGCCCGAGGAGCACCGGCTGCAGCAGCGAGTGCGGCCAGTAGACGGCGCCGTGCGACTGCAGCGCCTCGGGGCTGAGCAGGTAGAGCAGCGCGGCGCACACCCCGGCGAAGCGCGCGAGCCCGATCGACCGCTCCATCCGGACGACGGCGCGCGTGACGAGCGCGTAGAGCAGCACCCCGCAGATCGCGGCGAGCACGCCGTTGAGCGCCACGAGGCCGGCGAGGCCGAGCTCACCGCCGCGGACCGCAGCGAGCAGGGTGGGCAACCAGAAGCCGGCGGGCGGGAACGACGTGTAGACGAAGTCGCCGTGCTCGGTCGCCACGGCGGCACCCCAGCCGATCCACTTGTCGTTGGGCGCACCCAGCGTCAGCGTGGGCAGTCCCCACGACTCGCTCAACGGATTGCGCAGCAGCGACTCGACGGTGAGCAGGACGTGGTACGAGGCCTCGAGGTTGCGCGTCCCGTAGCCGTCGCGGACCTGCCCGACGCGCAGGACGGTGATCACCGCCTGGAGCACCACCAGGAGCACCGGCGCCGCCAGCACGACGGCGCGCTCACGCAGCGCTCGGCGGCGGACCGTGCCGCCGGACACCGCGTCACCGGACACCGCGCCACCGGACACCGCGCCGCCGGGCGCATCCGTCCCGTCGGTCACGTCCGCGTCCGGTCCCTCGTCGAGCCGGGATCCGAGCAGAGGTCGCACGCCGCGGACCTTACGGTTCGGGATCGACCCGGACCCGGTTCCGCGGAGCAGGTGGGGTGTCTGCGACGCCCGGGGAACCGGGGGTCGATCCGGGCCCTCCGATCCACCGGACGTGCAGGTCGCCGAGCGGAGTCACCTGGTCGAAGGAGACCCGCTGCTGGCGGTAGAGCTCGAGCAGCGCGAGGAAGCGGGCCACCACCTCCAGGGTGTGCTCGCAGTCGGCGGTCAGCGACCGGAAGCTGACCGTGCCCCCCGCCGCCAGCCGGTCGCGCACCAGCACCAGCTGCTCGGCCACGCTGACGGCCGGGGCGTGCAGGTGGGAGACGCTCACCGTCGGCGGCGCCTTCGGGGTGAGCACCCGGGTCGCCAGCGCCGCGAACTGCTCCGGGGTGATCCCGAGCAGCACCTCCGGCACCTGCTCGGCGAACCGCGGGTCGGGCCCGGCATCCCGGCCGTACCGGAGGGCGGCACCGGCCTCGCGCTCGCGGAGGAACGCGGCCGCCTCCTTGTAGGCGCGGTACTGCAGCAGCCGGGCGAACAGCAGGTCCCGGGCCTCGAGCAGCTCGAGGTCGTCCTCGTCCTCCACGTCGGCGGCGGGCAGCAGCCGGGCGGCCTTGAGGTCCAGCAGGGTCGCAGCGACGACCAGGAACTCGCTGGCCTGGTCGAGGTCCAGCTCGTCGCCGAGCGCCCGGAGGTGGGCGATGAACTCGTCGGTGACCTGCGACAGGGCGATCTCGGTGACGTCGAGCCGGTGCTTGCCGATCAGCTGGAGGAGGAGGTCGAAGGGCCCCTCGAAGTTGGTCAGCCGGACGGTGAACCGCCCGTCCGCCCGCGCCTCGGTCACGCGAGCAGCCTAGGACCGGTCGGTGTGCGCGGACGTGCAGCTCCGGGCGGCCCGGATGCACCTGCGCGCACGGTGTCGAGTGTCGTACCGCCGGCTCAGCGACCCCTCAGCCGACGGACGAGCACCGAGTCCTCGCCGGACTCGGCCAGGTCGGCGAGCAGCACCGAGATCGCCTCGCGGACGATGCGACCGCGGTCCGCGGCCACGCCGTGCTGCGCGCGCAGGGACAGCCGGGCGCTCTCCAGGGCGAGCAGCTCGTCGGCGGAGATGTAGACGGTGATCTTCTCGTCGTGCTTGGTGCGCTCGGCGCGGACGGCCTTGCCGCGGCTGCGCGGCGGCTGGGGTGCCAGCGTCGGCGCCGACGGGGCCGCCGTGCGGAAGGCCGCGAGCGGGTCGGCGTCGGCACCGGCGGGGACCAGCGTCAGCCCCGGCATCGACTCCTCGACGCCGGGCACCTCGGCGGTGCGCCGCGGGGTGGCCGCGCGCAGCGCCGGCGAGCTCGTGGTGGCCGCGACGCTGGGGAGCTCCGTGACCTCCGGCTGGGCCGGGGTGTCGGTGCGCCGGAACAGCTCCGAGGCGCCGGGCAGGACGGGACGCCGCGTCACAGGGCGATGACCTCCTTGGCCAGGTCGCGGAACGCCGCGGCACCGGACGAGGTGGGCGCCCAGGTGGTGATCGGCTGGCCGGCGACGGTGGTCTCGGGGAAGCGCACCGTGCGGTGGATGACGGTCTGGAACACCGTGTCGCCGAAGGCCTCCACGACCCGGCTGAACACCTCGCGGCAGTGCACGGTGCGGGTGTCGTACATCGTGGCGAGGATCCCGGAGATCTCCAGGTCGGGGTTGAGCCGCTCCTTGACCTTCTCGATCGTGTCGACGAGGAGGGCGACGCCGCGCAGCGAGAAGAACTCGCACTCCAGCGGGATGATCACGCCGGAGGCCGCGGTCAGGGCGTTGACGGTCAGCAGGCCGAGCGAGGGCTGGCAGTCGATGAGGATGTAGTCGTACTCGTCGCGGACGTCGGCCAGGACGCGCAGCAGCGTCTGCTCGCGGGCGACCTCGCTGACCAGCTGCACCTCGGCGGCCGACAGGTCGATGTTGCTCGGCACCAGGTCCAGGCCCGGGATGTCGGTGGGTACCCGGACGTCGGCCAGGGTGGTCCGCCGCTCCATGAGGGCGTTGTAGATCGTGCGGTCCAGGTTCTGCGCCGGGACGCCGAGGCCGACCGAGAGCGCACCCTGCGGGTCGAGGTCGATGAGCAGCACCTTGCGGCCCTGCTCGACCAGCGCCGCGCCCAGGTTGATGGTCGACGTCGTCTTGCCGACGCCGCCCTTCTGGTTGCACATGGCGATGACCTGGGCCGGACCGTGCTGGGTCAGCGGCCGGGGCTCGGGCAGCGGTCGCTGCCGGGCGCGGGCCGGGTCCTGCTTCGAGGCGGTCCCGCCCATCTCGGGCTCGGTGTCGCGCGGGCGCGCGACGACGGGTGCCGCATCCCCTCGGATCGCCATGGTCGGTGTCGCCTCCAGCTCCGGCCCGGCCGGCGCGCTGCGCGCCGGATGCGGTCTTCCCCACCGCTCGGGTCGCCGACGACGGTAGGGATCTGGCACGCGATTGCCGTGGAGGCACGCCGTGTCGCGGGTCGGCATGTCGAGCTGTGCCAACGGTCCCGGCCGATCAAGTCGAACGGTCGGGCACTTCTCGACGAGCCGACGACGGATCCGCTGTCAGGTGAGCGCCCTCGGGTGACTGGTCGCGTACACCTCGCGCAGCCGGTCGACGGTCACCAGCGTGTACACCTGCGTCGTCGTCACCGACGCGTGCCCCAGCAGCTCCTGCACCACCCGGACGTCCGCGCCGCCGTCGAGCAGGTGCGTGGCGAAGCTGTGCCGCAGCGTGTGCGGGGAGACGTCGGCCACGGAGATGCCGGCGGCGTCGCCCACCCGCTCGGCGGCGGCCCGCAGGATCGACCAGGCGCTCTGCCGCGACAGCGGCCCGCCGCGGGCGTTGAGGAACAGCGCCCCGGCGCGTCCGCGCGAGTGGGTGGGCGGGCGCGTTCCAGCCGCGAGCGCGGGCCGGGCGCGGACCAGGTAGTCCTCGACGGCCCGCAGCGCGTAGCTGCCGACGGGCACCACCCGCTGCTTGCCGCCCTTGCCGGAGAGCCGGACTGCGGCCTGGCCCTGGTCCAGGTCGTCGACGCTGAGCCCCACGGCCTCGGAGATGCGGGCGCCGGTGCCGTACAGCAGCTCCAGCAGCGCCCGGTCCCGCAGGCCGCGCGGGCCCTCCAGTGCGCCGGCCGCCTCGATGAGCGCGACCACGGACTCCACCGGCAGCGCCTTGGGCAGCCGCCGCGCCGGGGCCGGCGGGCGGACCTCGTGCGCCACGTCGTCGGGCACCAGGCCGTCGAGCAGGGCAAAGCGGTGCAGCCCGCGGACGGCGACGACGGCGCGGGCGGCCGAGGTCGCCGACAGCGGCGGGTGCTCGTCGTCCCCGCGGCGCAGTGCGGCGAGGAAGGCGGCGACGTCGGACTCGGCGACCTCCCGCAGCCCCCGCACCCCCGCGGCGGCGAGGAACTCCGTGTAGCGGCGGAGGTCCCGGCGGTAGGAGGAGATCGTGTTGGCGGCGAGACCGCGCTCCACGGTCAGGTGGTCGAGGTAGCCGGTGACGGCGCGCTCGACGTCCGGTCCCGCGCTCAGCGTGCTGGTCAGACGAGCACCTCCTCCAGGCCCACGGCGGTCATCCCGTGCGCCTCGGCGACCTCGGGCAGCACCACCTGCCCGGCCGCCACGTTGACGCCGTGCGCCAGCGCCCGGTCGCCCCGCACCGCCGCCGTCGTCCCCTCGTCGGCCAGGCGCACGACGTAGGGCAGCGTGACGTTGGTCAGCGCGTGGGTCGAGGTGTTGGGCACCGCGCCCGGCATGTTCGCCACGCAGTAGAACACCGAATCGTGCATGCGGTAGGTCGGCGCGTCGTGCGTGGTGGGGCGCGTCCCCTCGAAGCACCCACCCTGGTCGACGGCGATGTCGACCAGCACCGAGCCGGGCTTCATGCGGGCCACCAGGTCGTCGGTCACCAGCTTCGGCGCCCGCGCGCCCGGCACCAGCACCGCGCCGATCACCAGGTCGGCGTCGAGGACCGCGCGCTCGACCTCGTAGGCGTTGGACGCCACGGTCTGCAGGTGCCCCCGGTACACGCGGTCGGCGGCGCGCAGCTTGTCCACGTCGCGGTCCAGCACGATGACCTCGGCCTGCATCCCCAGCGCGATGGTGGCGGCGTTCATCCCCGAGACCCCGGCGCCCAGGACGACGACCTTCGCCGCGTACACCCCGGGCGCCCCGCCGAGCAGCACCCCGCGCCCGCCGTGCGCCCGCTCCAGCGCGGTGGCACCCACCTGCGGCGCCATCCGGCCGGCCACCTCCGACATCGGGGCCAGCAGGGGCAGCGCGCCGTCCGCGGTCTGCACCGTCTCGTAGGCGATCGCGGTGGTGCCCGAGTCGACCAGCGCCTGGGTGCACTCGCGGGAGGCGGCCAGGTGCAGGTAGGTGAACAGCGTCTGCCCGGCCCGCAGCCGCCCGTACTCCTCGGCGATCGGCTCCTTGACCTTGAGCAGCAGGTCGGCGTCGGCCCAGACGTCGTCGGCCGCGGGCACGATCCGCGCACCGGCGGCGACCATCTCGTCGTCCGGGATGGAGGAGCCCTCTCCCGCACCCCGCTCGACGAGCACCTCGTGCCCGGCGCGGGTCAGCTCGTGCACCCCCGCGGGCGTCAGCGCCACCCGGTACTCGTGGTTCTTGATCTCCCGTGGCACCCCGACGCGCATCTGCTGGCTCCCGGTCCGGCCCTGCCCCGAGGTCGTCGGGGTCGTGGGCCTGTCAGTGGCGCCCCGGTCGGGGGCGCTCGGCGCGGAGTCTAGGAGCGCACGGGCGGACCGGCTCGGCCTGCCGGACGGCGCCTGCTGACCCACCATGAGCCGGTGCGTCTGTACCCCGAGCGGCCCGACAAGCGGCTGACCCACGTCCTCGCCGACCTCGGCATGCTCGCCTGGGTCGTGCTCTGGGTGGTCGTCGCCCGGGTGGTGCACGGAGCCGTGCTGGTGCTCGCCGAACCCGGCGAGGCGGTGGAGTCCCTCGGCGCCTCCGTCGCCGACAGCATGGGCTCGGCCGCCGACGTCGCCGACGACGTCCCGGTCGTCGGCGACGAGCTGGCCGTCCCGTTCGACGCGCTCGGCTCGGCCGGCGACTCGGTGAACGGCGCCGGCCAGTCCGCCCAGGACGCCGTCGGCACGCTCGCCTTCTGGCTGGCCGTCGTCCTCGTCGTCCTCCCGGTGGGCTGGCTGCTGCTGCGCTGGCTGCCGTGGCGGCTGGGCTGGGCGCGGGAGGCCACCGCGGTCTCCCGGGTGCTCGACTCACGGGCCCCCGACCTCGACCTGCTCGCCGCGCGGGCGGTGGCCACCGCACCCCTCCCCCGGCTGGCCGCGCTGCCGCCCGGCACCGCCGCCGCCTGGCGCACCGGCGACCCCGCGGCGACCCGCGCCCTGGCCGCGCTGGAGGCCGACCGGCTGGGTCTGCGCCTCCCCGCGGCCGCGGCGGCCGGCTCCGGGGCGACCGCGCCGCCGGGCTGACCCCGGACTCGGCTCAACTCCCCCCGCCCGGTGCCGATGGACTCCGTGAGACCGGAGGTGGGGATGGGACAGGCGGGCCGCCGGCCGAGCCGACGACGCACGCCCGCGCGGAAGCGGTCGCGGCGGCGCGGGCACCCGGTCGCCTCCGGTGCCGGGACCGTGGCCGCCGTCCTCGCGGTCGGCCTGGTCGTCCTGGGCGCACCCGCCACCGAGATCGCCGCGCAGGTGACCGCCTCCTGGGCGCCGTTCCGCGACGCCGGGACGACGATCGACCGCGTTCCGCAGGTGCCGCAGGTCGTCGAGCGGACCGGCTTCGACGTCCCGGAACCGGCGATCGCCGCGCCGAACGTCGCGATCCCCGTGCCCCGCGGCATCGACCTCGAGTTCGTGCCGCCGACCGTGCCCCGGGGCGTCATCCCCGAGTACACGCCCCCCGAGGCCACCTGCGGCGGGTACACCAGCCCGCGGCGCATCGTGCCGGCCATCGTCCCCGCGGTCGGCTCGGCGACGCTCACCTGGATGGCCGACAGCGACAACAGCAGGGTGACCGGCTACCGGGTGCAGGCGGTCAGCCAGCAGCTGGTGACCGGCGTGCAGCCGGCGCCGCCGCAGCAGCTGGTCGGCCAGCGCGACGACTGCGGCGAGGTCAGCACCACCATCGCCGGGCTGACCTCGGGCGTCCACTACGTGTTCTGGCTCGAGGAGCAGACCTGGGACGAGGACGCCCAGCTGGTGGAGTTCGTCCAGGTCGGCACCTCGGCGCCGGTGCTCATCCCCTAGGTCGCGTCGGCCGGGCGGAGCTCCACGCCACCGGCGCGGTACCGGTCGGCGGCCAGCAGCCCGATCACCGCGGCGGGGTTGCGGATCCCGCCGGCCATCACCCGGCGCACCGCCTCGGCCAGCGGCACCCGGTCGACGGTCATGTCGAGCTCCTCGTGCTCGACGGTGAACCCCTCGGGCCGGTCGGCCGGCGACAGCCCCTCGGCGAGGTAGACCAGCACCTGCTCGTCGCAGAAGCCGGGGCTGCTGAAGTAGGTGGCCAGCAGCGACCAGCGCTCGGCCGCCAGCTGCACCTCCTCGGCCAGCTCCCGCTTCGCCGTCTCCAGCGGCGGCTCGCCGTCGGCGTCGCGCAGCCCGGCCGGCAGCTCCCAGAGGTAGCCGCCGACCGGGTGCCGGTACTGCCGGAGCAGGACGACGGAGCCGTCCTGCTCCAGCGCGACGACGGCGACCGCTCCCGGGTGGCGGACCACCTCGCGGACGCTGTCCCCGCCGCCGGGCATGGCCACGGTGTCGAGGTCGAGGCTGATCACCCGGCCGTCGTGCACGCGCTCACTGGAGATGAGCCGGTAGTCGCCGTCGGCGGCCGGTTCGCTCATCAGATGCCGACCTTCTCCGCCTCGTCGATCGGGACCGGCAGCCGCGCGGACTCCTGGAAGTCGATCGCGGCCTGCACGAAGGCGGCGAACAGCGGGTGCGGCCGGGTCGGGCGGCTCTTCAGCTCCGGGTGTGCCTGGGTGCCGACGAAGAACGGGTGCGACTCCCGCGGCAGCTCGACGAACTCCACCAGCAGCCCGTCCGGGGAGGTGCCGGAGAAGACCAGGCCGGCCTCGGAGAGCCGGTCGCGGTAGGCGTTGGCGACCTCGTAGCGGTGCCGGTGCCGCTCGGTGATGTCGGTGCTGCCGTAGGCGCCGGCCACGACCGAGCCCTTCTGCAGCGCGGCGGGGTAGCTGCCGAGGCGCATCGTGCCGCCCATGTCCCGCTCGCCGGCGACGACGTCGACCTGGCTGGCCATGGTCGCGATGACCGCGTCAGGGGTCTCCGGGTCGAACTCCGCGGAGTTGGCCTCGGGGAGCCCGGCGACGTCGCGGGCGTACTCGATGACCATGCACTGCAGGCCCAGGCACAGCCCCAGGGTCGGGATGCCGTTGACCCGGGTGTGCCGGAGCGCACCGAGCTTGCCCTCGATGCCGCGGACGCCGAAGCCACCGGGGATGCAGACGCCGTCCACCCCGGCCAGCGCCTTCTCCGCGCCCTCCGGGGTCTGGCAGTCGTCGGAGGGCACCCAGCGCAGCTTCACCCGGCTGCGGTGGGCGAAGCCGCCGGCGCGCAGGGCCTCGCTGACCGACAGGTAGGCGTCGGGCAGGTCGATGTACTTGCCGACCAGCGCGATCTCCACCGTCTGCTTCGGCGCGTGCACCCGCTCGAGCAGGTCGCCCCACACGGTCCAGTCGACGTCGCGGAAGGGCAGCCCGAGCCGGCGGACGACGTAGGCGTCCAGGCCCTCCCGGTGCAGCACCTTGGGGATGTCGTAGATCGACGGCGCGTCGGGGCACGAGGTCACGCCCTCGGCGTCGACGTCGCACATCAGCCCGATCTTGCGCTTGATGCCCTCGTTGATCGGGCGGTCCGAGCGGCAGACCAGCGCGTCGGGCTGGATGCCGATGCTGCGCAGCTGGGCGACCGAGTGCTGCGTCGGCTTGGTCTTCAGCTCGCCCGACGGCGCGATGTAGGGGATCAGCGAGATGTGCAGGAAGAAGCAGTTGTCGCGGCCGATCTCGTGCCGCACCTGGCGGGCGGCCTCGAGGAAGGGCAGCGACTCGATGTCGCCGACGGTGCCGCCGATCTCGGTGATGACGACGTCGACGCGGTCGCCGTCCCCGGCCGCGTCGGCCCCGGCCAGGATCCGCGCCTTGATCTCGTTGGTGATGTGCGGGATGACCTGCACGGTGTCACCGAGGTACTCGCCGCGCCGCTCCTTGGCGATCACGTCCGAGTACACCTGCCCGGTCGTGACGTTCGCGCGGCCGGAGAGGTCGATGTCGAGGAAGCGCTCGTAGTGACCGACGTCGAGGTCGGTCTCCGCGCCGTCCTCGGTCACGAAGACCTCGCCGTGCTGGAACGGGTTCATCGTCCCGGGATCGACGTTGAGGTAGGGGTCCAGCTTCTGCATCGTGACCCGCAGGCCACGGCTGGACAGCAGGGCGCCCAGCGAGCTCGCTGTCAGCCCCTTGCCGAGTGAGGAGACAACCCCGCCGGTGACGAAGACGAACTTCGTCGGCTGGGAGTTGTGGAGGAGGCTCCGGGATGCGAGAGATCCGGACTGATCAAGCGTTCCTGACGGTCGACCCACGGGAGACCACCGTAACAGCTCCGCCCTCGTCCCCACCGCCGGAGGCGGTGGTGCCGTCGGCCACGTCGGGCCCGACGGCGGTGCCGTCGCGCGGTCCCCCGGCCAGCCACACCAGCAGCGGTACCAGCAGCGTGGCGGCCGTGCCCGGCACCGCGACGCCGGAGTCGTTGACCACCGCGCCGATCGTCAGGCTCAGCGCGGTGCACACCAGGGCCGCGCGGACGACGGAGGCGTCGGCCGGACGCAGCCGCGCCGTCCCCGCCGCCGCGCCCGGCACCGCCGGTCCGGTGCGGGACGTGCGCAGCAGCCCGCCGCGCCGGATCAGCCAGACCGCGGCCACCAGCGCGACCGGCAGCATCCACGCCAGCGGGCTGCGGGTGAGGATGTCCAGGTTGGCCTGGGCCTTGCGGCTGACGACCGTCCAGGCCTCGCCGGTGAGCACCTGCTCGACGAACCGGCCGAGGTGGGTGCGGTCGCCGGCCGGGCGCAGCCAGTCCAGGACGGCGACCGTGCCGACGGCCAGCACCGCGAGGCCGAGGATCGCGCCCAGCCGGACCACGGTGACCCGCGTGCGGGTGAGCAGCATGGCCAGCAGCAGGAAGCCGGGCAGCGCGGCCAGGACCCCGCCGAAGTCGCGGCCCAGCGGCGGCGCCCCGACGACCCCGACGACGACGAGCCCCGCCGCGAGCACGGTCAGCGCGACGGCCCGGCGGGCCCGGTCCGGGCGCGCCCGGCGACCGGCGACGGTGGCCAGCCCCGCGGTGACCAGGAGGGCGGAGACCGCCAGCAGGCCGAAGCTGAGGTTGCCGTAGCCGGTGAACCGGCCGGCGACGATCGGGTCGTAGCCCAGCGGGGACATCAGCTCCAGGTGCGAGCCGGTGACGACGTCACCGACCAGTGTGGCGAGGGTGATCCCGACGACGACGGCGCCCGGGCCCAGCCGCCGGCGGCGCCAGGGGCCGATCAGCGCGACGGCCGTGAGGACGACGTCGGCGGCTGCCACGCTGCCGACGAGCGCCGCGAACGGTGCCCCGGCGCGCTCCCACGGCACCAGGCCGCTGAGGTAGGTCGCCGCGGGCAGCGCGGCCGCGGCGAGCGCGAGGACCCGCACGGCGCCGCGGGCACGCGGCCCCCCATCGGCTGTCCCGGGCCACGGCAGCCGGCGCGCCCACCGCGGGCGCTGCCCGGCGCCCAGCACCGCGACCCCGGCGACGACCACCGCCGTGGAGACGGCGACCAGCGACCAGAACCAGAAGGCGGTGTGCCGGTGGTGCACGGTGGCGGCGGTGTTCGCCCGGTCGAGGACCTGCACCGCCTCGGCCAGGGCCGGCCGCTCGCCGGAGACCCGCAGGGGCTGGCCGTTGAACGACGAGGGCGCCTCCTCTCCCAGCGCCCGCAGGACCGTCGGCGCGACGTCGATGAGCTGCGCGTACGGCGCCCGTCCGGTGCTGGCCGAGGTGAGCCAGCCCGAGGCGTCGAAGCCGGGGCCCACGGCCATCCCGACGTGCAGCTGCGGACGGCCGTCGTTGACCTCCGAGATCCCCTGCACGAGCAGCAGGGTGTCGCCGGGCAGCGCGTCGACGGCGGCCCGCAGCCGGCCGACCGACTCGTCGATGCGGGCCAGCGCGGCGGCGCGCGGGGCGGGGTCGGTGCCGTCGTCGGTCTGGTCGACGCCCGGGCGGCCGGCGGTCAGCAGGGCGTCCAGCGAGACCAGCGACAGCGGGCAGCCCGACAGCAGCGCGGCGACCCCGTCCGGCTCGGTGGGCAGCACCTCGGCCGGGGTCAGCGGCACGCCCGGCGCCGCCACGGCCACCGAGGCGGCCCGGCCGACCACGGTCGCGCAGCCGACCGCCGCGCCCAGGGCCGCGGGCTCCGCGCCGAACCGGATCGTCCCGGCGTCCTCGGCGGTGCGCCGCACCGCGGCCTGCGGGTCCTTCAGCCCGGCGCTGACCAGCCGCTCCTGGAGGCCGCAGTAGGTCAGCGAGGAGTCCAGCACCGGCTCCTGGTCGGCCGGCGGAACGGTCGGCGCGGCCGGGTCGGCGGGGTCCTCCGGGACCGGCACGGTGGGCAGCGGCACGGGGGGCAGTCCGTCGTCCGGACCGGGCACGCGGACCCGGTTGCCGGCACCGATGGTCGCCCAGCCGTCCAGCACGCAGGTGGTCGCGCGCGCGGCGCGGACCGACATCGCGCCGATCGCGGCGTCCTCGGCCAGCGCCCACAGCTGCGGCGTCTGCTCCGGCGTCACGTCGGCCCAGGTGAGCCCGGGGACGCCGACCACCACCACCCGGTCGGCGCGGAACCCGTCGGCCGGCGCCGCTCCCGCCGTCCCCGGCGCCGCCAGCAGGAGTCCCAGGGCGGCGAGCAGCACGGCGAGCAGGCGCCGGGTCACGCGGAGCCGTCCGGCGACCCCAGCAGTTCCCGGTAGAGCGCCACCAGCGTGCGGGCGGTGGCCGCCTCGTCGGGCCAGGACTCCGCCTGCCGGAGTCCCGCCTCGGCCAGCGCGCGGGCCCGGGCGGGATCGCCCAGCACCCGGGTCACCGCGGTGGCCAACGCGCCGGCGTCGCCGACCGGGACCAGCTCCGCGGCGTCCCCGAGCAGCCCGGGCAGACCGCCGGTGCGGGTGGCGACCAGGGGCGTCCCGGACCGCAGCGCCTCCTGGGCGGTCAGCGAGCGGGCCTCCCACCGCGAGGGCAGCACGCACAGGTCCGCGGCGGCGAGCAGGTCGGCGACGTCGTCGCGGCGGCCCAGCAGCACCACGGGCAGGCGCTCGGCGGTGATCCGGTCCTGCAGCTCGTGGTGCAGCGGCCCGTCGCCCGCGATCACCACGAGCGGGCCGTCCGCCCAGCTGCGTGCGGCGTCGAGCAGGACGTCGTAGCCCTTCTGCGGGTGCAGCCGGCCGACGGCGACGACCAGCCGCCGCCCGTCGGCCAGCCCCAGCTCGGCGCGCACGTCGTCGCGGGTGCGGGTCGCCGGGGGCAGGGCGGGCGCGCTCACGGGGGCCATCCGGACGTCCGGTGCACCGAGCCGGCGGGCGTTCTCGGCGAGGTCCTCGGAGGCGGCCAGCACGACGTCGGCACCCCGGATGGTGGCCCGCTCCGCCGTCGCCAGCACCCGGCGCTGGAGCCCGCCGCCCTCGGGCAGCGCGTTGTGCAGGGTCAGCACCAGGGGGCGCCGCCGTCCGCCGGGCGCGCGCAGCGCGGCCGCGGCGACCAGGCCGGCGCGCAGACCGTGCGCGTGGACCAGGTCGGCGCCGGTCAGCGCGCGGCGCAGCTCGACGATCGCGCGGACGTCGGCCACCGGTGCCAGGCCGGCACCGATGCCGACGGGCGCGAACTCCGCTCCCCCGGCGCGGAACCCGAAGAGCTCCTCGGTCGGGGCGGCGCCGCACACCAGGACCTGGGCGCCGGCGGCGACCACCGCCGGGACGACGGCGCGGACGTGGGTGCCCACGCCGCCGGTGCTGGTGGCCAGCACCTCGGCCACCCGGCGTCCGCTCAGGGGGGTCCCGCTCACCGCGCACCTCCCACCATCTCGTCCGGCCGCGGGTCCGGCGCCCGCAGCGCGCGCACGGCCGCGGTGAGCGGTCGCCGCGCGGTGCCCATCATGACCGCCGCGGCCAGCACGAGCACGACCCCGCCCACGGCCACACCAGCGGCCACGGCCCCCAGCGGGCCGGTGTCGGGCACCGGGTCGGCGTCCAGGAGGCGGGCGACGACGAGCCCGCCGGCCGCGCCCACGCCGGCCGCGAGCAGCGCCGGCCCGCCGGCGCGCAGCGCGCCCGCCAGCGCGGCCGGCCCCGCGACCCGGGCGACGACCGCGAGCAGAGCGACGCCGGCGACCGTGACGCCGATCGTGTGCCCGAGGCCGAGCGCCAGCCCGCGGTGGGCGGGGTCCAGGACGCCGGCGAGGACGACGTCGGCGACCACCGCGAGGGTCCAGCCGCCGACCACGCAGACCGTCGGCGCCTTCCACAGTCCCTGCGCGTACAGCGCCCGGGTGAGGACGGCGACCAGGCCGTAGCCGACCAGCCCCGGGGCGAACGCGACGATCGTGTCCCGCAGCGCGGCCACGCGGTCGTCGGCCTGGCCCACGAGGAACACGCGGGCGATCGGGCCGGCGGCCGCGACGAGGAGCGCGGCGGCCAGCGCCGAGGCGACCGCGACCAGCGTGGTCACCGGGGCGAGCGCCGCGGCGAAACCGGTCCGGTCACCGCGCTCGGCCCGCTCGGCCAGGCCGGGGTAGGCCGATGTGGCCAGCGGCACGGCGAGCGCGGCCCACGGGACCAGGAAGAGGGTGAGGCCCGCGGTGTAGACGACCTGCGTGCCGTCGGGACCGGAGCTGGCCAGGCGGATGGCGACGGCGGCGACGAGCTGCTGCCCGGCGAGGGTGAGCACGCCCGCGATCGCCAGCCGGGCCACCCGCGGGGCGACACCGGCGGGGAAGCGCAGCGACGGCCGCAGTCCGAGGCGCAACCGGCGCAGCGGCACCAGCAGGCACAGGGACAGCGCCGCGACGCCGAGCGTCGTCCCGACGCCGAGGACCAGCTCGGCCGGCCGGTCGAGGTCGGCCACGTCGCGACCGCCGTCCATCGCCGCGAAGACCAGGTACGCCACCGCCACCACGACGCTGGACAGCAGCGGGGCCAGCGCGGGGCCCGAGAACCGGCGGTGGGCCTGCAGCACGCCGGCGACGACGATGCCGATGCCGTAGAGGACGACCTGGGGCGCGAACACGACGAGGAAGCGGGCGGCCAGGTCCACCTCGGCGTCCGGACCACCGCCGAGCAGCAGCCGGGCGATCGGCCCGGCCAGCACCGCCACGAGAGCAGCCAGCGGGACGAGGACCAGCAGCGTCCAGCCCAGCAGCGCCGAGGCGGTCCGGCGCACCTGATCCCGGTCCCCCGCCGCGATGCCGCCGGCCAGCATCGGGACGACGAGACTGGCCAGAGCGCCACCCGCGACGACCTCGAAGACGATGTTCGGCACGGTGTTGGCCGCGATGTAGGTGTCGCCGGTGGTGCCGGCGCCGACGACGTTGGTGAAGACCAGCGTGCGGCCGAAGCCGGCGAGCCGGGCGAGGACGGTGAGCACCGCGATGACCGCGGCGGCGCCGGCGACGCCCCGGGCCACCTGCCGGGCGGTCACGGGCGCAGGCGGCCGAGCCGGTCCAGCTCGCGCAGGACGGGGGTCGCCTCGATCACGCGGGTGAAGCTGACCTTCTCGCTGGCGAGGGTGAGCGCGACGACGACGCCCAGCAGTGCGGTGCGCGCCGGGCGGCCGGGCAGTTCGGCCAGGCGCAGGCCGAGCAGCGCACCGACGGCGTTCGCGCCGCTGTCGCCGAGCATGACCCGCTCCCCGAGATCGGCGGGGAGCACGGCGACGGTGGCGCCCAGCGGGCCGGCGGACAGCCCGCCGGACGGGCCGCGCAGGGTGCCGGCGGCCAGCGCCGCGGCGACCTTGCCGGCGCGGCCGGGCCGCAGGTCCAGCAGGTTGAGCAGGTTCGCCGTCCCCGCCACCAGACCCGTGGTGAGCACGCCGTCGGCCAGCGCCGCGCCGCGGGACGCCCCCGGCCGGCGGGTGAGCGCCGCAGCCGCGACGGCGGCCGCGCCGATGCCGGCCACCTTGACCGCGCCCGCCGAGACCCGCCCGGCGCGCAGCGCGCGGAGGTGTCCGGCCAGCCCCTTGTCCCGGGCCTGCTCGGGCCGGGCGCCGGCGAGGTCGTCGTAGCCGCCGACCACGCCGGAGACGGTGCCGACCAGCGCCGCCGCGGCTGCGGTCCCCGCCGGGGCGCCGAGGGCGGCGGTCGTGGTGGCGGCCAGCGCGAGCGCGGGTCCGCCGAGCAGCGTCACGGGCCGCCCGGCGTAGTTGCTGCGCCGCCAGGGCGCGCCGGCCGGGCGGGCGGTGAGCGCGGCGGCGGCGGCGAGCCCGGCCCGGGCCGCCGCGGCGCCGCCGGCCGCGAGGAGCAGCCGGCGGGGTCCCCCGGTCACGGGGTCGGCGCGAGGACCGGCGGCACCGGCTGGGTGTCCTCACCGGTGCCGTACTTGCCGGAGGTGCCCTCGCCCTCCTGGCTCAGCGCGAGCACGGTGCTGATCCGGCCGGCGGCGGACTCCACGTTGTCCACGGTCGAGACGAGCGCCGAGGTCTCGGGGTCGGCCCGGACGACCCCGACCAGCCCGTTCTCGCGCGCCGAGGCGGCGTCCCCGGCGACCACGGCCCCGGAGCCGGCGGCGTCGAGGGCGGTGACGAGCTCCACGAGGGTCGACAGGCGGTCCTCCGCGTCGTCGCCGTCCTGCACGCCCCCGGTCAGCACGACCACGTGCTGGGCGGCCTGGATCGACGGCGACTCCTGGGTCAGCACGTCGAGGGCGGAGAGACCGGCGAGCACGGAGGACAGCTGCGCGGAGTCCGGCGTCGCGCCGTCGGACGGGACGACGAGCACCTGGGCGAGCACGGAGCCGACCAGCTCACCGGTGTCGTCGGTCTCCGGGAGGGTGACCGACGCGGGCCGGCCCGGGCCGGTCACGTAGCTCTGCAGCTCGGACTCCTTGGCCGGGTCGGCGTAGGACTCGGTCAGCCGGAGGGTGCCGGTCACCGTCCCGCCGGCCTGGTCGACCAGCAACTGGACGGCCTCGATGGTCTCGTCGGCGACGTCCTCCCCGTCGACCACCAGCACGACGCTGCGCTCGGTCAGGGTGCCCTCGACCAGCGCCGGGCCGACGGCCTCCTCGAACAGGTCACCGGTGTCCAGGCGGGCCTGGAGGGCCTGGGTCGTGTCCTCGAGGCTGCGCTTGTCCTCCTGGAGGCCGGTGACCTGGTCCTCGAGGTCGTCGAGGACCCGGCCGTTGAGGGCCGTCGTCCCGATGACGATGCCGAGGGCGATCGCGAGGAAGACCGCGACGAGGGAGACGATGTGGTACCGGAAGTCGATCACGAGAGGAGGTTCTCCAGCCAGAACATGTAGCCGTCCCACTTGTCGACGAGCAGGTCGAAGTAGATCTGCCCGGCCGTGGACGCCGCGAGGGCCGCGCCGATCGAGACCAGCGCGGCCAGGACGAGGACGACGAGGGTGAGGGTCGAGATCCGGCTGCGGTAGAGCCGGCTGACGCCCTTGGCGTCGACCAGCTTGCCGCCCAGCCGCAGGCGGGTCAGGAACGTGGAGGCCATGCCGCCGCGGCCCTTGTCGAGGAACTCCACGAGCGTGGCGTGGGTGCCGACGGCGACGATGAGCGAGGCGCCCTTCTCGTCGGCCAGCAGCATCGCGATGTCCTCGCTCGTCGCCGAGGCGGGGAAGGTGATCGCGTCGACGCCGAGTTCCTGGACGCGGGCCAGCCCGGGTGCGCGCCCGTCGGCGTAGGCGTGCACCACGACCTCGGCGCCGCACCGCAGCACGTCGTCGCTGACCGAGTCCATGTCGCCGATGATCATGTCGGGCGTGTGGCCGGCCTCGATGAGCGCGTCCGCGCCGCCGTCGACGCCGATCAGCACCGGCCGGTAGTCGCGGATGTAGGACCGCAGCGCCTGCAGGTCCTCCTTGTAGTCGTACCCGCGGACGACGATCAGGACGTGCCGGCCGTCGATCCCGGTCCGGACGTCGGGCACGCCGACGCCGTCGAGCAGGAGCGCGCGCTCCCGCTTCATGTACTCCATCGTGTTGGCCGCGAACGCCTCGAGCTGCGTGGACAGCCCGGCGCGGGCCTCGGCCATGGCCTCGGCGATGGTGTCGGGGGTCTGCAGCGTGCCCGTGGCGACCGCGGTGCCGTCGGCCCGGTACAGCGTGTCGCCGTCGAGCCGGACCTCGGTGCCCTCCTTGAGGGCGGTGAAGACGTCCTTGCCGACGCCGTCGAGCAGCGGGATACCGGCCTCGGCGATGATCCCGGGCCCCAGGTTCGGGTAGCGCCCGGAGATGCTGGGCGCGGCGTTGACCACCGCGGCGACCTTGCAGGCGACGAGGGAGTCGGCGCTCACCCGGTCGATGTCGACGTGGTCGATCACCGCGATGTCACCGGGCCGCAACCGCTTGGTCAGGTTCTTGGTGCGGCGGTCGAGCCGGGCAGTGCCGGGAACGCCTGACACCTGCTCCTGGCCCCGGCCCCGTCGCAAGGTGCCGATGCGCATGGGCCGATGCTGCCACGCAGGCCTCCGGGCGCCTCCCTCCGACGCGCGCCCGCGACCGGTCGGTCACGCAGAGTGGTCGACACCACCCTGCCGCGACACGCTGGCACCGGCCGCTCGGGGCGCCCCGCCGGAGCGGCCGAACCGGCTGTCTAGCGTTGCCGGTGTGACTCACGGGGCGCCTGCAGTGATCCGTCCGGCCGGTTCCGACGAGGTCGTCGAGCCGGTCCCGAGCCAGGGCGCCGACGAGCCGGTGGAAGCGGCGCAGGCCCCCGCCCCGATCAGCTCACCTGATCCTGCAGCGACCTCCCTCACGGTGGACGGCGAGGGAGGACGCACTCCGGAGGGGGAGGACGCTCCGGGCCGCGGTCGGCGGGGCCGCCGCGCCGCTCTGCGGGGACCGGGTCTGCGGGAGCGGCGCCGCCAGGCGACCCGGGCCCGGATCGTGGACGCCGCGGCCGAACTGTTCGCCGAGCGGGGCTTCGACGCGGTCAGCGTGGTGGAGATCGCCCAGCGGGCCGGCGTGGTGGAGAAGACGGTCTTCAACCACTTCCCGGTCAAGGAAGGCCTGGTCTTCGAGGCCGACCCGCCGGTACGCGCGGCCCTGTTGGACGCGGTCCGCCGCCGGCCGGCCGGGGAATCGGTCTCGGCGGCGGCGGGCAGCTTCGTCGTCGCCGCGATGAGCGGGCTGGGATCGGCGGAGGCGGCCAGCGGCGTCGCGGAGATGGCCGCCGTCATCCGGGGCAGCCGCACCCTCCAGGTCCGGGAGCGGGAGATCCTCGGCGAGCTGACCCAGGCGCTGGCCGAGCTGATCGCCGAGGAGACCTCCGCGGCCCCCGGTGCCCTCGAGCCGTGGCTGACCGCGCACGCCGTCCTCGGGCTGTACGCCGGGCTGCTCGAGCTGGCCCGCGACCGCGTGCTGGCCGGCGTCACCGGCCCGGCGCTGACCGCCGAGCTGCTCGCCGCCGGCGAGCGGGGACTGGCCCTGCTGCAGTTCGGCCTGGCGGGGTACGCCAAGCGCCGCTGACGAACGGCTCAGAGCTGGAGGGCCCTCTTCAGCTGGTCGGACCGGTCGCCCGGGATCGCGTCGTCCCGGGTGAACAGCGCGACGGCGACCATGTACTCGGCCTCGCCTGCCCAGCCGCGGCCCTCCTCGACGATCCGCCGGATGTGCCGGGCGACCTTCGGCTCGGCGCTGTACGGGCCGAAGTCCAGGCCCATGGCGAGGAAGTTGACCACCCGGTAGCCGAGGTCGGCGGCGGTCCCGAGCGTGGTGACCGGGTCGGAGTAGCTGGGCACCGCGACGACGACGTTGTCGTAGCCGGCCTTGAGCAGCGCCAACGACAGGTCGTTGCCGTAGATGCCGCCCCACAGCTCGGGCATGAGGATGTCGCGGTCGGGCGCCGGGATGTAGGGCGGGTTGGAGATCACGGTGCGGGCCGCCGGGGCGCCGGAGGAGTCGGCGCCGTCGAAGAAGTCGCCGAGCTCCACGGTGTAGCGGTCGGCGACGCCGCGCTCGGCGATGTTGGCCCGCGCCTGCTCGACCGACGTGGCGCTGATGTCGAAGCTGCGCACCCGCAGCCCCGGCAGGCCGGCGACGACGTCGGCGATGGCGGTGGCGTCACCGGTGCCGAGCTCGACGACGCCGTCGTGCTCCCAGCCGAGCTGCTCGCGGTAGTGCTGGAGCAGCATGCAGACGCTGAACCCGTAGTGCGCCGACTCGTCCGCGGACGAGAAGCAGCTCACTGCACGGACCCGGGACGCAGGGCGGACGGTTCCCGGCGGTCGTCGTCGACCTCGTGTCGGTTGCGCACGACCGTCCGCTACCCCGCTGCCGGGACGATCACTCCTCCACCACCCGATCGGTGGCAGGGAGTGTCAGTTGCGGGCGTCGGCGGCGACGGCCAGCAGCTCGCGGGCGTGGGCCTGTCCGGTGTCGCTGTCGGCGAGCCCGGAGAGCATCCGCGCCAGTTCCCGCACCCGGTCCTCGTCGGCCACCGCGCGGATGTCGGTGGCGGTCACCCCGGCGCCGGTGTCCGGCGTCTTGTCGACGACGAGGTGGGTGTCGGCGAACGCGGCGACCTGGGCCAGGTGGGTGACGACGACGACCTGGTGGTCGCGCGCCAGCCGGGCCAGCCGGCGGCCGATCTCGCCGGCCGCCTGCCCGCCGACGCCGGCGTCCACCTCGTCGAAGACCATGACCGGCACGGGGTCGGCCCCGGCGAAGACCACCTCGATCGCCAGCATCACCCGGGACAGCTCGCCGCCCGAGGCGCCCCTGTGCACCGGCCGCGGCGGGGCACCGGGGTGGGCGGCCATCAGCAGCGCCACCTCGTCGACGCCCTCCGGCCCGGGCTCGTCGGGGTGGCTGTCGACGGAGAAGGACACGCGGGCGCTCTTCATCGCCAGGCCCGCCAGCTCGCGGCCGACCTCCGCGGCGAACCCGTCGGCGGCGGCGTGCCGGCCCTCGGAGACCGCCCGGCCGAGCTCGTCGACCTCGGCCCGGGCCGCGTCCCGCTCGGCGGTCAGCGCCTCGAGGGCCTCGTCGGAGACGTCGAGCTGCTCCAGCCGGTCGCGGGCGTCGTCGGCCCAGGCGAGGACGCCGGTCACCCCCGTCCCGGCGTCGGCGTACTTGCGCACCAGGGCGGTGAGGGCGGCGCGGCGGTCGAGCACCTCGGCGAGCCGCGCCGGGTCCGCGTCCAGATCGGCGACGTAACCGGCGAGCTGCCCGGCGACGTCGGACACCACGGCGACGGCGTCGGCGAGGTCCTGGGCGAGCAGGACGAGCGCCGGGTCGCCGGGGGCGGCCAGCGCGCGCTCGGCGATTGCGAGGGCGGCGGTGGCGTCCTGGGGCAGCTCCCCTCCCCCACCGAGATCGCCGGTGACGTCGCCGACGAGCGCGACCCGGGCCTCCTCGACCGCGGCGCGCAACGCGTCGGCGTCACCGAGCCGGCGGGCCTGGGCGTCGAGCTCGTCGTCCTCCCCCGGCTGCGGGGCCAGCGCCTCGATCTCCTCGAGACCGTGCCGGAGCACGTCGGCGGCCTGGGCCAGCTCGCGGGCCTGGCCCAGCCGGCGCTCGAGGTCCGCGGCCAGCTCGCGCCAGCGGGCGTACGCGGCGCGGTAGCGGTCCAGCAGCGCGAGGTGCTCGGCACCGGCGTAGCGGTCCAGGGCCCGGCGCTGCTCGGCCGGGCGGGACAGCCGCAACTGGTCGCTCTGCCCGTGCACGGCCAGGAGCCCCTCCGCGATCTCGGCCACCACCCCGACCGGCACGCTGCGCCCGCCCAGGTGGGCGCGGGAACGGCCCTCGGCGCTGACGGTCCGGGCGAGGATCAGGCTGCCGTCGTCGTCGGGCTCGGCGCCGGCCTCGGCAGCGCGCTCCCACACCGGGGAGTCCGCCGGCAGTGCCAGCCGGCCCTCGACGCCGGCGCGACCGCTGGCGCGCACCCGGCCGGGGTCGGCGCGACCGCCGAACAGCAGGGTCAGGCCGGTGACGACCATCGTCTTGCCGGCGCCGGTCTCGCCGGTGACGACGGTCAGCCCGGGACCGAGTTCGAGGGTGACGTCGTCGATCGCGCCGAGACCGCGGATCCGGAACTCGGTGAGCCGGCCCAGGGGGGCCTCCTCCGCCGGAGCCGGCGCCGGGTCGGGCGTGCGCTCACGCGTCGTCGTCCGCGGCACCGGCCACCTCCTCCCGGCCGTCGGCGTCCTGGACGTCGCGGGCGAGCACGTTGTGGCCCGACGTGGGCGCCTCGTGCCCGGGGCCGTGCGCCCGGGCGTCGCGGAAGCCGCGGACCGGCAGACCGAACTTGGCCACGAGCCGGTCGCCGAAGCTGGTGGTGTGCACCCGGGCGATCCGTACCGGGCGGGCGGCGCGGCGGACCTGCACCCGGCCGCCGTCGGGCACCTCGAGCGTGCGCCGGCCGTCGGCGGAGACCCGCGCGCGGTTGCCGTCGGGCGGGATCGCCACGGTGAGCACGGAGTCGGGGCTGGTGACCAGCGGCCGGGCGAAGAGCGCGTGGGCGTTGGTCGGCACCAGCAGCAGCGCCTCGACGTCGGGCCACACGACCGGGCCACCGGCGGAGAAGGCGTAGGCGGTGGAGCCGGTGGGGGTGGCGAACAGGACGCCGTCGCAGCCGAAGCTGGTCAGCGGCCGGCCGTCGATCCCGATGACGACGTCGAGCACCCGGGACCGCTCCGCCTTCTCCACCGAGATCTCGTTGAGCGCCCAGGTGCCGCCCACGACCGAGCCGGAGGCGTCGAGGACGTCGACCTCGATGGCCAGCCGCTTCTCCACCGAGTACTCGCAGCGCTCGATCGCGGCGAGGGTCTCCTCGACGGCCTCGGGCTCGGTCTCGGCGAGGAAGCCGACCCGGCCCAGGTTCACGCCCATGAGCGCGGCGTTGCTGTAGCGGGCGAGCTCGGCGGCGCGGAGGAAGGTGCCGTCCCCGCCGAAGACCATGACGATCTCGGCGTGCCGGGCGGCCTCGGCGTCGGCGGGCACCACCTCGGCGCCCTCGATGGCCAGGTCGGGTGCCTCGTCGGCGAGCACGCGGACGACGATGCCGGCCCGGGTGAGCCGGTCGGCGGAGCTGCGGGCCAGATCGACGATGTCGCGCCGGCCGGTGTGCACCGCGAGGAGCACGTGCCGGGGCTGGTCGGTGGCCTGTCCGGCTGCGTTGCCGTCTGTCACGTGCCCTGCCTCTCCTGCTGTGGGTCCTGGGCTGCTGGTGCCAGTCTCACCCTGCCCTCACCGGGGCCCCTCCTCGACCGCGCGGCGGACGTCGTCCTCCTCAGGAGGGCCGGCGTCGCGGCGCAGGTGCAGGAAGAACTCCACGTTGCCTGCCGGGCCGGGCAGCGGGCTGGCCACCACCCCGGCGGTGCCCCAGCCCAGCTCGGCCGCCGCTCGGGCGACCTGGAGGACGGCGTCCTGGCGGTGCGCCGGGTCGCGGACGACCCCGCCGGAGCCCAGCCGCTCGCGGCCGACCTCGAACTGCGGCTTCACCATGGGGAGCAGGTCGGCACCGGGGGTGGCGCAGGCGGTGAGGGCGGGCAGCACCAGGCGCAGCGAGATGAACGACAGGTCGGCGACGACGACCTCGGCCGCACCGCCGATCTGTTCCGGGGTCAGCGTGCGCACGTTGGTGCGCTCGTGGACGTGCACCCGCTCGTCGGTGCGCAGCGACCAGGCCAGCTCCCCGTAGCCGACGTCCACGGCGACGACCTCGGCCGCGCCGCGGCTGAGGAGCACCTCGGTGAAGCCGCCGGTGGAGGCGCCGGCGTCCAGGGTGCGGCGTCCGGTCACGTCGACGTCGAAGGCGTCCAGGGCGCCGAGGAGCTTGTGCGCGCCGCGGGAGACCCAGCGCGGCTCGTCGGGATCGGTGCGGACGACGACGGGGGTGCCGGCCTCCACCCCGGTGGCGGGCTTGGTGGCCGCCTGCCCGCCGACGGCGACGCGGCCCTCGGTGATCAGTTCGACGGCGTGCTCGCGGGAGCGGGCCAGGCCCCGCCGCACGAGCTCGCTGTCGAGCCGGCTGCGGCGTGCCATCAGAGCTGGTCGATCGTGCGCAGTTCGCGCTCGAGTCGGGCGTGCTCGGCCTCGAAGACGTCCACGTGCTCGGCGACGGGGCGCTGGTCGAGGTCGGCGAAGGGGGCCGGGGTGCTCGCCTCGGACGCCGCGCCCGGCGGGGGGCCGGGGACGGGACGGGGGCGGCTCGGCTCGGTCATGGCGGCCGCCTCTCCAGGTCGTCGGGGGGAGGCGGCGCGCGGCCGCCCGGTACGTGTGGTGGGCTCGTGTCCCGCCGGCGAGGTTACCGGCCGGGGACGACGGGCACGGCCGCGTCGGCCACCCGCGGTGGCCGGGAGCGGTGGGGGAACGCTGCAGGGAACGAGAGAACGAGGAGGTCCGCCCGCGTGGCGACCATCGAGCAGTGCATCACCGCCCTCCAGGGGGTCCTCGGTGGGCTCGCCACCGCGCCGGCGGCCCAGGGGCTGGACCGGTCGCTGTCGTGCCGGCTGACCGATCACGGGCAGGTCCTGCGCGGCCGGCTGGCCAGCGGGGCGGTGCGCGACCTGCACGCGGAGGACGACGTCCCCGGTGCGCCGAAAGCCGACATCCGGCTGACGATGAGCAGCGACGACCTCGTGGCGCTGACCAGCGGACAGCTGTCGTTCGCCCCTGCCTGGGCGTCGGGACGGGTCAAGCTCGAGGCCGGGCTGCGGGACATGCTGCGCCTGCGGGCGCTGCTCTGAGCCGTCGCGCCTGACCACCGGACCCACCGCGTCAGCTCCCGGCCAGGCCCCACCGCCGCAAGGCGTCGCGTGCCGCCTCGTCGGCCGCGGTCACCACGGCCTCGGCCCCCTGCCCGGGATGGGTCGCCCAGTGGGTGACGCACAGCGCACGAAGGCCGTCCAGGCCGTCTCCGGCCGCCGTGCCTCCCGCCGGGTTCGTCCCGGTGTCCGTACCCAGCTCGAGCCCGGCCGGCCCCGACCGGGCCCACCAGGTCCCGCAGCGCCGGCGCTCCCCGTCCGCGACCACGGCGGGATGGGCCACCAGCAGGCCGGCGCAGTCCGGCGCCAGCAGGTCGGGGCGCCGGTCGGGCCGGGCTGCCAGCAGGGTGGCGGGATCGGTGACGCCGGTGAGGACCAGAAGGCTGGCCGCGCCGGCGCGGCGGGCGCCCTCGATGTCGGTGTCCAGGCGGTCGCCGACGACCAGGGGCGTGCGGGCGCCGGTCCGCCGCACGCACTCGGCGTGCATGGCGGGATCGGGCTTCCCGGTGACCAGAGGCGGACACCCGGTCACGCCGGCGACGACGCCCACCATCGCCCCGTTGCCCGGCAGCGGCCCGCGCGGCGACGGGATGGTGGCGTCGGTGTTGGTGGCGACGTGCCGGGCACCGGACCGCACGGCGACGACCGCCTCGGCGAGCTGCGCCCAGCCGACGTCCCGTCCGTACCCCTGCACCACCGCCACGGGGCCGTCCTCGGCGCGCTCGACGACCGTCAGGCCCGCCTCCCGCAGCGCCGTGGCGACCCCGGGCCCGCCGACGGGCAGGACGCGGGCCCCGCTCCCCCACCGCTGCGCGACGACCGTGGCCGCGGCCTGGGAGCTGGTGATGACGTCGGCGGCGGAGGCGGGGACCCCGAGCTCGGTGAGATGGGTGGCGACCTCCTGCGGAGGGCGAGCGGCGTTGTTGGTCACGAACCCCAGGCGCATCCCCTCGTCCCGGGCGGCGGCGAGCGCCCCGGGGACTCCCGGCACGGCGTCCGGGCCGACGTAGACGACGCCGTCCAGGTCCAGCAGGGCCACGTCGTGCACCGAGGTCGGCGGGGCGCTGCCGCCGGACAGCGGCACGTCCTCCGGCCGGGTCACCGGGCTCCCCTCGCCCGCCGCGCGCGGACCCCGCGCAGTTCCCGGGCGTAGTGGTCGAGGTCCGGGCGCAGCGCCACGGCCAGTGCCAGGTGCTCGGCGGCCAGCTCCAGCTCGCCCGCACGGCTCGCCGCCAGGCCCAGGCCGAAGTGCGCGTAGTCGTCGGCGGGGTTGACCGCGATGAGCCGGGTGAAGCTGTCGATCGCCTCCCGGTGCCGGCCGGCGTCGAACTGCGCCCGGGCCAGGGCCTCGCGCAGGCTCCGGGAGTCCGGTTCGACCTCCGACGCCCGCGACAGCAGCGTCGCCGCCGCCGCGGGATCGCCGCTGGCGAGCAGCTGCAGGCCGCGCTGGTACCACTCGTAGACGCCGCCCTCGGGCGTTCCCGTCTCGGTCACCGCCGAGGCCTCCCGTCCGTGCGTCCGCCGTCCTCGACCGGTCCCCCGTGGTGCGCCCACCGGCAAGCGCCCTCGGGGCCGTGGGAGGCCGCTCCTACCATCGCCGTTGTGCCGTCCCCGCCGACCGAGGTCCCACCCGCCGCGGCGGGAGGGCTGGAGGTGCGGCCCTTCCGGGCCCTGACCTACCGGCGGCACGACCCCGGACAGTTGGCCCGGGTCAGCTCGCCAGCCTACGACCTGGTGACCGTCGCGGCCCGCCACCAGCTGGCCCAGGCCGATCCGCACAACGTCGTCCGGCTCATCCTCCCGGAGCTGGGTGGTACTGCTCCCGGCGCGGACGCGCGCACCCCGGCCGGGACGGAGCGGATCGTCGACCACGCCGCCCGGACGCTGCGGGAGTGGGAGGACCAGGGCGTCCTGGTCCGTGACGCCGAGCCCGCACTGTGGGTGTACGAGCTGCGGCCGTCCGACGGCACGCCGGCCACCGTCGGCTGGCTGGGCGCCGTCACGCTGCCGGAGCCCGGCTCCCGGGCCGTCCTGCCCCACGAGGACACCTTCCCGGTGGCGGTCGAGGGCCGCCGGGCGCTGCTGGCCGCGACCCGCACCGATCTGGAGCCCATCGTGCTGGCGCACGACGCGGAGCCGGCCGTGGCGGAGCTGACCGCGGCCGCACGGGCCGGTGAGCCCGACCTGCGGCTCGTGGACTCCGACGGTGTCGCCCACAGCCTCTGGCGGGTGACCGACCCCGCGGTCCTGGCAGAGCTCGGGGCGGGGTGGCGCCGCACCAGCGCGGTCATCGCCGACGGCCACCACCGCTTCGCCGCCGCCCTGGCGCATGCACGGCGGGAGGGGGCTCCCGGGCGGTCGGCGGTGCTGGCGCTCGTGACGCCCATGGGTGCCGGCGGGCTCCGCGTGGAGCCGATCCACCGGGTCCTCCCCGGGCTCTCCCTCGACGCGGCGGCCGCCGCGGCGGCGCGGGGGTTCCGGGTCACGCCGCTGCCGGTCGGGAGCCGCTCGGACCTGGTCGAGCACGTGCGCCGCTGGCAGCGCGACCCGAGGCAGTCGGGGTTCCTCGTGACCGACGGCCGCGGGCTGCAGCACCTCGACCGGCCCGCCGACGTCGTGCGTGCTGCGGTGCCGGCCGAGGCTCCTGACGCCTGGCGGCGACTGGACGTCGTGCTGGCCCACCACGGGCTGGCCGAGCAGCTGTGGGGCCGATCGGACGGGCCGGACGACGTCCTCATCGCCCACGACCTCGACCAGGCCCTGGACCTGGCGGACGAGCGGACCGGTGTGGCCCTGCTCCTGCGGGCCCCCTCCCCGGCGGCCGTCGCCGCTGTCGCCCGCGAGGGGGCGCGCATGCCCCGGAAGTCGACACTGTTCGTGCCGAAGCCGCGCACCGGACTGGTGTTCCGCCCGCACGAGGACTGAGCAGCTCACGCCGACGCGCTGGCCGCACCGGCGGAGGGCCGGGTCACCTTGCGGCCCCGCCGGCAGTTGACCTCGACCATCGAGGCCGTCCCCGTGGGGGTGCGCCAGAAGCGGCGCTGCAGGGCGCCCTCCACCTCCACCACGTCCCCGGGCTCCCAGGCGGCCACCCGACGCTGCAGCGCTCGGTCGTAGGTGACGCACTGGAGCACGTCGACCGTCTGACCGCGCACCTGCGGCTCGGGCCGGCGCACCTTGAGCCGGAAGGACACCACCGTGTCCCCGCTGGGCAGCTCACGGTGCTCTGCGGGGGCGGCCATCCGCCCCCGCAGCACCACGTCGTTCCGGTCGATCACTGCGACGCTCATGGAGGGAGCCTCCCGGCGGGACCGGGCCGTCGGGTCCGGCCGGAGCGGTCTGTGGACGCGCCCCGAGGGTGTGGACGACCCGCGCCGGAGTGTCGGCGCCCCGTGCTCAGTCGGCCGGCGTCTCCGCCTCCGCGTCGTCGCCGGTCTCACCGAGCAGCTCGGCCACCTCGGCCTCGATGTCGGCGTCGGAGACACCGGGCAGGTCCAGCAGGTCGTCGTCCGAGTCGTCGTCGGTGGCGACGGGACCCTCGTCGTCGGCGCTGTCGCCGCCGGCGAGGACGAGGTCGGCCGGGAGGTCCGCCTCGCCGAAGACCACGTCCTCCTCCTCGGGCTGGGCGGCGGTGACGGCGTCCTGCCACGGCTCGGCCTCGGGACGTCCGGCCTCGGTCAGCAGGTCCGCGTACGCGGTGGCCAGCCGGAGGACCGCCTCGTCGGTGAGGTCCAGCGCCTCGAGCCGCGGGCGTCCACCCAGCGCACCCTCGAGAACGAGCAGCGCGGCCGGCAGCTCGCCCAGCTCGGCCCGGGCGCCGGCCTCGACGAGCCGCAGCTCCGTAGCCTCGTCAGCCGCGGTGCCGGAGTCCAGCGCCTCGCGGACCAGGCGCAGGGCGACCTCGGGCCGGCCGAGGGCACGTTCGCAGTCGGCCAGGACGGCGCGGTACCCCTCGTCGCCGCTCATCCGGCGGTACGCGCGCAGCTCCCGGGCGGCTTCGGCGAAGTCCCCCGCGTGGTACGCGGCCACCCCGACGGCCTCGCGCACCGCCGCGATGCGGGACGCACGGTCACGCGCGGCCCGGGCGTGGGCGAGGGCCTGTTCCGGGTCCTCGTCCACCAGGGTGCCCGCCGCGACCAGGTGCGCCGCGACGCGCTGCGCGTTGCGCGCCTCCAGGCTGCGTAGAGCACCGCGCACCTCGGGGTCGAGATCGCGGGGGTCGACCCAGTCCGGGATCTCGGGACCGCTGGAGAGCGGAGGCGTGCGCTCGGTGTCCCGCGGCCGCACCGGCCGGTCAGCGGCGCCACGACCGGCACCGGGTCGCCGGTCCCGGCGCTCCGCGCCCTGGGTGGTCCGCTCGCCACCGGGCCGGCGCTCGCGCCAGTTCCCCGAGGGGGCACCCGGCCGGGCGCCGTCGACGGGCGGACGGCGGTCCCGCCAGTTGCCACCCGGCGCGCCACCGCGCTGCTGCGGCCGATCCGACCGGTCGCCGGGACCACCGAAGGGACGGCGATCCCGCCAGTCGCCACCGGTTCCGCCGGCGCCGCGCTGCGGCCGATCCGACCGGTCACCTGGCCCACCAGTGGGACGGCGATCCCGCCAGCCTCCGCCCGCCGGGCCGGAGTCCCGCGCCGGCCGGTCCTGCCACGACGACCCCGTGGGACGACCGCCGCTGCGCGGGCCAGAGGTGCGGTCCGCGGACCGTGCGCCACCGCGGTCACTGCCACGACCCGGCGCACCGGATCCGGCGCCGCGGGGACGGTCGCCCTGTCCGGCCGGTGCATCGCGACGCCACTGGGGACGATCCCCCGCGGGACGACCGCGGCCACTGCTGTTCTGGTCCGAGCGCTCCCCCCAGGACGATCGCCCAGCCCGATCACCGGCTGCCGGGCGCCCACCCGCACCGGCTCCGGACGGCCGACCGCCAGAGGGGCGACGGTCACGCCAGTCACCACTCGCGGAGCCGCCGGTGGACTCGCCGTTCCGCCGCGGACGGTCCTCCCGAGCGCGACGCTCCTCCCACTGGCGACGCTCGCCGGCGGGACGCTGCCCCCGATGACCGCCGGCGGAGCCGCCAGCCCCCGCACGTCCATCCGGCGACGACGGACGTCCGTCACCGCGGCCCCGCTGACCGCCGGCGCCGCCGCCGTCCCTGCGGGGACGCCCGGCACCTCCGCTGCGGCCGTCTCGTCCGGCGCCGTCTCGTCGCGGTCCAGTCATGGTCGTCTTCTACCTCGATGCTCAGGAGCGTGCCGGGCACGCGGATCGTGCCGATGAGTGCGGACAACGCAGAAACGGGGGCCGGAGCCATTGGCTCCGACCCCCGTTCTGGAATGGTTGTCCGGCGGTGTCCTACTCTCCCACCCCGTCTCCAGGGCAGTACCATCGGCGCTGAGAGGCTTAGCTTCCGGGTTCGGAAAGGGACCGGGCGTTTCCCTCTCGCCATGACCGCCGTAACT
>NZ_QOHG01000043.1 GCF_003319125.1 Blastococcus sp. TF02A-26 | reverse complement strand
CTAGTGGTCCTGCCTGTTAGTTCGGCGGTGTATGCGGCTGCCGCCAGATGGTGGGGTCGCTGAGGTAGAGGCCGCAGGCGCAGTCGAGGGCTTCCTCGGGGCTGCCGGTGGTGTCTCCGGTGGGCAGGTAGTTGTCCTGGTAGTCGTCATGGCTGGCTCGGTAGAGGGCGAAGCCCCAGCGGCTGGCCGAGCCGCTGTAGCGCAGTCGGAGCAGTGGCAGCAGCTGTCCGTCGGGCAGTTGGCCGTCGACGTAGGCGAACTGGCCTCGGAAGCGCAGCTGCACTCGGGCCAGCGCCGGCCAGTGCGCGCGGGCGTGGTCGTTGAGGCGTTGGCCGAGGCTGGTCTTGGTCGAGGTCGGCGGGGTCGCCATCGGCTCATCCTGGTCGTTGTCAGGCCGCCAGTGGGCGGGTGGCTGCCGGCCGGTGCATGTCCAGACGGCGGCACAGGTCGGCCAGCTCGGCCCGCCCGAATCGCCAGTCGAACGGGGTCGCGGTGGCGTTGAACCGTGGCGCGAAGGCTGCCAGCCGGGCGGTGAGGGCGTCGAGGTCGGCGAAGTCGGCCGGATGTAGCGCCTTGCGCCCGAGGATGGAGAAGACGATCTCGATCTGGTTCAGCCAGGAGGCGTGAATGGGCAGGTGCACCAGCTCGGCTGTCGGCCAGCGGGCGCGCATGCGGTCGATCGAGCGAGCGCCGTTGTGCGAGGAGCCGTTGTCCACGATCCAGAACACCCGCCGGGCCGAGGCGTAGGGCTCGGTCGTCATCACCTGCTCCACCAGAGCCTCGAACGGGGCGATTCCAGTCTTCGGTGCGGTCAGGCCGAACAGCTGTGCCTGGTGCACGTCGTAGGCGCCGAAGTAGGCCAGCGTGCCGCCTCGGCGGTATTCGAACTCCACCCGACGGGTCCGGTCCGGGCCCGGTGGCAGCTCGGGATGGCGGCGGCGCAGCGCCTGCAGCTGCGATTTCTCATCGGCGCTGAGCACGTACTCGTCCTCGCCGAGCGCGACGCCGTTCCAGATCCGGGCATACAGGTCCAGCACCCGGGCTGCCTTCCCGGCGAACTGCGGATCCCGGGGAAAGATCCATGACCGGTGCTGCCACGGGCGGATCGCGTCGGCGTGCAGCCAGCGGCGCACCGTGGACGCCGACACTGAATCCACCAGGCCCTCGGCGACCGCCTGGGCAGCCAGTTCCGTCGAGCTCCACCGGGACAACGGCACGTCACGGGCCTCGGGCGGCTCGCAGGCCATCGCCTTGACCTCGGCGACCACCGGCGCCGGAAATGATCGCGGCCGGCCCGACCGGCGCCGATCCTCGAGTCCGTCCAGTCCGGACTCGGCGAACCGCTTGCGCCACTTGCTGGCCACGCTCACAGCCACGTCCAGCCGCTGCGCGATCACCGTGTTCGGCTCGCCGTCGGCGGCCAGCAACACGATCCGGGCCCGGATCACCACAGCGAACGGCGCCATGTAGGCGCGGGAACGCTCCTCCAGCACCGCCCGCTCAGCATCGGACAGTTCAATCACATACGGCGACAGGCGAGACATCGGCACACGCCTCCGAGCACGACGAATCACGGAGGCTCGGCGCTTCCCCCTGCCGAGACGCGGCTCAACTTACGACGCTGTACTTCCGAGCGCGACCACTAG
>NZ_QOHG01000010.1 GCF_003319125.1 Blastococcus sp. TF02A-26 | reverse complement strand
CGTCGCATCCTGGGGCTGGAGTAGGTCCCAAGGGTTGGGCTGTTCGCCCATTAAAGCGGTACGCGAGCTGGGTTTAGAACGTCGTGAGACAGTTCGGTCCCTATCCGCCGTGCGCGTAAGAGACTTGAGAAGAGCTGTCCCTAGTACGAGAGGACCGGGACGGACGAACCTCTGGTGTGCCAGTTGTACCGCCAGGTGCACTGCTGGTTGGCTACGTTCGGCAGGGATAACCGCTGAAAGCATCTAAGCGGGAAGCTCGCTTCAAGATGAGGTCTCTCACCCAGTCAATGGGGTAAGGCCCCCGCCCAGACCAGCGGGTTGATAGGCCGGAAGTGGAAGCACCGTGAGGTGTGGAGCTGACCGGTACTAATAGGCCGAGGGCTTGACCACACAACCCACTTCACACCACGAACACCGTGATCTGTCGAAGTCGAACGCGTCCACTGTGCAGCTCTGAACGAACGACCCACCCCCGCAGCGATGCGGGGGTTGCCGGTCGAGAAGTTCACAGAGTTACGGCGGTCATGGCGAGAGGGAAACGCCCGGTCCCTTTCCGAACCCGGAAGCTAAGCCTCTCAGCGCCGATGGTACTGCCCTGGAGACGGGGTGGGAGAGTAGGACACCGCCGGACAACCATTTACAGGAAGGGCCCCAGCCACACGGCTGGGGCCCTTCCTGCATTCCGGGAACCGTGCGATACCGCCACAGTGCACCGGGGCACTACCGCCACATCGCCCGGAGAGGCGCCGCGGTCAGCGGCGGCGGATCTCCTTCGTCGTGGCCCCGACGTTGTCCGCCAGCCAGCGGTTCAGCGCCACCACGTCGCGCCACGCCTGCCGGACCCGGTCCAGGGCGGCACGGGAGTGCAGCCAGTCCGCCGGCTCCCACTGCTGGGCCACGTTGAGCGTCCGGTGCTTGAGCAGGTCCGCCCGGTCGTCGTCAGGGGTCTCGAACCCTCGTGGAGGACGGCTGAGCCGGTCGCCGCCCACCTCCCAGCCGGCGGATGAGAGGCGTGCGATCTCGCGCGCGAGGCGGGGGCCCTGGACGTCGTCCACGACCGCCCGCCGGTACCGCGCCACCTGGTCGGACTCCTGCCGCCACGAGCCACCGGCCACCCGGAGACCATCTGCGGAGAGCTGCACGTAGAGGGCACCGGCGCCGCGGCCGGGCTCCTCCACGACGGCGCCCTGATGTGTCTTGTACGGCGTCTTGTCCGAGCTGAACCGGACGTCGCGGTAGGGACGAAAGAGCTTCGCCGTGCCGAACTCGGCGGCCAGTTCGTCCGCGAGCGCCTGGAGCGGCGCGCGGACGCAGGACTCGTACACCGGGCGGTGCTGCGTCCAGTACGTCCTGCTGTTGTCCGCCTCGAGCCCCTCGTAGAAGACCAGGCCCTCGTCGGGGAAGCCCTCGAACGTCACCCCGCCTCCTCCTCGCCGAGCTCGGCGTGCCAGCGCACCTCGCGCAGCGGCTCGCCGCCGGTGTCGAGCGTGCGGACCCAGCCCTCCCGGGCCCATCCGGCGGACTCCAGGAATCGGCTGGTCACGGCGTCGGGTTCCGGCACCCACATGGACAGGCGGGTGGCGCCGGTCGCGCCGGCGAGGTCGGCCACCGCGGCCAGCAGCCGGCTGCCGTGTCCGCGCCGGCCCCAACGGGGCTCGACGAGCAGGGCCGCCACCTCGGTCGTCGGACCGTCCGCGGCCGTCGGTCCGTCGGGGGAGACCTCGGGCGGCCCGTACGCGGCGAACCCCACCACGGTCTCCCCGTCGAACGCGACGAGCACCCCGTGCGCCGGCGTGGGCGGCTCCACCACCGCCGACCGCCACACCTCGGCGGCAGCGGCCTCGTCCCAGTCGTCGAGGACGGCCGCCGGCAGCACCGCCCGGTACGCCGTCCGCCACGCGACGGCCTGGACCCGGGCGACGTCGGCGGCGTCGTCGGCGCGGGCCGGGCGCACCGAGACGGCGGCCGTCCCGGTCAGCCGGGGGAAGGCGGGCGGTTCCATCCCCGGCAGCGTAGGCGCAGGCGCCGACGGCGACCGTCATACCGGCCGGGCAGGATCGGCAGGCGTGACCGTCCCCGTCGTCGACCGGCTGCCGGCCCCGCTGGCCCGGCGCATCGCGCTCGCTGCCCAGGGCTTCGCCGACCCCCGCCCCGCCGGCGCGGTCGACAGCCGTCAGCTGCGCCGGGTGACCGACCGCCTCGGCGTCGTCCAGATCGACTCGGTCAACGTCCTCTCCCGGTCGCACTACCTGCCGTTCTTCAGCCGCCTGGGCGGCTACCGCCGGGAGGCGCTCGACGACTTCACCGACCGCCGGCACGAGGTGTTCGAGTACTGGGCCCACGAGGCGTCCTACCTCCCGGTGCGGCTGCACCCGTTCCTCCGGTGGCGCATGGCAGCGGCCGAGGAGAACGCCTGGGGGAACATGGTCCGGTTGCAGCGGGAACGCCCGGGCTACGTCGCCGAGGTGCTCGACCGGGTGCGGGAGCAGGGGCCGACCAGGGCCAGCGAGCTGCTGGAGACCCGCCGCGAGCGGCCCGGGACGATGTGGAACTGGCACCCGGCGAAGGTGGCGCTCGAGTGGCTCTTCTTCACCGGGGCCCTCACCGCGCGGTCCCGCACCGCCGGCTTCGAGCGGGTCTACGACCTCACCGAACGGGTCCTGCCGCCCGCGGTGCTGCAGACCCCCACCCCGGAGCCGGCCGCGGCGTTCCGCGAGCTCGTCCGCACCGCTGCCCGGGCCCTCGGGGTGGCCACCGAGCGTGACCTGCGGGACTACTTCCGGCTGCGCCCGGCGGCGGCGCGGACGGCGATCGAGGAGCTCGCCGAGGCCGGCGAGCTGCTCCCCGTCCGCGTCGACGGGTGGACCGCCCCCGCCTGGCTCGACCCGGCGGCCCGCCGTCCCCGGTGGATCCGCGCCCGCGCGCTGCTGAGCCCGTTCGACTCCCTGGTCTGGGAGCGGCCCCGCGTCGAGCGCATCTTCGGCTTCCACTACCGGCTGGAGATCTACACGCCCGCCGAGAAGCGGGTGCACGGCTACTACGTGCTGCCGTTCCTCCTCGGTGACCGGCTCGTCGCCCGCGCCGACCTCAAGGCCGACCGCCGGGCCGGCGCCCTGCTCGTGCAGGCGGTCCACGCGGAGGCCGGTGTGGACCGCGCTGAGGTCGCGACCGAGCTCGCCGCCGAGCTCCGGCTGATGGCCGACTGGCTGCAGCTCGACCGGGTCGTCGTCGCCGGGGCCGGGGACCTCGCGCCCGAGCTGGCCGCGGTCACGCGGTGAGCGGCGCCCCGGCCAGGCGCAGCACGACCGCCAGACCCGCGGGGCTGCCCGGCCAGGCGCGGGTGATCGCCTCGGCGCCGGCCCGCCGCACCACCGCGCGCAGGGCCAGGGCCACCACCACGACGTCGTCGGCGTAGCCGAGGACCGGGACGACATCGGGCACCAGGTCCACCGGCGAGAGCAGGTACGCCAGGAGCAGCCAGAGCCGGACGCGGACGCCGCGCGGCACCTCCGGGTCCCGGGCCAGCCGGCGGACCAGGCGCACGAGGTCGGGCAGCAGCCGCAGCGCCTCGCGGAGGGTCAGGTCCTCCGGACGCGCCCGCCACAGCAGCACCACGCCCAGTGCCCACAGCACCAGCAGCCCACCGGCGACGACCAGCAGGGTGGCCCACCACTCCATGTCGGAGAGTGTGTCCTGTCGGTTCCGGCACGTAGATTGCATCCCCGTGGTGGGCACCGCCGGGCAGCCGGTCGACACGCAGTACGAGGACCTCCTGCGGCGGGTCCTGGAGACCGGGACGCCGAAGTCCGACCGCACCGGGACGGGCACGGTCAGCCTCTTCGGCGAGCGGCTGCGCTACGACCTCTCGGCCGGCTTCCCCCTGCTGACGACGAAGAAGGTGCACCTGCGCTCGATCGTCGTCGAGCTGCTGTGGTTCCTCCGCGGGGAGAGCAACGTCGGCTACCTGCACGACCACGGCGTCACCATCTGGGACGAGTGGGCGTCGCCCACCGGCGAGCTCGGTCCGGTCTACGGCGTGCAGTGGCGGTCGTGGCCCACGCCGTCGGGCGAGCACGTCGACCAGATCTCCGGCGTGCTGGACACCCTCCGCCGCGATCCCGACTCCCGACGCATGGTGGTCTCGGCCTGGAACGTCGCCGCCATCCCCGAGATGGCCCTGGCCCCGTGCCACGCGCTGTTCCAGTTCCACGTCGCCGGTGGCCGGCTGTCCTGCCAGCTCTACCAGCGCAGCGCCGACATGTTCCTCGGGGTCCCGTTCAACATCGCCAGCTACGCGCTGCTCACGCACATGGTCGCCGCGCAGGTGGGCCTCGAGCCCGGGGACTTCATCTGGGTCGGCGGCGACTGCCACGTGTACGACAACCACCACGCGCAGGTCCGCGAGCAGCTGTCCCGCCCGGCCCGGCCGTTCCCCACCCTGGAGCTGGCGCCGGCGCCGTCGCTGTTCGACTACACGCCCGAGCACGTCACGGTGGCCGGGTACGACCCGCACCCGGCCATCCGCGCCGCCGTCGCCGTCTGATCCGCCGGGGCCGTGACGATCTCCCTGATCTGGGCGCAGGCGCAGGCCCGCGTCATCGGTGCCGACGGCGGCCTGCCCTGGCACCTGCCCGAGGACCTCAGGAACTTCCGCGAGCTGACCGCCGGCTCCGTCGTCGTCATGGGGCGGCGCACCTGGGAGTCGCTGCCCGAGCGCTTCCGGCCGCTGCCGGGGCGCACCAACGTCGTCCTCACCAGCGACCCGCTGTGGTGGGCGGAGGGGGCGCGGCCGGCCTACTCGGTGAGCCAGGTCCTCAGCCAGTACCCCGACTGCTGGGTGATCGGCGGAGGCACCGTCTACGCGGAGTTCCTGCCGCACGCCGAGCGCGCGGTCGTCACCGAGGTCGACCTCGCCGTCGAGGGGGACACCCGCGCTCCCGTGCTCGGCACCGGCTGGCGGGTGGTCTCCCGCACCCCGGCCGAGGGCTGGGCCACCTCGCCGTCCACGGGGCTGCGCTACGCGGTCTCCGACCACCGGCGCTGAGCGGCCCCGTGCGGCGGGTGGGGCCGGTGCCGCTGGGTAGATTCACCCCATGACCAGCGACCCGGCCCGGCCCTTCGGCCGCGTGCTCTCGGCCATGGTCACGCCGTTCACCGAGGACGGCTCGATCGACCTCGCCGGCGCCCAGCAGCTGGCCGCCCACCTGGTCGACCGCGGCGCCCACGACGGCCTGGTGGTGTCCGGGACGACGGGGGAGTCGCCGACCGTCACCGACGCCGAGCAGCGGGCCCTGCTGGAGGCGGTGCTCGACTCCGTGGGCGACCGCGCCACCGTCGTCGCCGGGGTCGGCACCAACGACACCGCGCACTCCATCGAGCTGGCGCAGGCCGCCGAGCGGCTCGGGGCGCACGGCCTGCTCGTCGTGACCCCGTACTACAACCGCCCCCCGCAGGCCGGCGTGCTGCGGCACTTCACGTCCGTCGCCGACAGCACCGACCTGCCGGTGATGCTCTACGACATCCCCGTCCGCACCGGGACGCCGATCGAGGTGGAGACCCTCGTGCGGGCCGCGGAGCACCCGCGGATCGTCGCGGTCAAGGACGCCAAGGGCGATCTCGGCGCCATGGCGTGGACGCTGGCCCGCACCGACCTCGCCTACTACAGCGGCGAGGACATGCTGAACCTCCCGATCCTCGCGATCGGCGGCGTCGGCGTGGTCAGCGTCATCGGCCACCTCGTCGGGCCCCGCCTCGCCGAGCTGATCGCGGCCGTGGAGGCCGGCGACCTCGCCACCGCACGGTCGATCAACGAGAGCCTGCTGCCGGTCTGCACCGGCGTCTTCCGCACCCAGGGCGTCATCACGGTCAAGGCCGCACTGAACGCCCTCGGCCTCCCCGCCGGCCCGGTCCGCCCGCCGCTGGTGGATGCCACCCCCGAGCAGCTCGAGCAGCTGCACCACGATCTCGCCGCCGGAGGCGTCAGCCTGTGAGTGCCCCCACCACCCAGCCGCACCTCGACCTGAAGACCCCGCCCCCGCTGCCCGACGGGGGGTTGCGCGTCATGGCCCTCGGCGGCCTGGGGGAGATCGGCCGCAACATGGCCGTCCTCGAGTTCGAGGGACGCCTGCTGGTCATCGACTGCGGCGTCCTCTTCCCCGAGGCCGAGCAGCCCGGCGTCGACCTGATCCTCCCGGACCTCGGGGTGATCGAGCACCGGCTCGACGACATCGACGCCGTCGTCCTCACCCACGGGCACGAGGACCACATCGGCGCGCTGCCCTACCTGCTGCGGCTGCGCGGGGACATCCCGCTCGTCGGCTCCCGGTTCACCCTCGCCCTGGTCAGGGCCAAGCTGCGCGAGCACCGCATCGACCCGGTGCTGGTGGAGGTGGCCGGGGGCGACGACCACCTGGCCGGCCCGTTCCACTGCGAGTTCATCAACGTCAACCACTCGATCCCCGACGCGCTGGCCGTCGCGGTGCACACGCCCGCGGGGCTGCTCGTGCACACCGGCGACTTCAAGATGGACCAGCTGCCGCTGGACGGCGTGCTCACCGACCTCGGCGCCTTCGCGCGCCTGGGCATCGAGGGCATCGACCTGCTGCTCGCCGACTCCACCAACGCCGAGATCCCCGGCTTCGTCACCAGCGAGCGGGCGATCGGCCCGGTCCTGGAGGACGTGTTCCGCCGGGCCACCCAGCGGCTGATCGTCTCCAGCTTCGCCAGCCACGTGCACCGCATCCAGCAGGTGCTCGACGCCGCCGAGAAGCACGGCCGCAAGGTCGCCTTCGTCGGCCGGTCGATGGTCCGCAACATGGGCGTCGCCCGCGACCTCGGCCTGCTGCGCATGGCGCCGGGGCTGATGGTCTCCCTCGACGAGGCGACGAAGATGCCCGGCGAGCAGGTCGTGCTGGTCAGCACCGGCTCGCAGGGCGAGCCGCTGTCGGCGCTCGGCCGGATGGCCCGCGGCGAGCACCACCAGGTGACCATCGAGGCCGGCGACACGATCGTGCTGGCGTCGTCGCTGGTGCCGGGCAACGAGACCGCCGTCTACAAGGTGATCAACGGGCTGGCCCGCCTCGGCGCGACGGTGATCCACAAGGAGACGGCGATGGTGCACGTCTCCGGGCACGCGCCGGCCGGTGAGCTGCGCACGCTGCTGAACGTCGCCAAGCCGCGCTACCTGATGCCCGTGCACGGTGAGTGGCGGCACCTGCGCGCCCACGCCGCGCTCGCCGAGCAGACCGGGATGGCCACGGACCGGATCATCCTGGCCGAGGACGGCGTCGTCGTGGACCTGGTCGACGGCAAGGCCTCGATCGTCGGCTCGGTGCCGATCGGCAACGTCTACGTCGACGGGCTGAACGTCGGCGACGTCGGCGAGGAGTCCCTGCAGGAGCGGCGGATCCTCGGCGACGAGGGGTTCGTGGCGCTCACCGTCGTCGTGGAGCCCTCCACCCGGACCATCGTGCGCCCGGTGCACCTGTCGACCCGCGGCTTCTCGCAGAACCCGGCGGCCTTCGACGAGGCGCTGCGGTTGGTCGAGGAGAACCTCAAGCGCACGCTGGAGGACGGCGAGGTCGACGCCCACCGCCTCTCGCAGGTGATCCGCCGGACGGTCGGCAAGTGGGTCAGCGACACCTACCGCCGTCGCCCGATGATCATCCCCACCGTCCTCGAGGTGTAGCGGAGTCGCTCGGTGACGGAGACCGTCACCGAGCGACTCCGTCAGCGCACGACCTCGATGGGTTCGATGCCCTCGTCGGCGGGGAGGTCGAAGCCCCACACCTGGGCGTAGAACGACAGCTCGCCGTCCAGCGCCGCCCGGATGTTCTCCGCCTTGCGGAAGCCGTGCTGCTCGCCGGCGAACAGCAGGTAGGCGTGCGGCACACCCCGCTCGCGCAGTGCCGCGACGATCGCCTCGGCCTGCTCCAGCGGCACGATCCGGTCCTCGTCGCCCTGGAACACCGCCAGCGGGGTGTCGAGGGTGTCCACGTGCGTGAGCGGCGACCGCTCCTCGTAGACGTCGGCCCGCTCCGGCCAGGGCGCGACGAGCCCGTCGAGGTAGCGGGACTCGAACTTGTGCGTGTCCCGCGCCAGGGCGCCCAGGTCGGCCACGCCGAAGTGGCTCGCCCCGGCGGAGAACGTGCCCGGCCGCATGGCGAGCGCGGCCAGCGTGGTGAAGCCGCCCGCCGAGCCGCCGCGGATCGCCATCCGCGCCGGGTCGACGCGCCCGGCCTCGGCCAGGTACCGGGCACACGCGATGACGTCGTCCAGGTCGACGACGCCCCAGCGGCCCTGCAGCGCGTCGCGGTAGCGCCGGCCGTAGCCGGTGGAGCCGCGGTAGTCGACGTCGGCGACGCAGAACCCCCGCGAGGTCCAGTACTGCACCTCCAGGTTCAGCACCGGGACCGCCGCCGCCGTCGGGCCGCCGTGCACGACGACGAGCAGGGGCGGCAGCTCGCCCTCGGGGGCCCGGACGTCGGGGTTGGCCGGCGGGTACACCAGCGCGTGGGCGGTCCCGATGCCGGTGCCGCCGTCCGGGGTCGGGAACGAGACGCGCTCCGGCCGGGAGAACCACGCCGGGTCCAGCCCCAGGTCGCGCGCCGGGCGGAGGACCTCCGGCGCCGACCCGTCCAGCGGCACCCGCAGGACCACCGGCTCCGCGGCCGGTCCGCCGGCGCCGACCACCACCGCGTCGCCCGAGGCGGTCAGCGACCGGAACGACGCGTACCCCGGCGTCGGCAGCGTGCGCAGCTCGCCGTCGGCCTCCCGGACGGCCAGCTGTTCACCGGCCTCGGCCGGGACGGCGACCACGAGCCGTCCGCCGGGGAACAGCGCGACCCGGCTGGCTCCGAACTGCCACTGCGGGCCGGCCAGGTCGGCGCCCACGTCGAGCACCTCCTCCACCCCGCCCTCGGGACGCCACCGGTACAGCGACCAGACGTCGGTGCGGTCGGAGAAGAACAGCAGGCCGCCGTCGGGCTCCCACACCGGCTGCACCACCGACTCCCCGGGGTCGCCGGCGACGACGGTCTCCGCACCCCCGGCCGTGCGCACCACGAGCTGAGCGGCGTCCCAGGGCATCGTCGGGTGGTCCCACTGCAGCCAGGCCAGCTCGCCGCCGGGCCCCGGCCGGGGGTCGGAGACGAAGTCCGGGCCGCTGACCAGGACCTCGACCGTGCCGTCGTCGGCCACCCGCACGACCTCGTTCACGACGTCGGCGGCGGCGCCGGACGCGGTGTGGGTCTCCCGCACCGCGAGCACGCCGCCGGGCACCGCCCGCAGGTCGGCGAACCGCACCCCGGAGGGCACCGGTGGCTCGGCGGTCACCGCGACCGGGGCGGGGTCGCCGGGAGCCAGCCGGTACAGCCGCTGGTCGGAGAACTCGGTGAACCAGAGGACGCCCTCGGCGACGGTCCACGCGCCACCGCCGTACTCGTGCACGCGGGTGCGGGCGTTCCACGGGGAAGGGAGGACGTCGGTGACCGCGCCGTCGGGGGAGCGGCGTACCAGCGCCGACCGGCCGGCCTCACCCGGGCGTGACTCCGACCACCACAGGTCCCCGGAGTCCACGGTCACCTCGCCCAGCCGCGCCGCCGCGCGCACCAGGAGCGCCGAGGTGATCGGGGTGGGCCAGCTGCCGGAGGGAACGGTCGCGCGCTCTGCCATGGCCCGACCGTAGGGCGGCAACACGTGCGTCCGCCTGCCCGGGCGGCGGGCTCGGCGGGATTACCGTCTGACGCATGCCTGCGCGCGGAACGACGACCCGCCCCGCGGCCGGTCGGGGTTCCACCCGCGGCCGGTCGGGGTCCACGGCGAGCCGGAAGCGGCCGCCGGTGAAGGGTGGCCGCAAGCCGGCCACCCGCTCCACCAGCGCCCGGCGCGCGCCCGCGCGGCAGCCGGCCGGACCCGGCGCGGCCGCCTCCGTGTGGCGCGTGGTCAGCGGTGGCTGGGGGCTGCTGGCCCGTGGCGCCGGTGGCCTGGCCCGCTCGGTGGCCCGTCCGGAGGAGACCGAGCCCCTCGCTCCCGAGCACCGCCGCGACGGCGTCGGCCTGGCCGTGCTCGGCCTCGCCGTCGTCCTCGGTGCGGCTGCCTGGACCGACGGCATCGGCCCGGTCGGGGCCGGCTTCGCCGACGGTGTGCGGTTCCTGGTCGGCGCGCTGGTCATGGTCCTGCCCGTCGTCCTGCTGTTCGCGGCGCTGCGGCTGCTGCGCCGCGGCCCCAACCCCGAGGCGCGCGGCCGGCTGGTCATCGGCTGGCTCTGCGCGGTCCTCTCCGTCGTCGGCGTCGCCCACGTCGTGGCGCTCGACGCCGACATGTCGGCGACCGACCCCGGCTCGGGCGGCCTGCTCGGCTGGGCGGTCGGCACACCGCTGGCCGCCGGCGTGGGCCGCGTGGTCGCCGTCGTCCTGCTGGTCCTGCTCGCCGTCTTCGGTCTGCTCGTCATCACCGCCACGCCCGTGCACCAGGTGCCCGAGCGGCTGCGGGAGTGGATGGACCGGGTCACCGGCCGCGAGGACTACGACGACTACGACGAGGACGAGTACGACGACGAGGAGGAGCCGGCGCCGACGACCCGTCGCGGGCGCAAGGCGGCCCTGTCGGAGGACCTGCTCGCCACCGGACCGGTCATCGACCACGCGGCGATGGCCGAGGCCGCCGAGGCCACCCGCGTCACCGGGCCCGACCACGTCGAGGTGCCGACCGGCCTGCCCCCGGTCCCCGCGCCGCGGCCGAAGGTCGTCGACCGCACCGCCCCGCCGGAGGACCTGCCGCCGATCGACGAGCCGCAGCAACTGGTCATCCAGCCCGTCGAGGGCGACTACGTGCTGCCGTCGCTGACGATGCTGCGTCCCGGCACCCCGCCGCGGGCCAAGTCGCAGGCCAACGACGCCGCGATCGAGGCGATCACCGGCGTGCTCGAGCAGTTCAACATCGACGCCGCCGTCACCAGCTTCACCCGCGGGCCGACGGTGACCCGCTACGAGATCGAGCTGGGCAACGCGGTCAAGGTCGAGAAGATCACCGCGCTGACGAAGAACCTCGCCTACGCCGTCGCCAACGACAACATCCGGATCCTCGCGCCGATCCCGGGCAAGTCCGCCGTCGGCGTCGAGGTGCCCAACACCGACCGCGAGACCGTCAGCCTCGGCGACGTCATGCGGTCCACGGCCGCCAAGCAGGACCCGCACCCGATGCTGGTGGGCCTGGGCAAGGACATCGAGGGCGGCTTCGTCTGCGCCAACCTGGCGAAGATGCCGCACCTGCTGGTCGCCGGCGCCACCGGTGCCGGTAAGTCCAGCTGCATCAACTCGCTGCTGACCTCGCTGCTGCTGCGGGCCACGCCCGACCAGCTGCGGATGATCCTGGTCGACCCCAAGATGGTCGAGCTCACGCCCTACGACGGCATCCCGCACCTGATCACGCCGATCATCACCGACCCCAAGAAGGCCGCCACCGCGCTGGCCTGGCTGGTCGAGGAGATGGAGCAGCGCTACCAGGACATGCGGGCCACGGGCGTCCGGCACATCGACGACTTCAACCGCAAGGTCGAGCGCGGCGAGATCACCGCCCCGCCCGGCAGCGAGCGGGTCTACCAGCCCTACCCGTACATCCTCACGATCGTCGACGAGCTGGCCGACCTCATGATGGTCGCGCCGCGCGACGTCGAGGAGTCGATCGTCCGCATCACGCAGAAGGCCCGCGCCGCCGGCATCCACCTGGTGCTGGCCACCCAGCGGCCCTCGGTCGACGTCGTCACCGGCCTGATCAAGGCCAACGTGCCCTCGCGGCTGGCCTTCTCGACCTCCAGCCTCACCGACAGCCGGGTCATCCTCGACCAGCCGGGCGCAGAGAAGCTGATCGGCATGGGTGACGCCCTGTTCATGCCCATCGGCGCCGGCAAGCCGGTCCGCGTCCAGGGCGCCTACGTCTCCGACGCCGAGATCGAGTCGGTCGTCGAGTTCACCAAGCGCCAGGCCGAGCCGGAGTACCGCGAGGAGGTCTTCACCGCCGCGGCCGGCGAGAAGAAGGAGATCGACGAGGACATCGGCGGCGACATGGACCTGCTGGTCCAGGCCATCGAGCTCGTCGTCACCAGCCAGTTCGGGTCGACGTCGATGCTGCAGCGCAAGCTCCGCGTCGGGTTCGCCAAGGCCGGGCGGCTCATGGACCTGATGGAGACCCGCGGCATCGTCGGGCCCTCGGAGGGGTCCAAGGCCCGCGACGTCCTCGTCAAGCCCGACGAGCTCGAGGGCACGCTCTTCTTGCTGCAGAACGGCGGCGGGGGAGCAGAGGGCTGAGCGTCACCCTCCGTTCGCCCGACGGGGGCGGGGGCGGCGACTACAGTGAACGGGTGACACCGCCGCCCAGCCCTGCCCGAACGGTGGCGGTGGTGACCCTCGGGTGCGCCCGCAACGAGGTCGACTCCGAGGAGCTCGCCGGCCGCCTGGCCGCCGACGGCTACCGCCTCGTCGAGGACGCCGAGGGCGCCGACGCCGTCCTGGTCAACACCTGCGGCTTCATCGAGTCGGCCAAGAAGGACTCCGTCGACGCCATCCTGGCCGCGACCGATTCCGGCGCCGAGGTCGTCGCGGTCGGCTGCATGGCCGAGCGCTACGGCTCCGAGCTCGCCGGCGCGCTGCCCGAGGCCACCGTCCTGGGCTTCGACGACTACAGCGCCATCGGCGACCGGCTCGACGACGTCCTCGCCGGCCGTCCCCTGGTGCCGCACACCCCCCGCGACCGGCGCACGCTGCTGCCGATCAGCCCGGTGGAGCGCACCGCCGCGGTCGTGCGGGACGACGCCCCGGCGATCCCCGGCCACGGCTGGCTGCAGCGCAAGCGGCTGGCGTCGGGCCCCTCCGCAGCGCTGAAGCTGGCGTCGGGCTGCGACCGCCGCTGCGCCTTCTGCGCCATCCCGGCCTTCCGCGGTGCGTTCGTCTCCCGCCCGCCGGCCGAGGTGCTCGAGGAGGCCCGCTGGCTGGCCGGCCAGGGCGTCACCGAGCTGGTGCTGGTCAGCGAGAACAACACCTCCTACGGCAAGGACCTCGGCGACCTGCGCGCGCTCGAGAAGCTGCTGCCCCAGGTCGCCGCCGTCGAGGGCATCGCCCGCATCCGGGTCGCCTACCTCCAGCCGGCCGAGCTGCGGCCCGGCCTGGTCGAGGTGATCGCGGGGACCGACGGCGTCGCGCCGTACTTCGACCTGTCGTTCCAGCACTCCTCGCCGACGCTGCTGCGCCGCATGCGCCGCTTCGGCGGCACCGAGGACTTCCTGCGCCTCATCGAGCGGGCCCGGGAGCTGGCCCCCACGGCGGGGTTCCGCACCAACGTCATCCTCGGCTTCCCGGGGGAGACCGAGGACGACGTCGCGGAGCTCGAGCGCTTCCTCGTCGAGGGCCGCCTGGACGCGGTCGGCGTGTTCGGCTACTCCGACGAGGAGGGCACCGAGGCCGTCGGGCTGCCCGGCAAGCTCGACCAGCACGAGATCGACGCCCGCGTCCGCCGGATCACCGACCTGGTCGAGGAGCTGACCGCCCAGCGCGCCGAGGACCGCATCGGCGAGCGGGTCGAGGTGCTGCTCACCGAGGACCTCTCCGTCACCGAGGGGCATGCCGACGGTGGGCGGGGTGTCTGGCTCGGCCACGCCGCGCACCAGGACCCCGACGCCGACGGGACGACGACCGTGGCCGGCGTCCCCGCCGACGCCGTCGCCGGGCAGATCGTCCTCGCCGAGGTCGTGGACACCGAGGGCATCGATCTGGTGGCAGACCTGGTGGCGGCCCTGGTCCCCGCTGCCGCTCCCGCCCTCGCCGAGGCGGGACGCTGAGCGCCGTGAGCGACGTCGCTCCCGACCCGGCTGCCACGCCGGTCCAGTCGGTGCGGCTGGTCAACGTGCCGAACGCGCTCACCGTGCTGCGGCTGGCCGTCGTCCCGGTCTTCGCCGTGCTGCTGCTCAGCGACGGTGGGCTCGACGACGAGCGGCGCTACTGGGCCACCCTGTTCTTCGGGCTGGCGATCATCACCGACCGCTACGACGGGCTCATCGCCCGGCGCACCGGCCAGGTGACCGAGTTCGGCAAGCTGGCCGACCCGATCGCCGACAAGGCCCTGACCGGCACCGCGCTCATCGGCCTGTCCGTGCTCGAGCTGCTGCCGTGGTGGGTGACCGTGGCGATCCTCGTCCGCGAGGTCGGGGTGACCCTGCTGCGGTTCTGGGTCATCCGGCACGGCGTCATCGCGGCCAGCCGCGGGGGCAAGGCCAAGACCGTCGTCCAGGCGCTGGCCATCGGGATGTACATCCTGCCGCTGACCGGCGTCCTGGCCTCGGCCCGCTGGTGGCTCATGGCCGTCGCCCTGGCGCTGACCCTGCTCTCCGGGCTGGACTACGTGGTCCGCGCGCTGACCCTGCGCCGGACCAGTGCCCGCGCGATGCGGGCTGCCGCCGCCCGCCGCTCGTCGGCCGCCGGCGGGGCCGGCGAGCGCACCGACACCGCCGCCTGAGGAAGGCCGGCCCCGGGAAGCGCGGGCCCCACCTCGGCGTTACGCCATGAGCGGACGCGACCGGGATGGGCGGGCTCCTGTCACGGGCGCCGCGTACCGTGAGCGCACGGCGCCCCCCGAGAGATCCCGGGGCTCCGCCGCTTCCGCACAGGCAGGACAGGAGACGGCCATGACGCTGTTGCGCACCCAGCTGGGGAACTCCCTGCGCGGGCACCGGCTGCGGCAGCGGCGCACGCTGCGCGACGTCTCCGGCGCCGCCCGGGTGAGCCTGGGCTACCTCTCCGAGGTGGAGCGCGGTCAGAAGGAGGCATCCTCCGAGCTGCTCGCCTCGATCTGCGACGCCCTCGACCTCGAGCTCGCCGACCTGCTCGCCGAGGTCAGCCAGGAGATGCGCGGCGCCGACGGCGGCCTGCACCCCCTCCCGCCGGCTGCCGCCGGAGCGCGTCCCGCGTCCGAGCCGGCCGAGACCGCCGCGGCGGGCAACGCCCCGGCCGCGGAGCCCGCGCTCGCCCTCGTCGGGGCCGGTCAGCCCGCCCGGTCCGCGCTGCGCCGCGGCGAGGCGGTCTCGCTCGCGGCCTGATGAGCACGAGCCTCTGGGCGGGGCCGTGATCGGGGCGTGAGCCGGCCCGTCATGTCGCGGACGCGCGCCGGGCTGCTGCGCGGTGCGGCCGAGGCCTTCGCGGCCACGGGCGTGCGCGCGACCACGATGCAGGCGGTCGCCGCGGCCGCCGGGGTGGCCAAGGCGACCCTGTACAACCACTTCCGCACCAAGGACGACGTCGTCCGTGCGCTGCTGCGCGCGGAGCTGGGGCGGCTGACCGCCGAGGCCACCGGCCGCCCGCCCGGGGAGGCCCTCGTTCTCCTGGCCGACGCAGTGGGCGACCACCCGGTGCTGCGGACGATGGCCAGCACCGACCCCGCGGAGCTCCTGGCGCTGCTCGGCGCCGGCCCGCAACCGTGGGCGGAGGTCACCGGCACCCTCGTCGCGCTGCTGCAGACCGACGCCGAGGGTGCCGAGGTCGCCGCCCGCTGGTTGCTCGGCCTGGTGCTGCAGCCGGCCGACCCGCCCGCCCGCCGGCGCCAGGCCCGCCGCCTGACCGCCGTCCTCCCGCCGCCCGGCTGAGCCGTGCGGCCGCGGGACGGCCGTGCCAGGGTGGAGGCGTCCGCCGTGCCGCAACGGAGCGGCCCGGCGCGCCCGGCCCTGCGGAGGACGCGTTGCGGTACCTCTTCCGACCCCCGGCCACCGACGGCGCCGCCCTCCTGCCCCTGCCGTGGCACCAGCCGCTGGAGGAGTGGGACCCGGCGCTCACCCTCGACGTCCCCCAGCGGGGCATCTCCCGGCACGTGGTGCGCTTCGTCGCCGCCGAGGGACAGGTCTACGCGCTCAAGGAGATCGCCGAGCCGCTGGCGCGGCACGAGTACGCCCTGCTGAGCCAGTTCGAGCAGGAGGGGCTGCCGGCGGTCTCGGTCCTGGGCATCTGCGTCGACCGGCCGCACGACCAGCAGGCCATCCTGGTCACCCGGTACCTCGAGTACTCGATGTCCTACCGCTACCTGTTCTCCCGGCCGACCGTGGACCACTCCGCCGACCAGCTGCTGGACACGATGGTGGTCCTGCTGGTGCGGCTGCACCTCGCCGGCATCTTCTGGGGCGACTGCTCGCTGTCCAACACCCTCTTCCGCCTCGACGCCGGCACCCTGGCCGCGTACCTGGTCGACGCCGAGACCGTCGACCGGCAGCCGTCGCTGTCGACCGGCCGGCGGCTCTACGACGTCGAGCTGGCCCGGGAGCGGGTGGGTGCGGAGCTGCTGGACCTGCGGTACGGCGGGCTGCTGCCCGACGACATCGACCCGATCGAGGTGTCCGAGGGGTTGCCGCAGCGCTACGCCGCCCTGTGGGAGGAGGTGACGCGGGAGGAGGTGTTCTCCCGCGACGAGCAGCGCTACCGCGTCGCCGAGCGGCTGCAACGGCTCAACGACCTGGGCTTCGACGTCGGCGAGGTCGAACTCGTCGACACCGCCGAGGGTGTCCGGCTGCGGGTGGAGACGCGGGTCTCCGAGCCCGGCGGGAACCGGCGCGAGCTCTTCCGGCTCACCGGCCTCGAGGTCCAGGAGCGCCAGGCCCGCCGGCTGCTCAACGACATCCGTGCCTTCCGCGCGTACCTGGAGCAGAAGACCGGCGGGCCGGTGCCCGAGACCGTCGCGGCGCACCGCTGGCTGGCCGAGGTCTACCAGCCGGTGGTGGAGGCCATCCCGCCCGAGCTCGCCGGCCGGCTGGCGCCGGCCGAGGTGTTCCACGAGGTGCTGGAGCACCGCTGGTTCCTGTCGGAGAGCGCCGGGCGGGACGTCGGGACGACGCGGGCGGCGCGCTCCTACTTCACCACCGTCCTGCCCCGCACCCCGTCGGAGCTCACCACCCCCTCGGTGATGGTGAAGCGGCCCTGAGCGCGGCGGATGCCGTGGTCACGTCCGGGTGACGACCGAGTTGCGGACGTCTGTGAGCCGGGCCACGGTACGAGCACGGTGATCGACGGAGCTCGCCGGGACGGAGGCGATGACGGGTGTCCAACCGGAGACGCAGGGGCCTCGGCGGAGGAGCGGCGGCACTCGTGCTCGCCTCCTCGCTGGCCGCGTGCGGCAGTGACGACGGCGGTCCGCCGACGCTCACCTGGTACACGAACCCGGACGCGGGCGGGCAGGCGGAGATCGCGTCCCGGTGCACCGACGCCGCCGAGGGTCGCTACCAGATCGAGACGGCGGTCCTGCCCCGGGACGCGGCCGGTCAGCGCGAGCAGCTGATCCGCCGGCTCGCGGCCGAGGACTCGTCGATCGACATCATGAGCCTCGACCCGCCGTTCATCCCCGAGTTCGCCGAGGCGGGCTTCCTGGCGCCGGTCCCCGAGGACCTCGCCGAGCGAGTCACCGAGGACGTCGTGCAGAGCGCGATCGAGGGGTCGACCTGGAACGACGAGCTGGTCGCGGTGCCGTTCTGGGCCAACACACAGGTGCTCTGGTACCGGGCGTCGGTGGCCGAGGCCGCGGGGCTGGACATGTCGCAGCCGGTGACGTGGGACCAGATCATCGCCGCCGCGCAGGACCAGGACGTGCTGATCGGCGCGCAGGGGGCCCGGGCCGAGTCCCTGACCGTCTGGTTCAACGCGCTGATCGAGTCCGCCGGCGGGCACATCATCGAGGAGAACTCCGACGACCCGGAGGACATCACCCTCGGCCTCGAGTCGGACGCCGGGCGCCGGGCCGTCGAGGTCATGCGGGCGGTTGCGGACTCCGGGCAGGTCAGCGCGGCCTTCTCCACGGAGAACGAGGACGCCTCGGCCACCGGCTTCGAGAGCGAGCGCGGTGGCTTCCAGGTCAACTACCCGTTCGTCTACGCCCGCGGACTCGGGGCGGTCGAGGCGGGCAGCCTGGAGCAGTCGGTCGTCGACGACTACGCCGCGGCCGTCTACCCCCGGGTGGACGAGGACACCCCGGCGGCCCCGCCCTACGGCGGGATCAACCTGGGCATCGGCGCCTTCAGCGAGAACGTCGACTTCGCCTACGAGGCCGCCGAGTGCATCGTCAGCGAGGAGAACCAGGCCTTCTACTTCGTGAACGACGGCAACCCCGCGTCGAAGGCCTCGGTCTTCGACGACCCCGAGGTGCTGGAGGAGTTCCCGCAGGCCCCGGTGATCCGGGAGTCGCTCGAGCTGGCCGCGCCGCGGCCGCAGACGCCGTACTACAGCGAGGTGTCCGGCGGGATCCAGCGCGAGTACCACGCGCCGGGCTCCGTGGACCCGGACTCGACGCCGCAGACGGCGACCGAGTTCATCACCGCCGTCCTGGCAGGAGACCAGCTGCTATGACCCAGACGACGCTCCCCCCGGTGGAGAAGACGCAACCGGTCTCCGCCCCGCACGGCACCATCAGCGACCGGTCGAAGGCCGAGCGCAAGCTCGGCTGGCTGCTGGCCGGGCCGGCCTTCTTCGTGATGCTGGCCGTCACCGCCTACCCGATCCTCCAGGCGGTCTACGAGTCGCTGTTCTCCTACCGGCTCACCGACCCGGACAACCGGTCGTTCAACGGGCTGAGCAACTACTGGGTCATCCTCAGCGACTCGCTGTGGTGGACCTCGCTGGGCGTCACGCTGCTCATCACCGTCGTCACGGTCCTGGTGGAGCTCGTCCTGGGCTTCGCCCTGGCGATGGTGATGGCCAAGGCGCTGAAGTCGATCCGGCCGGTCATCCGGGCGGCGATCCTCATCCCGTACGCCGTCATCACCGTGGTCTCGGCGTTCGCCTGGCAGTTCGCCTTCGACATCAACACCGGGTTCGTGAACAGGTGGTTCGACTGGATCCCCGGGATCTCGGCCGACACCGACTGGTTCGGCGGCCAGGGGACGTCGCTGCTGGTCATCTGCCTGGCCGAGATCTGGAAGACGACGCCGTTCATCTCGCTGCTCCTGCTCGCCGGCCTGGCGCAGGTGCCCGAGGTGCTGCAGGAGGCGGCGAAGGTCGACGGCGCCACCTGGTGGCAGCGGCTGTGGCGGGTGACGCTGCCGAACATGAAGGCGGCGATCATGGTCGCCCTGCTGTTCCGCACCCTGGACGCCTTCCGCGTCTTCGACACGATCTTCGTGATGACCAACGGCGCGAACAACACCGAGTCGGTGTCCTTCCTCGCCTACCGGCAGACGATCGCCCGGCTGGAGATCGGCCTGGGGTCGGCGGTCTCGGTGCTGTTGTTCCTCTGCGTGGTCCTGCTCGCGGCGATGTTCATCAAGGGCTTCAAGGTCGACCTGGCCCAGGCGAGGGGTGAGTGATGTCCCGCAAGGAGAAGATCTGGTGGTGGGTCGCCGGGATCGCGATCCTCGTCTACTGCCTGTTCCCGATCGCCTGGATCGTCTCGGTGTCGTTCAAGGCGCCGTCGGACCTGTCCAACAAGCAGTTCCTGCCCGATGGCGCCACCTGGGAGAACTACCGGACGATCTTCACCGGCAGCGGGGGTGACCTGTTCCTGCCGGCGCTGCGCAACAGCTTCGGGATCTGCCTGATCGCCACGGCCATCTCGTGCCTGCTGTCGATGTTCGCGGCCTACGCGATCGCGCGGCTGGACTTCCCCGGCAAGAAGCTGATCCTGTCGACCGCGCTGGTGGTGGCGATCTTCCCGGTCATCTCGATCGTGACGCCGCTGTTCAACGTGTGGCGGCAGATCGGGCTGTACGACACCTGGCCCGGGCTGATCATCCCGTACCTGTCGCTGACGCTGCCGATCTCCATCTGGACGATGTCGGCCTTCTTCCGGGAGATCCCGTGGGAGATGGAGCAGGCCGCCCAGGTCGACGGCGCCACCACCTGGCAGGCGTTCCGCAAGGTGATCGTGCCGCTGGCCGCCCCCGGCGTCTTCACCACCGCGATCATCGCCTTCTTCATCGCGTGGAACGACTTCGTCTACGGCATCTCGCTCACGTCGACCAGCGCGGCGCGGCCCGTGCCGGCGGCGCTGGGTCTCTTCTCCGGCGCCTCCCAGTTCGAGGACCCCACCGGTGCGATCGCCGCGGCCGCGGTGATCGTCACCATCCCGGTCGTCGTCCTCGTGCTGGTCTTCCAGCGGCGCATCGTCGCCGGCCTCACCAACGGCGCGGTCAAGGGGTGACGCGCCACATGCCCACTGCACTGCCCCCCACCGCACCGACCTCCCGAGGGGACGAGGACTGATGGCCTCCATCGAGATGCGCAACATCGTCAAGCAGTACGGCGACGGCTACCCGGCCGTGAACGACGTCAGCCTCGACATCGCCGACGGCGAGTTCATGATCCTGGTCGGCCCGTCCGGCTGCGGGAAGTCGACGCTGCTCCGGATGATCGTCGGGCTGGAGGACATCACCAGCGGCGACATGGTCATCGGCGGCAAGCGGGTCAACGACCTCGCCCCGCGCGAGCGCAACCTGTCGATGGTCTTCCAGAACTACGCGCTCTACCCGCACATGACGGTGTTCGAGAACGTCGCCTTCCCGCTCCGGCTGTCCAAGATGCCCGACGACGAGGTGCGCCGCCGCGTCATGGAGGCCGCCGAGGTGCTGGAGCTCAAGGACCACCTGGAGCGCAAGCCGGCGAACCTCTCCGGTGGTCAGCGTCAGCGCGTCGCGATGGGCCGGGCGATCGTCCGACAGGCCGAGGCGTTCCTCTTCGACGAGCCGCTGTCCAACCTCGACGCCAAGCTGCGCGGGCAGATGCGCACGGAGATCTCGCGGCTGCAGCGCCGGCTGGGCATCACCACGGTCTACGTGACCCACGACCAGACCGAGGCCATGACGCTCGGCGATCGGGTCTGCGTCCTGCGCAAGGGGCGGATCCAGCAGGTCGCCTCGCCGCGCGAGCTGTACGAGCAGCCGGTCAACCTGTTCGTCGCGGGCTTCATCGGCTCGCCGCCGATGAACTTCCTGCCGGCGTCCCTGGAGGGTGGCAACCGGCTGTCGACGCCGTTCGGGCCGATCCAGCTGGACGAGAAGCGGGCCGCCGCGGTCCAGGGCAAGGGCGACGTGCTGCTCGTCGGCATCCGGCCGGAGTACTTCGAGGACGCCTCGCTCGTCGACGAGGCCAAGCGGCCGCACGGTTCGGTGTTCCGCGCCCGGGTCGACGTCACCGAGTGGCTGGGCGACTCGCAGTTCGCCTACATCCCCTACGACGCGCCGGACTCGATCCGCGAGCAGCTGCGCGACCTGTCGCGGGAGCTGGACGCCGAGGAGCTGCGGACGCAGGCGATCGTGTCGATCGACTCGACCAGCCGCATCCGCGAGGGCCGCGAGGCGGAGTTCTGGCTCGACACGCGCAAGGTGCACGTGTTCGACCCGCACTCGGGGGAGAACCTGACCCGCGACGCGGAGGCCGGCGCCCGGCTCACCGAGATGGCCACCGAGGACCGCCTGGAGCAGGTGGAGCACGCGCAGACCACGGGCCAGACGATCGGCGGCGGCAGCAGTGGCGGTGCCGGGGGCGGCGGCGCCACCCGCGCCGGCGCCGCCTGACCGGGGCCGACTCGGGCCGGTCGAGGGGCGATCGTCCCGGGGCCGGTCAGCGCCGGGCGGCGTCCAGCTCGGCCCGGGTCGGCGGATCGGCGCCGGCCCGGGTGCAGTTGAGCGCGGCGACCAGCGCCGCCTCGTCCACGACCTCGCCCAGCTCCTCGTCGGACAGCCCGGTCAGCGCCTCACGGGTGGTGACCCCGCGACGCAGCAGTCCGGCGAAGAGCCCCGCCGCGAGGGAGTCCCCGGCGCCGACCGTGTCGACCACGGTCACCTGCGGGATCTCCCGGCGCATCAGCGGACGGCCCGGCCGGCCCACGCGCAGCGGCGCCCCGCCGTCGGTCATGAGCACCAGTGCCGGTCCCCGCTCGGCCCAGACCGACGTCCCCAGGTCCAGGTCGGCCCTGGGGTGCAGCCAGCCGAAGTCCTCGGCGCTGACCTTGACGACGTCCGCGTGCGCCATCAGCCGCTGCAACCGGGTGCGGACGGCGTCCGGGTCGTTGCCCAGCGAGGCACCGACCGGGCCCTCGGCCAGCGGGGGCCGGATGTTCGGGTCGACGCTGATCAGGACCTGGCCGCTGAGCCGCTCGACCAGGCGGGCGATGGCCTCGCACCCCGGCGGCGTCCAGCTCGAGATCGACCCGACGTGCAGCACCGCCGTCGTGTCGGGGAGGGCGGCGGCCAGTTCGTCGTCGGTCCACTGCCAGTCGGCGGCGCCGGCCACGTGGAAGCCGTACTCGGCCGAGCCGTCCGGGCCCAGGCCGACGACGGCCAGGCTCACCGGCTCCGCCGCGGCGACGAATCGGCTGACGTCGACCCCGGACTGCTCGGCGTGCCGGCGCAGCGCCGCGGCCAGCGGACCGGTGCCCAGCCGGGCCAGCAGGGTGACCGGGGCCTCCAGCCGGCCGGCGGCGACGGCGACGTTGAGCGCGTTCCCTCCCGGGTGCGCCACGTAGTGCGGTGCGGTGCCCCGCGGGCCGGCGCCGGCGTCCGGATCGGGGATCAGGTCGACCACCAGCTCGCCGAGCACGGTCAGGTTCGGCACCCCGTCGACCATCGTCCGAGCGTATCGGCGGCGGTGCCGGGGGGCCTGTGGTGGCTGCGGGGTGCGCACACCTGGGACGATGACGGGGACGACGTCCGCCGGGTCCACGGGGCCGGGGTGGGGCGCAGCCGGCGATCGACAGCGGAGGACTCATGCCCAACCCGTTCGTGAAGCTCTGGAAGTACCTCACGGCCTCGGCCAACGCCAAGATCGACGAGAAGGCCGACCCGAAGATCCAGATCGCGCAGGCCATCGAGGCCGAGCAGCAGCGGCACCAGTCGCTGGCCAACCAGGCCGCGGCCGTGCTGGGCAACCAGCGTCAGCTGGAGATGCGCCTGAACCGCCAGCTCGGTGAGGTGGAGAAGCTCCAGGCCTCGGCCCGTCAGGCGCTGATGCTCTCGGACCAGACGCGGGCCAAGGGCGACGCGGCCAAGGCCGCCGAGTACGAGCAGGCCGCCCAGGCGTTCGCCACCCAGCTGGTGGCCGCCGAGCAGGCGATGGAGGACCTCAAGCGCAGCCACGACGAGGCGCTGCAGGCCGCCGAGCAGGCCCGCGGTGCGGTGGAGCAGAGCCGGATGCGCCTGCAGACCACGCTCGCCGAGCGGACCAAGCTCATGAGCCAGCTCGAGCAGGCGAAGATGCAGGAGCACGTCGCCGACTCGCTGCGGCAGGTCAACGAGCTCTCGGCGCCGGGCAACACCCCCAGCCTCTCCGAGGTCCGCGACAAGATCGAGGCGCGGTACGCCAACGCCCTCGGTCAGGCCGAGCTCGCCCAGACCTCGGTGGAGGGCCGCATGCTCGAGGTGCAGAAGGCGACCCTCGACGTCGCCGGTGCCTCGCGCCTGGACCAGATCCGCGCCTCCATGGGTGGCGGGGCCGTGACCGCCGGCTCCGAGCCCGCGGCGATCGAGGAGGGCCAGACGATCCGTCAGCCCGACGCGGCCCCCGTCGCCGAGCCGGTGCAGCGCCCCGACCCCGCCTGAGGGCGGACCGCGCCCCGCCCGTCAGCCCGGTGTGGCTCGCGGGCGGGGGCGGCCGGGCTCGCCGGTGCGGGCCTGCGGGTCGATGGGTGACCGCGAGGCCTGGCAGCGCGGACACCAGTAGGTGACGCGTTCCTGCAGCTCCGGGCCCTGGTCGCCCATGAGGATCGGGGTGCCGCAGCGCCGGCAGGGCTTGCCCTTGCGGCCGTAGACCCAGTGGTCGAACCCCTTGCGCATGTCCCCGGTGGTGCTCTGCTCCGGGTGGTCGCGGTTGGCCAGCATCAGCGTGCGGGCGCGGGTGACGAGGGGTTCGAGCTTCTCGTCGACGTCGGCCACCCGCGCCCAGGGGTGGACGCCGGTCAGGAACAGCGCCTCGGCCTTGTAGAGGTTGCCGGGGCCGCACAGGTTGCGCTGGTCGAGGACCGCGACGCCGACCTCGACGTCGGGCCCGGAGCGCAGCCGGCGCAGTGCCTCGTCGAGGTCCCAGTCCGGGCCGAGGACGTCAGGTCCCAGGTGCCCGACCAGTCGGTCCTCCTGCTCGGTGGGGACCAGGACCATGTCGTGCAGCCGGTAGCCGACGCACTCCCACTGGTCGGTCGCCAGCACCGCGCGGACCGAGAAGGGCGGGCCGCCGCGCCACTTCGCCCCCGGCCGGTAGACGTGCCAGCTGCCGTCCATCCGGTAGTGGGTGCGCAGGGTCCAGCCGTCGGCCAGCCGGATGAGCATGTGCTTGCCGCGGGGGACCACCTCGCGCACCGTGCGGCCGGTGAGATCGGTCGCGGCGAGCTGGGGGACCCGCAGCTCGCCGCGGCGCAGCGTCGCCCCGGCCAGCGCCTGGTCCATCCGCTTCGCCGCCAGCCAGACGGTGTCTCCCTCGGGCACGTCCTCCAGTGTCCCCGACACCGGGGAGGCGGTCGCCGCGCTCAGTGCGCGTGGTGGTGGTGGTGCCCGCCGCCGTGGTCGTGCCGGCGTCGTCGCGCGTCCTCCACGGCCGACGGCCCCGCGGGGGCGACCGAGGCGCCCACCCCGGCCAGTCGTTCGGTGAAGGCCCGCAGGTCGCGGAGCGTGCGGCACTCCACGACGGTGTCGCAGTGCTCGGCGTACCGGTCGATGTCCGAGTCGCCGGTGCCCCACGACTCCCGTGGCTCGGGGTTCAGCCAGTGCACCGCCCCTGCCGCCCGGCGCACGGTGGCGAGGGCCTCGGTCTGCGGGTCGAGGTCGTTGCCGCGCGCGTCCCCGAGCACGAGGACCGTGGTGCGCCGGGTCAGCTGCGGCGCCCACCGCTCGGCGAAACCGGCCAGGGCGTTGCCGTAGTCGCTGCGCCCGTTGAACCCGACGCCGGCCCCGGCCTCGTTGAGCACGTGCGCGATCTCCGTGGGGTCCGCCGCGCGGTCGACGAGGTCGGTGACCTCCTCGATGGCGTCGACGAAGGCGAAGCTGCGGATGGAGGTGAACTCCGAGCGCAGCGCGTGGATCAGCTGCAGCGTGAAGGTCGCGAAGGTCGACACCGACCCGGAGATGTCGGCGAGGACGACCAGCTGCGGCTTGGCCGGGTGCGGCCGGCGGAACACCGGCGTGACGGGGACGCCGCCGGTGCTCATGGCGGTGCGCACGGTACGGCGGACGTCGAGCGGGCCGTGCCTGTGCTGCCGACGCCGTTGGGCCAGCCGCGCGGCGAGGGAGCGGGCGAGCGGTCGCAACGCCTCGCGCATCGCGGCCACGTGCGTCGGCGACGCACCCAGGAACGCCATGTTCTCGGGCAGCGGGGTCCGCAGCGTCCTGGCCACGTCCTCCGCCCCCCGGTCGGCGACCAGGCGTCGGCGGATCTCGGTCTCCAGCGCCCGACCCAGCTCCTGCGCCTGCGCCCGGGCCGTCAGCCGGGCGACCTCGGACGGCACGCGGTCGGCGCCGGCCTCCGGGTCCGCCGCGTGGGCGAGGCGGACGACGATCTCGTTGGAGTCGATCATGCGCAGGGCCCGGTAGAGGTTGTAGCCGGCCTCGTGCGGCCGGTCGGGCTTCACGGCGGCGTGCCGGTCGACCACCACGCGGGCGAGGGCCCGCAGCAGGGCGGCGTCCTCCTCCCGCAGGCTCTGCACCAGCAGGTCGCGCAGGGCGTCGTCGTCCAGGTGCTGGAGGCCGCCGACCGGACCGCGGCGCGGGCCCCGGTGGCCGTCGTCCCCGTCCCCGCCGGTTCCCGGGTCGGTGCCGTCGCCGGCCCCGGCCGCGGCGAGGTCGGGCTCCTCGTCCGCCGGCTCCTGCAGTGCGAAGAACGTGTCGAAGACGGTGTCGTAGGTCGAGAGGTGTCCGGCGTCCTTGATCAGGACCGCGCGCAGGGCGACCCGCACCGCGCCCCGGTCGAGGACGTCGATGCGGGTCATCGCGCGGGCGGCGTCCACGACCGCACTCACCGGGACCGGCACCCCGACCTGGCGCAGCTCGGCGACCAGGCCTTCCACGGCGGTCAGCACGCCGGGCTCACCGGAGCCGGGTCCGCGCCAGCTCGATGTCGCTCTGGTGCTTGAGCAGCACGGACAGGTGCCGCAGCAGCGCCTCGCCGTCGACCTCCGCGACGCCGAGCAGCAGCAGCGTCCGCGCCCAGTCGATCGTCTCCGACACCGACGGCTTCTTCTTGAGGTCCATCTGCCGCAGGCCGGCGACCGCGTTCGCCACCTGGCCGGCCAGCTGCTCGGAGATCCCCGGCACACGGGCGAGGACGATCTCCCGCTCGCGCTGGGGCGAGGGGTAGCCGACGTGCAGGAACAGGCACCGGCGCTTGAGCGCCTCGGACAGCTCGCGGCTGTTGTTCGACGTCAGGAACACCAGCGGCCGGCGGCGGGCGGTCACCGTGCCGAGCTCGGGGATGGAGACCTGGTAGTCGGAGAGGACCTCCAGCAGGAGCGCCTCGGTCTCGACGTCGAGCCGGTCGACCTCGTCGATCAACAGGACGACGTCGTCCTCGGCGCGGATGGCCTCGAGCAGCGGCCGGCGCAGCAGGTAGTGCTCGCTGAAGATGTCCCCCTCGACGTCGTCCCAGCGCTCGCCGGTCGGCTGCCCGGCGTTCCCGGCCTGGATGCGCAGCAGCTGCTTGCGGTAGTCCCACTCGTAGAGCGCCTTGGCCTCGTCGAGACCCTCGTAGCACTGCAGGCGGATCAGCCGGGCGCCGGTGGCGCGGGCGACCGACTTGGCCAGCTCGGTCTTCCCCGTCCCCGCCGGTCCCTCGACGAGGACGGGCTTCTCCAGCGCGGCCGCCAGGTGGACGGTCCCGGCGATCGTCTCGTCCGGCAGGTAGTCGACCGCGCGCAGCGCCGCGGTCACCGCCTCCGGGGTCGCGACCGCCGCGGACGGCTCGACGAACGTCTCCGACATCGGTGCCTCTCGGCCAGGACGGCGCGGCCGTCACCCGTGACCGCCCGCCGGGTCGGCCGCCGGCCAACGTAGCCGACCTGGTGGGTCCGGCCCGCGGTCCGGACGCCGGGGTGGTGGTCGTACGGCCGGGGGCGGACCGGGCACCCCCGCTGTGAGACCGCCGACACCGGGATGACTCCGCCGCGCGTGGGCATTGACCCGGGCGTGCAGGTCCTCGCTCTCCGTTCCCGGCTGGCCCGGACCGAGGTCGTCGGGCACCGCCCCGAGCCGGTCACGGTCACTGCTGCCCGGGTGGTGCGGCCGCACCGGCGGCAGGCCTTCGAGGAGTGGGCCGAGGACGTCCTGCAGGTGGCCCGGACCCTCCCCGGGAACCTCGGCGGCACGCTGCTGAAGCCGGGGCCGGGCAGCTCGGAGTACCACCTGGTGTACCGGTTCCGGGACGACGCCGCCCTGGCTGCCTGGGAGCGCTCGCCGCAGCGGCGCGAGGCCCTGGAGCGGATGCAGGAGATGGTCGACGGCGAGCGGGTCTCGCGGGTGTCCGGCCTGGACAGCTTCTTCACCCGTCCGGCGCAACCCGGTCCGCGGTGGCGGACGACGCTCCTGACGGTGCTCGGCGTCTTCGCCATCACGCTGGGCTTCCAGCTGCTCGTGACCCCGCACGTGTCCAGCTGGCCGCTGCCGGCGCGGCTGCTGCTGTCGGCCTGCGTCGTCGTGCTGCTGCTCGGCTACGTCGTCATGCCGGCGCTCACCCGGCTGTTCCGCCCGTGGCTGCGCGCCCGCCGCTGAGTCCCGCGTCGTGCCAGGGTGGTCGCCGATGGCCACCATCCACGACACCACCCTGGTCCCGGGCAAGCTCGACCTGCTGAGCGACTGGCTGCCCCGGCAGCCCTGGTACCGGGCGCACGGGAACCCGCCGGCGCTGGTCCGCTCGGGCGGCTTCCGCCTCGACGACCCGGCCGGCGAGGTCGGCGTCGAGGTCCTCTTCGTCACCGACACGGCCGGCGCATCGACCTACGCGGTACCGCTGACCTACCGCGGCGCGCCGCTGGACGACGACGGCGCGCTGGTCGGCACGTCGCAGCACGGCGTCCTCGGCCCGCGGTGGTTCTACGACGGAGCGCGGGACCCGGTGGCCATGACACAACTGCGGGAGCTCGCGACGGGACGGGTCGTGGCGGCCCACCAGACCCGCAGCGACACCGTCGACCCGACGGTCACGGGCAGCTGGTCGGGACCGGGGGAGCCCGCCGAGGTCGAGGTGGTCCGGGTGCTCGACCCGCAGGAGCCGACCGGGGCCGGCACACCGCCGGGTGAGGTCACGGCGGACGTCGCCCTGCCCGACGGTTCCCGGGTCCGGCGTCGGGTCGCGGTGGTCCGCTAACCGCGCAGCCGCAGGCCCCTCGGGGTGGCCGCGAACCCGGCCGCCTGCAGCGCCGCCGACAGCGGAGTCGACTCGTGCACCGAGGCGCCGTCGGCCTTCTGCACCACCATCCGGCCCAGCGCTCCGGCGGCGACCGCCCCCGACAGCGCCGTCGCCGCCTCCTTGAGCGCGACCTCGTCCTCGGTCCAGGACAGCAGCGTCTTGCCGCCGCGCTCGACGTAGAGCACCAGGTCGCCGTCCACCAGGACGACGAGTGCGCCGGCCTTGCGCCCGGCCCGGTGGCCGCTGCCGCGCTTGGTGGCGCCGGTGCCCTCGCCGAGGTCGACGGCGCCGCTGCCGTCGTCGGTCGCGGCCGCGGGGTCGGGACGCTCCGGCCAGGGCAGCGCCGCGCCGAAGACGTTGGCCGGGTCGGTCGCGGCGAGCACGACGGTCCCGGCCGGTGCGCGGTCGGGTGAGGCGAAGCCGCGCAGGCGGTCCACCGATCCGGGCGTGCCGAACTGGGCGGCACCGAGGGTCTCGACGAAGTAGCCGCGCCGCGCCCGGCCGTTCTCCTCGAAGGCCCGCAGCACCGGGTAGACGGCGGAGAACCCGCCGGGCACCTGCTCGGCCATGACCGCGCCGCGGGTGAGCACGCCGTGCCGCTCCAGCAGCGCCTCGGCCCGGGCGGTGCTCCGGCGCGTGAGGTCGCCCTCGCGCTCGGGCAGCCGGGACCAGCGGCCGGCCACCGTCGGCGGACCGCTGCGGGTCGGCATCTCCGGGCGGCCCAGCCGCGGCCGGCCGTACCGGGAGACCCGAGCCCGCGGCGGTGCCGGCGTGCGCTTGTGGGTGCCGCCCGCGCCGAGGCGGGTGCGCAGCGGCGCGAGGGTGTCGTTGGTGAGGTGGCCGGACCAGACCAGGTCCCACACGGCGTCGGCGAGCGCGGTGTCGTCGGTGGCGCCCACCAGGTCGGACAGGCCGCGGAAGAACATGGCCTGGCCACCGGCGAGCCCATCGAGCACCGCGGCGCCGTAGCCGCCCTCTTCCGGCAACTCCAGCGGGTCGGGCAGCAGCAGGTGCGCGATGTCGCCGGGTACCAGGCTCACCCAGCCGTCGTTGCCGGGCAGCGCGCCGGCGCCGGCCCAGAGCACCTCGCCGGCGCTGGTCAGCTCGTCGAGCATCGCGGGGGAGTAATCCCGCACCCGCGAGGGCAGCACCAGCGACTCCAGCGCGCTGGCCGGGACCAGCGCCCCGGCCAGCTGCTCCACCACCGCGAGGACGCCGTCGGCGCCGCGCAGCCGGCTGCCCACCGACTGCCAGGCCGGGGTGAAGCGGGCCAGGGTGCCGATCGGGACCGGCTCGACCTCCTGGCGCAGCTTGGCCAGGCTGCGCCGGCGGACCGAGCGCAGCACGTCGGCGTCGCACCACTCCTGGCCGGTGCCACCGGGTCTGAACTCACCCGATACGAGTCGTCCGATCGAGACCAGTCGCTGCAGGGTCGCGGTGACCACGGCGACGCCGAGGCCGAGCCGGCGGGCGACCTCGTCGGGCTGGAAGGGCCCGTGGGTACGGGCGTACCGGCCGACGATGTCGCCGAGCGGGTCGGTCACCGGCTCGGTGAAGGCCTCGGGGACACCGACGGGCAGTGCCGTGCCGAGCGCGTCGCGGAGCCGGCCGGCGTCCTCGATGGCGACGTGCCGCTCCTCGCCGGCGATCCGCACGACGATCGCCCGGCGGGCGGCGACCAGCTCGTCGAGCCACTCCGCCGGCACGCCCCGGGTCGCCGCCTCGGGGTACGTCAGGTCGCCGACCACGCGGAGCAGGTCGGCGGCGCCGTCGAGGTCCTTCGGGTGCCGGGTGGCCGGCAGTCGCTGGAGCTCCGCCTCCACCTCGGCCAGCGCCTCGGCGTCGAGCAGCTCGCGCAGCTCGGAACGCCCCAGCAGCTCCGACAGCAGCGCCGTGTCCAGGGCCAGGGCCTGGGCGCGGCGCTCGGCCAGCGGCGCGTCGCCCTCGTAGAGGAACTGGCCGACGTAGCCGAACAGCAGGGAGGTGGCGAACGGCGACGCGGACTGCGTCTGGACGTCGACCACCTTCACCCGGCGGGCCTGCACGTCGCGCATCAGCTCGACGAGGCCCGGCACGTCGTAGACGTCCTGCAGCACCTCGCGGGCGGCCTCGAGGGTGATCGGGAAACCGGGGAACTCGCTGGCCACCGACAGCAGCTGGGCGGCGCGCTGGCGCTGCTGCCACAGCGGGGTGCGCCGGCGCGGGTCGCGGCGGGGGAGGAGCAGGGCGCGGGCGGCGCACTCGCGGAACCGGCTGGCGAACAACGCGGACTCGCCGACCTGGGCGGTGACCTCGCGCTCGACGTCGTCGGGGTCGAGCACCGCGAGGTCGGCCTCGGGCGGTTCGCCGGTGGTGTCGGGCAGCCGCAGCACGATGCCGTCGTCGGAGTGCATGGACGCGACGTCGACGCCGTACCGCTCGCGCAGCCGGGCAGCGAGCACGAGCGCCCACGGGGCGTTGACCTGGGCGCCGAAGGGGGAGTGGACGACCAGCCGCCAGTCGCCCAGCTCGTCGCGGAAGCGCTCGACCAGCAGCGTTCGGTCGTCGGGGAGGTGCCCGGTGGCCGCCTTCTGCTCGCCCAGGTACGCGAGCAGGTTCGCCGTCCCCCACTCGTCGAGGCCGGCGGCGCGGGCGCGCTCGGCGCCGGCCTCGGGCCCGGCGGAGCCCACCTCGCGGAGGAACGCACCCAGCGCGCGGCCCAGCTCCAGCGGCCGGCCGGGGGCGTCGCCGTGCCAGAACGGCATCTTCCCGGGCTGGCCAGGGGCTGGGGAGACGAGCACCCGGTCGTGGGTGATCTCCTCGATCCGCCAGGACGACGACCCGAGCAGGAAGACGTCGCCCACCCGCGACTCGTAGACCATCTCCTCGTCGAGCTCGCCGACCCGCCGGCCGCCGGTCTCGCCGCCGACGAGGAAGACCCCGAACAGCCCGCGGTCGGGGATCGTGCCGCCGCTGGTGACCGCCAGCCGCTGGGCCCCGCCGCGGGCGGTGAGGGTGTCGGTCACCCGGTCCCAGGTCAGCCGCGGCCGCAGCTCGGCGAACGCGTCGGACGGGTAGCGCCCGGCGAGCATGTCGAGGACGGCGTGCAGCGCGGACTCCGGCAGTCCGGCGAACGGCGCCGAGCGGCGGACCAACGAGCCGACCTCGTCGACCGTCCGCGGCCGCTCGGAGACGATCGCCACGATCTGCTGGGCGAGCACGTCCAGCGGGTTGCGCAGGTAGCGGATCGACTCGATCGCACCGGCCTTCATCCGCTCGGCGACCAGCGCGCACTGCACGAGGTCGCCGCGGTACTTCGGGAACAGGACGCCGCGGCTGACCGCGCCGACCTGGTGCCCGGCCCGGCCGACCCGCTGCAGGCCGGCGGCCACGGTGGGCGGCGCCTCGACCTGGACGACGAGGTCGACCGCGCCCATGTCGATGCCGAGCTCGAGGCTGGAGGTGGCGACGACGGCGGGCAGCTGGCCGGACTTGAGCGCCTCCTCGACCACCGCGCGCTGCTCGCGGGAGACCGAGCCGTGGTGCGCGGCGGCGACGGGCTTGAACGCCTCGGGCAGGCCACCGCCGGCGCCGGCCTGCGCCATCAGCTGCGCGGGCGTCGAGCCGGCGGGCACCGGCTCGCCGGTCTGCCGTTCGTAGGCCAGCTCGTTGAGCCGGCTGGTCAGCCGCTCGGCCAGCCGGCGGGAGTTGGAGAAGACGATCGTGCTGCGGGAGGCCTCGACGAGGTCGAGCACGCGCTCCTCGACGGCGGGCCAGATCGACGTCCGCGGCTGGTTGCCGGCGGCCGAGCCGTCCAGCTCGCCGGTCGGCTGGCCCAGCGCGCTCATGTCCTCGACCGGGACCACGACCGACAGGTCCCACTGCTTCTGCGACGGCGGCGCCACGATCTCCACCGGCCGGCCACCCGCGAGGAAGGTTGCGACCTCCTCGATCGGCCGCACCGTCGCCGACAGGCCGATCCGCTGGGCGGGCCGCTCGAGCAGCTCGTCGAGCCGGTCGAGGGTGACGGCCATGTGCGCGCCGCGCTTGGAGTCGGTGACGGCGTGCACCTCGTCGACGATCACCGTCTCCACCCCGCGCAGCGCCTCCCGCGCCTGGCTGGTGAGCATCAGGAACAGCGACTCGGGCGTGGTGATGAGGATGTCGGGCGGCCGGCGGGCGAACACGCGGCGCTCCTCGGCGGAGGTGTCGCCCGAGCGGATGCCGACGGTGATCTCCGGCCGGGGCAGGCCCAGCCGCAGCGCCGCCTGCCCGATGCCGGTCAGCGGCGCGCGCAGGTTCCGCTCGACGTCGACGGCCAGGGCCTTGAGCGGGGAGACGTAGAGGACCCGGCAGCGGTGCAGCGGGTCCTCCGGCGGCGGGGTGCTGGCCAGCCGGTCGAGCGACCACAGGAACGCGGCCAGGGTCTTGCCCGACCCGGTGGGCGCCACGACCAGGGCGTGACCGCCCGAGCTGATCGCCGACCACGCGCCCTGCTGTGCGGCCGTCGGCTCGGCGAAGGCGCCGGTGAACCACGCGCGGGTGGCCTCGGAGAACCGGTCGAGAGCGGACACCCCGCCAGTGTCACCCCGGGATACGACAGTCCGCCGTGCGCGACCGATCCGTGCCACCCGGACGTGGACACCGGGCGCCGTCGGTGTCCTGCGGCACACTGCCGTCCATGCGCCTCACGCTCTACGACGCCGACCACGAGGACTTCCGGGCGACCGTGCGCGCCTGGGCCGAGAAGACCGTCGCCCCGTTCCACGACCAGTGGGAGGCCGACGGCATCGTGCCGCGCGAGGTGTGGACCTCCGGCGGGGCGCAGGGCCTGCTCGGCATGGACATGGACGAGGCGTACGGCGGCGGCGGGGTGCGCGACTACCGGTACAACGCCGTGGTCGACGAGGAGCTGGCCCGGGTGGGCGCCTCCGGCGTCGGCTTCACCCTGCACAACGACGTCACCGGCCCGTACCTGCGCGACCTCGCCACCGACGAGCAGAAGCAGCGGTGGCTGCCCGGCTTCTGCAGCGGCGAGCTGATCACCGCCATCGCCATGACCGAGCCGGGCACCGGCAGCGACCTGCAGGCGATCACCACGAGCGCCCGCCGCGACGGCTCCGACTGGGTGCTCAGCGGCGCCAAGACCTTCATCACCAACGGGATCAACGCCGACCTGGTGATCGTCGTCGCCCGCACCGACCCCGACGCCCCCGGCTCGCGCGGCACGAGCCTGCTCGTCGTCGAGCGCGACATGCCCGGCTTCACCCGCGGCCGCAACCTCGCCAAGGTCGGCCTCAAGGCGCAGGACACCGCCGAACTCTTCTTCGACGAGGTCCGGGTGCCCGCGGAGAACCTGCTCGGCACGGAGAACGCCGGCTTCGGCCACCTCATGGAGAACCTGCCGCAGGAGCGGCTGTCGATCGCGGTCACCGCGGTCGCCTCCGCCGAGACCGTGCTGGCGCAGACGATCGAGTACGTGACCGAGCGGACGGCGTTCGGCCGGCCGATCGGCAGCTTCCAGAACAGCCGCTTCGTCCTCGCCGAGCTGCACACCGAGACGACGATCGCCCGCACCTTCGTCGACGAGTGCGTGCGCCGGCTCAACGCCGGCGAGCTGTCGGCCGTCGACGCGTCGATGGCCAAGTACTGGACGACGGAGCTGCAGAACAAGGTCGCCGACCGCTGCCTGCAGCTGCACGGCGGCTACGGCTACATGGACGAGTACCCGGTCTCCAAGGCCTGGCGCGACGCCCGCGTGCAGTCGATCTACGGCGGCACCAACGAGATCATGCGGGAGATCATCGGCCGCTCGATCGGCCTCTGAGGCGGTGGAGACCCGGTCCCTGCCGGACCTCGCCCGGGTCCAGCGCCGCACGGTCGCCGTCCTCGGCAGCGGGACGGCGCTGAGCGGCCTCGGCGTCACGATCGGCATCACGCTCGGCGGGCTGCTCGCCCGGGACGTCGCCGGCAGCGACTCCGCCTCCGGTCTCGGCCAGACCGCCGGCGTGCTCGGCGCAGCGGTCCTGGCGGTCCCCCTGGCGCGGATCAGCGACCGGTCCGGCCGTCGCGCCGGGCTGGCCGCGGGGTTCGCCGTCGCGGTGGTCGGCGCGGTGGTCACCGTCGTCGCGGCGGCGCTGTCGTCCCTGCCGCTGCTGATGGCCGGCCTGTTCGCCTTCGGCGCGGCCACCGCGTGCGGGCTGCAGGCGCGCTACGCCGCCGCCGACCTCGCTGCTCCGGAGCGCCGCGGCCGGGACCTCTCGCTGGTGGTCTGGGCGACGACCATCGGCTCGGTGCTGGGACCCAACCTGGCCGGTCCGGGCGCCGACCTCGGCGTCCGGCTGGGCCTGCCCTCGCTCGGCGGCGGGTTCGCGCTGTCCGCGGCGGTGTTCCTGCTCGTCGCCGCGCTGTTCCTGGGGCTGCTCCGGCCCGATCCGCTGCTGCTCGCCCGGCGGCTGCGCGACGGCGACGGCCCCGCGCCGACCCGCCCGCCCCGGGCCACCCGGACCGCGCTGACGGCGGTCTGGGCCTCGCCCGGTGGGCGCCTGGGGCTGACCGCCGTCGTGGTCTCGCACGCCGTGATGGTCGGCGTCATGGTCATGACGCCGGTCCACATGGGGCACGCCGGCGGCCACGAGGGGACGACGCTGCGGCTGATCGGTCTGGTGATCAGCGTGCACGTGGCCGGCATGTACCTGTTCTCCCCGCTCGTCGGCTGGCTGGCCGACCGGCTCGGGCGACGGGCCGTGGTGGCGCTCGCGGCGGTGCTGCTCCTGGCGGCCGCGGCGCTGTCGGGCACCGCCGGACCGGAGGACGCCGGACAGCTGGGCGCCGGCCTGTTCCTGCTCGGCCTGGGCTGGTCGTGCGGTCTGGTCGCCGGGTCGACGCTGGTCACCGAGTCGGTCGGGCCGCAGCTGCGCCCCACCGCCCAGGGCGGCGCCGACCTGCTGATGGGACTCGGGGCGGCGCTGGCCGGCGTGGTCGGCGGACCGCTGCTCACCCTCGGCGGCTTCGGGCTGGTGTCGGGAGTCAGCGCGGCGCTGGTGGTCCCGCTGGTCGTGGTGTGGGTGCTCGGCCGGGCGCCCGGGGGATCAGCGGCCCCGGTAGTTGCGCCACAACAGGATCAGCGACAGCAGCAGGCAGATCGCGATGCCGATCTCCAGCACCGTGTCGAGGGTTGACGAGCCGGTGGTGAGCACGGCGCCAGGGTAGGCCCGCGGCCGCGGGCACCCTCCGGTGCCGGCGCGCTAGCGTCGGGGCGTGCGGCTGCAGGAGTTCTGGTCCCGGCTCGACGAGCTCTTCGGCTCCATGAGGGCCCAGAGCGTGGTGCGCGACCACGTCTTCTCCGCCCTGGGCGGGCGTACCGCGGCCGACGCCATCGAGGCGGGCCTCCCCGTGCGCCGGGTCTGGCTGGCCATCTGCGAGGAGTACGAGGTCCCCAAGAAGGACCGCTGAGCGGCTCCTCGCTCGGGTCGTCCCGTCCCTCATGGGACGGCTGTGACGGACGGCGTGTCAGGGTGGCGGTCGAACAGGTGTTCGGCCTACTGTGTTCCACAGGCCGGGTGTTCCTCCACAGGTCTGGTCGGTGCCCCGGAAGTGTCGGACCCCGTCTCTAGCGTCGGCACCGACCCGCTCGACACACACCCACGTGACTTCCCCGAAGGTGAACACCATGGCAACGCTCGACCGCGACAAGGCCCTCGACATGGCCCTGGCCCAGATCGACAAGCAGTTCGGCAAGGGCTCGGTGATGCGGCTGGGCGACTCGCCCGAGGTCGCCATGCGGGTCATCCCCACCGGTTCGATCGCCCTCGACATCGCGCTCGGCGTCGGCGGCCTGCCCCGCGGCCGCATCGTCGAGGTGTACGGCCCCGAGGCCTCCGGCAAGACGACGGTCGCGCTGCACGCGGTGGCCAACGCCCAGGCCGCCGGCGGTGTGGTCGCGTTCATCGACGCCGAGCACGCCCTCGACCCCGAGTACGCCCGGGCGATCGGCGTCGACACCGACGCGCTGCTGGTCAGCCAGCCCGACACCGGTGAGCAGGCGCTGGAGATCGCGGACATGCTGATCCGCTCCGGTGCGCTCGACCTCATCGTCATCGACTCGGTGGCCGCCCTGGTGCCCCGCGCCGAGATCGAGGGTGAGATGGGTGACAGCCACGTCGGTCTGCAGGCCCGTCTCATGAGCCAGGCGCTGCGCAAGATCACCGGTGCGCTGAACAACTCCGGCACCACCGCGATCTTCATCAACCAGCTGCGCGAGAAGGTCGGCGTCGTCTACGGCTCGCCGGAGGTCACCACCGGTGGTCGCGCGCTGAAGTTCTACTCGTCGGTCCGGCTCGACGTCCGCCGCATCGAGACCCTCAAGCAGGGCACGGACGCCGTCGGCAGCCGGGTGCGCGTCAAGGTCGTCAAGAACAAGGTGGCCGCGCCGTTCAAGCAGGCCGAGCTCGACCTCATCTGGGGCACCGGCTTCAGCCGCGAAGGCGGTCTGATCGACATCGGTGTCGAGCAGGGCTTCGTGAAGAAGTCCGGCGCCTGGTACACGTACGAGGGCGACCAGCTGGGCCAGGGCAAGGAGAACGTCCGCAACTTCCTGCGGGACAACCCCGACCTGGCTGACGAGATCGAGAAGAAGATCAAGGAGAAGCTGGGCATCGGTCCCCGGGTCGACGCTCCTGCGGCGCTCGACGCCCCCGACTTCTGAGCCGGTGGGCAACCGTCTCGGCGGCGGCTTCGGCCCACCTCGTGGGCGGCGCCGGGCGGCCGCATCCCCGTCCGGAGATGCGGCCGGCCCGGAGTCGCCCGAGGGCGCGACCGACGGGTCGGCCGGCGCCCCGCGCGACCCGGAGGCGGCGGCCCGCGACATCTGCCTGCGTGCGCTGACCGGAGCCGCCAAGACCCGTCGTCAGCTCGAGGAGCTGCTGGCCCGCAAGGAGATCCCCGAGGAGGTGGCCGCAGCGGTCCTCGACCGCCTCACCGAGGTGGGGCTGATCGACGACGCCGCCTTCGCGCGCGCCTGGGTCGACTCCCGCCAGTCCGGCCGGGGGCTGTCCAAGCGGGCGCTCAAGGCGGAGCTGCGCGCCAAGGGCGTCGAGGACGACGACGTCGAGGAGGCGCTGGCTCTCGTCGACGACCAGGACGAGTGGGACACCGCGCGCCGGCTGGTCGCCCGCCGGGTCCCGGGCCTGCGCCGTGTGGACCGTGAGACCGCGCAGCGCCGGCTGGTGGGGATGCTGGCCCGCAAGGGCTACGGCTCCGGGCTGGCCGCCATCGTCGTCCGGGAGGCCCTGGATGCCGACTGGGAGGACGAGGAGACCGCCGGCCACCCCGACCTCGGTCTGGACGCGCTGCTGCCCTGACCGGCCGGCCGCCACCCCCCTGGACGACGACGGCCCCGCTCCCCCTGGCCGGGGGGAGCGGGGCCGTCGTCGTAGCGGGGATCGTCGTCCGGATCAGACCGCGGCGGAGCGCTGCAGCTGCGCCCAGGCGGTGACGTCGATCGCCAGACCGTCGGGGGACTCGTCGTCGGACACCAGCCAGGCGGACTCGTTGCTGCGGTCGCTGGCCAACCAGTTCTCGATCAGCGCGTCGAAGTCCTCCGCGAGAACGGAGCCGCGGCTCACCGCGCCGAGGAAGGTCAGGTCGACCTCCACCTCGCCGGGGAAGCGCAGCACCAGCCGGCAGCGGGCGCGCCGGTGCCGGGCCGGCGGCACGACCTCGCGGACGACCGCCGTGTCGGCGCCGGCCGCGACCGCGAACGCCGGCGCCGCGGAACGGAGCCGGTTGACGAACTCCTGGGCCGCGTCGGGCTGGCCGTCGGCCTGGGGCATCACCGCGGGGAGCGGGACGGCGGGTCGCAGTGCAGTGTCCACAACCGATCTCTCGGCAGCCCTCGACCGGGCCATGACCGGGGCGGACCCCATCCACCCCGGGAGTCCCATCCGCCCCGGGTGATCCGGCCGGCCGGTGGGCGGCGCGCCGTACCCTCGCTGTCGACATGGACACCGCGCAGACCCCCGCCCGCACCTACCGGGTGCGCACCTACGGGTGCCAGATGAACGTGCACGACTCCGAGCGCCTCTCCGGGCTGCTGGAGGCCGCCGGCTACACCGCCGCTCCAGAGGACGGCGAGGCCGACGTCGTCGTCCTCAACACCTGCGCCGTCCGGGAGAACGCCGACAACCGGCTCTACGGCAACCTCGGCCACCTCCGCCCGGTGAAGGACGCCCGGCCGGGGATGCAGATCGCCGTCGGCGGCTGCCTGGCCCAGAAGGACCGCGGCGAGATCGTGCGCCGCGCCCCGTGGGTGGACGTCGTCTTCGGCACCCACAACGTCGGCTCGCTGCCCGCCCTGCTGGAGCGGGCCCGGCACAACGCCGAGGCGCAGGTCGAGATCGCCGAGGCGCTCGAGGTGTTCCCCTCGACGCTGCCCGCGAAGCGGGACTCCGCCTACGCCGGCTGGGTGTCCATCAGCGTCGGCTGCAACAACACCTGCACGTTCTGCATCGTCCCGGCGCTGCGCGGCAAGGAGAAGGACCGCCGGCCCGGCGACATCCTCGCCGAGGTGCAGGCCCTGGTCGACCAGGGCGTGCTCGAGGTGACCCTCCTCGGCCAGAACGTGAACGCCTACGGCGTCGAGTTCGGTCAGCAGGGTGCCTTCGCCGACCTCCTGCGCGCGACCGGCCGGATCGAGGGCCTGGAGCGGATCCGCTTCACCAGCCCCCACCCCCGGGAGTTCACCGACGACGTCATCGCCGCCATGGCCGAGACCCCGGCGGTCTGCCATCAGCTGCACATGCCGCTGCAGTCCGGCTCCGACGAGGTGCTGCGCCGGATGCGCCGCGCCTACCGGCAGGAGCGCTACCTCGGGATCATCGACCGCGTCCGGGCCGCGATGCCCGACGCGGCGATCACCACCGACATCATCGTCGGCTTCCCCGGCGAGACCGAGGCCGACTTCGAGCAGACCCTCGAGGTCGTCCGCCAGGCCCGCTTCGCCAGCGCCTTCACGTTCCAGTACTCCAAGCGCCCGGGCACCCCGGCCGCGGAGATGGCCGACCAGCTGCCGAAGGAGGTCGTCCAGGAGCGCTACCTGCGGCTGACCGCGCTGCAGGACGAGATCAGCTGGGCGGAGAACCGGGCCCAGGTCGGCCGCACCGTGGAGCTCCTCGTCGCGGCCGGCGAGGGCAGCAAGGACGCCCGCACCGGGCGGCTGTCGGGCCGGGCCCGCGACGGGCGCCTGGTGCACTTCACGGCCGCCGCCGGGGTCCGCCCGGGGGACGTCGTCGAGACCGTGGTCACCCAGGCCGCACCGCACCACCTGGTGGCCGACGGGCCGCTGCTGTCCCACCGCCGCACGCGCGCCGGCGACGCCGCCGAGGCCGACACGAAGCCGACCACCCCCGGCGTCTCCCTGGGCATGCCGCGGATCGGCGTCCCCGAGCCGCTCCCGGTCTCCACCGGTTGCTAGAGGCCCCGCTGCCCCCCGCCCCGAGCGTGCGAGGGGCGGGGGGCAGCGGGGTCCTTCGTCAGCGGCGCGCGGACTTCTCCGCCTCGGCGAGCCACTCCTGGCGGGTGGCCAGATTGGCCTTGGCCTCGTCGATCCGGCGCCGGTCGCCCGCGGCCTCGGCCTTGGCCAGCTGCTCCTCGGCCTTGGCGACGGCGGCCCGCATCGAGGTCACCATCGGGTTCTCCGGAGCGGTGCGGACCCGGCCGGCGTCAGCGGCACCGCGGACCTTCTGCTCCACCGCCTGCATGCGGTCCTCCAGCGCGCGCATCGCCCCGCGCGGGACGTGCCCGATGGCGTCGTAGCGCTCCTGCAGCTTGCGCAGCGCGTTCTGGGTGCCGCGCAGGTCCTTGCTCGGGTCCAGCTTCTCGGCCTCGGCGAGGATCTCCTCCTTGGCCTGCTGGTTCGCCTGCTCCTCGCTGTTGCGGGCCTTGTCCGACTCGGTGCGGGCGGCGAAGAAGACGTCCTGGGCGGCGCGGAACTGCTTCCACAGGTCGTCGTCGCCGTCGCGGCCGGTGCGCGGCACGGCCTTCCAGCGGTCCATGAGCGATCGCATCGCCGCGCTCGTCGGCCCCCAGTCGGTGGACGTCGACAGCCGCTGCGCCTCCGCGATCAGCTCCTGCTTGGCCGCCCGCGCCTCACCGCGCTGCGCGTCGAGGGAGGCGAAGTGCGCACCCCGGCGGCGGCCGAAGGCGTCGCGGGCGGCGGCGAACCGCTGCCACAGCGCCTCGTCGGTCTTCCGGTCGATGCCCCGGATCGTCTTCCACTCCTCCACGATGGCCTTGAGCCGGTCGCCGGCGGCCTTCCAGGCGGTGGACTCCGCGGCGATCTGCTCCGCCTCGACGGCCAGCGCCTCCTTGCGGGCGATCTGCGCCGTGCGCTGGGCGGCCTTCTCGGCCCGGTAGGTGGCGGACGCGGCCTCCGCCGTCTCGACCATGGCGCGGGCCCGGGCGGCGAGGCCGTCGAGGTCGCCGACCGCGGTGGCGGTCGGGATCTGCTCGGCCAGCGCCTGCGCCTTGGACTTGATCTCGCCGGGGTTGCCGGTGTGCGCCTTGAGCCGGGCCTCCAGCAGCCCCACCTCGGTGGCCAGGTCGTCGTACCGGCGGCCGAAGTGGGCCAGGCCGGCGGCCGGGTCGCCGGCCTGCCACGAGCCGACGGCCCGCTCGCCCTCGGCGGTGCGCACGTAGACGGTGCCGTCCTCGTCGACCCGGCCCCACGCGGAGGGGTCCGAGGCGGGCGCGGCGGCCGGCGCGTCCCCGGCCGCGTGCGGGGGGACGGCGCCGGGAGCGGGGACGGCGGCGATCGCCGCGGCCGCCTCCTCGGGCAGGGGCCCCGGCGTGACCGGCTCCTCGCCCGCCGGCGCCTCGGCCGCGGGCGTCTCGACGTCGGGCGCGGCCTCGGCACCCGGCTCGGGAGCCGGGTCGGCGGCCGTCGGATCGGCCAGTTCTGCGTCCTGAGGACTCGGCGCGGCAGCGGTCCCGGCCTCGGGTGCGACGGCCTCGGATCGGGCCGGTTCACCGGCCTCGGCGGGCGGGGGGACCTGCTGCGAACCGTCTACGGGGCTCTCCGTGCTCGACACGCACCGCAGTGTCCCACGTCGCATCGGCGACACTGCTGCCGTGACGACTGAACAGGCCGGATCCCCGTCCCCCGCCCCGGCCGAGCAGCTGTCGATTGCCTTCTGCCCGTGCCCGCCGCTGCTGCTGCCCGCGGTCGAGGGGCGCGCCGAGGCGGAGACGACGGCGCTGCGCCAGGCCTGCGCCGACGCGGTGGAGGCGCTCCTCGCGGCGTCGCCGGAGGCCGTCGTCGTCGTCGGTCCGGGCGCCACCGGCCGGTACGGCGCGGGCGACGCCGGGGACCTGCGCGGCGTGGGCGTCGACCTTGAGGTCCCCTTCGCCGGCGGGACCCGGCCCGGCGGCCGGCGCACGCCCCTGTCCCTCACCGTGGGCGCCTGGCTGCTCCACCAGGCCGGCCACTCCGGGCTGCGGCTCGGTGCGGGGCCGGAGGACCTCGGCGACGTGCTCGCGGGCCTGCCCGGCCCGGTGGGGGTCCTCGCCCTGGGGGACGGCTCGGCGCGCCGCAGCGTCAAGGCGCCCGGCTACCTGGACGACGCCGCCGAGCCCTTCGATGCCGCGGTCGCCGCCGCCCTCGCGGCGGGCGACGCCGCCGCGGTCGCCGACCTCGACGCCGCCGAGGGGGAGCGGCTGCTGGCCGCCGGGGTCCCGGTGTGGCGCGCGGTCGGCCGGGCCGTCGCCGGGCGCCCGGTCGTAGCCGAGCTCCGCCACGACGCGGCGCCGTTCGGCGTCGGCTACCTGGTGGCCTCGTGGACGGCCCTCCGGACGGCGCCGTGACCGGTACGCCGCCGCCCGTGGTCGCCGTGGTCGGCCCGACCGCGACCGGCAAGACGGCGCTGGCCGTGGCGCTGGCGACCCGGCTGGGCGGCGAGGTGGTCAACGCGGACTCGATGCAGCTGTACCGCGGCATGGACATCGGCACCGCCAAGCCCGACCTCGCCGAACGGGGCGGCGTCCCGCACCACCTGCTGGACCTGTGGCACGTCCGGGAGCCCGCGTCGGTCGCCGAGTACCGGTCGCGGGCCCGCGCGGAGGTCGACCGGCTGCGGGCCGCCGGCGTGGTGCCGTTCCTCGTGGGCGGCTCGGGCCTGTACGTGCGCGCCGTCCTCGACGAGCTCGACTTCCCCGGCACCGACCCGGAGCTGCGGGCGCGGCTGGAGGCCGAGCTGGCCGACGTCGGCCCCGCGACGATGCACGCCCGCCTCGCCGATGTCGACCCGGCCGCGGCCGCGGCGGTGCTGCCCAGCAACGGACGGCGGATCGTGCGCGCGCTGGAGGTGGTCGAGCTGACCGGCGGGCCCTTCCGGGCGTCGTTGCCGGAGCCGCGCCCGCACTACCCGGCCGTCGTCGTCGGGCTGGACCGGGAGCCGGCCGAGCTCGACGAGCGGATCGCGCTGCGGGTGGACCGCATGTGGGCGAGCGGGTTCGTCGCCGAGGTGGAGGGGCTGGCCGCCGACGGCCTGCGCGAGGGGCCCACGGCCTCGCGCGCCCTCGGCTACGCCCAGGTGCTCGCCCAGCTCGACGGCGAGCTGAGCCCGGACGAGGCCCGCGAGCGCACCGTGACGACCACCCGGCGGTTCGTCCGGCGGCAGCGGTCCTGGTTCCGCCGGGACGCCGCGACCACCTGGTTCGACGCCGCCCGTCCCGACCTGGCCGACGCGGTGGGGAAGCTGATCACCGCCCGTACCATCAGGGAGTGAGCGAGCTCGCGAGCTCACCAGGGGCGGAGCAGCGCGGCGAACGCGGCCGACGAGCGTCAGCGAGGAGGCGGCAGTGAGCAACCGGGTGCTCGTCGGGCACGGCACGGAGAACGACTTCGTCGTCCTGCCCGATCCCGACGGCGACCGCTGGCCGGAGAGCCGGCTGGACGACGCCATGGTCCGCCGGCTCTGCGAGCGCCGCGCCGGCCTCGGTGGCGACGGCGTCCTCCGGGTGGTGCGCAGCGTGCACGTGCCCGACGCCCCCGCCGTCCTCGGCGAGGACCTCACCCGCTGCGAGTGGTTCATGGACCACCGCAACGCCGACGGGTCGCTGGCCGAGATGTGCGGCAACGGCATCCGGCTGTTCCTGCACGTGCTGGTCACCGAGGGCCTGCTCGACCGCGCCGCCTGCACCGACGGGGTCTGGGTCGGCACCCGCGGCGGCCCCCGGCGGGTGGGCGCCGGCGCCGACGGGACCTACTGGGTCGACATGGGCCCGGCGCGCGAGTTCGGCCGCGGCTCGGCCGAGCTGGCCGGCCGGCGGTTCGACGGGCTCGCGGTGTCGATGGGCAACCCGCACCTGGCCTGCCTCACCGACGTCGACCTCGACGCGCTGGACCTGGCGGCGCCGCCACGCTTCGACGCCGCGCTGTTCCCCGAGGGCGTGAACGTCGAGCTGATCACCGTGCTGCGGGCGGCGGGCGAGGGTGCAGACGCGCACATCCGCCTGCGGGTGCACGAGCGCGGGGTGGGGGAGACCCGCTCCTGCGGCACCGGCGCCTGCGCCGCCGCCTACGCCGCCCTGGTGGCCGGGGGCGCGACCGCCGGGACCGTCGTGGTCGACGTCCCCGGCGGCCGGCTGACCGTCGACGTCGCCCCGGACACCACGGTGCTGCGCGGTCCGGCGGTCGTCGTCGCCGCCGGCGAGCTCACCGCCGAGTGGCTGGGGTGACTCCGACCAGCCCGGGGCGGCCCGCGGCCGGCTAGGGCCGGTCGGGGGTGTCGGCCCGGGTCTCCGGGTCGTCCGTCGGCGCCTCGGGCTTGTCGCCGGGACCGACGTTGCCGGTGCCCCGCGGCTCGCCGCGGCCGGTGTCCTGGTCGGCTCCGCCGAACAGATTGCGCGGCGGGTTCAGCCCCTTCGGGTCCGCGCCCGGGTCCTCGACGCCCTCGGTGCTGCTGGTGCTCACGGCTGCCTCCTCGATCGGCGTGCATGTCGTCCGTCGGGGAGGACCTACCCCCGCGCGGGCGGGATGCATGCGGGCCCGCGCGGTGTTGTACCGGGCGATGACACGAGCAGCAGCCACAACTCAGATGCCCCGCGACGAGGGGCATGCCACGCTGGAGACGATGACGACCGCCCAGAACCGAGCCGTGCTCGCCGACGCCCAGGACCGCGCCGACCGCGCGACCGGCACCACCCAGCCCGCCGACGAGCCGCGCGACCTCGGGAGCCGCCCCGCGCCGGCCGGCCAGTGGGACGAGCCCGACGACACCACCGGCAGCTACGACCTCGAGGCGCGTGGTGGTCTCCGCCGCGTGGCCGGCCTCTCCACCGAGCTGGCCGACGTCACCGAGGTCGAGTACCGGCAGCTGCGCCTCGAGCGCGTCGTCCTGGTGGGGGTCTGGACCGAGGGCACCCAGGCCGACGCCGACCGCTCCCTGGCCGAGCTCGCCGCCCTGGCCGAGACCGCCGGCTCGCAGGTGCTGGAGGCGGTCAGCCAGCGGCGCTCGACGCCGGACGCCGGCACCTACGTGGGCTCCGGCAAGGCCAACGAGATCCGCGACATCGTCGCCTCGACCGGCGCCGACACCGTGATCTGCGACGGCGAGCTGACCCCCGGCCAGCTGAACGCCCTGGAGAAGATCCTCAAGGTCAAGGTGGTCGACCGGACCGCGCTGATCCTGGACATCTTCGCCCAGCACGCGAGCAGCCGGGAGGGCAAGGCCCAGGTCGAGCTCGCCCAGATGCAGTACATGCTGCCGCGGCTGCGCGGGTGGGGTGAGTCGCTGTCCCGGCAGGCCGGTGGCCGCGTCGCCGGCGGTGGCGGCATCGGTACCCGTGGCCCGGGTGAGACGAAGATCGAGACCGACCGGCGCCGCATCCGGTCGCGGATGAGCAAGCTGCGCCGGGAGATCGCCGGCATGGCGACCGCGCGGGAGACGCAGCGCGCGAGCCGCGGCCGCAACGCCGTCCCCAGCGTGGCGATCGCCGGCTACACCAACGCCGGCAAGTCCAGCCTGCTCAACCGGCTCACCGGTGCCGGCGTGCTGGTGGAGAACGCGCTGTTCGCCACCCTCGACCCGACGGTCCGCCGCGCGCAGACCGAGGAGGGCCGGGAGTACACGCTCACCGACACCGTCGGCTTCGTGCGCCACCTGCCGCACCAGCTCGTCGACGCCTTCCGCTCCACGCTGGAGGAGGTGGCCGCCGCCGACCTGCTGCTGCACGTCGTCGACGGCTCCGATCCCGACCCGCTCGGCCAGATCGACGCGGTGCGGGTGGTGCTGCAGGACATCGACGCGCGCTCGGTGCCCGAGCTCATCGTCGTCAACAAGGTCGACGCGATGACCGAGGAGGACGTGCTCACCCTCCGGCAGGCGCTGCCCGGCGCGGTGTGGGTCTCGGCCCGGACCGGTGAGGGGATCGACCGGCTGCGGGAGCTCCTCGCCGCCCGTCTGCCCCACCCGGAGACCGAGGTCGACGTCCTGGTGCCCTACGACCGCGGCGACCTGGTCGCCCGGGTCCACCGGGACGGCGAGGTGCTCACCGAGAGCCACGAGGCCGGCGGCACGCGCCTGTCCGCCCGGGTGGACGGCGCCCTCGCCGCGGCGCTCGAGGAGTTCGGCACGCCGGTCGGCTGAGCCGGTGCCGTCGCGCCACCCCGCGCGGGACCCTCAGCGGGGTCGTTCCGCCCGCTCGAGGTCACGGTGCGGTCACGTCCCGGTACCGTGACCGGGTGACCAGCGGCGTGGTGCGACGGTCCTTCGAGGCCTCGTTCCGGCAGGACCCGGTCCAGGGCCACCCCGCCGTGGTCTCGGCCGGCCGGCCCCCGTGGTGGGCGATGCTCCTCGCCCTGGTCGTCACCGTCGTCGTCACCGCCGACGTGCTCGGCCGGGGCGTCACCGAGCGGATCGACGTGGAGGTCTCCGACGTCGTCTCCGAGTGGGGGCTGCGCGACTCCGCCGCCTACTGGCCGCTGTGGGTGGTCACCCAGATCGGCGGCCGCGGCACGATGCTGGTCGTGCTCGCCTGCCTGATCGGCTGGTTGGCCGTCCGTCGCCGGACACTGCTGCCGCTGCCCCGGGTGCTCCTCGCCCTCGTGCTGCTCAGCGTGGTCGTCTACAGCCTCAAGTGGGGCATCGGCCGGACCGCCCCCGGTCACGAGGGCCTCTACCTGCACCACGAGGACGGGGCCTCCTTCCCGTCCGGGCACGTGGCCAACGCGGTGCTGCTGTGGGGGGTCGCCCGCTGGCAGGCCGTCCAGTTCGGCATGCCGCCCACCGCCCAGCGCCTCCTCTGGGCCCTCGCGGTGGTCGGGCCGGTCCTCTGCGCCGCGGTGATGATCGCCCTGGACTTCCACTGGGTCAGCGACGCCGTCGTCGGTGCGGCCGTCGGCGTCCTGCTGCTGGGCGTGGTTCACGCACTCGATGCACTCGTGATGTCACGCTGGGTGCGTGTACGAGCAGGCCGACCGCCGGCGTGACCGCGTGACGGTCCCGGCTCTCGGTGCGGTCCCCCGCGCGGCGATCGGCCGGGCCGCGGGCGCCGTCGCCCTCGCCGGGATCTCGCTGTCCCTGGCGGCACCCGCAGCACGCGCGGAGGAGCCGCCGGCGCCGTCGGTCCAGTGCGAGATCACCGACCCCACGCTCACCGAGCTCTCGGGGCTGGTGGTCGGTGCCGACGGCGCCATGCTGGCCATCAACGACGGTGGTGACGAGGTCGCGGTGTACGCGCTCGACCCCGCCTGCCGGACGACGACCGTGCACCGGGCGCCGGTCGACCCCTACGACCCCGAGGACATGGCCGTCGGCTCGGACGGGACGGTTTGGCTGGCCGACACCGGGGACAACAACGCGGCCCGGGCCACGGTGGCCCTCATCGCGCTCCGGCCGGACGGTGCGACCAGCGTCTACCGGCTCGCCTACCCGGACGGCCCGCGGGACGCCGAGGCGTTGCTCCTGGCGCCGGACGGGACGCCCTACGTGGTCACCAAGGAGGTGCTGGGCTCCAGCGACGTCTACCGGCCGGTGTCGGCGCTGGAGGAGGCGGCGACCGTGGGCCTGGTCGAGGTCGGCTCGGTCGACCTCACCCTCACCGGGACGCCGGGCGGTCCGGTGGGCCGGGCGGGGCAGCTCCTCGTGACGGGCGGAGCCGTGGCCGCCGACGGGCACGCACTGGCGCTGCGCACGTACACCGATGCCTACGTCTGGCCGCTGGTCGGGTCCGACGTCCCGGCCGCGCTGGCGGGGACGCCGGTGCGCATCCCGCTGCCGGAGTCCCCGCAGGGCGAGGCGATCAGCTTCTCGGCGGACGGCTCGGCGCTGGTGGTGGCCAGCGAGGGCGTGCCGAGCGCGGTCACCGTGGTGCCCGTGCCGGCCGCGGCTCCGGCGCCCGCGGCGGCCACCGGAGCGGCCGACGGGTCGCTGACCGACGTCCTCACCGAGACCGAGGACGGCGTCTCCCCGTTCGCCGCGGGGCTGGTGGCCGCGATCGTGGCCACTGTGGCGGTGTGGATCCTGGGTCGGTTACGCCGCCGCAGCGCGCCACCGCCGCCGCGCGCCTGACCGGGCCGGCCGGCCGAGCGGCCGGCGCGCCGTGCGGACGCGCCGGCCGGCAGCGGGTCAGACCCGCCGCAGCACCGTGACCACCCGGCCGAGGACGGTGGCCTCGTCGCCCGGGATGGGCTCGTAGGCCGGGTTGTGCGGCAGCAGCCACACGTGCCCGTCCTTGCGCTTGTAGGTCTTCACCGTGGCCTCGCCGTCGATCATCGCGGCGACGATCTCACCGTTCTCGGCCGTCGGCTGCTGGCGGACGACGACCCAGTCGCCGTCGCAGATGGCGGCCTCGACCATCGAGTCACCGGTGACCTTGAGCATGAACAGCGTGCCCTCGCCGACCAGCTCGCGGGGGAGGGGGAACACGTCCTCCACCGCCTGCTCGGCGAGCACCGGGCCACCGGCGGCGATGCGGCCGACCAGCGGGACGTAGGTCGGCACCGGGCTGGCGGAGTCCTCCGCGACCGGTGGGGGCGTCGCCGTGGCGCTGCCGACGAGCGTCTCGCCCGGCAGGCGCACGTCCAGCGCGCGCGGCCGGTTGGGGTCGCGGCGCAGCCAGCCCTTCTTCTGCAGCACCGACAGCTGGTGGGCGACCGAGGAGGCGGAGGACAGGCCGACGGCCTCGCCGATCTCCCGCACGGACGGCGGGTACCCGCGACGGTCGATCGAGTCGCGGATGACCTCGAGGACGCGCCGCTGTCGCTGGGTCAGACCGTCACCGGCCTCGCTCCGGTCCGGGAAGGTGCGGACCTCCCCGGTCGCGCTGCCGGTCGTGGTGGCCGTGGTGCCCGTGGCCGTACCGCTCGCGCGGCGTCCGCCGCGTCCCCCCGACGTCCCGCTCGTGCCCGCCACGTCTCCTCCTCGCCGGCCGTGTCGCCACGGCTCGTCCGTCCTCCTCGGGGCACCGGCCGCGATCCCCGCGGGAGCCGCCGGGCGCGGTGCCCGGTCGGACGGTAGCGCGTCGACGGCAGTTCCTCAAACACATGTTCGAAGATGCCGTGTCGGATCGATCCTGTCGGCGGCGTGCGGTAGACATCGCACTGATGTTCGAATCGAACGCTTGTTCGGTCGCCGGGAACCCGGCGGCCGTCGCGGAGGAGGCGCCGGGATGGCGGGCACGGAGCGCGGGGTCATGCGGGTCGCCGGGGGCGAGGGGTCCCCGGCGGGGGCGGGGTCCACGGGAGGCGGCACGGGGCTGCGCGTCGCCGGGCCGGTCCGCCCGGTCGCGGAGCGGGTCGGGGTGCGGCCGGTCCGCACCGGAGGGCCGGGCGCCGGAGCGCCGCCGCTGCGCCGCGACCCGACCCGCCCCGGCGGGCGCGCCGTCCGTCCCGAGCCCCGTCCGGTCCGCGGGAGCCGGTCCCGGTCCGACGCTGCCCGCCGCTCGGAGCCGGCCGCGGCGCCGCTCCGGCTGACCCGGCGCGGGTGGTGCGCGCTGACGACCCTGCTCGTGGCCGCCGCCGCGCTGGCGGTCCTGGTGCTGTCGGCGCTGCTGGGTGGCGGGGAGGAGCTCGAGCTGGCCGGTGGCAGCAGTGTCGTCGTCCGGCCCGGGGACACGGTCTGGTCCATCGCGACGACGGTGGCCGACGACGGCGAGGACGTCCGGGCGGTCGTCGACGCGATCGGGCGGCTCAACGACCTCGAGGGCTCCGCGGTCGTGCCGGGCCAGGTGCTGGAGCTCCCGTGACCGACCGGTCCCGGTGGGGCGACGTCCACAATCCTGCGGGGCATCTTCGTCAATCCTCGGGGCGGCGTCCTCCCCGGGTGCACGGGGGGAGTCGACCTACCGTCTCGCCCGTGCCAGTTCACACCCGTGGCCGAGCGACGGCCTCCATCGCCCAGCCCCTCGACGCCGAGGTCCTCGTGGAGGGGTCCTGGGAACGTGGAGCCGTGCTCGGGTGGCGGCACGACGAGTCCGGCGCGTGCGAGGCGGAGGTGCGCGTCCACGTGGACGGTGCCGTCCAGGTCCGCTGGGTCGACCTCGGTTCGGTGCGCCTGCCCGAGCCCCCGTCGGTCCCGACCGTGGCGGTCCCCGTGGTGGAGCGGCCCCAGGTCGCCCCGGGCGCGGCCCCGACCCCGGCCGAGACGGTGGTGATGAGCCGGGCGGAGCTGCGGGGGCTCCTGTCCTCGGGCCCGTCGGCGGCTCCGGCCCCGCGTCGCCGCCGGCACGCGGCCGACCTGACGGCCGAGTTCCCGGTGGTCCGGTGTGCCGAGCCCGACGCCGGGCGGCACCGTGCGCCCGCGACCGCGCCGACGCCGGTGGTCGGCCGGCACCGTGCCGGGGACGACACCGGGCAGCTGGTCGCGGTCCCGGGGTCCCGTCCCGGCGGGCCGGAGTCCGAGCGGTGGACCCGGCCGATCCGGATGCAGGACGTCGCCGGCTGGCCGTGGGGCGACTCCGCGGCCTCGTCCGCCTGATCCGATCCGGGCCGTCCGGCACCGGTCCGGACGACACGCACTACACCCTGCGGGGGTCGTTGCGCACTCGGCGCGCGGCCCTCGTCGGCGTGTCCGTGTGACTGCTGGTGTGTCTGACCGCCGCTGGCCACCCGCGCGAAGAACGGGAACACGCCACGCCGTGGCGCACTTGCACATCTAGTGGAGCCCTGCCTAGGGTTCCCCTACATCTAGTAGTTGCACCGATGTAAGTCCGTCCACAGGGCGTCCCCAGCCCGTCCCCCGGTCGTGCACCGGTTGTCCCCAGCAGGGTCCACAGCGGCCCTCCCGGAGACCGCCGGCGTCGCCTCCGGGAGCGGTGCGGGGGAGGTGCGCAGTCCGGGGGAGGGAGTACCGCCGTGCGTTGCCCCTTCTGCCACAACCCGGACAGCCGGGTCATCGAGACCCGGGAGGCTGAGGAGGGGGCGACCACGCGTCGTCGCCGCTCCTGCCCCGCCTGTGGACGTCGGTTCACGACGGTCGAGGAGGCAGTGCTCGCCGTCGTCAAGCGCAGCGGGGTGAGCGAGCCGTTCAACCGCAGCAAGGTCGTCGCCGGCGTGCGCCGCGCCTGCCAGGGCCGGCCGGTCGACGAGGACCAGTTGCAGAAGCTCGCCCAGCAGGTCGAGGACGCCATTCGGGCGACGGGGGCGGCCGAGGTGCCCGCCCACGAGGTCGGGCTGGCGATCCTGCGTCCGCTGCGGGAGCTCGACGAGGTCGCCTACCTGCGCTTCGCCAGCGTCTACCGGGCCTTCACCTCGATCGAGGACTTCGAGAAGGAGATCAGCGAGCTGCGTGCCCGGCACCTGACCGCCGGGACGCTGCCGCTACCCGGCATGCAGCCGGAACCGCCCGCCACGCGCCGGCGCGGCGGGACGCGCGGCCCGTCCGCGGCCGACGTCAGCCCGAACGGATGACACCGGTCGTCCGACCGGGCACCACCTGAGAACTGTCAGCACCAGCGGGTACACAACCAACCAGCAGTACCGGAGAAGGCGCTTCCCCCGCCGCGCTCCAGACACAGAGGGAGAGCTCAGTGACCGAGACCGAGGACCGCCTGTCGGGCCGCACGCGTCGCGCCGCCAAGGCGCCGACCCGGGGGAAGGGCCTGAAGGTCAAGCGGGTCTTCACCACCGCCGGTGTGCACCCGTACGACGAGGTGACCTGGGAGCGTCGTGACGTCGTCATGACCAACTGGCGGGACGGCTCCATCAACTTCGAGCAGCGCGGCGTGGAGTTCCCCGCCGAGTGGAGCATCAACGCCACCAACATCGTCACGACGAAGTACTTCCGTGGCGCGGTCGGCACCCCGCAGCGCGAGACCAGCCTGCGCCAGCTCATCGACCGCGTCGTGCTGACGTACGGTGCGGCCGGCCGCGAGCACGGCTACTTCGCCACCGAGGGCGACGCCGAGGTCTTCGAGCACGAGCTGACCTGGATGCTGCTGCACCAGTACTTCAGCTTCAACAGCCCCGTCTGGTTCAACGTGGGGACGAGCGCTCCGCAGCAGGTCAGCGCCTGCTTCATCCTCGCCGTCGACGACGAGATGGACTCGATCCTCAACTGGTACCGCGAGGAGGGCCTGATCTTCAAGGGCGGCTCCGGCGCCGGCCTGAACCTCTCCCGCATCCGCTCCTCCAAGGAGCTGCTCTCCTCCGGTGGCACCGCCTCCGGCCCGGTCTCCTTCATGCGCGGTGCCGACGCCTCGGCCGGCACCATCAAGTCCGGTGGCGCCACCCGCCGCGCGGCGAAGATGGTCGTCCTCGACATCGACCACCCCGACATCGAGGAGTTCATCGAGACCAAGGCGCGCGAGGAGGACAAGATCCGCGCGCTGCGCGACGCCGGCTACGACATGGACCTCGGCGGCAAGGACATCACCAGCGTCCAGTACCAGAACGCCAACAACTCGGTCCGCGTCTCCGACGACTTCATGCGCGCGGTCGAGGAGGGCACCGACTTCGGTCTGCGCGCCCGCCTGGACGGCTCGGTGATCGAGACCGTCGACGCCAAGACCCTGTTCCGCAAGGTCACCCAGGCCGCCTGGGAGTGCGCCGACCCGGGCATCCAGTACGACGACACGATCAACGACTGGCACACCAACCCCGAGACCGGCCGGATCAACGCGTCCAACCCGTGCTCGGAGTACATGAGCCTGGACAACAGCTCGTGCAACCTGGCGTCGCTGAACCTCATGAAGTTCCTGAAGGACGACGGCACCTTCGACTCCAAGAACTTCGTGAAGGCCGTCGAGCTGGTCATCACGGCGATGGACATCTCCATCTGCTTCGCCGACTTCCCGACCGCGCCGATCGGCGAGACCACCCGCGCCTACCGCCAGCTGGGCATCGGCTACGCCAACCTCGGCGCGCTGCTCATGGCGACCGGCCACGCCTACGACTCGCGGGGCGGGCAGACGCTGGCCGCCGCCATCACCTCGCTGATGACCGGCACCGCCTACCGCCGCTCGGCGGAGCTCGCCGGCATCGTCGGCGCCTACGAGGGCTTCGCCCGCAACGCCGACGCCCACGCCCGGGTCATGCGCAAGCACGCCGCGGCCAACGACGCGATCCGCCCGGTCGGCGCCGACGACGCCGACGTGCTCAAGGCCGCCACCGCGCAGTGGCAGGAGTGCCTGGAGATCGGCGCGGACAACGGCTGGCGCAACGCCCAGGCCTCCGTGCTGGCCCCCACCGGGACCATCGGCTTCATGATGGACTGCGACACGACCGGCATCGAGCCGGACTTCTCGCTGGTCAAGTTCAAGAAGCTGGTCGGCGGCGGCTCGATGCAGATCGTCAACCAGACGGTGCCGCGGGCGCTGCGCAGCCTGGGCTACCAGGACGAGCAGGTCGAGGCGATCGTCGAGTTCATCTCCGAGAACGGCCACGTGGTCAACGCCCCGAGCCTGCGCCCGGAGCACTACGAGGTCTTCGACTGCGCGATGGGCGAGCGGGCCATCTCCCCGATGGGCCACGTGCGGATGATGGCCGCGGTGCAGCCGTTCATCTCCGGCGCGATCAGCAAGACGGTCAACATGCCGGAGACGGCGACCGTCGAGGACGTGGAGAACATCTACTTCCAGGGCTGGAAGCTCGGCCTCAAGGCGCTGGCGATCTACCGCGACAACTGCAAGGTCGGCCAGCCGCTGTCCGACGGCAAGGGCAAGAACGACGGCAAGAAGGCGGAGGTGGCCGTCGAGGTCGCGGCCCCGCCGGCGATGTCGCACCCGGTCCGCAAGCGGCTGCCCAAGAAGCGCACCAGCATGACGACGTCGTTCAGCGTCGCCGGTGCCGAGGGCTACATGACCGCCGGCATGTACGAGGACGGCAGCCTGGGCGAGGTCTTCCTCAAGCTGGGCAAGCAGGGCTCGACCCTGGCCGGTGTCATGGACGCCTTCTCGATCGGCATCTCGATCGCGCTGCAGCACGGTGTGCCGCTGGAGACCTACATCCAGAAGTTCACGAACATGCGCTTCGAGCCGGCCGGCATGACCGACGACCCGGACATCCGGATCGCCCAGTCGGTGATGGACTACATCTTCCGTCGTCTGGCGCTGGACCACCTGCCCGTCGACAAGCGCGCGAACCTCGGCATCTTCACCGCCGAGGAGCGCGCGGCGCAGGTGTCGGGCTACGACACCCCCGCCTCGACCGCCACGGTGGTCGAGGACGAGGACGTCGACGTCGAGGCGCTGCGCAACTCGGTGCCGACCGAGGCCCCCGCCAAGCCGGAGGCCAAGGCCGAGGGCAAGAAGGACCTCAAGGAGGCCCACAGTTCCGCCGAGCTGCTGGAGCTGGTGACCGGGACCGCCACCGACGCGCCGCTGTGCATGACCTGCGGCACGAAGATGCGCCCCGCCGGCAGCTGCTACGTCTGCGAGGGCTGCGGCTCCACCAGCGGCTGCAGCTGATCATCGGCTCGGTCCTGTAGTCCCGTCCACCGGCCCGGTACCGCACTCGCGGTGCCGGGCCGGTGGTGTCTGGGGTCCCTCGCCCCGGGGCTCACGCTCCGGCAACGGACCCCGGTGGCTCGGCGGAGGCGGCAGGGAGCTCGAGGACCACCGTCGCGCCGCCCTCGGCGCGCGGCCGGAGCGTCAGGGTGCCCCCGTGCGCCTCCGCGATGGACCGCGCGACGGAGAGCCCGAGGCCGGTGCCCTGGTCCGCGTGCACTCGCGCGCGCCCGCCGCGGTGGAACGGCTCGAAGAGCCGCTCGACGTCCACGTCGGTCAACGGGTCCCCGTCGTTCTCGAGGACGAGCCGACTGCGATCCCGATCGAGGACGGTGGTCGCGCGGACCACCCCGCCGTCGTGGTTGTGCCGCACGGCGTTCTCGACCAGGTTGCCGGCCAACCTGCCCAGCAGTGCGGCGTTGCCCGTCGTGGGAGCGGGGTCGAGCGCCGTGCTGATGCGCAGCCCGCGTCGATCGGCGTCGGCCCGGACGGCGGCGATCGCCTCGCTGGTCAGCTGCGCGAGATCGCACCGGTCCCGGTGACCGCGGATCTGCCCCGCCCTGGCCAGGGTGAGCAGCCCCTCGATGATGCGTTCCTGTCGCTCTCCCAGGTGCCTGAGCCGGGTCGCCATCAGCAGCAAGCGCTCCCGATCGACGTCCGGGTCGGCCAGCGTGACGTCGAGGAGCGTGCGCTGGACGGCCACGGGGGTGCGCAGCTCGTGGCTGGCGGCTGCGGCGAAGCGGCGTTGCGCGGAGAACGCCGTGTCCAGGCGGCCGAGCATGTCGTCGAAGGTGTCGGCGAGTTCCTTGAGCTCGTCGTCCGGCCCCTCCACGCGCAGCCGCTGGTGCAGGTCGTTCTCACTGATGGTCCGTGCGGCTGCGGTGATCGCGTGCACCGGCCTGACCGCGCGACGGGCGATCACCCACCCCAGCACGGCGGCCAGCACCGTGGCCGGCAGGAGCGTCCACAGCGACTGGGTGAGCAGTTCGTCGAGCGTCTGTCGTCTCAGCTGCCGCGCCGCGTCGACGATCGCCGTGTCGATCCGAGGCGAGACGTCCGGGCAGTCCGCCGGGGCACAGCTGCCGTCGCCGGCCGGATCGACGCCCTCGGGGATCTGGCGGACGACGAGTTCGTCCCCGGGCAGACGGCTGGAGACGAGCGCGAAGTTCACCGTCAGCAGCAGCGCTCCGGCGACGAGGAAGGACGCCGCGACGGTCAGGGCGATCCGCAGGGAGACGGTCCAGCGAACCCTCACAGCCGGTAACCCTGACCGGGCAGCGTCTCGATCAGCGGCGGGTCGCCCATCTTGCGCCGGAGCGTCGACATGGTCACCCGCACGACGGAGGTGAAGGGATCGATGTGCTCGTCCCACACCCTCTCCAGGAGCTCCTCGGCGCTGACCACCGAACCGTCGGCGGCCACGAGGACCTCCAGGACGGCCAGCTCCTTGCGGGTGAGCGGCAGTTCCCGCGTCCCCCGCCAGGCACGGCGGGCGCCCGAGTCCAACCGGACGTCGCCGCGGACGAGGACGGGCGGCCGTCGCGCCGCGGGGCGGCGGCCCAGCGCCCGGACCCGCGCCACGAGTTCCAGGAAGGCGAAGGGCTTGGGCAGGTAGTCGTCGGCACCGAGCTGGAGGCCGGCCACCCGGTCCCCGACCTCGCCCGCCGCGGTCACCATGAGGATCCGCGTCTCCGGGCGCTGGTCGGCGATCGCTCGGCAGACCACGTCCCCCGGGACGCGCGGGATGTCACGGTCGAGGAGGACGACGTCGTACGCGGAGACGACGATCTTCTCCAGGGCCTGATCGCCGTCGGACGCGACGTCGACGGCCATCCCCTCGCGCCGGAGGCCGTCGGCCAGGGCCTCGGCCATGAAGGGCTCGTCCTCGACGACCAGGATCTTCATCCCCGGAAGGATCTCTCGGACGAGGTTCGCTCGGTGTTAAGACCGCCCTGCCGTCCGGCCCCGCGCTTTGCGTCCGTGCAACACGACGCCTCCTAGACATGGTTTCGCCGCCCAGAGCGGGTGGCTGGAGGAGGCCGAGATGCTACTGACTGCGCCGATGCGCCGGCTGAGCTGCGCGATGACGGCGGCGCTGGGTGTGATGGTCCTGCCCGGGTGCGGCACCGACGGCGGGGGCGCGGAGCCCGGTCCGGCCGCCGACGACCCCGGTGCCGCGTTCGCCCAGTGCCTGCGGGACAACGGCGTCGACGTCCGCGACCCCGCGCCCGGGCGGCCGGTCGTCGTCGACGGGTCGGTCGACCAGGCGGCCCTCGCCGCCGCCCAGGAGGCCTGCCGGGACCTGGCACCGGTGGGTGGCGGGGGAGGAGCCGGTGCCGCGCTGCCCGACATCGATGCACTGGTCGCGCTGTCGGGCTGCTTGCGGGACCGGGGCTTCGACGTCCCCGACCCCCGTCCGGGGCCGGGTGGCCAGGTGACCCAGCAGCTGGGTGGAGGCGTCGACCTGGACGACCCGGCGCTGGTCGAGGCGCGGCAGGAGTGCGCCCGCGAGGTGGGGATCGACCTGCCGGGACAGCCGTGAGCCGCCGCGTGGCCCTGGCCGTCGGTGCCGTGGCCCTGCTCGTGGCGGTCTCCGCGGGCGCGATCGCGCTCGCCGGGGGCACCGGTGAGCAGGCCCCGGACACCGGCCGCGTCGAGACGAGGACGGCGGAGGTGCAGCTGACCACGCTGCTGCTGCAGGAGGACGTCTCGGGCACCCTGGGCTACGGAGCGACCTCGACCGTCGTCACCGATCTCGCCGGGAAGATCACCCTGCTGGCTGCCGAGGGTTCGGTGGTGGAGCGCGGCCAGGTGCTGTTCGGGGTCGACGGGAGGCGGGCGGTCCTGCTCTACGGGGACTCCCCGCTCTACCGGACGTTGCAGGTCGGCGTCTCCGACGGGCCCGACGTCCGGCTGCTGGAGCAGAACCTGATCGACCTCGGTCACGGGTCGCAACTCGGTGGGGCGGCCGACGAGCACTTCGACAGCCGGACGGCCCGGGCCGTCCGCGCCTGGCAGGAGACGCTGCAGGTCGAGCAGACCGGCACCGTCGACCTCGGTGCTGCCGTCGTGGCCCCCGGCGCGGTCCGGGTCGCCGGGCACGCGACGGACGTCGGCGGCGTGGTCCAGCCGGGGGCCGCCGTCCTCCAGGTGACCGGGACGACCCCACTCGTCGAGGTGGAGCTCGACGCGCGCACCGTGTCGGTCGTGCAGGTGGGCGACCCTGCCGGGATCGAGCTGCCCGACGGCCGGGTCGCCGCGGGGACCGTGGCGTCGGTGTCCACCGTCGCGGTGTCCCAGCCCGACGGCGGACCGGACGCCGGGGAGCGCACCGTGACGGCCACCGTGCGCTTCGACGACCCTGCCGAACGGGGCGGTCTGGACGGCGCCGCGGTGGACGTGCAGGTCACGCGCGGCGAGAGACCGGACGTCCTCGCCGTCCCCGTGGAGGCCCTCCTCGCGCTGGCCGACGGGGGTCATGCGGTGGAGACGGTCACCGAGGCCGGCGGTCTCCGCCTGGTCCCGGTCGAGACCGGGGCCTTCGCCCAGGGCCTGGTGGAGGTGACCGGAGCCGGGTTGTCCGAGGGCACCCGTGTGACGGTGCCGTCATGACCGAGGTCCTCGGCCTCGACGGTGTCAGCAAGCAGTACGGCGACCTGGTCGTGCTCACCGGCGTCGACGTCCGCGTGAGCGCGGGCGAACTGCTCGCCGTCGTCGGCCCGTCCGGTTCGGGCAAGAGCACCCTGCTCAACCTCCTGGGATCGCTGGACCGGCCGACCACGGGGACCGTCCGGGTCGCCGGCCAGGACGTCTCCGCGCTGACGGACGGACAGCTGTCGGCCCTCCGGTGCCGACGGATCGGCTTCGTCTTCCAGCAGTTCTTCCTGCTCGACGCGGTGAGCGCGGTCGACAACGTGGCCAACGGCCTCCTGTACGCCGGCGTCCCGCTGCGCGATCGGCTACGACGGGCCGCTGCCGCCCTGGACCGGGTCGGACTGGGGCACCGGTTGTCCCACTCGCCCGCCGAGCTCTCCGGAGGTGAACGCCAGCGCGTGGCGATCGCCCGGGCGGTCGTGCACGAGCCGGACGTCGTCCTGGCCGACGAACCGACCGGCAACCTCGACACCGCCGCGGGGCAGGAGGTGGTCGAGCTGGTGCGCACGCTCAACGAGCAGGGCACGACGATCGTGGTCATCACGCACGACCGGGACCTGGCCGCCGCGCTGCCACGGCGGATCGCCCTCCGGGACGGCCGCATCGAGGACGACTCGGCCCGGCGGGAGGGGAGCCGGTGACCGCGCCGGGCGCTCCGGAACCCAGCCGGCTGCTGCTCCCCGACGTCTGGCGGGTCGGCATCGCCGGGCTGCGGGCGCGGCCGCTGCGGGCAGCGCTGTCCGGTCTGGGCATCGCCATCGGGATCTGCGCCATGATCGCCGTCCTCGGGCTGTCCGAGTCCAGCCGAGCGGAGCTGCTCGACCGACTGGACAGGCTGGGGACGAACCTCCTGCGCGTCGAGCCGGGCAGCACCCTCGGCGGGGGCGAGGCGACGTTGCCGACCGCGGCGGCCGCGACCATGGGGCGCATGGACGGCGTCCTGGGTGCAGCGGCGGTGGGGGCGACCGACCTCACCGCGCGCCGCAGCGACCTGATCCCGGAGGCCGACACCAACGGCATCGTGGTCCAGACGGCCACCCCGGACCTCCTCGACACGGTGGGTGGCCGGGTCGCGGCCGGGACGTTCCTGGACGACGCGGTCGACGGGTACCCCGTGGCGGTCCTGGGAGCGGTCGCCGCCGAGCGGCTGGGGATCTCCTCCGTGGAGGGCTCCCGTCAGGTCGTCATCGGGAGCTCCTCCTACGCCGTGGTGGGGATCCTCGAGCCGATCGAGCTCGCTCCGGAGATCGACCGCTCGGTGTTGATCGGCGACGAGCAGGCTGCCGTCGTGTACGGCGACGCGCCGGCGCCCACCACCGTGTACGTGCGGGCCGCCACCGATCGGGTCGAGACGGTGCAGCGGTCGCTGGCCCGGGCGGCCGACCCGGAGAACCCGGAGGAGGTGGCGGTCAGCCGCCCCTCGGACGCCCTCGCCGCTCGCGCGGCCGCATCCGGGGCGTTCACCTCGCTCCTCCTGGGGCTCGGTGCCGTGGCGCTCCTGGTGGGAGGCGTCGGGATCGCCAACGTCATGGTCCTCAGCGTGCTGGAGCGGCGGCGCGAGATCGGACTGCGCCGGGCTCTGGGTGCGACCCGGCGGCACGTCAGGATCCAGTTCGTGGTGGAGTCACTCGCGCTGTCCGGGGTGGGGGGACTGGCCGGAGTTGTCCTCGGCAGCGTCGTGACCGCGGCGTACACGGCCCACCAGGGACAACGGACGGTGCTCCCCGCGGCCGCGCTGCTCGGCGGCCTGGCCGCCGCTCTGCTCGTCGGGGTGCTGGCCGGGCTGTACCCGGCCGCACGCGCCGCGCGGCTCCCGCCCACCGAGGCCCTGCGTACCGCCTGACCGGCCCAACTCGAAGGAGGGCAGCCACGTGCCGGACATCCGTCACGTCTCCCGATCCGCCCCGCCGACCGGAGGGCGACGAGCCGTCGGGACGGCACGACGCGGCCTCGTCTGCCTCCTCGTCCTCGGTGCCGCGTCGTGCTCGTCGTCGTACGAGGAGCCACCCCGGTCGGACCCCGGCACCGCGGCGGTCGAGTCCGCCACGCCCCCGGCACCCCTCGCCGAGGAGGTCGCGGCGGCCGGTGAGCTGGTCGCGCTGGAGGAGCAGTTCGACGCTCGGCTGGGCGTGTACGCGGTCGACACGGGATCCGGACGAACGCTCGCCCACCGCGCGGACGAGCGCTTCGCCCACGCCAGCACGATCAAGGCCCTCGCCGTCGGTGCGCTCCTGGCCCGGACGTCGGCCGCGGACCTGCAGCGCAGCGTGCCGATCGAGCGGAGCGACCTCGCGGCCGGCCACTCGCCGGTCACCGGGACCAGGGTGGGGGCGGCGATGACGCTCCAGGAGCTGTGCGACGCCGCCGTGCGCCACAGCGACAACACCGCTCTCAACCTGGTGCTGCAGGAGCTGGGCGGCCCAGCAGGACTCGACGCGGCGCTCGAGGCCATGGGCGACGACGTCACGCAGGTCTCCCGGACCGAGCCGGACCTCAACAGCGTGGTGCCCGGTGACCCGCGGGACACCACGACACCCCGGGCGCTGGCCAACGGGCTGCGCGCCTACGCGGTGGACGGCCTCGGCGTCGACGCCGAGGACCGCGAGCAGCTCGCCGACTGGTTACGCCGCAACACCACCGGGGACACGCTCATCCGTGCCGGCGTCCCCGGGGACTGGGTGGTCGGCGACAAGACCGGGACCGCTGCCTACGGCACCCGCAACGACGTGGCCGTGCTGGTCCCGCCCGGCCGCGCCCCCATCGTGGTCGCCGTGATGTCCAGCAGGGACCAGCTCGACGCCGCGCACGACGACGCCCTCCTCGCCGCCGCCGCTCGCGTCGTCGTCACGGCGTTCCGATGACCGGGGCGCACGCCGGTGCCGCGGGGCCGACCGGGTGTCGTGTCGTCAAGACCATTCAGCCCACGGCACAAGAATTCCGCGAATTGCGAAAGGGCGGGTTCCCGCAGTGCCTCTCCGGACCCATTCCGGGAGGCTCCGGGAGTCATCGCCCACCGGAATGCGTAGGGATCGGAATCATGCGGAATGGTCTGCTCGACAACTCAGCGATGCCCGAGATGCGTGGAGGGGGATCAGCGACCAGCCTTTCCGACGCCGTCTACGAGCGCCTGCTGCGCGAACGCATCGTCCTGCTCGGCCGCGAGGTGGACGACGAGATCGCCAACCAGCTGAGCGCCCAGATGTTACTGCTCTCGGCCCAGGACTCGAGCCGGGACATCCACCTCTACGTCAACTCACCGGGGGGTTCGGTCAGCGCGGGGCTCGCGCTCTACGACACCATGCGCTTCGTCGACTGCGACGTCGCCACCTACGGCATGGGGATGGCGGCCTCGATGGGGCAGTTCCTGCTCTCGGCCGGAACTCCCGGGAAGCGCTATTCGCTCCCACACACGCGGATCATGATGCACCAGCCCTCGGCGGGCGTCGGTGGAACGCAGTCGGACATCACCATCCAGGCGGACATGCTGCGCGCGCTCAAGAGGCAGATCAACGAATTGCAGTCCGACCATTCCGGCCAGCCGGTCGAGCAGATCGAGGCCGACTCCGACCGCGACCGCTGGTTCACGCCCGAGGAGGCGGTCCGCTACGGCCTTGTCGACCACGTCGTGGCGTCGGCGGCGGCGCTCCCCGGTCCGCCGCCGTACTGACCGTCCACCGGCTCAGTCGCTGGACGTCGTGACCAGGACGGCCGTGCCGTCGGGACTGGACCACATGGAGCACCCGCCGCCTCCGGCCTCGACCCCGCCGGTGAGACTCCAGACGAGGGTCCCGTCGGCCAGCGCCACCTCGTCGAGGCCGTAGTTCCCGAAGGAGCTGTCCGGCCCGTCGAGCTGGTCGCGCAGCGCTCCCAGGACGGCTCGCGGGTCCTCGACGGCCAGGACAGCGGCGAAGTCGCCGGTGGAGCCGGGCGTGGTCCCGCCGCCGACCAGGCGCGCTCCGGCCGGCAGGGTCAGCCGGTCGTAGCCCGATTCGAAGCAGTTGTTCTCCCTCCCGAACGGCTCGCCGATCTCGACCGCGACCGGCGCGTCGCGCTTCGGGAGCCGGTCCGCGGCCGTCGCCGGCGCGGGACCGGGGTCGCCGGTCGTCGGCCCGCCGGAGAAGAGGTCCCCGAGGTCGCCCTCGAAATAGTCGACGTGCAGCTCCGCCCCGGCGTCCCACCACCACATGCGCATCGCGATGCCGACCCCCGGGCCGTCCTGGAGCGACCGGTGCCCGCCGCCTCGGCAGTCCAGCGCGGCCGTGGTCGCCGGAGCGGGGCCCGTGACGGGGGTCGCCAGATACCGAGAATCGAGCCAGGTGCACACGCCACTCGCGGCGACGGGCAGGCCCATGTCCTGGGCCTGGCCCGCGAGGTCGTCCCATGCGGCGAAGGGGTCACCGTCGATCTGCAGCACCGCCACCTGGCGGTCGTAGCGCGCCAGCGGGTGGGGCAGGTCGGGGAACACCGGGCCGACCAGATGGGTCCCCACAGGCACGACCAGTCCGCCCACCAGCGGCGTCCCGGGCGGGGAGAGCCCCACGGAGGCCGGCGCGGCGGCCTCGCCGGAGTCCGACCCGCAGCCGGCCGCCACAGCCAAGACCGCCGCCAGCACCACGCCCCAGACCCGCCGCATCCCGGCAGCATGGCGGACCGGCCGGCCCGGTGGGTCAGCGGACGGCGCGCTCCTCCCGGTACGCCTGCACGGCGCGGGCTCCCCGCAGCACCGCGACCACCGCGGCCGGGACGACGATCAGCAGCCAGCCGTGGTCGCCGACGAAGTATGCGATCGCGCACAGCGCCACGCCGATGGCCACCGCCTGGGCGATGGTCCACAGCCGCTGCCGCCGCTCCACACCGGTGTGCTCGCCGACGATGCGCCGGGACAGCAGCAGCGGCACGGCGATCAGCGCCAGGCCGAGCGCCCAGCCCACGATGACGACGGTGCCCTTCACCAGGAGCAGCAGCAGCCAGCCGGCGATGCCCACCGCGGCGACGATCGCAGCGCCGAACACGAGGGACGCCAGCAGCGGGCGGGACGCTCGCGAGGGGGACGCGGTCATGCCCGCACGCTAGCGCCGTCGCCCGGACGATCCATCCGGGAACTCACCCATCAGCGACCCGGATTGCGGCGGTGGCCGGACCGGCCGGCGTCCGTGGCCGCCTCGGTCCGCAGCAGGGGGAGTGCCCGCAGCGGGACCAGCCGGGACAGGACGACGACGCTGGTCGACCGGACCACGCACGAGGACCGGTCGAGCTGGACCAGGGTCCGCTGCAGCGCCTCGTGGGAGCTCGCGGCGACCCGGCACAGCACGTCCCCGCGCCCGGTGGTGGCGTACGCCTCGAGCACCTCCGGGATCGCGCCCAGGTCGCGCTGCACCTCGTCGACCGCCCCCTGCGCGATCTCCAGCGTCACGAACGCCTCCACGCCGAAGCCCGCCGCGCGGACGTCGACCTCCGGCCCGTAACCGGTGACCACCCCGGCGTCCTCCAGGCGCTGCAGCCGGGCCGACACCGTGCCCCGCGCGACGCCGGTGATCCGCGACAGCTCCAGCACGCCGGCCCGCCGGTGCTCGCGCATCGCCTCGAGCAGGGCCACGTCCAGCGCGTCCAACGCGACGCCGTCCGCCATGCCGCTCTCCTTGCATCCCGAAGAGGTGGTCAGTCCGATCAGCTGAGGGCACCTGCAGCTGGCCCGTCTGGGCAGCCGGCACACCAGCAGGAGGACCGGTTGCCCAGCAGCGTGCCCCCGGTGTGTCCTGCGTCGCAAGACACCGTCCACGACGGAGGGACCCGCATGACCCTGCACGACGAGCGCGCGGCGCAGCTGGACCCCGAGCAGCTCCGGCAACTGGTCGGACTCGTCGACCACGACCCCGCCGGCGACCCGTTCCCGGTCAGCGGCTGGGACTCGCTGGTGTGGGTGGTCGGCAACGCCACCCAGTCCGCGCACTTCTTCCAGTCGGCGTTCGGCATGGAGTTGATCGCCTACTCGGGCCCCGAGACCGGCAACCGCGACTCCGTCGCCTACGTCCTGCGCTCCGGTGCCGCCCGCTTCGTGCTCACCGGTGCCTACGACCCGGCCAGCCCGCTGGCCGACCACCACCGCCGGCACGGCGACGGCATCGTCGACATCGCCCTGACCGTCCCCGACGTCGACCGGTGCATCGCGCACGCCGCCGCGATGGGCGCCACCGTCCTCGAGCAGCCGCACGACGTGAGCGACGAGCACGGCACCGTCCGGATCGCGGCCATCGCCGCGTACGGCGACACCCGGCACACCCTGGTCGACCGGTCCCGGTACTCCGGCCCGCACCTGCCCGGCTTCGTCGCCCGGACCTCGACCCGGGTCCCCAGGCCGGGCGCCCCGGCGCGGCTGTTCCAGGCCATCGACCACGTCGTCGGCAACGTCGAGCTCGGCGCGATGGACCAGTGGGTCGCCTTCTACAACCGGGTCATGGGCTTCACGAACCTCGCCGAGTTCGTCGGCGCGGACATCGCCACCGAGTACTCGGCGCTGATGAGCAAGGTCGTCGCCAACGGCAACCACCGGGTGAAGTTCCCGCTCAACGAGCCGGCGCCGGGCAAGAAGCGGTCGCAGATCGACGAGTACCTCCAGTACTACGGCGGGCCGGGGGCCCAGCACGTCGCCCTGGCCACCGGCGACATCCTCGGCACGGTCGACGCGCTGCGTGCCGAGGGCATCGAGTTCCTCGCCACCCCGGACTCCTACTACGAGGACCCGGAGCTGCGCGCGCGCATCGGCGAGGTGCGCGTGCCGATCGAGGAGCTCCAGTCCCGCGGGATCCTGGTGGACCGCGACGAGGACGGCTACCTGCTGCAGATATTCACCAAGCCGACCGGTGACCGGCCGACGGTCTTCCTCGAGCTCATCGAGCGGCACGGCTCGCTCGGCTTCGGCAAGGGCAACTTCAAGGCGCTGTTCGAGGCGATCGAGCGCGAGCAGGCCCGGCGCGGGAACTTCTGAGGGGCGAGCGATGGCCTTCTACCGGCGGGTGGGGGAGGTCCCGCCCAAGCGGCACACCCAGTTCCGGCGTCCCGACGGCGGGCTGTACTCCGAGGAGCTCGTGGGGGAGGAGGGCTTCTCCTCGGACTCGTCGCTGCTCTACCACCGCGGCCTGCCCTCGGCGCTGGTCGACGCCCGCCCGTGGGAGCTGCCCGACCAGTCGCTCACCCCGAACACGCCCCTGCTGCCGCGGCACCTGAAGCTGCACGACCTCTTCCCCGGCGAGGAGCACAAGGCGGTGGACGCCGTGACCGGCCGGCGGCTGGTGCTGGGCAATCCCGACGTCCGCATCTCCTACGCCGTCAGCTCGCTGAGCAGCCCGTACTACCGCAACGCCATCGGCGACGAGTGCGTCTTCGTCGAGCGCGGGACGGCGACCCTGGAGACGTCGTTCGGTGCGCTGGAGGTCGGGCAGGGGGACTTCGTCGTCGTCCCGCGCGGCACGACCCACCGCTGGGTGCCCACCGGCGAGGAGTCGCTGCGCACCTACGTGATCGAGTCGAGCGCGCACATCGCGCCGCCGAAGCGGTACCTGTCCCGCTACGGGCAGTTCCTCGAGACCGCGCCCTACTGCGAGCGCGACCTGCGCGCCCCGGCCGAGCCGCTGCTCGCCGAGGGCGCCGACGTCGAGGTGTACGTGCGGCACCGCGGTCCCGCCGGGCCGGCGGGCACCGTGCACGTCGTCCCCGAGCACCCCTTCGACGTCGTCGGGTGGGACGGCTGCCTGTACCCCTACGCGTTCGACGTCGCCGACTTCGAGCCGATCACCGGCCGGGTCCACCAGCCGCCGCCGGTGCACCAGGTATTCGAGGGCGCCGGCTTCGTGATCTGCGCGTTCGTCCCGCGCAAGGTCGACTACCACCCGCTGGCCGTCCCGGTGCCCTACTACCACTCGAACGTCGACAGCGACGAGGTCATGTTCTACGTCGACGGCGACTACGAGGCGCGCAAGGGGTCGGGCATCGGTCGCGGCTCGGTGTCGCTGCACCCGGGCGGGCACACCCACGGGCCGCAGCCGGGCGCCGTCGAGGGCGCGCTGGGCGCCGAGCGCTTCGACGAGCTCGCGGTCATGATCGACACCTTCCGGCCGCTGGAGCTGGGCGAGGGCGCCACCGCCACCGACGACGGCCGGTACGCGTGGAGCTGGTCCATGGGCCGGCGACCGTGAGGAACACCTGGCTCGAGCTGCCCGCCGGCACCGGCTTCGGCCTGGCGAACCTGCCGTACGGCGTCTTCTCCACCCCCGGCACCCCGCCCCGCACCGGCATCGCGGTCGGCGACGACGTCCTGGACCTGGCCGCCGCCACCGGGGACGACGTCCATGCCACCGGGTCGCTCAACGCCTTCCTGGCCCGCGGTCCGGCGGCGTGGCGGGAGCTGCGCGCACAGCTCACCGAGTGGCTCACCGACGACCGGTACCGGGCGCGGGTCGAGCCGCACCTCCTGCCCCGGGACGGCGTCACGATGCACCTGCCGGTCGAGGTGGCCGACTACGTCGACTTCTACAGCTCCCGGCACCACGCGGAGAACCTCGGCCGGATCCTGCGGCCCGGCTCCCCGCCGCTGCTGCCGAACTGGGAGCACCTGCCGGTCGGCTACCACGGCCGTGCCGGCACGGTCCGGGTCTCCGGCACCCCCGTCGTCCGTCCGGCCGGCCAGCGTCCCGGGACCCCGCCGACCTTCGGCCCGACCGAGCGGCTGGACGTCGAGGCCGAGATCGGCTTCGTCGTCGGCACGCCGTCCGAGCTGGGGACGCCGGTGCCGCTCGGCGACCTGGCCGAGCACGTCTTCGGCGTCTGCGTCGTGAACGACTGGTCGGCGCGGGACGTCCAGGCGTGGGAGTACGCGCCGCTCGGCCCGTTCCTCGGCAAGTCGTTCCTGACCTCGGTGTCGCCGTGGGTCGTGCCGCTGGCCGCACTGGAGGCGGCGCGGGTTCCCGCGCCGGCCCGGGACGTCACGCTGCTGCCCTACCTCGACGACCGCGAGCACCCGTGGGGACTGGACCTCACTCTCGAGCTGCGGCTCAACGGCCAGCTGGTGAGCTGCCCGCCGTTCGCCGACATGTACTGGACGCCGGCGCAGCAGCTGGCCCACCTGACGGCCAACGGCGCCGCGCTGCGCACCGGCGACCTCTTCGCGTCGGGCACGGTGAGCGGCCCGCGGCACGACCAGCGCGGCTCGCTCGTCGAGCTCTCCGAGGGCGGCACCCGGCCGCTGACCCTCGCCGACGGGACCACCCGCACGTTCCTGGAGGACGGCGACGAGGTCACCGTCAGCGCCACCGCGCCCGGCACCGACGGCGGCCGGATCTCCCTCGGCGAGGTCACCGGACGCGTCGTCGCCCATCCGATCCGGGAGGAGTGACCATGTTCGACGAGGCCCAGCTGTACTCGCCGGTCGAGGAGCACGGCGACGGCACGGTGACCGTGCACCTCGCCCCCAACCACCCCGGGGTGGCGGACCCCGTGTACCTCGCCCGCCGCGGCGCCATCGCCCGCGTCGCGCTGGACTGGCGCCCGGGGGAGCCGGTGCCGGCCGTCGAGTACACCGACGAGGAGAACGAGGTCTGGCGCACGGTCTGCCGCGAGCTCACCGCCAAGCACCGGCGGCTGGCGCACTCGGCCTACCTGCACGCGTGGGAGGACGTCGCGCTGCCCACCGACCGCATCCCGCAGCTGACCGAGGTCTCCGAGCGCGTGGGCGCCCGCACCGGGTTCACCTTCGACCCCGCGCCCGGGCTGGTGCCGCTGCGGCAGTTCTACGGGGCGCTGGCCGACCGGACCTTCCACTCCACGCAGTACATCCGGCACGCGTCGCAGCCGCTGTACACGCCGGAGCCCGACCTCGTGCACGAGGTGATCGGCCACGGGGTGGCCCTGGCGGCACCGCCGTTCGCCGAGCTGCACCGGCTCACCGGCGAGGCCGCCCGCCGGCTGACCGACGAGGCGGCGCTGCGCTTCCTCGCCAAGGTCTTCTGGTTCTCCTGCGAGTTCGGCGTGATCGTCGAGCGCGGTGAGCTGCGCTGCTACGGCGCGGGCCTGCTGTCGTCGTTCGGCGAGATCGAGCAGTTCCGCTCCGCCGAGATCCGGCCGCTGGACCTGCGCGAGATGGGCACCGCCGAGTACGACATCACCCACTTCCAGCCGGTCCTCTACCGCGCCGAGTCGCTGGACCACCTGCTCGACGTCGTCGGTGGCTTCTTCGCCGGGATGGACGACGAGACGCCCCGGCGACTCGGGGTGACCGCGCCGGCCTGAGCGCGGACCGCCCGCCGCAGGGCGCTCCGTTTGCGCTCCGGCCGCACCGGCTAGAGGCGCCGCATGCCCGTGATCCCCGGTCCCAGCGCGTTGTGGCTGGTCCGGCACGGCGAGAGCCAGGGGAACGTGTCGGCCGCCCGTGCGGGGGAGGCCGGCGCGGCACGCCTGGAGCTCGACGTCCGTGACCCCGACGTCCCGCTGTCGGACACCGGCCGGGGCCAGGCCGAGGCCCTCGGTGCCTGGCTGCGCGACCTCCCCGCCGACCAGCGGCCCACCGCCCTGCTCAGCTCTCCGTTCACCCGTGCCGCGGACACCCTCCGCATCGCCGTCGAGACGGCCGGCCTCGATCTGCCCGTCCGCTACGACGAGCGCCTCCGGGAGCGCGACTTCGGCGCCTTCGACGGCATGACCGGCGCCGGGATCCGCGCCGAGTACCCCGAGGAGGCGCAGCGCCGAGACCTGCTCGGGAAGTTCTACTACCGGCCGCCCGGCGGCGAGAGCTGGGCCGACGTCGCCCTGCGGGTGCGCAGCGTCATCATGAGCGCCCAGCTGGAGGCCCCCGGCGAGCGGCTGCTGCTCACCTCGCACCAGGCGGTGATCATGGTCTTCCGCTACGTCCTCGAGGAGCTGGGCGAACCGGAGCTGCTCGACCTGGACAGGCGGGAGCCGATCGCGAACTGCTCGGTGACCCGCTACGAGGCCGGCGAGGGCAGCGCGCTGCGTCTCGTCGAGGCCAACGCCGTCGGCCACCTGACCCGCGCCGACGAGGCCGTCACCGAGGAGGAGCCCGTGACCGGAGAGCCGGGGGTCGGCCGTGGCTGATCGCGCCCACGAGCACGACCACGAGCTGGTCACCCCGCAGCTCCTGCGCCGCTGGCGGTTGCCCTCCCCGACCGGCGGCAAGGAGTCCCGCGGCCGGATCCTCATCGTGGGGGGCAGCGCCGAGGTCCCGGGCGCGGTGCTCCTCGCCGCGGAGGCGGCGATGCGCGCCGGCGTCGGCAAGCTCCAGGTCGCGACGGCGGCCAGCGTCGCCAGCATCCTGTCCGTCGCCCTCCCCGAGGCACTCGTCCGCGGTCTCGACGAGACGCCGAGCGGGGCCCTGGCCGCGGACGGGGTGGACCGCCTCCAGGAGCTGGCCGAGGGCGCGTCGGCCGTGCTCATCGGCCCCGACATGAAGGACGTCGAGGAGGCCCAGCGGCTCACCGACCGGCTGCTGCCGCGCCTGGAGTGCCCGGTCGTCCTCGACGCCCTCGGCATCGCCAGCGTGACCGCCGACCCCGAGTGCCTGCGGCGCATGGAGGGCCGGGCCGTGCTCACCCCCAACCCGAGCGAGCTCGCCCTCACCCTGCACCGCGAGCAGGACGAGGTCGACGACGACCTCGCCGGCGCCGCCCTGGAGCTCGCGGAGAAGGTGCAGGCCACCGTCGCCGTCGGCGGCGTGGTGTCCTGGATCGCCGCACCGGACGGCCGGTTGTGGCGCGACGAGAGCGGCGGCGCCGGGCTGGGCGTCTCCGGCTCCGGCGACGTCCGCGCGGGGGTGACCGCCGGGCTGCTGGCGCGGGGCGCCGAGCCCGACCAGGCCGCCGTCTGGGCCGCCCACCTGCACGGCCGGGCGGGGGAGCGGCTGGCCGCGGCGATCGGCGGCCTGGGCTTCCTCGCCCGCGAGCTGCCGGCGGAGATCCCGCGGGTGCAGGCCGAGATCGAGATCTGACCGCCGGCGGCTACCCGGCCACGAACGGGCGGGCGAACCCGGCGACCATCGGGTGCAGCTCGGCGGTGAGCAGCCCGGAGGTGACGGCCGGATCGGTCTCCCGCACCCGCTCGGCGTCGGCCGGGTCGTCGACCTCCAGGACGCCGAGGCCCCACGCCCCGGTCGGCTCGGCCACCGGGCCGAACACGACCGCCGTCCCCTCGGCCAGCAGCCCGTCCCAGTGGTCGCCGTGCTCCTGCATGACCGCAGCCTCCGCCGGGGTCATGGTGAAGGCGAAGTCCGGCCGGGGCGGGACGAGCTTGTAGAGGAAGTAGTGCTTGTCGCTCACGGGTGCTCCTCGGGGAGAGGGGGAGACGGCGCACCGACGGTGGCCGCGAAGGAGCCGAGGATGGTCGCCCACCCGGTGCTGAACGAGCCGGAGGTGTAGCCGCCGGCCAGCGCGCAGTCGGCGGAGAGCTCCGCGTCGCTGAGCGCCTCCCAGCCGCGGTGCTCGACCGCCACCAGCGTGCGGGCGGCGCCCAGCTCGGTGAAGGTCAGCTCCACCTCCGTGGCCGTCCCGGTGACCAGCCAGCTCATGGCGAACCGGTGCGGCGGCTCCCACGACCGCACGGTGCCCCAGTCGACGGTGCTCCCGTCGTCCCACGTCTCGAACACCCGGCCACCGGGCCGCTGCTCGAACGTCACGTCGCGGACCCGCCCACCGCCGGCGGAGAACGGGTCCACCGGCCACCAGGCGCCGATGGTGGCGACGAAGACCTCGAAGGTGTGCCGCCGGTCGCTGGCGACCACGGTGGACTGCCGGATGGGCGGACGGCGCAGCGGCAGCACGCGGGCCGGCTCGGGGGCGGCGGTCATCGGTCCTCCTCGGATCGGTCCTCGGCGGCACGGGCGGCTCGGGCGGCGCGGGCGGCGCGGTCGGCCTCCACCAGGCGCCGGGCGTCATCCAACGCCGAGGCCCACATCCCGTCCAGGAACTCCCGGAGCTCGGCCAGACCCTCCGGCCGGGCCCGGTACAGCCGCCGGGTGCCCTCCCGCCGTTCCGAGAGCAGCCCGGCGTTCTTGAGGACGGTGAGGTGCTGGCTGACCGCCGTCCGCGTCACCTCGAAGGCCGCCGCGATCTCGCCCGCGGCCAGCTCGTCGGTGGCCACCAGCCGCAGGATCGCCCGGCGTCGGGGCTCGGCGAGCGCGCGCATCGTCTCGTCGAGCGGCTCGCCGGCCGCCGCCGCGGGCATGCTCAGTCCCAGAGCCCGACGGTGTTGCCGTCGGGGTCGGCGAACAGCGCGAATCGGCCGTACCCGGCCGGCAGGTCCGTCGGCGGCACCAGGCGGGTCCCGCCCAGCTGCTCGGCCCGCTGCAGCGCCCCCTCGAGGTCGTCGACGCGGACGTAGATGCGGACGCCGGCCGTGTCGCCCTCCTCGACCGGTCCGATGCCGCCGCCGACCGCGGCCTCGCCCGCGGCCGTGTCCACCAGGCCGTACCCGCCCATCTCCGGGTCGGCCGCCACCGACCAGCCGAACAGCTCGGCGTAGAAGCGCTGAGCCCGCTCCGCGTCGGGGCTGCTCACCTCGAAGAACGCCACCGGTGCACCCATGTCTGCCTCCTCAGGATCGCTGTGTCAGTGCCGACGAACGTTAGCGGACGCTGACGGAAGGCCGCAAGAGGTCGGGCGGGAGGTTCGCCGCGTGGTGCCGATCGGTCACGGTGGGTGACACGAGGCGGCACGCCGGGACGGAAAGACCTGTTCACCGTCCGGAGGATCGGTGCGTAGGGTGACCGACCGCAGCCTCGCTGCGCCGCGGACCGGGGGGAGCGGCGGTCGGGGGACGGGCGCGCCTGCCGCCCGCGAGAGGCACGCGCGTCGGGGGGTCGGCCCTCCATCGGGTCGGGCTCGGTCAAGGAGCGCCCCGGATCGGCCGATGGGGAGATCGACGGGACGACCGGGAGATGAGGAGGGCGCGTGACCGACACCGTGGCCGTCGGTGGATCGTTCGTGTCCGGGCGCCGCGTCCGCGCGGCCGAGCTCGGGACGCGGGCCTGCCGGCCCCGGCTGGGTGGTCCGGGGCGGCTGCCGTGGTGGTGCGAGATCGTGCTGCTGGGTGCGCTCTACGGCATCTACTCCCTGGTCCGCAACGGCGTCGGCGACGTCAGCGAGATCGCCTTCGACAACGCGTTCACGATCCTGCGGTTCGAGGACGCCTGGGACATCGCCTGGGAGCGCGGGCTCAACGACTGGGTCCAGGGCTCGGCGACGCTCGCGGCGGTGGTCGCCCTCCACTACGCCACGCTGCACTTCCTGGTGACGCCCGCGGTCCTCGTCTGGCTGTACCGCCGCCGGCGCGACCAGTACCGGGTGGTCAGCGCGACCCTCATGGCCTCCACGGCCGTGGCCCTGCTCGGCTTCTACCTGATGCCCACCGCCCCGCCGCGGCTCATGACCGGCGAGGGCTTCGTGGACGTCATGAGCCAGACCGCGGGCTGGGGCTGGTGGCCGGCCTCCGGCGCGCCGGCCAGCGACGCGATCAGCAACCAGTTCGCCGCGATGCCCTCCCTGCACTGCGCGTGGGCGCTGTGGTGCGGCGTCGTGCTGTTCGTGATGGTCCGCCGCACGTGGGTCCGCGTGCTCGGCGTGCTCTACCCGCTGAGCACCTTCTTCGTCGTCATGGGCTCGGGCAACCACTTCCTGCTCGACGTCGTCGCCGGCGTCGGACTGATCGTCGTCGTCGGCGGCGCGGTGCTGCTGGGCGCCCGGCAGTTGCAGGACCGCCGGGCTCCGGCCCTGCCCGTCTGATCTCCTTGAGGGAGAAACGCGCAGGCCACCGACCTGCCGGTCTCGCTAGGGTGGCCGTTCGCGGCTCCCGCGGTCACGGACGTCGTCCCGGCGGCCGATACCGGGAGTGAGCGACGGCGAGGCGAGGAGGAGTGGGCGTGACCGACACAGTGGCCGTCAGCGGCACCCGGGCCGCCTTCGACGAGCTCGCTCCGGCCGCCCCTCCCGAGCGCCGCGCGCGGCTGCTCCGCCGCCCCGCCGGACTGCCCTGGTGGTTCGAGTTCGTGCTCCTGTACGGGCTCTACAAGTTCTACTCGCACATCCGCAACGGGGTCGGCGAGGTGCACGCGCAGGCCTACGCCAACGCCGAGGCCATCCTCCGCATCGAGGACGCCACGTTCCTGGCGTGGGAGCGGCCGCTCAACGACTGGGCCCAGCGCTCGGACCTCTTCGCGGCCGTCATGGCGCTGCACTACGCGTCCTGGCACCTCTACCTGACCGGCGCGGTCCTCATCTGGCTCTACCGCCGGCGCCGGGCGGCCTACCGGGTGGCCAGCACCATCTGGATGGCGACCACCTTCCTCGCTCTCGTCGGCTTCTACCTGATGCCGACCGCCCCGCCGCGGCTCGTGTCGGGGGAGGGCTTCGCCGACGTCATGCGGCAGACCTCCTCCTGGGGGTGGTGGCCCACCTCCGGCGCCCCGGCCAGCAACGCGATCAGCAACCAGTTCGCCGCGATGCCCTCGCTGCACTGCGCCTGGGCTGCCTGGTGCGGCATCGTCGTGTTCGTCCTGGTCCGCCGGACGTGGGTGCGGGTGCTGGCGGTGCTGTACCCGCTCGTGACGTTCATGGCGGTCATGGCCACCGGGAACCACTACCTGCTCGACGTCCTCGCCGGCCTGGCGCTGCTGGCCGCCGTCGGCGCGGCGGTCCTGCTCGGCGCGCGGCGGCTCCGCGACCGGCGGGCCCCGCTCGCCGCGACGTGACCGCGGTCGGCGGCCCGGCCCCGGCCGGGCGGAGGGCGCTCGCCCTGGGCCCGCTGCTCGCCGCGCTCGCGGCGGTCACGGTCGTGTGGCTGCTGGACCCGCCGCTGGCCGACCTGCAGGCGGCGCTGGCCCGCGAGCAGGCCGCGGACTCCGGTGTGGGCCTGACGTACTGGTTCAGCTGGTACGGCGGCATCTCCCCGGGCAGCTACTCCTCGCTGGTGCCGTTCCTCTCGCTGCTCGTCGGCTCCCGCGTGCTGGCGCTGGCGGCTCCGCTGGCGGTCGTGGCGCTGGCCTTCCCGCTCTCCCGCGGCCTGCCGCACCCCGTCCTGTTCCGGTGGGCGGTCGCCGCGGCCGCGGTGAGCAACCTGCTCGCCGGGCGGGTGGCCTTCGGCGTGGGCGCGGCGATCGCGCTCCTCGCCGTCCTCGCGCTGCGGTCGCGCCGCCCGGTCGTCGGCGGCGCGCTGCTGGCGGTCTCCGGCCTGGCCAGCCCGCTGGTGCCGGCCTTCGCCGGGCTGGTGGCCCTCCCGCTGCTCGCCGGCGGCGGCTCCCGCTCCCCGGCCGTGCGGGGCGCCCTGGCCGGCGCGGCCGCCGGTGTCGCCGTCCCGTTCGCGCTGTTCGGCGCCCCGGGCGCCTACCAGTTCCCCTGGACGACGCTGGCCCTCACCGTGGGGACGGCGGCGGCCGTGTGGCCGGCCCTCTGGCGGACCCCGCAGCGCTGGCTGGCGCCGCTCGCGGCCGTCGCGGCGACCGTGCTGTTCCTCGTGCCCACCGGGGTCGGCGCGAACATGGGGCGCTTCGCCTACCTGGTCCTGCCGGCCGTGGTCCTGGTGTGGTCGCGCTGGGACCGGCGTCCGCTGCTGCTGGCGCTCCTGCCGGCGCTGGCGTGGACCGTCTACGCCGCCGCCCGCGACGAGGTGGCCGCCCTCGACGACGGTTACCGCGCCGAGGACTACGCCGCGCTGCGCACCGAGCTGCTGCAGCAGCCGCACCTGGCCGGGCACCGGGTCGAGCTGGTCGACAACTGGTCCCGCGGCGGATCGCACCTCCTCGGGCCGGAGGTGGCGCTGGCCCGGGGCTGGGAGGACCAGACCGACAACCACCTCAACGAGGAGTTCTTCGCCCCCGGCGGTCAGGACGCCGCCGACTACCGCGCCTGGCTGGCCGACAACGCCGTCGCCTACGTCGCGGTCGCCGCCGACCCGGTCACCCGCGACGAACCCGAGCACCAGTTGGTCCGGTCCGGCCTGCCCTACCTCGCCGAGGTCTGGTCCGACGAGCGCTGGACGCTGTACCGGGTCGCCGACCCCAGCCCGATCGTCGCCGAGCCCCTGGACCTGGTCTCCGCCACGCCCGCGGAGCTGGTCGTCGACGTGCCCGACACCCGGCTGCACCGCGTCCAGGTGCGACCCAACCGCTACCTCGTCGCGCGCAGCGCCACCGATCCGGAGCTCACCGCCTGCCTCACCCCGACCGACGACGGCTGGGTCGGCCTCCGTGCGCCGGCGCCGGGCACCTACGTCCTCGCCGGCGACTTCTCGCTGTCCGGCGTCCTCGGAGCCGACGCCGAGAGCTGCAGCTGAGGCTCAGCGCCGGCGACGGGTGACGACGACCGCGACGGCGATCACCAGGGCCAGGCAGCCGATCTGCAGCACCGGGGCGAGCACGGGGGCGACCTCGATCAGCCCCGCTCCGGCTGCCGCGCCCACGACCAGGCCGAGCAGGATCTGCAGGCTGCCCTGCACCTCGCGCAGACCCCTGCCGCCGGCGAGCTTCATGACGACGGTGGTGAGCGTGCCGGTCAGGTAGGTCGTCGACAGCCCGTTCACGCCGAAACGCTGCACGGTGCTGCTCTGGATGCCCAGGGCGCCGGCCATCGTGAAGAGCAGCACCTGGGTGAGCACCGACCCGGGCTCGCCGCCGGTGACCCACCAGCCGATGCCGTAACCGGTCAGGAGCACCAGCTCCACGAGCAGGCCCACGGTCACCGCGCGGGGCCACACCGGGTCGCCGGGACGAGCGCTGCCGGCGATGCGCGCGCCGACGTAGACGCCGATGCAGAAGGCCACGATCGCCCCGCCCGACGCGATCGCCAGCGCGCCGTCGGTCGTGCTGGCCGAGACGCCCATGATCACCAGGTTGCCGGTCATGACGCTGGTGAAGGCCCCACCGAGGGCGACCAGGCCGATGGCGTCGGTGGCCCCGCTCAGCACCGCCAGCGCGACGACCAGCCACTGCCGCAGCCCCGTCGACATGCCGCGGCGGGCCGCGGGGTCCGGCCGGTCCTCGGACGCGGGGGACGGGACGGGGGACGTCGAGGTGACGGGTCCGGACACGGTTGCAGAGTCTGGCATGCCGGGGGCCGGGCTTCCTGGGCAGAGTGCCCACGCATCCGCCCCACCCGTGTGCAGGTTGACCGTGATCGCCGGACGCATCCGGCGCCTAGCTTTCTCGTCACAGCCCCCCGACCCCCGAGTCGACAGAGGAAGGCGAACCATGACCCAGACACTCGCTCCCAGCACCACCGAGCTCCTCGGCCCCGAGGAGTTCCGCGCGGCGATGCTCGACGCCATCAAGGGCCGCGAGGCGAAGAACGCCTCCTTCAGCAAGGCCTGGGCCGACGGTAAGCTCGAGCGCCACCACTTCGCCCGCTGGGCGGAGAACCACTACCAGTACGTCGGCCCCTTCGCCGACTACCTGGGCATCGTCTACGCCAACACCCCCGACACCTGCACCGAGGCGAAGGACTTCCTCCTGCAGAACATGTACGAGGAGGAGCTGGCCGACATCCGCCACACGGACCTGCTGATCCGCTTCGGCGAGGTCTGCGGGACCACCAAGGAGCGGATCGAGGACCCGAACAACGCCAACGCCGTGACCCGCGGGCTGCAGGCCTGGTGCTACGCCACCGCCTACCGCGAGCACTTCGTGGTGGCCACCGCCGCCCTCGTCGTCGGCCTGGAGTCGCAGGTCCCCGACATCTACAAGAAGCAGATCGTCCCGCTGCGCGAGGTCTACGGCTTCACCGAGGACGAGATCGAGTTCTTCGACCTGCACATCACCTCGGACGTCGTCCACGGCGAGCGCGGCTTCCAGATCGTCCTGGAGCACGCCAACACCGTCGAGCTGCAGCAGCGCTGCCTGCAGTTCATCCGCTGGGGCGCCGAGATGCGCTACAGCTACACGAAGTCGCTCTACGACTCCTACGTCGCCCCCGACCTCGAGGCGTCGGCCCAGGCCTGACCGACCCGTCGGCCTCCAGCGGGGTGCCGGGGACGTCGTCCCCGGCACCCCGCTCGGCTATCCGGACCCCGCGTCCGCCCCCCACGACGTCCGACATCCCCCGGAGGACCCCATGAGCGAGTGGGTGCACGTCGCCGAGCTCAAGGAGCTCACCCGCCGCAAGAAGAAGCAGGTGACCGTCGAGGGCACGCCCGTGGCGCTCTTCCTCATCGACGAGGAGGTGTTCGCCCTGGACGACGTGTGCGTGCACAAGGAGCGGTTCCTCTCCAAGGGCACGGTCCTCGACGGCCAGGTCATCTGCCCCGGCCACCAGTGGAAGTTCGACCCGCGCACCGGCCGGCCCGAGGACCAGCCCGGCTGCCAGGCCACCTGGCCGGTCATGGTCACCGAGGAGGGGGCCGTGCTGGTCGGCACGACGCCGGTCAGCCCGCGGGAGAGCAGCGGGCTCGAGGACGTCCCGGCGGTGACCTCGTGACCGCGGAGCAGACCCTCGTGGTCGTCGGTGCCGGGCACGTCGCCGCGTCGCTCTCCCGCGCGCTGCGCCGCCGCGGGTTCGCCGGCCCCGTCGTCCTGATCGGCGACGAGCCCACCGGCCCCTACCAGCGCCCGATGCTGTCCAAGGAGCGGCTGGGCGGCAGCGGCGACAGCGGGCTGTGGCTGCTCGACGGCGAGTGGTGCGAGGCCAACGACGTCACCCTGCGCACCGGCTCCCCGGTCGAGCGGGTCGACGCCGCCACCGCCTCGGTGGTCCTCACCGACGGCAGCTCCGTCCCCGCCGACCTGGTCGTGCTGGCCACCGGTGGCCGCCCCCGCCGGCTGCCCGGCGTCGAGGGCGACCGGGTGCACACCATCCGGACCCTCGCCGACAGCGACCGGCTGCGCGAGCGGCTGGTCCCCGGCGCCCGCATCGGCGTCCTGGGCGGCGGCTTCCTGGGCACCGAGGTCGCCGCCGCGGCCCGCGCCCGCGGTGCCGAGGCCGTCGTGTTCGACCGCGACCCGCTGATCCTGGCCCGCGGCCTGGGCGCCGACATCGGCGCCGCCGTGCAGGCGCTGCACGCCGACCGGGGCGTGCAGTTCCGCCTCGGCCAGCCGATCGAGTCGATCGAGGTCACCGCCGACGGCGTCACGCTGACCCGTCCCTCGGGTACCGAGGTCGTGGACGAGCTGGTGGTCTGCATCGGCATCGAGCCCAACGTCGAGGTGGCCGTCCGGTCGGGGCTGGTCACGGGCAACGGTGTGGAGACCGACGCCGCCGGCCGCACCTCGATCCCCACCGTCTTCGCCGCCGGCGACGTCGCCGCCCACGACCACCCCCGCTACGGCCGGGTGCGGGTGGAGCACGTCGACGTGGCGCAGCAGCAGGCCGCCGCGATCGCCAGGACCGTCGCGGGCAAGCCGGCGACCTTCGCCGATCCGCACTGGTTCTGGACCGACCAGTACGACGTCAACATCCAGGGCCTGGGCCTGGGCGGCATCCGCCCGACCGACGAGATGGTCACCCGCGGCGACCTGTCCGCGCTCGACGGCACGGTCTTCTGGCTGCGGGACGGCGTGGTGGTCGCGGCCGCCACCGTCGAGCGCGGCGAGGACGTCTCCGTCGCCCGCGAGCTGATCGACCTGGAGATCCCCGTGCGAGCCGACCAGCTCGCCGACGAGGGCGTCGAGCTCGACGAGCTGCTCGACGCCGAGGAGGTCAACGCGTGATGAGCGCGAACGTACGCAACCTGGTCGAGGGCCAGTGGGTCGACTCGGTCACCGGGCGCACCCTCGAGCGGCGCAACCCCGCCGACGAGCGCGACCTGGTCAGCGTCTTCCCCGAGTCCGACGCCAAGGACGCCGAGGCCGCCGTGAGTGGCGTCCTCGCCGGCTGGCACGAGTGGGCGGCGCGGTCTCCCGAGCAGCGGGGCGCGGTGCTCGAGCGGGCCGCGGCCGTGCTCGAGGGGCAGCGCGCCTCCCTCGTCGAGGAGCTCGTCCGGGAGGAGGGCAAGACCCGCGCCGAGGCCACCATGGAGGTCTCCCGGACGCCGATGAACCTGCGCTTCTACGCGGGCGAGGCGCTCCGGACCACCGGCCAGACCATCCCGAGCAGCGACGGCAGCCTGCTGTTCACGTCGCGTGGGCCGGTCGGTGTCGTCGCCGCGATCACCCCGTGGAACTTCCCGCTCAACATCCCCTCCCGGAAGCTCGGCCCGGCGCTGGCCGCCGGCAACGGCGTCGTCTTCAAGCCCAGCGAGGTCACCCCGCTGATGGGCAACCGCCTGGTCGAGGCGCTGCTCGAGGCCGGCGTCCCGGCCGGCGCCATCGCCGTCCTGCACGGCGGTGCCGAGGTGTCGAAGGCCCTGGTCGCCGACGACCGGCTCGACGCGATCACCTTCACCGGCTCCACCGCGGTGGGGGAGTCGATCCACTCCGTGGTCCGCGCCAGCCAGCGCACGCAGCTGGAGATGGGCGGCAAGAACCCGATGGTCGTGCTCGAGGACGCCGACCTCGACCGCGCCGCGACCCTGATCGCCAAGGGCGCGTTCGGCCTCTCCGGGCAGGCCTGCACCGGCACCAGCCGGGTGCTCGTCCACGGCGACGTCCACGACGCGCTCGTCGAGCGGATCGCCGCCAGGGCTGCCGCGCTGCGGGTGGGCAACGGGCTGACCGACGGCGTCGACGGCGGCCCGCAGGCCACCGCGCGGCAGAAGGAGAACGTGGTCGGGTACATCCGCCGAGCGCTGGACGACGGGGCGCGCCTGGTCGCCGGCGGCCCCGACGCCCCCGACGGCGAGGACCTCGCCCGGGGCCACTTCGTGCGGCCGACGGTCTTCACCGACGTCGACCCCGGCTCGGCCCTGGCGAACGAGGAGGTCTTCGGTCCGGTGCTCGCCGTGCTGCGGGTCGGCTCGCTCGACGAGGCGATCCAGCTCGCCGGCGCCACCCGGTTCGGCCTCTCCGCCGGGATCGTCACCGACGACCTCGGGCGGGCGCTGCGCTTCGCCCGCGAGGTGCCCGCCGGGCTGGTCAAGATCAACCAGACCACCACCGGCCAGTCGATGAACGCGCCGTTCGGCGGCCTCAAGGACAGCAGCACGCAGACGTCCAAGGAACAGGCAGGAGAAGCGATGATGGCCTTCTACACGGCCGACAAGACGGTGTACCTGAGCGCATGAGCACTCCCGACACCACCAGGCCGACCCCCGCCACCGACGCGGAGCTGGCCGCGGCCAGCACCGAGTGCGAGTTCGTCCGCATCTGCCGCAAGGGGCAGGTGCCCGAGGGCTACGTGCGTCGTTTCTACGCCGAGACGGAGACGGGGCAGATCGAGATCGCGGTCGCCCGCCTCGACGGCAAGGCGTACGCGACGAGCAACTACTGCACCCACCTGGACTGCCTGCTGAGCTCGGGCAAGCTGCAGGACGACGGCATCCGCTGCTCGTGCCACAACAGCGTCTTCGACCTGGAGACCGGCGCGCCCATCCAGCCGCCGGCCACCGAGCCGATCCGCACCTACCCGGTGCGCGAGGAGGACGGCCAGGTGCTGGTCGGCCTCTCCGAGCGCGACGTGCTGGAGGGCGGACCCCGGCGGCGGAAGCCACCGGCGGCCGGCTGATGGTCGCCGGCACCTGGGCGCCGGAGCAGGAGGCCGGCCGCGGTCCCACCATCGCCACGGGCGGGATGGTCACCAGCAGCTCCCCGGCGGTCAGCCGGCTCGGGGCGACGGTCCTGTCCTCCGGTGGCAACGCCGTGGACGCCGCTCTCGCCATGACCGCCATGGCCTGGCTGACGCTGCCCGGTCAGTGCGGCATCGGCGGTGACGCGTTCTTCGTGGTCCGCGAGCCCGACGGCCGGGTGTGGACGGTCAACGGCAGCGGCTACGGACCCGACGGCGCCTCCGCGGAGGGCTACCTCGACGAGGGCCTCACCGCGCTGCCGCTGGGCGGGGCCCGGTCGGTCGCCGTCCCCGGTGCCATGGGCGCGCTGGCCACCCTCCACGCCGCCGGCGCCACCCGGTCGCTCGCCGAGCTGTGGGCGCCGGTGGTCGCGGCCGCGCGGTCCGGTGTGCCGTGCTCGGTCAAGAACCGCGCCGACATCACCGAGCACGCCGCGTCGCTGGTCCGCGACGAGGCCCTCAGCCGGTGGCTTCTGCCCGGCGGCCGGGTGCCCGCGGTCGGTGACCTGCTGCCCGCGCCGGAGCTGGCCGACAGCATCGAGCTGCTGGCGGCCGATCCGCTCGCCCTCTACCAGGGGGAGCTGGCCCAGCGCGCCGTGGACCTGCTGCGCGCCGGAGGGGCGCCGTTCTCCGGCGACGAGTGGGCCGACGCGGCGGCGGTGCCGGTGCTCGACCCGATCGTCGCCCCCTACGGCGGACTGCTGGTGCACCAGACGCCGCCGCCCACCCCGGGGTGGATGGTGCTGCAGCAGGGCGGGCTGCTCGACGGCGACCTGGCCGAGCTGCCGACGCTGGGTGCCGAGGCGGTGCACCGCATGGCGCTGGCCGCGCGACGGGCCTTCCGGGACCGCTACGAGCGCTGCGGCTCCGACACCGACGACTGGCGCACGCTGCTGGACCCGGCCTGCCTGGCCGAGGCCCGGGCCGAGCTCGCCGGCGAGCCCGCCGTCGCCGGGATGGGCGTCGGGATGGCCGGGGACACCACCAGCTGCCTCGCCGTGGACGCCGACGGCCGCGCGGTCAGCGCCATCTCGTCGCTGGCGTTCACCTACGGCGCCCGGATCTCGATCCCGGGCACCCAGATCGCGCTGAACAACCGGCTCGGGCGGGGCGCCTACCTCGTCCCCGGGCATCCCAACGCGCTCGCCCCCCGGCGCAAGCCGCTGCACACGCTCAACGCCTGGGTGGTCACCGACCGGGCCGGCGGCCTGCGGCACGTCGGCAACACCCCGGGAGGAGACGGGCAGGTGCAGTGGAACACGCAGCTGATCTCGCACCTGGTCGACGGCGGGCTCGACCCGCAGGCCGCCGTCGCCGCGCCGCGGTTCACCGTCCACCCCGGCAGCGACGCCGACGCGGTGGGCAGCCCCGAGACGCTGCAGGTGGAGAACCGGCTGGGCGCCGCGACGATCGCCGGGCTCACCGCCCGCGGCCACGTCGTCCGCGACATGGGCGCGTGGGGCGCCGGCGGCAGCGGCCTGGTCGTGTCGGTGGACGACGAGCGCGGCGTGCTGGCCGGCGGGGCCGACCCGCGGATGGACGGGGTGGCGCTGGGTGTCTGAGGACCGTGTGTCGACGGCCGTCCCGCCGCAGGGCGCCTACGTGCCCGCGGTGGTGCACGGGGGCCTGGTCTGGACGGCGGGGATGACGCCGCGGCGCAACGGCGTGCTGCTGGTGCGCGGGACGGTGGGGCGGGAGATCGACGTGCCGACCGCCCAGCAGGCGGTGGCCGTCGCCGCGGACAACACGCTGACCGCGATCGCCGAGGCGCTGGGCTCGCTGGACGCGGTGGAGCGGTGCCTGAAGCTGACCGTGTTCGTCGCGGCGGTGGACGGCTTCACCGAGCACAGCGCGGTGGCCGACGGCGCCTCGGCGGTGCTCGTGGAGCGACTGGGGGAGCGGGGCGTCGTCGCCCGCAGCGCCGTCGGCGTGGCCTCCCTGCCCTCGGGGGCGCCGGTCGAGGTCGAGCTCCTCGCCGCCGTCCGCAGGTGAGAGCACTTCGCGCGCGAAGTGCTGTCGGGCCGGGCTACGGGCGCTGGCCGACGCCGACCTTCGCGATGTGGTCGGCGAAGCCCTGCAGGGCGGCCGCACCCACGGCCTTGTCCTGCTCCCCGTTGCCCCCGCTGACGCCCACGCCGCCGACGATCTGGCCCTCGTGGACGATCGGGAAGCCACCGACGAAGATCGCGAACTTGCCCGGCAGCATCTGGTTGATGCCGAAGGCCTCGTTGCCCGGCAGCGCGGGGCCGTTCGGCGGCTCGTTGAACAGGTGGGTGGCCCGCTCGTGACCGGCGGCGGTGAACGCCTTGGCGATGGAGATCTCCACGCCGGTCAGCCGGGCCCCGGGCAGCCGGTGCAGGGCGACGACGTTGCCGCCGTCGTCGACCACGCAGATCGTCTGCTTGACGCCGATCTCCTCGGCCTTGGCCCGGGCGGCCTGCAGGACCGGGAGCGCGTCGTCGAGGGTGATGCGGAAGACCTGGTGCACGAGTACTCCTCCCCCGGGCGGAGCCGGGTCGTCGACTGCCGTCCCCCCGGGGAGGGAGGCCGGCGGAGAGCCCACGATGTCGGCTGGACGCAGGCCCCGACAATGGTGAGACTGCCGTGCCAACGGGGGCCCGGTATGTGCACTGTGACCAGAGGAGCGAGCCATGCCGCACGCCCACTCCGATGACGCGCTGACGCTGGCGCGGCTGTTGCAGGAGCCCGCGCTGCGGCGCGCCCGGATCCACGGCGGCCGGACCGCCGCGGTCACCCGCCTGGAGTGGGTGACGCCCTGGTCGGTGGCCGCCACCGAGGACGGGTCGCTGGCCGGGGTCCTCGTGCACGCGCACGCCGAGGAGCTGGAGGACGCCGGGATCGACGTCGCCGCGGCGGCGGGCACGCTGGCCCGGCGGGAGGCCGCAGCGCTGCTGGTGGACGGTCACCGCCCCGAGCACGGGAGCCCGGACGCCTCGGTCCGCCTGCCGCTGGCCACCACGCCGGACGTCGTCCCCTTCGCCGTGGTCAGCCGGCTGGTCGCCGATCTCGCGCTGGCCCGGGAGACGCACGTCCTGCGCTACGGGCTCGCCGTCCACCGTGCGCTGGCCGAGCTGCTCTACCGCGGCGCCGAGCTGTCCGCGCTGTGCAGCCAGATGGCGCGCATGTCCCAGCGGCCCGTCGCGGTGTTCGACGCCCAGGGCGTCCTCGCCGCCCTCGAGCAGCCCGGGCGGCGACTGGTCGAGGCGGCCGCACTGGTCAGCGCGTTCGCCGAGCAGGCCGAGGAGCTGGGCACGGCCGGCGTCCCCGTCGAGCTGCACCCGCGGCTCGCCGAGATCACCATCGCCGGCCGGGAGCTGGCCTGCGTGCTCACGCCGATCGTGCTCGGTGGCCGGCACGACGGCTGGGTGGTGCTCATCGAGGACGGCGACGACCCGCACCCCCACGACCTCGCCGAGCACCGGGTCCTCGTCGAGCAGGCGGCACCGATCATCGGGACCGAGATGCTCCGGCTGCGCAGCGTGCTGCGCGCCAAGGAGCAGGCCCGCGGGGACTTCGTGCACGGCCTGCTGCACGGCCGGTTCGCCACGGTGGAGGACATCGGCGCCCGTGCCGCGCACTACTCGTTCCCCACCCGCTCCTGGTTCGGCGTGGTCGTCGCCTCCGGGCTGACGACGGCGGCCGACGCCGACTCCCCGACGCGGCTGCTGGGCATCGCCGGCGAGGCGGCCCGGCTGCTGCCCGAGCAGGAGCGGCACACCCAGGCGGCCATGGTCGGCGACGTGCTCGTCGTCGTCCGGGAGGCCGCGCGCCGCGGCACGATGGGGACGCCGGACAACGCGCTGGCCGCGGTGAGCGACTACGCCACGGCGCTGCACCGCTACCTCGGCCGGCGCAAGGACCAGGGTGACCGCCCGGTGCGGGTGGCCTACGGCCGGCCGGTGGTGGGTGCGCTGGCCATCCCCGACAGCTACCGCGAGGCCCGGCTGGCGCACGGCCTGCAGGGCCGGCTGGACCTCGCTCCCGTCTGCGGCTACCAGGAGCTGCGGGTGCACGCGGTGCTGGAGGAGGTCGCCGCCAGCCGGACCGGCCGCTCCTACGCCACCGACCTGCTGGCCCCGCTGCGCGACCCGTCGGCGGGGGAGTTGGAGGCCACGGTGCTCGCCTACGTCTCGGCCGGTGGCAACGTCAACGCCGCGGCCCGCGACCTGCACATCCACCGCAACACGATGCTGTACAAGCTCGACCGGGCGTCCCGCCTGCTCGGCATGGACCTGCGGCAGGCGGAGAACCAGTTCGCCGTCTGGCTGGCCCACACCCTGGACCTGCTCGCCGACACCGCCGCCGAGGTGGACCGGGTCGTCCGGCCGGTCTGACCGCGGTCAGCCGGCGGGGGAGGGGGCCGCGTCGGGCACCTCGCGGCCGGCGAAGCTGAGCCCCAGGCCGAGCAGCGCCAGGACCGCGCACCCACCGAACAGCCAGGCGTCGTGGTCGGGGTAGCTGGCGGCCACCGCCGCGGCGCCCACCGAGGCTCCGACGAACCGCATCATGTTGAACAGCCCGAGCCCGGCGCCCTTCTGGCCGGCAGGGGAGCGGGTCGCGCCGGTCAGCGACGGTGTCTGCACCAGCGCCACGCCCAGCCCGGCGACGACGAGGACGACGCCGAAGACGGGGACCGCCGTCGACCGGCCCCCGAGCAGCACGGCGAGAGCGACCGAGGTGCTGCCCAGCACGACCAGCCCGGTGCGCAGGACCGCCCGCGGTCCGATCCGGTCGGCCAGCCGGCCGACCAGCGGCGCCGAGGCCGCCCACACCAGCGGCAGCAGGAAGACCAGCAGGCCGGTGGCGGTGCCGGAGAGCTCGACCACCCCGGTGAGGTGCAGCGGCACCGCGACCAGCACCGAGAACAGGGTCACCTGCTGGACGAACACCCCGACCGCGCTGCGCAGCCAGCGCATCTCGGCCAGCAGCCGCGGGTCGATGTAGCCCGCCGGCCGGCGCAGGCCCGACACGACGAACCCACCCAGCGCCAGGACGCCCAGGACGAGGCCGGCGACCGGCACCCACCCCGGCACGCCGTCCTGCGGCGCGACGGTCAGGGCGCCCATGATCGCGGCGACGCCCAGGGTGAGGGAGCCGATGCTCCGGACGTCGATCGGCACCCGCTGCGCGGTGTCGCGCGGCATCATCGTGCTCACCAGGACCAGGACGGCGACGGTCATCGGCACCAGCAGCCAGAAGACCGACCTCCAGCCGAAGGCGTCGGCCAGGAGGCCGCCGATCGGCGGCCCGACCGCCTGACCGATGCCGTTGGCCGCCCCCCACATGCCCATGACGCGGTTGCGCCGGCCGGCCGGCCAGAGCCGGGCCAGGGTGCCCATGACGGCGGTGGGCACCAGCGCGCAGCCGACGCCCTGCAGCGCCCGACTGGCGACCAGCAGCGGGAGCGTGGGCGCGACCGCGGCGCCCACCGTGCCGACGAGCAGCACCGACATGGCCAGGACCAGCGTGCGGCGGCGGCCGAGCCGGTCGCTGACCCAGCCGGTGGTGGGCATGGCGACGGCCAGGACCAGCACGGTGGCGGAGGCGACCAGCACGCCCTGCGTGACCGGGGCGGCGAAGCCGTCGGTGATCTGGCGCAGCGGGACGTTGACGACGTTGTTGCTGACGGTCCCCAGGAACGTGGCCCCGAGCAGCGCGGCCAGCAGCCATCCCGCGCGCGGCGGCGGGCCGGCCTCCTCGGCAGTCGCCGGGACCGGCCGGGGCCGCGTGGTCCTCCCCGTGGTCACGTGCCGTCGTCCTCTCCCTTGCGCCGAGGTGGCCAGACTGTCAACAGACCGGAAACAGTCCTACGGCACGCTGCACATTCGCAGCCCGGCCGGATGTGCACTTCGCTCATGGACGGGCCTGCCCCGCTCCGGGAGCTTCTTGCTCCAACACATTGGGCTCACCTGTAGGGGCGTCGATGCAACTCACTGCAGCGCACTGGGTCTTCCTGGCCGGGGTCGTCGTCATCCTCGCCACGATGATCATGCGCAAGAACATCGTGGTACCGGCCGTCGTGGCCACGTTCCTCACCGCGCTGGTGTGGTCCGGGAGCCTGTCGACCGGACTCTCGTCGATCTTCAACGCCAGCCTGGTGGCGGCGACGAGCCTCTTCAACATCTTCCTGATCATCGCCATGGTCACCGCGATGCTGCGGGCCCTGGAGGGTCTCGGGTCCGACCGCAGGATGGTCGCCCCGTTCCGCAAGGTGATGCGCAACGCCCACCTGTCCTGGTGGACGCTGGTGATCGTCACCTACTTCATCTCGCTGTTCTTCTGGCCCACCCCGGCCGTCCCGCTCGTCGGTGCGGTGCTGATCCCGGTCGCGATCCGGTCGGGCCTGCGCCCTCTGGCGATCGGCTTCACGATCGCGGTGGCCGGGCAGGGCATGGCGCTGTCGTCGGACTACATCATCGGTGTCGCGCCGCAGCTGTCTGCCACGACGGCCAACGCCGACCCGACGACCGTCGCCGACCGCGCCCTGGTCCTGTCGCTGATCGTCGGCGCCGTGGCGCTGGCCATCGGCTACGCGATGGAGATCCGCAAGATGCGCCGGCCCGCCGACGAGCTGCTCCAGGAGTGGGAGGCCGCGGCCGACCGGCGCAGCGGCAGCGCCGACGCCGAGGCGATCGAGGACGCCGCCGACCTGGGCGGCGGTGCGGCGGCCCGTCGCAGCGGCGGGCGGCCCACCGGGGACCTCCCCAGCGACGGCACCGGAGGCGGTGGGCCCTCGGTGGAGGGCCAGCGCGAGCTGGTCGGTGTCGGCGGCGCGGCCGGACCGCGCGACGAGGCGGAGACCATCGCCACCCGCTTGGGCAAGGGCCGGGCGCTGATCGGCACGCCGGCCGGCGGTCCGGTGCCGGCCGAGCAGCACACCATCCAGCCGGTGGAGAAGCCGCTGGCCTCCAAGGCCTTCGCGCTGCTGGTGCCGCTGGCCTACCTCGCCCTGATCGTGTACCTGATCGTGGCGGCGGCGTCGGACTCGGTGCCGGACCTGCAGGGCGGCGACGCGGCGGCCCTGGTGGGCGGCATCGCGATCCTCGTGATGTTCGGCGCGGCCTTCGCCCGCAGCGGTGCGAACTTCATGGAGACCGCTGCCGACCACATCGTCGACGGCCTGGTCTTCGCCTTCAAGGCCATGGGCGTCGTCCTGCCGATCGCCGGCTTCTTCTTCCTCGGCGACGGGGAGTCCGCCGCCGGCATCCTGTCGGTCGGGGAAGGCGAGGAGGCGCCGAACCTGCTCTTCGACCTCGTCGTCAAGGCCCAGGAGCAGCTGCCGACCAACGGCCTGGTGACCGCGTTCGGCATCATGCTGGTCGGCGTGGTGGCCGGTCTCGACGGTTCGGGCTTCTCCGGTCTGCCGCTGACCGGCGCGCTGTCGGGGTCGCTGGCCGACGGCGCCGGGGTCAGCAGCCCGACGCTCGCGGCCATCGGCCAGATGGGCAACATCTGGTCCGGCGGCGGCACGCTGGTCGCCTGGTCCTCGCTGCTCGCGGTCGCGGGTTTCTGCCGGGTGTCGGCGGTCGATCTGGCGCGGAAGTGCTTCGTCCCGGTCATGGCGGGTCTCGTCGTCGCCACGGTGCTGGGCGTGGTCATCTTCGGCTGACCCGCCCGGCTCCGGGCCGGGCACCCCTGGAGACGGCAGCAGCCCCGGACCGCACCAGCGGGTCGGGGCTGCTGCGCGTCCCGGTTCAGACGTGCGTGGTGCTGAACGCGTGCCGCCAGAGCACGCGGACGGCGTGCACGGCGTAGGCGGCGGCCGCGAGCGGGCCGAACACCAGCCACGGGCCGTCGGCGTCCCACACGAACGGCAGCACGCCGAGGACGACCACGAACAGCGCCGCCGTCGTCAGGGTGCGCGCCAGCGGGGAGACGGTCCGTTCCATGACGGCAGTGTTACCAGCCCGCCCTCGCCGTCGCCGGGGAAACGGCTCCGTCCTGGACCGGATGTGGGCAGCTTCACCCCGGCGGTGCAGTCTGGCCCCGTGGAGCTGGACGACGTCGCCGACGAGCTGTACGCGGTGCCGCCCGAGGAGTTCGTGGCCGCCCGCAGCGCCCGGGTGGACGACGCCCGTGCGGACGGGGACCGGGCGCTGGCCAGGACCATCGGCTCGCTGCCCAAGCCCTCGACCGCCGCCTGGGTGGTCAACCTCCTGGTGCGGTCCCACCGGGAGGAGATCGAGGGCCTCATCGAGCTCGGCGGTCTGCTGCGCGAGGCGCAGGAGTCCCTCGCCGGGGACGAGCTCCGCGCGCTGAACACCCAGCGGGGCAAGCTGCTGGCGGCGCTCACCCGGCAGGCGGCGGCGGGAGCGCGGGAGCAGGGGCACCCGGTGAGCACCGCCGTCGCCAACCAGGTCGAGGACACCCTGCGGGCCGCCATGGCCGATCCGGAGGCGGGGGAGGCGGTCCTGGCCGGCCGGCTGACCTCGCCGCTGTCCTACAGCGGCATGGGCGGGGTCACGGGGATGCGGCCCCAGCTGCGGGTGGTGCGCGAGCCGGCTCCCGCCCCGGCCCGCCGCCGGACGGCCGGCGACGGCGACCGGCGCGCCCGCGAGCAGGAGCGGCGGGACCGGGAGGAGGCCGCCCGTCGCGAGGCCGAGGAACGGCACCGGCGGGAGGTGGCCGAGGCCCGGGAGGAGCTGGCGGCCGCCGAGTCGCTGGCCGAGGAGACCGCCGCGCGCGCCGCGGAGGAGCGCGACCGCGCCGGTGAGCTCGACGAGCGGCACGAGGAGCTGCGTGCCCGTGTCGAGGAGCTCACCGCCGAGCTCGCCCGCGCCGAGGAGGAGGCCACCGAGGTCGCCGCGGAGCTCCGCCGGGCCGAGCGGCACCGGACGACCGCCGAGCGGCAGGCCCGCGACGCGGCCGCCGCCCGGGACCGCGCCGAGGCCCGCCTGCACGGGCTCGAGGACGGCTGACGGTCAGGGCGGGTGGGTCAGGCCATCGTCTTCTGGCCGTCGAGGGACTCCCGCAGGATGTCGGCGTGCCCGGCGTGCTGGGCGGTCTCGGCCACGATGTGCAGGAACACCCGCCGGGCCGAGCGGCGCGCGCCGGGCTCGAACCACGGCGCCGGGGGCAGCGGGTGGTCGGCGTCGAGGTCGGGCAGCTCGGCGACCAGCGCGTCGGTGCGGGCGGCGACCTCGTCGTAGTGCGCGAGGACGTCGGCGAGGGTCTCGCCCTCGGCCATGTGCCACTCGGCCTGCCAGCGGGCCATCTGCTCGGGGTCGTCCGGGCCGGCCATCGCGGACGGGCCCCGCTCGATGAAGTCGGCCCAGCTCGACTCGGTGTGCGCGACGTGCTTGAGCAGGCCGCCGAGGGTCAGCTCGCTCGCGGTGGTGCGCTGTCGCGCCTGCTCCTCGGTCAGGCCCTGCACGGTGTACCGGAGGAAGAAGCGGTGCGCGCGCAGCGTCTCGAGCAGGTCGGCGCGGTCGCGGGTCAGGGTGTTGAGGGTGCCGGTCATGGCTCTGGCCTCTCGTCGTCGGGCTCCGATGGGACGACCCTCTCGACCATCGGTGCCAGATCCTGACCGCATTGCCGGAGAATCTCGTCCCGTGGCCGACACCGGGAACCGCACGCTGCGTCTGCTCTCCCTCATGCAGGACCGCCGGCACTGGGCCGGACCGGACCTCGCCGAGCGGCTCGACGTCTCGCTGCGCACGCTGCGCCGGGACGTCGAGCGGTTGCGCGACCTCGGGTACCCGGTCGAGGCGACCCCGGGGGTGTCCGGTGGCTACCGGCTCGCGCCGGGCGCGTCGCTGCCGCCGCTGGTGCTCGACGACGACGAGGCGGTGGCGCTCACCGTGGGTCTGCAGGCGGCGGCGCAGGCGGCCGTCGCCGGGATGGCCGAGTCCTCGGTCCGGGCCCTGGCCAAGGTCGTGCCCGTGCTGCCCCCACGGCTGCGCCGGCGGGTGGACGCGCTGGCCGCCGCCACCGCAGCCGTCCCGTGGGACGGCGGGGACGCCGCGGTCGACCCCGCCGTCCTCACCACCGTCGCGCAGGCGTGCCGGGACACGGTGCGGCTGTCCTTCGCCTACACGGCCGCCGGTGGCGACGAGTCCGAACGGCTGGTCGAGCCGTTCCGGCTGGTGCCGCTGCGCCGGCGCTGGTACCTCGTCGCCTACGACACCGGCCGGGGGGACTGGCGCACCTTCCGCCTCGACCGGCTGCGGACCCCGCGGGCGACCGGCGCCCGGTTCGCGCCCCGCCGGCTGCCGGGCGACGACGCCGTCGCCTTCGTCCAGGCCGGCCTGGGCATGCGCCCGGGCACCCCGGTCACCGCGCTGGTGCGGGCGCCGGCCGACGAGGTGCGCCGGCGGATCGGGCGGTGGGCCACCGTGACCGACGACGGCGACGGCGGCAGCCGGGTGTCGATGGAGTCCGACGCCCTGGAGTGGGCGGTGTTCGCGCTCGGGACGACGGAGGCGGAGTTCACCGTGCTCGAGCCGCCGGAGCTCGTCGAGAAGGTGCGCTCCTGGGGCGGGCGACTCGCCCGCGCTGCGGGGTCGGCGCCGCCTCCCTAGCGTCGACCCATGACGGAGCACAGCCACCGGGTCGCGGTGGTCACGGGGTCGGAGTCGGGGATCGGCCGGGCGGTCGCGGTGGCGCTCGCCGAGCAGGGGCACGACATCGGGGTGACCTGGCACCGCGACCAGGCGGCCGGGCGGGCCACCGTCGAGGAGGTGCGGGCGCTGGGCCGGCGCGCCGAGCTGCGCCCGCTGGACCTCACCGACCTGCCCCGGGCCGCCGACGTCGTCGACGAGCTGGCCGACGCCCTGGGTGGTCTCGACGTGCTGGTCAACGACGCCGGCGCCGGGCACTCCACGCCGCTGCTGGAGCTGGAGCTCGACACGTGGCGCGAGGTGCTGGCCACGGACCTGGACGGCGCGTTCCTCTGCCTGCAGCGGGCGGCGCGGCGGATGGTCGCCGCGGGCCGCGGCGGCCGGATCGTCAACATCACCAGCGTGCACGAGGTGGCGCCGCGGGTGGGCGCGGCGGCCTACTGCGCGGCGAAGGGCGGGCTGGGCCTGCTCACCAAGGTGGCCGCCCTCGAGCTCGCCGAGCACGGCATCACGGTCAACGCGGTCGCGCCCGGCGAGATCGCCACGGCGATGACCGGGCAGGAGGACGAGGACCCGACGGCACCCGGCCACGAGCGGCCGGGCGTGCCGCTTCGCCGTCCTGGCGACGCCCGCGAGGTGGCCGCGGTGGTCGCGTTCCTGGCGTCCCCGGTGGCCGGCTACGTCACCGGCGCCTCGTGGGCGGTCGACGGCGGGATGCTGCAGATGGGCCCGATGGCCGGATCGCACCTGCGCCAGGACGACTGGCGCCGGCCGTGACGCCTCAGGCGGTCCGGGCCCGCTTGACCCGGTAGAGCTCCTCGTCGGCGCGGGAGAGCAGGTCCCGAAGGGTGTCCCCGGGGCGGGCGGTCGCCGTGCCGGCGGACCACGCCGCGTCGTGGCGGGCCCGGAGCCGGGCGAGGAGCTCACGGGCGGAGACGGCGTCGGTGCCGGGGAGGCAGAGCACGAACTCGTCGCCGCCGTAGCGGCCGAGCAGGTCCGCGCCGCGCAGCTCGCTGCCCCATGCCTGCGCCAGAGCGCGGAGCAGGTCGTCGCCGGCGACGTGGCCCTCGCCGTCGTTGACCGCCTTGAAGTGGTCGAGGTCGAGGACGGCGACGGTGAGCGGCTCGCCGCTGCGGTGCGCGTGTGCCAGGTCCCGTGACGCCTCGGCCTCCCAGCTGCGGCGGTTCGCCACACCGGTCAGCGGGTCGGTGGCGGCGGCCCGGATCAGCTTGAGCGAGGTCCGGCCCTGCACCTCGGCGAGCACGCAGACGGTGACGACGGTCGCCACCCACGCGTTGGCGAAGCCGCCGGGGGCGGCCGCCACGGCTCCGGCGGTGACCAGCACGACGAGCACGGCGACGTGCACCCGCGCCGTGCGCAGGGGGAGGAAGTGGCCGGTCCAGACCGCCATGGCGACCATCGCCGGTCCGAGGCCGACGATCCCGACCGCGGTCACCGAGCGCCAGGCGAGCACCGCGACCAGCGCGCTGAAGACGAGCAGCGCCGCGTGCGCCGTCCGGTCGGACAGCCGGTGGCGGCCGGCCCAGAGCAGGAACGCGCCGACGACGCCGACGACGGCCAGCCCGGCCAGCAGCGCGACCGGGGTGTCGGCGCGCAGCGGCCGCACCGCGCCGATGGCGGAGAGCGCACCGCTGACGGCGTACAGCACCGCCATGATCGCGAAGCCGGTGTTCCGGTCGCCGTGCATGGGTGGCCCTCCTCTCGTCCCGGACAGCATCGGCCGGGTGGGGGAGTTCCTGCAGGTCGGAGGCGCGGTCCGCCCCCTTGGGGTGAGCTCCCGGGTGAGAGGGGTTCGGGAGCCGGGCACGCCGCGGTTCAGCCGGTGAGCTCGGTGGGGACGACGACGACGTCGACCATCGCGCCGTTGCGGTGCACGGTGACCGGCAGCGGGACGCCGACCGCCTCGGCGAACAGCAGCCGCTGCAGGCTCTGGGCCTCCGCGACCGGGGCGCGCCCCGCCTCGAGCACCAGGTCGCCGGCGTGCAGGCCGGCCCGCGCCGCCGGCGACCCCGGCACCACGTCGACCACCCGCAGGCCGCGCCCCCGGCCGGTGCGCGCGGCCAGCGCCGCGGGCAGCGGGGCAGGGGTGCTGACCAGCCCGAGGTAGGCCCGGCGCACCCGCCCGTCGGTCGTCAGGGCCGCGAGGATGCGCCGCGTCGTGTCGTTGACCGGCACCGCCAGCCCCAACCCCCACCCGGCGACCGCGGTGTTGATGCCGACCACCCGGCCCGCCGAGTCCGCCAGGGCCCCACCGGAGTTGCCGGGGTTGAGCGCGGCGTCGGTCTGGATGACGTCCTCCACCACGCGCGCCGTCCGGCCGTCCCGGGTGGGCAGCGAGCGGCCCAGCCCGCTCACCACGCCCGCGGTCACGGAGCCGGCCAGCCCCAGGGGGTTGCCGACGGCCACGACGAGCTGCCCGACCCGCAGCCGCGCCGCGTCGCCGAGCTCGGCGGGGGCGGGCACCGCGCCGCGCGCCCGGAGGACGGCCAGGTCCGACAGCGGGTCCGCGCCCAGGACGTCGACCGCGCTCTCCGAGCCGTCGGCGAACACCGCCCTGCCGGTGCGCGCCCGGCCGACCACGTGCGCGTTGGTGACCAGCAGCCGGTCCCCCGGGACGACGACCGCCGACCCGGACCCACCGCGTCCTCCGGGGCCGCCCACGGAGAGGGCGGCGACGTGCGGGGTCAGCTCCGCGGCGACGGTGGTGACGGTCGCGGAGTACGCGTCCAGAGCGGCGGTGTCCGGGTCCACGGCAGCCTCCTCGATTACCGAGTTACACCACCAGTGAACGCCGCCCGGGAGCGGTTCGGCCCCCGGTCCGCCGAGGGCGAACAGCGAATCGGCTCAGGGGCAGGTGCTGACCGGCTCGGCGCCGTCGACGAGGCCCTGGAGCCACGCGAGTCCCTGGGTGTAGGCCGGGATGGCGGCGGCCACGTGCGAGCCGCCCTCCGGCAGCACCACCCGCTCGATGACCTGACCGGCGTCGCACATCCGCGTCTGGAGCAGCTCGCTGAAGACCGGGGGCACGGTGGTGTCCTGCGCACTGTGGACGACCAGGACCGGGTCGTCGAGCCGCACCTGCCCGGCGACGTTCTCCGCGGCCAGCTCGGTCCAGTCCTCGTTCGACGCGGCGGTGGGGAGGTAGAGGGGCTCGGGTTCGCCGGTCGTCTCGCCGAGCAGGTCGGCGACGCACAGCTCGTCCACGAGACCGAGGCGCTCCTGTCCCGCGGGCGTCAGGATGTCCGCCGGGTCGGCCTGGTCGGGGTAGGCCTGCTCGTACCCGGCGACCAGCAGCAGGGAGAACCCGGCCGAGGCGCTCTGCGGGGCGGCGCCGAAGACGAGGTCGGTCTCCGACGCGGGCGCTCCGGCGACGGTGCCGATCACGTCCAGCTCCGGCGCGTACTCCGCGGCGACCTGGGCGGCCCAGAGCGCGCCGTGCCCGCCCTGCGAGTAGCCCGCGATGCCCACCTGGTCGCCGGGATCGGCGCCGGGCAGGGACCGGGCGGCGAGCACCGCGTCGACCACGCTGCGGCCCTCGGACTCGCCCACGAGGTAGGGGTGCCGGCCGGGTCCGCCCAGCCCCTCGTAGTCGGTGACGACGACGAGCCAGTCCGGGCCGACACCGCTCCCGACGCCGGCGATCTCCGCGTAGGAGGGGTCCTGGGACGGCGCGCAGGCGTCGGCGCCCCCGGTCGTCCCGTGCGCGATGGCGAGCACCCGCCGGCCGTCGGCCGGAGCCGCGGCCTCCGGGACCAGCACCGTGCCGGTGACCACGACCTGCTCGCCGGCCACGCTCTCGGACGCGTAGGCGATCCGGTAGGTCCGGCGGTCCTCGACGACCGTCGGGGTGACCTCCTGGTAGCGCAGCAGCGTGCCGTGCGCACCGGCCGCCGTCAGGTCGTCGAGGTCGTAGAAGTCCTCGTCCGCCGGCAGCTCGACCGCCTCCGGGGCCGCGCGGCCGGTCTCGCCGTCCCCGCTGCCTCCACCGCCCCCACCGCTGTCGCCGTCGTCCCCTCCGGAACAGCCGGCGAGCAGAGCCGCGAGGAGGACCAGGATCGCCGGACGCCGCACCATTCGGCGGTTCTAGCACGGGCGCACCGGTCCCGCCGGAAGCGTTCCGCGACGCCGCGCCGGGGTACCGGGGCTCCATGACCTCACGCCCCCTCGCCGTCGTCACCGGTGCCTCCAGCGGCATCGGCCTCGAGCTCGCCCGCCAGTTCGCCACCAACGGCTTCGACCTGGTGGTGAACGCGGAGGACGACGAGCTCACCGCCGCCGCCGACCAGCTGCGCGCCGAGGGTGTGGAGGTGACGCCCGTCCGGGCGGACCTGCGCACCCGTGAGGGTGTGGACGGCCTCTACGCCGCGGTGACCGCCGCCGGGCGGCCGGTCGCCGCGGTGGCGCTCAACGCCGGGATCGGCAAGGGCGGCCCCTTCGTGGAGAACCCGATCGAGGACGAGCAGGCGATCATCGACCTGAACGTCACCGCCACCTTCCGCCTGGCGAAGCTGTTCCTGCGCGACATGGCCGCCCGCGACGAGGGGAAGCTGCTCATCACCTCGTCGATCGCCTCGACGATGCCCGGGCCCTTCCAGGCGGTCTACAACGCCTCGAAGTCGTTCCTGCAGTCGCTGTCCGAGGCGCTGGCCCAGGAGCTGCGCGACACCGGCGTCACCGTCACCTCGCTGATGCCCGGCCCGACCGACACCGAGTTCTTCGAGCGCGGCGACCTGCTGGACACCAAGCTCGGCCAGGGCCCCAAGGACGACCCGGCGCAGGTCGCGAAGCAGGGCTACGAGGCGCTCATGGCCGGGGAGGACAAGGTCGTGGCCGGCTCGCTGATGACCAAGGCCCAGGCAGCGGCCAACAGCGTGCTGCCGGACCGGCTCAAGTCCGCGGCCCACTCGAAGATGGCCGAGCCCGGCTCCGCCTGAGCCCGGTACGCCGACGGCCCGCCCCCTCTCTCTCGAGGGGGCGGGCCGTCGCGTGGGTCCAGCTAGGCGGACTGCCGCTCGGTGACGTCCTCCTGGGCCGCCGCCTCCATGTCCTTCTTCCCGCCGGTCTTGGACACGGAGAACTCCGGGCCGAGCTGCTCGAGCGCGAGCCGGCCGTAGACCTGCTGCTGGGTGGCCACCCGCTGCGAGCGGCCACGGCCGAGGAAGCTGATCAGCCAGTGGAAGACGGTCGTGATGCGGCTCTTGAAGCCGACGATGTACATCAGGTGCACGACCAGCCACAGCACCCAGGCGATGAAGCCCTCGAACTTGAACTTCCCGATGTCGGCGACCGCGGAGAAGCGGGAGATCGTCGCCATCGAGCCCTTGTCGAAGTACGTGAAGGGCTTCTGGGCGGGCTTGCCCTCGATCCGGTTGATGATCGCCTTCGCGGCGTACTTGCCACCCTGGATCGCGACCTGGGCGACACCGGGCAGCTTGTCCAACGCCATCATGTCGCCGACGACGTGCACCTCGGGGTGCCCGGGCAGCGTCAGGTCGGGCTGCACGGAGATGCGGCCGGCGCGGTCGACCTCGGCGCCGGACTGCTCGCCGAGGATCCGGCCCAGGCCCGAGGCCTGCACGCCGGCGGCCCAGATCTTCGTGGCGGAGTGGATGCGGCGGATCTCGCCGTCGGGGTCCTTGACCTCGAGGCCGTCGGCGTCGACGTTGGTGACCATCGCGCCGAGCTGCACCTCCACACCCATGCCGTTGAGCTGCCGGCGGGCGCGGTCGCCCAGCTTCTCGCCGAACGACGGCAGGACCTGCGGAGCGGCGTCGAGCAGGATGATCCGGGCCTGAGTCGGATCGATGTTGCGGAAGTCCCGCTTGAGCGTGCGGCGGGCGAGCTCGGCGATCTGGCCGGCCATCTCCACCCCGGTCGGCCCGGCGCCGACGACGACGAAGGTCATCAGGCGGTCGACCTCCTCCTGGGAGGTGGCGAGCTCGGCCAGCTCGAAGGCACCGAAGATCCGGCCGCGCAGCTCGAGGGCGTCGTCGATGCTCTTCATGCCGGGGGCGTACTCGGCGAACTGGTCGTTGCCGAAGTACGACTGCCCCGCGCCTGCCGCGACGACGAGCTCGTCGTAGGGGTGCACGGTGACCCGGCCCAGGACCGACGACGTGACCGTGCGGGCGGCCAGGTCGATCTCGGTCACCTCGCCCAGCACCACCCGCGCGTTCTTCTGCCCGCGGAGGATCTCGCGGGTCGCCGGGGCGATCTCGCCCTCGGAGAGGATCCCGGTGGCCACCTGGTACAGCAGCGGCTGGAAGAGGTGGTGGCTCGTCTTGCCGATCACCGTCACGTCGACCGGGGCGCGCTTGAGCGCCTTGGCCGCGAACAGGCCGCCGAAGCCGGAGCCGATGATGACGACACGCGGCCGCCCGGACGTGGTGGTCGCCGCAGCGCTGTCGTCCGTCTGGGTGACCGCTCGTGATGTCGTCATGATGACTCCATCCTCCCACTTCTCCTCCGTGTCGCCCCCTCGGGTCCCGGGCGACTCACGACACAGTGGGGACTCCTACCCGTCCGCGGGGTCCTCACGCGGCCGGGGCCGGATCGCGTCCGGCGGTTCCTGGCGGTAGACCAGGGCAGGTGTCCCCGCCCCGTCCGGTCCTCGTCCCCGGCCTCGGTCTGGACCGGCGCTCGTCGGCGCGGCTGCGCCGGCTGGTGGACGCCGACGTCGTCGTCCTCCCCGGGATGGGGCAGCGGGGACCGGTGCCGACGGTCGACGGGCTCGCCGGACGGCTGCGGGCACAGCTCGGCGCCGGACCGGTGGTGCTGGTCGGGCACTCGCAGAGCTGCCAGGTGGTGGCGGCCGCGGCGACCGATCCGCGAGTGGCCGCCGTCGTCCTGCTCGGCCCGACCACCGACCCGCGGCTGCGGTCGGTCCGGGGCCTGGTCGGCCGGTGGCTGGCGACCGCCTGGGCCGAACCGTGGTGGCAGGTGCCCCTGGTGCTGGCCCAGTGGCTGACCACCGGGCCGCGGGCGATGGCGGCGCTGTGGCGGCAGGCGGCACCCGACCCGATCGCCGCCCGGCTGGCGGCCGTCGCCGTCCCGGTGACGGTGGTGCGCGGCAGCCGTGACCGGCTCTGCTCGCCGTCGTTCGCCGCGGCGGTCGCCGCCGCCGCGCCGCACGGGCGGCTGGTCGAGCTGCCCGGGGCGGTGCACATGACCGTGCAGACGCACCCCCGTGCCGTGGCGGACGTCCTGCGTGCGGCGCAGGCCGGAGCGGTGGGTGAGCACGGCCGGAACGGGGGATCGGGCGTGTCACCATGACGCCATGGCCTCCACCTCCGCCTCGGCCGGCGCGCTGCTGCACCACGTGCGCACCGGCCGCGCGCGGAGCCGGGCCGAGCTGGTGGCGCTGACCGGAGCGGCCCGCAACACGGTCAGCGCCCGGGTCGACCAGCTGATCACCGCCGGTCTCCTCGAGGAGGGGGGCCGCGGCTGGAGCACCGGGGGCAGGCCCCCGAAGCTGCTGCAGTTCAACAGCCGGGCCGGCTGCGTGCTCGCCGTCGACCTCGGGGTGACCAGCGTCGACGTCGCGGTGACCGACCTCTCCGCCCAGGTCATCGCCTCGGCGGGGCACGCGATCGACATCGCCGAGGGGCCCGGACCGGTGCTCGCCGAGGCCGACCGCCTCGCCCAGCAGGTGCTCGCCGAGGCCGGGCTGTCGACCGCCGACGTCCGTGCCGTCGGCGTCGGCGTGCCGGGACCCGTGGAGTTCTCGACCGGCCGGCCGTCCCACCCGCCGATCATGCCCGGCTGGCACGACCACCCGATCCCGCACGCCTTCTCCCGCTACGACTGCCCGGTCTTCGTCGACAACGACGTGAACGTCATGGCGCTGGGCGAGATGGGCGTGGCCGGGTCCGACCAGGACGTGCTCGTCGTCAAGGTCGGCACCGGCATCGGCTGCGGCGTGATCGTCGAGGGAGCCGTCTACCGGGGTGCCCAGGGCAGCGCCGGCGACATCGGGCACATCCACGTGGCCCAGCCCGACGGGCGCGAGGTGCTCTGCCGGTGCGGCAACGTCAACTGCCTGGAGGCGCTGGCCGGCGGCGGTGCCCTGCTGCGCGATGCCCTGGCGGCCGGTCTGCCGGTGCAGACCACGCGTGACGTCATCGAGCTCGCCGCGCAGGGCGACGGTCCGGCGCTGGAGCTGGTGCGGGCCGCCGGACGCACGATCGGCACCGTGCTGGCCGCGCTGGTCAACTTCTTCAACCCGCACCGGATCGTCATGACCGGCGGGGTGGCCCAGGCCGGCATCCCCCTGCTCGCCGGCATCCGCGAGGCGGTCTACCGGCGCTCCATGCCGCTGGCCGCCCGATCGCTGGAGATCACCGTCAGCGCCGCCCCGGACCTCTCCGGCCGCATCGGCGCCGCCCTCATGGCCGTCGAGGGCTTCCTCGACGAGGACTCGGTCGACCAGGCGCTCGCCCGCTGACCGCGGGGGTCCGGCGCGACCCCTGCCGTCCCCCTCCCCGCCATCGCTGGGGCCTCCGCAGGTTGCGTTTCGGTAACTGGCCGTCCGGCGCTTGACCCCTGTGTGACGCCGCCCATATGTTCACGCCTGCACGCACTAATGGTCAGCGTTGAGCAGAAGTGCCGGGCCTCGTCCCGGGTCGACCCTGCGCTGGCACCGACCCGCTGGAGGCCCGGTGAGCTCGACCCAGGGGCATGCGCCGCTGCTCGAGATGCACGGCATCGTGAAGACGTTCCCCGGTGTCCGTGCGCTCGACGGCGTGGACCTGGACGTGCGCGCCGGCGAGGTGCACTGCCTGCTCGGCCAGAACGGGGCCGGCAAGTCGACCCTCATCAAGGTCCTCGCCGGAGCGCACCAGCCCGACGGTGGCCGGATCACCTGGCGCGGCGAGGAGGTGACCCTCGGCAGCCCGCAGGCGGCGATGAGCCTGGGCATCGCCACGATCTACCAGGAGCTCGACCTGGTCTCCGGCCTCACGGTGGCCGACAACATCTTCCTGGGCCGCGAGCCGGCGCGGTTCGGGATCACCCGGGCGGCCGTGGCCAACGCGGCCGCGTCCCGGCTGCTCACCCGCCTCGGCCACCCCGAGATCCGGCCCACCGCCGAGGTCGGCTCGCTCTCGGCCGCCGCGCAGCAGATGGTCAGCATGGCGCGGGCGCTGTCCCAGGACGCGCGCCTGATCGTCATGGACGAGCCGTCCGCGGTCCTGGACAACGAGGAGGTCGAGCGGCTCTTCGCCGTCGTCCGCGACCTCACCGCCTCCGACGTCGCCGTCGTGTACATCTCCCACCGGCTGGAGGAGATCCGCCAGATCGGTGACCGGATCACCGTCCTCAAGGACGGCGCCACGGTGGCCACCGGCCTGCCGACCCGGGAGACCCCGACGCGGGAGGTCATCACCCTGATGACCGGCCGCGCCATCGAGTACGTCTTCCCGGAGCGCCGGGCCCGGGCCGCCTCCGACCAGGCGCCGCTGCTGGAGGTCCAGGGCCTGTCCCTGCGCGGGTCCTTCTCCGACGTCTCCTTCTCGGTGCGCCCCGGCGAGATCGTCGGGCTCGCCGGGCTGGTGGGCGCAGGGCGCTCGGAGATCCTGGAGACCGTCTTCGGCGCCCGGCGCGCGACCACCGGCACCGTCCGCGTCGGCGGGAAGCGGCTGCGCACCGGCGACGTCGGCGGCGCGGTCGCCGCCGGGGTCGGGCTCGCGCCCGAGGAGCGCAAGAGCCAGGCTCTGCTGCTCGGCGACTCCGTCTACCGCAACATCAGCATCTCCAGCCTGGCCCGCTTCGCCCGCGGGGGCTTCCTCGCGCGGGGGTCCGAGCGCGCCGCGGCCTCCGAGCAGGTGCGCTCGCTGGACGTGCGCCCCGCCGACGTCGACCGCGAGGTCCGCACGCTGTCCGGCGGCAACCAGCAGAAGGTCGTCCTGGCCCGCTGGCTGCTGCGCGAGTGCCGCGTGCTGCTCCTCGACGAGCCCACCCGCGGGGTCGACGTCGGCGCCCGGTCGGAGATCTACGCGCTGGTGCGCGACCTGGCCGACCGGGGCGTGGCCGTGGTCGTCGTCTCCAGCGAGATCCCGGAGGTCCTCGGGCTGGCCGACCGCGTCCTGGTGGTCGCCGACGGCGCGGTCGTCGCCGAGGAACGCGCCGACGCGCTCGACGAGCACCGGGTGCTCGACCTGGTCATGGAGGGGACCGCCCACCAGGGCGTCCCGGTCCCGGCAACGACGCAGCACGAAGGGGACGTGGCATGAGCAGCAGCACCACGGCGACGACCGGCGAGGTGACCGGCGGGTCCGCGGCACCGGCCGGTCGCGGCCGGGAGCCCAGGGGACCGGGCCTGATGGCCGGGCCGGTGGGCCGCAACCTCGGGCTCGTCGTCGCGCTGGTCATCCTCTGCGTCGTCGGCCTGATCACCGCCGGGGACCGGTTCGCCGACGTCGACAACGTCCTGACGATCCTGCGCGGGGCATCGATCGTCGGCGTGGTCAGCATCGGCATGACCTTCGTGATCATCGGCGGCGGGATCGACCTCTCGGTCGGCGCCATCGCGGCGCTGTCGTCGGTGTGGGCCACCACCCTGGCCACGCAGCAGCTCGCCGAGGACGTCCACTGGATCGTCATGGTCGTCACGGCGCTCGTCGTCGGCGCGGTCGCGGGCCTGGTCAACGGTGTGGTCATCGCCTACGGCAAGCTGGCCGCCTTCATCGCCACGCTGGCCATGCTCACCGCGGCCCGGGGCCTGGCCGAGATCCTCGCCAACCGGCGCACGCAGATCGTCCGCGACAGCGACTTCCTCGACTTCTTCTCCGGCGACGTGCTGGGCGTCCCCACGCTGGTCATCATCTTCGCGCTCGTCTCCGTCGCCGGCTGGGTCCTGCTGAACCGGACGACCTTCGGCCGGCGCACCTTCGCCGTCGGCGGGAACGCCGAGGCCGCCCGGCTCGCCGGCATCCGGGTGCAGCGGCACACGGTGAAGCTCTACGTGCTCTCCGGCATCACCTGCGGCATCGCGGCCGTGATGATCATGGGCCGCACGACCACCGGCAGCTCCACCCACGGCACGCTGTGGGAGCTGGAGGCGATCGCCGCGGTGGTCATCGGCGGCACGCTGCTCATCGGCGGCCGGGGCACCATCGTCGGGACCGTCCTCGGCGTGATCATCTTCTTCACGCTGGGCAACGTCTTCACGCTGAACGACCTCTCCAGCTCCGCGCAGGCCGTGGCCCGCGGGATCATCATCGTCGCCGCCGTCCTGCTCCAGCAGCGGTTGGCCACCGGCAGCTTCACCTTCCGCCGACCAGGCGACGGCGGGTCCCCGACCGGCGCCGCCGTCGCCCAGGGCAGCCCTGCGGGGGCGGTGTCCGGCGGCACCAGCGACCCGGGTGGCCCGGGCGGCGCCCGCCCCGGCCTCCCGCCGACCTGACCGGGGTGCAGTGACCTCGCGAGCACCGCACCGCGGCCGGCACCACGCCGCCGGGCTCCCCGCCCGCCGGACCCAGCACCCCACCTGCACGTCCGATCCGCACGACTTCCTGGCGGTCCAGCCAGGGCGGCGAACACCCCCGAGGAGATCCCATGTCTGCAACGAGGCAGCGTCCCTTCCGCCGGATGACCTACACGGCGGTCGCCCTGATGAGCGCCGGCGCCATGGTCGCCGGCTGTACGGGCAACGAGCCGGAGAACTCGGGCGGCGGCGGCAACAACGCCGCCAGCGACAACGACGAGCAGGGCGACACCGTCCGCATCGGCTTCTCGGCGCCGGCGGCCGACCACGGCTGGATGGCCGGCATCACCGAGGCCGCCCGCGCGGTCGACGAGGAGTACGACGACGTCGAGCTGATCGTCGCCGAGGGCACCAACGACGTGAGCGCCCAGATCGCCCAGGTCGAGACGTTCATCAACGACGGTGTCGACGCGATCGTGCTGCTGCCCTTCGACGGCGACGCCCTCACGCCGGTCGCGCTCGAGGCGATGGAGGCCGGCATCCCGGTCATCAACGTCGACCGCGAGTTCAACAGCCCGTTCGCCGCCCGCGCCACGATCCTCGGCGACAACTACGGCATGGGCGTCTCGGCCGGCACCTACATCTGCGAGCAGCTCGGCGACCAGCCCGACGCGGTGATCGCCGAGATCGCCGGCATCGACTCGCTGCCCCTCACCCAGGACCGCAGCCAGGGCTTCGCCGACGCGCTGGCCGACTGCGGTCTGGAGGTGAGCAACCGCGTCGCCGCGGAGTTCACCGTCGAGTCCGGCGAGGCCGAGGCGGCCAACCTGCTCCAGGCGGCGCCGCAGATCGACGCGATCTGGAACCACGACGACGACCAGGGCGTCGGCGTCCTGGCCGCGATCGAGAACGCCGGCCGCGACGAGTTCTTCATGGTGGGTGGCGCCGGCTCGGCGAACGCGATGCGGCACATCCGGGACGACGACTCGGTCCTCCAGGCGACGGTCATCTACCCGCACACCCAGGCGGCCGACGGCGTCCGGCTGGCCCGACTCGTGGCTCAGGACAAGAGCGTCTCGGACCTCAACTCCCAGGGCGTGCCGCGGACGATCGTGCTCAACGCCCCGGTGGTCACCGCCGACAACGTCGACGACTTCCTCGACGCCGCGTTCGAGTCCTGACCCGTCCTGCGTCGGAGTCGCTCGGTGACGGATCCCGTCACCGAGCGACTCCACCCCACCCCGGGAGCACCCTCATGACCTCATCCGACCGGCCGACCCTGGGGGTGGGCCTCATCGGCCACGCCTTCATGGGCGCCGCCCACTCGCAGGCGTGGCGCACCGCCCCGCACTTCTTCGACCTCCCGCTGCGGCCGGAGCTGACCGTCCTCGCCGGCCGGGACCGGGTCCGGGTCGCCGAGGCCGCCGCCCGCCTGGGCTGGGCGGACGTCGAGACCGACTGGCGCCGGGTCGTCGCCCGTTCCGACGTCGGCCTGGTCGACATCTGCACGCCCGGCGACAGCCACGCCGAGATCGCGATCGCCGCCCTCGAGGCAGGTAAGCACGTGCTCTGCGAGAAGCCGCTGGCCAACTCCGTGGCCGAGGCCGAGGCGATGGCGGAGGCGGCCGCTCGCGCCGCGGCCCGCGGCGTCCGGTCGATGGTCGGCTTCACCTACCGCCGCGTGCCGGCGGTCGCCCTGGCCCGCCAGCTGGTCGCCGAGGGCCGGATCGGCCGGATCCGGCACGTGCGCGCCGCCTACCTGCAGGACTGGATCGCCGACCCGACGGCGCCGATGTCCTGGCGGCTGGAGAAGGACAAGGCCGGGTCGGGGGCCCTGGGCGACATCGGCGCGCACATCGTCGACCTCACCCAGCACATCACCGGCGAGCAGCTCACCGGCGTGAGCGCGATCATGGAGACCTTCGTCCGCGAGCGGCCGCTCGCGGCGTCCAGCGGCGGGCTGTCCGGCGTCGCCGGCGAGGGCATGGGCGAGGTCACGGTCGACGACGCGGCGCTGTTCCTCGGCCGCTTCTCCGGCGGGGCCGTGGCCACGTTCGAGGCGACCCGCTTCGCGCTGGGCCGCAAGAACGGCATCCGCATCGAGGTCAACGGCTCCGAGGGCAGCCTGGCGTTCGACTTCGAGGACATGAACGTCCTGGAGTTCTTCGACGGCACCGAGCCGGCTGAGACGGCCGGGTTCCGCCGCATCATCGTCACCGAGCCCGACCACCCCTACGTCGGCGCCTGGTGGCCCGCCGGCCACGGCCTGGGCTACGAGCACGGCTTCACCCACCAGGTGGTCGACCTGGTCACCGCGATCGCCAAGGACGTCGATCCCGCGCCGTCCTTCGCCGACGGCCTGCAGGTGCAGCGGGTCCTGGCCGCCGTCGAGCGCAGCGCCGCCAACGCCTCCACCTTCACCGAGATCTGAGGGAGTCCCGATGCCCCGCCCCGTCACGCTGTTCACCGGCCAGTGGGCCGACCTGCCGTTCGAGGAGGTGTGCCGGCTCGCCTCCGGGTGGGGCTACGACGGCCTCGAGATCGCCTGCTGGGGCGACCACCTCGACGTCGAGCGGGCCGCGCACGACGACTCCTACGTGCAGGGGCGCCTCGACATCCTGGAGCGCCACGGCCTGCAGGTCTTCGCGATCTCCAACCACCTCAACGGCCAGGCCGTGTGCGACGACCCGATCGACGAGCGGCACCGCGGCATGGTCAACCCGCGGGTGTGGGGCGACGGCGACCCGGAGGGCGTCCGGCAGCGGGCGGCGCACGAGATGGAGCTGACCGCGCGCGCGGCGGCGAGACTGGGCGTCACGACCGTCGTCGGGTTCACCGGGTCCAAGATCTGGAAGACCGTCGCGATGTTCCCGCCCGTGCCCGAGTCGATGATCGAGGACGGGTACGCCGACTTCGCCGCGCGCTGGAACCCGATCCTCGACGTCTTCGACGAGGTCGGGGTGCGGTTCGCGCACGAGGTGCACCCGTCGGAGATCGCCTACGACTACTGGACGACGGTCCGCACGATGGAGGCCATCGGCCACCGCGAGGCGTTCGGGCTCAACTGGGACCCGAGCCACTTCGTCTGGCAGGACCTCGACCCGGTCGGCTTCCTGTGGGACTTCCGCGACCGGATCTACCACGTGGACTGCAAGGACGCGAAGAAGCAGGTCGGCAACGGCCGCAACGGCCGGATGGGCTCGCACCTGCCCTGGGCCGACCCGCGGCGCGGCTGGGACTTTGTCTCCACCGGCCACGGTGACGTCCCGTGGGAGGCGTGCTTCCGGATGCTCAACACCATCGGCTACGACGGGCCGATCTCGGTGGAGTGGGAGGACGCCGGGATGGACCGCCTCGTCGGCGCGCCCGAGGCACTGGCCTTCGTGCGCCGGCTCGCGTTCGACCCGCCGGCCGCCGCGTTCGACGCCGCGTTCTCCAGCGGCACCTGACGGAGGAGGGGATCCGCCGGCCCCGACCCGGCGGATCCCCTCCTCAGCCCCGCCGGCGGACGGCGGCCAGCACGGTGAGCACGAGCAGGACGACGACGGCGGCGACCTCGACCCAGAAGGTCTCCTGCCACAGCGGGGCGACGTCGGACTCGACGAAGTCGAACAGGCCCGGCTCCAGCCCGAACAGGCCACGGGTCGACTGCAGCAGCGCGGCCAGCGAGCCCGCGGAGAACAGCAGGCCGAGCACCGCAGCCCACACCAGCAGTCGCGGCGGGGCGACGAGCAGCAGCAGCGCCCCGCCGAACCCGAGGACGGTCTGCAGCAGGAACGCCGGCCCGATCACGTCGATCGAGTCGTAGCCGTCCCGCCAGAGGTACAGGTGGATGCCGGCGATCGCGGCGAGCAGCCCGGCGCCGGCCAGCCGCAGCAGCGCGACCGCCGTGCCGAGGCCACGCCGCTGGGCGACGGGGGCGCTCACGTGACGGTCACCGTCACCTCCATGCCCATGCCGCGGTGGTTGCCGATCGAGCAGTAGAAGACGTACTCGCCCGGCTCCAGCGTGACCGTGACCGCGCTGGACTGGCCGGGTCCGATGTCCTCGGTCCCGGCGACGTCCTCGCCGTCCCGCTCGACCACGAGGTCGTGGGTGGCGCTGCCGTCGTTGGTGAGCTCGATCGTGTACTCGCCGGCCGCGAGGTCGGTCGAGGGCAGCTCGTAGTCGAAGTCGACGGACGTCACCTCGAGGGTGTGCACGGTGTCGGTCGCCCCGGCGCCGGGCGCGCCGCTGGCCGTCTCGCTCGGGCTCGAGCTGGAGGGTGCGGAACTGCTGGTGTCGGCGGCCGCGTTCCCGCCGTCGTCGTCGCTCCCGCACGCGGTGAGGACGAGGGCGGCGGCGGCGAGCAGGCCCGCCCCCACACGGCGGGCTCGGCGGGTGGTGCCGGTCGGACGGGTCACGGGGTCCTCCTCGCGGGCGGTGGACGGGCGCCGGGCGGCCTCCGTCCCACCGAGATCCTGCAACCTTGAAGCAGTTGCCGGAACCCTCGTCCAGGGTTCTCCCAGGAGGTCGTGACCTCGCCGAGACCGGGGGTCCGGCCGACGACGCCGCACCGGCGGGGACCAGCACCTCGGTGTCGTCCGGCGTTCGGGCGGCGGTCCCGGAACGGTTCGCCGCCGCCCGTGCCGTCAGGCCGCGCGGGCGGCGCGCCGGGCCTCACGGGCGGCCAGCTTGGCCTGCTTCTCGGCCTGCTTGCGGGCCTTCTTGACCGTGATCCGGGGCGTGCGCTCGATCCAGCCGCGGGTGAGCAGGCCGACGCCGATGCCGAGCAGCCAGACGTCCTTGGCGACGGCCAGGCCCTCCTGCGTCGGGGCGAGGCTGCCCTCCTTCCGCATGCCCGGCGTGTTCAGGTACAGCCCGAGCAGCCCGCCCGAGAAGCCGGTCAGCAGCAGGCCGGCGACGGCGGTCGGCACGAACGGCGTCAGCAGCGCCGCGCCGATGCCGATCTCGGCCGCGGCGAGACCCTGCGCGAACTGCGCCGGCTCGACCTTCTTGAGCACGGGGTAGGTGCCCGCCGCGAAGCCGTGCAGGCCGGCGGCGGTCGCCTCGTCCGCGCCGCGCTTGCCGAGGCCGCTGTTGAGGATGAACGCGCCGGCGGACAGCCGCGGGCCGATCTCGGACAGGGTGATGGGCAGACCCACGGGGCACCTCACTGGTCGGTCGGGAGGGCGGCGGTCGCCGGTCCTCGTCGTCGTCCCTGTGCCCCGCGCCCCGCGGGTCAACCCTGGGGCGTCAGCGCCCGCGGCGCGCCCGGCCGCCGCTGAACGAGGCGGCGGAGTGCGTGCCGGCGCGGGCGGCCAGCTCGGCGCGGGTGCGCGCCGGCCCGCTCGGCCGACCGGAGCCGCCGGAGCCTCCTCGACCACCGGCGGCGGCCGCCGGCTTCGCCGAGGCGGTCCCGGAGCCCGAACCCCCGCGACGACGACGCCCGCCGCCCTGGCCCTGCGGCTGCTGCTCGGGCACCGGAGCCGGCTCGACGTACGGCGCGGCGGGGCCGGTGAGCGCGGTGATCTCGCGGGCGCCGGGCTTGATCGCCGCGACCTCCGGGGTGATCCCGGCCTGGCGGGTCAGCTGCCGCACCTCGCCGGCCTGGTCGGGCGTGGCGATGGTGACGACGACGCCGCCGGCGCCGGCCCGGGCGGTGCGGCCCGAGCGGTGCAGGTACGCCTTGTGCTCGGCCGGCGGGTCGACGTGCACGACCAGCGCGACGTCGTCGACGTGGATGCCGCGGGCGGCGATGTCGGTCGCGACGAGCACGCGCGTCTCGCCGGTGCTGAACGCCTCGAGGTTGCGCTCGCGGGCGTTCTGGCTGAGGTTGCCGTGCAGGTCGACGGCGGGGATGCCGGCAGCGGTGAGCTGCTTGGCCAGCTTCTTGGCCTGGTGCTTGGTGCGCATGAACAGCACGCTGCGGCCGAGGCCGGAGGCCAGCTGCTTCACGATCTCGCCCTTGTCGGCGGCGTCGACCCGGAACACGTGGTGGGTCATCGTCGACACCGGCGCGACCGCCGGGTCGACCGAGTGCGTCGTCGGGTTCGACAGGTAGCGCTTGACCAGGACGTCGACGCCGTTGTCCAGCGTGGCGGAGAACAGCAGCCGCTGGCCCACCTTCGGCGTCCGGTCCAGCAGTCGCTTGACGCCGGGCAGGAAGCCCAGGTCGGCCATGTGGTCGGCCTCGTCGAGGATGGTGACCTCGACGGCGGAGAGGTCGGCGTGGCCCTGGCCGATGAGGTCCTCGAGCCGGCCGGGGCAGGCGATGAGGACGTCGACGCCGGCGGCCAGCGCCTGGACCTGCGGGTTCTGCCCGACGCCGCCGAAGACGACGGTGGTGCGCATGCCGAGCGCGGTGGCCAGCGGGTTCACGACCGCGGCGACCTGGTTGGCCAGCTCGCGGGTCGGGACCAGGATCAGCGCGCGCGGCTTCCTGGGCGTCCGGCGGCTGTCGGAGGCGGCCAGGCGCGCGACCAGCGGGATGCTGAAGGCCAGGGTCTTGCCCGAGCCGGTGCGGCCGCGGCCGAGCACGTCGCGGCCGGCGAGCGTGTCGGGCAGCGTGGCGACCTGGATCGGGAACGGCGCGGTGATGCCGCTGGCGGTCAGCACCTCGACCAGCGGGGCGGGGACGCCGAGCGCCTCGAAGGTGGTGTCGGTCGGCAGCACGGTGGCGACGTCGCCGGCGGGCACGACGGCCGGCGCCGGTGCGGGGGCGGTCTGCGGGCGGACCGCTGCGGGAGCGGTCGGCTGGCCCGTGCCGGTGCCGGTGCCGCGGCCGCGGCCACCGCGACGGCGGCGCGGACGGCCGTCACCGGACGCGTTCGGGGCGGGGGTGTTCTGGGGGGAGCTCATCTACGACTTCCTCGACGTTCGAGTGGCCGCACGATCGCACCGGCGCGGACGCGCGCCGGCACACCTGCTCGGAGCAGGGCGGCGCGTACGTCGTCGGCTGGGACGTCGGACGACCGGGCGCGCCAGGGTGGCGCGGCCTCGGTCCGACGTCGCGTCCAGCCGCCCCGGATGGGCAGCGGACCGGCGCCGGTCTCCCCACTCAACCAGACGCGGGCCCCGGGCACGTCCCTCCGAGGAGGAGTGTCCGGTCACACCCCGGCGGGAGTTCCCCCGCGGTAGCTGCGCCGGTAGGCGTGCGGGGCCACGCCGATCGCCGCGCGCAGGTGCTGCCGCAGCGAGGCCGGCGTGCCGAACCCGGCGTCGGCGGCGACGCGGTCGACCGAGGCGTCGGTGGACTCCAGCAGCTGCCGGGCCAGCGCCAGCCGCTGGGCGGCCAGCCAGCGCAGCGGCGAGAGCCCGGTCTCCTCGCGGAAGCGCCGGGTGAAGGTGCGGACGCTCATCCGCGCGTGCCCGGCCAGGTCGGCCAGGCTGAGCGGCTCGCTCAGGCGCTCGCTCGCCCAGGTGCGGGTGGCCGCGGTACCGGCGCCTCCCGGCTCGGGCAGCGGCCGCTCGACGAACTGCGACTGGCCGCCCTCGCGCCACGGGGCGACGACGTTGCGCCGGGCGGCCCGGTTGGCGACCTCGCTGCCGTGGTCGCGGCGGACCAGGTGCAGGAGCAGGTCGATGCCCGCGGCGTTCCCGGCGGAGGTGAGGACGTCGCCGTCGTCGACGAACAGGACGCCGGGGTCCAGCCGCACCGCGGGGAAGTGCCGGCGGAAGGCCTCGGCGTGCATCCAGTGGGTGGTGGCCGGCCGCCCGTCGAGGAGCCCGGCGGCCGCGAGGACGAACGCCCCGGTGCAGATGGACAGCAGCCGGGCCCCGCCGGCCGCCGCGCCGCGCAGCGCCGAGGCCAGCTCGTCGGGCACCCGCCCCTCGGTCATCGCCGGGCCGCCGAAGACCCCGGGGACGACGACCGTGCGCGCCGTCGCCAGCACCGCGGCGTCGTGCTCGGGCAGCACACCGAACCCGGCCGAGGACCGCACCGGGCCACCGTCGAGGGTCGCGACCCGCACCCGGTAGAGCGGGCGCTCGTCGGCGTCCACGGCCGAGCCGAGCAGCCGGTGGGGGAGCCCCAGCTCGAAGGCGATGCAGTTCTCCAACGCGAGGACGACGACCTCGTGCCGGTCCGGGTGGCCTGGGTGCGGCATGGCCGGACTCGGGCCTCGGGACATGGCCGGATGCTTGCACATGTTGGCCGTCGGGCCACTCGTCGCGTCGTCGGGCAGGAGGGATCCTCTCCGTCGTGACCAGCACCGCCGCCCGCCCCATCCCGCCCGTCCGGGCACCCCGCCGCATCCACCCGGCGTGGTGGGTCGCCGCGGTCACGTTCCTCGCGCTGGTCGGTGCCGCCGCCTTCCGTGCCGTGCCCGGCGTGCTCATCGACCCGCTCCGCGAGGAGTTCGGCTGGTCGGTGTCGACCATCTCGGCGGCCGTCGCGGTGAACATGGCGCTCTACGGGCTGACCGCGCCGTTCGCGGCCGCGCTGATGGAGCGGTTCGGCATCCGCCGGGTCGTCGTGTGCGCCCTGCTGCTCGTCGCCGTCGGCAGCGGGCTGACCGTCTTCATGACGGCGAGCTGGCAGCTGGTCCTGCTGTGGGGCGTCCTGGTGGGTCTCGGCGCCGGGTCGATGGCGCTGTCGCTGGTGGCGACCGTGACCGGGCGGTGGTTCGTGGCCCGCCGCGGCCTGGTGTCCGGCGTCCTCACCGCCGGCGGCGCGGCCGGGCAGCTGGTGTTCCTGCCGCTGGTCGCCTGGATCGACGGGACGTGGGGCTGGCGGGCGGCGTCGCTGGGCACCACGGCGGCGGCGCTGGCCGTCGTCCCGCTCGTGGCGTGGCTGCTGCGCGACCGGCCGCGCGACGTCGGCGTCGTCCCCTACGGCGGGACGGCGGCCGACGACGTCGACCCGGTCCGCTCCGGCGCGGCCCGCACCGCGGTCCAGGGACTGCTGACGGCGTCCCGGTCACGGGCGTTCTGGCTGCTGGCCGGCGGCTTCTTCATCTGCGGGCTGTCCACCAACGGACTGGTGCAGCCGCACTTCATCCCGGCCGCGCACGACCACGGCATGCCGGTGACCACCGCGGCCGGGCTGCTCGCCGTCGTCGGCATCTTCGACATCGCCGGGACGATCTTCTCCGGCTGGCTGACCGACCGGGTCGACCCGCGGCTGTTGCTCCTGGCCTACTACGGCCTGCGCGGCGCCTCGCTGTTCCTGCTCCCGGCGCTGTTCGGGCCCGACCTGCACGCCAGCATGGTCGTGTTCATCGTCTTCTACGGCCTGGACTGGGTGGCCACCGTGCCACCGACGCTCGCCCTGTGCCGGGAGCACTTCGGATCACGGGCGCCGATCGTCTTCGGCTGGGTGTTCGCCTCCCACCAGATCGGCTCGGCGTTCGCGGCCTTCGGCGGCGGTGTCATCCGCGACGTGACCGGCTCCTACGACCTGGCCTGGGTGCTGGCCGGTGGCCTCTGCCTGGCCGCGGCGCTGATGTCGGTGTCGATCACCCGCCCGGTCCCGCCGCCCGCCGTCCCCCCGACGCTGCCGACCGATCCGCAGACCGCCACCGCCGACCAGGCCCACGGCTGAACGGAGTCGCTGGGTGACGGTTTCCGTCACCCAGCGACTCCGCTCAGACGGGGGCGGGGGTGCGGTTCGCGATCAGGTCGGCGGCGCGCTCGGCGATCATGATCGTCGGGGCGTTGGTGTTGCCGCGGACCAGCGTCGGCATGACCGAGGCGTCGACCACCCGCAGCCCCTCGATCCCGTGCACCCGCAGCTGCGGGTCGACGACGGCCTGGTCGTCGGTGCCCATCCGGCACGAGGACACCGGGTGGTACAGCGACTCGAGGGTGTCGCGGACCGACTGCCGGAGCGCGTCCTTCGAGGACACCGCGGCGCCGGGCGACCACTCCGCCTCCAGGACGTCGGCGAGCGGTCCGGTCGAGGCGATCTCGCGCGCCTTCTCGATCCCGCAGACCAGGGCGTCGAGGTCGCGCTCGTCGGTGAGGTAGCCGGCGTCGATGGCCGGCGCCCACGTCGGGTCGGCCGACCGCAGCCGGACCGAGCCCCGCGAGTGCACCTTCACCAGCACGGCCGCCGCGGTGAACGCGTCGACGTCGGGGTCGACCTCCGCCTGCCGCCAGAACTTGACCGGCAGGAAGTGGTACTGCAGGTCGGGGGCCTCGAGGTCCGGCCGGGACCGGGTGAACAACCCCGCCTCGGCGAGGTTCGAGGTCAGCGGACCGCGCCGGGCGCCGAACCACTTCGCGTAGCCCGACGGCGACTCGGCGCGGAACAGCGACTTGCCGTGCCGGGTGTGCCAGATGGTCGGCACCAGCGGGTGGTCCTGCAGGCCGCCGCCCACGCCGGGCAGGTCGTGGACGACGTCGACGCCGACCTCGCGCAGGTGCTCGCCCGGCCCGATGCCCGAGAGCATCAGCAGCTGCGGGGAGTTCACCGCGCCACCGGCCAGCACGACCTCGGCGGCGGCGTGCGCGGTGTGCAGCTGCCCGCCGCGCCGGTACTCGACGCCGGTCGCCCGCCCGCCGGAGACCAGCACGCGGGTGGTCGTCGCGCCGGTCAGCACCGTCAGGTTGGGGCGGTCCACGACCGGGTGCAGGTAGGCGTCGGCCGCCGACCAGCGCCGGCCGCGCTTCTGGGTGAGCTGGTAGAGGCCCACGCCCTCCTGGTCGGCGCCGTTGAAGTCGTCGTTGCGCGGGTAGCCCGCCGCCACCGCCGACTCGATCGCCGCCCGTGACCACGCGTGCGGGGAGCGGGGGTCCTCCACCCGCAGCGGACCGCCGGTGCCGTGGAAGGCGTCGGCGCCGCGGGCGTTGTCCTCCATGCGCCGGAACAGCGGGAGCACGTTCTCGAACGACCACGACGGGTCGCCGGTCAGCTCGGCCCACTCGTCGTAGTCGGCGGCGGCGCCGCGGATGTAGATCATCGCGTTGATCGACGACGACCCGCCGAGCAGCTTCCCGCGGGGCCAGAAGAGCCGGCGTCCGCCGAGCCCCGGCTGCGGCTCGGTCGTGTAGTTCCAGTCCCGCCGGGTGCGCCAGACCTTGTAGAGCGCGGCCGGGATCTGCACCTCGAGGACGTCGTCGGACCCGCCGGCCTCCAGCAGGAGGACCCTGAGCGACGGGTCCTCGGTCAGCCGCCCGGCGAGCGCGCAGCCCGCCGAGCCGGCCCCGACGACGACGACGTCGTACTCGTCCTGCGGTCCCGTCACCGGTGCCGCCCGTGCACCATGCCCATGACCCGGGCGAGCGCGTCGGTGGCCTGCGCCGGCCGGCCGAAGCTCATCAGGTCGACCGGCAGCGAGAACCGCTTGCGCGTGATCGCCTTGGCCCGGGTGAACTCCTTGAGCCCGTCCTCGCCGTGGATCCGGCCGAAGCCGCTCTCGCCCACACCGCCGAAGGGCAGCGCCGGCACCGAGGCGAAGGTCAGCACCGAGTTGATCGAGGTCATGCCGCTCTTCATCCGGCGGGCCAGCTCCATCGCCTTGGCCTTCGAGTTCGAGTAGACCGAGCCGGCCAGCCCGTGCGGGTTGGCGTTGGTGCGCTCCAGCGCCTCCTCGGCGTCGCGCACCCGCGTGATGGTGATCGTCGGGCCGAAGGTCTCCTCGCACACGGCGGCGGAGGTCTCCGGGGCGTCGACGATCACGGTGGGGGAGACGTAGCGCCCGTCGACGGTGCCGCCGACCAGCACGCGGCCACCGGTCTCCACCGCGTCGTCCAGGTGCCGGCGCACCACGTCGGTCTGCGAGGCCATGGTCATCGGTCCGTAGGCGGCGTCGTCGTCCGAGCCGGGGCGCAGGTCGCGGGCCTTGGCGGTCACCTCGGCGACGAACCGGTCGTAGACCGCGGAGGTGGCGTACACCCGCTCGATGCCGATGCAGGTCTGCCCGGCGTTGCTCATCGCGCCCCAGACGGCGGCGTCGGCCGCGGCGGCCACGTCGGCGTCGTCGTCGACGATCATCGCGTCCTTGCCGCCGAGCTCCATGAGCACCGGGGTGAGGGTCTCCGCGCAGGCGGCCATGACCTTGCGGCCGGTCGGCGCCGAGCCGGTGAACGCCAGCTTCCCGACGCCGGCACCGCACAGCGCGGCACCGGTCTCGCCGAAGCCGGTCACGACCTGGAAGGCGTCGGCCGCGTCCGGGACGGCCGCCCGCCAGGCGGCGGCCAGCCAGGCGCCGATCGCCGGGGTGTGCTCCGAGGGCTTGAAGACGACGGCGTTGCCCGCGGCCAGGGCGTAGGCGATCGAGCCCATCGGCGTGAAGACCGGGTAGTTCCACGGGCCGATCACGCCGACCACGCCCAGCGGCCGGTACTCCAGGTAGGAGGCGTGGTTGGCCGCCAGCATCCCGGAGGACACCCGCCGCGGGCCCAGCACCGTGCGCGCGTGGTTGCCGGCCCAGGCCAGGTGGTCGATGGCGAGCGTGATCTCGAGGATCGCGTCGGCGTGGGTCTTGCCGTTCTCCCGGTGCACGAGGTCGGCGAGCTCGTGGATGCGGCGGGCCAGGTAGCCGCGGAAGGCGGCCAGCCGGGTGCGGCGGCCGTCGTACCCGAGGGCGGCCCAGGTGCCGGCGGCCTGGCGGGCGGTGGCCACGGTCTCGGCGACGGCGTCGGCGTCGTGGACGGGGAAGACCCCCACGACGGCGCCGGTGGCGGGGTTCGTGGACTCGAAGGTCTGGGCGGTGGCGTGCCGGTCGACCGTGCCCGCGGTGGACGCGGTGACGGTGTCCAGCTGCTCGGCGAGCGACATGTGGTGGACGTTACCGCCGTTGTTACCGGCGCGTACGGCGAGCGCCGGGGCGGGGGTCGGGGCCCTAGGCTCCCGCCGTGCCCGGGAAGCAGCGTGGCCGGCCGCGCAGCCCGCGGGTGCACGAGGCGATCCTCCGGGCGGCCGCCGAGCTGGTGGTCACCGGCGGCTACGAGCGCCTGACCATGGAGGCCATCGCCGCGCGCGCCGGCGTCGGCAAGCAGACGGTCTACCGCCGGTGGCCGTCGCGGTCCGCGGTCGTGGCCGAGGCGGCGCTGTCGGGTCACCTGGTGCCGGCCGGGCACGCCCCGGACGACACCGGGGACGTCGTCGCCGACCTCCGGGACTGGCTGCGTGCCGCCACGTCGTGGCTGGGCCAGCCGGGCGGGGGAGCCGTGGTCCGGGCGCTGGCCGCCGCCGCGTCCGACCGCACCAGCGACGCCGCCCGGCTCTACGAGCAGTTCACCGGGCCCTTCCACGATGCGCTCGTCGCCCGGCTGGCGCGGGGTGTGGAGGAGGGCCGGGTCCGGGCCGACGCCGCGCTCGGACCGGTGGCCGACGCCCTCGTGGGAGTGCTCCTCTACCGCGCCCTGGCGCAGGCCGCGCCCCTGACGACCGCGGACGCGGACGCGCTGGTGGCGGTCCTCTTCACGGGTCTGGACACGTCCGGGTGACCCACACAACAATCCGTCGCGTCTCGTAAATCGCAGCGGAGCGGAGTCGGACCATGGCGGGCAGCCTGCAGGGCAGGGTCGCGTTCATCACCGGAGCGGCGCGCGGGCAGGGCCGCAGCCACGCCGTCCGGCTGGCCCGGGAGGGCGCCGACGTCATCGCCGTCGACATCTGCGCGCAGCTGCCGTCCGTGGACTACCCGATGGCCACCGAGGACGACCTCGCCGAGACCGCGCGGCTGGTCGAGGCCCTGGACCGGCGCATCGTCACCCGCGTCGCCGACGTCCGGGACCGCGGGCAGCTGGCCGCCGCGGTCGAGGCCGGTGTCGCGGAGCTGGGCCGCCTCGACGTCGTCGTGGCCAACGCCGGGATCAGCCCGCTGGGCGCCGCGCACGGCTCGCGGGCCTGGTTCGACGCCGTCTCGACCAACCTGGTGGGCGTGATCAACACCGTCGAGGCGGCGTTCGACCACCTGGGTCCCGGCGCCTCGATCATCTGCACCGGCTCGATGGCGGCGATGATGCCCGGCGGAGTGGGCAACGGCGGGGGCGGCGCCGCGGGCTACGCCTACAGCAAGCGCGAGGTCGCCCGCTTCGTGCACGACCTGGCCGGCGAGCTGGCGCCGCGGGACATCCGGGTCAACGCCGTCCACCCCGGCAACACCGACACCCCGATGCTGCAGAACGACATGATGTACCGGATGTTCCGGCCCGACCTGGAGAACCCGACCCGGGCCGACGCCGAGCCCGGCTTCGCGTCGATGCACAAGATGCCGGTGACCACGCTGGAGGCGGACGACATCAGCGGGGCCGTGCTCTTCCTCGCCTCCGACGCATCCCGGTACGTCACCGGCCTCCAGCTCAAGGTCGAGGCCGGCGCCCTGCTGGGCGTGTCGACCGCCGGCGCCCCCGGCTGAGTCAGCTCGCCGCCGAGCTCCCCGGTTCCAGCGCCTCCCGGTCGGACTCGAGGACGTCGGCGGCGGCGACCACGATCGCCGGGTCCGGCCGGCCCACCACGTCGTCGTCCTTGCCGTCGTAGTCCGAGCGGCACAGCAGGAAGCGCATCGCCTCGAGGCGGGCGCGCTTCTTGTCGTTGCTCTTGATGACCGTCCACGGCGCCCAGGGGGTGTCGGTGGCGGCGAACATGGCCTCCTTGGCGGCGGTGTAGTCGTCCCACCGGTCCAGGGAGGCCAGGTCGGTGGGGGAGAGCTTCCACTGCCGCACGGGGTCCAGCTGGCGCACCACGAACCGGGTCCGCTGCTCGCGGCGGGAGACCGAGAACCAGAACTTCACCAGCGTGATGCCGCTGTCGACGAGCATCCGTTCGAACTCCGGCGCCTGCCGCACGAACCGCTGGTACTGCTCCTCGGTGGCGTAGCCCATGACCCGCTCCACGCCGGCGCGGTTGTACCAGGACCGGTCGAACAGCACGATCTCGCCGGCGGCGGGCAGGTGGGCGACGTAGCGCTGGAAGTACCACTGGGTCTGCTCGCGCTCCGAGGGCTTGTCGAGTGCGACGACGCGGGCGCCGCGCGGGTTCAGGTGCTCGGTGAACCGCTTGATCGTGCCGCCCTTGCCCGCGGCGTCGCGGCCCTCGAAGACGACGACGACCTGCTGGCCGGTCTCCTTGACCCAGTTCTGGAAGCGGAGCAGCTGGATCTGCAGCCGGCGCTTCTCCCGCTCGTACTGCGGGCGCGGCAGTCGCTCGTCGTACGGGTAGTTCTCCCGCCACGTGTCGACCCGGCGCCCGTCGGGGCCGTAGAGCTCGCCGTCGTCGTCCCAGTCCTCGTCGGAGTCGACGTCGGGCAACGCCTGCAGCCGGTACTGCGCGAGGTCGATCGTGGAGGCCAGCGGTGGGGCGTCGGTGCTCACCCCGGAGCACTACCCGCGCGCTGCCATGCTGACGCCGTGCCCGACGTCGACCCCTTCGCGACGGCGGTCGTGCGGGAGCACGTGCTGACCGCGTGGTCGGCCTCGCCGGCGCGCTTCCGCGAGGACGCCAACGCCGAGGAGGACCTGGTCCGCGGCGGCTACCGCGACCGGTTGCTGGTGGAGCTGGCGCAGAACGCCGCCGACGCCGCGGTGCGGGCCGGCGTCCCGGGCCGGCTGCGGCTCGAGCTGGCCGACGACCCCGGCGGCGGCCAGCTGCGCGCGGCGAACACCGGCGCCCCGCTCGACGCGGCCGGGGTCGAGGGGCTGGCCACCCTCCGCGCCTCGGCCAAGCGGGACCAGCCCGGCAGCGTCGGCCGCTTCGGGGTCGGCTTCGCCGCGGTGCTCGCGGTCAGCGACGAGCCGGCGGTCGTCTCCACCACCGGCGGGGTGCGGTTCAGCGCCGCGGGCACCCGGGCCGAGGTGTCCGCCGTCCCGGTCCTGGCCGAGGAGGTGGCCCGCCGGGAGGGCGGCGTGCCGGTGCTGCGGCTGCCGTGGCCGGCGGAGGGGACGCCGCCGCCCGGGTTCGACACCGAGGTCGTGCTGCCGCTGCGACCCGGCGCCCGGTCCGCGGTGCGGGCGGCGCTGGACGCCCTGACCGCCGAGCTGCTGCTGGCGCTGCCGGGGCTCGTCGCGATCGAGGTGGTCGCCGGGGAGTCGCGCACCCTGTCCTGCGTGCGCGACGGCGACACCGCCGTCCTCACCGATGCCGGGCGGACGACGACCTGGCGGCTGGCCGAGCGGTCCGGGGAGCTGCCGGCGGAGCTGGACCGCGCCGCCGAGGAACGGGACCGGCGCGGGTTCACCGTCACCTGGGCCGTGCCGACCGACGACGGCGGCGCCCCGGTGCCGCTGCCCCTGCCGCAGACGGTGCACGCGCCCACGCCGAGCGACGAGCCGCTGTCCCTGCCCGTCCGGCTGCTGGCCCCCTTCCCGCTGGGGCCCGACCGCCGGCACGTGCTGCCGGGCCCGGTCACCGACGCACTGGTCGCGGCCGCCGCGGACGCCTACGTCGACCTCGTGAGGGCGCCGGCCGACGACCCGGCGGTGCTCGCCCTGGTGCCGCGGGTCGGGCTGGCCGCCGCCGAGCTCGACGCCGTGCTGGGCACCGCGGTGCTCGACCGGCTGCGGAGCGCCGACTGGTTGCCGGCGGCCGCGGACCCCGCCGTCCGGCAGCCGCCCGGCCGGGCCGCGGTGCTCGCCGACCCGACCCCCGAGCGGGTGGCGGCACTGGCCGACGTCGTCCCCGGACTGCTGCCCGACGGGTGGTCGCGGCGGTCGGCCGCTCCGGCCCTGGCCGCGCTCGGGGTCCGCCGCGTCGGCACCGCCGACGTGGCCGACGCCGTGGCGGGCGTCGACCGCCCCGCGGCGTGGTGGGCGCGGCTGTACGCGGCGCTGGAGGGCGCGCAGCGCGAGGAGCTCGGCGCGCTGCCGGTGCCGCTCGCCGACGGCCGGACCGCTCCCGGACCGGCCGGGGTGCTGCTGCCGGAGCCCGGCCTGCCCGTGCCGGCGCTGGCGCCCCTGGGCCTGCGGCTGTGCCATCCGGACGTCGTCGCCCTCCCCGCGGCCCGGCGGCTGCTGGAACGGCTCGGCGCCCGGCCCGCCACCGCTGCTCAGGTGCTCGCCGACCCCGCGGTGCGGGCTGCGGTCGAGGTCTCGATGGACGCCGCCGAGGAGCCCGACGGGGATCCCGGTCCGCTGGCCGACGCCGTCCTCGCCCTCGTGGCCGCGGCCTCTCCCGCGCCCGGGGATCTGCCGTGGCTGGCCGAGCTCGCGCTGCCCGACGCGGCCGGCGGCTGGGCACCGGCCGGCGAGCTGCTGCTGCCGGGGTCGCCCCTCGCGGAGGTCCTGGAGGCGGGTGCGCTCGGCGTGCTGGACGGTGCCGCCGTCGCGGCGACCGATCCGGCGGTCCTGAGCGCGGTGGGGGTGCTGGACACCTTCGCCGTCGTCCGCGCCGAGGATCCCGACGAGCTCGACGTCGACGGGGCGGAGGAGTGGGCCGACGCCGTCCTCGACCGGCTGCCGTCCGGACCGCCGCCGCCGCCGTGGCCCCCGGTGACCGCGGTCCGCGACCTCGAGCTGGTCACCGACTGGTCGCGGGCGCTGCCGATGCTGGCCGCGCTGCCGGCGGAGGCGTGCGCGGACGTGCGGCTCGGTGAGACCGTCGTCCCCGGCTACCTGCGGTGGTGGCTGCGCACGCATCCCGTCCTCGACGGCCGGCGCCCGGACCGGCTGCGGGCACCCGACGGCGCGGAGTTACAGGGACTGTACGACGTGGCGCAGGCGTCGCCCGACGTGCTCGAGCTGCTCGCCCCGGCGGTCACCGTCGCCGACGTCCTGGCCGACCCCGACACCGCCGTCGAGCTGCTGGACCGGCTCGGCGACCCGGCCCGGAGGGTCCGGCCCGACGTCCTCCGCACCGTCTACGCCCGCCTGGCGGGAGCGCTCGACGGGCTGGACGTGCCACCGCCGGCGCGGGTCCGCGTCGCGCCGGACCGGGTCGCGGACCCCGAGCGGGAGCCGGTGGTGGTGCTCGACGTGCCGTGGCTGTACCCGTTCGTGACCGCCGCGCTGGCGCCGGCCGGCGGGGCACCGGGGGCGGTCGCGGACCTGCTCGACGTCCCGCTGGCGAGCGAGGAGGTGTCGGCCGCCGTGGACGGGCGCCCGACCCGGGTCGTCCGCTGGGCGGACCTGCCCGGCGCCGGGCTGGCCGCGGCCCGGCTGGGCCTGCCCGAGCTGACCGGTGAGGTCGCGCTGCACGACCGGCTCACCGCCGGCGGTCGTGCGGTCGCCTGGTGGCCGGGGGACGACGTCGACTCCGTCGACGGCAGCCCGGGCGCACTCGGCCGGGCGCTGGCGTGGCGCTCGGGCGCGTGGCGGCTGCGGCAGGCCCTGGCCGAGGCGTTCGCCGATCCGGACGGGACCGGCCGGCTCGCCGCCGAGGACGCCGTCTGAGACGCGAGCGCCCTCCCGGCTCGCGGAGCCGGGAGGGCGTCCCTCGGTAGCGGGTCTACTTCCAGCGCGGGATGGCGGAGGCGCCGGGCGCGTGGCCGCGCGTCGACGGCCGAGCGGACCCCCGCCGGTCGCGGGGACCGCCGGAGCGGTCCTGCGGGGGGAGTCCGCCGCGGACTCGGGCGAGGCGCTCGACGGCCGTCTCTGCGGCGGGAGGGAGTGCGTGCTTCGGGCTTGACAAGGGGACCTCCGGGGGAGGTGCGCGCCGGTGCGCGGGCAGCCGGCGAGAGGGATACCTGAGGTGGGGGACGCGCGGACGCGCGGACGCGCGACGGCGGGGAGCGGTGCTCGACCGGGGGGGGGCTCTGCCGGGGGGCTCAGTAGCGCATGGCGCAGACGCTAGGGACGCCGCCGGCGCCGCGCCAGCGAATTACCGGTCAGGCGTCCTCGTCGGCCCCGGTCCGCCCGGCCTGCCGGGCCTGGTGCGCCTCCCACCGGGCACGGTCGCGGGCCCGGGCGTCGGCGTTGCGCGCCCACTTCTCCTTCCGCCGCAGGTTGCGTGCCATCTCCCGCTCCTCGTAGCTGGAGTGCTGGTCCCAGTCGGCGGCGAGGACGACGAGGGCGACCAGGGCCCCACCGAAGATCGCGACGGCGGCGCCGAGGACCGGGTCGAGGAGGAGGAACACGGCAACCGTCGCGGCCACCCACAGCACCGCACCGGGCACCAGTCGTCTGCGCACGCGCCCAGTATCGCCTCGTCGCCGCGGGTGTCCGCCCGGGAACGGGACGATGACCAGCGGCGCCGCGCCTTGTCACCGGTGCCCCGCGCCCGTAGCCTCGGCCGTGCGGTTCAACAGTCAGCCGCTGCACCGCAGCCGAGCTCCTCGCCGCGCCCCCTCCCTCACGGGTCGAGGTTCTCCGTACGGGCCCGCCACTCGTTAGACGACACCGTGACAGCCACCCGAACCGGCACCATCACACCCGATCTCCTGTCCGTCACCTCCTCCGCCGGGGGCCGGATCACCGCCGTCGGCGAGATCGACTGCTCGACCGCCCCGCGGCTGGCCACCTGCCTCGACTCCGTGCTGGCGGCCGCGCCGGCCGAGGTCGTCGTCGACCTCAGCCAGGTGACCTTCCTCGACTCCGCCGGGCTGCACACGCTCGTCACCGCCCACGGCCGGGCGACCGGTCTCGGCGTCCGGCTGCGGGTCCTCGTGGCCACCCGGGCGGTCCTCCGCCCCATCCAGGTCACCGGTCTGGAGCACGTCCTCGGCATCGAGCACGTCCAGCCGGCCGACGACAGCGGCGTCGGCGCCGCCTGAGCACGGGGCTCCCGCGGTGTCCGGGCCTCCGTCGGGACCCGGCGCCGCGCCGCCGGAGTGGCGGGGCACACTCGGAGCGCCCCGGCGACCGACTGCGTCGCCGCCGTCGAGGAGGTCCCCGTGCGTGATGCCGTCATCTGTGAGCCCCTGCGGACGCCCGTCGGGGGCTTCGGTGGGTCGTTGCGCGACGTCCCCGTGCACGAGCTCGCCAGCACCGTGGTCAAGGCGCTGATCGAGCGCACCGGCCTCCCGCCGGAGTCGGTGGACGACGTCCTCCTCGGCAACTGCTACCCGACCATGGAGGCGCCGGCGATCGGCCGGGTCGCCGCCCTGGACGCCGGCCTGCCGGTCACCGCCTCGGGCCTGCAGATCGACCGCCGCTGCGGCTCGGGTCTGCAGGCGGTCCTCTACGCGGCGATGTCCGTGCAGACCGGCGCGGCCGAGGTCGTGCTCGCCGGTGGCGCGGAGTCGATGAGCAATGCGCCCTTCTACTCCACCGCGATGCGCTGGGGTGTCAAGGCCGGCCCGGGCGTGCTCCTGCAGGACGGCCTGGCCCGCGGCCGGGTGACCGCCGGCGGCGTGAACCACCCCGTGCCCGGCGGCATGATCGAGACCGCGGAGAACCTGCGCCGCGAGTACCGGATCGGGCGGGCCGAGCAGGACGAGTTCGCCGTCCGCAGCCACCAGAAGGCCGCCGCGGCCACCGAGGCCGGCCGGTTCGCCGAGGAGATCGTGCCGGTGACCGTGAAGGGCCGGAAGGGCGACACCGTCGTCGACCGCGACGAGCACATCCGTCCCGACGCCGACGTCGAGACCCTCGCCAAGCTGCGGCCGATCATGGGCAAGCAGGACGACGAGGCCACCGTCACCGCCGGCAACGCCAGCGGCCAGAACGACGGCGCCGCGGTGTGCATCGTCACCTCGCCGGAGAAGGCCGCCGAGCTCGGGCTGCGCCCGCTGGCCCGGGTCGTCTCCTGGGCGGTGGCCGGCGTGCCGCCGAAGACGATGGGCGTCGGCCCGGTGCCGGCCACGGCCAAGGCGCTGGCCCAGGCCGACCTGAAGCTGTCCGACGTCGACCTGATCGAGCTCAACGAGGCCTTCGCCAGCCAGGTCCTCGCCTGCACCCGCGAGTGGGGGTTCACCGACTCCGACTTCGAGCGGATGAACGTCAACGGCTCGGGCATCTCCCTGGGCCACCCCGTCGGCGCGACCGGCGGGCGGATCCTCGCGACCCTCACCCGCGAGATGGCCCGCCGCGAGGCCCGCTACGGCCTGGAGACGATGTGCATCGGTGGCGGCCAGGGCCTGGCGGCCCTCTTCGAGCGGGTCTGAACCCGTGGCGGGCCAACACCGCCCGCATGATGCAATCCCTCCATCTTTGACAGTGAAGGAGCCAGCATGAGCGAGTCCTCCCAGCGCGTCGCCATCGTCACCGGCGCGGCCCGCGGCATCGGTGCGGCGACGGCGAGTCGCCTGGCCGACGACGGGTTCGCCGTCGCGGTCGTCGACCTGGACGAGGCGGCCACGAAGGGCACCGTCGAGGCGATCGAGGCCGCCGGCGGCCGCGCCCTCGGCGTGGGGGCCGACGTGAGCGACAGCGACCAGGTGACCGCCGCCGTCGACCGGATCGCCGCCGAGCTCGGCCCGCCGGTCGTCCTGGTCAACAACGCCGGGGTCACCCGCGACAACCTGCTGTTCAAGATGACCGACTCCGACTGGGACGTCGTCATGGCGGTGCACCTGCGGGGGTCGTTCCTCATGACCCGCGCGGCGCAGAAGCACATGATCGACGCCAAGTGGGGCCGGATCGTCAACCTGTCCAGCACCTCGGCGCTGGGCAACCGTGGCCAGGCCAACTACGCCGCGGCCAAGGCCGGTCTGCAGGGCTTCACGAAGACGCTGGCCATCGAGCTGGGCAAGTTCGGCGTCACGGCGAACTCCATCGCGCCCGGGTTCATCCAGACGGAGATGACGAAGGCGACCGCCGAGCGGATCGGGCGGAACTGGGAGGAGTACGTCGCCGAGCGGGCGGCGGCCATCCCGGTGGCCCGTGGTGGGGTGCCCGAGGACATCGCCCACGCCGTCTCGTTCTTCGCCAGCGAGGGCGCCGGCTTCGTCTCCGGCCAGGTCCTCTACGTCGCGGGCGGCCCGCGCAACTGACGCGTCGTCCCGGCCGCGGCCCGTTCAGCTGGACGGGTCGCGGTCGGGGTACCGCGCGCGGGCCAGGGCGTACAGCCCGAACGCCGCGAACCCGGCGGCGACCGCGCCGAGCAGCCACGGTCCGGCGTCCACCCCGGCCATCGCCGTCATCGCGCCGTCCAGGCCGGTGGCGGTCGAGACGTCCGCCGAGCGGGCCGCCCGCCACAGCAGGACGCCGACGAGCCCGAACGCCACCCCCTTGGCGAGGTAGCCGATCCGGCCGACCACCTCGATCACCGGTTCCCACCGGTCCGGCGCGGCGGGCAGGTCGATGTCGCGCATGAACCCGCCGGTCACCCCCCGGGAGAGCGTGTAGAGGCCCACGGCCAGCACCGCGACGGCGACCGCCTCCACGGCGAGGGTGCCCCCGGGGATCTCCAGCGCGTCGTCGGTGAGCTCCTGCAGCCGCTCGTCGGCCTGGTACCCGGCGCTGGCGGCGAACAGCAGCGCGGTGACGCCGAACGCCGCGTAGACCGTGGCCTTGGCCAGGCACTTCGCGCACACGAGCGCCGTCCGCAGCCGGTGCCGGGGGTCGAGCAGGCCGCGCCACCACAGCAGCACCTCACCGGCCTGCCACAGCGCCAGCGACAGCAGGCCCAGGCCGATGGCCCACAGCAGGACCCGGCCGCCGGGACCGTCGGCCACCGTCTGCAGCGCGCCGGTCTGGTCGGCGTCGGCCCCGCCGAGGCCCCGCGCCATGCGGACCGCCAGCCAGGCGATCAGCAGGTGCAGCAGGCCGTAGGCGACCAGGCCGGCGCGGGCCAGCGCCTCCAGGACGGGGTGGTCGGTCACGTCCCGAGCCCGCTCGACGGCACCGGTCACGCGGTCGAGCAGCGCGCGGGCGAGGGGCACCCCCGAATCCTGCGGCCCGCGGCTCAGGTGCGCTCGGGGTACCTCGCCCGGATGAGGCAGAAGACGCCGAAGGCAGCGATGCCCAGCGCCACCAGCGTGAGCAGGAACTGGCCGAACGGCGCGTCGAGCACCGTGCGCAGCGCCCCGTCGAGCCCGGTGGCCTCGGCAGGGTCGAACGTGACCGCCGCGTGCACCAGCAGCGCGCCGACCAGCCCGAGCGCGATGCCCTTGCCCGGGAAGCCGACCAGGCCCACCCGCTCCACCAGGCGACGCGCGCCCGGCGAGGCGGAGCCGAGGTCGATCTGCTTGAGGAACTTCCTCGAGACGCCCTTGTAGACGTGGTAGACCCCGACGCCGATCAGCACCAGGCCGGCGAGGCCCACCCACCACCGGCCGCCGGGCCAGCCGAACACGCCGGTGGTCGTCTGCTGCTGTTGCTGCGAGCTCGAACCGCCGGAGCCGGTGGCGTACCGGATCGCCAGGACGGCGAGGGCGACGTAGACGACGGCCTTGGCCACCGACTTCGCCGTCTTCTGCACCGCCTTCTTGCGCTGGTCACCCGACGCGGACAGCCCCGACCGCCAGCGCAGCACCTCGGCCAGCTGCCAGACCGCGAGCGCGATCATCCCGATCGCGACGACCCACAGCAGCGGCTTCCCGATGGGGGAGTCCGCGAGCGTGGCCATCGCCCCGGACTGGTCGGCGGAGTCGCCGCCCCCGCCCCACGCCAGCTGCAGCGCCAGCCAGCCGATCAGCAGGTGCACCACGCCGTAGGCCAGCAGTCCGACCCGCGCGAGGTGCTCGAGCGCGTCGCTGCGGCCGGCCCGATCCACCGCGCCCATGGGTGACCCGACGTTCATCCCGCACTCCCGTCCGCCGCCCCCGTGCGCGTCGAATCTGGCACAGCGGTGATCATCTCGCCCGGTGGGGGACACTGGGGGCGTGGTGAGCGGTACGGCGACGACGACGGTGACGCAGGCGGACCCCGAGGTGGCCCGGAGGGCCTGGCCCCGGTGGCTGGCCCTCGGCGTGGCCCTGGTGGCGGTCGCGGCCGTCTCCGCCTTCTGGACCGACGGTGGTGCCCGGCTGCTCCTCGGCGCCCTCGGGCTGTTCGGCGCCGTGCGCGGCGCGGTCCTGGTCGCCGGCCCCGGCCGGGACGAGCTCGACGGCCGGGTGCGCTCGGTCGGCATCGGCACGGCCGTCGCGGGTGTCGCCGCTCTGGCGGTGGCCGCCGTCCCGGGTGCGCTGGCCGGCTGGGTGCTCCTCGTCGTCGCTCCGCTGGCCCTGCTCGCGGGGTCGCTGGTCCTGCTCTCGCGGGGCGCGGTCGCCCGCCGGGGCGGGATCGTCGCGCTGGTCTGGGCGGCGCTGGTGACCCTGCTGCTGGTCGGCACCGGGATCGGCGCGGACTGGGAGCGGGCCCGCGAGGGGGCGACCTCGGTGGCGGCGATCCTCGTGGCGGTGTTCGGCGTGGTGCTGGTGACCGGCTCCGCCGGGCTGCGCGCCGCGGCCGCCCGCCCGGTGCCGCCGAAGCCGCAGCCCGCGGGGTGCGCCGGTTGCGCCTGCGCCGGAGGCGGGTGCGGCGTCCTCAGCTGAGCGCGCCCGGCGGCGGGATCCGTTCCGCGGCGGGAGCCGCGGGGTAGACGGCGCCGTGTGGGGGGACACGTCTTCGTCGTCGGGGCCGACCTGACGCGGCTGTCCTGCGACGACGTCCTCGTGCCGACCGGCCGGGCCCTGCGGATCGGCCCGAGCTGGCGGTCGCTCGTGCCGGAGGAGCTCGTCGGCGCGGAGGACGCCGACGGCATCTGCCTGGATCTCGCGTGGTCGGGGGGCGAGCGGGTGCTGCAGCTCGGGGGCGACCCCTGCGTGTGGCTCGTGGACACGGTGGTCGACGAGGCACGCGGCCTCTCGTGGCTGCTGGACGGCGCCCGCGAGGCGCTGGCCGCCGTCGCCGCGCGGCCGGTGGAGAGGCCGCGGCACGGCCGGGCCCGCCGGCTGGTCGGGCTGCCCGCTCTCGGCACGGGCTGGGGCGGGGCGGCGGGCACCCGTGGCGACCTGCTGCGGCAGCTGCTCCCGGTGCTGCGGGAGGGGGCCGCCGAGCACGGCGTCGACGTCGCGCTGGTGCTGCGCGGCCCGAGCGACCTGGCGGCCGCGCAGCGGGTCCGGCGGGGGGAGGACGGCGGCTGGGATCTGCCGGAGCCGCTGGTGCGGGTGGCCGAGGAGCTCGGCCGGATGGCGCGCCTCGGGCGTTTGGCGCTGTTCGTGGGCGCCGGGGTGAGCGCGGCGGCGGGGCTGCCGACGTGGGAGCAGCTGCTCGACGAGCTCGCGGCGCGGTCGGGGCTCGACGCCGGGCTGCGGGCGGGCCTGGCCCAGCTGCCGGCCCAGGACGCGGCGGCGCTGCTCGCCCGGGAGCTGGGGCGCGAGCGGCTGGAGGCCTACGTCCAGGAGCGCTTCGGGTCGGGCCGCTATGCGCTGGCGCACGCGCTCGTGGCGGACCTGCCGGTGCAGGAGTTCGTGACCACCAACTACGACCCGCTCGTGGAGCAGGCCGCCGCGGACGTCGGCCGCGACCTCACCGTGCTGCCCTTCGACGAGCCGCGGCCCGGAGCACCGTGGCTGCTGAAGCTGCACGGCGACGCGGCCCACCCCGCGAGCATCGTGCTGACCCGCGAGGAGTACCTGCAGTTCGGTGACACCCGGGCGGCGCTGGCGGGGGTCCTGCCGTCGCTGCTGCTGACCCGGCACGTGCTCTTCGTCGGCACCTCCATGCAGGACGACGACCTGATCCGGATCGCCCACCAGGTGCGCTCGGCGGTGCAGCTGCCGGGCTCTCCGTCGGGTCGGCGGTCGGGCACGGTGCTGGCGCTGCGGGAGGACCCGGTGCGCAGCCGGCTGTGGGAGCGGGACGTGACGACGGTGGCGATGGCGGAGGCCGACGCCGCGCCGGCCGAGGCCGCCCGCCGGCTGGAGGTGTTCCTCGACCTGATCGGCTGCCTCTCGACCCCGCCGACCGGCTACCTCCTCGACCCCTCCTACCGCGGCCTGCTCGACGCGGAGGAGCGCGGCCTGGCGGAGGTGCTGCAGGCGGTCGCCGACCGGCTGCCCGCTCCAGCGCACCGCTCCGAGGCCGCGGAGGAGGTCCACGCGCTGCTCCGCCGGCTCGGCGCCGGGAGCTCGGCGGGGAAGCCGGCAGAAGACGGCCCCGTCGACGAGGCCACCCTCCCGCGCGACGACCGCCCCCAGGAGCAGCGCCCGGGCTGATCCTGGGATCCGGCCGGGCGCGCGCCTGTGCCCCGCGGCCCAGGGAGTGGCAGCGGGGATGGGCACGGCTCAAGGCGTCAGGTGCGCAGCGGTGCGTGGATGACGATCTCGGTGCCGTCGGGGCGGTAGGTGCGCCATCGGCTGCCGGGTGGTGCGGTGTCGTCGCGTTCGACGCGGTAGCCGTGGTGGACCTTGGTGTGGTGGCGCTCGCATCTTCCTGCGATGGCCCCCGTGCAGGGGCCCGCCGCGAGCCTGCGAGGGGCGGGGGGCACGGGGGTCCTTCCTGTCGCAGACCAGCGTGGCGCCTCGCAGCCGGCGAACACGCACGTCTCGTCGCGGAGTTCGACGGCCTTGCGGATGTGGGCGGGGACCACTCGCTGCTCGCGTCCGACGTCGATCGGGAGCCCGTCGGCGTCGAGCACGATGCGGGTGACGGTGGAGTCGCACGCGGTCCAGCGGGCGCGGGCGGCGGAGATGGTCGCGCCGAGGCCGGTGTCGGCGGCGGCGGGTCCGGTGATGGGGTCGACGAGGTCGTCGATGCCGATGGTGACGATGACGTGCGGCTTGACCGTCCGCAGCACCGGCAGCTGACCGGAGGCCAGGGCGAGATCGGCGAGCTGGACGAGGGCGTCGCCGCCACGTTGGGAGCGGGTGCGCCCGTCGCCGGCGCAGCGGCCGGCGGCGGACATGGACTCCAGGGCGGTGGCGACCTTCTGCCCGCCGACCTCGTCGAGGGTGCCGTGCACCGTCCAGGTGCCGTCGGGATGCTGCACGAGGGTGAAGGCCCGCTCCTCGGTGGGGTCGGGTTCGGTGCCGTCGGGGTCGAGCTTGGCCAGGTACTCCCCGACGGCGAGCTGCAGGTCGCGGTGGGTGCCGTGGAGGGCGACGGTGACCAGTGCGGTCTCGACTTCACGGACGTCGATGCCCTGGGCGGTGGCTTTGTCGAGGTGGGCCGGTTCGATGATCTTCGCGATGACCTCGACCTGGTCAGCCCCCAGGTGGCCGGCGGCGAACGCCGCTTCGGTCGCCGGAAGCTGGGCGAGGACCCTGCCCAGCCCGACCAGGTCCTTGGCCAGCGAGCCGGAGATCCGTAGGTGTCCGCGCAGCCAGGACTGCATCGTCTTCGCGCCGTCGTGCTCGCACGCCAGCCGCACGTCCGCCCGGCGCGTCACCCGGACGGCGTGAGCCGTGAGGCGGTTGACCGTGGTCACGACCTCGCGGAGGTGGTCCAGCAGCGGCCCGTCGGAGAACTCGTCGAGGTCCAGGCCCGCGAGCTCGTCGAGTGCCGACTGCAACTCGCCCACGACCGCCTCCTCGCCCCTTCGAATGTGTGTTCGATTCTACCGCTTGCGACGACCGCGGGCGACCTGTTTCCGCAGGTCAGACGCTTGTCCACGGATTGGCGTCCGTACTTGCGGAGCGCGTTGCCGTCGGGCTGCCCGCAATGGACAGTCGTCGTCGATCGGCCCGCGGGACCGTGCGGATCTAGCGTTCGATCGTGGCGACGCTCCGACTCAGCCGGCCCCGTGACGGCGGCGGCATACTCCGGCGGCTCCGCGTGCTCGTGGACGACCGAGAGGTCGCGGCGCTCAGACAGGGGGAGTCCGCCGCCGTCCCGCTCCCGGCCGGCACGTACACCGTGCGGGGACGGATGGACTGGACGCGCACACCGCCGCTGACGATCGAGGTGGCGGACGACGACGAGGTCAGCGTCGATGTCGCGCTGCCGTTCTCCGCGATCTGGGACATGGTCCGCCGCCCCGGCCGGGCGCTGACCATCCATCGGCGGTAGCGATCAGCACATCGGCCGTCCGTGTCAGGAGCCCGGTCCCTGGGCAGTCCGCATCTCATGCGCCTGGAGAACTCGCCCCTGCTGTTCGCCAAGGGCTACGGCTGGCTGCCCGACGCACGTCGCACGCGGAGCAGCCGGACCGTCGGCGTCCTCCTCGGCGGACTGCCCGCCACCGGGATCGTCGGCCCCGACGCCGGGCGCTTCCTCTACGACGAGGAGCACGTCCACCGAGCGCACGCGATCCCCGAGCCGGTGCAGGGCACGCTCTTCGGGAAGGGTGCCGTGCACACCCTCGACGGCGACCTGCACCGGGTGCGGAAGGCGATGTTCGTCGCCCTGCTCATGAAGGACGGGCCGGAGGGTGGCGGCAGCACCGCCCTGGTCGAGCGCACCGCCCAGGCCTGGGACGACGCCGCGGCCACCTGGGCCGGCCGGGAGATCGTCCTGTTCGACGAGGCGGCGCGCGTCCTGGCCGGCTCGGTGACCCGCTGGGCCGGCGTCCCGGTGACCGACGACGAGGTGCCGGCCCTGGCGACAGACCTGACGGCGATGGTCGACGGCTTCGCCACCGGCGGCCCGCGGCACTGGCGCGCCCGGCGGGCTCGCGGGCGGCGGGAGCGCTGGCTGGCCGGCCTCGTGGACGACGTCCGCGCCGGGCGGCGGACCGTCCCCACCGGCTCGGTCGTCGACGTCGTCGTCCACCACCGCGACGCCGACGGCGAGCTCCTCAGCCCGCAGACCTGCGCCGTCGAGCTGCTGAACGTCATCCGGCCGACCACCGCCATCGCCTGGTTCGTCGCCTACTCCGGGCACGCGCTGATCCGCTGGCCGCAGCACCGCGAGCGGCTGGCGAGCGGCGACGCGGCGTTCGCCGAGGCGTGGGCGCACGAGGTCCGCCGCTTCTACCCGTTCGCCCCGTTCATCGGCGGCCGGGCGCCGCAGGCGCTGGAGTACGACGGCGTCCGCATCCCGAAGCACTCGATGGTGCTGCTCGACCTCTGGGGCACCAACCACGACCCCGAGCTGTGGCCCGAGCCCTACGCGTTCCGTCCCGAGCGCTTCCTCGACCGGGAGATCGGCGCCTTCGAGTTCGTCCCGCAGGGCGGGGGAGACCCGCGCACCAACCACCGCTGCCCCGGCGAGCAGATCACCGTCGGCCTGCTGGCCGCGCTGGCGCAGCGGCTGGCCCGGCTCGACGCCGAGGCGCCCCAGCAGGACCTGACCATCTCCCTGCGGCGGATCCCGGCCCGCCCGGCCAGCGGTGTGCGGTTGCACGTCCGGGAGACCGCGGCCTGACGGACGGTGGCCCGACCGGTCACGCTCCGCGAGGGCGCGACCGGCGCGCTTCCCGACCTCGTGGCCGGTCCGGGTGCCGTGGGGGACGGTGGGTCCGGACGACGACCGAGGACGAGGAGGGATCGCGATGAGCCGGTGGCTCGCCCCGCTGGGGGCTGCGCTGTCCCTGCTGATGCTCTTCGTCGGTCTGATCCGGGCCGAGACCGAGCGCGCGACGACGGCCGGGGTCTCCCTCGTCTTCTGGGGCGTGGCCGGCCTCGTGCTCACCGCCGCCGCGGTCGGCTTCGTGGAGTACTCGGCGCACCGTCGTCCTCCCGCGACCCGCGCCCCGCGGTCCCGCTAGACCCTCAGCCCAGGCGGGCCAGCTCCGCGGGCAGTGGGCCGGGCGTCAGGACGCCGAGCCGCTGCGTGGCGCGGGTGAGGGCGACGTAGAGGTCGTTGCGGCCGCGCACCCCCTCGTCGAGCACGCCCTGCGGGTCCACGACGAGCACCGAGTCGAACTCCAGCCCCTTGGCCTCGGTCGGCGTGAGCACCACCGGGCCGAGCGCGGAGTCCGCGTCCGGTCCGGAGGAGACCGCGGGCAGCGCCGCCGCCAGGGCCGTGGTCACCGACGCCACCCGGCTGGGCGGGACGATCACCGCCAGCGTCCCCTCGTGCGCGGACCACTCGGCGGCGCAGGTGGCGGCCCGCCCGGGGAGCTCGGCCTCCGCCACCCGCGCGGCCCACGGCTGCTCGCCGCCCTCGCGGACCGACCGCGGCGGGGTGAGCCCGGTGCCGCCGGCGGCCAGCACGTCGGCGGCCACGGCCATGATCTCGGCCGGCGTCCGGTAGTTGACGGTCAGCTCCTCCAGCCGCCACAGGCCCTTCGCGTGCGGGTCGAGGACCTCCGCCCAGCGGTCGGCGCCGGCCAGCGAGCCGGTCTGCGCGACGTCGCCCACGACGGTCATCGACCGCGTCGGGCAGCGCCGCACCAGCAGCCGCCACGCCATCGGCGACAGCTCCTGCGCCTCGTCGACGACGACGTGGCCGAACGTCCAGGTGCGGTCGGCGGCGGCCCGCTCGGCGGTGGTGCGGAAGTCCAGCTCGCTCTGCCGGTCGGCCAGCCGCTCGGCGGTGAGCAGGTCGCCGGCGCTGAGCACCTCGGCTTCCAGGTGCGAGCCCTCCTCGTCGTCCTCCAGGTCGGTGGAGCGGGAGCCGTGCAGCAGGTCCAGCGTCGCCTGCGCCTCGGCCAGCCGGCGGCGCCGGTCGCGGCCGGCGCGGCTGCGCTCGGCCGAGTCGTCGGTGCCGAGCAGCTCGTCGGCCTCCTCGAGCAGCGGGACGTCGGCGGGCGTCCAGTGGGTGGGTGGGAAGTCGTCGGCCCGGTGCAGCAGCGCCCGGTCCGTCTCGCTCCAGTCCGGCGTGGCGGCGGCGATCGCGGCCGGGTCGGCGTAGAACTCGCGCAGGAACCGCTCCGGCGTCAGCCGCGGCCACAGCCGCTGGACCAGCGCCTGCACGCCCGGGTCGCCGGCCACCTCCCGGCGGAGCGAGCCGAGGTCGTCGCGGCCGAACAGGTCCCGCCCGCCCTGGATCCCCTCGCCGAGCTTCTCCGCGTAGCGCTTGGCGAGCAGGTCGACGATGCGGCGGGCGAACTCCGGGCGGGCCAGGTTGTGCAGCCGGGCGGCCCGCACGGCCGACCGGCCGGCCCGGGCGACGTCGATCGGGCGCAGCCGCAGCGGCGTCCCGTCGACGACGATCTCGAGAGGGGCGTCCGGCACGACCTGGCGGGCGGCGACGGCCCGCTCGAGCACCTCGACCATCTCCAGCCGGCCCTTGACGGCAGCGGCCTCCGGCGACTCCGCGGCCCGCGCGTCGATCCCCGGCCGCAGCTGGCCCAGCCCCGACAGCAGCACGCCGGTCTCGCCGAGGGAGGGCAGCACGTCGGCGATGTAGCGCAGGAACGTCGGCGTCGGCCCGACCACCAGCAGACCGCGCCGGGCCAGGCGCTCGCGGTGCGTGTAGAGCAGGTAGGCCGCCCGGTGCAGCGCCACGGCGGTCTTGCCGGTTCCGGGCCCGCCCTGCACGACCAGCACGCCGTTGGCGTCGGCGCGGATGATCCGGTCCTGCTCGCCCTGGATGGTGCGGACGATGTCGGTCATCCGGCCGGTCCGCGAGGCGCCGAGCGCGGCCAGCAGCGCCGCCTCGCCGGTGATCTGCAGCCCCTCGGTGTCGGCCGCCCCGACCGCGTCGATGAGCTCGTCGTCGAGCCGGGTCACGGTGCGCCCGCGGGTGCGGATGTGCCGGCGGCGGACGATCCCGAGCGGGTGCATCGGCGTCGCGGTGTAGAAGGGCCGGGCCGCGGGGGCGCGCCAGTCGACGAGTGCCGGGTCGGTGGAGACGTCGTCGGCGGCCAGCCCGATCCGGCCGACGTAGAGCGCGCCCTCCTCGGCCCGGTCGATCCGGCCGACGACCAGACCGGCCTCGGCCGCGTCCAGCGCGGTCACCCGCTCCGACTGGAAGCGGACCGTCGCGTCGCGCTCCTGCAGGTCCTGCGGGGACACCGCGGGGGACGTGATCGCCTGGCGCAGCCGGCGAGCGGCGAGGTCGCGAGCGGCGTCGAGCCGCCGGTACAGATCGGTGACGTACTCCTGCTCGGTGGCCAGCTCGGAGTGGGGGACGACATCGGACCGGGTGGACGGCAACGCGCTTCTCTCTGGTCGGCTCGGGACGGACCGACCATTGTGCGCGTCCGCGGGGCCGGAGGCGCCGCGGCTCACCCGACCAACGACACCAGCCGGTCCGCGAGCTCGACGGGACGGGCCAACGCGGCGCAGTGCCCACCGGGGACCTCGCCGACCTCCAGGCCGAGCCGCTCCGCGGCCACCCGTCGCTGGAAGTCGGGCGGGAAGAAGCGGTCGTCCCGCCCGGCCAGGACGACGGTGCGGACGTCGGGCCACGCCGGCAGCGGCCACGGATCCTCGAACGGCCGGCCGGACTGGTCGCGCGGCGGTGGCGCGGTCGCCAGCACCTCGGCCGGCACGTCGTGGACGAAGGCGTCGTCGGATGCGTCGACGTCGTGACCGGTCGCGGCCCACCAGTCCCCGCCGGTCTCCCCGGGGCGCGGCACCATCGCGTTGAGCAGCACGAGCAGCCGCACCGGCAGCCGGTCGCACACCAGCGGTGCCGTCAGGCCGCCCATCGACTGCGCCACGAGGACGACGTCCGCGGCGTCGCCGGCCGCGGCGACCACGGCGTCGGCGTAGACGGCCAGCCCGGCGGTGTCGTCGTCCGCCGGCAGGTCGACGGCGACGGCGGGGAAGCCCCGCCGCTCCAGCTCGGGGACGACGCGGTGCCAGTACCAGGCCTGCCCGCCGGCACCGGGGACGAGGACGAACGTGGGGGTCACGGCAGCTCGGACCGGCCCGGGACGGCGTTCTCATCGGTGCCACGCGTGAGCGGACTCACCGGGCCCGTCCAGGAGTGCAACCCGGAGGTCACCTCGTCGTCACGCGGGCTCCCTAGCGTCGGTCGTGACCGCCGCGAGACCCGCCGGTCACCGCACAGAGGGGGAGGCCATGAGCGCCACCAGCACCGTCGAACGACCCACCACCACCGCCGAGCGGGCGACCTGGACGTGCCCGAACTGCTCGGGGGAGTCCCGCGTTCACCGCAAGCGCTGCGCGGAGTGCGGCACCTCCCGCTACTGAAGAAGGACCTCGCCGCCCCACCGCTCGCGCGCTCGCGGCGGGCCCCTGCGCCGAGGCCGAAGGGACGGTCGGAGTGAGGCCCCGTCAGGGAGCGGGCGGCTCGCCGCGCAACCGGATGACCGCGGCGCGGTAGCGGCGGCGGCCGGAGAGCCGCCACGCGGTCCGGGTGGCCGGCGGCAGCGCGGCCAGCATCCGGGACCGCTCACCGGGAGGCGCGTCCTCCAGGGCCCGGCCGAGCACGAACAGCTGCTCCCGGCCCGACAGGGCGCACCCGGCCGAGGCGGTGATCTCCGACCACCGCTGCGCGGGCAGGGCGGCCAGGAGGGGGAGCAGCTCCCGCTCCTCCTCGCCGGTCTGCTCGTCGACCGCGCCGGCCAGCACCAGGCAGGCCATCGCGAAGGCGTCCCGGGCGGCCCCGGTGCCGGTCACCGACCACTGCCGGGCCGCGGTGGAGATGTCGCGCAGCAGGTGGTCCACCCGCGCGCACCGGGCGGTCCAGTCGGCGATCCGGTCCCGGGCGCGGTCGGCGTCGCGATCGGGCAGCTCCCGGAGCAGGGCGGGCCAGATCAGCTCGCGCTCGAGGGCGTGGTGGTGCAGGAGCACCCGGCCCACGAGGTCGGCGTGCGCGGCCAGGGCGGCGGTGCGGGCGGCGTCGTCGGCGGCGGCCCAGGTGGCCAGGCGGGCGAGGACGCGGAACTCGCGGCGTGCCAGCCGGTGGACCACGAGCTGGTGGGCCGTGGCCCGGCACGGCGCCGCGGGAGCGGAGGGGACCGGGGTCGGGGAGGGAGCGGGACGGACCGCGAGGGTGGGCATGGGGACCTCGATGCGGGAGCGGACCGGCCGGGGGTGCGGCGCGGGATGGCGGGCACGGTAGGGCCCCGCGGGTCCCGGGCAACAGGGCTTTGCGTCCCGTCCCGGACAGGTCACGACAGGGCCGCGGGTGGTCACAGACGGAGCCGTCTCCCGTAGGTTCGGGCCGTGTCGGTGGTGGCCCGGAACCGGGTGCGGATCAGCGGGGCGCCCCAGGGACGTCCGATGCTCTTCGCCCACGGCTTCGGGTGCGACCAGGCGATGTGGCGGCACGTCGCGCCCGCGTTCGAGACCGACCACCGGGTGGTCCTGTTCGACCACGTCGGCTCCGGCGGCTCGGACCTGTCGGCCTACGACCCGGTGCGGTACGGCTCGCTGCGCGGCTACGCCGACGACGTCGTGGAGATCTGCCGAGAGCTGGACCTCACCGACGTCGTCCTCGTCGGCCACTCCGTCAGCGCGATGATCGGCGTCCTCGCGGTCCGGGCCGCGCCCGAGCTGTTCGGAGCGCTGGTGATGGTCGGGCCCAGCCCGCGCTACGTCGACGACGGCGACTACACCGGCGGCTTCAGCCGTGCCGACATCGCCGGCCTGCTGGACTCCCTCGACGCCAACCACCTCGGCTGGTCGGCCGCGATGGCCCCGGTGATCATGGGCAACCCCGGGCAGCCGGAGCTCGCCGAGGAGCTGACCAACAGCTTCTGCCGCACCGATCCCGACATCGCCCGGCAGTTCGCCCGCGTCACCTTCCTCTCCGACAACCGCGCCGACCTGGCCGGCGTCGCCGTCCCGACGCTCGTCCTGCAGTGCTCGGAGGACGCCATCGCGCCGGAGGTCGTGGGCCGCTACGTGCACGCGCAGGTGCCGGGGAGCACGTTCGTGCAGCTGGCGGCGACCGGGCACTGCCCGCACCTGAGCGCCCCGGACGAGACGGTCGCGGCGATCCGCGGGTGGCTGTCCGTCCCGGCCGGACGGACCCGAGCCTGAGCGCCGTGGACGACGCGTCCCGCCGAGAGCCGGTCGAGCTGACCCGGCTGCTGGAGGACGACCCGGCGGATCTGTACGAGAACGCCCCCTGCGGCTACCTCTCCATGCTCCCCGGCGGGCGGATCGTCAAGGTCAACCGCACCTTCGTGGAGTGGTCGGGCCGGACGGCGGAGGAGTTGCTCGGGGCCTCGTTCCCCGACCTGCTGACCGTCGGCGGCCGGGTGTTCCACGAGACCCACGTCGCGCCGCTGCTCCGCATGCAGGGCGCGGTCCGCGAGATCGCCCTCGACCTCGAGCTGCCCGACGGGACGGCGCTGCCGTGCCTGGTCAACGCCGTGGAGCTGCGGGACGACGCCGGCGCTCCGCTCCTGGTCCGGGCGACGCTGTTCGAGACGACCTCCCGGCGCCGGTACGAGCGTGCGCTGCTGGCCGCCCAGCGGGCCGCGGCGGAGGCCGAGGCCCGGTCGCGCGGGCTGCACCAGGCGGTGTCGGAGCTGGCGGCGGCGGTGTCGGTGCACGACGTGGCCGCGACCCTGGTCGAGCGGGGGCGCGCGGCGGTCGGCGCGGTCGGCGGGGCGGTGTGGCTCCTGCCCGCCGAGACGCCTGCCGGACGGCGGGCCGGCCGCCGCCCGGGGCGGCTGGTGGCGCAGTCGGGCATCTCGCCGGCGCTGCGCTCCCAGCTCGAGCGGCTCGGCGGATGGGGGGCGCGGCTGGTGCGCCCCGGTGGGGTGCGGGTGGTGCCGCTCGGCCCGGACCTGGAGCGCGCCGAGCCCGGGCTGGCCGCCGTCATGGCGGCCGAGCGGGTCGACGCTCTGGTCCTGGTGCCCGTGGCCGCCGAGGGCCGCCCGCGGGGCCTGCTGCTGCTGGTCCGGCCGGCGGACGGCGACGGCGAGCTGATCAGCCTCACCGAGCCGGGGACCGCCGCCGACCTGGCGGCGGCCGACGCGGAGCTGCTGCGGACCCTCGGCCGGCAGGCGGGGCAGGCGCTGGAGCGGGTGTGGCTGTACGAGGAGACGGCCCGGCAGGCGGCCCGGTCGGCGTTCCTCCTCGACGCGGCGCGGCTCATGGCGGCGGCCGCGGGGGTGACCGAGACCGTGGAGCGGCTGGCCGTCCTCGCCGTCCCCCGGCTGGCCGACCTCTGCGTCATCGACCTGCTCACCGAGCACGGTTGGACCCGCCCGGCGGCCCGGCACGCCGACCCGGCCCGCCAGCACCTCGCCGACCGGCTGCGGGAGGTGCACCTGCCGACGTCGGGCGGCGCCCACCCGAGCGTGCAGGCGGCCGACAGCGGGCGCACGGTCTGGGTGCGCGAGGTCAGCGAGGGGTGGATGACCCGCATCGCCCAGGACGAGCGGCACCTGGCGGTCGTCCGCGAGCTGGAGCTGGCCGGGCTGGTCGCCGTCCCGCTGATGGCCGAGGGCCGGCTGATGGGCGTGCTCACCCTGGGCGCCGGCCGGCAGCGCGGCTCGTTCACCGCGGCCGACGTCGAGGTCGCCGAGCAGCTGGCCCTGCAGGTCTCCCAGGTCGTCGACAAGGCGCAGCGGCTGGAGCTGGAGACGAGGACCTCGCACACGCTGCAGGCCAACCTGCTGCCGCCGGCGCCCCCTCCGGTGCCGGGACTGCAGGTCGCCGTGCGGTACGTGGCGGCGAGCCAGGGTGCCGACGTGGGCGGCGACTTCTACGACGTCGTCCCGCTGCCGGCCGACGGCACCGTGGCGCTGGCCGTCGGCGACGTCGTCGGGCACGACATCACCGCCGCGGCGGTGATGGGGCAGCTGCGCAGCGTCCACCGGGTGCTGCTGGCCGACCGGCCGAGCCCCAGCGCGATCATCGACCGCTTCCAGGCCGGCTGGGCGCTGCTGGGGCTGCAGCGGATGGCGACGGCGCTGTTCGGCTCGCTCGATCCGGCGACCGGTCAGCTGCGGCTGTCCTCCGCGGGGCACCTCAGCCCGCTGCTGGTCACCGCCGAGGGCGCGGAGTACCTGGACGTGCGGCCCAGCCGGATGCTGGGCGCCCCGCCGGCGCCGGCGCCGGCCGCGGAGTGGGCCGGCGTCCTGCCGGTCGGCGCCACGCTCGTGCTGTTCACCGACGGCCTGGTGGAGAGCCGCAGCGCCGACATCGACGAGGGGCTGGCGGCGCTCCGCGCGGTGGCGCTCGCCCACCTCGGCGCCGGGCCCGACGAGCTCTGCGACCGGTTGCTGTCCGAGCTGACCGGCTCCCACCGCGCCGACGACGTCGCCCTCCTGGCGCTCGCCCGCGTGTGACATCGGTCCCCGGCCGGGTGGCGACGGCCGCGGACAGGTACAACCGGTGCGGACAGCACCACAGCGAGGTGGGGAGTTGCGGCGACGATGAGCAGCGATGCACTGACCCTGGCGCCCGCGCCGCGGTCGGAGGCGGCCGAGCAGGTGCGGGTGGAGGTGCGGGAGTTCCTCGCCGCCGAGCGGGCCGCGGGCACCTTCACCACGCACGTGGACACCTGGTTGTCCGGCGTGGACCCCGCGTTCTCCCGCAAGCTGGGGGAGCGGGGCTGGCTGGGGATGACCTGGCCCAAGGAGTACGGCGGGCACGAGCGGACGGCGATGGAGCGCTACGCGGTCACCGAGGAGCTGCTCGCGGCGGGGGCGCCGGTGGCGGCGCACTGGATCGCCGACCGGCAGTCGGGCCCGAACCTGCTGCGCTACGGCACCGAGGCGCAGCGGCGGGAGATCCTGCCGAAGATCGCGGCGGGTGAGTGCTTCTTCGTCATCGGCATGTCCGAGCCGGACTCCGGCTCCGATCTGGCCTCGATCCGCACCAGGGCGACCCGGGACGCGAACGGCGACTGGGTCGTGAGCGGCGCCAAGGTGTGGACGTCGAACGCGCACCACTCGCACTACGGGATCGTGCTGGTGCGCACCTCGCCGGCGGACCCGGCCAACCGGCACGCGGGGCTGTCGCAGCTGCTGGTCGACCTGTCGCTGCCGGGCATCTCGATCAACCCGATCCGCATCCTGGACGGCGGGCACCACTTCAACGAGGTGGTGTTCGACGACGTCGTCGTCCCCGGCGACATGCTGCTGGGCGAGGAGGGCGCGGGCTGGCACCAGGTGACCGCGGAGCTGGCGTTCGAGCGGTCCGGGCCCGAGCGGTTCCTGTCGACCTACCCGCTGATCGCCGAGTTCGGCCGCCGCGCGGCCGCCACCGGGGACCCGGCGCAGTTGGCCACGCTCGGCCGGCTCTCGGCGCGGCTGCTGGCGCTGCGCCAGCTGTCGCTGCGGATCGCGGCCGCGCTGGACCGCGGCGAGCTGCCGAACATCGCCGCGGCGCTGGTCAAGGACGTGGGGACGACGTTCGAGGCCGACGTCGTCGACGAGGTGCGCCGGGTGGTCGACGTCCCGGCGTCGCTGGACTCACCCGACCCGCTGGGCCGGGCGCTGGCCGAGGCCCAGCTGCACGCACCGGGCTACACGCTGCGCGGTGGGACCAACGAGATCCTGCGCGGGATCGTGGCACGTGGATTGGGGCTGCGCTGATGGCATCCGACCAGGACCTGGTGGTCGAGACCGTCCGGGACATCCTCTCCGGCGCCGAGCCGCTGCTGCTGGACGCCGAGCGCCGCTGGGACGAGCGGCTGTGGACCGCGCTGGCCGAGGCGGGGCTGACCGGGGTCGGCGTCCCGGAGGAGGCCGGCGGCTCGGGCGGCGAGCTGGCCGACGCGGTGGCCGTCGTGCGCACGCTGGCTGCCGGCGCCGGTGCCGTGCCGGTCGCCGAGCAGCTGCTCGTGGCCGCGCCCGCGCTGCTCGCCGCCGACCTCGACCTGCCCGCGCCCGACGAGCCGCTGACCTTCGCCGTCGCGGACGCGGTGACCGCCAAGCCCTCCGACGACGGCGACGGGCCCGGCCGCTGGACGCTCTCCGGCACGGCCACCGACGTCCCGTGGGCGGGGGTGGCCCGGCACGTGGCCGTGCTCGCCGCGGCTCCGGCCGGGATCGAGGGGTCGGTGCTCGCGCTGGTCGACGCGTCCGGGCTCGAGGCCACGTCCGCGGCGAACCTGGCGGGGGAGCCGCGCGGGTCGCTGGTGCTCGACGGGGTCGCGGCGTCCGGGGCGCTGCTGCGGCCGGAGCAGGCCGCCGCCGTCCGCGCCCGGTACGCACTGGCCCGGTCGGTGCAGCTGGCCGCCGCCCTGGAGCAGGTGCTCGCCTGGACGGTGCAGTACGCCGGCGAGCGGCAGCAGTTCGGCCGTCCCCTGGCCAAGTTCCAGGCCATCCAGATGGAGCTGGCCGAGATGGCCGGCGAGGTCACCGCGGTGACGGCGATCGTCGACGCGGCCGTGCAGGGCCTGGAGCGGGGCTCGTCGGAGCTCCCGCTGCTGGCCGCCGCGGCCAAGGTGCGCGCGGGCGCGGCGGTGGAGGTCGTGGCCCGGCTCGCCCACCAGGTGCACGGCGCCATCGGTTTCACCCAGGAGTACCGGCTGCACCACCTCACCCGGCGGTGCTGGTCGTGGCGCGACGAGGCCGGCAACGAGGCGACCTGGTCGCGGTTCCTCGGCGCGGGCGTGCTGGCCGACGGTCCCGACGGGCTCTGGGGGGCGCTGACCCGCCTGGGCTGACCGGGGCCGGCCGGTCAGGCCATCTCGGGGACCCGCAGGTGGGCGAGCACCAGCTCGAACTCCGCCACCTCGGTGATCGTCACCTCCATCGCGGAGACGAACGTGTCGCGCATGCGCACGGCGTCCCCGCGGCCGGCCTCCATCGAGGCGTGGTCGTCGAAGGTGACCGCCGACGCGGCGCGGCCGCGGGACCGGTCGAGCAGCAGGCTGACGCTGCAGAAGCCGGGCAGCTCGTCGAGCTGGGGGAGCAGCGTCATCCGGTAGGCGTCGAGCACGCGGTCGACGTGGCCCGGGTCCGACCGGCTCCAGACGACCCGCGTGCACGCGCCGGCCGGGGCCTCGTGCCGGCGGTGCACGACGGCGATCTCCCACTCCTGCACCTGCATGTCGCCGGCACCCATGACCTCGCGTGCCTGCTCGCGCATGGCCCGGACGCCCTCGGCACCGGCCCGCATCGCGGCCTCGTCCTCCCACGCCGCGGTGACGATGCACCGGCCGGACTCCCGCTCGGCGAGCATCGACATGCCGATGCAGCCGTCCATGTCCATGACGGCCGGCATCACCCTGTCGCGGACGTGCGCGATGCCGTCGTCCAGCCGCCCCGGGGCGGCCCAGAGGGTCGTCGTCCGTGCGTACATGCCGCTCCTCCTCGTGCCGGCGGAGCCCGGGCGGCACCGCCGCGCGGTCCACGGTCCTCGGGCGGGGCGGCGGCGGACAGGGACCTCGGTCCCGGGTGGCTCAGCCGCGCAGGTCGTACCGGTCGAGGTCGACGTACCGGGCGGCGCGGCCGGCCGTGGCCGTGATCAGCCGCGCGTTCGGCTCGTCGACCGCCTCCACCCAGGCGCGGGCGGCGTCGGGGCTCTTGCCGAACCGGACGTGCCGGTCGAGCAGCCGCTCGCGGCGGACGGCGTCGTCCAGCCCGGCGAACCACACCTCGTCGAAGGCCGCGCGCACCTCGGTCCACGGCTGCTGGTCCAGCAGCAGGTAGTTGCCCTCCGAGACCACGACCCGGGCGTCGGGGTGGACGGCGATGCTGCCGGCGACCGGCTGCTCGATGTCGCGCTCGAAGGCCGGTGCGTAGACGGTCGTGTCCCGCTCCGCGCGCAGCCGGCGCAGCAGCGCGAGGTAGCCGGCGCCGTCGAAGGTGTCGACGGCGCCCTTGCGGTCGCGGCGGCCGAGCGCGTCGAGGGCGGCGTCGGCGAGGTGGAAGCCGTCCATGGGCACGCCGACGGCCGGCAGCCCCTCCGCGGTCAACTGGTCGACCAGCCACCGCGCCAGCGTGGTCTTGCCCGCGGCCGGGGCGCCGGCGATGCCGAGCAGCACCCGCGGCCGGTCCTCGGCCAGGGTGGCGACGGCGTCGACCAGGTCGTCGAGCGGGGCGGGCGGCGCGGTGGGGCTCACCCGCGCAGCATGCCCCGAGCGACGCGCCGCACACCGCGCGTGGAACCGCGCGGTCCGGGGCATACCGGGGCGCGATGAACGCCGGGACGGTCAGCCGAGCGGGACGCCACTCCGTCCCGGCGCTGCGCTGCCCCGCGGACGGCGCCGTGGCGCGTCCCGGCCTCGACCCGTGGCTGCGGCGGGTGCTGCTGCTCGTCGGGTTCGTCGGTGCCGCCGTCGTCGCCCTGGCCGTCCTGTCCTCGACCGCCCGCGCCGATGCGCTGCCGGTCGCACCCGTCGGACCCGCGGTCGCCGAGGCGGTCCTCCCGGAGCCGGTCCCGGCCGCCCCGGTCCTCCCCGCGCCGACCGTCGATCCGGTGCCGACGGTCGTCGAGCCCATCGTGGCGCCGATCGTCGAGCCGGTCCTGGAGCCGCTGGTCGAGCCGGTCCTCGAGCCGCTCGTGGCCCCGGTCCTGGAGCCGGTCCTGGAGCCGGTCGTCCGGGCGGTCGCGCCGGTGGCGGCTCCCGTGGTCGTCCCGCTGGTCGAGGCGGTCACCCCCGTGCTGGCGCCGGTGACGGAGGCGGTGGCTCCGGTCCTGACGCCGGTGACCGAGGTCGTTCCTCCCGTGCTGGCGCCCGTGACCGAGGCGGTGGCTCCGGTCCTGACGCCGGTGGCCGAGGCCCTCCAGCCGGTGGTCGCCCCGGTCGCGCCGGTCCTCGAGCGGGTCCTCCAGCCCGTGCTGACCCCGCTGCTCGCGCCGCTCACCTCCGCCGTCGACGCGCTCCGACCGGCTCCCGGCGTCCTCGCCGTCCTGCCGCCGGAGACCGGCCCCGTCCCGACCGTCCGGCCCACCGAGCCGCCGGCGCTGCGGGCCCCGCCGTCAGCCGTGGCCGCGCCGACCGTGCCGGCCGTGGCGTCCGCGCCTCCCGCAGTCCCGTCCCCGGCCGCGCAGACCGCGCCGGTTCCGACCTCGGGCGTCGCGTCCACCTCCACGCCTCCCGCTGCACCCGCCGCCGCACCGGGGCCGGTCGAGCTCCCGCTGCCCGTGGCCCCGGCCCCCGCTCCGTCGTCCGTGACCGGGTCGGCGTCGGCTCCCCCGCTCGCTGCGCCCGACGCGGCGCCGCACCCCGTCGTCCCCGCATCGTCGGGCGCGACGACCCCCGTCGACCCGTCGCCGGCCGGTTCGGCCCGCGCGGTCCCCGACGGCCCGGGCACCTCGCCCGACTGACCCTCCTCCCGGCCGCGCCGGCCGCGCCCGCACGCGCGGGCCCGGTCCGCGGCCGCCCGAGGAGCGCGAGCGCGCGCTCCCGGAGGAGGCCTCTCGGACGCTCCCCCCGACCGGCTGCCCGCGGTCGTCCGGTCCGGACGTCGGCTCTCCTCCGCGAGCGACGCACCGGCCGGCCGCACGCCGGTCGTGCCCTCCGCCGGTCACGGGGCGGGCGGATGGCACGAGGCGGGGAGGCAACGGGGGCTGGAGTTCCGCAGTACGGACGTCGCGGCGTCCGGGAACTCCCGGCCTCCCCGCACCGGCCGGGACCGCCGACGGGGGACGCGTGCAGGACCGGCGCGTCCCCCGTCGTGCTGTCCGCGCCGGGTGCGCGGGACAGCGGACACCTCGCTCGGCCAGAGTGGCGGCATGAAGCTCGTGATCGTCTTCGTCGTGCTGCTGGTCCTCGTCGCGGTGGTCGTCGCGACGTCGCGGGGCGTCTCGGCGTCCCGCCGTCCCGGCCGCCCGGCGTCCCGGCGGGACGGGGGGACCGACGCCGGTCCCGCCTACTGGCCCGGCGACGGCGGCGCGAGCTACGGCGACCGCCGCGACAGCGGCTCCGGCGGCTGGTCCGGCGGCAGCGACAGCGGCTCCGACGGCGGCAGCGACGGCGGGTCGGACGGCGGTGGGTCGGACGGCGGTGGGGGAGGCGGCGGCGACTGAGCCGGCCGCCGGACCGGCCGGCTCAGCGGTGGCCGATGCCCCCGGGACCGTGCTCGGCCGGGACCTCCTCGCCGGCGGCGACCGGCCCGGGCGCCGTCCCGTCGCCGAACGGGGAGCCGCCCATCTCCTCGCGACCGTGCGGGGTCAGCCAGTTCGACGTGTCCGGCCCCATTGGGATGATCTTGGTGGGGTTGATGTCGGCGTGGACGACGTAGTAGTGCTCCTTGATCTGCGGGAAGTCCGTCGTGTCGCCGAAGCCGGGGGTCTGGAACAGGTCCCGCGCGTACGCCCACAGCACCGGCATCTCGCTGAGCTTCGACCGGTTGCACTTGAAGTGGCCGTGGTAGACGGCGTCGAACCGGGCCAGCGTGGTGAACAGCCGGACGTCGGCCTCGGTGATGGTGTCGCCCATGAGGTAGCGCCGGTCGGCGAGCCGGTCGGACAGCCAGTCCAGCGCGGTGAACAGCCGTGAGTACGCCTTGTCGTAGGCGCGCTGCGAGCCGGAGAAGCCGCAGCGGTACACGCCGTTGTTGACCTCGGTGTAGATCCGCTGCATGACCTCGTCCATCTCGTCCCGCAGGTGCTCCGGGTAGAGGTCGGGGGCGCCGTCGCGGTGGTACGCCGTCCACTCGGTGGAGAGGTCGAGGGTGATCTGCGGGAAGTCGTTGGTGACGACGGCCTTCGTCGGGATGTCGACCATCGCCGGCACGGTGATGCCGCGCGGGTACTCGGGGTCGCGGGCCAGGAACGCCTCCTGCAGCCGCTCGTAGCCCAGCACCGGGTCGCGGCCGCCGGGGTCGAGGTCGAAGGTCCAGCTGCGCTCGTCGTGGGTCGGGCCGCAGATCCCCATCGACAGCACCGGCTCCAGGCCGAGCAGCCGCCGGACGATCGTCGACCGGTTCGCCCAGGGGCAGGCGCGGGCGACGACCAGCCGGTACCGGCCGGGCTCCACCTTCCAGCCGCTGGACCCGTCGGCGGTGATCCGGTCGGTGATGTAGCTGGTGTCGCGGGAGTACTCCTGCCCGCCGGTCACGTAGCCCGATCCGCTGGTGTCGTCGCTCACCGCCCCAGCCTCGCCGACCGGCGGCCGGTCCGCTCGGGATGCGGGACACTCCGGGCATGCAGGTCGAGGAACCCGTCGGCTCGGGTGTCGGCGGCGCTGCGCAGCGGGGCGAGCTGAGCCTGGCGTACCAGCCGATCGTCGGGCCGGCCGGCGGGGAACCCGTCGCGGTCGAGGCGCTGGTCCGCTGGCGTCATCCGCGGCTGGGGCTGCTCGGGCCTGAGTCCTTCCTGCCCCGGCTCGCCCGTGACGGCGAGCTGCACCTGCTCGACGACTGGGTGCTGCGCACCGCGACCGCGCAGTTCGCCTCCTGGCGCGGCACCGCCGGTGCGCCGGCCGGCATCGGGCTGTCGGTGAACGTGAGCCGGGCACGCCTGATGTCGCCGGGACTGCCCGAGCTGCTCGCCGGGGCCGTGGCCGCCGCCGGACTGGACCGGTCGCTGCTGGACCTGGAGGTCGGCGAGGCGCTGCTGCTCGACGACCTGCACGCCGCCGCCGACGTCCTCGGCCCGCTGACCGCCGCGGGCTTCGGGATCACGGTCGACGACGTCAGCGCCGCCGGGACCTCGGCTCGTCACCTGCAGGCGGTCGGGGCGCGCGGGATCAAGGTCGACCGGTCCTACGTGGCGGGGCTGGCCGACAGCGCCCGCGACCGCGCGGTGGTGCGCAACCTGGTCGAGCGGGTGACCGCGGCCGGGCTCACCGTGACCGCCGTCGGCGTGGAGACCGTCGCGCAGCAGACGGCCCTGGCGGAGATGGGCTGCCCGCGGGCGCAGGGGTGGCTGTTCGGCCGGCCGTCGCCGCTGTCCGAGCTGGGCGCGCTGCCGGCCTGAGGTCAGAGGCGGGCGGTGGTCGCCTCGTCGCGCTCGCCGGCGAAGTAGCGGTCGAGGACCTCGCCGAACACCGGCTCGTCGGGTGTCGCGGCGGCGAACAGGGTCATCGACGAGCGGAGCTTCAGAGCGTCGACGGAGCCGAACACCTGCTCGGCGCTGCGCCCCGCCAGGCCGGTCAGCGCCCGCGCGCACTCGACCAGCCGCGGCCCGAGCACCGAGTGCGCCAGGTAGGCGCGCGCCTCGTCCAGCCCGGAGATCGCGTACCGCTGCGCCATCGTGCTGCGGCCGAGCCCGGCGACCTGCGGGAAGACGAACCACATCCAGTGGCTGCGCTTGGCGCCGGCGCGCAGTTCGGCGAGCGCCTGCTCGTAGGTTCCGGACTGGGCGTCGACGAAGCGCTGCAGGTCGAAGGGGTCGCTCACCCGCCGGTCCATGCCCCCGCCGGGCCGCCGACCAACCTCGCACCGGCGCGCTCGTGCTCTGCCCAGCAGTGTGGGCAGAGCACGAGCGTGCTGGGGAACACCCCGGCCGCCCGTCGGTGGCGCCGGTCACGGGCGGAGGATGGTTGCGAGAGGCAACGGTGGTCGAGGAGGACGGCATGCAGCGGGACCGGGGGAGCTACCCCTTCGACACCAGCGGGATCGAGGTCGGCCCGGACGGCGTCAAGCGGTACACGGGGCTGCGGCGCAACGTCGTCGCGCTGCTGCTCGACATCGCCGCCCGGTACCCGGAGCGGACGGCCGTGGTGGAGCTCGGCGGCGGCAGCGTCACCTACGCCCAGCTGCTGGAGCGCGGCCGCCGGGTGGCGGCCGGGCTCCGCGCGGAGGGCGTCGGGCCCGGGGACCGGGTGGCGCTGCGGATCGGCAACGGCCTGGACTGGGTGCTGGCGTTCTGGGGGACCCACCTCGCCGGCGGCGTCGTCGTCCCGCTGAACACCCGGCTGGCCGAGGCCGAGGCCGAGTACGTGCTGGCCGACTGCGGCGCGGCCTACGTCGTCCGCCCCGGGGAGCCGCTGCCGGACGCCGAACCGGACGGCGCAGAGGACGCCGACCGGGAGCACACCGACGTGGCCGCGCTCTTCTACACCAGCGGCACGACCGGCCGGCCCAAGGGCGCCATGGTCACCCACGAGAACTTCCTGACGACCATCGAGAACGTCGTCCGCTGCCGGGAGCTCGACCGCGACCCGGCGCTGTCGAACTCCACGCTGATCTCCGTGCCGCTGTTCCACGTCACCGGGTGCTGCTCGCAGCTCATGACCCAGGTCGAGCTCGGTGGCGTCGCCGTCGTCATGCCGCAGTTCAGGCCCGCGGACTTCCTCGCCGCCATCCCCGAGTACGGGATCACGCTGATCACCACCGTGCCGACCATCTACGAGCTGGTCCTGCGCCATCCCGGCTTCGCCGGCACCGACGTCTCCACGGTGCGCACCGTGAGCTACGGCGGGGCGCCGATCGCGCCGGAGCTGGTCCGTCGCCTGGTCGACGCCTTCCCGGAGGCGCGGGTGGGGAACGGCTTCGGGCTGAGCGAGACCACCGCCCTGGCGACGTTCCTGCCGCACGAGTACGCCGCCGAGCACGCCGACGCGGTCGGCTTCGCCGCTCCGGTGGACGACGTCCGGATCGACCGCCCGGACCCGTTGACCGGGGTGGGGGAGCTGCTGGTCCGCGGGCCGAACGTGGTCGCCGGCTACTGGGGCGACCCGGTGCGGACGGCGGAGACGTTCGTCGACGGCTGGCTGCGCACCGGCGACGTCGCGCGCATCGACCAGGTGCCCGCCGGCGGCATCGTGCGGATCGTCGACCGCGCCAAGGACATGATCAACCGCGGCGGGGAGAACGTGTACTCGGTCGAGGTGGAGAACGCACTGGCCGAGCACCCCGACGTGGTCGAGGTGGCCGTGGTCGGCGTCCCGGACCCGGTGATGGGGGAGAAGGTCGGTGCGGTCGTCCTGCCCCGGGCAGGGGTGGGCCCCGAGGCGCTGGTGCCCGACCTGGTCGCCTTCGCCCGGCAGCGGCTGGCCGACTTCAAGGTGCCGCAGTTCGTGCGGGTGCTCAGCGGGCCGCTGCCGCGCAACGCCGGCGGCAAGGTGCTCAAGGCGCCGCTGCGCGAGGTGTCCGACTGGATCGAGGTCCCGCGCCGCTAGGTCAGCGCACGCCCGCGGCGGCCGGCCGGCGTGGCCCGGTCTCGGCGACGGCGTCCCGGCCGAGGGCGACGGCGGTCTCCCAGCGCAGGGAGCCAGCGAGCCAGAGCAGCACGTCGTGCAGCCGAAGCCGGGTCACCGGCATGCCCAGGGCGGTGCGGACCCAGGCCTCGAGCAGCGCGAACGCGGCCGCGTTGGCGCGCAGCTCGCGCAGCACCACGGCGTGCACACCGCTGTCGCCCTCGGCGGTGTGCGGCCACAGCTGCCGCCGGGCGATCCCGTCGAGCAGCGGGAACAGTGCCGGCCGGCGGTGGTGCAGCGCGGCGAGGACGTACGGCGCGTGCGGTCCCTCGGCCAGGGTCCGCAGCGCGGCGCCGACGGTGCCGGGCTCGGCGAGCACGCTGGTGTGCTCCTCGGGGAGCTCCCAGAAGGCCCGTTCGCCGGCCCGGCGGACGGCCTCCTCGGCCACGGGGAGGCTCGCGTCCAGGGCGGTGCGGACGGCGGTCCAGCCGGCCGGGTCGAGGCGTCCGTGCAGGCCCTCGGCGAGCAGTACGTCCCGGTCGGTCATGCGCGCCGAGGTCTCCGGCGGCTGCCGGTCGAACCGCTCGAAGGCGAACGCCCGCACGTGGACCCAGCGCCCCTCGCGGGCGTTCGGCGCGCGGAAGCGCAGCGGCCGCCGGCCCAGGGCGTAGCCGGTCACGGCGGCCAGGGCGTCGTCCGCCCTGATCGGCTCGGGGCCGACGCTGGGCAGCACGAGGTCGGCGTCCATCGGGTCCCCCTCCGACGTCGTCGTCGCGTCCGACGCTACCCACGACCGGCCGGCCCGGCCGGGTGAGCGACCACCCCGCCGGTCGCCGGGACGTGCCAGGGTGGCGCCATGGGTGCCGTTCCCCGGGAGTTGCTGCTGGTCGCGGTCGCGATGGCCGTCCTCGCGGTCGGTGTCGTCCTGCTGGTCACCGGTTCGACGACGGCCGGCTGGGTGCTGATCGCCGTCGGGGCGCTGATCGACACGGTCGCCGTGGCCCGCATCGTCCGCCGGGCCACCGGCCGCAGCCGCCCGGAGGCCCCGCCGATGCCGGGGATGATCGACGGCCGCTGACCGGTCAGGATGGGGCCATGCGCCGGTCCCGGGGCCGGCGGGCCCGCGCCTCCCTGCTCGCCGTCCTCACCGCCGGGACCCTGGCCGCCTGCGCCGCCGACGACTCCGCCGACGACTCCGCCGAGGACGCCGCGCCCGCGGCCGAGGCGCGCGGCACCTACCTCGCGCTCGGCGACTCGATCCCGTTCGGCTTCGTCGACGACCACCCCGGCGGCTACGCGGATCCCGACGCCTTCGTCGGCTATCCGGAGCTGATCGGCGAGGCCCGCGGGCTGGAGGTCGTCAACACGACCTGTCCCGGCGAGTCGACGGCGAGCTTCGGCGACGTCACGGCGGACAACTACGGCTGCACGAACGTGGCCGGGCAGGAGCCGGGTTTCCGCGACGCGTACCCGCTGCACGTCGACTACGACGGCTCCCAGCTCGACGAGGCGTTGCGGGTGCTGCGGGGGACCGAGGACGTCGAGCTGGTCACCCTGCAGATCGGCGCCAACGACGCCTTCCTGTGCGACCGGTCCGGCGCCTGCGACACCCCGGAGGGGCGGGAGGCGCTGGGCCGGCAGGTGGAGCCGGGCGTCGCCGCCATCCTCGCCGCGCTGCGGACCGAGGGCGGGTACGACGGCCCGATCGTCGTCCTCGGCTACTACTCGCTGGACTACGGCGACCCCGTCCCGCTGCCCGGCAGCGAGCCGCTGAACCGGGCACTGGCCGCTGCGGCGGAGGCCTCCGGCGCCGCGTTCGCCGACGTCGACGCGCTGTTCCGGCCGCTCGCGGAGGCCGCGGGCGGGACGGCCGAGCGCGCCGGGCTGGTGCACCCGGACGACGTGCACCCGACGCCGGAGGGGCAGCGGCTGCTCGCCGACGCCGTCGAGCAGGTGCTGGGACCGGCGTGATCTGATTCCGGCGAAGGGTTCTCCGACGCGTGAAGAGGTGTGGTCGTGGCCGAGTCCGGTTCCGGTGAGGTCCTGCTCGAGGTCGACGGGGGCGTCGCGGTCGTGACGCTGAACGCGCCCGACCGGCGCAACGCGCTCACCCCGGCGATGGCCCGCGAGCTGAGCGCCACCTTCGACGAGGTCGACGCCCGGCCGGAGGTGGGCGCGCTGGTGGTCACCGCGGTCGGCAAGTCGTTCTGCGCCGGTGGCGACGTCGCGACGCTGAAGGCCGCCGGCGAGGACCCGGCCGCGCCCGACCTCTACGACGGCATGACGGCGATCTACGACTCCTTCTACCGGCTCGGCCAGGTCAAGGTGCCGACGATCGCCGCGGTGCGGGGGTCGGCCGTCGGCGCAGGGATGAACATGCTGCTGGCCACCGACCTGCGGGTCGTGGCGACCGACGCACGGCTGCTGGCCGGCTTCCTCAAGCGCGGCATGCACCCCGGCGGCGGGCACTTCGTGATCCTGTCGCGGCTGATCGGCCGGGAGGCGGCCGCGGCGATGGTGCTGTTCGGCGAGGAGATCAGCGGCGCCAAGGCCGTGGAGCTCGGGCTGGCCTGGGAGGCCGTGGACGCCGACGCCGTGGAGTTGCGTGCCCGGGAGCTGGCCGCCCGCGTCGCCGCCGACCCGGAGCTGGCGCGGGTGACCGTGGGCAACTTCCGCAAGGAGACGGCGACGGCGGTGTCGTGGGAGATCGCCACGCAGTTCGAGCGCCCGGCCCAGATGTGGTCCATGCGCCGGCAGGCCGAGAAGGGCTGATCCCGGCCCTCAGGGGCGCAGCAGCACCTTCACGGCCTCGCGGGCGTCCATGGCCCGGTAGCCCTCCGCGGCGTCGGTGAGCGGCAGCTCGCGGTCGAACACCCGCCCGGGGCGGAGGCCGCCGGTGAGCACCGCGTCGAGCAGGTCGGGCAGGTAGGCGCGCACCGGCGCCACGCCGCCGCCGGCGCGGACGTTCCGCATGAACAGCCGGCGGAAGGGCAGGACCGCCTGCGGCGCGCCGACGAAGCCGACCGCGCCGCCGGGCCGGGTGACGGCGACGGCGGTGTCGACGGCGTCCTGGCTGCCGACGCACTCGCACACCGCGTCGGCGCCGTCCCGGCCGAGGAGCTCCCGGACCGCGGCCACGCCGTCCCGGCCGCGCTCGGCGCCCAGCCGGCGGGCGGCGAGGACGGCGGACAGACCGACCGCGCCGTCGCCCACCACGACCACGGTGGAGCCCGGACCCACCCCGCTGGTGACCGCGGCGTGGTGGCCGGTGGCCATGACGTCGGAGAGCGCGAGGAGATCGGCGTCGGTGACGTCGCCCGGCCGGTCGCCGACCCGCAGCAGGGTGCCGTCGGCCAGCGGCACGCGGACGACCTGCGACTGCGCACCGACGGTGGGCACCCCCTCGGCGTCCGGCTGCCCGTAGAAGGAGAGCCGTGCGCAGGAGCCGGGGACGTCGCGCCGGCAGCTGTCGCAGGTGCCGTCGACGACCGCGAAGTGCGGGACCACGAGGTCGCCGGGGGAGACCGTGCGGACCGCGGAGCCGGCGTCGGTGACGACGCCGAGGAACTCGTGGCCCATGAGCATCGGCAGGGCGACGCCGGCACCGCGGTAGGGGTGGAGGTCCGAGCCGCAGATGCACGTGGCGGTGACGCGGACGACGGCGTCGGTGGGCCGCTCGACGACCGGCTCGGGGACCTCGCGGACCGCTACCGTGCGCGCGGCGTCGAGGCTGGTGGTCAGCACGCCGTGAAGGAGAGCACAGGATGAGGTTCTCGACCGGCCTGCCCGGCCTCGACCGCTACCCACCGAGCCGGTACGCCGGCGACACCGAGCCGTGGCAGGCCCGGCTCACGACGGCGGACTTCCAGCGGATCGCCCGCACCGCCGACGAGCTGGGGTTCGACTCGATCTCGGTCTCCGAGCACCTCGTCGTCCCCACGTCGCTGACGGCGAACATGGGCGCGCACTGGCCGCACGCGTTCACCGCGATGGCGTTCCTGGCCGGGGCGACGACGCGGATCCGGGTGAACTCGGCGGTGATCGTGCTGCCGTACCACCACCCGGTGGACCTCGCGAAGGCCGTGTCGACCCTCGACGTCCTGTCCGGCGGGCGGGTCACGCTGACCTTCGGGGTCGGCATGGCGCCGGGGGAGTTCGCCGCGCTGGGTGTGCCGTTCGAGGAGCGGGGCGCGGTGATGGACGAGTACGTCGCCGCGATGAAGGAGCTGTGGACCTCGCCGGCTCCGGAGTTCGCGGGGGACTGGGTGCGGTTCTCCGACGTGGTGTTCGAGCCGAAGCCGGTGCAGCGGCCGCACCCGCCGCTGTGGTTCGGCGGCCGGTCGCTGGTGTCGCTGCGGCGCGCGGCGCGGGAGGGCGACGGCTGGGCACCGGCCGGTGGGGCGCTGGGCCGGGGGCCGTGGCTGGAGGAGCCCGAGCAGCTGCCCGAGATGCTCGACCGGGTCGCCGACCTGCGCGACGGCCGGCCGCTCGGCGTCAACTACCCGCTCATGCAGCCGCGGATCGGCCCGGACCACACGGTGCAGCCCTCGGCGTTCCGGCCGACCAGCGCGCAGCAGATCGTCGACGAGGTGGGCCGGCTGGCCGGGCTCGGCGTCACCCACACCAGCGTGCCGTCGCTCGCCGACGCCCCGGACAGCCTCGAGGGGCACCTGGCCGGGTTGCACTGGATCGCGGAGAACGTGCTCCCCGCCTTCCGCTGAGCCGCCGGGCAGGTACCTCCCCGCTCGCTCGGGCTCTGCCCCACGTACGGGGCAGAGCCCGAGCGCCGCGGGGGACACATCGCCGGCCTCCCGCCGTCACCGCCGGGAAACACCGCGCCCCTAGCGTCGGCGCGGTGAGCTTCGAGGTGCCGACCGTCGACGTCAGCCCGTACGTGACCGGGGACGGCGACCGCGCCGCTGTCGCCCGCGACTGGGACGCCGCCTGCCGCGAGGTCGGGTTCGTGCAGGTCGTCGGCCACGGGGTGCCGGACGCGGTGATCGACGGGCTCACCACCGCCTTGGACGACTTCTTCGCCCTCCCGCCGGAGGTCAAGCGCGCGTATCGGACGCCGCCGGAGATCAACCGCGGTTACAGCCCGCCGCGGTCGGAGGCGCTGTCGCTCTCCCTCGGGGTCGACGCCGCCGACGGCAACGACTACTTCGAGGCGTTCAACGTCGGCGCCGCCCGCTCCACCTACGGCCGCGACGACCTGCCCGCCGACCACTACGCGGAGAACCCGTGGCCCGTGGAGGTCCCCGGCTTCGACGCCCGCGTCTGGGCCTACTTCACCGAGGCCCGCCGGGTCGCCCGGACGCTCACGACCGTGGCCGCCGACGCGCTCGGCCTCCCGGAGGGCTTCTTCGACGCCTACCTCGACCACTCGGTCGACGTCCTCCGGATGAACGACTACGCCCTGCCGCCCGGAACGGTCACCGGCGAGCCGACCGGCATGGGGGCGCACACCGACTACGGCATCGTCACCGTGCTGTGGGCCGACCGGGTGCCCGGCCTGCAGGTGCTCGGCGGCGACGGCGCGTGGCACGACGTCCAGCCGGCCGAGGGCGCGCTGCTGGTCAACCTCGGGGACCTCACCGGGCGGTGGACCAACGACCGCTGGCTGTCGACGCTGCACCGGGTCAAGCCGCCGGTCGTCGACGGCACCGTCCGCCGGCGCCGGTCCGCGGCCTTCTTCTGCGACGGCGACATCGACGCGGTGATCGAGACGCTGCCGCAGTGCGTCGACGCGGAGCACCCCGACCGGTACCTGCCGGTGACCGTCGAGGAGCACCTGACGGCGAAGCTGGCCGGCTCGCGGGCGGGGGTGCGCAACCCGAACACCGGCCGGGAGACCGACCGGGTGCTGGCCAGCAGGGGCTGACCGGGGAGCATGCCCGGGTGGGCGCACCCGATCCCGACCTGATGGCGGTCCTCGACCGGCGGCGGGACCGCATCGAGGACGACAGCACGGCGATCGTCGTGCGGGGCGCCGCGGTGCAGGTCGGCACCTGGGAGGTCGGGGTCGTGGTGTCCCGGCGCGCCGACGGGCAGTACGCGGTCGACCGGTACGACCGCGGGGGACCGTGGCCGGAACTCGTCCTGCCGACCGCAGCCGACGTGGAGCTCTTCCTGGCCGAACGGCACCCCGGCCCCGGTCGCGTCACGCCGGTCCGCCACCCCGACGCCTGGCGCTTCGACCTCACCGAGCGTCCCGACGGCACGGTCGAGGTCCGCGAGCGCGACAGCGGCCGGCTGCGCGCCACGGCCGCCGGGTGGTCCGCGGCGCGGGCCGTCTCGGAGTTCGCCGGCCGCACCCCGGCGGAGCTCGACGCGGAGGCCGCCACCTCGGCCGGGTGGAGGCGGCCGGTCGCGGAGCCGCTGGGAGAGGAGGCCCGCGCCCTCGTCGCCCGGCTGCACGACTGGATCCGGGACGGCGGCGACGGCACCGACCCGGTGATCGACCCCGACCGCGGCGAGCTGTACCTCGACGGCGGCCGCCGCCCGGACCGGCAGCGGATCACGCGCGTGCGCGGTGTCTGGCACTGGTGGGGCGCGAATCCGCGGGGCGCGACACCTCCGGTGCTGATGACGCCGTCGGTCGAGGTGCTCGAGCGGGCGCTGCTCCTCCGGTTCGGCCCGGGCGTACGGGCCGGGGTCGCGGGACCGGGCTGGGCGGACGTCGGCGCGCTGTTCCGCTCCGCCGGCGGCGCGGGCCCGCGCGACGAGCTGGTCCGGAGCGGCGAGGTGGTCGCCCGCGGGACGCTCGTCGGCCGGGAGCTGCAGCACGTCCTCGGCTTCACGCCCCACGCGGTGCGGACCTCGTTCCTCGCGCCGGACGGCCGGCCCCTGTCGGCGCAGTAGTTGAAGGACCTCGCTGCCCCCCGCTGTTCGCGAGCTCACAGCGGGCCCCTGCACCGAGGCCGTTCCCGGGACCGCCTCCGGGTGCCGATGAAGAGGACATGGCACGACGACGGCGCATCGGGGACGGCCTCGCGACGCTCGGTGGTGCACGCCCCGAGCTGCTGGAGGCGTCCCCCGGTGCGCGTCCGCGGTTCGTCGCGCTCGGCGGGGTGCTGCTGAGCACCGGTGGGCTCGCCGTCCTCTCCATGGCCTTCGCCGTCGCGATGGCGCTGGGCGTGTGGTGGCCGGTCGCGCTGCTGATAGGGCTGGGCTGGGGCTTCGTCGTCGTCAACCTGGACCGGATGCTGCTCGTCGGCATGGCCCACGACGCCTCGGTCGGCCGCAACATCGCGCTCGCGATCCCGCGGCTGGGCCTCGCGCTGGTGCTCGGCGTCGTGATCGCCACCCCGCTGACGCTGCAGGTCTTCCACAAGGAGATCGACACCGAGATCGTCACGATGCAGGCCGAGGCGGCCGACGAGTACCGGGCCTCCCTGGAGTCCGACACCCGCTTCGCCGGCCTGCCCGAGCTGACCGAGAAGGTCGCCCTCGAGGAGCAGATCGTCGCGACCGGCGGCGCCGCCGACCCGGCCCTGCTCGGGGTGCAGGCCGAGGTCGCCGCCAAGCAGACCGCGCTGGACCAGGCCGTCGCCACCCACCAGCAGCTGCAGGCCCGCGCCCAGTGCGAGCTGGACGGCACCTGCGGCACCGGCGAAGCCGGGCAGGGGACGGCGTACCAGTCCGCCGCCGCGGCCGCCGACGCCGCGGCCGGCTCCGTGGCCGCCGCCCGCACCGCCCTGGACGACGCCCGCGCGACCGCCGCCGACGCCGAGCAGCGCAGCTTCGCCCTCGCGCAGGCCTCGCTGGCCACCGACACCGCCCAGCTGGAGCGGCTCACCGCCGACCAGGACCGGCTGCAGGCCCAGTTCGACGCCACGAATGAGGGGTCCGGCGGCATCCTGATGCGGCTGGAGGCCCTGGACCGGCTGAGCGACCGCAGCACCACGCTGTGGGCGGCCAAGACGATGCTGTCGCTGCTCTTCCTGTGCGTCGAGATGCTCCCGGTGCTGGTCAAGCTGCTGCTGAACTTCGGCCCGCCGTCGGCCTACGACGAGCTGGCCGCGCTGCGCGACCGTGGCGACGTCGAGATCGAGGAGCTGCAGAAGCAGTCCCGGGTCGAGGTGGCCCAGGCGCAGGAGGAGCTGCTGGTCCTGGCGGAGAAGGAACGCCTCGACCGGCAGAAGGAGGCGATCCTGGCCCGCCGGCGGACCGCGCTGGCCGCAGCCGCGGCGGCTGCGGCAGCTCCGGCGCCCGCCCCGGCCCAGGCCGAGGCCCCGCCGGCCAACGCCGAGGACCCGCTGCGCGCCCTGTGGGACACCGGCCCGATCCGGCTGGCCCGCAGCGCCGCCCGGACGGTGCGCACCGCGCGCCGCCGTCCCGGCGTCCCCGCCTAGTCAGTCCGCCGAGGCGGGGCCGAGGAGACGGACCTCCTCGATGTCGAGCTGTGCCTGGATCTCGCGGAGCACGATGTCGTCGATCTGCCGGCCGTCGCGCAGGGCGATGATCGCCTGCCGCTTGTGCTGGAGGAGGTCCAGGCGCAGCTGCCGGTCCAGCTCCCGCAGCTCGGCGCCGGTGTCGCCGTCCTCGGCGTACTCGACCTCCAGGTCACGGGCGTGCTCCTCGTACTCCGCGCGGATCCGGTCGAGCAGGTCGCCGTCCACGCCGAGCCGGCCGGCGACGCCGGGCAGCGCCTCGAGCGCGGCCTCGGTGGCGCGCACCCGGGCGAGGTGGACCTCCTCGGCGCGGGCGGTGTCCTCGGGGAGCCGGGCCCAGCGGACGACGGCCGGCAGCGTGGTGCCCTGCACGATGATCGTCAGCAGGATGACGACGACGGTCGTGAAGACGATGAGGTCGCGGTCGGCGACGTCGTCGGGGACGGCGAGCGCGGCGGCGAGGGAGACCGCGCCCCGGAAGCCGGCCCAGCCGACCGCCGTCCGCGTCTGCCAGGTGGCCCGGCGCAGCCGCTGGACGGGACGCCGGTCGAGCGTGCGGATGACCATCGCCGACACGTGCACCCAGGCCAGCCGCGTGCCGACGACCACGGCGCACAGCACGAGGGCGACCCACAGGGCGTGCAGCTTGCGGCCGTCCTCGAGGTCGTCGACCACGCCCGGCACCTGCACGCCGACGAGCACGAACAGCGAGCCGTTGACCAGGAAGGTGGCGAGGTCCCAAAACGCGTAGGCCTGCACGCGGGACCGGGCGCGGATCACCCGCGGGCCGGCGGTGGTGAGCAGCAGCCCGGCGGTGACGACGGCGACCACGCCGCTGGCGTGCACCTCCTCGGCGAGCAGGAAGGCGGCGAACGGGGTGACGACGCTGAGCGCCCCCTCGCGCAGCGGCTCGTCGAGGCGGCGGCGGACGCCGATCACCGCGTAGCCCACGACCAGCCCCGCGGCGATGCCGCCGCCGTAGGAGCCGAGGAACCGCCAGCCGATCTCCCACGGTCCCGGGTCGGCCTCGCCGGTGGCGACGGAGACGGTCACGGCGAACAGCACGAGCGCGGTGCCGTCGTTGATGAGGCTCTCGGCGCGCAGTGTGGTGAGCGTGCGGCGGGGCATCCGCTTGGCCAGGCCGGCGATGGCGGCGGCGTCGGTGGGGGCGAGGACGGCGCCGAGCACCCAGGCGGCGTGCGGGTCCATGCCGAGCCACATCGCGATCCCGGCGACGGCGGCCGCGGTCGCGATGACCAGGACGACCGCCGACAGCACGATGACCCGCAGGTTGGCGCGGATCTCGCGGATGCTCGTGTTGAGGCTCTCCCAGTAGAGGATCGCCGGGAGGAACAGCAGCAGGACGACGTCGGGCTCGAGCTCGATGTCGCCGAGGGCGGGGATCAGGCCCAGCGCCGCGCCGAACACGATGAGCAGCACCGGCGGGGCGACGCTGTACCGGGCCCCGATCGTCTGGCCGACGATGACGCAGAGGCTGAAGACGACGATCACGACCAGCGGCAGCACGGTCCCGCACAGTAGGCCGCGGATGTGTCGTCCGAGGACCGGTGCGACCGCCGGCCCCCCCTCGACCACCGGCGCACCGGCTCGGTAGTTTCCGCGGACAACCTCCGCTGTGACCTGCGCCACCGGCGTGCGTCCGACCCCGAGGAGCACCGTGACCGAGTCCCTCGACGCCTTCCGGGAGCGCGTCCGGGAGTGGTTCGCCCAGCACGTCGAGCTGACCGGCGGGGACGGAGGCGACCGGTCCCTTGAGGCGGTCGGCGCCGCCCGCCGGTTCCAGGCGGCGCTGTTCGACGCCGGCCTCGCCGGGCTGACCTGGCCGGTCGAGTACGGCGGCCAGGGGCTGACGCTGGCGCACCAGCTGGCGTTCAACGAGGCGGCCGAGCCCTACGCCGTCCCGACGATGCCGCTGCTCATCGGGCTGGGGATGTGCGCGCCGACGCTGCTGGAGGTCGGCTCGCAGGAGCAGCGCGACCGGCACCTGGCGCGGATGCTGCGCGGCGACGAGGTGTGGTGCCAGCTGTTCAGCGAGCCGGGCGCGGGCTCGGACGTCGCCGGGCTGCGCACCCGCGCGGTGCGCGACGGCGAGGACTGGGTGGTCAACGGGCAGAAGGTATGGACCTCCGGCGCCCACTTCTCCGACTACGGCCTGCTGCTCGCGCGGACGGACCCCGCCGTCCCCAAGCACCTCGGGCTGACCATGTTCGTCGTCGACATGCGCGCGCCGGGGGTGACGATCCGGCCGCTGCGGCAGATCACCGGCGGCGCGAACTTCAACGAGGTCTTCTTCGACGACGTGCACCTGCCCGGCGACGCCGTCGTGGGGGAGGTCGGCCGCGGCTGGCAGGCCGCCGTCACCACGCTGATGAACGAGCGGGTGTCGATCGGCGCCGGCGGCGGCGGGCTGGGCCGGCGGTTGGGCGGCGGCGAGTTCGCCGCGCTGGCCGATCTCGCCCGGCGGCGGGGGGCGCTGGCCGATCCGGTGCTGCGGCAGGAGATCGCGTCGGTGTTCGTGGAGGAGCGGTTGCTGGAGCTGCTGTCGGCCCGGATCCGCGAGGACGTGAAGGCCGGCCGGACCCCCGGCCCGCAGGGGTCGGTGGCCAAGCTCGCCGGCGCGCAGCTGGCCAAGCACGCGGCCGAGGTCGGGCTCGAGGTGCTCGGCAGCGCGGCGTGGGCCGACGACGACGCCGACGCCGAGCGGTGGACGACGTCCCTCCTCGGGGCACCGGGCAACGCGATCGCCGGCGGGACGCCGGAGATCATGAAGAACATCCTCGGGGAGCGGGTGCTGGGGCTGCCCCGCGAGCCCGCGGTGGACCGCGACGTGCCGTTCAAGGACCTGCGGGTGGGCGGGGGACGGTCGTGAGCGGCGCGCTCGAGGGCCGGGTCGCGATCGTCACCGGCGCGGGCCGCGGGATCGGCCGGCAGCACGCGCTCCTGTTCGCCGCCGAGGGCGCGCAGGTCGTCGTCAACGACCTCGGCTGCTCTCCGCACGGCGAGGGCAGCGACCCCACGGTCGCGCAGCGGGTGGTCGAGGAGATCCAGGCGGCCGGCGGCTCGGCCGTGGCGAACACCGACGACGTGGCAGACCCCGAGGGCGCCGCCCGGCTGGTCGAGACCGCGCTGGAGGCCTTCGGCGACCTGCACGTGCTGGTCAACAACGCCGGCATCCTGCGCGACCGGATGCTCGTGAACATGGCCGACGAGGACTGGGACGCCGTCCTCCGCACGCACCTGACCGGCCACTTCCTGCCCACCCGGGCTGCGGCGCGGTACTGGCGTGCGCGGTCGAAGGCCGGCGAGCAGGTGGCCGCCTCGGTCGTCTGCACGACGTCGGTGTCCGGGCTGTTCGGGATGGTCGGCCAGACGAACTACGGCCCGGCCAAGAGCGGCATCGCCAGCTTCGCGCTGATCGCCGCCGACGAGTTGGCCCGGTACGGCGTGCGGGTCAACGCGATCGCCCCGGCGGCGGCGACCCGGCTGATCCAGCCGCCGGTGGACGGGCGGTTGCCGGACGAGGCTCCGCCGCTGCCCGACGACGGGTCGTTCGCGCCGTACGACCCGGGCCACGTCTCGCCGTTCGTCGGCTACCTGGCGACGCGGGACTGCCCGATCACCGGCCGCGTCTTCTACGTGCAGGGCGGCGGGGTGCACCTGTTCCAGCCGTGGGCGGTCGTCGACGCGATCACCAAGCCCGACCAGCGCTGGACCATCGCGGAGCTGGAGAAGGAGGCGGCGCACTTCGCGACCGTCGAGTTCGAGCTGAACCGGCCGTACTGGGGATGACCGTGACCACGACTGTTGCCGACGACCTGCGCGCCTCCGTCCGCGGGTTCCTGGAGTCCGCCGTCCCGGAGGCCGAGGTGCGGCGGATCGCGGACTCCCCGTCCGGGTTCGACGCCGCGCTGTGGGGCCGGCTGGCCGGCGAGCTCGGGCTCACCGGATTGGTGGTGCCCGAGGAGCACGGCGGGTCGAGGGCGGGGTTCGCCGAGCTGGGCGTCGTCCTGGAGGAGATGGGGTGGGCGCTGCTGCCGGCGCCGTTCTTCTCGACCGTGGTCCTCGGGGCGGGGGCGCTGCTGCTGTCCGGCGACGCTGGTGCGCAGGCCGCCCATCTGCCGGGCATCGCGTCCGGCGAGCTGCGGGTGGCGGTCGGCGGGATGACCGGGACGCCGACGTGCGAGGCGGTGGCCGGGTCGCGGGGCTGGCTCATCGACGGGACGGCGGAGGGCGTGCTCGACGGCGCGACCGCTGACCTGCTGCTCGTGTTCGCCACATGCGAGGGCGGGACGTCGCTGTTCGCCGTCCGCGCCGATGCGCCCGGGCTGTCGCGGCGGCCGCTGCGCACGCTGGACCTGACCCGCCGGCAGGCGCAGGTCTCGCTGCACGCGACGCCGGCGACGCTGATCGGCTCCCAGGGTGACGGCGAGCGGATCGCTGCCGCGCTGCTGGACCGGGCACTCGCCGGGCAGACGGCCGAGCAGGTGGGCGGCGCGAAGCGGGTGCTGGAGATGGCGACCGAGTACGCGCGGACGCGTTACCAGTTCGGCCGGGCGATCGGGTCGTTCCAGGCCATCAAGCACCGGTGCGCGGACATGCTGATCGACGTGTCGCGGATGGAGGTGGCGGCCGCGGCGGCGCTGGCCGCGGTGGATGCCGACGCGCCGGATCTGCCGGTGGCGGCGCGGGTGGCGTCGTCGTTCTGCGGGGACGCCTACTTCGCGGCGGCGGCGGCGAACATCGAGGTGCACGGCGGGATCGGCTTCACCTGGGAGCACCCGGCGCACCTGTACTACCGGCGGGCGAAGAGCGCGCAGCTGCTGTTCGGCTCGCCCGCCGAGCACCGGGAGGCGCTGATGACGTTGCTGGAGGCCGGTCGTGGCTGAGCAGTCCTTCCCGGTGGAGGCCGGGCACGTGCTGATGTTCCGGCGGGCGCTGGGCGAGGCGGCGACGTACGACCCTGACGGGCTTGCCCCGCCGACGTTCGTGGCGGCCGGTGCGCAGTTCCAGCCGACCCACCCGCTGCGGCCGACGCCGGGGGAGCCGTGGTTCGGCTCGGGCCGGACTCCATCGGGCACGGCATCGGCGGGTGGCGGCATCCCGGGCGGGGACCCGGCGGGCGGGACGGCGTCGACGCTGCACGCCGAGCAGCACTTCACCTACCACCGGCCGGTGCGGGTCGGCGACGTGCTGACCGCGACCAGCCGGCCGGGCGAGGAGTGGACCAAGGAGGGCAAGCGCGGCGGGACGCTCCACTTCACCTCGTACGTGACCGAGTACCGGGACGCCGACGGCGAGCTGGTCGTGACGGCGCGGTCGGTCGCGGTGGAGACGGGCCGTCCGCCGTCGTCCGGCTCGGGGGAGGCGTGATGCGGCGCGGGGAGGTCGCGGTCGGGGACGCGCGGGAGGTGACGGTCGTCGACGACCTGACCCGGACGCAGATCGTCATGTACGCCGGCGCTTCCGGGGACTACAACCCGCTGCACACCGACGAGGTGTTCGCGACGCAGGTGGCCGGCTTCCCGGGGGTGTTCGCGCACGGGATGCTGACGATGGGCATGACCGGGCGGGCGCTGACCGACTGGGTGGGGGAGGACGCGCTGCTGTCGTTCGGCGTGCAGTTCCGCGGCCAGGTCTGGCCCGGGGACACGCTGGTCACGACGCTGACGGTGACCGCGGTGCACGAGGACTCGGTCGACCTCGCCGTGCGGACGACGAACCAGGACGGCCGGGACGTCGTCGTCGGGACGGCCTCGGCCCGCCTCGACGCATGACACGTTCAGGTGACGTTCAGGGATCTCCCAGGTGAGCCGGTCCGCGTCGGGTAGCGGACGCTCATGGCATCTGCAGACAACCCCGGATACGCGTCGGATCGCCCGCTCACCCGTGAGCGCAAGGCGAACCCCCTCGGCGCCTATGTCGCCACTGCCGGCGTCGTGATCTTCCTGATCTCCGTGTTCCTCGACTGGTTCTCGGTCACCGACGCCGACGAGTCGGTCTCGGGCTACGACGCCGACGGCGCCAACCCGCTGACCGCCTACATCGGCGTCGGCCTCGTCATCGCGCTCTTCTACGCGATGAGCCGCGCGCGTGGCGGCCAGCACCGCGGCCTGACCCTGGTCACCATGGCCGTCGGCATCGCCGCGACGCTCCTGGCCCTGAGCAACCTCTTCGACGCCACCGGTGTCGCGTCCTTCGACACCGAGGTCGAGGTGGAGATCGGCGTCTGGATCGCGCTCCTCGGTGGCATCGTCTGGTCGGTCGGCGCGGGCCTGCTGGCCAAGGAGCCCGAGGGCGACGACGACTGGCACGGCGCGCACGACACCCGCACGGGCCACACGCACCACTGATCGACCGAACACCTGAACGACGAGGGGCTGTAGCAGAGCGGCCTCGCACCGACACAGCAGCCGCCCGGACCTCGGTCCGGGCGGCTGCTCCGTTCTGTGGCTCCTACGCCGGGGGTGCCGGCGGGGATCCGTGCCCGACCTCGCGGGCCAGGGCCTCGACGGGCGCGGACCACGCGTCGGGGGCGGTCCAGACGAAGCTGTGCGCGCCGGGGAGGACCACGAACCGGCCGTCGGGAGCCCGGTGGGCGAGCTCCCGGGCCCAGGCCTCGGTGCAGAGTCGGTCGGTGTCGCCGTAGAGGACGAGCGTGGGCTGCGCGACCCGCTCGACGGTCTCCTCCAGGCGGTCGTCGAGGTGGACGGCGAGGGCGTGCCGGACCCGCCGCAGGCTGGCCCGCCGGCGCTCCGGGGCGTGCTGCTCGTCGAGGTCGGGCGGCTCGAGCGCGTGGTTGCGCCGCCAGGCGAGCAGCACCTTGCGCAGGCTGCGGAAGGCCGGGTCGACGGTGGGGGAGGCGAGCACGAGCGCCGCCACCCGCTCGGGCTCGCGCGCCGCCACGTGGGCGACGACCTGGGTGCCGCTGGAGTGGCCGACGAGGACGACGCGGTGCAGGCCGGACGTGGCGAGCCACTCGATGACGGCGTCGGCGAACTGGGCGACGTCCATCGGGTGCGGCGGCTCGCCGCTGCCGGAGAAGCCGGGCAGCTCGACGAGGTGCGCGCGGGTCCAGGCGCCGAGCGCCTCGACGGCCGGCTGCAGGTAGTTCGAGACGGCGAGCCCGGGGACGACGACGACCTCGGGGACACCGGTCCGCGGGGTGCCGGCCGTGCGGCTGCGCATCGTGCCCCAGCGGGTGGGGCGGTGCTGCAGCTCGACCGCCACGGCGACCGACGCTAGTGCGGAGGGGGTCCGTCCGCGCTGCGGGACGGCGGGGGCGCTGGTTGAGTGGCGGTGGGCGGTGAGAGCGCGCCGCCCCATCCCGGTCCGAGGGAGTCGGCCATGGCGAAGACCGCCACGGGCACGTCGAAGCAGTCGATGGCGAAGGCGCTGGGTGCCGCAGGAGCGGCGTTCGGGCTGGTGAGCGTGGTGGCGCCGCGGGTGGTGGCCAACGGCTACGGGGTGCCGGTGACGCCCGGCGGGCTGCAGCTGCAGCGGCTGTTCGGCAGCCGGGCGCTGGCCCTCTCCGCGCTGGCGCTGACCGCGAAGACCGACGACGAGGTCGACCGGGGGCTGACCGCGGTGGCGGCGGTGAACCTCATCGACACGCTGACCGCGCTGGCGGGCGCGGGGAAGGCCGGCAGCCGCACGACGACGCGGGCGGTCGTCAGCTCGCTGGCCTACGGCGCCGCGGCGCTGTGGATCCGCTCGCTGGAGGACTGAGCCTCGGTTCTCGTCCGGGACGGGTGTCCGCGTGCGCTAGGAAGTGCGGCCATGGACACCACGAAGATCCCGTTCGGCCAGGCGTCGGAGCCCGTGGAGAGCTCGAGCGACCCGGGGGAGATCGCGGCGTTCGGGCTGGCGATCAACGACGACAACCCGCAGTACGCCGACGGCCGGGCGGTGCCGCCCACGTATGCGGTGGTGCCGGGGCTGCAGCCGTTCCTGGCGTCGGTGCTGCGGCCGGACCACGAGGCGCTGGCCGGTGGGTTCGGTGCGGGGCACGGGGAGACCGACCTGTACATCCACCGTCCGCTGCGGCCCGGGACGGTGCTGCGGACGACCGGTGAGGTCAGCTCGGCCGTCGTCAACCGCGGAGGGCTCAACCTGTTCAACCGCGTCGCGAGCGTGGACGAGGCCGGCGAGCTGGTCTACGAGCACTTCTGGTCGGTGATCTACCTCGGCGAGGTGACCGGCGGGGACCAGGGGCGTCCGATGGCCGACCACACGTTCCCGGAGGAGGCGCGGTCGCGGCGGGTCGGCTCGATGGTGCTGGGGACGACGGCCGACCAGACGTTCCGCTACGCCGGGGCGTCGGGGGACCGGGCGGTGATCCACGTCGACGACCGGGCGGCGCGGCCGATGACCGGCGACCGCGGCAAGTTCCTGCAGGGGCTGTGCACGCTCGGGATCGCCAGCCGGGCGCTGGTGGCGCTGGCCGCCGGCGGGGAGCCCGACCGGATCCGGCGGATCGCGGTGCGCTTCGCCCGCTACGCGTTCCCCGGTGACGAGATCACGGTGTCGGTGTACGACGCGGGTCCGACCGCCGAGGGCCGCCGGGCGTTCGCCTTCGAGGCCGAGTCGGGCGGGCAGACGGTGCTGAAGCACGGCCGCGTCGAGGTCGACGCGGCCTGAGCCGGTCAGAGGACGGTGCACACCCGGAACCCGTCGCGCTCCCAGGTCACGAGCACCCACTCGTAGAAGGCCGACCCGTCTGCCGAGGAGTAGAGCAAGCGCGCCACGGTCTCGCCGCCGGCGGAGGGGTCGGCGACCGTCAGACCGCTGATGCGCATCTGGAAGCGATCCTCGTCCGATGCACTCCGCAGGTCCGCCATGGTCCGGAGGTACTGGTCGCGGGGGCCCTGGGATCGTTGCTCGTCCGCGCAGAGCAGGTCCCAGCTCGCGTCACCGTCGCCGCGGGTGGCCGCCCAGAAGTAGGCCTCGAGGGCAGCACGCGGCGTGATCGGTCCGGCCGGGCCGTTGTCGGTGACGCCGACGGTGAGGGCCGTCGCGGTGGCCCCGGCCAGGAGGACCGAGCCCAGCACCGGCCACGGGCTCACGACGCGGGCCACTGCATGCGCGGGAGGACGCAGACGGCGGTGCGTCCGTCGCCCACGTGCAGGCTGCAGTCCAGGCCGTCGCGGTCCCGCAGCACGGCCTCGATCGCCGAACTCCAGTCGTGGTCGTCGGGGGAGAGTCCCGCCGGCCCGCGGCGTTCGAGCAGCATCGCCAGGTGCAGCTCGTGCGGATCGACGTCCTCGGACTCGGCCACGGTCTTGTGGACGTGGTGGACGTTGCCGAGCATCTCGCGGTCGGCCTCGAGCGGGACGTCCTCGACCGGGATGAGCAGCGGGACCATGGTGCCGTCGCGGCGGATCCAGGCCAGGAACAGTGAGCGGCGGACGGGCGGGCCGTCGAGCTGGAGCAGGGCGCGCCACCGCTCGGTCAGCTCGGCATCGTTCGTGGTGCGGACATCGGGGTGGGGTCTGGTCGACATGCGCCGGGACTCTGGCTCATCCCGCCGATCGGCGCGGACGTTGTCCACAGGTGGACGCTCCGTCACCCGGCATCGCTCTGCCAGGCGCGGACGGCGTCGAGGAACGAGTCCGCGTGACGGTCGACGGCGGCGAGGCTGCGATCGATGAGCTCCGGTCGTAGTCCGCGCTCGGCGTGGCCGTAGCGGATCAGGTCGCGGAGCAGCTCGGGCGTGCGCCCGGCGTCGAGGTGGTCGAGGAGCGCCTCCGCCGGCTCCACACCGAGCAGTCGGCGGACGTGGTGCGGAGCCCAGAGCAACGGATCACCGATGCCGTTGCCCAGCCCGTCGGCCAGGATCTCCTCGAGCAGCAGAGGCAGGCCCCGGCGCGTCCAGGGGCGCCCCCACGGACTGGCGAGGAACTCGGCGGCGACGGCGTCCAGGTCGACGTCGTCCATCGATCCGGGCACCGTGGCATCGCCTCCGGCCGTCAGCAGCGCGAGCATCCACCGCAGGATGGGGCGCTGGGACGACCAGTCGGTGCTCTTCCCGATGAGTGCGTCGACGTCCGGTCCGCTGAGAGCCGCTTCCAGGCGGGCGCGGACGTCGGCCGGCGAGATGTCGCGGACGTGGACGTCCGGGTCCCCCGGTCGGGTCATCCCGTCGACGACCGTGTCGAGCGGGTGCTCGAACAGTGCGCCGCCGACGTCTCGGCTACGGATCTCGTTGTCGACGCGGACGACGGCGGTGAGCGGATGGCCGGTCGGCGTCGTGACGCCCAGGACCAGGTCGTCGAGGTCGCGGAAGGGGCCGGACACCTCGACCGCTCGAGCGACTGAAGTGGATCGGTGCAGGTCGGCCAGCCACCGCGGCACGAAGTGTCCACGGTCGGCGAGGTCGCGGCGGACCCGCCTGCGTAGATCGGCGTGACCAGCGAGCGTGGCCATCGCAAGAGCGCCGGCCGAGCTCTCGACGCAGTTCCAGGCGAGCAGGCGGCGGATGAACTCGGGTGTGTGCTCCGGGGAGCCATCGGGATGGCTGGTGACGCTCAGCAGCATCGACGCCATTCGGAGGAGCGGTCCGGGGGAGGCGGCGTCGACACCGTCGCGAAAACCGTCGAGAAGGGTCGACCGGAACTGCGCACGGTCCACGTTCTCGATCCCGAGTGGGGGCGAGGGCTTCTTCGTCATGCCGGCGCAAGGTAGGGAGCGTCAATGACCGTCCGGGTCGACGTCCCGTTCGCCTGTGGACAGGGAGGCGGGCAGCGACACGGTCGTGCAGTTGGCTGAGGCGTCAGTAGCTTCGAAGTGTGGAACTCAGTGTGAGCCTGACCGAGGAGGACGTCGCACTCATCGACGACTACGGCCGCCGCACTGGTCTGTCGTCGCGATCGGCCGTCATCCGGCGAGCGCTCAGTTTTCTTCGGCAGTCGGAGCTGGAGGCGGACTACGTCGCCGCGTGGGACGAATGGGCCGCGGCCGGCGACCACGCGGAGTGGGATGCGACTGCCGGTGACGGGCTGGGCGATGCGGCGCGGTGAGATAAGGCTGGTCGATCTCGAACCCGTCCGGGGCAGCCAGGCGAGCAAGCGTCGGCCCGCCGTCCTGGTCAGCAACGACCGCGCCAACGCCATCGCCGCACGGCTCGGGCGAGGTGTGGTCACGGTCGTGCCGGTGACCAGCAACGTGCAGCGGGTGTTCCCCTTCCAGACGCTGTTGCCGGCCGCAGCCAGCGGGCTGCCCGTCGACTCCAAGGCCCAGGCCGAGCAGGTCCGCTCGGTGGCGGTGGAGCGGGTCGGCCCGGTCCTCGGCGAGCTGTCGGAGGAGCTGGTCCTCGCGCTCGACGACGCGCTGCGGCTGCACCTGCAGTTGTGACCGCGGCACGCGCCGCGACCGGCCCTCCTTCCCGGGACGCTCCGTCAGTGCGTGCGAGGGGCACTCACTGACGGAGCACCGACGGGCAGGTGGTCTCCCCGCGCTCGTGCTCTGCCCGGCTGTGTGGGCAGAGCACGACAGCCGCGCGCTACGACGGCGGCGGGGCTGCGGACGAACGTGCGCACCGTCGGGTGCACCTGGCCTCTGCTCGGACCGGCTTCAGAGGCGCCACTCCGGCTGGTAGTCCGGGTGGTCGGCGTACGCGACGGCGAGGGCGCGCAACGGGTAGTCGCGGGGGCGGCGGACGTCCCAGCCGGTGCGGTGGGCGTTCAGTGCTGCCAGGTAGTCCTCCACGATGAACCGCTTGGCGGCGCACTCCTGCAGGACCCGGACCGGGGACCACATCGTCGCGTGGCGGGCGTGGACCGCGCGGGGGAAGGCCAGGTGGCCGTCGGCGGGCTCGCGGTCCTCGGGCCACAGGCGGATCGTGCTCTCCTCGACCCGCCAGTCGTGACCGTCGTCGACCGCGTCCCGGGCGAAGCCCTCGTCCTCCTCGATGCGGGCCAGCAAGAAGTCGGCCAGGTCCATGACGCGATGGTCCTCGCTCGGGGGGCGCAGCGCTCGGAGCGAGTGGCTGGACGGGCGCCTGCAACGGCTGTGGCGTCAGATGCCCGGCAGCGCCGTCGACCTCGCCCGTGGCGTCCGGGGATCGAGGAGCCGAACCCCTACCGTGCGCAGATCGGCCCCGCTCGGGCGGCCGGACGTCGTTCGGGGCAGGAGAGCCGTGCAGGTCCGTTCCGCCCCAGGTCGTCGTCCCTCCGGACGGCGGGTCCGCCGGATCGCCGCGGCCGCGGTCGCCGGCGTCCTGCTCAGCGTGACGGCGGCCTGCGGAGCGAACACCGCCGGCTGGGACACCCGCGATCCGGTCGCGGCGCCCGCACCCGAGCCGCCGCCACCCCCGCCACCGCCGGTGCTCTGGCCGCTCACCGGGGTCGACAGCGCCGGGGCGGACATCGCCCGCCCGGCGCTCGCGGTCAAGGTCGAGAACTCGATCGACGCGCGACCGCAGACCGGGCTGAACGCCGCGGACATGGTGTGGGAGGAGATGGTCGAGGGCGGGATCAGCCGCTTCGTCGCCGTCTACCACTCGACGGTGCCGCCGGTGATCGGGCCCGTGCGCTCGGTGCGGCCGATGGACCCGGGGATCGCCGCGCCGCTGCACGGCCTCTTCGCCTTCTCCGGCGGGCAGGCGCCCTTCGTCGACGCCACGCGCGCGGCCGGCCTGCAGGTGCTCTCGGCCGACATGGGGTCCGCGGGCTTCTACCGGGACACCAGCCGCTACGCGCCGCACAACACCTACGTCGACCCGCCCGCGCTGCTGGCGCAGGCCGACGACGCGCACCGGGCGCCGCCACCGGCGCAGTTCGTGATGGGCGCGGCGCCGACCGCGCCCGCGGTCGGGACGCCGGCGACGCTCCTGGACCTGGCGCTGTCGCGGGTCGCCGATCCGCAGTGGACGTGGAGCGCGGTCGACAACGCGTGGCTGCGCTCGGAGGGCACGACGCCGGCCGTAGAGGCCGACGGCGCCCCGATGCGGGCGATCAACGTCGTGGTGCTGCGGGTGGACGTCGTCAACACGAACTTCGGCGACCCCGCGGGCAACCCCGTGCCCGAGACGGTGATGGTCGGCGGGGGAGAGGCGCTGGTCGCCACCGGTGGGCACACCGTGGCGGCGACCTGGTCGAAGGCGTCGGTGGCCGATCCCGTCGTCCTCACGCTGGCCGACGGCGCGCCGGTGGTGCTGGCGCCCGGGTCGACGTGGGTCGAGCTCGTGCCGAACCGGACGGGCTCGGTCGTCGTCGGCTGACTCCGTGGCGGGATCGACACCCGGCGCCCGGTGCGGCGGGTCCGGTTCCGGGCGGCTGCCGACCTAGCGTGCTCGAGTGCCGTCCCGTACCGCCCCAGCGCGCCGTCCTTCTGGCGGCGGCTTCCGGCGGGCGGTGTCGGCCGCGGTCGCCGGCTTCCTGCTGGCCGCCGCGGTCACCTGCGCCACGGACGACGGATCGGCACCGGAGCAGGTGCCCGGCGCGTGGCCGCTGACCGGCGTGGACGCCGGCGGGGCGGACACGGCCCGGCCGGCGCTCGCGGTGAAGGTCGAGAACTCCGACGCCGCGCGCCCGCAGACCGGGCTGAACGCCGCCGACGTGGTGTGGGAGCAGGTGGTGGAGGGTGGGATCAGCCGCTTCGTCGCCGTCTACCACTCGACGCTGCCGCCGACGCTGGGGCCGGTGCGGTCGGTTCGGCCGATGGACGCGCCCATCGCCGCTCCGCTGCGCGGCCTGCTCGCGTTCTCCGGCGGGCAGGCGCCCTTCATCGACGCCGCGCGCGCGGCCGGCCTGCAGGTCGTGCAGCCCGACTCCGGCCCGGGCTTCTTCCGGACCGGCGACCGGGTGGCGCCGCACAACACCTACGTCGACCCGGCCGCGCTGCTGGGCCAGGCGGACGCCGAGCACCAGGGCCCGCCGCCGACCCAGTTCTGGTTCGGGGCGGACGCCACCGCGGTGGCGGACGGCGAACCGACGGGCGCCCTGGGCCTGGCGCTGTCGGCGATCGCGGAGCCGCGGTGGGAGTGGAGCGGCGGCGACGGCGCGTGGCTGCGGTCCGAGGGCACCGTGCCCGCGCTGGAGGCCGACGGCGCACGGATGCGGGCCACCAACGTGGTGGTGCTGCGCGTGGACCTCGTCGACACCGCCTTTACCGACAGCGCCGGCACGGCGGTGCCGGAGACGGTGCTGGTCGGCGACGGGGAGGCGCTGGTCGCCACCGGCGGGCACACGGTCGAGGCGGAGTGGTCGAAGGAGTCGGTGGGTGATCCCGTCGTGCTGACGCTGCCCGGCGGCGATCCGGTGGTGCTGGCGCCCGGGTCGACGTGGGTGGAGCTCGTGCCGAACGGGAGCGGGTCGGTCACCGTCGGCTGAGACGATCGGGGGATGACGTCGTCCGGAGACCACCCCGACCGTTCCGTGCGGCCGATCGAGGAGTCGGTGCGCACCGACCTGACCGGCGCGATGAGCTACGGCCGCTACCTGGACCTGGAGCGGCTGCTGGGCGCGCAGCACCCGGTCAGCGACCCGGAGCACCACGACGAGCTGCTGTTCATCGTCCAGCACCAGACCAGCGAGCTGTGGCTGAAGCTGGTGCTGCACGAGCTGCGGGCGGCCCGGGCGTACCTGGCGACCGACGCGGTCGGGGCGGCGCTGAAGTCGCTGGCCCGGGTCAAGAACATCCAGCGGACGCTGACCGAGCAGTGGTCGGTGCTGGCCACGTTGACGCCGCGGGAGTACGCGCAGTTCCGTGGGTCGCTGGGCAGCGCGTCGGGCTTCCAGTCGGCGCAGTACCGGGCGGTGGAGTTCGTCCTCGGCAACAAGAACGCGGCAATGCTGAAGGTGTTCGACAGCGAGCCCGAGGCGCAGGCGGTGCTGGCCGAGCTGCTGGAGTCTCCGACGCTCTACGACGAGTTCCTGGCGCTGCTGGCCCGGCTCGGGTTCGAGATCCCCGGGCACGTGCTCTCGCGTGATGTGCGGGAGCCGTGGCGCTTCGAACCGGCCCTGGTCCCGGTCTTCCGGCGGATCTACGAGTCCGAGGAGACGCCGTGGCGGGTGTACGAGGCGTGCGAGTCCCTGGTGGACCTGGAGGACAACTCCCAGATGTGGCGGACGCGGCACCTGCTGACGGTCCGCCGCACCATCGGCGCGAAGACGGGCACCGGCGGGTCGTCGGGCCTGGGCTTCCTGCAGCGGGCGCTGGACCTGACGTTCTTCCCGGAGCTGTACGCCGTCCGCACCGAGATCGGCACGCCTGTGGACGGCGGGCGGTGACCGTCGCCGTCCCGACCTAGCCTCGGTCCGTGCCCGAGGAGCTGCGCGACCTGCTGGCCGATCCGGTGGTCCGCCGGTCGGTCGGCGAGGACGCGTTCCGCCGCGGCGCCGGCTACGCCCACGACGGCCGGGTGCTCGACCTCGAGGTGCGGCCGAACGGGCTGGAGATCGGTGCGGACGTCGCCGGCAGCGGCGGGCTGCTCTACCACGCGTTCGCCCGCTGGGACCGGGCCGCCGACCGGTGGCGGGGCGCGTGCAGCTGCCCGGTCGCGGTGGACTGCAAGCACGTGGCCGCGACGCTGGTCGCCGCCCGCGACGTCCCCACCGAGGGGGCACCGGCCGCCGTCCCCGCGCCGCTGCCGACGTGGGAGCGCCTGCTCGCCGACCTGGTGCAGGAGCCGGGCCGGGCGGGCGGCCGGGCGCTCGTACCGATGGGCGTGCAGTTCGCGGTCGAGGAGCGGCCGGGCCGGCCGACGTCGATCCGGCTGCAGCCGGTGGTCCCGGGCGCTCGGGCGAAGTGGGTGCGCACCGGGGTGTCGTGGCGGAACCTCCCGCACGAGCGGCACACCAACCGCGACCCGGCGCACGTGGCCGCGCTGATCGGCCTGCACGAGGCCTCGCGCGTGCGCGGGCAGAATCACTGGTACGGCAACACGGCGGAGCCTCCGGTGGTGCTGGAGGAGTTCGGGCCCGGGTTGTGGCCGGCGCTACGGCGGGCGGTCGACGACGGCGTCGCCCTGGTGACCAAGGGCGGCGGGCCGGTGCGGCTGATGCCCGAGCCCGGCGAGCTCGTGGTCGACGTGCACGACGACGGCATGGGTGGCCTCCGCCTGGAGCCGGTCGTGCGCATGGCCGACGACGTCCGCGTGCCTGCGGGGGACCTGACGCTGATCGGCAGCCCGGTGCACGGGGCGGCGGTGATGTCGGGCGGGCTCGTGCTGACCGAGCTGCAGCAGGTGCCGCGCGGGGTGCAGAAGCTGCTGACGGCGCGGGTCGTGCGGGTGCCCGCGGCCGACCGGGAGCGGTTTCTCGGCGACTTCTACCCGGCGCTGCGCCGCGCGCTGCCGGTGCGCTCGACCTCGGTGGAGCTGCCCGAGGTGCGGCCGCCGGAGCTGTGCCTGCGGGTCGAGCACTTCCCCGGCCACCGGGTCGAACTCGCCTGGTCGGTGCTGTACCGGACGGGGGACGACGTCCGTCGGCTGCCGCTGGCCCGCGGCACGGGCGTCGTCCCCGACACCGGTCGGGACGCCGTCGCCGAGGACCGGCTCATCCGCGGCCTGCCGCTGCCACCCGAGCGGCTGGCGCGGCTGTACCGGGGGCACCCGCAGCGGCCGATGGGGACCGCGGAGCTGCAGGGGATCGACGCCGCCGTCCTCACCGCGGAGTGGCTGCCCCGGCTGGCCGCGGCCGGCGTGCACGTCGAGCAGGTCGGCTCGGCGCCGGACTACCGCCGGTCGGAGGCCGACCCGGTGATCACGGTGTCGGCCACCGACACCGCCGACGGCGACTGGTTCGACCTCGGCGTCACCGTGCGGGTGGACGGGGAGGAGATCCCGTTCGTCCAGGTGTTCGCGGCGCTGGCGCTGGGGGAGGAGTTCCTGCTGCTGCCCAGCGGGATGTGGTTCGACGTCCGCCGGCCGGAGTTCGACCGGCTGCGCCGGCTGCTCGACGAGGCGCGGGCGCTGCAGGAGACCGACGCCTCCGACGAGCCGGACCTGCGGATCAGCCGGTACCAGGCGGGGCTGTGGGAGGAGCTCGTCGAGGTCGGCGTGGTCGACGAGCAGAGCGAGCGGTGGTCGCGCGACGTCGCCCGGTTGCTGGATGCCTCGGCAGCGATGCCCGCGGCGCCTCCCGCCTCGCTGGCCGCGCAGCTGCGGCCGTACCAGCTCGAGGGCTACCAGTGGCTGTCGGTGCTGTGGGACCTCGGCCTGGGCGGGGTGCTCGCCGACGATATGGGGCTGGGCAAGACGCTGCAGACGCTGGCGTTGTTCTGCCGTGCTGCCGAGGCGGGGGAGCTGGCCGCGCCGGTGCTGGTGGTGGCGCCGACGAGCGTGGTGTCGAACTGGGTGCGGGAGGCGGAGCGGTTCGCGCCCGGGTTGCGGGTGGTGCCGGCGACCGGCCGGAAGCGGGGGACGCCGCTGGCCTCGGTGGTGGCCGGCGCGGACGTCGTCGTCACCTCGTACGCGCTGCTGCGGCTGGGGGAGGCCGAGTACCGGGAGCTGCCGTGGAGCGGGCTGGTGCTGGACGAGGCGCAGTTCGTGAAGAACCACCGGGCGAAGACGTACGCGGCGGCGCGGCGGGTGCCGGCCCGGTTCAAGCTGGCGATCACCGGGACGCCGGTGGAGAACGACTTGATGGACCTGTGGGCGATGCTGTCGATCGTCGCGCCGGGGCTGTTCCCGAACCCGAAGCTGTTCTCCGAGCACTACCGGGTGCCGATCGAGCGCAACCGCGACGCCGAGGTGCTGGCCGCGCTGCGCCGGCGGATCCGGCCGGTGATGCGCAGGCGCACCAAGGAGCAGGTGGCCACCGAGCTGCCGCCCAAGCAGGAGCAGGTGCTGGAGGTCGTGCTCGCGCCGAAGCACCGCCGGGTCTACGACACCCACCTGCAGGCCGAGCGGCGCAAGGTGCTCGGCCTGGTCGACGACCTGCAGCGCAACCGGTTCACGATCTTCCGGTCGCTGACGCTGCTGCGACAGCTGGCGCTGGACCCTTCACTGGTGGACGAGGCGTACGCGGGGATCGGGTCGAGCAAGACAGATGCGTTCCTAGAGCACTTGACCGAAGTGGTCGCCGAGGGGCACCGGGCGCTGGTGTTCAGCTCGTTCACCGGCTTCCTGCGGTCGGTGCGGTCGCGGCTGGACGCTCTCGGCCTGCCGTACGCGTATCTGGACGGGGCGACGGCGGACCGCGATGCGGTCGTCACCTCATTCCGGTCCGGAGAGGTGCCGGTGTTCCTGATCAGCCTCAAGGCCGGCGGGTCGGGTCTGAACCTGACCGAGGCCGACTACGTGTTCGTGCTCGACCCGTGGTGGAACCCGGCGGCGGAGGCGCAGGCGGTCGACCGGGCGCACCGGATCGGCCAGGACAAGACCGTGATGGTCTACCGCCTGGTCGCTGCCGACACGATCGAGGAGAAGGTGCTGGCGCTGCAGGAGCGCAAGCGCGACCTGTTCGCCCGCGTGATGGAGGACGACGACGGCGCGCTGACCGGCCCGCTGACCGCCGAGGACATCCGCGGCCTGTTCAGCTAGGTAGAGCGGCCACGCGGCCTGCACTCACCTTCGCAACGATGGCTCGTGGCCAAATGCGGGCGCTAACTGCCAAGACTCATGAAGAAGGCCGGCCGAGGTTCGGATCGATCGAGACGGCGGCTGGGTGCGCCAGCAACTCGCTGGTACGCATCATCTCCGTCAGCAGGTCATTGACCGAGTCACGTATGGCCGCCACCTCGTCATTCATGCGCGCGAGTCCACCGTCAACTGGGTCATGGCCGTGCGCGACTTCCAGTGCAAGGCCGTCGATCTGAGTGGATGTTGCGGTCAGGCGCTCGAGATCTTCGAGGCTTCTCAGTTCGGACGACAGTCGTGCCGCCTGATCGCGATAGCGGATCAGGGCGTCGGCTCGTCGGCCGAGCTGATGGGCGGCTCCTTCCAAGGTGGCTTGCTGGCGGTCCCACAGGTGCGCGGCAGGTCCGCCAGGCCGCGCGCCGAGAGATACACGGGCGCTATGGATGCGTAGGGCGATGTCCACGATCTGGTCGAGCTGGGACTGGCCGTCGAAGGTGGCGCGGCTGGCCGTGAGGTAGGGCGAATGCCATGACGGCTCTCGGAGGGTCTCGATCCAGGCCCGGCTCGCCGCAGCGGCTACACGAGCCTCTGTGCTGTCGACCGCGGCAAGCACCTGTTCAGGAGACGGCGGTGGGAAAGTCACTGGCCGCGGTTTCACCGGGTGACGCGACAGCGCCAAGAGCAGGAGTCCGCCGAACACAGCCAAGACCACGAGGCTGACCCCTGCGGCAGCATCCTCGGACAGAGGGCGGAAGGGTGCCCCGATGAGCGACGCGACGAGTAGCGCTGCAAAGCCGCCCCACCACCGTTGCTTTGTGTCTGATCGTCGCCAGCGGTGGGCGGCCACCATCATCCAGTCGCGCTGGGGTGAGTCCCCTGGAGTGGTGTAGATCGGGCCCCTGGCCTCGGTGATCGTGTCGGTCACCGACGTCGAGGGGCCACCGCGTGAGGCTCTGTGAGTACCCGCCAAGGAACTCACCGAAGAGGACTC
>NZ_QOHG01000042.1 GCF_003319125.1 Blastococcus sp. TF02A-26 | reverse complement strand
CTAAGCCTCGATCCACCGACGGACCTGGGCGCGCCCGGTGAGGTCCGGCGGAGTGGCCGCGGTGGTGCCGGGGCGTGAGGAAGTCGCCGGTCTGCCCGGCTTTCCACGGAGTCCTCGGTCGTCGGGGCGGTGTGTCGAGGGTCAGGTCGCGGGGGCTCGCGTGGGGAGCGCGGCCTGGTAGAGCGCGGACCAGGCCTTCTCCCAGGGCCAGTCGGTGGGCAGGTGCAGGCGCAGGCGCCGGGCGGAGGTCGCGATCCGGGCCGGGACGTGGATGAGCTTGCGGCGGATCGTCGCGGTCGCGGCTCTGGCCAGCGCGGGGGTGTGGGTCACCGTCGCGGCGGCGCGGGTGAGGTTGAAGGCCATGACGGCGCAGACCAGCCAGGCGGCGTTGGCGGTGAAGACGCCCGAGGGCAGGTGGGCCAGGGCGGAGGCCTTGAGGTCGGCGTGGACGTTCTCGATGATCGCGTGACGGCGGTGGGTCTGATCCGCGACGACGGTGTCGAGGTCGGCGGGCGCGGTGGTGGTGAAGAACGCGTGGAAGCGCCACGTGTCGAACAGCGTCTCCTGGCCGTCGCCCTTCTTGGGGTTCAGCTCCGGGATGCGGCGCACGATCAGGCGCCCGGTGATCTGGTCGGCTTTCTTCTTCGAGGTGAAGGCGGTGAACGGGATCTCGGCGACCTGTGCCGTGGAGATCCAAGCGCCAGTGGTCTCGTCGTAGATCGCGTCGGTGTACTTGATCGTGGTCCACGCGTCCTGGTCGATCGTGGTGATCGCGCGTCTGACGGCCGGGTCCATCCGCACGGTGATCGATGCATCGGCGCCCGTCTTGAGCACGGCAGCGACCAGGGCGTGGGAGTAGAACGCCGAGTCCGCGCGCACCAGCACCTTCCGGCCGGCCAGTGAGCTGCGGCGGACCAGGGCGAGGGCGTCGGTGGCCAGCCTCGCCGCGCCGCGAGGGGAGCCGGCGCTGCCCTTGCGCAGCCGCTGGGCCGCGATCACCGGGGCCACGGTCTCGGTGGAGACCGTGGCCAGCAGCGCGCTGAGGCCCCGCACCCCAGAGTAGCCGAACGCCGCGCCCTGCTTGGCGTAGCCGTGGACCTCCACGATGGTGTCGTCGATATCGACCAGCACCGTGCCCGCGTCGGCCCGGCCGCCGAGCAGCTCGGTGTGCTCGGCGAGGTTGAGCAGGAACCGGGAGGCGACCGCGTCGGCCTGCCGGACGTGGCCGAAGGTGAACGAGCGCAGGAACGACCCCAGCGTCGAGGGTGCGTAGGCGCCGGTGAAGACCTTGCCCATCCCGCCGTGCCGCAGCAGGGCCATGTCATCGATGCTGTCCGCGCCGGCCGCCATGCCCGCGACCAGCGAGGAGAGCTTCAGGCCGGCGTTGGCGCCCTTGTCGGTCGGCACGCTCACCCGCTCGTCGGCCAGCTTCTGCAGGCCGGCCTTGCCGGCCAGCGCCATCAGCGGAACCAGGCCGGCCGCCGACACGAGGTTGGGCTCATCGAACGTCGCGGACACCACCGGGCGGGTGTGAGAAAGTTGCATCTACGAGATGCCCTTCTTGAACTGGCGATACGGACCTTAGACAAGTCGTATCTTCCCAGTTCAGAAGGGCATTTCGGTGTTCCCACGCCTGTCCGCGGCGCTCAGCTCATCGGTGGATCGAGGCTAAG
>NZ_QOHG01000041.1 GCF_003319125.1 Blastococcus sp. TF02A-26 | reverse complement strand
GACCGCCCTCGAGCCCCGCCGCACCGACCCCAGCGAGGTGATCGACCAGCCCGCCCTGCAGACGGCATAGTCAGCAACACCGCAGAGCAGCACGCGGACGAGCTACACCACCCCACGGGGCACGGCCACGCGCCGACGGTAATTGCCTCTGCTGGTCGGCGTCGGTCAGCGATGACAGTGCAGCTCGCTCCGCGTGTTGCGAGTTAACCGTCGTTGACTGGTGAGTGGAGATTACGGTTGATTAATCGTCGTAAGCGCGTCGCGATCGTCAGGGCGGGCCACGAGAGTCGGCTCACGTTCGCCCGAGCGAGGCAAAGCCGGGGAAGCGTCCGCGCGACTTTTCAGTCCTTCTCCTGTCGCGCGCCGAAACGGTCACTCCGATGCCGGTGCAGCTCGTCGGTCCCGTGAGCGTCCTCTGCCCGGACGCCGTCTCCGCCGCCTCGCGCGAACGACCCTCACCCCAGGGAGGGAGAGCGCCGGCTGCACCCTCAGTTGCGCACCGCTCCATACCAATCGAGAGCAGGTCGCGCGCGCCATCGGACTGGCCGGCAGGCGTCATCGGGACCCTGCCCAGCAGGTGACTGACCGGAGGAGGCGCCGTGGCCGTTCGGCTCGAGGCTGTTCGGCCCTCGGCAGCAGAGCTGTCGAACGCCCTCGTCGAGACCACCGATACGCTTATTTCCGTCTGGACGGCGAGAAACGCATCCTGCTGGCCAACCCGGCGGTCGAGCGCCTCACCGGGCGCCCGGCCGCCAGCATGCTCGGTTGCTTCCTCCGGGACGTCCTGGTCATCCCGCAAGAGGCAGTTCTGGCCCGCGCCGCCGTTGCCGCGGCGCTCGCGGGCGAATCTCATCCTCGGCGAAATCGACCGGCCGGCTGCGTCCGACATCCGGAGGCGCGTGGCCCTGCACCTCAGCGTCCTGGCCGGTGACATGGGCCGCCGCATGCCGTCGAGTTCGTCGGATCCGACATAACCGAGCAACGCGAGCGGAAGCGCTGGGCGCGCTCGATGCGACCACAGACCCGCTGACCGGGGTGAGCAACCGGCGCGGGTGTTCGAGGCGCTGCGCGGAGACACCTGGACGCGGTCACCGGCGCAGGCTGCGGGCTGCTCGTCTGCGACGTCGACGGGTTGCAGCAGGTCGACGACGGGCGCGGGCACGCCGTCGGAGATCAGTTACTCGCAGAGCTGGCCAGGAGGATGCGCCGCGTGCCGGGACGAGGACGCAGCCGCTCGGCTGGGCGGGGACGATTTCGTGCTGATGACCCTGGCGTAGTCACGGCCAACCCCCGCGACCTGGTCCGGAGGCTAGAGGCGGAAAGCGCACGCCGGTCCAAACGTGTGCTAGTGCGACGTCGATCCACATAGGCATCGGCACTGCGGTCGGTCGCGCGGTGCGGACTTCGATGAGCTGATGACGTCAGCCGAACTCGACATCTTCGGAGCCAAGAGGCAACGGCGGCGCAGTTGCGCCCGCACAGCACCGACGCCCCGCTACATCCCCGCCTGAGCGGTCTCGCCGCTCGGCGCGCCGGCGCCCTCCCATCCGGCGATGTGATCTCGGGACGACTGATGAGGGCTAACCGTCGATGATCTAGTGCCCCGGCCGTGAACCTTGGCCCTGACGGCCGTTTGCTGAAGCCTGGGCTCGTCTGATCCTGTCTTCCCCGCAGGAGATGCGAGATGGTGCATCGGGTGCAGGTCCGCGAGATCAGCAACGA